>NZ_JBVJHI010000005.1:0-725537 GCF_055586885.1 Micromonospora sp. NPDC048907
TGGGTGATGCGGGCGCCGTCGGTGGTGGCGGCGCCGTAGACGTCGAGGGCCTTGCCGCTGTTGCGGTTGAGCAGCACGTACCAGGCGCTCGTGTCCACCGCCGCGGCCGCGGCGGGCGCGGCGGGCACCGTGACGAGCGCACCGGTCCCGAGGAACACCGCCGCGACGGCGGCGGCCAGTGCCGATCGCCAGCGACGTCCGAGTCGGGTCACAGTTGTCACCGTCATCAACCATTCCTTTCCGGAGGGACACGCGTCGTGGAAGGACCGCGCCGGGTGGGCGGGTCGGCGCTGGTGGCGTCGGCACGCCCGGCTGGCCTGCGAGCAACGAGGGGGCGGCTCGCGGACCGTCGATGGCGGCGCCGCCGAGCCAGGCAGACCGGGTCGAGCGGGCGCTGGGGTCGCCCGGCTCCCAGCCTCCGCCCGGCCCGACAGCTGTGATGTTAGCGATAACAGAAGGCACGCGCAATGAAACACATCTATTTCGAATTCTCCGTCCGGCCCGGCCTCCCCGTGTCGATGCCGATCCGGGAAAAGTGTTATGACGACCCCCCGGGCATGGTCGAGGCAATAACGATCCTGCCTCTTGAACCGGCCTGACGATTCTGGCAATCTGCTGGCGTTGCCGGGCAGCGCGCATTCCCTCGAACCTCGGAGACGTCATGCAGCAGAGACTCCGGCGTACCCTGATGGCACTGCCGCTGGCGGTGACCGGCACCCTCGCCGTGGTGGGGATCGATTCTCCCGCGCACGCGGCCACCGCCACGATCACGCCCGGCACCCCGTGAGCATCGCCGACGGTTCGTCGGCCAACGGCGCGGCAGCGCAGATCCGGACCTGCACCGGCGCGGAGGACCATACGTTGGCGCCGAGCCCGGCCGGCGAACACTCAGCGGTGAAACCAGGCCTGGCCCACCGCCGGGCACGGGTCGGCCCGCCGGGCGGGGCGGACGCGTACGGGGTCGTCAACTGGGATGCGGAAAGTGTCATCGACGGGGACGATGGCGAATCGACGCAGGCACGCCAGGAACCGTGCGGGCATCGTTCAACGGCAATTCGTTGAGGTCGTTGCTCCCGCAGCAGGCGCCCGTTCGGCGGAGCACGAAGGCCAGCCCGACAGATGGCCCAACCTTGAGGCTGTTATCGATAACATGCTATGTTCGGTGCTCAGGAGCCGAGGGCAACGCCCCGCTGGGGAGCACCGGCCGTCGAAGGGCACCGGACACCTCCGGGTCGACGTGTGGTGAGCGGCACCGGCCCCACCCCGCCATCGAGCTTGCCCGACACGGCCGTACCGGCCGACCCCGGGGCGGTGGCGGCCGCGGTGGACCGGCCACGCACCCGAGGGCGCAACTCCCCGCCTGCGCTTCCCCTCCCTCGCCGCCCGGGCCGGCACCCCACCACCGGAAGGATCCTCCATGCGCACCACGTGGACAGTCAGGGCGGCGACGCTCGCGGCCACCGCGGGCCTGATCGCCGCCGCCGCCGCGACCGTGCCCCCGGCCGCCGACGCGGCCGCCGCCGGCTGCGCGGTCACCTACCAGGTGTCCTCGCAGTGGCCGGGCGGCTTCAACGCCAGCGTCACCGTGACCAACCTCGGCGACCCGGTCGACGGCTGGACGCTCACCTGGAGCTACGCGGCCGGGCAGCAGGTCACCCAGTACTGGAACGCCGCCATCACGCAGAGCGGAGGCCAGGTGCGGGCGTCGAACGTCGGCTACAACGCGGGCATCGGGACCAACGCCGGCGTGTCGTTCGGATTCAACGGCTCGTGGACGGCGAGCAACCCCGCGCCGACCAGCTTCACGCTCAACGGCACCACCTGCACGGGCGGCACGACCACCCCACCGCCCACCACGACACCGCCGCCCAGTTCACCGCCGCCCAGTTCGCCGCCGCCCACCGGCGGCCTGCCGAGCACCTTCCGGTGGAACTCCAGCGACGTGCTCGTCGGCCCGAAGAACGACGGCCGCGGCATCGCCGGGATCAAGGACCCCTCGGTCGTGTACCACAACGGCCGCTACCACGTCTTCGCCAGCACCGCGAAGGCCGACGGCTACAACCTGGTCTACACGAGCTTCACCGACTGGTCCCAGGCCGGCGCGGCCCCGTTCACCTACCTCGACCAGACCCCGATCGGCGCCGGCTACCGCGCCGCGCCGCAGGTGTTCTACTTCGCGCCACAGCGGCTGTGGTATCTCGTCTACCAGACCGGCAACGCGTCGTACTCCACCAACCCCGACATCGGCAACCCGGCCGGGTGGAGCGCGCCGAAGAACTTCTACCCGTCGATGCCGGACATCATCCAGCAGAACATCGGCAACGGCTACTGGGTCGACATGTGGGTGATCTGCGACAGCACCGACTGCTACCTGTTCTCCTCCGACGACAACGGGCACCTGTACCGGTCCCGGACGACGCTGGCGAACTTCCCCAACGGCATGACCGACACGGTCATCGCCATGCAGGACAGCGACCGCAACCGGCTGTTCGAAGCGTCGAACGTCTACCGGGTCGGCAACCGGTACCTGCTGCTCGTGGAGGCGATCGGCAGCGACGGGCGCCGGTACTTCCGCTCCTGGACCGCCCCGGCCGTCGTCGGGCCGTGGACCGCCCTGGCCGACACCGAGAGCAACCCGTTCGCCCGGGCCAGCAACGTCACGTTCCCCGGCGGCGCCTGGACCCGGGACATCAGCCACGGTGAGATGATCCGCAGCGGCAACGACCAGACCCTGCCCGTCGACCCGTGCCACCTGCGCTACCTCTACCAGGGCATGGACCCCGCCGCCGGCGGCGACTACAACAGCCTGCCCTGGCGGCTCGGCCTGCTCACCCAGACCAACTCCACCTGCTGACCCCGGCACACCGGGCCCGGCCGGCGGCGACCGCCGGCCGGGCCGCACCGGTGCCGGCGGCCGCCCGTCGGTTCAGAGCCCCCGGGCCAACCGGTAGTACGCCTGGTTCCAGCGGATCTCCTCGGCGAAGCGGCGCGGGTTCGTGTCGGCGTCGATGACGACCAGCTCGGTGCGGCTCATCTCGGCCAGGTCGTGCAGCTCCTCGACACCCACGGCCTGTGAGAGCACGGTGTGGTGCGGCGCCCCGGCGGTGATCCACGCCTCGGCGGAACCGGCCAGGTGCGGGCGGGGACGCCAGACGGCCCGGGCGACCGGCAGCCGGCGCAGCGGATGTGGTGGCGCCACCACGTCGACCTCGTTGGCCACGAACCGGAACCGCTCCCCCATGTCGGCCAGGCCCAGTACGACCGCGGGGCCGGGCGCCGCGTCGAAGACCAGCCGGACCGGGTCCTCCCGCCCGCCGATGCTCAACGGGTGGATCTCGGCGGAGGGCGTGTCCGCGGCGATGCTCGGGCACACCTCCAGCATGTGCGCGCCGAGGACCAGTTCCCGGCCCGGGGTGAGGTCGTAGGTGTAGTCCTCCATGAACGAGGTGCCGCCGTCCACCCCGACCGCCATCGCCTTGAGGGTGTGCACCAGGACGGACGTCTTCCAGTCGCCCTCACCGCCGAAGCCGTAGCCGTCGGCCATGAGGCGTTGCACCGCGATGCCGGGCAGCTGGCGCAGCCCACCGAGGTCCTCGAAGTTGGTGGTGAAGGCACGGAACCCGCCGGCGTCGAGGAAGGCCCGCAGGCCCAGCTCCAGCCGGGCGGCGTAGCGCAGGGACTCGTGGCGGTCGCCGCCGGTGCGCAGCTCCGGCACCAGCCGGTAGCTGTCGTCGTACTCCTTGACCAGGTCGTCCACCCGCGCGTCGGTGACCTCGCCGACGGCCTGGACGAGGTCGTTGACCCCGTAGGTGTTCACCGAGACGCCGAAGCGCAGCTCCGCCTCCACCTTGTCGCCCTCGGTCACCGCCACGTCGCGCATGTTGTCGCCGAACCGGGCCAGCCGCAGCGACCGCATGGCCGACCAGCCGATCGCCGCGCGCGCCCAGGCGCCCACCCGGGACACCACGCGGGGGTCGCTGACGTGCCCGGCGACGGTCTTGCGGGCCACGCCGAGGCGGGTCTGGATGAAACCGAACTCCCGGTCGCCGTGCGCGGCCTGGTTGAGGTTCATGAAGTCCATGTCGATCTCGTCCCACGGCAGCAGGACGTTGGCCTGGGTGTGCAGGTGCAGCAGCGGCGTCCGCAGCGCGTCCAGACCGGCGATCCACATCTTCGCCGGTGAGAAGGTGTGCATCCAGGCGATCACGCCGACGGCCCCGTGCACGGCGGCTTCCCGGCAGACCCGCAGGATGTCGCCGCTGGTGGTCAGGACCGGTTTCCAGACGACCCGGGCGGGGATGTGCGGCGAGCCGTCGAGCGCCGCCGCGATCTGCCGCGACTGGTCGGCCACCTGGCGAAGGGTGTCCTCGCCGTACATGGCCTGGCTGCCGGTCAGGAACCAGATCTCGGGCTCAGCGTGCGATGCCATGGGGTTGCCTTCCGCGAGTTGGTCGGTCACTTGTAGCGGATTCCGATCAGACGTTGGAGCAGGATGAACGCGAAGAGCAGGCCGCCGATCACGATCTTGGTCCACCACGAGTTGAGGCTGCCGTCGAAGGTGATCAGGGTCTGGATGACCCCGAGGACCAGCACGCCGAGCACGGTGCCGAAGACGTAGCCGGAGCCGCCGGTCAGCACCGTCCCGCCGATGACCACGGCGGCGATGACGTCGAGTTCCATGCCGACGCCGATCAGCGGGGCCCCGGAGAGCGTGTAGAAGGACAGCAGGATGCCGCCGATCGCCGCGCAGAGGCCGCTGATCGTGTAGACGGCGATCCGGGTCCGCCCCACCGGCAGCCCCATGAGCAGGGCCGACTGCGAGTTGCCGCCGATGGCGTACACGTTGCGGCCCAGCCGGGTGTAGGCCAGCACGTACGCGGCGACGGCGACCACGGCGAAGGCGATGAGCACGCTGATCGACACGAAGTTGCCGCTGGGGTTGCCGATGCGTTGCTGGGACATGCTGGTCCAGAACCCGTCGGTGATCGGGATGGACGAGCCGCTGATGAAGGTGCACATGCCGCGGGCGAAGAACATCCCGGCGAGCGTGACGATGAACGGCTGGATGTCGAAGAAATGGATCACGCAGCCCATCAGGAAGCCGAGCGTCGGCCCGATGAGCAGCGCGACGAGCAGCACCAGCGCCGCCGGCAGCCCCTCCCGCAGCAGGAACGCCGACACCATGGCGGTCATCGCGACGACCGAGCCGACGGAGAGGTCGATCCCGCCGGTGAGGATCACGAAGGTCATCCCGACGGCGACGACGAGCAGGAAGCCGTTGTCGATGAAGACGTTGAAGACGACCTGGATGTTCGAGAACGCGCGGTACTGGGAGACGCCGACGCCATACAGGACCAGCAGCAGGGCGAGGGTGGCCAGGACCGGGACGTGCCGCCGGGGCAGCCGCGACCGGGTCCGTGCGGCCAGCAGGGAGAGGGTGGTCATGCCGGCACCTGCTCCTTCGGCCGCTCGGTCACGGGGGTGGGCCCGGCCGCCGGGGCCCGGCGTCGGGTGAAGCGGGCCCGGAAGCCGGGCGCCTGGATGAGGCAGACCGCGATGACCACGACCGCCTTGAACAGCAGGGAGGTCTGGGGCGAGATGTTCATGGCGTACACCGTCGTGGTGAGGGTCTGGATGAGCAGGGCGCCGAGGATCGTGCCGCCGAGGGAGAACCGGCCGCCCGCGAGCGAGGTGCCGCCGATGACGACGGCGAGGATCGCGTCCAGTTCGACCCAGAGGCCCGCCGCGTTGCCGTCGGCGCTGGACACGTTGGCCGTCATCATGAAGCCGGCGACCGCGGCGCAGGCCGCGCTGATCACGTAGACGAGGAACGTGATCCGCGCGGACCGGATGCCGGCCAGCCGGCTGGCCTGGGCGTTGCCCCCGACCGACTCGATGATCAGGCCGAGGGCGGTCCGCCGGGTCACCGCGGCGACCAGGAGGGCCGCACCGAGGGCCAGGAAGATGGCCAGCGGCAGGGTCAGCAGGTGACCGACGCCGATCGCCTTGTACGGGCCCGAGTTGATGGTGAGGATCTGCCCCTCGGTGATCAGCTGGGCGAGGCCCCGGCCCGCGACCATGAGGATGAGGGTGGCGATGATCGGCTGGATGCCGATGACCGCGACCAGCACGCCGTTCCAGGCGCCGAGCACGAGGGCCACCCCCAGCCCCAGGGCCAGCGCGGCCAGCACCCCGCCGAGGCTGTTCTGGTCGCGCTGCTCGCTGATGTGCAGGCAGGCGATGGCGCCGCTGATCGCGCAGAGCGAGCCGACCGAGAGGTCGATGCCGCCGGTGGCGATCACAAGCGTCATGCCGAGCGCGACCAGGATCAGCGGCGCGCTCAACCGCAGGATGTCGATCAGGCTGCCGTACAGGTGGCCGTCGCGCATCTGCACCGACAGGAAGCCGGGGCGGTAGACGGTGTTGGCGGCCAGCATGCCGACGAGGACGACGACCGGCCAGAAGAGCCGGTGGGTCGTCAGCGCGCGGTAACCGGCCGTTCGGTTGCTCATGACGGCACCCCCTCGTGCCCGGCGCCGGCCGCGATGGTCTGCATGATCCGGTCGGCGTCGACGCTCTGGTCGTTGGCGAGCAGCGCGACCATCTCCCGGTCGCGCATCACGGCGATGGTGTGGCTGAGCCGGAGCACCTCCTCCAGCTCGGCGGAGACGAACAGCACCGCCATGCCGCCGTCGGAGAGCTGGGCGACCAGCCGCTGGATCTCGGTCTTGGCGCCGATGTCGATGCCCCGGGTCGGCTCGTCGAGGATCAGCAGGCGCGGCTCCGTGATGAGCCAGCGCGCGAGCAGGACCTTCTGCTGGTTGCCGCCGGAGAGGTTGCCCACCGGGATGTCGGGGTCCGCCGGCCGGATGCTCAGGGCCCGCACGTACCGTTCGACCAGCTCGTCCTGCCGGCGGCGGGGAACGGGCCGGAGCCAGCCCCGGGCGGCCTGCAGGGCCAGGATGATGTTCTCCCGCACGGACAGCTCGGCGACGATGCCCTCGGCCCGCCGGTTCTCCGAACAGAAGCCGATGCCCTGGCCGATGGCGGCCACCGGGGTGCGCAGCGACGTGGGTGCGCCGTGCACCCGGACGGTGCCGTGGTCGGCGCGGTCGGCGCCGAACAGCAGCCGGGCGACCTCGGTACGCCCCGAGCCGAGCAGACCGGCGAGGCCGACCACCTCCCCCTCGTGGATGGTGAGGTCGAACCGCGCGACCGCCGAGCGGCGTCCCAGGTCGCGCACCTCCAGCAACGGTGCGCCCTCGGCCGGCGCGGCGTCGTGCCGCGACTGCTCGTCCAGTCGTTCCAGCACCTGCAGTTCCTTGCCGATCATCTTCTCCACCAGGCCGAGCTGGGGAAGCTGGCTCGTCGGGTACTCGCCGACGAGCTGGCCGTTGCGCAGCACGGTGATCCGGTCGGCGATCTCGTAGACCTGGTCCAGGAAGTGGGTGACGAACAGGATCGCGAGGCCGTCGTCGCGCAGCTGCCGCATGACCCGGAACAACTGGGCGACCTCGCTCGCGTCGAGGCTGGAGGTGGGCTCGTCGAGGACCAGCACCCGCGCCTCGACGTCGATGGCGCGGGCGATCGCCACCATCTGCTGCACGGCCAGCGAGTAGCTGCCGAGCTGCGCGTTGACGTCGATGTCGAGGTCGAGCCGGGCGAGGAGGGCGCGGGCCCGGCGGCGCATCTCCGCCCACCGCACCGCGCCGAGCCGGCGCGGTTCCCGGCCGATGAAGATGTTCTCCGCCACCGAGAGATTGGTGCAGAGGTTGACCTCCTGGTAGACGGTGCTCACGCCGGCGGCGGTGGCCTGCATCGGGCCGGTGAAGGACACCTGCTCGCCGTCGAGCGTGACGGTGCCGTGGTCGGTGCTGTAGACGCCGGTCAGCACCTTGATGAGGGTCGACTTGCCGGCGCCGTTCTCGCCCATCAGGGCGTGCACCTCGCCGGGGAAGAGGCGGAAGTCCACGCCGTCGAGGGCCCGTACCCCCGGGAAGGACTTGCTGATCCCGGTCATGGTCAGCACTGGATGACTACCTGTCATGCCACCGGGCCTTTCCTGGTCGATGAGACGGTGCGCGGTGTGGGCGCGGGGGGTTGGGGGGGGGGGGGGGGGGGGGGGGGTGGGGGGGGGGGGGGGGGGGCGGGGGCCCCGCCCGCCGCTCCGGATGCGGGGGTCGACCCCCGTGGTCCGGTCAGTACTTGCGGTTCGGCAGTGCTTCCTTCGCCTGTTCCTGGGTGAAGGTGGTCTCCTGGGTCTCGATGCGGGCCGGCACCGTCTCGCCGTTCTTCACCTTCTTGACCAGGTCCATCAGCTGGGGACCGAGCAGCGGGCTGCACTCGGCGATGAAGTTGAACTTGCCGTCGGCGAGGGCCTGCATGCCGTCCTTGACCGCGTCGACCGTGATGATGGTGATGTCCTTGCCGGGCACCTTCCCGGCCGCGGTGATCGCCTCGAGCGCGCCCAGGCCCATGTCGTCGTTGTGGGCGAACAGCACGTCGATCTTCGGGTTGGCCTTCAGGAACTGCTCCATCACCTGCTTCCCGCCGGCTCGCGTGAAGTCACCGGACTGGGAAGCGATGATCTTGAGGTTCGGGTTGGCCGCGATCGCCTCGGCGAAGCCCTTCTTCCGGTCGTTCGCCGGCGCCGAACCGGTCGTGCCCTGCAGCTCGACGATGCTGACCGGGCCGGTGGCGGCCTTCTTCTGCTCCACCAGCCACTCCCCCGCGAGCCGGCCTTCCTTCACGAAGTCCGACCCGAGGAAGGTCTTGTACAGGGACTTGTCGGCCGAGTCGACCGACCGGTCGGTGAGGATGACCGGGATCTTGGCGTCCTTGGCCTCCTTGAGCACGGTGTCCCACCCGGACTCCACCACCGGCGAGAAGGCGATCACGTCGACCTTCTGCTGGATGAAGTTGCGGATGGCCTTGATCTGGTTCTCCTGCTTCTGCTGGGCGTCGTCGAACTTCAGCTCGATCCCGGCCTCCGTCGCGGCCTCCTTGATCGAGGTGGTGTTCGCCGTGCGCCACCCGCTCTCCGCGCCGACCTGGGAGAAGCCGAGCGTGATCGTGCCGTCGTCGCCGCCGCTGCCGCTGCCGCCCGTGTCGCTGTTGCCGCAGGCCGCCACGCCGGTGGCGAGCAGCGCGGCGGCGAGCACCGCGATGATCTTGCGGGACGGCGGGTGGGTCCTCATTCTCTTCACCGCGAATCTCCTCGGGGGTAAACGTTCCGGGAGGCCCCGCGCCCGTGGGCGCACGGCCTGCGCTGGTGGTGGTGCTGCCGGGTGGTGCGACGCGGCCGGTCCGGGGGACGGCCGCGCGATCGGGGCGGCCGTCAGGGGCTCGCCGGTGAGGGGGGCCGCTGCCCGTAGGCGGTCTGGTAGCGGTCGTGCAGGGCGTCGACGTCGGCCGCCGCCAACGGCAGCGGCGCGCCGAGCGCCCGGGTCAGGTGCGCCGTGCGGGCGATGTCCTCACACATGACCGCGGCCTTCACGGCGGCGCGGGCGTCCCGGCCGATGGTGAACACGCCGTGGTTGCGCATGAGCACCGCCGGCGACCGGTGCCCGGCGAGGGTCGCCACGATCCCCTTGCCGATGTCGTCGCCGCCGATCAGGGCGAACGGGCCGATGGGGATCTCACCGCCGAACTCGTCGGCCTGGGCGGTGAGGTGGCACGGGATCGACTCGCCCCGGGCCGCCCAGGCCGTCGCGTACCCGCTGTGGGTGTGCACCACCCCGCCCACCTCGGGCAGGGCGCGGTAGACGTAGGCGTGGGCGGCCGTGTCGCTCGACGGCGCGAAGTCGCCCTCGACCACGGTGCCGTCCAGGTCGCACACGACCATGTTCTCCGGGGCGAGGTCGTCGTAGTCGACGCCGCTCGGCTTGATCACCATGAGGTTCTGTCCGGGCACCCGGGCCGAGACGTTCCCGGACGTCCACGCCACCAGCCGGTAGCGGGTGAGTTCGGCGTGCAACCGGGCGACGCTCTCCCGCAGCCGCCGGATCTGCTGACCGGGCTCGGCGCTCACGCGACCACCTCCAGGGGCGTGTCGATCTGTGCCGCCGGTCGTTCGACGGCGGCGTTGCGGATCGCGCGCAGGCGCAACATGACGTCGTTGCCGCCGCGTCCGAAGTGGTCGTGCAGCGACCGGTACTCGGCGTAGAGCGCGTCGTAGGCGCGCGCCCGCTCGGGGTCCGGCCGGTAGGCGTCGCGGTCCACCCGGCCCATCGCCGCCGACGCGGCGTGGACGTCCGGGTAGGCGCCGGCGGCGACCGCCGCGTGGATGGCCGAACCCAGCGCCGGCCCCTGCGCCGAGCCGATGAGGCTCAGCGGCCGGTCGGTGACGTCGCTGTAGATCTGCATGAGCAGCGGGTTGGCGGTCAGGCCGCCGGCCACCACCAGCTCCCGGATCGGCACCCCCGCCTCGACGAACGCCTCGATGATCATGCGGGTGCCGTAGGCCGTCGACTCCAGCAGCGCCCGGTAGACGTCCGCCGGCCGGGTGGCCAGGGTCAGCCCCAGGATGAGACCGCTCAGGTCGTGGTTGACCAGCAGCGAACGGTTGCCGTTCCACCAGTCCAGCGCGACCAGCCCGTGGGCGCCGACCGGCTGCGCGGCGGCCAGCTCGCAGAGCCGCTCGTGCGAGTCGACACCCGCCGGCGCCGCGTGGTCGACGAACCAGCCGAAGATGTCGCCCACGCCGCTCTGGCCGGCCTCGTAGCCCCAGGCGCCGGGGCTGAGTCCACCCTCGACGACACCGCACATGCCCGGCACCTCGGCCAGCTCGGTGCCGTTGACCACGTGACAGGTCGAGGTGCCCATGATGGCGACCAGGTGGCCGGGGGCCAGCGCTCGCGCGGCGGCGGCCGTGACGTGGGCGTCGACGTTGCCGGCCGCGACCGCGATGCCCTCGGGCAGCCCGGTCCACGCGGCGGCCTCGGCGGTGAGCCCGCCGGCCCGGGCACCCAGCGGAAGCAGCGGCCCGTCCAGCTTGGCGACGAAGTCGGCGAACCCCGGGTCGAGCGCCGCCAGGAAGTCCCGGGACGGGTACCGCCCGTCCTGGCGGATGCCCTTGTAGCCGGCCGTGCAGATGTTGCGGGTCTCCACGCCGCAGAGCTGCCAGACGATCCAGTCGGCCGCCTCGACGAACCGCGCGGCCCGACCGTAGACCTCCGGGTCCTCGTCGAGGATCTGCAGGCCCTTGGCGAACTGCCACTCGGCGGAGATCTTCCCGCCGTAGCGGTGGAGCCAGGGTTCGCCGCGCTCGTGCGCGAGCGCGTTGATCCGGTCGGCGTGCGGCTGCGCGGCGTGGTGCTTCCACAGCTTCACCCACGCGTGCGGCCGGCTGCGCAGCTCGGGCACCTCGCAGAGCGGGGTGCCGTCGGCCAGGGCGGGCAGGACCGTGCAGGCGGTGAAGTCCGTGGCGATCCCGATCACGCGGGCCGGGTCGATCCCCGCGGCGGCCACGGCTGCCGGCACCGCGCGCCGCAGCACGTCCCGGTAGTCCTCCGGGTCCTGCAACGCCCAGTCCGGCGGGAGCGGTGTCCCGTCCGGGAGGGTGGACTCGAGCACCCCGTGCCGGTACTCGTGGACCGCGGTGCCGAGCTCCGCGCCGTCCCCGACCCGGACCACCAGCGCCCTGCCCGACAACGTTCCGAAGTCGACCCCGACGACGTACCGGTCCCCCGGTCCGGCCACCCCGACCACCTCCACCTGCCTGTGCCGTGGCTCACATTGTTAACGCTCACATCTGAGTCGGTCAAGATGCCCGTGCAACAGTCCGGTAACCACCGGGGTCACTGTGGAGGGGGCGCCGAACGCGGGCGGCGCCCGGCGGCCGGCCGCGCGCGGGCGCCACGGACCGGGCGGTCGCCCGCCGGCGGATTCAGGTGCTGTTAACGGTCACAGGAGCGCGCCCTCGCGGGCTCACCGCGGCCGGTCAGGCCGGCGGGGCGGCGACGCTCCGCCGGGAGATCAGGGTCGGCGCGATGGTCTGCCGCAGCTCCCCGACGGTGTCGGACTCGATCTGCGCCAGCAACAGGTCCAGGCTGGCCCGGGCCACCGCGGCGAAGTCCGGCCGCACGGTGGTCAGCGGCGGGATGAAGTACGCCGCCTCCGGCACGTCGTCGAAGCCCACCACGCTGATCTCGTCCGGCACCCGGCGGCCGTGCTCGTGCAGCGCCCGCAGCACGCCCAGCGCCAGGTGGTCGTTGGCGGTGAAGACCGCCGTCACCTCGGGCATCCGCGCCAGCATCTGCCCGCACCGGTAGCCCGACGCGGCCGACCAGTCCCCCGGCACCAGCGGCGGCACCTCGGCGCCGGCCGCCCGCAGGGCGTCCCGCCACCCCTCGATGCGCCCGGCGCTGTCGAACCAGTCGGCCGGCCCGGAGACGTGCCAGACCGTCCGGTGGCCCGCGTCCAGCAGGTGCTGCGTCGCCGCCCGCGCACCGGCCACCTGGTCCACCGTCACCAGCGGCACCGGCCGGCGCGGATCACCGTCGACGGTCACCAGCGGCACGTCCTTCGGCAGGTGCTCCAGCGCCTCCCCGGCCGACTCCACCGGCGCGATCACCACGATCCCCGCCACCCGGTGCGCCAGGTGCCGCTCCACGGCCTCGGAGATGGAGACCTGGTCGAGGTCCCGCACACTGCCCACGGTGACCGCGAAGCCCTCCTCGGCGGCGGTCTGCTCCAGCGCCGCCAGCAGCGACGCCGGGCCGTACAACGTGGTGTTCTGGGCGACCACCCCGATCACCTGGGACCGGCCGGTCACCAGGGCGCGGGCCGCGCGGTTGGGCCGGTAGCCCAGCTCCACGATCGCCGCCTGCACCCGCAGGCGCGTCTGCTCGCGCACGTTCGGGTGCCCGTTCAGCACCCGGGACACGGTCTGGTGGGAAACCCCCGCGAGCCGCGCCACATCCGTCATCGCGGGACCACGCACGGCACTCACCCTTCCCCACGGGCCTCCGACCGCCACGCCCCGGCAACCCCGGCACGGCACCGGGCCCACCCGTCGCGAAACCAGCGTCAGTGTACGCCCCGGCGCACCCGGTCCCGGCGGGGCGCGGCCGCGCCCCGCCGGGAGCCGGACCCTCGTCCAGGGATGGCGGACGTGGTCGGCCGCCGCGGAGGATCAGGAGTACATCAGGTGCAGCGTCATCCCGGCATCGGCGTGCGCCAGGTTGTGGCAGTGGTTGGCCCACATGCCGGGGTTGTCGGCCCGGAACGCCACCCGCCAGACCTCGCCGGGGCGCACGTCGAAGGAGTCCAGCCACAACGGGCTTCCCGTCGCCGCCCGTCCGTCACGGGACAGCACCAGGACGTGATGGCCGTGCAGGTGCCACGGGTGCACGGTCTGGGACCGGTTCACGATGGTGAACTCGACGGTGTCGCCGAGGCGTACGACCTGGGGCGGGATGTCCGGGTCGGCGGCGCCGTTGACGGTGTGGGCGTAGCGCGGGAGCAGCCCGCGCAGGTCGAGACCGCGGTCGAGCACCAGGGTGAACGCCCGGTCGACGCGGGACCACGGCACCGGGGCGCTCGTGCCGTAGCGGAGCGGATCCAGGACCGGCCACCCGCCGGTCGCCGTCGACACCGCTCCGGTCGAGTAGACGGCCCGCCCGTCGACGAACAGCGCCACCGGTGTGGCGGGCGCGGTGAACACCAGGTCGTAACGTCCCCCGGCCGGGATGAGCACGGCGGTGTCCACGAGGGACGTCGGGCCCCGCAGGTCGGAGCCGTCGATCGCGGCGACCCGGAACGGTGTGCCGGCCAGGGCGTACCGATGGGTGGTGCTGTCGGTGTTGATCAGCCGGAGCCGCACGGGCGTCCCCGCCCCGACCGACTCGGTTCTCGGCGCCGGCAGCGGACGGCCGGAGAGGGTGTGCACCGGCACCGTGACGTCGACGCCGGTCACCGGCGCCGGGCGCACCACGAGGACGCCGTAGAGCCCCATCCGCACGCCGAGGTCGGACACCGCGTGCGTGTGGTACCAGTAGGTCCCGGCCTGGTCGGCGCGGAACCGGTAGACGAACTCCTGCCCCGGCAGCACCGCGGCCTGCGTGATGCCGGGCACCCCGTCCTGGCTGTTCGGCACGTCGTACCCGTGCCAGTGCAGCGTGACGCCGCGCGCGATGTCCCGGTTCCGCAGCGTCACCTCCAGGACGTCGCCGACGGTGGCGGTCAGCTCCGGCCCGGGCACCTGCCCGTCGAACGCCCACGCCGCGACGTCGCGGCCGCTCACGCGCACCGTCGCCGTCCCGGCCGTCAGGGTGAACCGCCTGGTCGGCTCCCCCACGGTCCGCGCCTCCCCGGGTCCGTGATCATGGGGTACGGCGGGGGCGGCGGCCGGGGCGGCGGCCAGCCCGGTCCCGGTCAGCAGCGCCGCGACCGCCACCACGAGAGCCGCCCGGGAGACCGTCCGCGACGGGGGCGCGCCGAGGAAGCGCCACGAGACCGCGGTCGCCGTGACGACCCCGGCGACCGCCAGCAGCCCCACGCCCGCCGACGCGGGGTAGCCGTGCAGGACCGTCACGAGCAGGGCGGCGCTGTCGGCGTACCCGGCGAACAGGAGCGGGACCGCGACGGCGCGGATGTCGCCCGGGGCCCGCAGCAGCCGCGGCCCGGCGACGACCACGGCCGCGAGCGACAGCGGCGCGGCGATGAGGACCTTCTCCGCCGCGAACCACCAGCCGGCGCGGGCGAGCGCGGTGATCGTGACGGCACGGGCGAGCGTGGCGAGCAGCGCGAGGGCCGCCAGGCCGAGGGCGAGCGGGCGGCGCCGGGCGGCCGACGCGGCGCCGCCGCCCAGCCACCCGGCGGCCGCGAGGACCGCGATCACGAGGTCGGCCGCGAGCAGCGAACCGACGGTCATGCCGGCTCTCCTTCCCGGACGGTCACCGGGACGACCTCGGCCGGCGCGGGGCGGGCCAGCCCACGCGCCCCCCGGACCACGCCGACCACGACGTGCACCGCGACGATCCCGTTCACCGCGTGCAGCCCGGCGACGGTCAGTCCGAACGGTGTGCTGACGCCCGCGCCGTCGGTCATGCCGTTGGCCAGGCCGGCGATGAGCGCCTGCAGGATGACGAGGCCGAGCGGCAGAACCGTCAGTCCGACGAGCCGGCCCGGCGCCCTCGCCAGCGCGGCGAAGCCGATGGTGAGCAGGTTGAGCACCGGGATGACCGCCATCCCGGTGGCGCTGTGCAGCGCGTAGGCGCCCTCGCCGCCGGGCTTCGTGAACGCGCCCACGGCGGCGAACACGAACTGCAGGGCGAACGCGGCGAGCAACAGGCTGCTGGTGATGACGAATGCCTTGCGCATGGTGATCTCCCTAGAGACGAGCCGAGCTCAGAGCCCGGGCGACGTGGTCGGTGGCCGTGATCGCGCCGTACGCGACCAGCCGCACGAGGTCTGCGTCGCCCGGATGGGACAGCCGCCAGAGGGCGACGTCGCCCACGCTGATCGCGCTGGGCGCGAACGCCGCGAGCAGCGCGATCCGCGTCCCGACGCGGTCCGCCCCGGGCACGTCCCGGACCAGGTCGACGGCCCAGTCCGAAGGCCGGTCCGGGAACCGCCCGTCCTCCCAGCGCACGGTCGCGGCGACGGTCTGGCGGGCCACGTCCCCCAGCAGGTCGCCGCCGCGCAGGGCGGCGGTCCGCAGCGACGCGTACGCCACGCCGACCGGGCTGTCCCCCGCCCAGGCCGGTGGCGCCGCCGAGCCGGCGTCGACGAGCGGGAGACCCCGGCCCGGCTCCCGCCCCGCGCGGGCCGTCCGGGCGTACAGCCGGCCACCCACCGACCGCACCACCGGGGAACGCTGCAGGCCGCCGGGCAGCAGATCGGGGTCGAGCAGCGCCGACACGACCCGGTTGATGAAGTGGAAGGCGAGCAGGGTGCCGGTGAGCTCCGGGCCGTGCCGGCCGGTCCAGTCGGCCGCCGCCGGGTGGCGGCTGGTCTCGGCCCAGCGGGCGAGCGCGGCGTGCCCCGGCTCCGGCGGCGTCCCGCCCCGGGCGACGACCTCGGCCAGCGCGTGCTCGCCCAGCGCGTGCAGCAGCATCACGTGCGCGTCGACGCAGAACCGGCAGCGGTTGGCCCGGGACACCACGGACGCCACCAGCTCGCGGTCGACCCGGGAGGCGTCACCGGCGAGCAGGGCCTCGCGCATCAGCGCCCAGGTCGCGGCCAGCAGCTCCGGCACGACCGACAGCGCCTGGAAGGTGGGCACCGGCCCGAGGAACTCGTCCCGCAGTTGGCGGTAGACCTCCGCGGTGAGACCCGTCGCGGCCGACGCCTTCTCGGGGGTGAAGAAGCGGTATGTCATGCGTTCGATGCTTGTCCCGGCGGGTCGGGAAAGCGTCGTGCCGCCGCAGGCACTTGCCCGGCCGCCGATACCACGTCCGCGGTACGCCCCGTCTACCACGGAAGCGGGATGCTCCTCCGCTGACCGCCGTTCTACAGTTCGACCATGCGCCGCGACCTGCCGTACGCCCTCAGCGGCCTCGCCCTCGGTGCCCTCCTGCTCGGCAACGCCGCGATCGCGCCGGACGCCGCGACGGTGGGGCTGGCCGACGTCGCCCTCGTCCTGGTCATGGCGGCGGCCCTGGCGGTGTGCCGGCGGCACCCCGTGGTGGCGGTGAGCCTGGTGACCGCCACCATGCTGGCCCTCCACGTCCGGGTCCATTCCGGGGTGTCCGCGGCGTTCCCCGTCCTCGGCGCCGTCTACGTCGCCGCCTGGCGGGGGCACCGGTCGGTCGCCGCCCTGGCCAGCGTCGTCTTCCTCGGTGGCTTCCTGGCCCGCGACGTGTCGGTGGCGCCCGCCGGCCGGCCCGGCCAGTTGATCGCCGAGCGGACCGCCCTGCTGCTGGGCTGGTTCGTCGCGGCCAACGTCGCCGGGCTCGTCGCGCGGCAGCGCCGGGCGTACCTGGAACAGGTCGAGCAGCGGGCCGTCGAGGCGGAACGCACCCGCGAGGAGATGGCGTTGCGCCGCGCCGGGGAGGAGCGCCTGCGCATCGCCCGCGATCTGCACGACACGCTGACCCACAACATCTCCGTGATCAAGGTGCAGGCCGGGATCGCCGTGCACCTGGCCCGCAAGCACGGCGAGGAACCGTCGGCCACGCTGCTGGCGATCCAGGAGGCCAGCAGCGCCGCCATGCGGGAGCTGCGGGCGACGCTGGACGTCCTGCGCGCACCGTCGGACGGGGATCCCGTCGGGCTGGCCCGGGTGGGCGAACTCGCCCAGCGGACCCGCGCGGCCGGCGTACCGGTGCGGCTGACCGTCACCGGCGAACCCGGGGAGCTGCCCGCCGAGGTCGACCAGGCCGGATATCGCGTCGTCCAGGAGGCCCTGACCAACGTGGCCCGCCACGCCGGCCCGGCCAGCGCCGAGATCCACGTCGAGTACGTCCCGGCACAGCTGACCGTCTCGGTGACCGACGACGGTCAGGCGTCGCCCGTCCGGCCGGTGACACCGGGGGTGGGCCTGAGCGGCATGCGGGAGCGGGTCACCGGGCTGGGCGGCACGCTGCGCGCCGCCGCCCGCGACGGCGGCGGGTTCGAGGTGCGGGCCACCTTCCCGCTCGGCGGACCGGTCCCACCGGCCCGGTCCGACACCGATCGTGTCGGCTCCGACCGGAGCGGGCAGCCGGCATGACCGAGCGCTCGCGCGACGTGCCGCCGGCCCGGTCCGACACCGATCGTGGCGGCGTGGTCCGGGTCCTGCTCGCCGACGACCAGGCCCTGATGCGGGCCGGCTTCCGCGCGTTGCTCGACGCCGAGGAGGGTCTGGAGGTCGTCGGCGAGGCCGCCGACGGCGCCTCGGCCGTCCACCTGTCCCGGCGCCTGCGGCCGGACGTCGTGCTGATGGACGTGCAGATGCCGGGACTCGACGGCATCGAAGCCACCCGGCGCCTCGCCGCCGACCCCGACCTCACCGCGGTCCGCGTCCTCATCCTCACCAACTACGGGCTCGACTCCTACGTCTTCGCCGCCCTGCGCGCGGGCGCCAGCGGGTTCCTGCTCAAGGACGCCGACCCCGCCGACCTGCTGCAGGCCGTCGGCGTCGTGGCGCGCGGCGACGCGCTGCTCGCCCCGGCGGTCACGCGGTCGCTGATCAGCGAGTTCGTGGCCGGCCCACGGCCGGCCGACCCGGCCGCCGGCCGGGACGTGCTGACCGCCCGCGAGCAGGAGATCGTCGCGCTCGTCGCCCGGGGGCTGAGCAACGACGAGATCGCCGAGGGCATGGTGATCAGCCCGCTGACCACGAAGACCCACGTCAATCGGGCGATGACCAAGCTGCACTGCCGCGACCGCGCCCAGCTGGTCGTGTGGGCGTACGAGTCGGGGCTCGTCGCGCCGCGGCGGCGGTGACCGCGCGCCGATCAGGTGCCGCCGCCGGCTTGACCCGGCGACGGCAGTGGTGATACCGAGATCAGCACGCCGGCGGCCGCCCAGCCGCGCGCAGCACCACACGGGGGAGACACATCAGCATGCTCGACTCTGCGACGACCCAGGTGATCCCCGCGGTCCCGCCGCCGCCCCGCCGCCGACGGCGGCGACTCCCGGTGCTGGTCAGCATCCTGACGACCCTGCTCCTGGCCGCCGCCGTGCTGGTGGCTGTCGAACCGCTGCGCCACCCGCTGCCCGCGCCGACCGTCACGCGGACGCTGGCCGCGTCGACGGTCATCCCCGGCAAGGCACCCACGGTGCCGTGGCCGCGGTCCGGGCAGGCCGCCCTCTTCGTGGAGGGCGTCGGGTCCCTGGGCACCTCGGGCGGCGACGAGCCGCTGCCCATCGGCAGCGTGGCCAAGGTGATGACGGCCTACGTCATCCTGACCGAGCACCCCCTCGACCGGGGCGAGCACGGGCCGAAACTCACGGTCAGCGCGGCGCAGGCGGCCGCCTACCCGAGCGAACTGGCGCGCGGCGAGTCCCTCGTCCGGGTCGCCGCGGGCGCCGTCTTCACCGAGCGCCAGGCCCTCCAGGCGGTGCTGCTGCCGTCGGCGAACAACATGGCCCGGATCCTCGCCGCCTGGGACGCCGGCAGCATCGACGCGTTCGTCGACAAGATGAACGACACGGCCGCCGAGCTCGGCATGGACAACACCCGCTACACCGATCCGTCCGGGCTCAGTCCGGAGACCGTCAGCACCGCCGCCGACCAGGTGATCATCGCCCGCAAGGCGATGGCGCTGCCCGCGTTCGCGGAGATCGTGGCCCAGAAGAAGGCCACCCTGCCGGTCGCCGGCGAGGTGCGGAACTACAACTCGCTCGTGGGCCGGGACGGTGTCGTGGGGATCAAGACCGGGTCCACCGACGAGGCCGGCGGGTGCCTGTCCTTCGCGTTCGTCGTCACCGTGGGCGGCCGGAAAATCACCGTTGTGGGCGCCGTCCTCGGGCAGCCCGGCGCCGACACCCCGGTGCAGTTGGAGCGGGTCTTCCGGGTGACCCGGTCGCTGATCCGCAGCGTCAACGCCGCGATCAAGCCGTACCCGGCCGTCCGGGCCGGCGATCCGGTCGCCACGGTCCGCGGGCCGTTCGGCGCCGAGACCACGCTGACCGCCGCGAAGGACCTCTCCGTGGTCGGCTGGCCCGGCCTCCGCGTCAAGCTGGCCACCGAGATCCCGGCGGTGCCGGCCGAGCTGCCCGCCGGATCCGCGCACGGTCGGGTCAGCGCCGCCGCCGGCGGCGGCAAGCCCGTCACGACCCCACTCCAGTCGGGCGTACGGCTCGAGGCCCCCGGCACCTGGGACCGCATCCGCCGGCACCGCTGACCGGGCCGCGGTCACCTCTGCGCGGTGCGGCGGTGCGGCGCGCCGGCACTCCGCCGGCACACCCGGTCACCGCCCGCGAGCCTCAGTCCTCGGGAGAACCCCCGGCCTCGGCGATCGAGATCGGCGTCCCACTTTCCACCGTGCGGGAGACGGTGCAGAGCCGGTCGTGCGACTGCTGCAGTGCGCGGGGCAGCGCCTCACGTGCCCGGTCGCCGTCGGCGCCCGCCGGGAACGTCACCGTGAACGTGACCTCGAGGTTCCGCATCCGGTTGCTCCCGGCCTCGTCCCGGATCTTGTCGCCCGTGGCCTCGACCGTGAACCGGGTGGGCTCGGCACGGCGGCTGGTGATGTAGTCCACGTCCACCGCGGTGCAGCCGCCGATGGCGGCCAGCAGCAGTTCCACGGGGGTAAAGCTGCCGTCCTCCCCCGTGCCCATCGACATCGACCCACCGCGGGCGTTCCGCACGACGTACCGGCCCATGCTGGTGCGCTCGATCTCCACCGAGCGGAAGGTGTCCTCACTCATGCCCGAAAGCTACCCAGGCCTTCGGGTCCCTCAGCCACCGGCCCGGCCGGCCGACTCCGTCCCGCCCGAGCCGGTCCGACGACGGGACGTGTGCTCAGCGCAGGCGAAGCCCGGCGAGGAGGATGTCGACCAGCCGGCGCGCGTCGTAGCGGGGGTCGCTGCCCGCGCCGATGCAGAGATTGCCGACGCCGCGCAGCAGTCCGTAGCCGTCGATGTCGGCGCGGATCTCGCCGGCTGCGACGGCGGCCTTGATCAGGTGGTCGCAGACCGGGACCAGGCGGTCGAGGAAGTAGCCGTGCAGGGCCTGGAAGGCGGCGTCGTCGGACCGTAGCGCCGCGGCGAGGCCGTGTTTGGTGATCAGGAAGTCGACGAACAGGTTGATCCACCGCACCAGGGCGGCGTGCGGTGTGCCGCCGCCGGCGAGCAGGGACGGACCTGCCTCGGCACATGCCTCGATCTGGTGCCGGTAGACGGCGACGATGAGGTCGGCCCGGGTGGGGAAATGGCGGTAGATGGTGCCCACGCCGACCCCCGCCCTCGCGGCGATGTCGCGTACGGGCACGTCGACCCCGGAGGCGACGAACGCGGCCGCGGCGGCGTCCAGCAGGACCTTCTCGTTGCGGCGCGCGTCCGCCCGCTTGCGCGGACCCGGTCGCTCGGCGGCGCTGTCGATGTCGGCCAAGGCTCCGTTACCTCCGTCACAGCATTGGTTATCCGGAACGATGTTCCGTATGTTGGTTATCGGAACCGCGTTCCGCTTAACCAGCGTAGCGACCCGGCGGGCCAACCACCAGCCGGCGCACGCTTCACGTCATCCAGGAGGACCAGTCATGCGCTACCGCACCTTGGGCCGCACGGGTGTGCAGGTCAGCACCCTCGTGCTCGGCGCGATGAACTTCGGCAGGATCGGCAACACCACCCAGCAGGAAGCCACGGCCATCATCGGCACGGCGCTCGATGCGGGAATCAACCTCATCGACACCGCCGACGTCTACAGCGGCGGCCAGTCCGAGGAGATGGTCGGCCGGGCCATCGCCGGCCGCCGGGACGATGTCCTGTTGGCGACCAAGGCCACCCTGCCGATGGACGACGGGCGCAACCACCGGGGCGGTTCGCGCCGCTGGCTGGTCACCGCGCTGGACGACAGCCTGCGCCGCCTCGGCGTCGACCACGTCGACCTCTACCAGATGCACCGGTGGGACCCGACGACCGGTGACGAGGAGACGCTGTCGGCACTGACGGACCTGCAGCGCTCGGGGAAGATCCGCTACTTCGGCTCCTCGACCTTCCCGGCCTACCGCATCGTCCAGGCACAGTGGACCGCCCGGGAGCGGCACCTGAGCCGGTACGTGACCGAGCAGCCGAGCTACTCGATCCTGCAGCGCGGCATCGAGACCCACGTGCTGCCCGTGACGCAGGAGTACGGCATGGGCGTGCTCGCCTGGAGCCCGCTGGCATCGGGCTGGCTGTCCGGCGCGATCCGCGCCGGGCGGGAGATCACCACGAACCGCTCGGGCTTCATGCAGCAGCGTTACGACCTCAGCGTTCCCGCCAACCGCGCGAAACTCGACGCCGTCGAGCAGCTCGCCACGGTCGCCGACGACACCGGGCTCAGCATGATCCAACTCGCGCTGGGATTCGTCACCGCGCACCCGGGCGTGACCAGCGCGATCATCGGCCCTCGCACGGTGGAACACCTCCGCTCGCAGCTCGCCGCCGCGGACACCGTGCTCTCCTCCGACGTGCTGGACGCGATCGACGCGATCGTCGCTCCCGGCGTCGACCTCGCCGCCGACGAGAAGCACGACACCCCGCCCGCCCTGCTCGACCCGGCGCTGCGCCGCCGGTGATCGATCGGCAGGGAGGTGGCCGGGCGGTGACGCGGCGGGGCTGGGCTCACGGTGACCGCCGCCCGGCCCGGCCGGGTCCGGCCGTGGCGGTCTGGAACAGGGCGGCCGTCGACCGGAGGTGATCGGCCAGCTCCGGTGGACCGTCGACCTGGAACGGCAGCCCGATCGACGCCAACCGGAGCGCGTGCCAGTCGAGGGTGTCCGGCGGCGCGAGCCACCGGCAGGTGCCGTCCGGCTGGTCGGTCAGGGTGCCCGGCGGCGGCCCGTGCAGGCGGTCCACCACCCGGGCCGCCGGCGCGTGGATCACGACGTCGGCCGGGTACGTCGGGGCCATCGCCATGGTCCGCTCGGCGACGAAGGCGGCGACGTCCCTCACGGGTACGTCCCTCGTGGCCGCCCGGGCGCCGGTCGCGGCCGCCGCCGTGACCCGGTCCAGCCGGAAGGTCCGCCAGTCGTCGCGGTCGAGGTCGAAGGCGAGCAGGTACCAGCGCCGCCCCGCCGCGACCAGGGCGCGCGGCTCGACGTGCCGGCCCTCGTCGCGGTGCCGGAACCGCAGCCGTTCGTGGTTGGCGATCGCCGCGGCGGCGACGACCAGCGTGTCGGGGTCCACCGCCTCCCCGGCGAGCGTGAACGGGTGGGCCACGGTGGAGGCGGTCAGCGTGTCGACCCGGCGCCGCAGGCGGGCCGGCAGGACCTGGAGCAGCTTGCCCATCGCGCGCACCGCCGCCTCGTCCACGCCGGTCACCGGCTGCGCCGCCGCCGTGCGCAGCCCGATGGCCACGGCGACGGCCTCGTCGTCCTCCAGCAGCAGCGGCGGCATCGCCGCGCCGGCGGTCAACCGGTACCCGCCCGTCCCGCCCTGCTCGGCGTGCACCGGATAGCCCAGCTCGCGGAGCCGGTCGATGTCGCGCCGCACGGTGCGGCCGGACACGCCGAGCCGCCCCGCCAGTTCGCTCCCCGACCACAGCCGGGGGGTCTGCAACAGCGACAGCAGGGAGAGCAGGCGGGCACGCGCGTCGGACATGGCCGCCATTGTGCCGCTCGACTAGGACGGAAGCTGACCTATACGCGACCTACGGTGGCGCAATCCGCTTCGACCCGAGGAGATTCGCCGTGAACAGCACCGCACCCGACGGCTACACGACCGCCGCGCCGTGGATCGTCACCCCGGACACCGGCCAGTTGCTCGACTTCGTCACCGCCGTGTTCGGCGGGGTCGAGCTGGGGCGGGTACGGCTGGAGGACGGGACCATCGGCCACGCCGAGATCCGCGTCGGCGACACCGTCCTGCTCGCCTTCGACCGGCTGCCGGACTGGCCGGCCATGCCGTCGCTGCTGCGGGTCTTCGTCGCCGACGCCGACGCCGCGATCGAGCGCGCGGTCGCCGCCGGAGCCCGGGTGGTCACCGCACCGGCCACCCAGGCCTTCGGCCAGCGGGGCGGCCGGGTGCGCGACCCGTTCGGCAACATCTGGTGGATCAGCGCGGTGGTCGAGGACGTCGCACCCGAGGTGGGAATGCGGCGGCTCGCCGAACCCCGGTACGCCGAGGCGATGCGCGACGCGCAGGAGACCCTGGACCGGGAGCTGAGCGGTCGCACCGACAGCGTCGTCAGCCGCCCGCTGATCGGCTGACGCCCCGCGGGCGCGGTGGACGACCGGCCACCCGGCGCCGCCGGTCCGCCCGGTACCGCGGCTGGCGTCCTGTTCGTACCATCGCCGGTGTCGCCGTTGGAGGTCGCCATGTCGGTCGAGGAACGGGCAGGGAAGCCGAAGCTTCCGCCGCGATGGTTCATCCGGCTGGCCTGGTCGGTGCACCGGGGCCTGTACCGGGCCCTCCGGGGGCGGGTCCTCTGGCGGCCCCGCGCCGACCGCTGGGGCACCCTGCGGCTGTCCACGACCGGGCGCCGCACCGGCCAGCAGCGCAGCGTCATCGTCGCGTACCTGGAGGACGGGCCCAATCTGTTCACCCTGGCGATGAACGGCTGGGGTGAGGGCGAGCCCGCCTGGTGGCTCAACCTGCAGGCGCATCCGGACGCGGCTGTCGACCTGGTCGGCGAGCGGCGGCTCGTCCGCGGGCGCGCCGCGACGGGCGACGAGCGGTCGCGGCTGTGGGCCCGCTGGCGCGAGGTCGAGGCGGACCTCGACGCCCACGCGGCGCTCCGGTCGTCGGAGACCGCCGTGGTGGTTCTGGAACCCCGCCCCGCCGGCTAGGGGCCGGCGGAGGCGCGGTCCGGGGCGGCGCCGTCACGGCCGCCGCCCCGGACCCGCTCGGGAGTCAGGCGATCCGGTAGGCCCGCTGGATCGTCTCGGTCACCGAGTTGCCGGCGGTGTCGGTGGCCGTCAGGCGCAGCGAGACGAAGCCGGGCCGCCGCGGGTGCCTGACGAGGGCGACATCCCGGTGCACCGGCAGCGTGACCCACGTCCGCCCGTCGTCGAACGAGGCCGAGACGCCGAGCGTCCGGTTGGGCCCGGCCGTGGAGCCCGCCAGGCGGTCCAGCGCCACGGGCAGGGCCATCGCCGTGCCCGCCCGGGCCGTGTTCGTGTCGTCGAGGTCGGGCATCGGCCGGGCCGTCGTCAGGGGCAGCCGCTCCGGGGTGACGGTGTGGGCCGAGGTGAAGGTCCACGCCACGGAGACCGACGTCGACAGGGTGTCCGGCGCGCCCCGGGTGACCGTCGCCTCCAGCCGGTAGGTGGCCCTGCCGGCGGGCACCGGGAAGTCCGCGTACCCGCTGTCCGCGGTGGCGATCTCCGTCCCGTCGCGGGACAGCCGGAGGTGGACCGCCAGGTCGTCGCGGCTGGCCGGGCGACCGGTCGCGTCGCCGAACAGGGGCGGCGACGCCACCGAGATGGTGTCGCCGTCGCGGCCCGCGTACGCCAGCGGCGCCAGGGCCGGGGCGCGGCCCACCGTCGGCGCGAACGGGGCGGCGTTCCAGGTCTGGGTGTACGTCCTGCCCGGCGTGAAGGTGGACTCCTGCGTGGTGAGGTTGTCGCCCTCGACGAACGTGGACGTCCAGACGATGCCACCGTCGGTGTTGTAGTACTCGGTGGCCCGGAACGGCAGGTCGAACGAGGTGCTCGATCCGATCGGCCCCGCTCCGCCGGGTGACGCCGCGCGGTGGAGCCGGACGGCGGTCGCCGTGCCGGACTGGCTCCGGTAGGTCGCCTTCACGGTGGCGAGGTTCCTCGGCGACAGCTTCCGGGCGAGGCCGGTGAACATGTCGCCGTGGCGGACGTACGCGAGGTCGTACGTGTAGGGGCTGTTCCGGAAGCTCCCGTCGGGGCCCGGGCGGGCGAGCCCGACGCCCAGCGTCGCGGTGAACTCGGGAGCCGCCACGGCGGGGCCGATCCGGCCGAGGAAGATGCTCGCGAACGACGCCCCGCTGAGCTGGACGCCGGGGTAGCGGAGCCCGTCGTTCCAGTTCGCGCTCACGTTGATCGAGACCGGGGCGGCGTCCCGCTGGGGCACGGTGAGCGCGATCGGCTCGGCGGTACGGGCGTCGAGCGCCTCGGTGACCGGGCCGTGCACGTCCAGGACCGGCTGCACGAGCAGGGTCGACACGTCGCCCTCGTGGATGGTGCTGTACAGCGCGTACCGGCCCTTGGGCAGCCGCAGGATCCCACCGCCCGGCTGACCGGCCAGGGTGGTGAACTCGCCCGTGGCCAGGTTCGCCGCCACGGTCTGGTACTCGGTGGCCGGTCTGCCGTCGCGTCCGGGCTGGTCGATGCGGACGTCGTAGCTCTCGATCTCCCGGTTGAGCGCGAACGGCGTCCGTACCCGCAGGTCGCCGGCGCCGGTGGCGACCAGCGCGCCCTGGTAGACGCCGTCGGCGGCGTCCACCCGCGTGTCCACGGTGATCGTCGCCTGGGCGCGGCCGCCGGCCGGCACCACCAGGTCGGCCGGGCTGACGGTGACCATCCCGGCCGGCGCCGAGGCGATGCTCAGCGCCAGGGTGACCGGCGCGGTGCCGGAGTTGCGGTAGCCGACCACCTGGGTGAACGGGGTGTCGTCGGCGTGGGGCCAGCGCTGGACCGGGAAGTCGATGGCGCCGACCTCCGCGGCGACGGGCTGGGCGACCGCGCGGCCGATGTCCACCCGGCCGACGCCCACCTCGTAGAGGGTGTTCTCGGCGGCCGGCTGGGCCGAGTCCATCAGGGCGGCCTTGAGCTGCGGCCCGGACCAGTCGGGGTGCTGTCCGGCGAGGATCGCGGCGGAACCGGCCACGTGCGGAGTCGCCATCGAGGTGCCCGACATGGAGGCGTAGTCACCGCCGGGGGCTGCCGCCACGATGTCCACGCCCGGCGCGCTGATCTCGGGCTTGATGTGGTTGTCGCCGATGCGGGGACCCTTGCTGGAGAAGTACGCCCGCTGGTCGTCGGCGTCGACGGCGGCGACCGCGAGGGCGTCGTCCGCGGTGGCCGGCGAGGAGACCGACTTCGGCTTCCCCTCGTTGCCGGCGGCGACCACGAAGAGCGTGCCGTACCGGGTACTCATGTCCTGGACCGCGGTCTCCAGCGGGTCGAGACCGGGGGTGTCGGTGCCGCCCACGCTCAGGTTGACGACCCGGGCCCTGGGCGCGGCCCACTGCATGGCCGTGATGATGTCCGAATCCTGGCAGTCGTAGGTGGCGCAGACCTTGCCGACGAGCAGCTTCGCACCCGGGGCCACGCCGCGGGACCTGCCGCCGGAGGCGGCTCCGCTGCCCACGATGGTCGAGGCCACGTGGGTGCCGTGACCCACGTTGTCGGCGGGATCGTTGCCGCCGGTGAAGTCCCGGACCTCCGCGAGGTGTCCGGCGAAGTCGGGGTGGCCGGCGTCGATTCCGGTGTCCAGGACCCCGACGGTGACGCCGGTGCCGTCGAAGCCGGCCTGCCAGGCCGCGGGCGCACCGATGTGCGGCACGCTGTGCTCCAGGGACACCCGGCGCTTGCCGTCGAGCCAGACGTGGCTGACCCCGGCGGCGAGCGTCCGTTCCGACGGCGTGCCGCGGGTGAGTGACGACCAGAGCGTGACCCGGTCGTCGACGTCCGCACGCACGGCGAGCGCGTGGGCGGCGGGCAGGTCGGCCCGCACCCGCCCGGCACCCCCGACGGTGGCGGACCGCGCCTGCGCCGCGGCGTTCTCCGGGTAGGCGACCAGCAGCGGCAGTTCCGGCGCCCGGTCGTCGTAGCCGAACTCGCCGAGCGTGGTGAGGTCGAACAGCCGCCGGTCGAGTCGACCGTCGTGCAGCAGCGGCACCGCGTCCACCGGGACGACGTACCGGTGGCCGCCTTCCCGGGTGCTCACGAACCGCATGCCCGCCCGCCCCGGTGCCCGCTGGATCTCCGGCTGGCCGTCCGCACCCAGCGACACCCGGTCCCCGGTGATCAGGGTGAAGGTGCCGGCCGCGCCCGTGCCCGAGGCCGTGGGCGCGGGCGCGGGCCTCTCCTGCGCGTCGGCGGAAGGGGCCGTCAGGCCCGCCACCGCCAGCGCGGTCGCGAACACCCCGACCGTCAGGGCGCGTCGTTGCCGTCGTCGCACATCGTCCTCTCCGCCACGGGCGTCTCCCGGGACGGCACGATGACGCCTGGTCGGGCCGGCGGGTTGATCATCGCGCGTGTGACCGTGGTCACAATCCCGGCCCGTGCGGCGCGACCCGGCAACGCTGCCCTGTTGCATGCCGCGGTGACGACGGTACGAGGCTCGGGGGCAGGCCGGATGGGTGACGCCGAGGAGTTCGACGCCCTCTACGCGGCCTGCGCGGGACGGATCGTCGGTCACGTCTACATGCTGACCGGCAACCGGGGCGAGGCGGAGGACGCCGTCGCCGAGGCCTTCATGCGGGCCTGGCAGCGCTGGCGGACCGTGCGGGAGGCGGACAGCCCGGAGGCCTGGGTCCGCCGGGTCGCCTCCCGGATCGCGGTGAGCAGCTGGCGCAAGACCTTCAACCGGATCCGCGCGCACCGCCGGGCCGCGGTCGACCAGATCGTGCCCGGCCTCAACGAGGACCACGTCGCCCTGCTGCAGGCGCTGCGGCGGTTGAACGCCAACCAGCGCCGCGCCCTGGTGCTCTACCACCTGAACGATCTCAGCGTCGCCGAGGTGGCCGCCGAGATGCGGGCGCCCGTCGGAACCGTCAAGACATATCTCGCCCGAGGCCGGAGAGCGATGGCGGAGATGCTGACCGAGACGTACCCCGAGGAGACCCACCATGGCTGATCCTCGCGACGACCTCAGGGCGATCGCCGACGGAGTCCGGCGCGTCACGACGCTGCCGCCGGCAGAGGCCCTGCGCCGCCGCAGCGACCGGCGGCGGCGCCGCACCACGGTCACCGGGGCGGCGTTGACCGTGCTGGTGGTGGCCGCCGGCACCGCTCTGCTCCAGGCGCGGGACCACGTCGCGACACCGGACGAGGCTGCCGGCCCGGTCGGTCCGGCGCCGGCGTCGGTCGTGCCGTCCGGGACCGCCTCGACGGAACAGGAGATCCTCGCCGGCCGGCGGCAGACCCTGATCGTGGTGCCCGGCATGGGCGGGGCCGCGCTCGCCGTCGACCGGGACACCGACCGGGTGCGGGCCACCACCGAGCAGGGCATCGACGCCCGGGCCGTGTGGCTGCTGCGCCCCGCGGGCGACAGGTTCCAGATCATGCTGGCCACGCCGGGCGGCGCCGGCCGGCTCTGCATGACCGCCGTGCACGACGCCGCGCCGGGCAGCGTCCGCGCCCGGACGTGCGACCCCGCCCAGCAGGCGCAGCTCTTCAGGATCGAGAAGGTCCCCGACGGGACCTACTCGCTCTTCCAGGGCCGGCGCTACGTCCAGACCGTTGACGGCACCAACGCCCTGGTCCCCGACCTTCCCGAGGGTCTGACCACCACCTACGAGTTCGTCGCACGGTGACCGGCACGCCTCATCCGGTAAGCGGGACCGGGCCGGCGCCGGGGTTGACGAGGCCGGACTCGTACGCGAGGACGACCAGCTGAACGCGGTCGCGGGCGTCCAGCTTCGACAGCAGGTTGCTGACGTGGGTCTTCGCCGTCGCCCGGCTGATGTGGAGGACGTGCGCCAACTCGGCGTTGGACCGGCCGGCCGCGACCTGCACGAGCACCTCGCGTTCCCGCTGCGTCAGCCCGGCCAGCGCGGCCGGCGCCGGCGGCCGGGGCGGAACGGCGTTCCGGACGAATTCGGTGATCAACCGGCGGGTGAGGGTGGGCGTCAGCAGCGCCTCCCCGGCGGCCACCACCTTGATCGCCTCGATGAGATGCTCGGGCGGGGTGTCCTTGAGGACGAAGCCGCTGGCTCCCGCGCGCAGGGCCTCGAACACGTACTCGTCGCGGTCGAAGGTGGTCACCACGAGCACCCGGGTGGTGGACGCCGGATCGTCGTGCGCGATGCGCCGGGTGGCCTCCAGGCCGTCCATGGTGGGCATGCGGATGTCGATGAGCGCCACGTCGGGCCGCAGGGCGTGCACCATCCGGAGGGCCTGCGCACCGTCGGCGGCCTCCCCCACCACGGCCAGGTCGGGGTCGGAGTCGACAAGGACCCGAAAACCGGCCCGGATGAGAGCCTCGTCGTCCACCACCAGCACCCGGACGCTCACCGGTCCGCTCCACCCTCGGGCGCCACGGACACCGGGAACCGCACGGACACGTGGAAACCACCGTCGCGGCGCGGCCCCGTCTCGGCCGTGCCGCCGAACAGCGCGGCGCGCTCCCGGATGCCGACCAGGCCCCATCCCGGCTCCCCGGCCTGCCGGCCCCCGCCGTCCCGGGATCCCTCGTCGGAGACCTCGACCAGCAGCACCTCGTCGGCGTACGAGACGGCCACCCGGGCGCGGGTGCGGCCCGCGTGTTTGACGACGTTGGTCAGGGCCTCCTGGACGATCCGGTAGACGGTCAGCTCCAACGCCGACGGCAGGCCGGGTGGCAGCTCGCCCCGCTCCAACGTCACCTCGACCCCCGAGGACGTCACCTCGGCCACCAGCGCGGGGAGATCGGCCAGAGCGGGCGCCGGGGCGGTGTGGCCCTCACCGCGGACCGCGCCGAGCAGCCGGCGCACCTCGCCGAGAGCCTTGCGGCTGACCGTCTCGATCTCGACCAGGGCCGTGCGGGCCTCGTCCGGCCGGGTGTCGAACAGCAGGCGTCCGACGCCCGAACGCACGGCGATGACGCTGAGATTGTGTGAGATCACGTCGTGGACCTCCCGGGAGACCCGGACCCGCTCCTCGGCGATGGCGAGCCGGGTGCGCTCGGCCAGCTCCCGGCGTTGCCAGGCGGCCATTTCGGTGCGGAAGGCGCGGCGGGTGCGGACCGTGTCGCCGACCAGCCAACCGACCGCCGCCGCGACCACGTGGACGGCGTTCTCCGAACCCCCGTGCAGCCAGGTCGCCACCCACGCGGAGCAGAAGGTCGCGGTGACCACGACGGCCAGGGCTCCGAGCGAGACCCGCCGGCTCATCCGGTCGGCCACGGTGTACATGGCCAGGCCCACGGCGGGCCCGGCGTTGCTGCCGAACGGGGTGTACCCGACGCCGAGGAGGCTGGCGGCCACCGCGCACGCCACCGTGATCGCGAGGACCGGCACGGGCCGTTGTCGCCGGAAGGCCAGCGGAAGCGAGGCGCCGGCTCCCAGGGCCAGGATCGCCAGCGGTGGATCGTCGCCGAGACGGGCGCCGAGCAGCTCCGGCCCGGTGAGGCCCACCAGGAGCGCCACCGCGACGACGGTGTCGACGCGCTGCCAGGCCACCGGCCCGAGTCCGCGCAGCAGCAGCGCGACCCTCCCACTCGGTGGCAGCGCCACCGCCGGTGCGCCCCTGAGATCGCTGTGGCTCATGCCGCGACGGTACCCGCGCGGAAAGCGCCGGCCATCGATCGTCGGGCCCGGTCACGCCTCCGCCTTCAGGCGTAGACGGGCGATCCCGTCGGGCGCTCGGCCGATCCCGTTTTCCGGGCTCGCCGCCGATGATCCGTGCCCGGCGCCGCCACGAGCATGGTGGGTGACCGGCGGCGGCGTCAGCGCCGCCCTCGGAACGTGACCTGTCGAGTCGGGAGATCCCATGTGCCCAGCCACCACCACGTCGCCGCACCAGCCATCCTCGGGACAGGATGCCGGGACGAGGACGGACCGGCGCGGCAGGACCGCTGCCGTGCTGGGCTACCAGGCGTACGCCGTCGTGGCGTTGCCCGTGACTCTCCTCGGACTCGTGTGCGGGCCGTTCGGCGCCGGCGCGTTCACGGGCCGGATCACGCGCGAGCTGGCGACGCGGCTGCTCGGCGTCCAGGTCGGCGCACCGCGCGGGGCGGACGCCCGGGTGCCCCTGCGGTACCGCCTGGCCGCACTGCCCTTCGAGATCGTGTCCTTCGCGCTGCTGGCCCCGGCATGGGCCGTCTTCATCGCGCGCGGAGTGCTCTACCCGGTTTTCGGCGCGGATCATCTCGCCCAGTCGTGGGGCGGGCCGAGTCTGCCGGGCGCGTGGCTCGCCCATTTCGTCCAGGGGCCGCCGCTGTTGCTGGTCATCACCGCCGTCCTGTGGCCGGTCCGGAAACGACAGGTCCGCACCGCCGGCAGGCATCTCTCCGGAGAGGCGCCTCACGGCCGCCGCCGCTCGGCACGGGACTGAGACCGTCGCCGATGGCTGCCAGACTGCAGACCGGAGCGGTGTGCCGGGGTGGCACCGGGTCGCGGAGGAGGCAGCGTGATGTTTCGCCGATCGGGGCGGCCGGACGTCGCCGCGCTCAGGGCGAGGTTCCTCGCCAACCGGGAGAAGGTCCGGTCGTGGATCGGCGGTTGGGACTGCCCCGAGGTCGAGTGGCCCGACTTCGCCGAGATCCCGCTTCCCTGGGTGGTGCGGCGGGCGGATGAGCGGATGTGGCTGGAGCGCCACGCCCCGTTCCTGGACGAGTACGCGTGGATCCTGGAGGCCCGGCCGGTGGCGCAGGGGATCAGCCAGGTCGTCGCGCACTGGCAGTTCGGCGCGGGACACCGGTTCGACCGCCTGGATGTCGACTTCCGCAGCGTCGCCGATCCGCCGTACCTCGCGGAGAAACTCGCCCTGGCGGCGCACGCGGCCGATCTGAAGGGCTGGCGGGAGGCCGACCTGCAGGGTGTGTACGCCTGGCTCTTCGAGGGGATCGACAGCCGTCCGATGGGTGAGATGGTGCGGGGACAGCAGCGGAGCGGGTTCGTCCTGTTCCAGCTCACCCGTTGGCCCCACAGCAGGACCGAGATCAACGTGCGTCTGCGGATGACCCTGACCGACACGGCTCTGGACGGCACTCCGTTGACCAGCTCGGGCGAGACGCCTCCGGCGTGAGACCGGGGGCCGTCCGCCGCGCCGGAATGCGGCAGGATTTCTCGGCGGACCGTGTCGGATCGAGGCGGTGGCGTTCGTAGCAGGGGTGAGAGGCGCCCCGACGGGCGGACACCGGACGACAGGAGATGACCCCGATGGCGCAGTACCTGATTTCCGTGCTCCACGACACGACCGACCTCGCCACCACCGAGGAGATGGCCGCGATCGACGCCTTCAACACGCAGCTCCAGGCCGACGGCCACTGGGTCTTCGCCGGCGGCCTCGCGGACCCCGGCACGGCCACCGTCGTCGACGGCCGGCACGGGGAGCCGGTGTTCACCGACGGGCCCTATGTGGAGTCGAAGGAACACGTCATCGGCTTCTGGATCATCGAGGCTCCGCACCTCGACCTGGCGCTGCGGCTCGCCGCCCTGGGATCCAGGCACTGCAACCGGAGGGTCGAGCTCCGGCCGTTCCTGGGTTGATGGGCGACGTCGCCGAGCTGATCACCCGGGTCCATCGCGCGGAGTGGGCCCGGCTGGTCGCGACCCTGGCCGGGCGCTTCGGTGACCTCGACATCGCCGAGGAGATGGCCGCCGAGGCGTTCGCGACCGCCGTCGAGCGCTGGCCGGTCGACGGGGTCCCGCCGAGTCCGGGCGGGTGGCTCACCACCACCGCGCACCGTAAGGCCATCGACCGGCTCCGGCGCGAGGTGCGGCGCGAGGAGAAGCACCGGGAGGCGCTGATGCTGTCCGCCGCCGCCGAGCCGCTCGGCGCCATCGACGACGACCGGCTCCGCCTCGTCTTCACCTGCTGCCACCCCGCTCTCGCCATGAAGGTACGGATCGCGCTGACGCTGCGGATGGTCGGCGGGCTCACCGTGGCCGAGATAGCCCGCGCGTTCCTGGTCCAGGAGACCGCCATGAGTCGGCGGATCACCCGCGCGAAGGCGAAGATCAAGGCGGCCAGGATTCCCTACGGAGTGCCGCTGCGTGAGGATCTCCCGGCCCGGGTCACCGGGGTGCTGGCCGTCCTCTACCTGATCTTCAACGAGGGTTATCTGGCCTCGGACCCCGGGAAGGAGGCGGTCCGGGCCGACCTGACCGCCGAGGCGATCCGGCTGACCCGGCTCGTGCGTGCCCTGATGCCGGCGGACGGCGAGGTCGCCGGCCTCCTGGCGCTGATGCTCCTGACGGAGGCGCGGCGGGCCGCGCGGGTGTCGGCGAGCGGTGAACTGGTCACCCTCGCCGAGCAGGACCGCGGCGCCTGGGACCGCGAGCTGATCGCCGAGGGCCATGCCCTGGTCCGCGCCCGCCTCGCCTCCGGCCAGGCGCCGGGGCGTTACCAGATCCTCGCCGCGATCAACGCCCTCCACACCGACGCCCGCGACGTCCGCGACACCGACTGGTCGCAGGTCGTCGCGCTCTACGACCAGTTGGCCCGCCTCGACCCCTCGCCGATCGTGCGGCTCAACCGGGCGATCGCGATCGCCGAACTGGACGGCCCGGAGGTCGCCCTGGCGCAGGTGGACGGTCTGCCGCTGGACGGCTACCACGCCTTCCACGCCACCCGGGCGGACCTGCTGCGCCGGCTGGGCCGCAGCGCGGAGTCGCGGGCGGCGTACGACCGGGCCATCGGGCTGGCCGGCAACGCCGCCGAGGTGGCGTACCTCGTCCGTCGCCGCGACCAGCTGGCCGGGGCGTGAACCGCCCCAGTGGGGCGGTCGGCCGTAGCGGCCGCAGGCCGGGTCGTGCCATCCTGGCCGGATGCGGGTCGCCTCGCTTCACACGTACCCCGTTAAGGGGTGCCGCCGGATGGACCGCGACACGGCGCGGGTCGAGCCGTGGGGCCTGGACGGCGACCGGCGCTGGCTGATCGTGGACGACCACGGGGTCGGCCTGACCCAGCGCGAGCACCGGGAACTGGTGACGGTGCGGGCGGTGTCCCGGCCGGGCGGGCTGACCCTGGACGCGCCGGGGCTGGCCCCGCTCGACCTGGCCGAACCGGCCGGCGGCGAGGCGGTCCAGGTCCGGGTGTTCCGGGGGCGGCCACCCGCGGCGGCGCGCGCCGCCGGCCCCGAGGCGGACGACTGGCTGCACCGGCTGCTGGGGCGCGCCGCCCGGCTGGCCTGGCTCGGCGATCCCACCGGCAACCGCGTTCCCTGGCCGGTTCCCGCCGGCACCGGCGCCGAGCTGAGCTTCGCCGACGGCACCCCGCTGCTGCTGGCCAACACCGCGTCGCTGGACGCGTTCAACGGCTGGCTGCGGGAGTCGGGCAGCGATGAGGGCCCGCTGCCGATGAGCCGGTTCCGCCCCAACCTGGTGGTCAGCGGTGCCGCGCCGTGGGCGGAGGCCGGGTGGGTCGGCCGGCGGATCAGGATCGGCGGGGCCGTGTTCCACGGCGTCGACGAGTGTGACCGGTGTCTGGTCGCGACGATCGACCAGGAGACCGGGGAGCGGGGGCGGGAGCCGCTCCGGATGCTCGCCGCCCGGCGGAACGTCGGCCAGAAGCTCCTCTTCGGCCTGCAGATGGTGGTACGGGCCGAACCGGGTGTGTCCCCTCTCGACGGCTGTACGGTCAGCGTCGGCGACGCCGTCGAGGTGCTGGACTGACCAACCACTTTCGTCGCGCTGACCCGAAAGTCTCGCCGCCGTCGATGAAAGCTATGGACATTCCCAAATCCCTTTTGTAGCGTCGGCCACGTACACGATGCGCGTAACCCTCGACAAGGAGACGCCATGTGTTACGGACATGACGGGATGGCCGCGCTGCGGCGCTCCGTCGACCGGCGCAGCCTCCTGCGCGGCTCGCTGGCCACCCTCGCCGGCATCGGGCTCGCGTCGTCCGGCATCGGCGCGACGGCCGCGACGGCCACCGGTCACCAGACCGGGCGGCACCACGTGCCCCCGGGCCTGATCAGCATCCAGCTGTGGACGGTGCGCGACGCCCTGTCCGGCCCGCCCGGCTACGACGCCACCCTCACCCACCTCGCCCGGACCGGGTACCCGCGCGTGGAACTGGCGCTCGGTTACTTCGGCCGCACAGCCGCCCAACTGCGCCGGTTCCTCGACGGCATCGGCGTCCGGGCCAGCTCGAGCCACGACGGGATCAGCGCCGGTCCCGCCGAGCTGGAGCAGAAGATCGAGAACGCGGTCACCCTGGGGCAGCAGTTCCTGGTGGTGCCGTACCTGTACTCCGAGAACGCGGACGACTGGAAGCGCTGGGCCGAGCAGATGAACGTGGAGGCCGCCGCGGCGAGGGCGGCAGGCCTGCGCTACGGCTACCACAACCACGCCCACGAGTTCACCATCGACCTCGGCAACGGCCGGCGCCCCTGGGACGTGCTGACCGGGGAACTCGACCCCCGGCTCGTCCACCTGGAGGTCGACCTCTACTGGGCGGTCACCGGCGGCATCAACTCCGGCGACGGGGTCGCGGACCCCGAGGGCTTCACGCTCGACGTCATCCGCTCGGCGCCGCAGCGCGTCCTGCAGTACCACGTCAAGGACCGGGACGGGGCCACCGGCGACATGGCCGACCTGGGCACCGGGACCATCGACTTCGCCCGGATCTTCCGGAGGCACTCGGTGCTGGAGTACATCGTCGAGAACGACACGCCCGACGTGACGCCGCAGCAGACGGCCGAGGTCGGTTACCGATACCTGCGCCGGCTGCGGTTCTGACCCGCGCAGTGCCGCCGGACACCGGGGCCGACGTCCGGTCCGACGGGAGCCCGCCGATCGTCGGTTCCGGTGTCCGGCACCCACCGTCCGCGACGGCGACCCGTCGGGCACCGCGATCGCGCGGAACTGTCGGAGGGGTGGCGTAGCGTCCCGCGCGTGACCGAACCCGGCGACGTCCCACCCGAGATCCTCGACCGGCTCCGGCACGTCTGCCTCGGTTTGCCGGAGACCTACGAGGAACCGGCGTGGGTGGGCACCCGGTGGCGGATCCGCAAGCGGACCTTCGCGCACGTGCTCACCGTCGATCCCGACCACCAGGCCGCCTACGCCCGCGCCGCCGACAGCGACGAGCCGATCTGCGTGCTCACGTTCCGCTCCCCCGGCGACGAGATCGCCGGGCTGCTCGCCGGCGGGCACCCGTTCTTCAAGCCCGACTGGGGCGCCGACGTCGTCGGCATGGTGCTCGACGACGGCATCGACTGGGACGAGATCAGCGAACTGCTCACCGAGAGCTACTGCGTCCTGGCCCCGAAGAAGCTGGCCGCGCTGGTCGACCGGCCGGCCGAGCCGTCCGGCCCGGGACAGCCGTCGAGCGGCTCTGGCGCGGGCCGGCAGATGCTGCCAGGCTGACACCGTGTACGACTACGACCTGCTGGTGCTGGGCTCCGGACCGAGCGGTCAGAAGGCCGCGATCGCCGCGGCCAAGCTGGGCCGGCGGGTCGGCATCGTGGACCGCCGCGACATGATCGGCGGGGTGTGCATCAACACCGGCACCGTGCCGTCGAAGACCCTGCGCGAGGCCGTCCTCTACCTCACCGGCCTGAGCCAGCGCGACCTCTACGGCAGCAGCTACCGGGTCAAGGAGGAGATCACGGTCGGCGACCTGGCCGCCCGGACCCAGCACGTGATCAGCCGGCAGACGGACGTCATCCGCAACCAGTTGGCCCGCAACCGGGTCGCGATGATCAGCGGCACCGGCCGGTTCGCCGACGCGCACGCGGTCTGGGTCGACGGCGGCTCCGGCCGGGAGTCCCGGGTCACCTTCGACAAGATCGTCATCGCCGCCGGCACCCGGCCGGCCCGCCCCGACAGCGTCGACTTCGACGACCGGACCATCGTGGACTCCGACGGGGTCATCAACCTCCAGGCCGTGCCCCGCAGCATGGTCGTGGTCGGCGCCGGCGTGATCGGCATGGAGTACGCCTCCCTGTTCGCCGCGCTCGGCACCAAGGTGACAGTGGTGGAGCGCCGCGACCGGATGCTCGACTTCTGCGACGAGGAGATCGTCGAGTCGCTCAAGTACCACCTGCGGGACCTGTCCGTGACGTTCCGCTTCGGCGAGGAGGTCGCCGCGGTGGAGAAGCACCAGACCGCCGCGCTGTGCGTCCTGAAGAGCGGCAAGAAGGTCGTCGCCGACACGGTCATGTACTCGGCCGGCCGCCAGGGCCAGACCGACGACCTGGCGCTGGAGGCGGCCGGGCTGGCCGCGGACCACCGGGGCCGGATCCAGGTCGACGCGACCTACCGCACGGCGGTCGACAACATCTACGCGGTCGGCGACGTCATCGGCTTCCCGGCGCTGGCGTCCACCGCCATGGAGCAGGGCCGGCTGGCCGCGCAGCACGCCTGCGGCGAGCCGGTGCGCGCCATGCCCGAGCTGCAACCGATCGGCATCTACACGATCCCGGAGATCAGCTTCGTCGGGCGGACCGAGGAGGAGCTGACCGACAGCTCGACCCCGTTCGAGGTGGGCATCGCCCGCTACCGCGAGCTGGCCCGCGGCCAGATCGTGGGTGACTCGTACGGCATGTTGAAGCTGCTCGTCTCACCGGGCGACGGGCGGCTGCTCGGCGTGCACGTGTTCGGCACCGGGGCCACCGAGATCGTCCACGTCGGGCAGGCGGTGATGGGCTGCGGAGGCACCGTCGACTACCTGGTGGACGCGGTGTTCAACTACCCGACGCTGGCCGAGGCGTACAAGGTGGCGGCCCTGGACGCCGCCAACAAGATCCGCAACATCACCCGGATCGACGGCTGACGGATCCGCCGGGGGACGGCCGTCGCCCGTGACGAATGTCAGCGGCGCCCGGCCGGGCCCGACGTTACCGTCGGCAGCGGAGCCGACGTCCCCGCGGGAGAGGAACCCGATGTCGAGAACGCCGCAGGCGAGCCGCACGGCGGTGCTGGTGTGCCAGGGCCGCGCCGCGGCGGACGGGCGCGTCGCTCCCGGCCGCTTCGCGGACCCGACCGCCCTGCCTCTGCTGCGTCCCGACGAGCGGGAGGCGGTCCAGTGGGTCCGCGCCGGCGCCCCGCCCGCCGGGTGGCAGCAGCGGCTCGACTACGAGACGGTACGCGCCGCCGCCGAGCTGATGGCACCTCGCACGATCGCCATCGACGACGCGATCCGCGCCCACCCGTCTCCGCAGGTGGTGATCCTCGGCGCCGGGCTGGACGGGCGCGCCTGGCGGATGCCGGAACTCGCCGGGGTGACGGTCTTCGAGGTCGACCAGCCGGCCACGCAGCAGGACAAGCGCGACCGTGCCGCGGGGCTGCCCGGCCCGCCGCCCACGTTCGTGCCGGTGGACTTCGGCCGCGACCGGCTGGCCGGGACGCTGGCGGCGCACGGGCACCGGGCCGACCTCGCCACGACCTGGCTCTGGGAGGGCGTCGTGCCGTACCTGACGCGAGCGGAGGTGGCTGCCACGGTCGCCGAGCTCGCCGCCTGTTCCGCCCCGGGCAGTCGCCTGGTCGTCAACTATCAGAGCCCCGCCGTCTCCGCCACTCTGGGCCGGGTGGTCGCCCGATTGCTGACGGCCTCCGCCGGCCGGTCGAGCGTCTGGGCGAACGAGCCGTGGCGCTCCACCTGGACGCCCGCCGCCATGGCCGCCCTGCTCACCCCGCACGGCTACCGCGTGACCCGGGAGGAGAGCCTGCTCGACACGGCGCGGACGCTCGCCCTGCCGGTGTCCCGTGCCAGGTCGCTCCGCCACGGCCGGGTGCTGGTCGCCGACCGGGCCTGACCCGCGGCGCGTCGACCCGGACGTCCCCGGGAGCAGGGGTCAGGACGCCAGGGCCGGGGTCAGGCGGAGCCAGTCCGCCAGGTCCTCGATCTCGTGCCGCACCGCGTTCGTCATCGCCCTCGTGAACGGGACGTCCTGGTGGATCGCGTCCACCCGGAGCACACCGGCCCTGCGGTCGGCGGTGGCGTCGAGCTTGCCGACCAGCCGGTCCCCGTACAGGATCGGCAGCGCCCAGTAGCCCCAGCGGCGCTTGGCGGCCGGCTTGTACATCTCCAACTGGTAGTCGTACTCGAACAGCTCGGTCAGCCGCCGGCGGTCGTAGACGAGCCGGTCCAGCGGGGACAGCAACGCGGCGCGGCCGGTGAACGGCTGGTCCAGCAGCTCGGGGTCGACCCGCCACTGGCCCTTCACGCCCTCGATCACGGCGGGCTGGCCCGCCTCCCCCACGTCGTTCGGCTCCCCCGGGCTCTCCGGCGCACGGGCGCGCGCGATGCCGAGCGCGCGCAGCCGCCGCTCGTCCCGGATCCGCCGCGCCTCCTCGTAGGGCACCACCTCGTCGGGGTAGACCCGTTCGGCGAGGTCCCACAGCCGGTCGGTGCCGCGCCGGCCGGCGGCCGCGACCTCACCCCGCTGAACAAGGAAGTCGATCATCTTGCGGACGTTGCGGTCGTTCGTCCAGCCGGTGGAACGCCAGGGGACCTCGCAGGTGTCCGGCAGCTCGCGCGCCGGCAGCGGGCCGTCGGCGCGGAGCCTCGCGAGGATGTCCAGCCGGCAGCCCCGGTTGGCGTCCACCCAGTCGCGCAGGCCCTCCTGCCAGTCGCGCAGCGGCGGACGGCCGGGCCACTCGGCCATCTCCGCCCGGTACAGCGCGAGGTCTTCCGGCGGGCGGATGAGGCCGTGCAGCTCCAGCAGGGTCTGCTCGTCGAGGGCGTCGCGCAGCTGCGCCGGAGCGTACGAGGAGCCGAGGCGGCTCCACAGGACCAGGTCGGCGCTGGGCGCCACGGCGGACGTCGGGTCGTTCTGCAGCAGCGTCAACCGGCGGACGACGTCGAGCATCCCGCCGGGGCGGTCGGCGGCCAGCAGTTGGGCGCGCACCGCGAGGCGGCGGGCGTCGCCGCGGGACAGCTCGTGCACGGTCACCAGCCGAGACTAGGAGGCGGGTACGACCACGACCACCCCTCGCTCGTTGACATGTGACCATCTGGTCACCTATTCTCGTCCTGTGAGCGACGACGACGATCTGGTGTTCAAGGCGCTCGCCGACCCGACCCGACGCGCCCTGCTCGACCGGCTCTTCGTCCGCGACGGCCAGACGTTGACGGAGCTGGAGTCGGAGCTGGCGATGACCCGCTTCGGTGTCATGAAGCACCTGCGCCTGCTGGAGGACGCCGGTCTCGTGGTCACCCGACGGCAGGGCCGGGAGAAGCTGCACTTCCTCAACCCGGTGCCGATCCGGCTGATCCACGACCGGTGGATCGACAAGTACACCGCGCACCACACCGCGACGCTGCTGGAACTCAAGACGGAACTCGAACGCGACGACCCGAAGGAGAAGCGATGACCACCACGACGACCGGGACGACAAAGGTCTACCGGGTCTACATCAAGGCCACCCCGCAGGCGATCTGGGACGCGATCACCAAGCCGGAGTGGACCCGGCAGTACGGCTACCAGTGCCTGGCCGAATTCGACCTGCGGCCGGGCGGCCGGTACCGGGCCGTGGCCATCCCCGAGCACCGGGAGTCCGGCATGCCCGAGGTGCCGGTGGAGGGCGAGGTGATCGAGGTGGACCCGCCGGTCCGGCTGGTGCAGACCTGGCGGCCGACCTGGCTGGACGAGCCGGCCACCCGGTTGACCTACGAGATCGCGGAGCGGGGCAACGGCGTCACCTCGTTGACGGTGATCCACGAGCTGGGCGACGCGCCGCAGACCATGGCCCAGGTCAGCGGCCAGGTCGAGAGCGCCGGCGGTGGCTGGCCCGAGGTCCTCAGCGACCTCAAGACGCTGCTGGAGACCGGCAAGCCGCTCTACGCCTGACCCGAGCCCTGCGAACGCGACGGCACGCGCGGGCGGCCCGGCGTACCACCAGCCGGGCCGCCCGTCAGGTCGTGCGGTCAGCCGCCGAGGCTCGCCGCGGCCGAGGCGATGGCCGAGGAGAAGTAGCTCACCTGGGTGTAGACGCCGGGGTAGTTGGGGCGGGCGCAGCCGTTGCCCCAGCTGACGATGCCCACCTGGATCCAGGCGTTGGAGGCGTCACGACGGAACATCGGCCCGCCCGAGTCACCCTGGCAGGTGTCCACGCCGCCGCTGGCGTACCCGGCGCAGATCTCCTCGGCGGGGATGAGGTCACCGCCGTAGTTGGCGTTGCAGGTGGCGTCGCTGACGAACGGCACGGTGGCCTTGAGCAGGTACCGCTGCTGCCCGCCGCCCTCGGTGGCCGCGCCCCAGCCGGCGATGGTGAACGTGCCGCTGTCGTAGGCCGTGGTGTTGGCGATCTTCAGGGTGCTCAGCCCGCTGACCGGGGTGGCCAGGCGGATCAGCGCCCAGTCCTTGCCGCTGCCGTTGTAGCCGGGTGCCCGGTAGACGTAGTTCGACCGCACGGTGATCCGGCTGGACGACTGGAGGTCGACCACGCCCAGGGTCGCCGTGATGCTGGTGTTGGTGCCCGTACGCCCGACGCAGTGCGCGGCGGTGAGCACCAGACGGGGGCTGTACAGCGCGCCGCCGCAGCCCATCGAGAGCCGCACCATGAACGGGAACTCGCCCTGTGCGGCGCGGGTGCCGCCGACGACGTTCGGCGTGATCGGCGTGGGGTCGGCGACGGCGGGTGCGGCGAGAGTGAGGCTGCCCGCGGTCACCGCGGCCAACGCGGTGGCCAACAGGCCGGTGAGGGTGCGCCAGCGAACCATGAATTCCTCCGCATCAGGACCGGCGCGCCTCGTGGGCACACCTGACTCGAGACTGCGGACAGCATATTGAGATCAATGGATTTGCTGGCCATACTCTTCGGGTCGTACCGCGGCGGTATGCAGACCGGTCACGCCACGGGCGCCAGGGACTTCTCGAACCAGTGGTGCGCGTACGGCTCGTCGTTGTACGGCGCGACCTCCCGGTAGCCGGTCGCGCGGTACAGCGCGATCGCCTCGGTCAGGTTGCGGTTGGTGTCCAGCCGGACGGCGGTCCAGCCACGCTCGGCGGCGTACCGCTCCAGCTGCTCCAGCAGGCGTCGCCCGACCCCGAGCCCCCGGACGCCGTCGGCCACCCAGACACGCTTGATCTCCGCGGGCGCGTGCGCGTGGAGCTTGATCGCGCCGCAGCCGACGGGCTCGCCGTTGAGCGTGGCGAGCAGGAACACGCCGGCGGGTGGGACGAGTTCCTCGTCGCGGACCGGCTTGCTCCGGGCCGGGTCGAATCCGCCGTCGAAGCGCTGCGCGACCTCGTGGGCGTAGGCCCGCACGCAGGCGCGGGCCCGGGGGTCTCCCGGTGGGCACGGCTCGACGACCACCATCGAGCCGACGAGCAGCCGCTCCACCTCGGCCATCGCCGCGACCAGGCGTTCGCGGCGCTGGTCGCTGAGCGGTTCGAGGATGGACCGGGCCAGCTCGTCGGACCGCTCGTCCAGCTCGACCCACTCCGACCGCCCGGCCTCGGTGAGGGCGGCGACACGCACCCGCCCGTCGCCGCCGACCCGGCCCGCCGGGCCGACGCGCACGAGTCCGTCGCCCTCCAGGGTGCGCAGGAGCCGGCTGAGGTACCCGGAGTCCAGGCCGAGCCGGGCCCGCAGCGCCGCGACCTCGGCGCCGTCGGGGCCGATCTCCCACAGCAGCCGCGCCTGCGCGAGGGGCCGGTCGCGGGACATGTACTGGTCGTCGAGCGCGCCCACCCGTTGGGTGACCGTCCGGTTGAACCGCCGCACGGTGGCGATGAGCTCCGAGTTCATCTGCCTGACTTTAGTCAGGCTTTATCGCCGTCCGCCAGGGGCCTGGGCCCGACCGATCAGGTGGAACACCCGGCTGAGCTGCCGGTAGGGGTCCCGGACGCTCGCTTCGAACTCGACGGCGGCCACGGCCGCCACATCCGTGCCGTCGGCCGGCAGGTCCAGCCAGTCGGAGAACAGCCAGACGCCGTACCAGTCCTCCGGGTCCACCCCGCCCCGCCGCAGGAGGCCGGACAGGCCCTCGACGGTGTCGGCGCGAGTGTCGACTCCGAGCACCCCGACCTCGCCGCCGGCGTCGAACGCGGCCAGGGCGTCGGCCCAGCGGTGGTCGAGGGCCGGACGGACGGCGTACGGGCGTTGAGCGCCATGACCGAGACGACACCTCCGGGCGCCGCGCAGCGGCACAGCGCGGCAACCAGCGGTTCCGGTCGTTCGAGGTACATGAGCACGCCGTGGCAGAGCACCGCGGTGAACCGCTGCCCACCGGTGGCCGCCTCGGCCTGCTCACCGGGCGCCTCGATCAGCCGAACCCGCCGCCGGACGTCGTCCGGCTCGTCCCTGAGCCGCTGCTCGGCCTTGGCGAGCATGGCCGGCGACGGGTCCAGGACGGTCACGTCGTACCCGAGTCGGGCCAGCGGCAACGACTGGTGGGCCGCGCCCCCACCGACGTCCAGGACGCTCGCCGGCGGTTCGGGAAGGTGCCGCAGCAGCTGGGCGTGCAGGACGTACGTCCGCACCCGTCCCTTAACCGAGGCGTACGCACCTTCCACGAACGGGTTCGCCAACGCGGCCCAGGGGTCCGACGGCATACCGGGATTGTGGCATCCCGGCGTGTGCGGCGCGGGAACGACGCCGGCGTCCGGTCCTACGCCGCGTCGCCGGTGGCGGTGCGGCGGCCCGCCGTCCGGTGGGTCCACGACCGCCACAGCTCCGGCACGGACCTGCCGCCGGCGAGGCACCACGCGGCGATGACCGGGTCGCAGATCGCGCACCCCAGCGAGGAGTGCGGCGCGAACGGCAGAATCGGTTCGCCGTAGCGGTGGTGCAGCAGGTCCCAGGCGGTGTGCATCAGCCACGCCACGCCGATCCACCGCCAGGACCGCAGCCCCCGGAAGGCGACGTACGTCATCGCCGCGGTGAACAGCAGCTCCCAGACCCCGAAGCCGCCGCTCAGGTAGGCGGCGCCCGCGCCGGCCACCATGACCGCGTTGACGGATCGGCGGTGCACGGCGGGGATCAGCGAGTTCAGCGCGGCGTAGGCCAGCCCGATCAGCACGGGCGCGATCACGATCATGCAGCGAACCTACGACCGGGGCAGCGGGGCGAACAGTGGCGCGAGCGCCAACCATCGACGGCTCAGCGCCACGGCGTACGGCGGTACCGTCGACGGGTGCACACGGTGGCGGTGGCGGCGTTCGACGGGGTGGTCGGCTTCGACCTGGCGACCGCGCTCGAGGTGTTCGGCAGGGCGCGGCTACCGGACGGCACGCCGGCCTACCAGGTGAAGGTGTGTGCCGAGCGCCGGGAGGTCGACGCGGGTTCCTTCGTGCTGCGGGCACCGTGGCGTCTGGACTCCCTGCGCGAGGCGGACACGGTGATCGTGCCCGGCGTCGCGGACCTCGGAGCGCCGGCCTCGGCGCCACTGCTCAAGGCGCTGCGGGCGGCGGCCGCGCGGGGCGCCCGGGTGGCGTCGATCTGCGTGGGCGCCTTCATCCTGGGCGAGGCCGGCCTGCTCGACGGCCGCCGGGCCACCACCCACTGGGCCGCCGCCGCCGAGCTGGCCCGCAGGCATCCCGCCGTCACCGTCGAGCCGAACCTGCTCTACGTCGACGAGCGCGACGTGCTCACCTCGGCGGGGGCGGCCGCCGGCCTCGACCTGTGCCTGCACATGGTCCGCCGCGACCACGGCGCCGCCGTCGCCGCGGAGGTCGCCCGCGCCTCGGTGATGCCGCTGGAACGCGCCGGCGGCCAGGCGCAGTTCATCACCTACGAACCACCGACCGCGAGCGGCTCCCTCGCGCCGCTGCTGCACTGGCTGGCCCGCAATGCCGTGCGCGACATCGACCTCGACGACATGGCGGCCGAGGCCGCCGTCAGCGTGCGCACCCTGCTGCGGCGCTTCCGTGCCCAGACCGGGACCACGCCGATGCGGTGGCTCACCCACCATCGGGTGCGGCGGGCGCAACACCTGCTGGAGACCAGCGACCTGCCCGTCGAGCGGGTGGGGCAGGTGACCGGCTTCGCCTCGACCACCACGTTCCGCGACCGGTTCAAGGAACTCGTCGGGGTCAGCCCGGCGGCGTACCGGCGCACGTTCCGGTCTCAGCCGCCCAGGCCGAGCTGGGGATAGAGGGCGTCGGGCGGGCCGTCTGCTCGGGCCGTGACGATCGCGTCGATGAGGCGCGCCGAGCCGCCCGGGTCGTTCGTGTCCCGGGCGAAGCTGAGGGCGAAGTCCGACGGCACCCGGGCCGGGTCGAGGACCAGCCAGTCGTGGCCGACACCGGGCAGGTCCAGCTCGCTCCTCAGGTAGACCTCGTCTCCGGTCATCCGGATCTCGATGACCCCCGCCCGCGGGTCAGCCCGTCGTCCACGGCCGGAGCTTCGCGGGGTTGCGGACCGCCCAGATCCGCGTGATCCGGTCGCCCGCCATGTCGAACGCCAGTACGGTCACCGTGACGCCGGCCAGCTGAGCCACCAGGCCGGGCCGACCGTTGACCGTACGCTCCGCGATCCTCAGGTCAGGTGCCCCGCCGGTGACGTCGACGAGCACGCGGGCGACCTGCTCGCCGCCCCGAACCGGGTGGAGTTCGGCGCTGACCAGGCCACCACCGTCGCCGATCGCCGTGACGTCGGGGTCGAGCAGGCCGATGAGGGCAGCGATGTCCCTGGCCTCCCACGCCTGTTTGAAGTCCCGGACGATCTCGGCCTGCCGGGCCACCGGCGTCGCGGGAGCCCGCGACGCGCGGATGCGCCGGCGGGCCGACGAGGCCAGTTGGCGACAGGCCGCCGGGGTACGGCCGACGATCTCGGCCACCTCCCCGAAGGAGTAGCGGAAGACGTCGTGCAGGACGAACGCGACGCGCTCGGCCGGGGTCATCGACTCGAGCACGACGAGGAACGCCATGTTGACCGACTCGTCGAGGGTGACCCGGTCGGCCGGGTCGGCGGTGGCGGCGTCCGACCGCCCGCCGGTCCATTCGGCACGATCGGGCAGCGGCTCCGGAATCCATTCGCCCACGTAGCGCTCCCGCCGGACCCGGGCCGAGCGCAGCAGGTCGAGGCAGATGCGACTGGCGACCGTCGTGAGCCAGGCCCCGGGAGACTCGATGGCCTCCCGCTCGGGCGGGGACAGGACGTACCAGCGGGCGTACGTCTCCTGGACGACATCCTCGGCATCGGCCAGCGAGCCGAGAAGCCGGTACGCCACGTTGGTCAGCCGCCGCCGCTCGCCCGCGACCGCGCCGAGGCCCGGATCGGGTCCGCCCTGCCCGGGCTCGGATCGGGTGGTCATGGTGTCGCCGGCTCCTCTGGTCGCCACTGCCGTCGCCAGTGTGACGGGACGGCAGACCGATCTGTGAGGTCGGCGGGTCGCCTGACATTCCGCCGGGTCGGCCCGTCGTACCCCTGAGACCATCCCGCGAGAGGAAACCGATCATGGAACCCGTGAAGGTCGCCGTCATCTACTACAGCGCCACCGGCACCGTGCACGCCCTGGCGCGAGCCGCCGCCGACGGCGCGGAGAAGACCGGCGCACAGGTGCGGCTGCGCAAGGTCGCCGAGACGGCGCCACCCGAGGCGGTCGACGCCCGGCCGGAGTGGGCGCAGCACATCCGCGACACCGCCGACATCACCGAGGCCAGCCACGACGACCTGGCCTGGGCCGATGCGGTGCTGTTCGGCACGCCCACCCGCTTCGGCAACGTGGCCAGCCAGCTCAAGGCGTTCATCGACACCACCGGCGGCCTGTGGTTCCAGGGCGGGCTCGCCGACAAGGTCTACTCGGCCTTCACGGCCTCCAACACGGCCCACGGCGGGCAGGAGTCGACAATTCTGGCGCTGGGGAACGTGTTCTACCACTGGGGCGGCATCATCGTGCCCCCCGGCTACACCGACCCCGTCCAGTTCCAGAGCGGCAATCCCTACGGCACCTCGCACGTGGCCGGCGACGGCCCGCCCGGGGACCTGGTCCTGGAAGCCGCGCGTCACCAGGCCCGGCGGGTCGTCGACACCGCGGCGGCGCTCAAGGCCGGCCGCGCCGCCTGACGCGGGCCGGCCGCCGACGGACACCGCCGCGGCGGCGCCCCGGTACCTGCCGGTCCGGGCGCCGCCACGGCGGCCCGCCTCACGCGACGGCGACGGTCTTCGGTGTGGTCTTCGAGTCCAGCCAGGTGTTGATGAGCTTGGTGAAGTCGCGGCCGGTCTGCTTGTTGACGAAGGCGATGAACGAGGCCCGGTCCTGCTGGGTGTTGCGCTGCTCCTGCACCCAGGCGCGGGCCAGCGCGAAGAACGCCTTGTCACCCAGCTTCCGGTGGATCTCGTGGAGCATGGCCTCCGGGCAGAGGTAGACGTTGCCCTCGGCGAAGTTCTTCGGGTTGGGCTTGCCGGGCGGGCCGAGCTTCTTGCGCACGGCGGCGTCGGCGTCCCGCACGTACCGGTCCAGGCTGGCGTCGCTGAGGTGCAGGGTGTCCTTGGTGTACAGGTCCTGGGCGTACTGGGCCCAGCCCTCGTTCAGCCACAGGTCGGTCCAGGTGGTCGGCGTGACGGAGTTGCCGAACCACTGGTGGGCGTACTCGTGCAGCAGGTCGCTTCCCCAGCGGTCCCGGCGGGCCCTGGTGTTCTCGATCTTCCGGCCCATGGTGATCATCTGCTGGCTCTCCATGCCGGACGCCGAGTCCACCACCACGACGCCACCGGACGGGAACGGGTAGGGACCGAACTTCTTCTCCAGCCAGGTCAGATACTGGGGGGACTTCTTGAGGTACGGCAGCAGCTTGTCGTCGGCGCCCTTGCGGTACCAGAAGGTCAGCGGGATGCCCCGCGGCCCCTTGGCGGTCAGCTTCTGGTACTTCCCGACCGCCAGGGTAGTCAGGTACGTCGCGACCGGGTCGGCGCTGCGGTAGGTGAACGTGGTCCCGGACTGCCCGGCCGGCGTGCCGCTGGCGACGGCCGTCCAGCCGGCCGGGACGGTCACCTTGATGTCGTAGAGGGCCTCGTCGGACGGCTGGTCGTTGGCCGGGTACCAGGTGAACGCCCCGAACGGCTCCTGCATCGTCCAGAGGCCGCCCTCCTTGGTGACGGTGAGGCCCAGGTCCTCCACGTCCTTGCGGTGCGAGGGCATCGGCGTCGTCTTCGGCTTGCCGTGGTACTTGACCACCAGCGTCACCGGCTTGTCGGCGACGACCGGCGCGGTCACGGTCAGCTTCTCCTTGGCGACGGTGCCGGTGACCGTCGTGTCGTCCAGCGTCACCCCGTCGACCTGGTAGGGCATGAAGTCGAGGACGAGGGCGGGAGCGTCCTTGGTGGGACGGATCCGCAGGGTGGCCGTGCCCGTGAGGGTCCTGGTCGCCGGCGCCCAGTCCAGCGCCAGGTCGTAGTGCAGGACGTCCAGGGCGTCGGTGCCTCGGGCCGGGTAGACCTTGTCGGCGACCGGGGTCGAGCGCCCGGTCTGCCAGGCGGTGTAGTCCACGGCGGGGGCGGCGGGGCTCGGCGTGGTCGTGGGGGCGGCGGAGCCGGCGGCCGGGGCGGCCGGATCGGTGGAGCACGCGGCGACGAGCAGCGGTGCGAGAAGCAGGGTCAGTGGTACGTGGCGACGCATCAGCGCACCCTACGGCAGAGATCCACTTCCGTGGGGCCCTCCATGTTTCCGCAGTTCGATGGACCCGCTCGGTCAGGGATCCACCTCGACGTCACCGTCGACGACGTCGACGAGGCCATGACGGCGGTCGTCGGTCTCGGTGGCCGGTTCACCGGTGAGCGGCACGACTACGAGGAGGGCGTGGTGATCGTCATGGCCGACCGCCCGGAGGTCGGTCGGCGGGGAGGACGGCGTCGGTTCACCTCCGCCGTGCGCGGGCGGTGGCCCGGGCGTTGGCCTTCTCGATGGCCCGGACCAGCTCGTCCCGGTCCAGGCTCTCCGGATCGTCGACGCCCACCCGGCGGGCCACCTCCTCGAGGTGCCCCGTGCTGGCGTTGGCGTCGACCCCCTGCGCGGTGGGGCGGGCCCGGTCGCGGGAGGCCGGGGTGCCCAGCGCCGCCTGCGGGTCAGACGGCCCCTTGTGCTCCTTGGGCTCCCAGTGGTCGCCGACCTTCTCGTGGGTGTGCTTCAACGACGCGAACGCCGTGCGGTGCGCCCGCTCCCCGTCGCCGTAGGTCTCCTCGGCCGACTCCAGCGTCTTTTTGTACGTGCGGACCGCCTTGTCGTCCGAACGCGCGACGGTCGACGGCACGTCGTCGCGCATCTGCTCGGCCTGCTCGTGCTTGTCCGGCATGACGTCCCTCCTTTGTGGTCCTGGTTACCGGCCCCATTCGTCACGGGCGGCGTCGGTGCCGGCCGGGACCACCGGGGAGGCGGTCGCGGCCACCACGTTCCTCGCGGACGACGTCTGCCGCCTCCTGCGCCAGACGGTCGGTCGGGCTGCCGCTTCGCCCTTCGCGGCCCGAATGCCCGGTCGGGTCGCTCATGCGCCTCCCCTGAGCCGGTTCACGGGCCCTGCGGGTACCCGGCCGGCGGGGGCACACACCGGAGGGGCGGCCCTTCCTCGGTCGTGCGGCAGCCGTTACCGCTCGGGGACGGCGTCCAACCGGACGCAGCAGGCGCCGGGGCGTGGCGCGAGCCGGGGCAGCAGGTCGGCCCGGCCGGCGGCGTCGACCATGCCGGTGAGGAACGCGTGGTTGAGCCCGCACACCAGGGCGGTCTGCCGGCTGGCCAGGGCGTGGAACGGGCAGTTGCGCAGCAGCACCTGGTCGCCGAGCGTCTCGGGTTCGAAGCCGAGGCCGGCCAACACGGCGACGAGGTCCTCTCCGGCGTCGCGTACCCGGGCGCCGATGTCCCGGCCGCGTTGCCGGGCATGCCGCCGCGCCGCCTCGGGGGCGTCGTGGGGGTCGTCGGCGACCGCGTCGGCGAGGATCTCGGCGATGAGCTCGTAGCGCCGCTCGGGAACGGTGATCGCCACGCCGTCGCCGGCCGCCTCGTAGACCTTCGGCGTCCGGCCCCGGCCCCGGGGCTGGTCGGCCGGCGCCTGATAGCGGGTCCGCAGCAGCCCGGACTCGACGAGCTTGTCGAGGTGGAACGCGGTGAGGTTGCGGGACATGCCGTGCGCCTCGGCCGCCTCCTCGCGGGTGACCGGGTGATCGGCCCGGCACACGTAGTCGTAGAGCGCCCGTCGGGACCGGTCGACGAGCGCGGCCATCGCGTTCCAGCGCTCCCCCGTGCTCACGGCCCGAGGTTATCACCAACGAAGGCTATTGAAATTCTCGGCGCGCTGGGGCAGCATGATCGCTATCACCAATGAGCGTTGGTGAAAATCAGCTGGGGGTTCCCGTGCGACCCATGGATCAGGCCAAGCACCCGGTGACCAACCTGGCCGGCCGCTACGGCCACCCGCTTCATCCCGCGCTGGTGGCGGTGCCGATCGGCGCCTGGGTGGCCAGCTTCGCGTTCGACCTGGCCACCCGGTTCGTACCCGGGTCACCGGGCCTGGCCGACGGCGCGCGGTGGCTCATCGGCCTCGGCGTCCTCGGCGCGCTCGCCGCCGCGTTCGCCGGCTTCCTGGACCTGTTCGCCATCCCCACCGGCACCCTCGTGCACCGCACCGCGCTCGCACACATGGCGACCGCCCTCGCGGTCACCGGCGCGTACGCGCTGAACTTCGCCCTCCGGGCCGGCGACCCCCCGGGGCCGGTGGCCGCGGGGCCGCTCGTGCTCTCGGCGCTCAGCCTCGCCGGGCTGGCCGTCGCCGGCTACCTCGGCGGCGAACTGGCCTACCGGTACGGCGTGCGCGTCGCCGACGAGACCACCCAGGCGCGGGGCTACCACCGCGCAGACAAGGAGAACTCCTGATGGCCATCGCCGCACTCGTCACCTGGCTGATCACAGCCGCCGGTGGCTTCGTCATGCTGGGCACCTGGATCAGCCGGGGCGGCCACCGACCGGGAAGCGGCAGCCGACTGGCGCCGGGCCTCGTGTTCGGCCACGCCGCCCTGGCCGCGATCGGGCTGGTGCTGTGGATCGCCTACCTGGCCGTCGACAACGACGCGCTCGCGTGGGTCGGGTTCGCGGCGCTCCTGCCGGTGGCGCTGCTCGGGTTCACCATGCTGGCCCGCTGGATCCCCGCCCGCCGCTCCGGGACCGCCGAGTCCCGGTTCCCCGTGCCGGTGGTGGTCGGTCACGGGCTGTTCGCCGCCGCCACGCTGGTCCTGGCCGCGCTCGCGGCCCTCGGCGTGGGAGGGCGCTGAGGTGAGCGTCACCGCACTCCGGGTGCACCACCAGCGCCCCCGCCGCGACCCGGTCGCCGCCGAACGGGCCGCCGCGGAGTTCCTGACCGCGCTCGGCGTCGACCTCTCCGCCGACGGGCTCGCCGACACCCCGGGCCGGATGGCCCGCGCCTACGCCGAACTGCTCACCCCGCGCGAGTTCCAGCTGACCACCTTCGACAACGACGAGGGCTACGACGAGCTGGTGCTGGCCCGGGCCATCCCGATCCGGTCGGTCTGCGAACACCACCTGCTGCCCTTCGTCGGCGTGGCGCACGTCGGCTACCTGCCCGGCGAGCGCATCCTGGGACTGTCCAAACTGGCCCGGGTGGTCGAACTGTTCGCCCACGGCCCCCAGGTCCAGGAACGCCTCACCAAACAGATCGCCGACTGGCTGACCAGCCACCTGCGCCCGCGCGGGGTCGGCGTGGTCATCGAAGCCGAACACCTCTGCATGACGCTGCGCGGCGTCCGGGCCGTCGGCAGCAGCACCATCACCTCCACCCTGCTCGGCACGCTCCGCGAGGACCACCGCTCCCGCGCCGAGTTCTTCACCCTGACCGGGGTCGGCCCCCGCTGACGCGCGTACCCCGAGAGGAGCTGGACCGATGTCGACAACCGACACGTTCGTGATCGTGGGCGCCGGACTCGCCGGCGCGCGGGCCGCGCAGACGCTGCGGGAGGAGGGCTTCGACGGGGGCGTCGTCGTGATCGGCGACGAGCCCGAGCGACCGTACGAGCGGCCACCGCTGTCCAAGGGACTGCTGACCGGTGGCGCCGAACCGGACAGCGTGTACGTGCACGAGGCCGGGTGGTACGCCGAGCACGACGTCGACCTGCGCACCGCCGCCCGCGCCGTCGCCGTCGACCGCTCCGCCCGGGAGGTCCGGCTCGCCGACGGCCGGCACATCCGGTACGCCAAGCTGCTGCTGGCCACCGGCGCCACGCCCCGCCATCTCGCGGCGCCCGGCGCCGACCTGGACGGGGTGCTGCGGCTGCGTACCCTCGCCGACAGCCGGCGGGTCGGCGCGGCGCTGGTCGACGGCGCGCACCTCGTGATCGTCGGGGCGGGGTGGATCGGCCTGGAGGTCGCCGCGGCCGCCCGGCAGCGCGGCGCCACCGTCGACGTGGTCGAGACCGCGGCGCTGCCGTTGCGCCGGGTGCTCGGCGACGAGATCGCCCGGGTGTTCGCCAACCTGCACCGGGACCACGGCGTCACCTTCCACTTCGACGCCGAGGTCCGCGAGATCCGCGGCGCCGGTCGCGTCTCCTCGGTCCTGCTGGGCGACGGCACCGAGCTGCCCGCCGACGCCGTGGTGGTGGCCGTGGGCGTGCGGCCGAACACCGAGCTGGCCACGGCGGCCGGCCTCACCGTCGAGAACGGAATCCACGTCGACTCGTCCCTGCGCACCGCCGACCCGGACGTCCACGCCGCCGGTGACGTCGCCAACGCCTACCATCCGCTGCTGCGCCGGCGCCTGCGCGTCGAGCACTGGGCCAACGCGCTCCACAGCGGCCCGGCGGCGGCGCGCGGGATGCTCGGGCAGCCGGTCAGCTACGACACCCTGCCCTACTTCTACACCGACCAGTACGACCTGGGCATGGAGTACGTCGGGCACGCCCCGCCCGGAACGGCCGACCGGGTCGTCGTGCGGGGCGACGCCGCCAAGCGCGAGTTCATCGCCTTCTGGACCGCCGGCGGGCGGGTGCTCGCCGGCATGAACGTCAACGTGTGGGACGTCGTCCCGTCGATCCGGCGGCTCGTCACGTCGCCCGACCCGGTCGACCTCGACCGGCTCGCCGACCCCGACGTGCCGCTCGACGAGATGCTGCCGCCCGGTTAGCCGGCATCGCGCCTCGCCGGGCCGGCCGGCGCCGATGGATGCCGGCCGGCCCGGAGGCGACTAGTTGCCGCCCTGGTCGTGCGGAACGGTGACGGTGACCGTGCAGCCGACCGGCCGCCCGATCTCGTCGTGGCCGGCGTACGTGAGCTGGTAGACCCGGTCACCGCCGTTGCCGGCCCGCTCGGCTCGCAGCTGTCCGCTCGTGTCCGGCGTGCCGACGGCGAAGCCGCTGACGTCCGCGGCGTCGCCCCCCGTCACGCCGGTGAGAGTGAACGCGTTCGGGCCGAGCACGCCGTCGCGCAGGTCCGCGGTCACGGCGACGTCGACCAGTTGGTGGTTCGGCGGCCACAGGACCGGGCGGTCCACCGCGCAGTCGAGCTGCCGCACCGGCAGCGGGTTCGCCAGGGTGGCGGTCGCGTGCCCGATGGTGGCGGTGAGCCGGCCGCCGGCCTCGTAGTACATGTGCGCGGTCCGCCCGTCGAAGTAGAACGTCGGCGCGGCCGAGCGGCCGAGGTCGGGGGCGGCGGTCATCGAGTCGTGCACGACGCCGAGGTGGATCTCCTGGTCGAAGTCCTCCCCCACGTCCACGGCGTGCATGTTGCCGTCGGCGGCGTGGTAGATGACCAGGTTGCGGTCGTTCCACCGCAGGAAGAACGGTCCCGAGGCGTTCGGGCCCTCGTCGCCCTGCGGGGTCACGATCGGGTCGGGCTGCATGACCCAGGTACGCGCGTCGTTGGAGACCGCCCAGCGGATCCGGCGCGACACCGGCCCGGTCGGTCCGGGCGCCCCACCGGTGGGGTTGTCCATGAAGACCATGAGGTAGCGGGTGCCCAGGCGCGGCACCGACTGCTCGAACACCCGCGCGTAGGACGTCTCGCCGCCGGTCGTCTCGTTCCGGCTGACCGCCGTGCCGCCGTAGTCGAAGTGGATGCCGTCGTCGGAGGTCGCGTACCGGGTGATCGAGTTCTCGCCGTGGAAGTAGAGGAACAGCTTCCGCTCGCCCTCGATCCAGACCGCGTGCGGCGAGGAGATGTGGCTGACCGTGGCGTAGTGCGGCAGCCAGGTGTTGCTGATCAGCGGGTTTGCGGCGTACTCGGTCCACGGGCCGTCGATCGAGTCGGCGTACGCGAGGGCGATCCCGCCGGGCCGCTCGTGCGGCGCGTAGTAGAGGTAGTAGGTGCCCAGCGGGTGGGGGAAGTAGTCGGCGGCCCGGATGACGCTCGGGAAGATGAACTCGTTCGTCGGGTTGTAGGCGAGGGCGCTCTTGTCGAACGCGGTGCCCTGGTAGGTGAAGTGCGGGAAGTCGAGGCCGGGGTCCGCGGCGGCCGGCGCGGCGCCGGCCAGGGCGGCGACGAGCAGGCCGGCGCTGGCCGTGGCCAGGGCGGCGCGTCGAGACGACGGAACGGGTGGCTTCGTCATGCGGCTTCCTCTTCGGTCGGTGCGATCGGACGGTTCGCGAGCGGCGCGGGTGACTCTCAGTGAGAACACAGGGGACATCGACCGGCCGACGCGCCCGGGCGTCGCCGTGCTAATACGTATTAGCATCTATATTTCTCGAATGTTGCTCGCTCGGCGGCGCTCCTGTCAAGAGGTGTCCGACGCCGCACCGATCCCGCGGTCCACCGACCAGACCGCCCGGCGGCCCGTTCGCTAATGCGCATTACTCCTGCGGGTTCATCGCCGCGAAATCTCGTGCTCACCTCTTGACACGCGCCGGCCCAGCCGCCAGGCTCCTTCCCAACGCCGAGGCTAATACGCATTAGCCGCACCGGAAGGACCCGACGTGACCGCTCCCCCCCGACGTGTCACCCAGCGTGACATCGCGCGGATGGCCGGTGTCAGTCAGGCGACCGTGTCGCTGGTGCTCAACAACCGGACCGACGCCGAGGTGCGCATCGCCCCGGAGACCCGGGACCGGGTGTTGCGCGTCATCGCCGAGACCGGGTACGCCGCCGATCCCGTGGCCCGCCGCCTCGCCTCCCGGTTCAACCGGATCATCGGCGTCTTCACGTACGAGCCCGCGTTCCCCAGCGGCAGCCGGGACTTCTTCCACCCGTTCCTGCTCGGCATCGAGGAGTACGCCGAGCGGGTCGGCTGCGACCTGCTCCTGTTCACCAGCGCACCGGTCGTGGACGGCCGGCGACGCATCTTCCACCAGGACAACCGGCTGCGGCTGGCCGACGGGTGCATCCTGCTCGGGCGCGAGATCGACGGCGCGGAGCTGCAGCGGCTCAACGCTGACGGATACCCCTACGTCGCCGTCGGGCGCCGCGACGACGCCGGCGGCCCGGTGCCCTACGTCGGCGCCGACTACGCCGCCGCGGTGGCCCGGCTCGTCGAGGCGGCGCTGCGGCACGGCCACCGGCGCCTGACCTACGTGAGCATGGGCACCACCGCGGAATCCTCCGAGGACCGGTTCCGCGGGTTCCGCTCCGCGGCGACGACCGCGGAGAGCGCCGGGCAGCTGTCGGCGCCGGCCGGGGATGCCGACACGACCGTCGACACCCTGGTGGCGGGCGGGACCACCGCCGTCTTCGTGGAGGACTTCGCCACGGCGGTGGCACTGGAGGCGGCCGCCCGCCGGCGCGGCCTCACCGTGCCCGGCGACCTGTCGATCGTCACCCTCGGCGACCCGACCGTCCCCGTCCCCACCGACATCGTGTTCACCGGGTTCCGCATCCCCCGCGAGGAGATGGGCCGGCAGTCCGTCGAGGTGCTCACCGGCGTCATCGACGGCAGCGCCGGCGGCCTCCAGCAGCGACTTCTCCCCTGCCAACTCGTCGAGGGCAGCACCCTCGGCACCCCTGATCCGGCGGTCGACCGCCGCTGAGCGGCCGGCCGCGCAACTGGAAGGAAGCAAGTGGTCATCATGCGTGCGGACGTCCTCGTCGTCGGGGGCGGACTGGGCGGTGTCGCCGCGGCGCTCGCCGCGGCCCGGACCGGCCGGTCCGTCATCCTGACCGAGGAGTTCGACTGGCTCGGCGGGCAGCTCACCAGCCAGGCCGTCCCACCGGACGAGCACTCCTGGATCGAGCAGTTCGGCGCCACCGCCAGCTACCGGGCGCTGCGCAACGGCATCCGCGACTACTACCGTCGCCACTTCCCGCTGACCGAACGGTCCCGGGCGTGGACCGACCTCAACCCCGGTGCGGGTTGGGTGAGCCGGCTCTGCCACGAGCCTCGGGTGGCCGTCGCGGTCATCGAGCAGATGCTCGCCCCGTACCGGGGCGCGGGCCGGCTGCGGGTGCTGCAGCCGTACCGGCCGGTCGCGGCCGAGACCGACGGCGACCGGGTGACCGGCGTGACCCTCGCGCACCGCGACCGGGACGAGCGGATCGACGTGGTCGCCCCGTACGTCCTGGACGCCACCGAGACCGGCGAGCTGCTGCCGCTGACCGGCACCGAGTACGTCACCGGGTTCGAGTCGCGGGAGGAGACCGGTGAGCCGAGCGCCCCGGCCGAGGCCCAGCCGATGAACATGCAGGCGGTGTCGGTCTGCTTCGCCATCGACCACGTCGACGGCGACCACACCATCGACCGGCCCGCCGGATACGACTTCTGGCGCGACTACAAGCCCGACTTCTGGGGTGACCGGCTGCTGTCCTGGAAGTCGCCGCACCCGCGCACCCTGGAGATCGTCGAGCGCAGCTTCACCCCCAACCCGGACGACGACCCGCTGAGCGTCAACGCCGACCAGCGCGTCAACCCCGGTGACGGCAACCTGTGGACGTTCCGGCGGATCGCCGCGCGCCGCAACTTCACCGACGGCGCGTACGGCAGCGACATCACGCTGGTGAACTGGCCGATGATCGACTACTTCGAGGGCCCGGTCATCGACGTGCCGAACGCGTCGTGGCACCTGGCCAAGGCCCGCGAGCTGTCGTACTCGGTGCTCTACTGGCTGCAGACCGAGGCGCCCCGGCCGGACGGCGGCACCGGCTTCCCCGGCCTGCGGCTGCGCGGCGACGTGACCGGCAGCGCCGACGGCCTGGCCCAGGCCCCGTACATCCGCGAGTCCCGCCGGATCCGGGCCGAGTACACCGTCGTCGAGCAGGACCTGTCCCTGGCGGTCCGGGGCGAGCACGGCGCGGTCGACTACCCGGACGCGGTGGGCGTGGGCATGTACCGCATCGACCTGCACCCGTCGACCGGCGGCGACAACTACATCGACGTCGGCTCCTGCCCGTTCGAGATCCCGCTCGGCGCGCTGATCCCGAGGCGGATGGAGAACCTGCTGCCGGCCGGCAAGAACATCGGCACCACGCACGTCACCAACGGCAGCTACCGGCTGCACCCGGTCGAGTGGAACGTCGGCGAGGTCGCCGGCCTGCTCGCCGACTTCTGTCTGGCGCGGGGCGAGTCCCCGCGTGCGGTCCGCAACACCCCCCGTCTGCTGGCCGACTTCCAGGACCGCCTCACCGCGGCCGGCGTGGAACAGCGCTGGCCGCGGATCGCGGGCTACTGAACACACACCCCCGGTGAGGAGAAGATTGTGAGAGCAGGAAAGGCCCTGCGCGGCGTCGCCGTGGCGCTGGCCGGCGCGCTCGCCCTGACCGCCTGCGGCGGCGGTGGCGAGTCGGCCGACAGCGGCCCGGCGAAGCTGCGGATGACCGTCTGGTCGGCCAACGAGGCGCACCTCAAGCTGTTCAACGAGATCGCCGACGAGTACCGCAAGAGCCACCCGGACGTCGCCGAGATCAAGTTCGACCCGCTGCCGTTCGACAACTACACCACCACCCTGACCACCCAGATCGCCGGCGGGAACGCGCCCGACCTGGCGTGGGTGTTCGAGAACTCGGCCCCCGACTTCGTCGCCTCGGGCGCGCTGGCGCCGCTGGACGACACCCTCAAGAAGGCCGAGGGCTACCAGTACGAGGACCTCTCCCCCGCCACGCTCAAGCTCTGGCAGAACGACGGGAAGCTGTTCGCGTACCCCTTCTCCACCTCGCCGTTCGGGGTGTTCGTCAACACCGACATGATCAAGAAGGCCGGGCAGAAGACCCCGGCCGAGCTGATCGCGGCCGGGCAGTGGACCTGGGACAACGCCCTGACCACCGCGGCCGCGGCGGCGGCGAAGTCCGGCAAGGCCGGCCTGGTCATCCGGGACTTCGACTACAAGGGCTGGGACAACCTGTCCACCTTCTGGACCGGCTGGGGCGCCCGGGCGTGGAGCGAGGACGGCAGGACCTGCGGCTTCAACAGCCCGGAGATGGTCGACGCGATGACCACCCTGCACAAGGCCACCTTCACCCAGAAGGCGCTGCCCGGCCCGGGCACGACGGCCGACTTCTTCGCCGGTGACTCGGCCATGACGATCACCCAGATCTCCCGCGCCTCGCTGCTGAAGGACGGCGGCTTCGGGTGGGACCTGGTGCCGCTGCCGGCCGGGCCGAAGGGGAACTACGCGGTGGTCGGCCAGGCCGGCATCGGGGTGATGAAGAAGAGCCCGCACGCCAAGCAGGCCGCCGACTTCCTGGCGTTCTTCACCAACCCCACCAACTCGGCGAAGCTCGCCCAGTTCTTCCCGCCGCCCCGCCAGTCCCAGCTGACCGCCGAGACGCTCGCCAAGACGAACCCGAAGCTCAAGCCGGAGCAGCTGCAGAAGGTCGTCATCGACGGCATCACCAACGGTGTGGTCAAGCCCAGCCACGCGGGGCAGGCCGAGCTGAGCCAGCAGGTCCGCGCCGGCCTCGACCCGCTGTGGCAGCCGAACGCGGACGTCAAGGCCGTGCTCGACGGCGTCTGCGCCAAGATCCAGCCGCTGCTGGCGAAGTAGGGCTGACGACCATGACCCAGACGGACACCAGGGTGGGCCCGGCGACCGCCGGGCCCGCCCCGGGCCCGGCCCGGCCGTTCTGGACCAGCCGCCGCCGGGACCAGCTTGCCGGTTACCTGTTCATCACCCCGCAACTGCTCGGCAGCGCCGTCTTCGTGATCCTGCCGCTGATCCTCGTGGTCTGGTACAGCCTGCACGAGTGGAACGTGCTGGCCGGGACGTTCGACTTCGTCGGCACCGACAACTACCAGGCGCTCGTCGACGACCCCAATCTCGGCGCGGTGCTGCGCGCCACCGGGCTGTTCTCGGTCGGCCTCGTGGTGTTCAACCTCGGCCTGGCGTTGCTGCTGGCCGTCCTACTCAACCAGCGGCTGCGCGGCACCATCCTGTTCCGCACGCTGTTCTTCTCCCCCGTCGTGGTCTCACTGGTGGCCTGGACCATCGTGTGGGGCTTCCTGCTGCAGGACAACGGCGGGCTGAACAGCCTGCTCGACACCGTCGGCATCGACGGGCCGAACTGGCTGCGCGGCGAGGGCACCGCCATGGTGTCGGTCATCGTCGTGCAGGTGTTCAAGAACGTCGGCCTCAACATGGTGCTGTTCCTGGCCGCCCTGCAGGGCGTGCCGGCCGAGCTGTACGAGGCCGCGCAGGTGGACGGGGCGAGCCGGATGCGCCAGTTCTGGCGGATCACGGTGCCGCTCATCAGCCCGACGATCCTGCTCACCTCGATCATCACCGTGGTCGGGTCGTTGCAGGTGTTCGCGCAGATCGCGGTGCTCACCCAGGGCGGGCCGGGCACGTCGACGACCGTGCTCGTCTACTACCTGTACCAGCAGGCCTTCCAGTTCCATCACTTCGGCTACGGCGCCACGCTGTCGATCGTCCTGTTCGCCATCGTGCTCGCCCTCACCGTGCTGCAGTGGCAGATGCGCAAGAGGTGGGTCTTCCATGAGTCGTGACCTGTCGCGGCGGACCAAGCTGGTGCTCTACGGGGTGCTGCTGGTCCTGGCGATCCCGTTCGTCTTCCCGACCTGGTGGATGGTCACCTCGTCGCTGAAGCCGGTGGCGGACATCTTCGCCTTCCCGCCGGACCTGCTGCCGACCCACCCGCGGCTCGACGCGTACCGGCGGGTGTTCGAGCTGCAGCCGTTCGGGCAGCAGTACCTGAACAGCCTCTACATCGCGCTGCTCGTCACGGTCGGCACCCTGGCCGTGTCGGCGCTGGCCGGCTACGCCTTCGCGCGCATCCGGTTCCGCGGCCAGAACGTGCTGTTCCTGGTCGTCCTCGCGGGCCTGCTCATTCCCAGCGAGGTGACGATCGTTCCGCTGTTCCAGATGTTCTTCAAGCTCGGCCTGGTCAACACCCACTGGCCGCTGATCCTGGTGCCGATCTTCGGCGCGCCCAGCGTGCTGGCGACGTTCATCATGCGGCAGTTCTTCATCAGCCTCCCCGGCGAGCTGGAGGAGGCGGCGCGGGTCGACGGGCTCGGCCGGTTCGCCACGTTCTGGCGGATCGCGCTGCCGCTGTCGCGGCCCGCGCTGGGCGCGGTGGCCATCTTCACCTTCCTGCACAGCTGGAACCTCTACCTGGAGCCGATCGTGTTCCTCTCCTCGCCGGAGAAGTTCACCCTGCCCCAGGCGCTCACCCAGTTCGTCGACGCCTACGGCGGGCCGATGTGGGACGTCCAGCTGGCCGCGGCGTCGATGACCGCGCTGCCGGTCCTCGTGGTGTTCGTCATCGCGCAGAAGCAGTTCGTCGAGGGCCTCGCGCACACCGGTCTCAAGGGATGACGACACCTGTCGTCGGCATCGACATCGGCGGCACCAAGACGGCGGCCGCGCTTGTCGACCCGGGCGGGCGGGTGCGGGAGCGCCGAGAGGTCCCCACGCCCGCCCGGTCCGGGCCCGAGGCCGTGCTGGACGCCGCCGCCCGGCTGGCCGCCGACCTGCTCGGCGCGACCACCGGGCCGGTGGGCGTGGGCACCGCCGGCACGGTCGACCCCACGACCGGCGGCATCCGGTACGCCACCGACAGCCTGCCCGGCTGGACCGGCACCCCGGTCGCCGACGCGCTGGCCGCCCGGCTCGGCCGGCCCGTGCGGGTCGCCAACGACGTGAACGCCGCCGCGCTGGGCGAATGCTGGGCCGGCGCCGGACGGGGCCGCCCTCATGTGCTCCTGGTGGCCGTCGGCACCGGGCTGGGCGGGGCGGTCGTGCGGCACGGCCGCGTCGAGGGCGGCGCCCGCGGCGCCGCCGGCGAGGTCGGGCACCTGCCGGCCCCGGGCGCCGACCGGCTGCGGTGCGGGTGCGGCCGGTACGGGCACCTGGAGGCGATCGCCTCGGGCAGCGGGCTGGCCGCCGCGTACGCCGTCGAGACCGGAACCCGGGTCACCGGCCGGACCGTCGCCGAGCGCGCCGCGGCCGGCGAGGCGATCGCCCGGCGGGTCGTGGACCGGGCCGGCACCGCCCTCGGCGCCGCCCTGGCGGGACTGGTGGCCCTGCTCGACCCGGACGCCGTCCTCGTGGCGGGCGGGGCGGGCGGCGCCCTGCTGCCCGCCGCGTCGGCCGCCTACTCGGCCGAGCTGCCCGCGGGCTGGGCCGGCGTCCCGCTGCTGCCCGCCACGCTGGGCGCCGACGCCGTCGTGGTCGGCGCGGCCCGCCTGGCCATGGACAGCCTCGAATGCGAAAGGACCACCGCGTGAACGTGCTCGACGACCTGGCCGGCGGCCTGGTGGTGTCCTGCCAGCCGTTGCCCGACGACCCCGGCGACCCGATGCGCGACCCGTACGTGCAGGCCCGGGTGGCGGCCGCGGTGGTGCGCGGCGGCGCGGTGGCGGTCCGGGTCAACGGGCCGGACGACGTCGCCGCGGTACGCCCCGTCGTCGACGTCCCGGTGATCGGGCTCTACAAGGACGGCACCGAGGGCGTCGTCATCACCCCGACCGCCGCCCACGCCCTCGACGTGGCGCTGGCCGGCGCGGACATCGTCGCGGTCGACGCCACCGACCGCCCGCGGCCGGACGGGCGCACCTTCGCCGACACGGTCCGCCTGATCCGCGAACGGACCGACGTGCTGATCCTCGCCGACGTCGCCACCGCGGCCGAGGGCGTCGCCGCCGTCGAGGCCGGCGCGGACGCCGTCGCCACCACACTGTCCGGCTACACCCCGGCCAGTCCACCGACTGACGGGCCCGACCTCGGGCTCGTGGCGCGACTCGCCGCACAGCTGTCCGTGCCGGTGATCGCCGAAGGGCGGTACCGCACCACGGAACAGATCGGCCGGGCCTTCGACGCGGGTGCGCACGCGGTGGTGATGGGCAACGCCGTCACCTCACCGCTGTGGATCACCCGCCGGCTCGTGCCGGCCACCCCCCGCGCGGCGAGCGCACCGGAGAAGAGGGAGTGAGCATGAGAAGACGTACCCTCCTGGCCACCGGCGTGGCCGGGCTGGCCACCGTGGCCATCGGCCGCCCCGCCGTCGCCGGGCCGGCCGGACGGCGGCCGACCGTGGCACTGGTGCCGTTGGACGACCGGCCGGTCAACACGTACGCCCCGCAGATGACCGCGGCGAGCGCCGGCGCCCGCGTGCAGCTGCCGCCGCGGGACCTGCTGGGCCGCTTCTTCACCCCCGGCGACGGGGCCGCCATCGCCCGCTGGCTCGGCACCACCGACGGCGCCGACGGGTACGTGATCTCGGTCAGCATGCTCGCCTACGGCGGCCTGATCGCCTCCCGGACCGCCGCACCGACCCTGGCCGCCGCCCTGGACAACCTGGCGGCCATCCGGAACCTGCGCGCGGCCCGGCCGGACGCGGTGATCGAGGTGCACGACACCATCCAGCGCCTCGCGATCACCAGCACCGGCACCGAGCTGGACCGGTACCGTGACGCGCTGGTCAGCTGGGCGAAGCTCTACGACCAGGTGGTGAACCTCGGGCAGGAGGAGCTGCGGGCCCAGCTCGACGCCGTCCGGGCGCAGATCCCCGACCAGGTCGTCGAGGACTACCTCGCCGCGCGGGCCCGCAACCACCAGGTCAACCGGCTCATGGTCGAGTGGGTCGCCGACGGTACGATCAGCCACCTGGTGCTCTCCGAGGACGACACCGCGCCGGTCGGCCTGGCCCGGGCCGAGCGGGTGGAGCTGGAGGAGCTGGTCGCCCACCTCGGCGTCGGCGACCGGGTGGAGATCTTCCCCGGCGCCGACGAGGTCGACGCGCTGCTGGTCGCCCGCGTCATCGCGGCCCGCACGACGCCCACCTACCGCGTCGAGTACGCCGGCGTCTCCGGCGAGGACTGGACCGCCCAGCTGGAGGGCATCCCGTTCGCGGAGAACATCCGCCGGCACGTGGCCGCCGTGGGCGGACGGGTGGTCGGCGGCGAGGCGGACATCGTGCTCGCCGTGAACACCCCCTCGGCGGCGCCGGCCCGGCGGGCCGCCGACCTGGACGCCTTCGTCGGGCGGATCGGCGAGCTGCTGGCCGCCGGCACCCCGGTCGTCGTGGTGGACCCGCTCATCGTCAACAAGGCCGACCACGACCTGGTGGCGCGGATGGAGAGCCGGCTGGACCTCGCGGCGCTGCTGTCGTACTCGGGGTGGAACACCGGCGGCAACGCCCTCGGCCTGGCGCTCGGGCACGGCACCGCCCGGTGGGCGTACCTGCGCTCCTCCGGCAGCGGACTCGGGGTGCCGGAGCTGCGCGGGCCCGGCCAGGCGCATGCCGAGTACCTGCTCTACCGGTTCGTCAAGGACGACCCGTGGAAGAACATCGTGCAGGTCGAGGCGTACGCGCACGCGCGGGCGCAGGGCTGGGACCCGCTGGCGCTCACGCCCGAGCAGAAGACGTACTTCGACGGTTGGGTGCGGGAGCGGCTGGTGCCGCTGACCGAGCGGTACTTCGCCGACCACTTCGCGGGGCACCGCATCGTGCTGGGCCGGCGGGGCGCGAAGACGTTCACGGCGACCCTCGCGCGGTTCGAGTCGGCGCGGGTCGAGCTGCCCTGGGACCGGCTCTTCGAGGTGACCCTGGAACCCCGGCTGCAACTGTCCTGACCGGACGACCGGTCGCGCCGGCGTTGACCCGCCGGCGCGACCGGTGCCGTGCGTCGTGGTGTCGCGAGAGGTCAGCCCGCCCGCTCGCGGTGCGGGCGCGGTCGGTGCTGCCCGTCCTCGCGGTCGATGCGCAGCTCCCGTTCGAGCTCGCCGATGACGGCACGCAGGTCGTCCAGCCGCTGGGTGAGCGCGATCCGGTCGAGCTCGTCGGGGACCCCGTCGCCGTCCTCGTCGTAGTCCGGCGCCAGCCGCTCGGTCATCTCCAGCCGGCGGGCCTCCTCCATCGAGTTGACGATGACCGCGATCAGGATGTTGAGCAGCAGGTTCACCGTGATCAGCACGTAGCTGACGTAGTAGACCAGCGTCCACGGCGACACCGCCATGCCCTGCTGGAGCAGGTCCGGCAGCGTCTCCAGCGACAGCAGCACGAACAGGGTCAGCAGGGAGCGGCCGATGTCGCCGTACTGCTCCGGGTACCGCTCCCCGAAGATCAGCCAGCCGGCCATGCCGTACACGTAGAGGGTGACCGCGGCCAGCGCGAGGAAGCCCGCGACGCCGGGGAGGCTGCGCCACAGCGCCGCCACGATGGTGCGCAGCCCGGGTGAGAACCGCACCAGCCGCAGCACCCGGGCGACCCGCAGGAACCGCAGCACCGCCGAGTCACCGTGCAGGCCGGGGACGAAGATGGCGGCCGTCACCAGGAAGTCGAAGACGTTCCAGCCGTGCCGGAAGAAGTCCTGCGGCCGGCTACCGTAGGCCAGCACCCGGATCGCGATCTCGACGACGAAGACGATCCGGAAGCACCACTCGAGCCACCGCACCGCCGGGTGCGCCGACCCGAGGTCGCGGTAGGTCTCGAAGCCGAGCACGACCCCGTTGAGCATGATGACCACGACGATCACGACGTCGAAGGCACGCGAGTCGGCGATCAGACGGCAGCGTTCCGCCAGACCGGATCGCCCGGCCGGGGCTGCGTGGCGTTGCTCCGGCACGGTGGGCGGCCTCACCGGACCGACCCGCCGGCGCCCCCGCCGGGACCGTCGGAGTGACCGGGTGCGGGGTGCCGGGCGAGCATGCCGCCCAGCCTAGAGGTGCGGCCGGCTCACGTCCGCCGCCGTCCCCGTCCCGCCCGGCGTGGGCCCCGCGTGGCCGTTGCGGCCGCGCGTGCGCGCCGGCCGCCCGGCGTCAGGGTGTCGCTTCGACGATGCGCAGGTCACGGTCGGCGCCGTCGCCGAGCGCCCGCAGCGCCTCCTGGTAGGCGGGGGTCTCGTGGGCGGCCAGGGCGGCGTCGACGCTGTCGAACTCGATGAGCGTCGTGCGCTCCCGCACGCCGGACTCGAACGCGTGCGCCGCCTGGCCGCGCGCCAGGAAGGTGCCGCCCGCGGCACGCAGCGCCGGCCCCGCCAGTTCGGCGTAGGCGGCGACCTTCGCGTCGTCGCTGATGGACCGGTAGGTGGTGATCCAGTAGGCCTTCGGCACCGTCGCTGACTCCCGCTCCTGAGGTGGGGCATTCCCCCGCTGGACTGCCCTACGAAGGGTATCGGTCACCGGAGGGCGCTCGGTCAGCTTCGGTCCACGAGATCAAGCCCCGCGCCGTCCACCACGTCGCGGGCACGCGTGGCCTCGACGACCCGGCGTACCTCGTCGCCGTCCGTGGCCTCGCGTCCGTGGCGCCGCACCGGCGCCCGCAGGTGCACCTCCCGTGCTCCGGTGGCCGCGAGCACCTGCCGGACGTTGTGCGACCGGATGCCGCCGCCGGCGATGACCCTCAGCCGGTCGCCGGCCCGCTGCCGCAGGGCGGCGATCCGGGTGGCACCGGCCAGCGCGGTCGGCGCCCCGCCCGAGGTGAGCACCGCGTCGGCCCCGAGGTCGACCAGTTCCTCGATCGCCCGCAGCTGGTCGCCGACCTCGTCGAAGGCCTTGTGCACCGTCACCGGCAGCGGTCCCGCCGCCTCGATGAGGCGCCGCAGCACGGGCAGATCGAGGCCGCCGTCGGCGGTGAGGGCACCGACCACCACCCCGACCGCGAGACCGTGCGGATTGGGCAGGCCGCGGATGGCCGCGATGTCGGCGAGCATGACCTGCTCCTCGACCCCGCTCACCCGGAAGTCGCCGCCACGGGGACGGACCATGACCCGTACGCCCGCCCGGCGCAACGTCCGCAGCGCGACCGCGACGGTCCCCGGGCTCGGGGTGGTGCCGCCCTGGCCGAGGTCGGCGCAGAGCTCCAGCCGGTCGGCTCCGGCGGCCTCGGCGACGAGCGCGGTCGGCACGTCACTCACGCAGATCTCGACGGTGGTCACGCGGCCGCCCCGGCCCGGGCGGACGCCGCGGTCGACTCCGGACGCAGCGGGAAGTGGCAGGCCACCCGGTGCGCGCCGCCGGCCAGCGGGGGCTCGGTCTCGCAGACGTCCTGGGCCAGGGGGCACCGGGTCCGGAACCGGCACCCGGTGGGCGGGTTCAACGCGCTGGGCAGCTCGCCCCGGATGGTCACCCCGTCGTGCGCGGCGGCGGGGTTCGGCGTGACGGAGGGGACGGCGTCGATGAGCGCCTGCGTGTACGGATGCCGGGCGGCCCGGACCACGTCCCGCGCGGGTCCGACCTCGACGAGCTTGCCGAGGTACATGACGCCGATCCGGTCCGCCATGTAGTCGACGACGGACAGGTCGTGGCTGATGAAGACGTACGCCAGGCCGAGCTCGCGTTGCAGGTCCCGCATGAGGTTGAGCACCTGCGCCTGGATGGACACGTCCAGCGCGCTCACCGGCTCGTCGCCGACGATCAGCCGCGGTTGCAGGGCCAGCGAACGGGCCAGCCCGATGCGTTGCAGCTGACCGCCGGAGAACTCGTGGGGGTACCGTTCCAGGACCCGCCGCGACAGCCCCACCTGGTCGAGCAGCGTCGCGATGCGCGCCCGCCGCGCGGCCGGGCCGCCCACCTTCTGGATCTCCAGGGGTTCGGCGAGGATGGCGTCGACCCGCATCCGCGGGTTCATCGCGGCGTAGCTGTCCTGGAACATCAGTTGGACGTGCCGGTGCATCCGGCGACGCTCCCGTCCGGCCAGGCCGGCGATGTCCGTGCCGTCCAGCATGATCTGCCCGGCGCTCGGCTGCTCCAGCCCGACGGCCAGCCGGCCCACGGTGGACTTGCCGCAGCCGGACTCGCCGACCAGCCCGAACGTCTCGCCCGGGCGCACGTCGAACGACACACCCGCCACGGCGCTCACCTGCCCGGCGGTCCGGCGCAGCAGCCCGCGGCCGTGCGCGGCGTAGTTCTTGACCAGGTCTCGCACCGACAGGACGGGCGTGGCGGCCGGCTCCCCGGCGCCGGCCGTCGCGGCGGCCGGCTCCGACGCCGGCGCGACCCGCGTCGCAGCGGCCGTCGCACCGGTCGGCTCCGGCTCGCCCCGCACCGGGGTCGGCAGGGTGACCGGCCCGGCGGGCACCGGGTGCAGGCAGGCGTGCTGGTGCCGGCCGCTCGACAGGGCGGGGTCGGTGCTCCGGCAGTCGTCGGCGGCGTGGCGGCAGCGTGGCGCGAAGCGGCAGCCGGTCAGGGGCCGGGACAGGTCCGGCGGCAGGCCCGGAATGCTGTAGAGCCGGGCGTGTTCACCGGAGTCCCGGATCGCCGACTCGGGGAGCGCCTCCATCAGCGCCTCGGTGTAGCGGTGCCGCGGCGAGCGGAACAGCTCTCCGGTCGCGGCGGTCTCGACCACCCGTCCGGCGTACATGACGGCGACCCGGTCGGCGCGGCCGGCGATCACCCCGAGGTCGTGGGTGACCAGGATGACGGCCATCCCGAACTCTTCGCGCAGGTCGTCGATGAGTTCGAGGATCTGCCGCTGGGTGGTGACGTCCAGCGCCGTGGTCGGCTCGTCGGCGATGAGCAGGCGGGGCGAGCAGATCAGCGCCATCGCGATGGCGACCCGCTGCCGCATCCCGCCGGACAGCTCGTGCGGGTAGTTGTCGACGATCCGCTCCGGGCGCGGCATCCCGACCCGGCGCAGGATCTCGATGGTCCGCTCCCGGGCCTCCGCCCGGCCGACCCGCTCGTGCACCCGCAGCGGTTCGCCGACCTGGACGCCGATCCGCATGGTGGGGTTGAGCGAGGTGAGCGGGTCCTGGAAGACCATGCCCATCCGGACGCCACGGATCCGGCGTACCTCGTCGGCCGGCAGCGCTCGCAGGTCGCGGCCCTCGAAGAGGATCTGCCCCCCGGACACCCGGCCGCCGGGCGGCAGCAGGCCCATGACGGAGAGCGCGGTCATCGTCTTGCCGCTGCCCGACTCCCCCACGACGCCGAGGGTCTCCCCCGGCATGACCTGGAGGTTGACGCCGTCCAGGGCGTGCACCGTGCCGCGGCGCAGCGCGATGTCGGTGTCGAGGTCGCGCAGTTCCAGCAGGGGCTGGCTTCCTGCCGGCGCGTGCCGGACTGTCGATTCGCTCATTTCTCTGCTCCTGCTCAGCGTCGCCGGAGGCGGACCTCGAAGGCGTCCCTCAACCCGTCGCCGATGAAGTTGAAGGCGAGGACGATGAGGATGATGGCGATGCCCGGCGGGTACAGCAGCCACCAGTGGCCGCTGTAGGTGTCCGCCAGGCCGTCGGAGAGCATGCCGCCCCAGTTCGCCGCCGGCGGGGGGACGCCCAGGCCGAGGAAGGACAGGTACGCGACGTAGAGGATCGCGTCGGCGACCTGGAAGGTCGCGTTGACGATCACCGTCCCGATGGCGTTGGGCACGATGTGCCGGCGCACCGCCCGGCCGCCGGTGCCGCCCATCCCCCGCATGGCCTGGACGTACTCGCGGGAGCGCAGGGTCAGCGCGTCGCCCCGGACGAGCCGGGCCGGTCCCAGCCAGGCGAACGCGCCGATGATGACGATGAGCATCGACACGCTCGGCGTGACGATGGCGGCGAGCAGCATGAACAGGAACAGCGACGGGATCGACATCATCGCGTCGACGACCCGCATCATCGCCGAGTCCACCCAGCCGCCGGCGAACCCGGCGACGGCGCCCCAGATCGTGCCCAGGGCGGTGGCGAGGATCCCGGCGGCGAGCCCGACGATGATCGAGGTCTGCCCGCCGAGCATGAGCCGCCCCAACTGGTCGTAGCCGACCCCGTCGGTGCCGAGCGGATGCCCCTGCTGACCGGGGGCCAGGTGGACCGCGGTGAGGTCCGTGTGCACCTGGTCGGTGTGGTAGAAGACCGGGCCGAGGAAGCAGATCCCGGCCAGCAGGACGAACAGGCCCAGGCCCACCAGGGCGAGCCGGTTCTCGCAGAAGACGACAAGTCCCTGCCGCCAGAGGCCGCGCACCGGCGCCTCGGCGTCGGCCGGCTGGTCGGGGACGGCACCTGGACGGACCGCCTCGGGGAGTGTGGTCATGACGCGCTCCGCTGGAGTCGGACCCGGGGATCGACGGCGGCGTAGAGCAGGTCGGCGACGAGCGCGCCGACGACCGTCGCGATCGAGATGATGACGGTGACCCCGAGCAGGATCGGGAAGTCACGCTTGAGCGCCGCCTGCCAGAACAGCTGCCCCATGCCGGGGAAGTTGAACAGCGACTCGACGACCAGCGCCCCGCTGAACAGCGCGGGCAGGTACATCCCGAGCAGCGCGATGACCGGGAACAACCCGTTGCGCAGCGTGTGCCGCAGCACCACCCGCCGCTCGGAGAGGCCCTTGCTGCGGGCGGTGCGCACGTAGTTCTCGTTGAGGTTGTCGACCATGGCGGAGCGGACGTACCGCGAGTAGACCGCGATGGTGACGATGGCCAGGGTGATCGTGGGCAGGACCAGCCCGGCCGGGTCGGCGAGCACCTCCGCCACCGTGAAGCCCTGCGGCGCCTCGGGCGGCAGGATCGGCCAGACCTGCGAGAACAGGATGATCAGCATGAGGCCCATGAAGAAGATGGGCGTGGCGTACGCCAGCAGGGACAGCGAGGTGATGGCGTAGTCGGGCCAGCGGTTGCGGCGTACCGCCTGGATCACCCCGAGCGGGATCGCCAGCACGATGGCGAGCACGGTCGACAGCAGCGACAGCACCATCGTCTTCGGCAGCCGCTGGCTGATCGCCTCGACGACCGACTGGTTGAGCTGGTACGAGTAGCCCAGGTCGCCCTGCAGCAGGCGTTGCACGTACATGCCGTACTGCTGGATCCAGGGCCGGTCGTAGCCCATGTCGTGGTTGAACGCCGCCAACTGCTCCAGCGTCGCCTCTTTGCCGAGGGTGGCGCGCGCCGCGCCCCCGGGCAGCAGGTGCAGGATGAGGAACGCGATCACCGTGACGAGCACGACGACGACGAGGGCCTGGCCCAAGCGCGTGATGAGGTACCGGACCACCTGGGCCCCGCCTCCTCCCCGGTCGGGGCCCCGGCGGCGCGGTGGGCGCCGCCGGGGCCGGGACGATCAGTGATCGGTCACTTCCAGGACCAGTCCTGGAAGTACATGAAGTTCATCGGGTCCTGCGGCTCGACCCCCTGCAGACCGGACCGGTACGCCGAGACCTGGAACACCGGGTTCGGCATCCAGAGCACCGGCAGGTCCTTGGCGAGGAAGTCGTTGTACGCCTTGAGGGCGCTCTCGTCGCCGGAGAACTGGGTGGCCTCGATGAGCCTGTCGGCCTCGGGATTGCTGTAGCTGCCCAGGTTCACCGGGGCGCCGGTGGCGAAGAGCCGCTCGCCGCTGGCGAACGCCGGGTAGTACCAACTGCCCTGCGATCCGAAGAAGGACATGTCCCACGAGCAGGCGGCGTCCGTCGGCTTGCAGGCCGGGGTCACCGCGACCGAGTCGGGCACCTCCTTGATGGTGAGCTGGATGCCCAGCTTGGCCATCTGCGACTTGATCTCGGCGAACATCTTCGTCGTGGCGGCGAAACCGGTCTGGCTGGTCACGGTGAGGTTCAGCGGCGTGCCGGCGGCGATGCCGTCACCGCACTGGTTCGCCCCGGTGCCCGGCGTCTGGCAGGTGGTCTGCCCGTCCGGGGCCACCTTCCAGCCGTGGCTCTCCAGCAGTTCCTTCGCCTTGGCCGGGTCGAACGGGTACGCGCAGCCGGCGGCGTCGGCACCGTTGGTGCCCGGCTTGGCCGGCACCGGACCGCAGGTCGGCGCGGCCGTGCCGGACCAGATCACCTTGCTGATCGTCGGCTGGTCGATGAGCATCTGCAGCGACTGCCGCAGGTACGGCTGCTTGAACAGCACCCCGGTCTTCGGGTTGTTGAAGTTCAGCTGGAGGTAGGTGACGGACCAGCCGTACCACGGCGAGACCGTGTAGCCCTTGGACTTGAGGTAGCCCTCCTGCGAGAGGTTGGCCGCCGGCACGTACCCGTAGTCGATGTCACCGGCGCGCAGCACGTTGAACTCGGCGTCGTCGCCGGTGAACGGCCGCAGCACGATCTTGGCGAGCTTCGGCTTGTCCACACCCGAGTAGTTCGGCTGCGCGGCGAGGGTGACCTCGCCGTTCGGCACGTACTTCGCCAGCTTCCAGGGGCCGCTGGTGACCTTCCACAGCTCGTTCGAGTCGTACGTCTTGGGGTCCTTGGCGGCCGTGGTGAGGAAGTCGAAGACCTTCTTCGCGCCCGCCGGCGTGCTGGCCAGGTTGCTCACCGCCGCGGTGGCGGAGTCCTTGTCCCAGGCGTGCTGCGGCATCGGCGTGATCTTGTTGAGCTGGTTGTCGACGAACCACGCGGTGTTGAACACCTTCGTGGTGGTGATCGAGAAGGTCTTGTCGTCCTTGACCGACCACTGGGCGATGTTGTCCGGGAGGCCGCCGGCCCGGTAGGACGCCCACTTGTCCTTGTTCGCGCTGACCAGGTCGTACCAGAACTGGATGTCCCTGGTCGTGACGGGCTTGCCGTCGGACCAGGTGTTGTCCTTCAGCGTGATGGTCAGGGTCCTGCCGCCGTCGCTCACCACCGGCGGCTCGGCCATCGAGCGCTGCGGGTCGATGTTGTACTGCGCGGAGCCGTCCAGCTTGTACTGGTAGAGGGACCGGTACAGCGCCTGGCCGAAGATGGCGTTCTCGCCCTGGGTGAAGCCGGGCGCCGAGATCGGCAGGATCCAGTTGGGCGTGCGGAAGGCGACGGTCGCGGTGTCCTTGCCCTGGCTGCCGCCGTCCTTCGACGAACCGCTGCCGCCGCCGCAGGCGACGAGGCCCGCCCCGAGGGCGACCGCGCTGGCCACCGCCACCGCGCCGCGGAGGGCTCGCCGGGGAAATCTGCTCCTCATGAATCTCCTCGATTTGATGTGCACTGCCCCGCGTCTCCGGGCGCTACCGGCGGTGCCACGCGTTCGGCCGCCCGGTGCTGCTCCTCGACGTTCGACGCGGAGAATGTATCCGCGCCGAAGTCTTGAGTCAACGAAACTTACCCTCTTTATTCGGCTACTTCGGCCAGGGTACGATCTAAGTCGGCGAAGCATCGACCGATACTCTTCGCGTGGGCTCCGGCGCGTACCCCGTCGGGCACTGCGACACTGAGGCGGCGCCGGAGGACCGCCCGAATGAGGAGAGGCACCCTTGGAACCATCGATCTCCGCCACGCTGCGCGACCAGACCCTGAGCCTGCTGGCCAGCGGCGCGGTCACCTCGCGCGCCGACCTCATCGAGGCGTTGCAGGTCGCCCCCTCCACCGTCACGAGCGTGGTCCGCCGGCTGCTGGAGGAGGGCGTCATCCTCGAGGAGGGGGTGGGCCGGTCCACCGGGGGACGGCGCCCCCGGATCCTGCGCCTGCGGGAGACCAAGGGAGTCCTCGCCGTCGCGGAACTGGGCGGCCGGCACGCGCGGGTGGGGTTGTGCGCGCCCGACGGAGGGCTGCGCACCACCGAAGAGGTGGCCATCGACATCGCGGCCGGGCCGGCGGAGGTGTTCGAGGTGGTCGCGGCGACGGTCGACCGGCTCCAGGCGGCGACCGCGGCGGGCCAGGAGCTGCTCGGGGTCGGCGTGGCCCTGCCGGGTCCGGTCGGGTTCCCCGGCGGGCGGCTGATCGGCCCGGCCCGGATGCCCGGCTGGAGCGGCGTCGACGCGAGGGTCCGCCTCGCCGAGCGCTTCCCCGTGCCGGTGCTCGTCGACAACGACGCCAAGGCGGCGGCGATCGGCGAGTACGTCACCCGCCGCGACGAGTTCGGCGACATGATCTACGTCAAGGCCGGCACCGGCATCGGCGGCTGCCTGGTCAGCGCCGGTCAGATCTACCGGGGCGGGCGCGGCCTCAGCGGCGACGTCACGCACGTCCGCGTGGCGGACAGCGGCGAGCGGGAGTGCTCCTGTGGCAGCCGGGGCTGCCTGGAGACCGTTGCCAGCGGCGCCGCCCTGGCCCGCCAACTGGCCGAGCAGGGCTCCCCGGCGACAAGCATCCGGGAGATCGTGGCGGCGGTCAGCGACGCCGACCCGACCGTGGTGACCATGGTGCGCCACGCCGGCCGGCTGCTCGGCGTCGCCCTCTCCGGCCTGGTCAACTTCCTCAACCCCGACGCCGTCGTCATCGGCGGCGCACTGTCCAGTCTCGACGTCTACGTGGCCGCGACCCGGGGGATGCTCTACGAGCGCTGCCTACCGTCCGTGACCCAGTCCCTGACCATCGAAGCCAGCGTCGCGGGCCCGGATGCGGCCCTGGTCGGCCTCGGGCACCTGCTGCGCACGACGACCGACGTACGACCCTCCTGAGGAGCAACACCCGTGCCCCGTCCCCTCCGCGTCGCCATCGGCGGCATCCACATCGAGTCCAGCACGTTCTCGCCGCACCTGAGCACCGCCGACGACTTCGAGGTCACCCGGGGCGATGCCCTGCTGGCGCGCTACGACTGGCTCTCCCCCGCCCAGCCCTGGACCGCCGACGTCGAGTGGATCCCGCTCGTGCACGCCCGGGCCCTGCCCGGCGGGGCGGTGGACCCCGCGACGTACGAAGCGTGGGCCACCGAGCTGGTGGAGAAGCTGGGTTCGGCCGGACCCCTGGACGGCATGCTGCTGGACATCCACGGCGCGATGACCGTCGTCGGACGCGACGACGCGGAGGGCGACCTCGTCACCGCCATCCGGTCGGTGCTCGGGCCGGAGCCGTTCGTCTCCGCCGCGATGGACCTGCACGGCAACGTCTCGCGGGTGCTCTTCGACGCCTGCGACCTGCTCACCTGCTACCGCACCGCCCCGCACGTCGACGTGTGGGAGACGCGTGAGCGCGCCGCCCGGAACCTGGTCGAGGCCCTGCGCCGCCAGCAGCGCCCGCACAAGGCGCTGGTCCACGTGCCGATCCTGCTGCCGGGCGAGATGACCAGCACCCGCGAGGAGCCGGCCCGCGGACTCTACGCGCGGATCCCCGACATCGAGGCCCGCGACGGCATCGTCGACGCGGCGATCTGGATCGGGTTCGCCTGGGCCGACCAGCCCCGCTGCCGGGGCGCGGTCGTCGTCACCGGCACCGACGCCACCGCCACCGCCGACGCGGCCCGCGAGCTCGGCGGGCACTTCTGGGCGGCCCGCGACGAGTTCGCCTTCGTCGCACCCACCGGTTCGATGGACGACTGCCTCGACACCGCCCTGGCCGCGGTCGCCGATCCGGCCCGGCGACCGTTCTTCATCAGCGACTCCGGCGACAACCCGGGCGCCGGCGGCGCCGACGACGTCACCTTCGCCGCGGCGCGGATGCTGGCCCGCCCCGAGATCCGCGGCGGCTCCCGCCGGGCCGTGTTCGCCTCGCTGGTCGACCCGCAGGCCGTGGCGCAGGTCGCCGACCGGCCGCTCGGCTCACCGGTGACGGTGACCGTGGGCGGGCGGATCGACTCCCGGGACCCGGGGCCGCTCCCGCTGGACGGGATCCTGGAGGCGGTCGCCGACGATCCCGACGGCGGGCGGTGCGTCAGCGTACGAGTCGGCGGGCTCAGCGTCCTGGTCACGTCCCGCCGGATGCAGTACCGCCTGCTGGAGTCCTACGCCCGGCTGGGCATCAAGGTCGACGAGATGGACCTCGTCGTGGTGAAGATCGGCTATCTCGAACCCGAACTGTTCGACGCGGCCGGCGACTGGCTGCTCGCCCTGACCCCGGGCGGCGTCGACCAGGACCTCGCGCGGCTGCCGTACCGGAACGTGGTGCGCCCGGTGTTTCCCCTGGACCGCGACTTCACCGCGGACCTCGCCGTGGTGACCGGGTGATCGCGTGACCGCACCCGAAGGCCAGTGTGTCCTCGCCGTCGACGTCGGCGGAACGACCATCAAGGGGGCCGTGGTCGGCGCGGACGGCCGGCGCCGGCACACGCTGACCGCGCCGTCGCGCGCGGACGACGACCCGGTCAAGGCGGTCCGCTCCCTGTGCCGCCAGCTGCGCGACGACGCGCTCGATCTCGGCGCCACCCCCGCCGCGATCGGCGTGGTCACGCCGGGCCTCGTCGACGAGACGAACGGGGTGGTGCGGTACGCCGCCAACCTCCGGTTCCGCGACGTGCCGCTCCGCGCGCTCGTCGGGGACGACCTCGGGCTCCCGGTGGCGGTCGGGCACGACGCGCGGGCGGCCGGCGTCGCCGAGGCGGTGGCCGGGGCGGCCCGTGGCCTCGACAACTTCCTGCTGCTGCCGCTGGGCACCGGCATCGCCGCGGCGGTGGTGGTGCACGGCGAGCCGGTGCCCGGCGCGACCGACTCGGCCGGCGAGGTCGGCCACATGCCGGTCCACCCCGGCGGAGAGCCGTGCAGCTGCGGGCAGCGGGGTTGCCTGGAGGTGTACGCCTCCGCCGGGGGGCTGGCCCGCCGCTACGCCCGACTCGGCGGCAGCCCGGACGCGGACAGCCGGGCCATCGCCGGCGCGGTGGCCACCGATCCGGTCGCCGCCGCCGTCTGGAACGACGCGACCCTGGCGCTGGGAACCGCGCTGGCCACCCTCACCCTGACCCTCGACCCGGCCCGCATCGTGCTCGGCGGTGGGCTGGCGGACGCGGGCGCGCTGTTCTTCGACCCGGTACGCGACGCCCTGCGCGCGGCCCTCGCCTGGCGGACCCCGCCCCCGGTGCTGCGCTCGGCCTTCGGCGCCCAGGCCGCACAGGTCGGCGCCGCCGTCCTGGCCCGACGGCTGGCCGGCCTGCCCGTTCCCGACGGCTGGGGCGCGCCGGAACCGGGAGACGAGACCGTCCCCAGGTGAGGAGCACCATGGACCAGCTTCCCCGTCGGGCCCGCGACCTCGGGATCGTCGTCGGGCCGCTGCCCACCGGCCCGCACAACGCGATCACGGATGTCGCGGGGATCCTGGTCGGGCACACCACCGTCGACGACGGCGCCGACCTGCACACCGGTGTCACCGCGGTCGTACCGAGCCAACTCGGTCCCGGCCGGTGGACCCTTCCGGCCGCCGTCCACACCGGCAACGGCTACGGGAAACTCGTGGGCTCGACCCAGGTGGACGAACTCGGCGTGCTGGAGTCACCGATCGTCCTGACCGGCACCCTGTCGGTGTTCCGGGCCGCGGACGCGCTGCTGGGACACCTGATGGACCGCCGGCCGGGCGAGCTGTCGTTCAACCCCCTGGTGGGTGAGACCAACGACGGCCACCTCTCGGACATCCGCCGTCGCCCGATCACCGAGGAACACGTCCTCGCCGCCCTCACGGGTGCGTCCGGCGCACCGCCGGCGGAGGGCTGCGTCGGGGCCGGCACCGGCACCACGGCCCTGGGCTTCAAGGCCGGCATCGGCACCTCGTCCAGGACGGTCCCGGTGGCCGGTCGACCGGCCACCGTCGGCGCCCTCGTCCAGTCCAACTTCGGCGGAGTCCTCACCGCCCTCGGGGTCCCGCTGCCGGTCGACGAGCTGATCCCGGACGCCGACCGGACGGCACCACCCGGCAACTCCTGCATGATCGTGGTGGCCACCGACGTGCCCCTGGACGCCCGGCAGCTCGGACGGGTCGCCCGACGGGCGGTCTTCGCGATGGGCCGGGTCGGGGCGTCCTACAGCAGCGGCAGCGGCGACTACGCGATCGCGTTCAGCACCGCACCACCGGACCGGTCGCCCATCCCGGACGGGGAGATCGACCCGGTCTTCGCCGCCGTCCTGGACGCCGTCGAGGAGGCGTTGCTCAACTCGCTCTTCGCCGCCGTCACCACCACCGGGGTGGGCGGTCGTACCAGCCACGCCGTTCCGCACCGAGCCGTGGTCCGGCGGCTGTCGGCGGCCGGCCGGCTGCCGGCGCACGGCTGACCCGCGTGCCTCGTGTCGATGAGGAGGCCTGGAGGGTCTTGACGATGCCCGTTCGGTGCGAGTGGATGGGGCGTACACATCTGGCCGCCGGTGACGGCAGTCCGAGGGAGAAGGTTCACATGACGATCCCCCGCTTGCGCGGCGCCGCGCTGGCCACGCTTGCCCTGGTCGCTGTCGGGTCGATGGTGGTACCGGACGCGGCTGGCGCAGCACCTGGCAAGCCCGGAGCCCCGCGTTACTCGGCCGGAGCCGCGAGCGTCGGCGACCCGTACTTCCCGGACGAGGGCAACGGCGGATATGACGTCCAGCACTACGACATCACCTTCTCCTACGACCCGGCAACCCGGTTCATGGCCGCCACCGCCACCATCAGCGCGATCGCCACGCAGGATCTCGACCGGTTCAACCTGGACTTCCGCGGTCCGGACATCTCGTCGCTGACGGTCAACGGGCATGCGCACGACTTCGTCCGTGACGGCCAGGAACTAGTCGTCACGCCCCGCCCGAAGCTCAAGACCGGGCAGGCCTTCACCGTGGTGGTGAAGTACGCCGGCGTACCGGGCCCGATCACCGACCCGGACGGTTCGATCGAAGGCTGGGTGCCCACCGACGACGGCGCCTTCGTCGCCGGCGAGCCGCAGGGCGCCCCGGCCTGGCTGCCCACCAACGACCACCCGACCGACAAGGCGACCTTCCGGTTCACCGCCAAGGTGCCGGAGGGGCTCACGGCCGTCGGCAACGGCCAGCTCCTGTCCAGGGAGACCCGGGACGGCTGGACCACCTTCACCTGGGACTCGACCGAACCGATGGCCACCTACCTGGCGACGATCACCATCGGCAACTTCGTGGTCACCGAGTCGACGACGCCGAGCGGCATCCCCGTGTACGTCGCGGTCGACCCGCGCCAGGTCGCCGGGTCCGCCGCCGCGGTCGCGCAGATCCCGAAGATGATCGAATTCTTCGCCGCGACGTTCGGCCCGTACCCGTTCGCCTCGACCGGCGCGATCATCGACCGGGCCCCCGACGTCGGCTACGCCCTGGAGACCCAGACCAAGCCGATCTTCTCCAGCGCGGCGAGCGTCGGCACGATGGCACACGAGCTGGCACACCAGTGGTACGGCGACTCCGTCTCCCCGCGGCGGTGGTCGGACATCTGGCTCAACGAGGGCTTCGCCACCTACGCCCAGTGGATGTACACCGAGTACAACGGCGGCGCGTCGGTCAACCAGACCTTCGCCAGCAGCAGCAACTACGGTCGGGCCGCGTCGTCGCCGTTCTGGCAGATCGTCCTCGCCGACCCCGGCCCGGAGGACATGTTCAGCAACATCCCCTACAACCGGGGTGCGATGACCCTGCACGCGTTGCGCGGCAAGGTCGGCGACGCCACCTTCTTCCGCATCCTGCGGGAGTGGGCGGCCAGCCACCGGCACAGCAACGCCGCGACGGCCGACTTCATCGCCCTCGCCGAGCGGGAATCCGGGCAGAACCTCGGCGCCTTCTTCGACGTCTGGCTGTTCCAGAAGGGCAAGCCCACGACCTGGTGACATCGGTGGGGTCCCGAGGGCGCCGCCGCCTGCCCCGAGCTGCCCGACGAGGCGGACGGCCCCTCGGTGAGCGTGTCGGTGCCGTGTCAGCGCCGTGTCAGGCGGCCGGCGCACGCTGTCCCGCATGACAGCTGACCTGATGATCGAGGCAGACGGCCTCGTCAAGACCTTCGGGAAGACGAGGGCGCTGCAGGGCGTGGACCTCGCGGTGCCCCGGGGGACGGTGCTCGGGGTGCTCGGCCCCAACGGCGCCGGCAAGACCACCGCCGTACGCATCCTCTCCACGCTCCTCACCCCGGACGCCGGCACCGCCCGGATCGGCGGCTTCGACGTCGTCCGCGACGCCGAGCGGGTCCGGCAGAGCATCGGACTCACCGGCCAGTACGCCTCGGTCGACGAGGACCTGACCGGGCGGCAGAACCTGGAGCTGTTCGGCACCCTGCTGGAGCTGGGGCGCGCCGGCGCGCGCCGGCGGGCCGCCGAACTGCTCGACTGGTTCGACCTGACCGACGCCGCCGACCGGCAGGCCAAGACCTACTCCGGCGGCATGCGGCGGCGGCTGGACCTGGCCGCCAGCCTCGTCGGCTCCCCCGACGTGATCTTCCTGGACGAGCCGACGACCGGGCTCGACCCGGCCAAACGTGAGGACATGTGGGAGGTGGTGCGGTCACTGGTCACCAACGGCTCGACCGTGCTGCTCACCACGCAGTACCTGGAGGAGGCCGACGCGCTGGCGGACGCCATCACGGTGATCGACCACGGGCGGGTCATCGCGCACGACACACCCGAGGGGCTCAAGCGGGTGGTCGGCGGCCAGACCCTCGAGGTCCGGCCGTCCGACCCCGCACAGCTGTCCCGGACCGCGGCGATCCTGACCGAGGTCGGCTCCGGCGCGCAGGCCGACGAGATCCGCAAGGGCGTGCTCGCCGTGCCGGTCGCCGACGACGCGGCCCTGACCGAGAGCGTGGCGCGGTTCGCCGCCGCCGGCATCGCGGTCACCGAACTGTCCCTGCACCTGCCGAGCCTCGACGAGGTCTTTTTCACGCTCACCGGGCGTACGGCATCCGACGACGAGACCACCCGCCCTCTGGAGGTCGTGGCATGAGCACCGTGATCGACACACCCTCCCGGGCCAGTTCCCCGCTGTCGACGGTCGCGGCGACACCACGACCCTTCCGGCTCGCCCGGCACTCGTTGGCGCTCGCCAAGCGCAGCCTCATCAAGACCTGGCGTACGCCCGAGGCACTCATCGACGTCACGCTGCAGCCGGTGCTGTTCCTCGTCATCTTCGTCTACATCTTCGGCGGCGCGGTCGCCGGATCCACCCACGACTACCTGCAGTTCCTGTTGCCCGGAATCCTGGCGCAGACCATCGCCACCGGCGCCATCGCGATCGGGGTCAACCTCAACACCGACATCGCGAAGGGCATCTTCGACCGGTTCCGGTCGCTGCCGGTCCCCCGCTCCGCGCCGCTGGTCGGCGCGGTCCTGGGCGACGTCGTACGGTACGTGATCGTCACCGTCTCGACCCTCGCGATCGGCTACGTGCTCGGGTTCCGGATCCACTCCGACCCGCTCCGGGCGATCGCCGGCTGCCTGCTCGCGGTGCTGTTCGCCCTCTGCCTGAGCTGGCTGCCGGTTCTCGTGGGGATGAAGGTGCGGACCCCCGGCGCCGTGCAGGGCCTGATGTTCGCGCTGATCATGCCGATGAGCTTCGCGTCCAACGTGTTCGTCAGCGCGGACACCCTGCCGGGCTGGATGCAGGCCTTCGTGGACGTCAACCCGATGACCCACCTGGTGGCAGCGGTGCGCGGGCTGTTCCTCGGCACCCCGGTCGGCGCGCACGTGTGGTGGACGCTCGCCTGGTGTGCCGGCTTCGTGGCGGTGTTCATGCCGCTGGCGTTGCGCGCGTACCGGAAAAAGGTCTGAGTTCAGCCGATCAGGTCGTCCATCAGCTCGCGGATCCGGGCGGTCGTCGCGGCGACGGGTCGCGCCCGCCACGCGGCCAGCAACGGCTCACGCTGCCCCTCGTCACCGAGGGCGGCGGTGAGCCGTTCGCCGTCTCCGGGTGGGAAGAAGGTCATGTCGTGGGCGCCTATCCGGATCCCGAGCGCGGACAGCTCACGGGCGGCTCCGGCGTCACCCCGGTACGCCGCCAGTTCGGCGCCGCCCACCGCCAACGCCCCGATCACCGGCAGGTCCCGCGAGGACAGCGCCTCGTCCCGGGCCAGCCGCAGCAACGCGGCCGCGTGGGCGTCGGCGGCGTCACCCGACGCCCGCCGCGCCTCGGCCACCCGCAGGTGCAGGACCGCCGCCGCGACCCGGAGGATCACCCGCGGCTGCGGCGGCGGCCCGGTCCACCCGGCCAGGGTCCGGGTCACCCCGTCGACGTGGGCGAGCACGTCGTCGTAGCGCCCCCGCTGCCAGGCGAGGTGGGCCAGCCCGAGGCGCGCCTGCGCGATGTCCATCTCCTCGGCCTGGCCCGCGGTCGCCGTCTCGTGCAGCCGCCGCTCCGCCTCCGGGTCGCCGGTGAGGGCACGTTGCACGTCCAGCCGTACCCGGATCGAGCGGGCGTCCTGCGTCGCGCCGACCAGCTCCATGTGGTGGACGCTGCGCGCCAGCCAGTCGGCCGAGCGGGCGTCACCGCCGGGGAGGAAGAACTGGCCGACGGCGCCCGCCGCCATCGCCATGCCCCAGTGGTCCCCGGCGATCTCGAACTGCCGGTACGCCTGCTCGGCGTCGACGATCGACGCCTCGGGCATGCCGCCGTTCTCCCGGATGGCGGCGCGGGCGAACAGGCCGAGTCCCTGCACGTACGGGTCCGGGTGGGCGATCATCTCGGCGGCGCCCTTCATGCTCCGGTCCAGGTCGGACGCGTCGAACATGGGGATCACCGACGCGAGCACGGTCGGCCGGGGCGACACCTCGGCGGGCCGCTCGGCCAGCAGCGTCCGTAGCGCCCGCCGGGCGAGCGCGGCGAGCCGGAGCTCGTTGCTGATGCCGGCGTTGACGCCGACCAGCAGGCAGGTCCAGGCGAGCCGGTCGGCGTCGGGCAGGGGCCGGCCGGCGGCGCGGCCGCGCAGGATCGCCGATGCTCGCCGCCCGTGCGGGTCCTCGGCGTGCAGCAGGCCCCGCGCCCAGCCGGTGACCTCGAGGTGCAGGCCGCGTACCGACCAGAGGTGGAACAGGGCGGTGGCGATGTCGACGGTGGCCGGTTCGTCGTCGCACCCGAACGCCCAGCGCAGGGCCCCGACCAGGTTGTCCTGCTCGGCGGCGCAGCGGGCGAGGGCCTCGATCTGGCCGGGCCCGATGAACCGGTCGGCGAGGACGACGGCCTGCTCCCGGGCCCAACTGACCAGGCCGGCCATGGCCCGATCGCGGTCGCCGGCCGCGCCGAGGCGGGCTTCGCCGTACTCGCGGACGGTCTCGAGCATCCGGTAGCGGGGCGGGCCGTCTCCCTCGACGAGGGTCAGCAGGGACTGTTCGACGAGCGTCGCCAGGCCGCGCCGTACGTCGGGGCTCTGTGCGACCGCGGCGGCGAGGTCCGCGGTGAACGGCGCGGGGATGACCGCGACCCGCTGGAGCAGCGCGCGGTCGTCGGGTGCGAGCAGTTCCCGGCTCCAGTCGACCATCGCCCACAGGCTCGCGTGCCGCTCGGGCAGGCCCCGCAGCGCGTCGTCGAGCAGCGCGAACCGGTCGGTCAGCCCGGCCAGTACGTCGTCGATCGGCATGTGCCGCAGTCGAGCGGCGGCCAGTTCGAGCGCCAGCGGCAGGTTGTCGAGCCGGTGACACAGCGCGAGCGCTCGTGCGGTGTCCCAGGTCGGCACCGCGCCGCCGGCCCGCGCCCGGGATTCGAGCAGCCCGAGCGCGTCGGCGTCCGGCAACGCGGTCAGCCGGTGGACCCGCTCACCGGCCAGGCCCAAGGGGGCCCGGCTCGTCGCGAGCACCGTGACCTCCGGCGAGGTCACCGCGACCAGGTCCGCGACGACGGTGGCCACCATGTCGAGAACGTGCTCGCAGTTGTCCAGCACCACGAGCCCGTCGAGGTCGGGCGCCGCGGCGCGGAGCCGTTCCTCGGGGCTGAGCACCCTCCGTTCGAGGCCCAGGTTGCCTCCGGTCGTGGAGGTGTCCCCTCCGCCGAGCGCCGCGAGCACCGTGGGCAGCACCTCGTCGGGTGCGCGCAGACCGGCGAGTTCGATCACGCGGACCGTCCGCCCGGCCGCCGCCGCGCGGCGCGCCACCTCGGCGGCCAGCCGGGTCTTGCCGGCGCCGCCGGTGGCCACGATCGTCACCAGGGCCGCCTCGGTGAGCGCCTCGCTCACGGTCTCGACGTCCCGCTCCCGACCGACGAGGGCGGTGACCGGTCGGCGCCACGCGGCGGGCAGGGCGGTCCGCGCCGGCTGCCGGGGCGGCGTCACGACAGCCGGGGTGGTGAGTTCACCACGGAGCAGCGCCAGGTGGACCTGTGTGACGACGGACGACGGGTCGGTGCCGTACCGGTCGGCCAGCTCGGCACGAAGCCCGTCGATCACCTCCAGCGCCTCGGCGTCCCGGCCCTGGGCGGCCAGCACGCGCACGAGCAGGGCGGCCGACGGCTCGTCCGGGGGCGTGCGGGCGACGAGCCGGCGCAGGTCGGCCTCGTCGAACGGCCCCGCACCGGCGAGTGCCGCCTCCGCGCGGAGCGCGGTGACGTCCGCGAACAGGCGCGTCTCCTCGGCGGTGACGAGCTCGGGGACCTCGGGGAACAGGGCCCGGGCCTGGTCGGCCCAGCTGCGGGTGGCCGGGAGGTCACCGGTCCGGAGTGCGGCACGTCCCCGCTCGGCGAGCGCCCGCGCCTCGACGGCGTCGACGGTGACCTCCTCCAGGGGCAGGCGGTATCCCCCCGGACCCGCGACCACCGGCAGTCCGAGCCGGCGTACCCGGGACACGAGCGCCTGGACGGCGCCGGTCGCGTCGTCGGGCGGCGTGCCGCCCCACACGGCGTCCACCAGCAGCGCGGTGGACACCGCCCGCCCCCGCGCGTCGACGAGCACGCGGATCACCGTCGCGAGCCGGTCGCCCCGGACCGGCCGGCCGTCGACGGCGAGCGGGCCGAGGATCGTGATGTGCACCGACCCAGCATCCCCCACCGCTACGCCGGGCCGTGGACGACCCGGTCCGATCATCGGGGCCGCGTGCCGGAAGCTGTGACATGTTGCGCAGCCTCAGGGCCCGCGAATCCGGCAGCCGACACCTACAGTCGGGACATGAGCACCGACGACGGTGTGCGGGCCTGGCTCCGCCGGCAGGGAGCCGAGCAGATCACCCATCCCGGGGGCACCCTGTACGCCCATCTCTGTCGGGTCAGCGAGCGACTCGCCGTGCTCGGCTGCGGCAGTGACGTGCAGGCCGCCGGCCTCACCCACGCCGTCTACGGCACCGACGGGTTCGACCTCGCCCTGCTCGATCGGGCCGATCGTGCGGTGCTACGGGAACTCGTTGGTGCCGACGCCGAAGAGCTTGTCTATCTGTACGACGCCTGCGACCGTGACCGCAGCTGGCGGAAGCTGGCAGAAACCGGCCAGGTGTTCGACCGCTTCGTCGGTCGGGTGCGAACGCCGGACGCGGCTCGACTCCGGTCGCTGGTGGACCTGAGCATCGTCAACGAACTGGACGTCTTCGAGCACGATCCCGCGGTGGCGGACCGGCACGGCACCTACTTCCGGGAGCTGTTCGCCTCCTGGGCCCCACTGGCCTCCGCGCAGGTCATCGAGGATGCGCAGCGGGTCCTGCGGCCGTGACACCCGAACCGCCGGCAGGGCCACGGTCGACGGCACGCACTCCCGGTCGCGTACGCGTGCGAGCCGTCTACCCCGGCACCTTCGATCCCTTCACCCCCGGGCACGTGAACGTGGTGGAACGGGCACGCGACATCTTCGACGAGGTGGTCGTGCTCGTCGCGGTCAACAGCAGCAAGCAGCCCGGCATCGACGAGGAGGCGCGGGCGGCCGCCGTTCGGGCCATCCTGCCGGTCGAGTGGACCACCGTCACCGTTGCGGCGTGGAGCGGGTTGACCTCGGCCTACTGCCGTCAGCACGACGTAGGGGTGATCGTCCGCGGGGTGCGTAACACCACGGACCTTCAGTCCGAGTGCCAGCTCGCCGCGATGAACCAGTCGCTGGGCGTCCCCACGGTGTTTCTGCCTGCGCGGCCCGAACTGGCCGCGGTGTCGTCGACCGCCGTGCGCACGCTGCGGGACTGACCCACGTCCCCGAGGGCGGCCGGGCTGGGGCGACCGCCGCATGGTCGACTCCCCGCCGGCCGACTCCGTCCCCTGGTGCTCGGCATCCGGCCGAAATGGCTGGCCTCGCCCACCCGTCCCGCCCTACCGTGTCGGTGGGCCTTCTTCTCCGGCCCACCCACGAGAGGACTTCACCCCGCGTGACCCCGCCTGCTCTGTAGACCTGACACCTTCACCGCATCGGTCGCCGACGTCGCCGTCGGCTCTTCTCCCGTGCCTTCCGTCAGGTCTAGAGAGAGATCATGTCTACGCGTCCTCATATCCTGCTGTCCTGGGCCCTTCGGCGCGCGCGCCGTCCCCTGCTCCCCTCCCCCTGCGTCCACTGCCCCTCCGGCCTCGCCGGCGCCGGCGGCGGTCAGGTCGGCGTCAGTGCCGACGGGACATGCCTCGGCTCCTGGCTCCTGGTCGCCTGTGCTGCCGGCGACCGCACGGGCGCACTCACCGTTCACGACCGCGGCCCGGTGGCGGCCATCTTCGGCGACCCCGTGTCCCGCCGCGCCGAACGGCTCACCCCCGGGAGGGCTGGGCGCCGGCCGTGCTCGCCGGGTCACGATCGGCATTCCGCTGAACCGCAGAACTCACCCGGACTGCTCGGGCGTCCTGCCGTGAGCCGCCGGCATGGACCCGAGCCCGGGCGGCAGGAACGGTGGCCCTGCCCCGGACTGCACCATGCGGCGATCCGGGCGCGGTCGCTCGTGGCCGGGCGAGAACGAGGGTCGAGGCCGGCCCGGTCCCGGCGAGGAAGGTAGACGCCGACGCCGGAACGGCAGTGCGACCGGACGCATCAGCCCGGCGTTGTCCCCCGCACACCGTACCGTTCGGCGGCGCGCGCCTTGGCCTTTGCCGCCTCCACCTCGCGGTCGCGGGGAGGCGCCTTCGTCACGAGGCTGTCCAGCAGGGTCCGGGTGGCTGCCGTGACCGCGCGGACCGCTTCTCCGAACGCCTCCTCATTCGCCGCGGACGGCCGCGTCGTGCCGCTGACCTTGCGCACGTACTGGATGGCGGCGGCTTCGATCTCGTCGTCGGTCACCGGCGGTTCGAAGTTGTGAAGCACGCGAATGTTCCTGCACATCCCCCCAGGATGCCAGGTCGGGCGGACCGGTAGGTGAGTTGGCCACGACGGTCACGGTGACAATGCCCTGCCCGCCCGGACAGATGATCCCGGCCCGCGGGCCGTGGAGTTCGACGCCGTCTCGGGCTCCCGGCCGCAGCGGTAGCGTGCGGCACACCGACAGCCGCTCCTCGAGGAAGGCCCTCCGTTCGCCGGCCTGCCGGCGCGCCGATGCGGGGTGTGCCGCCTGTACGGGCGTCCTCGGTCGCATGACGGCTGGTAGAACTTGCACCGGCTGGGCAGCGGCCCGGGCCACCGCAGTCCCGTCGACAACCACGCCGCCCTGGCGGCCCGACCACCACGCCGATGGTGTCCGCCGAAGCGGAACGAGCGCAGACCACAGGAGTGCCAGAACACATGGACGGAAGCGCAGGCAGCCCGTGGGCGGTGACCGGCCTGGATCCACTGGCCGGGCGGGTGTTGGAGCACCTGGTGGGCGTGCCGTCGGCGGACGTCACCGAGGTGGCGGCGGCGGTCGGGGTGTCCCCGGTAGAGGCGGAACGGGCACTGCGGCACCTTGCGGAGTCGGCGCTGGCGCTGCAGATCGACGGCACGGAGCCGCGCTGGGCGGCCGGTCCCCCACGGCCGTCGCTCAGCGCCCTGCTGGCCCGGCGGCGCGCCGAGCTGGCCCGCGTCGAGGGCATCGTGGAGCGGCTTCACGAGGTGTACGAGGCGGTGTCCGGGCCGCGCGCCGCGCACCTGGTGGAGGTGTTGGAGCGCGAGGACGAGGTGCCGGTGCGCTACGGCCAGCTGCTGAAGGGAAGCTCGGTCGAGATACTGCACCTGGCCAAGCCGCCGTATGTGACGGCCACGCAGGCGCCCGTCGGCGAGTCGGGGGTGGCTCCCGGGGTGCGGATGCGGTCGGTGTACGAGACGGAGGGCTTCACCGACGCCGTGTCGCTCGAGACAGCGCTGCGCGGGACGGGTCAGGGCGGGGAACTGCGGCTGGCGTCCGGGCTTCCGGTGAAGTTGGTGGTGTTCGACCGGGCGGCGGCTCTGCTGCCGGTGCGCGGGGACCGCCCGGCGGCGGGTTCACTGGTGGTGCACTCGCCCGCGCTGGTGGTGGCGCTGGTGGCGCTGTTCGAGAGCGTGTGGGAGCGCGCCGAACCGGTGTCGCTGGCGAGCCGACACGATGGGCCGGCCCCGAAGGGCGGTTCGGCAGCCGAGGGGCCGGACCGGCGGACGCTGGAGATCCTGCACATGATGGCAACCGGGATGAAGGACGAGGCGATCGCCCGCGTGCTCAAGGTGAGCCGCCGTACCGTGCAGAAGCATGTCAGCGATGCGGGTTCCCTGCTCGGCGCCCGGACCCGGTTCCAGATCGCGCTGCTGGCGGCGGAGCAGGGGTGGCTGAAGGAATAGGTGAGGACAGGATGGCGCCGCTGCCGGGATCCGACCCGCACACCCCTCCGACGCGAGACGGCGCGCCGGGAACCGCCTCGGGGGCGTCCCGGCGCGCCGTCGTGCGGTGCGCCTCCTAGCCGGGGCTCACTTGCAGGACTTGGCTCCCTTCGCGTACGCCAGGCCGAAGCCGCCGGCCGACGAGTCCATGAAGATCACCTCGCGTCCGGCGCCCGCGGTGGCGAACATCTGCGCGCCCGGGCTGCACGACGCCGGGCCCACGTACGTGCCGTTAAACGTGTACTGCTTGAGCTTGGGGTTGAGCGAGTTGTCCGGGTAGCCGCCGTTCGCGAGCCAGAGGTCCACGGGGGCCTCCTCGGTGATCGTGAGCGTGGTGTCGGACAGCGTGAGGACGTCGGCGCGCTTCGCCTGCGGGGAGTTCTCCTCGAAGAGCAGGTGGCTCGTGCCGGTGGCGAAGTCGAAGAGCCGCACCGAGTCGTGGTAGGTCCCCTGGCTCCACGTGCCGTCGACGTACCTGCCGAAGTCCCGGTTGATCACCCAGGCGACGCCCGTGCCGGACACCTCGGGGTAGCTCATCGTCTCGGCGCCCGGGTCACCGCCGGCGAAGGTCGTCGTTCCCTTCGCGACGTCGTACACCTCGACGCCCAGCGACCACCGGTTGCCGTTGGCGTCGGGCTGCGCGTAGTCCTCGTACCGGACGTAGGAGATCTTCCCGTTCTTGACGCTCGGCGCCGTCGCGTTACCGAGCCAGTCGGGGTGCGCGAGGGTGTGGACGGTCCGCGAGCTGCCCTTCAGGTAGCGCACGACGTCGAGGTATCCCTGCTCCGGATCGTACTGGCTCCACGCGACGACGCTGCCGTCGAAGCCCAGGCCGTCGATCCGGTACGGGGAGCTGTAGAGCTCCTCGACGTCGCCGCCACCGACGGGCGCCGACAGGATGCGGTTGGTCTCCCACGTCGGCGAGTCGGGGTTGTCCTGGATCGACAGCCACACGACCCGCTTGCCGTCGGTGTGCGGGAAGCTGTGCGGGTTCCCGTCGTTCGGGGAGATCCGGTACGGCGCGACCTTGCCGTCGGTGCGGCCCACCCAGATCGACGGCGGCTGGGTGTGGTTCGCGTCGGACCGCGGCACGGTGAACCAGCCGCCGGCCATGCTCGCCTTCATGTCGATGTACAGCCCGGTGTTGAGCCGGTCGACCAGGACGTCGGTGTTCTTGCCGTACAGGTTCGCCTTCCACTTCGCGGTGATGCCGCGCGAGTCGAACGCGGCCCGCACCACCTTGAGGTCCTTCTGGCCGAGGCCGGAGGACTTGGCGGCGGCGAGCACCGCCTCACGGGCGTCGACGAAGTCGGACATGGGCGTGAGGTAGTCGGTCAGCGCCCGGTAGACGATCCGGTCGGCGACCGGGCCACCGAACGTCTGACGAAGGTCCCACAGCGCCCCGGACACGATCGTCGAGTTGAGGTGCACGCCGCCGTCGTCCATCTGCGGCGTGTCCATGAGGTGCTGGAAGTCCGCCGTGGTGGCGCCGTCGTCGAGGTTGCGCAGGGCGCACTTCGTGGGCGCCAGGGTGCGGCAGAGGTCGCCGCCGATCAGGCTCGCCTCGGGGTCGGACATCGACGTGCCGGCCGCGTCGAGGTCGATGGCGTTGCCGAAGTAGTCGGCGATCGCCTCGTTGAGCGCGCCCGGCTGGCCTGCGTAGACGAGGTTGGCGGAGTTCTCCACCACACCGTGCGTCATCTCGTGACCCACCACATCCGGGTCGGCGGCCAGCGGCAGGTACTCGTCGTCGCCGCTGCCGTACACCATGCGGGTGCCGTCCCAGTACGCGTTGACGAACGGGTAGCCGCCGTAGGTGATGCCGACGATCGAGTTGATCGGCATGCCGTCGTCGTCCAGGCTGTTGCGCCCGAGCTTCGCCTGGAACCACTCGAACACCTTCGCGGCGTCCCAGGCCGCGTCCACGGCGCCGGCGTCGGTGAGGTCCGCGCCGAGGGTGCTCGACGGCGACGCGAACGGCCCCACGCCCTCCGGCAACTGGCCGTCGAGCAGTTCGTAGTAGTCCCGGCCCCGAGCGTCCCAGGTGGTGATCGGCACGGTCCGGCCGTCCGGGAGGGTGTGGGTCTGGTCGATCATGAGGTAGGAGTTCGCGTCGTCGGTCCGGACCAGCGGGACCGGCACGGTGGCACCGTGCAGGCTCCGGCCCTCGCCGACGACCGGCGTCGTGCCGTTGCCCGACGCCGGCGGCTCGGTCACGGCTCGCGGCGCGACGGCGGTCCCGCCGGCGGCCAGGGCGGCGGCCTGCTGCGCGGTGGCGAACGGCTTGATCCGGCTGACGCTGAGCAGGGTCACCCCGTTCGTCGCGCCCACGTACACGTCACGGAGCACGGGCTGACCCGTGACGACGTCCCTGCCCCGGACGAGCACCCGCCGCGCGAGCACGCCGGTGCCGGTCGGCATGACCACGAGCCCCTGGTCGGTGCCGCTGAGGTCGGCGTGGGCCGCGTCGGGCTTCGTGCCGGGCCGCGGGGCGCCGGCCACGACGGCCGCGCCGGGGTGCAGGCTCCTGCGTACGTCCTCGACCGCCCGGGAGATCGCTACGTCCGCGGGCATCGGAGCGTTCGTCGTGTCGACGTCGAGGTCCGTGAAGTAGCTGCCCGACGTGCCGGTGACCGTGCGCTTGCCGGCCTTCTTCTCCATCCGCACCACGTACTGGGCGCCGAACACGGGCAGGCCCTTGTACCTCTGGTTCAGCCGGACCGTCTCCCGCGCACCCTGCGTGTCGACGCTCGCCGTCGTGAGCGTGCCGGCCGGGTCGGCCATCCTGTAGCGGTCCTTGTGGCCCGTGAGGTGGGCCTTGGCTGCCTTGTCCGGTGCGATCGTGGCGTCGACCGGGTCGGCCAGGTCGTCCACGAGCGCGGGGGTGTCCGTAGCGGGCGCCACGGTGGCCGGAACGGACGCCTCCGCGGCCGTCGTCGTACCCGTGGGCGACCGGGTCGCCGCGTTCGCGGGCTGGGCAGTGGCGCCGAGGAGGGCGGCCGCCGCCAGAATGGCGAGAGCCGGTGGTGCCTTGAGTCTGCGCATCTGTGCTCCTGCAAGGTGTCCAGCGCCCGGCCGACTCCTTGCGGCACGGGGTTCGCTCACCCTCACCGCGATGTCATCGTTGACACAAGGACGACTTTGCGCACCTGCACAAGTCAGAAGCCGCCGAGGAAGCGCTGATCCGAGTGGCAGCCGTCACCGGGCGGCGCCGTCCGGTGGTGCTCCTGTTTGCCCCTCCGACCAGCGGTGCAGCACGGCGGCCAACTGGGCCAGGGCGACATGGGCGCCGTCGAACAGCGCCAGCTTCCGCGGGAAATTGTGGATCAGCCCCTGGTACCGGACTGCGGTGACGGGAACGTCCGCCGCCAGCAGCCCGGCGGCGTACCGTTCCCCCTCGGCGGACAACAGGTCGAGCTCGGCGGTGATGACCACGGCGGGCGGCAGGCCGGCGAGGTCGGCCCGCATGGGGTTCAGATCCGGCTGCGTACGGTCCACGCCGGGTGGGGCGAACGCGTCCCAGAAGAACCGCATCTCCTCCCGGTCCAGGCCGTACTCGTCCAGCGCCGGGTAGTCCGCCGCGGGGTCGATGACCGGGCAGACGAGGAGCTGCCCCGCAAGCCGGATGCCGGCGTCCCGGGCCCGCCGGGCGGTCACCGCCGCCAGGTGCCCTCCCGAGGAGTCGCCGGCCACCGCAGTCCGGCGTGGATCGAGGCCGTGCCGAGGCGCCTCGGGCCCGCGCAGCCAGGTGAGCGCGCGCACCATGTCGTCCACCGGGGCCGGGTACGGATGCTCGGGCGCGAGCCGGTAGTCCACGGAGAGCACGGCCCAGCCGGAGGTGGCCGCCATGTGCCGGCACAGCCCGTCGTGGGTGTCCACACTGCCCATCACCCAGCCTCCGCCGTGCGCGTAGAGGACCACCGGCGTCGCGTCGTCGTCGCCGTCGCGGTAGAGCCGGGCGGGCACGCCACCGGCGTCGACGGTCAGCACGGACCGGATCGCCGGGCCGCTGCCCACCTCGGCGGGAGTCGCCTGGACCATGCTGAGCCGTGCCGCCGGCAGGTTCTCGCGGGTGAGCGGGACACGCTGCTGGACTCGCATCGCCGCCCGCGCCTGCGGGTGGAGCCGGCTGGGGTCCACCCGGCCAGTATCGCCGGCCCGGCGGACGTCAGTGTTGCCGACACGGCGGTGCCGGACGGACGAAAATGCCGCTACGGTCTGGACCGTGGACGAGCTTCTGCCGGCGCTGCCGGAGGACTGGGACCGCTGTCTCGCGGTGGCCGCACACCCCGACGACATCGAGTACGGTGCGGCCTCGGCGATCGCCCGCTGGACCGCGCAGGGCAAGCAGGTCACCTACCTGCTGGCCACCCGGGGCGAGGCGGGGATCGACGCGGTGCACCCGGACCAGGCGGCGCCGTTGCGCGAGGAGGAGGAGCGCGCCGGGGCCCGCGAGGTCGGCGTGGACGTCGTGGAGTTCCTCGACCACCGCGACGGCGTCGTCGAATACGGTCCGGACCTGCGCCGCGACATCGTGCGGGCGATCCGCCGGCACCGGCCCGAGGTGATCGTCTCGGGCGCGTTCACCGTCCGCATGGTGGGCGGTATGACCAACCAGGCCGACCACCGGGCGGTGGGACTCGCGACGCTGGACGCCGCCCGCGACGCGGGCAACCGGTGGATCTTCCCGGAACTCGTGGACGAGGGGCTGCCGCCCTGGGGCGGTGTGCGCTACGTCTGCTTCGGCGGCGCCGAACGCCCCACCCACGGGGTGGATGTGACAGGTGAACCGTTGCGGCGCGGCATCGCCTCGCTGGCCGCGCACGCGGAATACACCCAGGGCCTCGGTGTCGCCGGACCGGAACCCGGGCCGTTCCTGACCTGGGCGGCCCGCCAGGGCGGGCCGGCGCTGGGCGTGGAGGCGGCGGTCCTGTTCGACGTGCACACCCTCACCTTCGAGGGCCCACCACCCTGGCTCTGAGCCCGGCCGGACCTCTGTCCGCTGAGGGTGTCGCGCTCGTGGGCACATCCCGGGTCAGTCTGGTCCCGCGTGGGCGCTCGATCGCGGTGCCGGGTCACCGCTGCCGTCGTCGAGGTCACCGACGAGCGATTCCGGGGCACGCATGCGCCACGCGTCGGTGACGAGCTCCTTCAGACGATCGACGCTCACCTGCGCCAGCCGCAACATGACGAGGGGCAACCCGTCGTACGCGGACGTGGTGAAGAAGACCTCGGGCTCGCCGAGGAGCAACGCCTGCTTCTCCGCTTCGTCGCCCACGTACAGCACCGCGATGTCGGTCCGGATGCGGCGCGCCGCACCCGGTCTGCGCTCGGGGTAGGACCAGGCGAACCCTTTGTTGGCGACCCGGAAGTCGAAGCCGTCACTGTCGATCTCGACGACGTGCGGCAGCGCCAGCGCCAGGTGACGGATATCGTCCGCGTCAGCCATCGAGGTCACTCCCGGACACCGCCTCCTGCATCCACACAGCCTAACCGCCGCGGTCGCCGAGTCCGAGGCCGTCTGACGGCCTACCGGCGTGCCGTCGAGTCAAGGGAATCCGCCCCTGCGCGGGTCGCCGGTGCCCTGCGGCCGAGGCGGGCCCGCGCTCGCGCCGTACGGATGGCGGCGGTCAACGTCGTGATGTCATAGGCGCCGTAGTGGCGGCGGCCGTTGATGAAGAACGTCGGGGTGCCGGACACTCCGCTGTTGTCGGCCGAGTCGATGTCGCGGTCGATGCGGCCGGCGTGGGCGTGACGTGTCAGCTCGTCGCGGAAGCGTTCCTGATCCAGACCGAGGTCACCGGCGTATTGGCTCAGATCAGTGGGGTTCAGCTTGTCCTGATGGTCGAGCAGCAGGTCGTGCATCTGCCAGAACTTGCCCTGAGCCGCCGCTGCCTCGGCGGCCTCGGCTGCCAGCCGGGCTTGCGGGTGCACGTCCGGCAGAGGCAGGTGACGCCACACGAATCGCAGGTCGGAGTCGCCCAGCAGCTGCCGGACGGCTGGCTCGGCCTGCCCGCAGTACGGGCACTGGAAGTCGCCGTACTGCACCAGCGTCACCGACGCATCGGCTGGGCCGCGAACGTGGTCCCGCTCCTCGTCGACGTCCGGGACGAGGTCGGTCAGCTCCGTCATGTCGCCGAAAAGCGCCCGGGTGCGCCTGTCCCTGGGCAACATGTTGGTGACGCGGAACGCGGTCCAGGTCAGCGCCGAGGCTACGATCGCGGCGCTGAGCACCCCGACCTTGACCTCCGCCAGTTGGTCGCCGGTGAAGGCCAGGCTCGCGATCAGCAGCGACACCGTGAAGCTGACACCGGCGATCGTGCCGCTGCCGAGCACGCCCGCCCAGCCCACCGCCGGCCGGATGCGACCGTGCGTGATCCAGGTGAGCCCGGCCGAGGTGCCGATCACGGCGAGCGGCTTGCCGACGACGTACCCGAGCAGTACCCCCCAGGTGACCGGCGACGTGAACGCCCGGGCCAGGAACGGGCCGTCGATGCCGATGCCGGCGTTGGCCAGGCCGAACAGCGGCACGATGACGTAGCTGGACCAGGGGTGGTAGATGCGCCGAAGGCGGTCGTTGGGCGACAGCGTGTTCGCGAGGCCGATCGAAGCCGTACGCGCGAGCGTGGGTGTCGGCTGCTCACGGAACGACCGGAACAGCCCGCTGACCTGCTCGAGTTCGGCTCGGCCGGGAGAATAGGCGAACGCGGTCAACCCGATGGCGAGTCCGGCTACCACCGGGTCGACTCCGCTGACCAGCAGCGCGCCCCACATCACGACGGCGACCGGCGCGTACGCCGAGCCACGTCCCACGCCGGCCGTGCGGATGGCCAGCATCACCGCGAACGCCGCTACGGCGACCACGAGGGGCATCATCCTGATGTCGTCGCTGTAGACCAGGGCGATGACGATGAGTGCGATCAGGTCGTCGACCACGAACACGGTGAGCAGGAAGATCCGGACCCGGTCGGGCACACCCCGGCCGAGAAGTGCCAGCAGGCCCAGCGCGAGGGCGGTGTCGGTCGACATGGCCACGCCCCAGCCGTGCGCGCCCGGCCCGCCGTGGTTGATCGCCAGGAAGATCAGCACCGGGATCAGCATGCCGATCACGCCGGCCACGGCGGGCAGCACGAAACGTCGCCGGTCGCGTAGGTCGCCGAGGTCGAACTCGCGCCGTGTCTCCAGGCCGACGACCAGGAAGAACAGCGTCATCAAGCCACTGTTGATCCAGGTGTGCAGGTCGCGGGAGAGCTCGAGGTGCCCGAGGCTCAGGGACAGCGGGGTGCGCCAGACGGCGTCGTAGGAGCCGGGGTCGATGTTGGCCCAGAGCAGTGCGGCGACGATGGCGGCCACGAGCACGCCGGCGCTGCCGGACTCGGTCCGCACAAAGGCTCGCAGCGGTGCGGCGAGTTTCGGCCTCCAGACCGTTCGGCCGCTCATCCTGGTTTCGGTCACACGTCACCTTCCGCGCTGCTGGGCCAATCAGTGAGCGGGCCCGATATCAGCGCGGCCCGACGAACTCGGTCCGCACGCTCCATGCGAACTGGATCAGCAGCGTCACCGGGGACTTCTCGGCAATGTCATGCATCACCTTCAGATCGTCGGCGTCAGGCTCCTCGCTCAGCGTGATCGTGCGCTGCAGGTAACGCTCCGCGCCGTCCTGCTCGGGTTCGTGGTAGTCGATCTCGACGGTGATGTCACCGGCGGTGTCGTACTTGTAGTCGACGTACTGCCGGAGTGTCTGAGCGGTGCACGACGCGAGCGCCATCAACAGGTACTCCGTCGGCGTCGGACCGTCGCCGAGCGCGCCGTTGTGCGGCTCGTCGGCGACGAACGTGAAGCCGCCGGTGGTCAGGTCCGTGCGCCGGCGTTCGGTGGCCGGGAGGACAGCTCGGGCGGATGCGACGACACGATCCTGATTGGTTTCCATCAGCCGCGCCTTCCTGTAGATCCTGGTGATGACGGTCCAGGTACGCGGATCCAGCAGCAGCCGAGCCGCCGTCTGTGCGGACGGCTGTGGCTAGGCGTATCGCCCCGCGACCGGGTACCTCAGCAGGCTAGCCACTTCCGGACTAGATAGTCCAATTGATCGCTCGCAGTCGCGGCCGCGCAGCCCTCGACGACCATCGGCCTGACGGTGTCAAGCTGCGTTGGGAGGCGGTGATGGCCAGGGTTCACCCCTCCGGAACCGATCAACGCCGCTCCCGGCGTTGGACTCATCAGTCCGACAGGGCTAGGATCCAGTCAGGGCGACGATCGCCGTAGTCTCCCGGGACTGGGCGGACCTGAACCCGGACACCGTGAGGGACATTCGATGCTCAGTGATCCGCAGTCGCGGCACAAGGCGGTCCAACGACGCGGGGGCAACTCGATGGCGGCTTTCTCACCGCGGTGAGAGGACCGGCACCTGCCGTCGGCCATCGTGTGGCGGACGGGCTCGATCAGCGGGTCGGCTCGCCGGACGGCTCCGAGAGGTAGGACTTGATGTGGTCCAGCGCCATGTCCAGCGCCACCTCCATGGGCGCGACGTTGTGTGCGGCGTTCGCCAACAAATAGCCGCCCTGCAGAGCTGCCATCAATCCCGTGGCCAGCTTCTCCGGGTCGGCGTCCTGGCGCAGGGCGCCGCTGTCCCGCATCCGGTGCAGACCGTCACTGATCAGCTTCTCCCACGCCGCGAACGTCTCCAGCAGCATCGATCGAGCCTGCTCATCTTGATCGGACAGCTCGACCGCCATGGACCCTAGGCCGCACCCGTATCTGCCGTTGTTCAGCGAGTTGGCCTGGACCAACGCGTTGCGCCACCGGACCAGCCCCGAGAAAGATCTCAGCCGTTCGAGCCCTCCGCGCTCGCGCTGAAGCACCAGCTCACCTCGATATCTGACCAACGCTCGCACGAGCTCCTGCTTGTCGGCGAAGTGGTGGTAAAGCTGCGACTTGCTGGTCTGGCTCGCCTCGCGGATGTCGTCGAGGGTCGTCGCGTTCACTCCGCGGACGAACATCAGCCGGTTGGCCGCCTCGAGGATCCGCTCTCGCGTCGCGAGGCCCCGTTGGCTGATCCTCCGCCGACTCGTCGGCGCGGCCACCTGCTCGTCGCTCATCGGCCAAGTGTATCCAGCGCGCCGGATAATCCCTGGAAAATGGGACCGTTGAGTCCGCTCGGCGGCGTGGCCGCCTTCGCCTAGCGCAATGTTCGGCCAGCTCGGTCGAACGGGTGCCGGATCCGCGAGATCATCGACGGGTGACTGTTTCCCGGACCATTCGGTCCGTGCCCTGCCAACGCCACGGCTCCGGCCCGCGCGCCGGAGGGGTCAGGCCGTCGCCCGCTTCGGGAGCTTCCACCCGGGGCGGGGGAAGTGGCAGGTGTAACCGTCGGGGTAGGTCTGCAGGTAGTTCTGGTGCTCGGGCTCAGCCTCCCAGAAGTCGCCTGCCGGGGTGACCTCGGTGACGACCATACCGGGCCACAGCCCCGAGGCGTCGACGTCGGCGATCGTGTCCTCGGCGACCCGCTTCTGCTCGTCGCTGGTGTAGAAGATCGCCGAGCGGTAGCTGGTGCCGATGTCGTTGCCCTGGCGGTTCTTCGTCGAGGGGTCGTGGATCTGGAAGAAGAACTCGAGCAGCGCGCGGAAGTCGGTCCTCTCGGTGTCGTAGACGACCTCAATGGACTCCGCGTGGGTTCCGTGGTTGCGGTAGGTGGCGTTCGGGACGTCTCCGCCGCTGTAACCGACGCGCGTGGAAACGACGCCGGGCTGGCGGCGGAACAACTCCTCCATCCCCCAGAAGCAGCCGCCGGCGAGGATCGCCTTCTCGGTGGTCACGTCGTCTCCCTACTTGTCGTTGGTGTCACTCGATGAACAGGTACGGCATTCGATCAGGCGAACGCACCTTATGCGCCGGTTGCGGCCTGCCTGCTCCTCCGCTCATTGGACTACAGAGTCCGGGCGTGATGCTCGGAGCGGGTCGACCGGAAGCCACAGCCGTAGCGCATGAGCTGCGTTGAGCCACCTCCACTCTAGCAGCTCGCAGGCCCACTAACTGGACTTGACAGACCAGTTTTTGCGAGGCTACGTTCGGCCACCGACTGACAAGACGATCCTTCGCGTCCTCGTGAGCGAGGCGCGTGTCCATCGGTGCCCCTGGCAAGCCGGCGCCGTCCAGACCGGCCGCGTCCCGGTGACCCTTCGGGTCAAACGCCGAACGGGCCTTCCCCGCCTGCCGCAGCTGCCGCAGAGCGAACACATGACCGAGGAGACAGTTCCCATGAAAGCGATCGTCGTCACGGACCAGGCAGCGGGAGCGACCGGGATGACGCTGGTGGAGCGGCCTGAGCCGAAACCGGCGTTGAACGACGTCGTTGTTCAGGTTCATGCCTCGGGATTCACTCCGGGTGAGCTGACGTGGCCCTCGACCTGGACCGATCGGCTTGGCCGGGACCGGACGCCGTCGATCCCCGGGCACGAGCTGGCCGGAGTGGTCAGCGCCCTCGGGTATGGCACGACGGGACTGTCGGTGGGACAGCGGGTGTTCGGCCTCACGGACTGGAACCGCGACGGCACCCTGGCGGAGTACGTTGCCGTCGAGGCACGCAACCTCGCGCCGCTGCCCGGCGACGTCGACTTCACCGTGGGCGCGAGCCTGCCGATCTCAGGCCTGACCGCGTGGCAGGGACTGTTCGTGCACGGCCGTTTTCAGGCGGGGCAGAGCGTCCTCGTCCATGGTGCGGCAGGCGGAGTCGGCTCGATGGTGACCCAGCTCGCCACAGAGGCCGGCGCCTACGTCATCGGCACCGGACGGGCAGCCGACCGGCAGACCGCACTCGACTTCGGCGCACAGGAGTTCGTCGACCTCGACAACGACGCCCTGGAGGACGTCGTCGCCACCGATCTCGTCTTCGACGTGATCGGTGGCGACATCCAGAAGCGCTCCGCGGGCCTGGTCCGAGCGGGAGGAACGCTGGTGACCATTGCCGGCCCGCCCGAAGCGCGGCCGGCGGACGGCCGGACCGTCGATTTCGTTGTCGAGGCCGATCGCGCGCAGCTGGGTGAGGTCGTCCAGCGCATCAGGGATGGCCGGCTGCGGGCGAACATCGGCACCGTCGCGGCCCTCGACGACGCCGTCGCCGCCGTCAACCGGACCGAGCGGAGCACGGGAAAGACGATCATCCGCGTTCGCTCGTGACGATTCAGGAGCGAGGGGTACGTCGACGGCTTTCGCCTCCCCGTTGGACGACATGCGCCTGGCCGAGCACGACTACCGCCACGACCCGGGAGTGATCTGATGACCACCAACGACCGCGAACTTTCCATGACCGACACCGCCGAGCCGGCCCATGACATCCCCGCGTTCGACCTCCACGTCGTCAACGACGAGAAACTCGGCATCTACGGCGCCACCGTCGGGGACCGGGAGGTGGCCGGGCTGCCCTACGACGACGCCGGCAACGACCGACTCGTGCTGCTGGCCACCTCGGTGATCCCCGAATTCCGCGGACAGGGCATCGCCACCGAGCTGATCCGACGTGTCTTGAACGACGTGCGTGGGCGAGGCAAGAGGGTCACCGTCATGTGCCCGGTCGTGCGCACGTTCATCGACCACAACCCCGAGTACGCCGACCTCGTCGACCCCGAGCACCCGGGAGCAGCCCAGGGACACACCCAGGTGCCCTGAACCCACCTCCTGACGGCCTGGGTGGGCACGGCAAGGAGATCAGCCGGGGCCATCGGTAAGGGCGCGCGGAAAGACCAGGACCGGTACTGAGAGAGGTAGCCAGATGAAAGCGATAGTGGTGACGGACCGGGCCGCCGGCAAGGCGGGCATGAGGCTGGTGGAGCGCCCCGAGCCGGACGCGGCGAGGCTGGCCAGCCTTGAGGGCGCGAACTACGGCGACGTCGTCGTTGCCGTTCACGGGTCGGGATTCACCGGGAATGAGCTGGAGTGGCCCTCGACCTGGATCGATCGCCTCGGCCGCGACCGGACGCCGTCGATCCCCGGCCACGAGGTGGCGGGGGTGGTCACCGCTCTCAGCTATGGGACAACCGGGTTGTCGGTGGGACAGCGGGTGTTCGGCCTGACGGACTGGACTCGCGACGGCACACTGGCCGAGTATGTCGTCGTCGAGGCGCGCAACCTTGCGCCACTGCCCGGCGACGTCGACTTCACGGTGGGCGCCGGCGTCGCGATGGCGGGCCTGACGGCGTGGCAGGGACTGTTCGATCACGGCCACCTCGTGGCGGGGCAGAGCGTCCTGGTGCACGGCGCGGCCGGCGCGGTCGGCTCGATGGCGACGCAACTCGCCCGTCAGGCCGGCGCCCACGTCATCGGCACCGGACGTGCCAGCGGCCGGAAGACCGCAGTCGACTTCGGCGCGCACGAGTTCGTCGACCTCGACAACGACACCCTGGAAGACGTCGGCGGAGTCGATCTGGTCTTCGATGTCCTCGGCGGCGACATCCAGAAGCGGTCCGCGGGTCTGGTTCGAGCCGGAGGAACGCTGGTGACCGTCACCGGCCGGCCGGAGGCGCGGCCCGCTGAGGGCCTGGCGATCGACTTCGTCGTCGTGTCCGACCGCGCCCAGCTGGGTGAGATCGTCCGGCGGGTCCGGGACGGACGCGTGCGGACGCACATCGGCACCGTGGCGGCCCTCGACGACGCCGTCGCCGCTCTCAACCGGACCGAGCGGACCCCGGGGAAAACCGTCATCCGCGTCCGTCCCTAGGGACTCGGGCCGGCTGCGCATCCACCCGAAGCCTCCAGAAGCTCTGGGGCCGGTTCAGACCAAGGAAAAGGCACGCATCGATGCAGCGCACGGCACCTGTGATCAACCAGGCTGGCCGGAGCAGGACGCTCCGGCTGGCCTTCTCATCGGCGGTGGTCTCCCTGGTGGCCACGTTTGCCGCGTCGGCCGCGCCGATCCCCCTGTTCAACGTCTACCGGGCTGAGGACGGATTCACCAACGCCGGCATCTCGATGGCCGTCGTCACCACCGCCGTCGGCACGATCGCCGCACTGTTGGTGCTGGGGCGACTGTCCAATCATCTGGGCCGGCGGCGCACCGCGATCGCCAGCCTCGGCCTGCTCCTGCTGGGCTGCCTGCTGCTCCTGCACGTGCACGACATCGGCACCCTGCTGGCCGGTCGGCTGCTCATGGGGGTCGGTACCGGCCTGGCCAGCAGCAGCCTCACCTCCTACATCGTCGACGCCGCACCCACCAGGCCGCAGTGGTTGGCCGCCGTCGCCTCCAGCCAGGGACCCATGCTCGGCCTCACCCTCGGCGCCATCACCTCCGGCGCCCTGGTCCAGTTCGGTCCCTGGCCACGCGACCTCATCTACCTGCTGTGCGCCGGTCTCCTCGTACTGTCCGCCGCGCTCATCGTCGTCAGCCCGGAAACCGCGGAGCCGACGGCGGGCGCGTGGCGATCGCTGCTACCGCGGGTCCGCGTACCGGCCCGGGTCAGGCATCTGCTCCCTGTCGCGGCGGCGGTGTTCCTGGCCACCTGGGCGACCGGGGCCTTCTACCAGGCCTTCGTGCCCGCGCTGGTCGACGACCAGCTCCACACCCACAGCCCGTTCGTCCTCGGACTGGTGTTCGCCGCCTACATGGCCCCCAGCGTTCTCGGCGCTCCCCTCGGCGGCCGGTTCAGATCCGCGGCGGCCCAACGGATCGGCATGATCATCTTTCTGGCCGGGTGGATCGGCATCATCGCCGCGATCTCCATCGGCACGCTGGCGCTGTTCGTCGCCGCAACCGTCGTCGCCGGCGCCGGTCAAGGCATCGCCATCAGCGCCGCCACCCGCGGCCTGCTGCACGACAGCAGCCTGGCCGACCGGGCACCGATCTTCAGCCTGATCTACGTCCTGTGCTACAGCGGCGCCGCCTTCCCCAGCCTCCTTTCCGGGGAACTCTCGAAGACCTTCGCACTGCCGCAGATCGTCCTCGGATATGGCGGACTCGCCGTCGTCGCCGCACTGCTCACCGTCCTCGCCGCACGTGACCCGCACATCGGCACGGCCGGCACAGCCGGCATGGCGAGTTGACATACGCGAGCGGCAGGAACACCTGATGATCATGAAAGCTCGCCAGTCCGGGTACCCGGTCCTTGATCGAGCGCTTGCCGCGAGGCTCAGCAGGGGCGGGCGGCGCGCAGCGACTCGGCAGCCGTCATGAGGGCGGCACCGAGGAGCACCGTGTCCTTCAACAGGAATTGCCCCAGCTGGGACAGACTCAAGACCCCCTGCCCCTCCTGCCGGGCCTCGGGCGTCGTGGCCAGGAAGCTGAGGGTGGTGAGGAACATCCCGACCGCCCCGAAGCTACCGATCGCCGACGCTCTGGGCGCAAGCGGCTTCGCGGCGATCAGGGAGCCGACGGCGAGCTCCGTGACCCCGATGAGTCGGTTGAGCCGCTGGGCACCGAGCTTCGCCCGGAACCGCGAGAACAGCGGACTCGAGGTGACCAGAGGCTCGTCATTCTCGACCTCGTACTGCCTGAACTTGAGGGCACCGATCCACAGGATGTTCGTCGCCAGTGCGCAGCGCAGGACCGAGAGGCCCACGGAAGCGAGGTCATCGGCCGAGGCGTGTCGTGTGCCCATCGCTCGCTCCTAGTCGCTGTGTCGACGGTCGGCGTGCCGGGGACCATTACCCGCTCGGAACCGCCACACGCACGGGGGGCGCGCACATCACCGCCCGGACGTGACCCCGGCCGGGGCGGAGGGCTGGATCGCGTACGTGGCCCCTGATACCGCGCTTCCCAACCGAACGACCAAGGGTTGCGGAAGTCCCACCGGGGCGCTGCCTAACCGCCCGATAATGCGGGAGTTGGCCTCCGGCTCGTCCCAGCGGCGGCCGCGGGCCGATCGACATGTGGCCGGGAGGGGGCAGTCGTCGGATGAGCACGATGCACGCCGTGAGAGCTCACACCAGAGGCGGGCCGGAGCGGCTGGTGTACGAGGAGGCGCCGCGGCCGGAGCCGGGGCCAGGTGAGGTGTTGGTGGCCGTGAAGGCTGCCTCCATGACACCCACTGAGCTCACCTGGCCGCAGACGTGGACGCACAGCTCGGACGGGTCGGGGCCGGAGCGCACGCCGATCATCCCGTCGCATGAGTTCTCCGGCGTCGTCGCGGCGTGCGGGGCGGGGGTGGACAGCCCCGCCGAGGGAGAGGCCGTCTACGGGTTGATCCCCTTCACCAGCGACGGCGCGGCCGCGGAGTACGTCGCCCTGCCCGCGGCGGTCCTGGCGGCCAAACCCGCCAGCGTCGACCACGACCACGCCGCAGCGCTCCCCTTGGCCGCGTTGACAGCGTGGCAGGCACTGGTGGACCACGCCGACCTGCAGGCCGGCCAGCACGTGCTGGTGCAGGGCGGCGCCGGCGGCGTGGGGAGCTACGTGGTGCAGCTCGCGGCCGGTCTCGGTGCTCGCGTGAGCGCCACGGCGGCGGCGGCCGACCTGGAATTCGTCAGGGGTCTGGGTGCCGAGCAGGTCATCGACTACGCGCACGACCGCTTCGAGGATCACGTTCGGGACGTCGACGTGGTCGTCGATCTCGTCGGAGGAGGCACCCAGTCCCGGTCCTGGTCGGTCCTGAGGCCGGGTGGTGTCCTGGTCACCCTCGTGACCCCACCCGACCAGCAGGAGGCCGCCCGGCACGGCGTACGAGGGGTGTACTTCATCGTCGAACCCGACCGGAACGCGTTGCGTTCCATCGCCGAGCTCGTCGACAACGGCCGGTTGCGGCCGGTGCTGGACCGGGTGGTGCCCCTCAGCGAGACACGCTCCGGTTACGAGGCGCTCGCGACGGCCAAACGCCGCGGGAAGATCGTCATCCACGTCGCTGACTAGGCACCGTCGCTGCGGGCGCTCGGGGTGGCCGCCCGTCACCCTGCGCTCCGCCTGATCTCACCCCATCGGTACGTTTCCGGCAGCCGTGACCGGGTAGCACGGGCCATGCCTGGTCTGTCGCTGATGACGGTCGGCGCCGCTCTGGTGCCGGCCGATCCGGCGCAGCTGCTGCCGGCGCGCGAGCAGATGGCCTTCACCCTCGGCTTCCACATCATCCTGGTGCCGTTCGGGGTGGCCTTCACCTTCCTGATGTTGGTCGCGAACGCCCGGGGCATTCGTCGCAACGACGAGACCGCGCTGCTGCTGGCCCGTCGCTGGTCGCAGGTGGCGGCGGTGCTGTTCGCCGTCGGCGCGGTGTCCGGGACGGTGCTGTCGTTCGAGCTCGGGCTGCTCTGGCCGCGGCTGATGGGCACCTACGGCGCGGCGTTCGGCATCCCCTTCGCGATCGAGGGTCTGTTCTTCTTCCTGGAGGCGATCTTCGTCGCCATCTACGTCTTCGGGTGGCAGCGGATGCGCCCGTGGCCGCACTTCTGGACCGGTGTGCCGGTGGTGCTGTCCGGGATCGGCGGCACGCTGTCGGTGGTCGCGGCCAACGCGTGGATGAACCAGCCGGGCGGGTTCACCATGCGGGACGGCAGGATCGTGGCGGTCCGCCCGCTGGAGGTGATCTTCAACGGGGCGTTCGGGTTCGAGGCCGTTCACATGCTGCTGGCCGCGTACATGGTCGCCGGGTTCGTCGTCGCCGGCGTCTACGCCGCCGGGATGCTGCGCGGCCGCCGCGACCGGTACCACCGGCTCGGCCTGGCGATACCGCTGACCGTCGCGGCGCTGGTCACCCCGGTGCAGATCTTCGTCGGCGACATCGCCGCGCGCGAGGTCTACCGGAACGAACCGGCGAAGTTCGCCGCGATCGAGGCCGTACCGACCACGGGCACCCACGTGCCGGAGGTCCTGGGCGGCGTCTACGCGAACGGGAAGGTGCACGGCGGCATCGAGATCCCGTCGGGGGCCTCGCTGTTGTCCGGCTACTCGCCGTCCACCCGCATCCGTGGCCTGGACGCCATCCCCGCCGAGGTGCGGCCACCCGACCGGCTGGTCGCGATCGTCCACCTGAGCTTCGACGTCATGGTCGGCATCGGCACGGCGCTGCTCGGACTCTCCGCCTGGTGGGCCCTGGCCTGGTGGCGCCGCCGTGACCTGCCGCGCAGCAGGTGGTTCCTGCGGGCGACAACGGTGAGCGGGGCGCTCGCGGTGGTGGCGCTCGAGGCGGGCTGGGTGGTCACCGAGGTCGGCCGGCAGCCGTGGACTGTCGTCGGTCACCTCCTCACCCGGGACGCGGTCACCACGTCCGGCAACCTGTGGCTGTTCTTCACCGCCACCGTGGCGCTGTACGTGGCGGTCGGCGCCACCACCGTGTACGTCCTGCGGCTGCTGCGCCGCCGCTGGCGCGACCAGGGCGGGGCGACCGAGACGGACGTGCCCTACGGCCCGGCCCGGGGTCCGGAGGCCACGCCGGCGGCAGGTCAGGCATGAGTACGTTCGCCGCCCTCGTGTTGTTCATCGGCGTCACCGCCTACGCCGTGCTCGGCGGCGCCGACTACGGTGCCGGCTTCTGGGATCTCACCGCCGGTGGCGCGCGGCGCGGGCGGAACTCACGGCACCTGATCGACCAGACGTTGGCGCCGGTGTGGGAGGCCAACCACGTGTGGCTGATCTTCTGCCTGGTGATGCTCTGGACCGGCTTCCCGTCCGCGTTCGCCGCGATCATGACCACGCTCTACATCCCGCTCGGCCTCGCCGCGCTGGGAATCGTGGTCCGCGGCAGCGGGTTCGCGTTCCGGAAGGTGGTGGTGAAGACCGACCAGCAGCGGGCGACCGGGGCGGCGTTCGCCACCTCGTCGGTGATCACGCCGTTCTTCCTCGGCACGGTTGCCGGTGGGATCGCCTCCGGGCGGGTGCCCGCCGGCGGGCACGGCGATCCCGTGACGAGCTGGGTCAACCCGACGTCGCTGCTCGGCGGGGTGCTCGCGGTCGGGGTGTGCGCGTTCGTCGCCGCGGTGTTCCTCACCGCCGAAGCCCGGACCCGCTCGGACGCCCGCCTGGAGGGCTGGTTCCGCCGCCGGGCCCAGGCCAGCACCGTGGTGACCGGGGCCGTGGCGCTGGCCGGGATCGCCATCCTGCACGCCGACGCCGGGCGTCTGTTCGACGGGCTGACCGGCCGCGGCCTGCCGCTGGTGCTGGTCTCCGCGGCATGCGGGCTGGCCAGCATCGCGCTGCTGCATCGGGCGGCACCGCGGGTGCTGCAGGCGCTCGCCGTCGGCGCGGCCGGCACGGTGGTGGCCGGCTGGGGCGTCGCGCAGTACCCGTACCTGCTGGGCACCCACCTCCGCATCGGCGAGGCCGCGGCTCCCGACGCCACCCTGGCGTCGCTCACCGTCGTTGCCGCCGCGGCGCTTCTGCTCGTCGTGCCGGCCATGGCGCTGCTGTTCGTCCTGCACCAGCGCGGTCACCTGGACACCACCTGACCGCTTCCGGTCCCGCCTCACCGGGCCGGGTCGCCGAGCTGGAGTGCTGTCCGGAACAGCGGGCGACCGCGACCACGAGCCGCGCGGGCAGCCCGGTCCATTGTCGGCTGTCCTCACTGCGCGGGTTGTCCCCGATGACCATCACCTCGCCGGGTCGCACCGTGGCGCCCGCCGGTAGGTTCCTCGCCGCGCGTACCTCGGGCGGGACCGGATCGCCCGCCAGCGCGACAAGCCGCTTGATCCGCCATTCGCTCAGGCCGGGTTCCCGGGTGGCGTCCGGCGGCGCGACGAGCAGGACCACCGCGCCCCGGTCGTCCGGACGGACGGCACGGCGGACCATGAGAACCCGGTCGCCCTGCCTCAGGGTCGGCTCCATACTGCGGCCGAACACCGTCACCCGGACGTACCGGAGCCGCAGGAAGACGAACGCCCCGGCCAGGAGGCTGCCGGCGAGGGCGGCGACGGTTCCGGGCATCACGCACCCACCGTCGCGCCCGGCCGGTCGCGGTAACCGTCGGCCTGCAACGCGAACAGCCGGGCGTACGTGCCGTCCAGACTGATCAGCTCGTCGTGGCTGCCGGCCTCGGCCACCCGGCCCGCGTCCAGGACCACGATGCGGTCGGCGTCGCGCAGCGTGCCGAGCCGGTGCGAGATCAGCAGGCTGGTACGGCCGCGGCGGTACGTGCGCAGGGCCCGGTGCACGCTGTGTTCGGCCCGCGCGTCGAGACCCGAACTCGGCTCGTCGAGGATGAGCAGGTCGGCCTCGGTACGCATCACCGAACGGGCCAGCGCCACCCGCTGCCACTGCCCGCCGGACAGGGTGGTGCCCGCGCCCGCGGCGTCGCGTTCGTTGACGAAGAAGACGCGGCTCAGCAGGGTGTCGTACCCGGACGGCAGGCGGCGGAGGAACGGATCGGCGTCGACCAGCCGAGCGGCGGCCGTGACACGGGACCGGTCGTCGAGGGCGTCGAGCGCGCCGAGCCCGATGTTCTCCGCCGCGGTCAGGTCGTAGCGGACGAAGTCCTGGAAGACGACGCCGAGCCGGGCCCGGAGCAGCTCGGGCCGTACCGAGCGGATGTCGACGCCGTTCCACCGGATCTCGCCGCGCTGCGGGTCGTAGAAGCGGCACAGCAGCTTCGCGATCGTGCTCTTGCCGGCACCGTTCTCACCGACGAGCCCGACGGCACTGCCGAACGGGACGGTGAACGAGACGCCGCGCAGCACCCAGGGCCCGTCGTCGTAACGGAACCACACGTCGCGGAACTCGATGCCGTCGCGCAACGGTTCGAGCGTCCCGTCCGCCACCGGCAGGTCCGGCGGCGCCGCGAGCACCTCACGGTAGGTGCCGAACATCAGCAGGGCCTCGTACGCCGAGACGAGCTGGGCGGCCGTGCCCAGCAGGGCGACCTGCACGCCGGCGACGGCCGCGACGAACAGCATGACGTCACCCTGGGTCAGTTCGCCCGCCGCTGCCCGGTGCACGGCCAGGAGCAGCCCGACCGCCGTGACGAGCCCGCTGAGCAGCGCCGATCCCGCCCGGAGGCGGAACACCCGCCGGTCGAACGCGTCCTCGGTCCGGTTGGTCTGTCGGGTGGCGTCCAGCATCCTTCCGTAGAGGAACGGCCCGGTGCCGAACAGCCGGCCCTCCATCGCCGCAGCCCGGTCGGTCAGCAGCATCTGGTAGAACAACCGCCGGCGGTACCCGGGCGACGTGACCAGCTGCATTCCGGCCCGGCCGCCGGCCAGGCGCAGATCGACCACCACGACCGGCACGGCGGCCAGCACCGTGAGGACGACCATGGGCGGCCACAGGACGTACAGCGCCGCGACGAAGCCGGCGAGCCGGACCAGGCCGCCGGCGGTGCCCGCCAGCCCGTTGGTGGTCTGTTGCGGGGCGGACTCGCCGGCCTGCTGGGCCAGCCGCAGGCTGTCGTACAGCTGCGGGTTCTCCAGCGGCGCCAGTCCGACGAACGAGTTCACCTTGGCGAACAGGGTGCGCTGGACCTCCAGGGTGATGCGGCGGCGCAGCATCGGCGTCACGTACTGGTCGAGCTGGCCCAGGACCGCGACCGCGATGCCGGTCAGGGCGACGCAGGCGCCCAGCCGGAACGCCCGGCCGAAGTTCCCGTCCGCGACGTCGTCGATGAGCAGCTTCGACAGCCAGGCGAGCAGGACGGCGGCACCGCCCTGGACGATCGCGGTGCCGAACTCGGCCGCGGTCAGCCACCGACTGGCCCTCCAGCCGAGTCGCAGCGCATCGCGGAGCCGGGCGCGACTCTCGTGCCATCCCGGCCACCTGGTGGCCGATGCCGCCGGTGTCATGCGGCGACGGGAACGGACAGCGCGGCGACCGAGTGGGCCGCCACGGTCAGCCGACCGTCGGTGAACTGCAGGAAGGTCGGGTACGCCGACACCCCGAACGCGGCGAAGCGGGCGTCCTCGTAGCCGGCCGTTTCCATGGTGTCGCAGCTGGCACTGAGCGCGTCGACCATGCCTGCGGCGCCGGCCTCCGCCGGGCCGGAGACGACGGCCACCGCCCGCCCGCCGGCGGCCCGCAGCTCGGCCGCGAACGTCTCGAACCGGGGCAGGCTCTCCCGGCAGGGTCCGCAGGTGGTCGACAGGAAGGCCAGTACCACGGTGCCGGTGGTCAGGTCCGCCGAGGACAGCGCTGACCCTCGGGTGGTGAGGCCGGCGAAGGCGGGCAGTTCGAGACCGAGCGCCGGCAGACCGGGGTCAGGTGTCGGGGTGGCGGCCGGCCGTTCGCGGACGATCTTGCTGAGCCGCAACACGAGAGCGAGGTTGAGCGTGCAGGCCGCGGCGAGGATGACGACCGCGGCGAGAAGACCGGTGTGCACCATGGCTCCTCAGGAGTAGTGACCCGCCAGGAAGCGCGCGTCATCCCAGTAGATGATCGGTAGAGCGAGTCCGGCGCCGACCACGCCGGCGAACGCGGCGAGCAGCCAGGCGTCGAGCGAGGCCGGCGCCGCGGGCGCGACCACCGCGGTGACCGCGGCGGCGCCGAACGCCAGCAGGGCGAGCAGCAGATTCCGCCACAGGTGGTCGCGGCGGAACGGGCCACCGGAGGAGCCGAAGCAGCGGCACGGCGCGGTGCTTCCGCGGCGGAGAGCTCGCAGGACGACGGCGGTGAACGCGAGCAGCAGCAGCCCGGCGGCCACGAGTCCGACGGCGCTCAGGGTGGGGGTGACGAGCAGTGTCGCCACCCCCACCTCGACCGCCGCGACCGTGCCCCCGAGCGCCACGGCGAAGCGGCCTCGGCCCAGTCCCAGACTGTGAACCGAGCCGGTGAACTCCCGCAGTGCCTGCCGGGACCGGACCTTGCTCAGTCCCGCCAGGAGAAGGACGCCGTTCAGCAGCAGGCGGACGATCACCAGCAGGAACCACATCTGGAACCTCACCCCGAGTCTTGGTGTCAGGAAACGACAGGCCGGATCAGCAGGCGAACGTCTCGCACCGGCACGCCCACGACGTGTACGTGATGGCGCAGGTGCCCGACTGGGTGGCCACGCGGGTGCACCGGTTCCAGCTGTTGGGTCCGATCTGCGTCGCCTTGCACTCCGTCCAGCTCTCCCGGGGGCAGGTCGCCGAGGCGCTGGCGCGGCCGGCGGCCATGCCCAGCAGACGGTCGAGGACTCTGGTCATGTGACTCTCCTTGGTTGACGTGCCGGGTCTGCCGGCCTCTGGCTCTTCGGGTTCGGTGCGGGCGCCGAGGGCTGCCGGCGGCCGCGGTCGGAACGGCACTGAATCAGCACGGGTTCGGCGAACACACGCAGCTGTACTCGGCACCGCACCGCACGGTGCAGCCCAAGTTGATCGAACAGTCGCGCCTGCACCTCGCGGACCAGCCGTTCTGCTGGGTACACGTGGGCTCGCTCCAGGTGTCCGGCGCGCAGCCCGCGTACGCGGTCCGGGTGCCGGCCGCCATGCCGAGCAGCCGGTCGAGCAGTCTTGTCATCTGACCTCCCTGGTCCGTTCCCGCCGGGCACCTGCCCCACGTCTGGAAAGCATTTCCACCCCTCTTGCCGGGGTCTTCCGGTAGGTGGCGCCCGGTCACGCCGCGATCCGGTGGTGTCCGGGGTCGCGCCGCCGTCGGACAACTCTCACACCTGTCGATGTCTGGGGAACAGGCGGCGAACCGGCGTTTTGGCGGTGGTTCGCCGGTGCCTCGCTCCCGTATCGTCCTGGCAGGCGGATGGGGAGGTTCATGTTCGGGTCGATGCTTCGGGCGCATCGGGCCCGGGCTCTCCTCACTCAGGAGGAACTCGCCGCTCGCGCCGGTGTGAGCGTGCGGCATCTGCGCGAGATCGAGTCCGGCCGGGTGCTGTCGCCCCGCGGCAGCACGGTGCGTGCACTGGCCGACGCGCTGGGGCTGAGCGAGCCGGACCGGGAACGCTGGCTGCGCGCCGCCCGCGAGACGGTCGGCGAACTGTCGGACCCTGTCGACCCGGGGCTGCGCCGGGCGGACGGTGACGGGCAGGGCGCGCCGGGACCAGCAAATACCGAGCATGTCGAGGTCCGGCACGGCGCCATCGGTACGCCCGAGCCGCAGCGACATGAGCACCTCCGGGCGGCGCCGGCGCCGTGGCGGCCCGTCCCGGCACTCCTACCACCGGACGCGTACGGGTTCACCGGCCGCACCGAACCGCTCGCTCGTCTGGACGCGGTGCTCGCCACGGTGGCGGTCGAGCAACCGACCGCGGTACCCATCTGCCTGGTCAGCGGTGCTCCCGGCGTCGGCAAGACAACCCTCGCGGTGCACTGGGCACACCGCAACCGGCATCGCTTCCCGGACGGTCAGCTCTACATCGACCTGCTCGGGTTCACGCCGGGACAGCCGGCGGTCGAGCCGACCTATGCGATCCGCCGCCTCCTGGATGCGCTCGGCGTACCGCCCGGGCGGATACCGGCGGACAGCGGCGCGCAGCTGGACCTCTACCGGATGACGCTCGCCGAGCGGCGGCTTCTTGTCCTGTTGGACAACGCCCGCGACGTCGCCCAGGTACGTCCGTTACTGCCTGGCAGCCCCACGGCGATGGTGATCGTGACCAGCCGTGACCAGCTCACCGGTCTGGTCGCGGGCAACGGGGCGCATCCGGTGGGTCTGGGCACCTTCAGCGACGAGGAAAGCAACGAGTTCCTCCGCCGGCGGCTGAACGACGGGCGGGCCGAGGCGCAGCCACAAGCCATCGCGCACATCGCTGAGCGGTGCGCCCGGCTGCCGCTGGCCCTGGCGATTGTGGCCGCGCACGCCGTCCAACAACCCTCCTTCCCACTGTCCGCCTTCGCCAGTCAGCTCGCGGACGACCGCAGTCGGTTGGACCTCCTCGCCGCCGACGAGGCCGGCACCAGCCTTCGCGCTGTCTTCGCCGACTCGTACGTCGGCCTCGACGACGCGTCGGCACGCTTGTTCTGCCTGCTCGGAGCCTGGTCGGGACCGGAAATCACCGTTGCCGCCACGGCCAGCCTGGCCGGGCTGCCACCCGACACGGTGAGGTCCCTGCTGGCCCGGCTGGTCCGGGCACATCTCGTGGTCGAACGCGCGGAAGGTCGATACCTCCTGCACGACCTGCTGGCGGCCTACGCCGCGGAGCTGGCCCACGAGCGACTCGACGAGGCGGAGCGCGTCGAGGCGTTGCGTCGGGCCCTCGACCACTTCCTCCACACCGCGGCAGCGGCAGCGGCCATCCTGCGACCGCAGCGGCAGCCGCCGCCGCTGTCCGTCGCGGGGTCGGGCACGGTGGTCGAATCGATCACGACGATCGGAGCTGCGTTCGCCTGGTTCGCCAGCGAACTGCCCGCGCTCATGACGGCGGTCAGCATCGCCGGTGTCGTCGGATTGGATCGCCACGTCATGCTGCTGGCTCAAGCGGTGCAGACCTACCTCTACCGGCAAGGGCTCCACGACGAGCAGGCTCGTGTCCAGCAGGCGGCGCTGGCCGCCTCGCAACGCCTCGGCGACCGCCCGTCACAGGCCAGGGCACACCTGTCCGTGGCGCACGCCTTCACGTCCGCCGGACGCCACGACGATGCGTTACGACACTTCAATCGGGCTCTCGCGCTCTACGTCGAGGTCGATGACAGGGAGGGGCAGGCGCAGACGCATCGGCACATCGCCTGGCTGCACGAGACCCGCGATCACCCCCGAGAGTCGCTGCACCATGCCGAGCAGGCGCTCGTCCTCTCCGCCGCCGCGCGGGACGATCTCGGTGTCGCCGAGGCGCTGAACCTGGTCGGGTGGTACCACGCGACGCTCGACGACACCGTAGCCGCCCAGATCTACTGCCGGCGCGCGCTGGCGCTGCACCGCCGGTTGGACAACCCGGCGGGTCAGGCGAACGCCTGGGACAGCCTCGGCTACGCGCTCGTTCGCGCCAATCTCCACCGGCGCGGGATCTCGCACTACCAGCGCGCCCTCCGGTTGTTCCGCGCCGTCGGCGCCCGCCTCGACCAGGCGGAGGTCCTGGATCACCTGGGTGACGCCCACGCCGCCGTCGGCGAGACCGAGAACGCCCGCCGCTCGTGGCGGGAGTCGCTGGCGATCCTCGAGACCGTCGACGCGGCCAGGGCATCCGACGTACGGGCCAAACTCGGTCTTCTCGCCGGCTGCGGCGACGCCACGTCCGGCGACTCCTAGGCCGTCATCCCTGCAGCGCTCGGGCCTGTTCGACTTGGGCGATGCTCGATGGCGCAGGTGTTCTCGGCCTTCCGCCCGGAGTTGATGCGTGCCCCATCCGGAGCTCATCCCAGTCGGGTACGCACCACCAGGTCGTGCAGGGCGTCCACGGCTGCCGGCTCTACACACTCGGGCAGCGCCGAGATCTCCCGGGCCGTCTCCAGCTCGGCGCGCAGCCGCGGCACATCAGTGGCGAGTCGCTCCGCCGCGCCGGCGGGAAGCAGTCCATGCTCGGCCTCCCGTTTGGCGGCGATGAGGTCCGGCACGTACGCCAACTCCGTTCCGAGCACACCAAGGTCCGTCTCCACCCGGCCGGTCCGCATCAGGTGGATCCCGGTGAGCAGGACCCGCAGCGTGTACAGCGCAGGCTTGAGCTGCCCGGTTCTGGCGTACAACTTCTCCTGGGTGGCCGCGAATCCGAGGTAGTGGTGTGCGTGGTGACGGGTGACCAGTCGCGGGGCCAGAGCAACGAGCTCGGCGTGCACCGCGGTGGTCACCACCACCAGCGGCGACAGCAGCTGCTCCAGAACGTACCCGTTGCGGCTGTTCAACAGCTTGGCGAACTTCAACAGATCGTGGCTGACCACGTCCAGCTCGACGCCACCGCGCACGCCCATGTGCTGCAACGTCTGCGGCCCGGTGCGCAACCCCACCACCTCCTCGGGCGGGAGCAGGTGCGCGGCCCGCAGATCCAGGTCGGAGTCGATGGACGCGAACCCATACAGGTGCGCACCGCTGACGGTGGCGAACAGCAGCGGACGGGGCAGGGCGCGGGCTGCCTCGGCGGCCCACGACGGCACCTCGATGGTCACTACAGGTTCCTTTCCCGCACTGCCGTGAGCAGCCGATCCACCTCGTCCCGGTCGGGCTGTTCGGGCAGCGCGGTGCCGGCGGCCGCGTCGGCGAGCTCGACAAGCAGGTCCGCCGCCCAGGCGGCGACCTCAGCCCAGGGCAACTCGCCGCGCCGCACCGCGAGGAGCCGGTCACGCAGGTGATGAACGTCGACCAGCACCTCCCCGGTACGCAGCACGTGCGCCCCGGCGACCAGCAGCCGGATCATATGCATAGCCTGTTTGTGGTTCGTCTCGCCGGTGCGCTCGCGGCGGGCCGCCACCCGGTTGAGCTGATCCCGGGCGTAGCTGCCATAGGTCTCCGCCACCCGCCTCGACAGGAATGCCTGCCGCGTCGCCAGCAACCGTTCCCCGTCGACGGTGATCGTCTGGACCAGCGGGGACCAGAGCACCTCCAGAACCGTCGGGTTGCCCTGCAGGGCAAGCACACAGAAGCGTTCGAACTCCCAGGAGAACTGCTCCGCCGCCGGACCGTCGAGATGGGTGGGCGGCTTGTCGAGGCGCCAGTACGCCCGTGTCGGTGCCACATACACACCACGCCGGTCGTAGTCGGAGCCCGGGCCGTGCAGCCCGTACGCCCGCGACCCGACCACAACGGCGAGAGCCGTATGCCGCTCGACAAGCTCGATCACGCCCGGGACGCTACCCAAGCACCGCCCCGCAGGCGTCATCTTTTTCAGGCCGGCCGGGCCCCACAGCCTTCGTCCCGTTCGGTCCCATGAGCACGGAAGTCCGCGCCCGGACGCTACGCCAGGATCGCCGACGAACATCGGAATGGGCACCAATGACCGGCTCGTGCCTGGGAACTACGTCAGAGGCGGGGCGCTGGCACCCGGTTGTCGGCTGGCCGCCGCACCTGGTCGACGATGCCGCCGCGGACGCCCAGGCTGCCTCGCGCGGCCCGGTAGAAGCCGTCACGAGTCTCATCGGCCCGCCGAACCAGCTCCGTAAGATCGTCGGGCGCGTCCGGCAAGGAACGCGCCGCCTGCTCCAGAGCTCGTACGGCGTGACGCCACGCGGAGGCCGCCCCTACGGTGACCTCATCACCGAGCAGCAGAACCGCCTCCCAGGTCAGCGTGTGCCGCACATCCGCCTCCGCCAACCGGGCCAGACCCTCCTCGCGGCCAAGTGCCGGGGTACGGGCGCCGGGTCGGTGTGCGCTGAGCATTCCCAGCGCCAGCAGGTGGATCTCCTTCACGGCACGCGTGAAATCGGCGTAGGCGTCCAGCCGCCGCTCGTCCCATCGCACCAATTGGCCGCGCCGCCACCGGGCCCGTTCGGCCACTGTCGTGGCAATGATCGTGCCGACGGTGCCGACCACGACGCCGATCAGCGCCGGCACCTGCGTCATCACGGTCTCCAGCATGGTCAACGATGTCCCCCTGGTTGGATTCGGTGCCATGATTTGCTCTACTGGCAGTCGCCGTGCCGGCGACGCTGGGCCGCGCCACCGGACCGGTGTCCACTCTGGCCGACCGACGAATCCGGCGGCAGAGCCCCTGAATTCAGTGCGGTCAGTGTGTCCGGGTCTTCCAGGCCGGCTGCTGGGGCTCGTCGTTGTGCACGATGATGTCGGCGTGATCGGTCGGGCGGACCGTAGCGTAGTAGAGCTGCCGCGAGGGGATGTACCGCTCCCGCCAGCGCCGTTCGACGTCGGCCCGAGATGACACCCGGTGCTCGCGGATCACGGCACGGTCGACGGTCTTCTCGAGCGCTGTCGACACGAAGATGCGCAGGTCCCACCGATCAATCAGTTCCGGGCGCATGAGGAACACGCCGTCGAAGACCAGCACGGCATCGGCGGGGGCGGTCGTAACCGGCGGGCACAGCACGGTATCCGCGGTGCGGTCGTAGACCGCGTGTTGGAAGCGTCGATCGCCGTCCGGGCCGAGCGGATCGAGCAGGACCCGGTTCAGCGCGTCGTAGTCGTGGGCGTCGAAATAGCAGCCTTCGGCCGAGTACTCGCCGCGCGGGTAGCGCTGTGCCCGGGGGAAGAGGAAGTCGTCGATTGTCGCGCGGATGACCTCGCGACCCTGTGTGCGCAGGACGACGGCCAGCTCGTCGGCGAGCGTGGTTTTGCCTGCGGCAGGCGGTCCGTCGATGGCGACCCGCGTCGGGTGTGTGACCGTGACGGACCGGACTGCCTCGGCCAGGCGGCCGAACATCTCGTCGCGGGCGCCCTGGTCCACGTCCCCACCCCGTCCTACCCGCTCGGCAGACATCCGCGGGAAGCCCGATGACCGTTTGCGGGACGGCGTTCCCTCGGGAAGTCTGCGCCGAACCGCGCTCAGGTGATCCTCCGCCATGACCGAACAATTGTCAGCCATCTCGCGTTGACCGGCATACCCGGAGCCAATAGCAGCAGAACGCGGTCCGGACGACATCTCAGCTGCCGCCGCCCAGGCGTTTCAGTGGGGAAACGCGCGAGGGATGCGTGCGTTGAGGAGTTCGTCGCGGAACGCCTGGATGCGCGTGATGACCTGTCGCCTGCCGATGGTGTTCTCGATGCGGTCGAGGTAGAGGCATCGGGCGGCGAGTTTGTCGAGGTCGACGGTGAAGTCGATCGCCATCAGCGGGTTGACGAACAGGTCGCCTCCGCCGGTGCGTCGGGTGAACCGGACGTCTCCGAGCGCGCCGCTGGTGGCGGCGGCGATCTGTCCTTGGACGATGCTCGGCCGGTCCGGGGTGGCGGCCTGGGCTTCGGCGACAGCGTCGCGGTACAGCGCCGCTTCGCGGCTGGAACCGGGGATGGACAGGGCACCGAGGTAGCCGCCGTCGCGGTCGAGTGCGGCGAGGTTCTCCAGCACCTGGACGTGGTTGACGCCGTCGTATGCGTCGATGCCGAGCGGAACGTTCGTCGCGCCGCGTGTCACGCAGCGTGACTCAGCGCCGTGGGTCGCCGCCCGACACCGCCGGTGAGCACGACACCACGCCCCGGCCGCCCAGGGCCTCCTGCGATGGAGGGTCGCCCGTCCGGATCAGTTCACGCAGAGGCAGAAGGGGTGACCCGCCGGGTCGAGGAAGACCCGGAAGGACGTACCGGGCTGGTGCGGGTGTCTGGTGGCGCCGAGATCGAGCACCGCCGCCTCGGCGGCATCCAGGTCGTCGACGATCACATCGAGGTGCATCTGCTGGGGCAGTTCCTGGGTCGGCCACACCGGCGGCGTGTACCCGTCCACCTGCTGGAAGGAGATGCACTGACCGTACTCCGCGCGGACCTCGGCCCAGTCGGAGGAGACTTCGACCTTCCAGTCCAACATCGCGCCGTAGAACCGTGCGAGCGCGCCAGGATCGGAACAGTCGATGACGATGCTGGGGAAGCGAGCGATGGCCATGCCGGCCATGGTAGGACCGTCGCGACGATCTACGTCCTGATCGCGTCGGCGGCGTGAACAACGGCGCGAGGAGCGGATCGGGAGAGACGGGCGTCAGCCGATGCGGTACTGGTCGCCGTAGACGGCGAAGACCAGCGGCGTGTTCAGGTCGAGGTTGCCGTTGTTGAGGAAGACCCGCTGGGCGGTGTCGACGCGGGAGGTGTCCGAGTGGGCCTCCTCCTTCCTCATCTCGGCGACGCGCTCGTCGAGGAAGGCGTGCAACCAGGTCCGCTCGTCGCCGCCCTGCGCCGGCGGCTTCGCCCGGGTGAGTGCGCGGCTGCGGATCGCGCGCATGCCTTCGTAGCCGTGCATCACGGCCGCGTCGTAGTAGGCGAACTGGCCGAGCGCCCGTACCCCGTCGGTCTTGCCGTCGCGTACCGAAGGGTTGAAGTAGACGCGGTCCCGCTCGGCTTCCTGGGCGGCTCGGAACACCGGGTCGGCGGCGGCGGTCCGCCAGTCGCGGGGGAAGTTCGGGTCGAGGCCGGCGTGTGAGTCACTGCCGTTGACGGCCCGCAGGGCCGGCAGGTACGCCGCCAACACGTTGCCCGGCTTGGTTCTGGTGTAGGCCTCCACCAGTTCGAGCATGTCGCCGGTGCCGGAGCAGAAGCCGATGATGCCGGCCGTGTAGCCCCGCCCGTCGCCGATGTCCTCGATGTAGGAGAACTGCGCGCGCCAGTCGAGGGAGGAGTTCTCCGCCGCCGAGACGATCTGCATCGCGATGTCCTTCTTCACCGGGTCGTCGAGGGCGACGCCGGCCGGGGCGGACGGGCTGGGTGTGGTGCCGCCGCCGGGCAGGACCCACCGCTGGTTGGCGTTGCCGACGCAGCTCCAGATCTGCAGGCGGGTGCCGTTGGCCGTGCTCCCGCCGGTGACGTCGAGGCACTTGCCGGAGCCGGTGTTGACCAACGCGCCGTTGCTGGCGGCCCACTTCTGGGCACCGGTGCCGTTGCAGTCGTACAGCTGCACCTTCGCGCCGTCGGCGGTCGACGCGGCGGTGACGTCCAGGCACTTGCCGAGGGCCCGGACCGAGCCGTCGGCGTTGCCGACCGTCCATGCCTGGGCCGCGGTGCCGTTGCAGTCCCAGAGCTGGACCGGCGTGCCGTTGGCCGGGTTGGCGCCGGCCACGTCGACGCACTTCCCACCGAGGCCGGTGATCGGCCCGGCCGTCGCGGCGCTGGCCGACGACAGGCCGTAGCCCAGCGCCGCGGCGGACATCAGCAGGGCCGCTGAGAGGTGGGCGACTGTCCGCTTGGGAAGCATGAGCTCTCCTGGGATGGGAAGGGGCAGGGCCGTCCCGGTCGTGGGCGTGCGCGTCGGTCCGGCTCGGGTTGCCGCCGTCGGGGCGTCAGAAAACCTTGTTAACAGATAACAGTACGTCTATGTGATGTCAAACCGGCCGCCGGTGGTCCGGCGCTCACGACAAAAGGTTCGTGTCGTCCGGCCGACGCAACTAGGATCGGATCATGTTCCGGACCTTCGACATCATCACCCCGCCGCGCTCCTGAGCGGGGCGCCTCTGCTCGTCGTGCCCAGCCTGTGCCGGCTGGACGCGCGGTCCGTGCAGCGCTGAGTCCGGTACGCCCCGCTTCCCGCGACCCCCATTCCTCTCGTCGCAGGAGCGATTCTTCATGCTTGTCTCCGAACAGCCGGTGGCCGCCGCCCGACGCCCCGCCGCCGGCCTGTGGTCGCTTGTCCTCGCCGGCCTGCTGTGGGGCACCGGTGGCCCCACCGGCAGCCTCCTCGCCCACGAAACGGGGCTGTCACCGCTGGCTGTGGCCGCCTACCGGCTCGCGGCCGGCGGTGCGCTCGTCATCGCCTGGCTCTGCCTGACCCGGCAACCGCTGCCACGCGGCCGGCGCGCCTGGACCCGAATGGTCCTGAACGGGCTGCTCGCCGCGGTCTTCCAGGCCTGCTTCTTCGCCGCGGTGGCACTTACCACCGTCAGTCTCGCCACCCTGGTCACCATCGGCGCCTCACCTGCCCTGGTCCTGTCCGCCGAGTGGATCACCGGACGACGGCGGGTCAGCGCGCGGATGCTCGCCACGGTGGCGCTAGCGGTCAGCGGTCTGACCCTGCTCGTCGGCACGCCGTCCGGCGGCCTCGCCGCCACGAGCGTGCTCGCCGGAGCCGGACTCGCGCTGCTGTCGGCAGCCGGCTTCGCCACCATGACCTTCATCGGCACCCGGCCCGTCGCCGGTCTTTCTGACCTCACCGCCACCGGCGTGAGCTTCGCGATCGGCGCCGCCGTACTCGCGCCTGCGGCCACCGTGACATCCGGTATGGACTTCGTCCCGACGCCTGCGTCCGTGGGGTTGCTGCTCCTGCTGGGCACCGCACCCACCGCAGTGGCGTACGCCCTGTACTTCCGGGGCCTGCGGAGCACCCCGGCCAGTACGGCAGCGCTGATCGCGCTCCTGGAACCGCTCGTCGCCACGCTCCTGGCGACGCTGTTCCTCGGCGACCGTCTCGGCCCGACCGGGCTCATCGGCGCGGGGCTGATCACCACCGCCATCGTGCTGAACACCCGCAGCACGCACCACTGACCCGACCGCCGGGCACCGTGATCGTCCGTACCAGCGAGGCGGTCGCCGAACTGGTTGACGCGCCGACCGGGATCGGCCCCGTGCGGGCCGACGAATACGAGATCGACCTCGACGTGTTCGTCGGCTTCGTGGATGCACTGGTCGCGCAGTACCTGTCCGCAAGGCACGCGATCCTCAGGTCCATGCTGGAAGGCTTCATCGCCACGGCGCTCGTCATGGTTGACCGCGCCGGCCGAGACGTGCCTGCGCTCCGGGCCACAGCCACGCTGGACCCGAGGGACGTCTCCGTTGGCCCAGACGGGATCCGCCCGCTGGGCGATCCCGCGCGCCTCTACGAGCTTGCCCGCCAACACGCTGCAGCCCTGCCACGTAGACCGCCTGCCGACGGCCGAAAACAACAGGGGCTCCGGAGTAGAGGGCGCCACCTCGTTGCCCACGGGCAGCCGCGCCCCGATCGAGGCTAATACGCAGACTCCTCCGGAGACCTGGAGGCTTGTCGCGGAATCCGCTCGGGTGCTGCTCGCATCCCGTCCCCGGATGCCGGGCCGCCGCCGACCTGGGGCGCGACGCCGCTCCCGAGCCGGTCCAGGACCACGCGCATTCGCGTCGCGACGTCGGCGCGGGGCAACTCCACGCACTGGTAGCCGACTTCCCGGTACGCCTCGACGATCGCCGCGTGGATGCCCTCAACCTGCTCGAAGCTCTCCCACCGCGCCTCGTCGCGCCTGTAGATCGCGCGCCAGGGCGGTGCCACGAAGACCGTCGGGTGATATCGAAAGCGTGTGACGGCAGCGTGGAAGTGAGCTGGCACCGGCTCCGCCCGGGCTCTGATGAAGCCGACGATGCAGGGAATCGCATGGTCGAAGAAGGCGGTGCCCCCGGCCGCGCTGGCGTCCGCGTGAGCACGCATTCCCATCGCGAGCACCAGTTCCTCGAAGAGGGCGGGAGCGTTCCAGGGCAGCAGGCCACCACCGATCGCGCGCTGGTCGGCGACTATGGCACGACCCGCTTCGGGAACCACCCGGAATCCGACCAGGTGCAGCGCATCCACCAGAGCGGTCTTGCCGGTCCCCGGCCCGCCGGTGATGACGACGAGGCGGCTGTCCCGCGTTTCGTGGTCGCTCATCGTCCGCTCCCCCGTCGCTACCGGATCGTGCAGCGGTGCAGTCGTTTCCCGACAGATCGACAAGCCTATCCGCACCGGGGTGGGGTGCAGAATGTGCTGACGGCGGATCGGCCGTGTCGCCGCAGGGTGAAGCCGGTCGCCGCGTGGCAGCATCAGCCCATCTGGCGCCACAGGACGCAGTCGTATCGGAGACGTTCATGAGACCCGCCCGCCATTTCACGGCTGCCGCGATCGTGGTCGACGACGACCATCGAGTGCTGCTGGTCCATCACAACAAGATCGGAATGTGGATCTATCCGGGCGGTCACCTGGCCGAACAGGAGGATCCGGTGGAGACGGCGGTACGCGAGGTCCGTGAGGAGACGGGCATCAACGTCCGTGTCGTCGACCGGCAGCCGTTCGTCCATCCGGCGGCCCGGACGATTCCCTCCCCGTTCGCCATTCTCGAGATAGACATGAAGACCGCCGCGCTCGAGGTTCACCACCATGTGGAGATGATCTACGTCTGCCGGCCCGGCGAGGGCTCGCTGCGTCCTCAACTGAGCGAGGTCAGCGCCTGCCGCTGGTTCTCCGCGGCCGAGGTCGAGCAACTCGACACCCCACCTGAACTGCCCGCGCTGGTCGCCGCCGCGATCAACTGGCTGGAGACGCGGGACCAGGAATAGCGTCGCCGGCGCCACCGGAATCGCGACACTTCACACCCGGGTGAGGGCATGGGACCATGCGCTGGGGCTTCGATCCGCCGACAGCGAGGGGCCACGCATGACAGACCGCGAGTCCGGCGCCCACTCTCTCGACAACCTCACCATCTCCCTGACGCTGGCCTGTAATCAGGCATGCCGCCACTGTTGGGTCGACGCCGGAAAAGCACAGCCCGGCGAGCTCGACGACGATGAGATCCGGTCGGTCCTCACACAGGCGCGCCGTCTCGGGGCTCGGCACGTCAAGTTCACCGGCGGCGAACCCCTGTTGCGTCCGGGCTTCACCGCCCTGCTGCACGCCGCTTATGACCAGGGGTTCCGGATCTCGCTGGAGACGAACGGCACCATCCTGAGCGACGCGGCGCTCGGGGACCTCACCCGGATCGGTGATCGGCTGCACCTCTACGTCAGTCTCGACGGCGCATCACCGGCCACGCACGAATCCTTCCGTGGGCAGCGGGGGGCGTTCGGCCGTACGGTCGGCAACCTTCGCCGCCTGCGCGACAACGGCCTCTACTTCTCGATCCACACGGTCGTCCGGCGGCGTAACCTGCACGAGATCCGCGACGTCCTCGACCTGGCCGGTGACCTGGGCGCGTCGCAGCTGAAGCTGATCCTCGGCGTGCACGAACTGGGACGTGGCCGCGACCTCGGCGAGGACGTCATCGACGCCGACGAGTTGTTCGATCTTCTGGCCGACCTGCCACCGCAGCGCCTCTGGGACTACGCCTGGGACCCGGAACGATCCCGGACCCCGGTGCTGATGACCACCCTTCCGCCCGCCTTCCAACCGGGCGGTGCGGTGACCACCTGCGGTTGGAGCAGGTCGTTCCTCGCCGTGCTCGCCAACGGCGACGTGGCCATCTGCCAGGGCATGTACGAGTTCGACCAGGCCAAGGCCGGCAACGTTCGCCAACGCTCACTGGCCGACATCTGGCACGACAGCCCACTGTTCACCAGCACCCGGGCCTGGCAGGTCGACGATCTGGACGGAGTCTGCGGCAACTGCGCCGTCGCCGAGTCGTGTCGTGGCCTGTGCCGGGCCAGCGCCATCGCCCGCTACCGCGACCTGCGTGCCCCGTATCCGCTCTGTCAGGTGCTCTACGACGCCGGCCACTTTCCCGTGACCATGTTGCGGGACGCCGCGCGGGCCACCCCGTACGCCGAGGCGCCGGCGGCGATACCGGGCTCTCCGGGTCGGCGTCTGCTCCCGCTGACGGCGCGGTCCACCGCCGTCCCTGGTGATCGATGAAGCAGGCGGTCTTCGTGGCGCCGCGCCACGTCGAGGTTCGTGAGGTGCCCGAGCCCCGGCGCGGCGCTCAGGAGGTGCTGGTCTCGGTCGGCGCCTGCGGCATCTGCACCTGGGAGCAGCGGGTGTTCCGCGGCGTCCGCCCCGAGTACCCGCTCCTCGGCGGGCACGAGGTGGGCGGGGTCGTCCTCGACGCTCCTTCCTCGACCGGCCTGCGCTCGGGAGAGGTGGTGGCCGTCTCGCTGCTCCCCCGCTGTGGCACCTGCCCGTTCTGTCGATCCGGACGGAGCAACCTGTGCTCGTACGCCAAGGCCGAAGGCCCGCGGCGGCGGCCCCACGGGCCGAAGGGCCTGTCCGACCTGCTCGTGGTCCCGCACGTCGACGTCTTTCCCGTCGGAGCGACGGCGACGTGCCAGGACGCCGCGCTGGTCGAGCCGACCGCCTGCGTCGTCCACTCGCTCGATCGAAGCGGATGCCGACCGGGAGACCTGCTCGCCGTGTTCGGTCTCGGATTCACCGGGGCCCTGCACCTTGCCGCCGCCCGAGCCCGCGGCCTTCGTACGGTGGGCGTCGTGACAGCCCGCGACGTGGACGCGAGTGCACCGGTCGAGGCCGACGTGGTGGTCAGGATGGACGGGCGGGACCCGGTGCGGAGCATCCGGGCCGCGGTCGGGGCGGAGGTGGCGGCGGCCGTCGTCACCCGTGGCGGCAGCGCTTCGGTCGAGATGGCGCTGGAGGTCGTCCATCTCGGCGGTCGGGTGGTCCTGTTCGAGTCCGTGGTCCCATCGGTTCCCCTCGACCTGAACCTGCCGCGCCTGCGCACCGGAGAGATCGTGCTGACCGGCTCGGTGAGCCACAGCCGCGAGGACTTCGCGGCAGCCGCCTTGTTGGTGGCGTCCGGGGCCATACCGACCGGGGAACTGGTGGACCGAGCCTTCGCACTGCCGGACGTCCAGGAGGCGATGCTCCACGCCGTGGCCCATCCGGGCCGGCGGACGATGGTGGTGCCGAGGCCACGGTGACGGCACCGTCCTCTCTCGACCGTCCGTCCGGTGCGGATGTGGCGTCGGAGCCCTACCGTGCTAGGCATGCTGGCGGACCTGCTCGTGCGAGCCGTGGAGACGGCGGTCGGCGCCCACCTTCGCAAGCGGGACTTCGACCGGCGGCTGCGAACGGCCACCGAGCGCGCGGTGGACCGCTTCCGCGACCGGCATCTGCCGGTCGACCGGGAACTGACCTCATTCCTGCTGGATGATGCGCCGGTCCTGGACCTGCCCAGTGTCGGCGAGGCCCTGCGACAGCTCGTGTTGTACCCGGCCCGGTCGGAGGACCAGGCGAGCCACGACTTCGCGCAGGTGCTCCGCCGCTTCGTCCCGTCGGTGGACGGGGCGAGAGTCGACCGCGCGCTGCAGGAACTGGTCCGCTGCCTGCGCGACGAGCTGCAACACCTGCCGGAACTCCAACCGTCCTTCGCTCTGATGTACCAGCAACAGCAGCTTGAGGTGCTGAAGGCGACAGCCCGGCCGACCTCCCCGCCCCACAGCGACCGGTCGGTGCGGCACAACCTGCCGCACCGGACGTACCAGCGGCTCGTGGGGCGAGCCACGGAACTCGAGCTCGTGCTCAGGCGGATGCGTCCCGAGGACCGGACGTGGGTGGTCGTCATCGACGGCATCGGAGGAGTCGGCAAGACGTCGCTGGCCCTGGAGGCGGCGTACCAGCTCATCGACGGCGACCCGGGGCGACGGCAGTTCGACGCAGCGATCTGGGTCTCGGCGAAACAGACGCTGCTGACCGCGCACGGCATCAACTCGCGGCAGCCCGAGCTGGCCGTACTGCGGGACCTGTTCGCCGTGGTGGGATCGGTGCTGGGACGGGGGGAGCTGCTCCAGATGCCGTTCCGCGAACAGCGGGCCCTCATCCGGGAGCTGCTCTCCGGTGACAGCAGGGTGTTGCTCATCCTGGACAACCTGGAGACCGTCGACGACGACGACATCGCCGCCTTCCTGCGCGATCTGCCCCAACCCACCAAGGCGATCGTCACCTCCCGGCACCGCCTGGACGTCGCCTACTCCCTGCGCCTGTCCGGGTTGCCGCAGGACGAGGCGGCGCAGCTGATCGCGGTCCAGGCCGACCAGCGCGACCTCGTGCTGAGCCAGGCGGAGGCATCCGCCCTCACTCGCAAGACGGGCGGCATCCCGCTCGCAATCGTCTGGAGCCTGAGCCTGATGAACCTGGGGCACTCGGTCGAGTCCGTGCTCCGGCGTCTCGGCTCCGGCCACAGCGACATCGCCGCTTTCTGCTTCCGGGAGAGCGTCAGGGCGTTGCAGGATACGGAGGCGTTGTGGCTGCTCGCCGCGATCGCCATGTTCGAGGAGCCCGTGGAGCGCACCCTCCTGGGCCGGGCGGCGGGCCTCGGCGAGGACGTCGTCGCCCGGGACGACGGGATCCAGACGCTCATCCAGCTGTCGCTGATCGATCTTCGGGCCGGCATGTTCACTCTTCTGCCGCTGACGCGCACCTATGTCGACCGCTTCCTGGACGAACACCCCGACCTCCGCGACCGTGTTCGAGCCGCCTGGCTGACCGCCATGCTGGAGGTCGCCGCCCAGTACCGGCTGCCCGATCCGAGCTGGCGCGACCTCGGCCGGTTGCGCGCTCTCGGCCCTCACCTGCAGGTCGCGTACGTGTGGGCGCGGGACAACGGGCAGGTCCACCACGCGCTGGCCCTGGCCGGTGCCGTGCTGGCCGACCTCGACTGCGCGGGCCGGTGGGACGACCTGCTCACGACCTGCGCGGAAGTCGAGAGCTTCGCCTCCTATACGGCCGCCGACGATCTCGTCCTGCACACCGGTTGGTACCAGAACTGGATCCACGCGCAACGAGGCGATTTCGACCAGGCGTGGCTCGCGCTCGACCGGGTCTCGCACCTGCCGAAGACGCCCGAGGAGCGGTTGCGCCATCAGGTCTGCTGCGCGCAGACGTGCCGCCGGGAGGGGCGCCACGAGGAGGCCGGCGCCCATCTCGACCAGGCGCGTGCGTTGGTGCCCGACCTCACCATGCCAGCGGCGTCCGGCCTGGTGGCCCACCTGACGTTCGAAGCGGGAAAGCTGGCACGCGACCTGGGGGACTGGGACGCCGCCGAGCGCGCCTTCCGCGAGACCAGTCGGGTGTTCGATCCCGAGGCTGTCACCCGGGCGCTGGCCGACGGTGAGACGCCGACCTACGACGCCGAGTGGGCGGTACGCGTTCTCGGCAACCTCGGCATGGTCGAGCATCGCCGCAACAACCTCGCGTCTGCCTCCGCGTTGCTCCAGCGGGCGGTCGACTTCACCCGCGAGCACGGCAGCGCGTCCAACCTCGCCACCCTCCTGATCCGCCTCACTGACGTCCATCTGGACCAGGGTCGCCTCCGCGAGGCTGCCGGGACCCTGAGCGAGGCGACCCAGCTCGCCGGCCGGCTGCGGATGCGGGAGGAGATGAGGGCCGGCGAGCAGTTGACGCTGAAACAGCGGGTTCTCGCCCGGGCCGTCGGCAGCGACAGCACCGACTGCGACACGACGAGCAGCGGCCCGGGGGTCGACGAGACCCTTGGCTAGGGGGACGCGGACGTGGAGCGGGCTGGAGCTACCCAGGGTCAGGTAATCCGCACGTTGTGGCGGTGTCGGCTGGGAGCTACCACACCGTCGGAGTCACCGCGGCTGGCCGGGTGGTGGCCGTGGGCAGCAACGATTCCGGCCAGTGCGAGGTAGCCGACTGGCGCGAGATCGTCGCTGTGGCGGCCGGATCCACCCACACTCTCGGACTACGTGCGGACGGAACAGTTGTCGCGGCCGGGAACAACGAGCACGGCCAGTGCGACGTCGCCGGCTGGGACGCGATTCGGTCGCCTGATTAGATGCCGCACGGAGGCTGCTCTCCTGCCGGTGCCGGGGCCACCTCGTCTGCCGCTGACAATGCACGACCGGGGGCCGGCGATGCCGGTACATCGAATCCGCGACCGACCGGACGCGCGGTCAGCACCTCTTCGCCCCTAGCACTTTCGGTTCTGCTTCTACCGCACCCGAAGCCGCGATTCGTCGGCACTGCGCCTGCTCACCATCGCCGGGGCACACAGATCGCGAGAATCATGAATCGGGAGAGGCCACACATACAGCGGATACTCAAGGCGTTGAGACGTCTGTCTCGATCATCCGAATTGACAGTCGGCGAACTGGCCGACGCCTGGCACTGCCCCCTACTCTTGCCGGCAGATTCCTGTCGGCCTCGTCCCGGCAGGGCGACGCACCAATAGAGGGTTGTGTAGATGCGCCGGAACACACACCATCGCTCCACCTCCTCAGAAGCGAATACCGTGGAGGAGACTGCCCGCCGCGCGGCTGTCGCCGAGGAACAACGCTTCCTCGACGTGGCTACTGCACGGCGTGACCGCCTGACGGAGCAACTGCGGGCCGACCTGGCGACCGAGGCTCTGGACGAGGCAGAACGGGGTCGGCAACGCGTGCTCCGCCGGCAGTTCGAGGAGTTGTCGCGGGCTCAGGACGGCCTCGTCTTCGGCCGGCTGGACGGACTCGACGGCACGGTACGGCACGTGGGCCGTGTCGGCATCCGCGACGACAATCTGGACCCTCTGGTCGTGGACTGGCGCGCTCCCGCCGCCCGACCGTTCTACACCGCGACCGCCCTCGACCCGCAAGGGCAGAGCCGGCGTCGCCATGTGCGCACGACGGGCAACGTCGTGGTGGATGTGAACGACGAACCGCTGGACGGCACCACGGCTTCCGAACTGGTCGGCGAGGGTGCACTCCTGGCCGCTCTGGACGAGCGACGCACCGGCCGCATGTCCAGTGCGATCTCGACGTTGCAGCGCGAGCAGGACGACATCATCCGCGCCGAGGCGACCGGCCCGTTGATCGTTCAGGGCGGTCCCGGCACCGGCAAGACCGTCGTCGCGTTGCACCGGGTGGCGTACCTGCTGTTCACCCATCGCCACATGGCCGACCAGGCCGTCCTGGTGCTCGGCCCGTCAGCCCGCTTCTTGGAGTACATATCCCAGGTCCTGCCCGCACTCGGCGAGACCGCCGTCGTATCGGCGACATGCGACACCCTCGTTCCGGGAATTGCCGTGAGCCGCGCCGAGAGCCGGCGGCTCTCCGAGATCAAAGGTCGCGCCCTGTGGCAGCCCGTGCTCGAGCGCTACACGGAATCACTGCTGCCCCGCGCCCATGAGATGAAGCTGCGCTGGGAAGGCGAGTTCTACCTCATCAGCGCGGAAGCGATCGACCGGGCGCTCACCTCGGCGACACAGGGACGCTCGTACCACCGAGCCCGCGCGGCATTCGCCGAACAGCTGCACCACCTGCTGGCCGACGCGGTCGCCGACCAGCGCGCAGCGCTGCTCGAAAAGATGGAGGAAGGCTACGAGGACATCCTCGCCCGATTCGACAGAGGCGCGGACCGCGACTACCACCCCGAACCCACATCCACCGGCAGCGACGTCGACGGGCTGCTCTCCGACGAGGAACTCGAGGAACTGCGCGACCGAATCGCCGCCGACGCGAGCATCGCTCGGTTCATCGAGGCATGGTGGCCGACGCGGGACCCCGAAGTCGCGCTGCGGGAACTCCTGACCAGCTCCGCCCGGCTTGGCCGATTCGCTCCGGAGCTCTCCACGGAGGAAGTCGACCTCGTCGTGGCCGAGCCGGCACCGTGGGCCGCGAGCGACATCCCGCTGCTCGACGCGGTGGCAGAACTGCTCGGGGACGCCGACAACCCGCAACCCCAGGGCGAATTCCTCGCGGAGCGCGCCCGCGGACAGCGCGGTTGGGTGTACGGCCACATCGTCGTCGACGAAGCGCAAGAGCTGTCCGAGATGCAGTGGCACATGGTCCTGCGCCGCTGCCCCAGCCGATCCATCACCGCGGTCGGCGACATCGATCAGGTGGAGGCGTCACACCGGCACACCAGCTGGGCCCAGGCGGTGACGGCAACCCTCGGCGAACGATGGACCGCGGCACAGCTCACCATCTGCTACCGCACTCCCCGCGAGGTCATGGACCTCACCGCCGCCGTCCTCGAGAGGGCCGGCAGCCACAACTCTCCCCCACGCGCGGTCCGCTCCTCCGGCATCACCCCGTGGGCCCTCACCGTCACGCCCGCCGAGCTGCCCACCGCCGCGAGGCAGGCCGTGACAAACCTACGACAGCGGTGGGCGGGCGGAACGGTCGGCGTGATCGCCCCCGCCGGCCGCATCGCCGAGCTACGAGCCGCGCTGAGCGACGTGCCCGTGCTCACCGCGACCGAGGCGAAAGGCTTGGAGTGGGACGCCACCCTGCTCGTCGATCCGCGGGGCATCACCGCCGAGCCCCGAGGCTGGAACGGTCTCTACGTCGCCCTCACCCGCTGCACCCACGAACTCGGGCAGCTGGAGGTGCGCACGGCGTCGTCCGCACCGTCGTAGGGCCCTACCCCGGTCTCATCGATCACCTTGTCGGTGGCACCGACGCGAGTGGGACAGCCGAGCGTCGACAGAGGACCGTCACGCAACGGAGGCTTCCTCGGAGCCCTTGGTACCCAGGAAGAGTTCGAGGGCCTCGACGACGAGGCGGTGGTCGTCGAGTTGGGGCAGGCCGGAGACGGTGACGGTGCCGACCGGGCCGGTGCCCCTGAGGATGATCGGGAAGCAGCCGCCGTGTGCGGCGTACCGGGCCGCGTCGAGGTGGGATTTCTCCTCGAAGGTGGTGCCGCGGTCGCGGTAGGTCTGGCCCACGAGGTAGGAGCTGTGTCCGAACCGGCGGACGACGCGGATCTTGCGTTCGATCCAGTCGTCGTTGTCGGCTGAGGTGCCTGGCAGCGCGTAGTGGAAGAGTTGATGGTCGCCGAGACGGATGTCGACGGTGACGGCGTGGCCGCGCTCTCTGGCCAGCCCGACCAGGCGAGTTCCCAGCTCCCAGGCGTCGTCATGGTCAAAGCGGTCGAACTGGAGGCGTTCTTCCTGCTCCTGAAGCTCCGGCGTCACGGCGTACCGTTCCCTTCCTCGATTGTCAGGACGATCTAAGCAGAGGAAAAACCGGCGAGCGGAACGTTCGTCGTGCCGTACGTGCAGAACCCATGCCGGCATCCGCCGCTTCCGCGAGTCGCGCGCTACGCGGCGTGACTCGGCGCCAGGCTGCTCAACGCCCGAGGATGTCCACCAGTTGCTGCCCCAGGCCGGTGCAGGCCTCCATGTCCAGGCGGTACGTCACATAGCGGCCGCGGCGCGCTGGGATCAGCAGCCCGGCCGCCTTCAGCACCGCGAGGTGCCTGGACACCTCCGGCGCCGTCACCCGCCACAGGTCGGCCAGCTCGCCCGTCGTGTGCGGACCTCGGGCCAGCGTGCGGCAGAACCGTAGCCGCAGCGGGTGCGCAAGCGCGGTCAGCCGAGCATCCAGCTCGGCCACCCGCAACACCGGGCGCGGGTCCCAGCCCGGTGCCGGGTACTGCAGCACGGGCTGCCAGCCGGGCGCGTACACGACGGTCATGTGCGGTGCGCCGTACGCGCTCGGGATGAACGTCATCCCGCCGCCGCGACCGTCTGCGGTCTGGTCCTGCAGCTTGTCGATCGTCAGAATGCCGCGCTTGGTGTCGACCCCGATCGCGTGCGAGATCCGGCCGAGGGCGCCGATACCCTCGCGGGCCAGGTCGAAGCGTCGACGGTCGGCCTCCTCGGCGAGTGCTGGGCGGACGCGTTTCCAGACCGTGTCGAAGAAGGCGGACTCGCAGGCGAGCAGGAAGCGTCGTACCCGCTCGCGCTCGGCGGCCGGATCGGCGAGCACCCGCTCGGCCCACGCCGCCTGCCGCGGACCTCGCGCGCGGGCCGCGGCCAGCGCCCGCTGCCGCACGGTCCGGTCACGTAGCGGCGACCACATTCGCGGCGCCGGCGAGACGGCCCGATGGGCGGCGAGCGACGCAGCGACCCAGCGCTCGTCGTCCAGGCGGTCGACGTCGTCCAGTTCCTCGCGCAGGCTCGCGCGCGGGTCGGACGGGAAGAGAAAATCGGCCCGGCCGGAGTGCCAGAGCAGACCGAATTCCTCGAGCTCCGGGGCCAGCTCCGCGGGAAGGGCAGCCGCCATCATCGCAACCGCCGCGGCGGTGTCCGGATGATGCTGCGGCTCCGCGAGCACGTGCAGCACCGCGCCGAGCTCCGCGAGCGGCGACGGCCTTATCCGGATCCGGTCGGCTGGTACGCCGGCGAGGTCGACCGAGGTAACCACGGTACCGATCATGGCAGGGGTCCGCGCCGGGGCGGACCGATTGACGCCGTTTGTCAAACGACGAGCCAGGGATTGACGACGCTGGCCAACCTGGAGCCGTCGGCAGCCGTGTGGCCGGACGATCGGCGCCGTGACGACCACCCGTACGACGCTTCGTGAGCTGGTCCGCATCCCGGGCGGCGGCCGCTACGCGCTCAGCGCCACAGTCGAGGCAGCGACCTCCGGGATGCTGCGCCCGTTCATCGTCATCTACGCCGTGCTGATCGGGCTCAGCGCGCCGCAGGCCGGGATGACACTGACCGTCGGCATGCTGGCCGGCCTCGGCGCCGTCCCGCTCGCCGGACGGTGGATCGACCGCGGGGCGCGGCGTGCCCCCGCCGTCGCCGCCCTCCTGGTGCGCGCGGTGGGGTCGCTGCTGCTCGCTCTGGTGCCCGGCACCGCCGGATTCGCGACCGGTGCGGTGCTCATCGGCGTCGGCACGCAGATCGCTCCACCCACCAGTTCCGCGCTTGTCGCCGCGCTGGCCGGCCCGGCCCATCGTGCGGCGGCGCTGGCCGCGGGCCGCTCGCTGCGCAACGCCGGACTGGGCGCCGGCGCCCTGCTCGGCACGGTTCTGGTCGCGAGCGGGCCGGAGGTGCTCCGCTGGCTCGCGCTGGCGACGGCGCTCGGGTGCGCGTTCGGCGCGGCGGTGATCGCCCGGGTGCCGCTGCCCGCTCACGATGTTCCGGGTCCCGCCGCGGCTGAGGCAACGAGGGACGTGCGTGGTGCCGGCCTACGGACCGTGACCATCCTTGCCCTGGCCGGGATTCCGTACGCGTTCTACGCCGACATCCTGGAGATCGCTCTGCCGCTGCTGCTGGTGCAGGGCCTGCACGCGTCCCTGGCGTGGCCCTCGGGCATCTTCGTCGCCAACGCCGTCATGGTGATTGCGCTGCAACTGGTCGTGGTGGTGCGCCTCGCGACGTGGCCGCACCGCACCGTGCTGTTCTGGTCCGGCCTGCTGCTTGCCGCCTCCTACGTCGCATTCTGGCTCGGCGGTGCGACCGGTGGCGGCCCCGGCACGGTGCTCGTCGCGCTGGCCGTCGCGCCTTACACGGTTGGTGAAATTCTCTACACCGGCAGCAGCGTGCCGCTGGTGATCGAGTCCGCACCGCCGCACCTGATGGGGCGCGCGCTCGCCCGCTGGCAGCTCAGCTACGGCCTGGCCCGGGCCGTCGATCCCGTCATCATCACCGGTCTGCTCACCCTGGGTGCGGCGGCGCTGTGGCTACCGCTGGCCGCCGCGACCCTGCTGGGCGCAGCGACCGTGCGCCTGGGCAGTCGACGGCATCGTCGGCACCGTTCGCCTGGGCAGTCCATGAGTCGTGCCGCGGATGGCGGCAGCAGGGCCGCCGGTGGTCCCCCGACAAGGAGCGTTCACGGTGCGGCTGTTGTGTCCGGATCGGTGGAATCCGGAGGTGAGACCCCCTCGACGACGAGTGCTCACATCTTGGCAGCGGCGCGCACCTCCGCTACCGTTCGTGGGAACGCTCCCATGAACTTAGATACATCTATGTGATCAGGAGGAAACACGTCGTGGCTATCCTCTCCCCCCGGCGCCGCAGACCGGCGGCCATCAGTGTGGCGGCAATCGCGGGCACCGCCGCCGCCGGCGTCTGCCTCGCGGTGGGCGGCGCCTCCGCCGGCACGGTGTCCGGGTCGCTCTACCGCGACCCGAGTTCGGCGGTCGTCCGCTGGGTCGCCGCCAATCCCGGCGACTCGCGTGCCGCCGTCATCCGGGACAAGATCGCGAGTCAGCCGCAGGCCCGCTGGTTCGCCAACTTCAACCCGTCGACCGTGCAGTCCGAGGTTTCCGGGTTCATCAGCGCTGCCAACGCGGCGCAGCAGATCCCCGTGCTGTCGGTGTACGAGATCACCAACCGGGACTGCGGCGGGGCCAGCGCAGGCGGGGCGCCGGACCTCAACCAGTACCAGACGTGGGTGTCCAACTTCGCCAGAGGACTCGGCAACCAGACGGTCATGATCATCCTGGAAACCGACTCGCTCGCCCTGCAGACGTGCCTGAGCAGCGGGGAGATCAGCGCGCGCAACCAGGCGCTCACGACGGCCACCCAGACCATCAAGTCGGCCAACCCCAACGCCAAGGTGTACCTCGACGGCGGCCACTCCACCTGGAACAGCGCGAGCGAGCAGGCCAACCGGCTCCGGGCGGCCGGCGTGCAGTACGCCGACGGCTTCTTCACCAACGTGTCGAACTTCAACTCCACCTCCGGCGAGGCCAACTTCGGCCGGGCGGTCATCTCCGCGCTCGCCGGCATGGGCATCCCGGGCAGGCGCCAGGTCATCGACACCAGCCGCAACGGGGGTGCCAGCGGGGACTGGTGCGCCGACGACAACACCGACCGGCGCATCGGGATGTACCCGACGACCAACACCGGCGACGGCAACATCGACGCGTACCTCTGGGTGAAGCCGCCGGGGGAGGCGGACGGCTGCCGGTACACGGCCGGTTCCTTCCAGCCCGACCTGGCCTACAGCCTGGCCAACGGCGCGCCCAACCCACCCACCACCGCGCCGCCGACCACCGCGCCGCCGACCACCGCTCCCCCGACCACGGCCCCGCCGACGACCGCGCCGCCGACCACCGTTCCCCCCACCACCACGCCGCCGGCTGGTAACGGCTGCTCCGCGTCGGTGGCGGTCAACCAGTGGTCCGGCGGCTTCACCGCGAGCGTGACGGTCACCGCCGGCTCTGCGGACATCAACGGCTGGGCGGTGACCATCGCGCTGCCCGGCGGCGCCGCGGTCACCGGCGCGTGGAACGCCCAGGCCAGCGGCACCAGCGGAACCGTCCGGTTCACCAACGTGAGCTACAACGGACGCGTCGGCGCCCAGCAGTCGACCAACTTCGGCTTCCAGGGCACCGGCACCGGCCCGGGCGGGACGGCCTCCTGCGCGGCTGGCTGACCCCACCCGATCCCGCGGCCCGGCGCGGAGGACCACTCTCCGCGCCGGGCCCGTCCAGCGTTACGGATCGGACCGGCCGGCGCCGGAATGGCGGGTGACCAGGCTCTGGACGTCGGCGCGGCAGACCCGGTGGCCGATCAGCGGCAAGCTTCAGGCCGCGCACGGAGGGGTGCTGTGAGCATGGCGAACCGGCCTGCGGTGTCCATTTCGTCCGACAGTTCGAGGATGGGGCCGAGCGCGGCCGCCCAACCGTGGCAGAACAGTTGCCAACCGTCGTGGACGACCAACCCGTCATGGGCGCGGGCTTGCCGCAGCATGGCCAGGTCGCCCCGGTAGTTCAGGTCCCACACCACGGCAGCGGGTGGGAACTCGGCGACTGGCGACAGGGGGTTGCCGGGGCGGTCCTTGCCGAGTCCGGTGGCGTTGACGACGAGCGTTCCGGGTGGACCTGACGCGATGAGGTGATCCCATGGGCCTGCGCCGAGATGCACGTCGAGGCGCACTCGCCGGGACTCGGCCCACGGGCCGAGCACGGCCTGGAGATGACGGCCGGCCGCACTACTCGGGTCGGTGAACACCAGGCGGGCGGGCGGCACGGGACGGGCAAGCAGGTGACGGCCGAGGGCGATCGCGCTACCGCCGGCTCCCAGGCAGACGACGTGTTCTCCGTCGGCCCAGATGTCGTCGACGACTCGCCCGATCGAGATCGGGTCGCGGGCGAAGCCGGCCAGTCTGCCCGCCTCACGGCGTAACGCGTTGACCTCTCCGCACTCGGCCGCCAGCGGGTCGAGCCAGTCGACCAGGTCACCCGCTTCGCGCAGTACGGCCACCTTGTGCGTCGTGATGACCGCGCCGAGCACGTCATCGCTGCCGGCCAGCTCGGTCAGCAGGGCGCGGTACGCCTCACCGGGGGCAGCCAGGGGCACGTCGCGACCGACCAGACGTACGTCAAGACCAAGGTCGCCCATCCAGATCGGGAACGCCTCATGGATCAACGACTTGCCTGTCGACACCCCAACGAACCACACCGTGAACGCCACCGACCAAGGGTAATCGTCAACCCGCAGCACTGAAGGCACCGGAAGGGTGGCCGCGGGTGGCTGGTCCACTCCCCCCTTGCGGCCCTGGTCCCCGGGCCCGCGGCGTACCCGGCCGGAAGCGCCGACGCTATTCCGCCATGCGCGCCGACGCGGCGATGACGAGCACGAGGGGCGCGATCAACAGCACCGGCGACCATGCGGGCATGTGCCTGGCCATCAGCGCACCGACGACGGCACCGGTGATCAGGGCCAGCAGGACGTGGGCCTTGGGTCGCAGGCTGTGCCACGGGCTTCGGGCAGCGACCCCCGCGATCAGGCTCGTGAGCGTGCCGGTCAGGTACGTGGAGGAGAGGCCCGGTACGCCGAAGCGCTGGATGGCGCTGCTCTGCACGCCCAGCGCCGCCGCCGACAGCATCAGGAGCCCAAGATCGACCCGCTCCGAACGACTGGGCAGGTTGATCACCCAGACGACGAGGAAGACGACGAACACCAGGAGTTCCAGGACGAGCGTGTGGGTGACCCGGCGGGGCCAGACCGGGTCGTCCGGCTGCGCCGAGCCGGCCAGGCGGGCGCCGGCGAGGACGCCGGTGATGAAACTGAGAATGGCGCAGCCGGAGGTCAGGGCAAGGTCGCCGGCGCCGCTGCCCGCCGAGAGTCCGAGCAGGACCATGTTGCCGGTCATGACGCTCGAAAAGGCTCCGCCGAGGGCCAGGAAGCCGATGGCGTCGGCGCTGCCGGTCAGGAAGGTCAGCACGACAACGAGGGCCTGCCGCCGCCGCGCGAGGTTCCGGTTCCCCGTCACCGCGGCGCGCCAGCGCATGACGGATGGCACTGTTTTCAGCACGGTCGGCTATCCTCCCCAGATTGTTCTTCGTATACGCTCTGCCTGGACGGTTCCACGGAGAGGCGGTCAGGTTGGCTGATGACCTGCGAGGCAAGCTCGGCGCTCAACACCTGCCGCTACGCGATCAGGTCCTCGCCGCACTGCGGACCGCCATCATCAACGGCGACTACCTTCCCGGCGAGCGGCTGACGGAGGATCGGCTGGCCGAGGACTTCGCCGTCTCCCGCAACCCGGTCCGAGAGGCACTGCGCGTCGCGGAGGCGGAGGGTTTCGTCGTGATCCTGCCCCGCCGCGGGGCGGTGGTCGCCTCTCCGAGCAGTGCGACCATCGCGGACATGTTCGCCGTCCGCCAGCGCCTGGAGTCGCTGGCCGCGCGGCTGGCGGCCGAGCGGGCGACGGCAGCGGACGTGGCCACCCTGCGGGGCCTGCTGGAGCAGGGCCGCGAGGCGACGCAGCAGCAGGACCTCGCCCGGGTCGCCGAGCTGAACAGCACCCTGCACCTGCGGATCCTCGAGATCAGCGGCAACCCGTGGCTGTTGTCGATCGCCAAGGCGCTCTACCTCCATGTGCAGTGGGTCTTCCGGCTGGGCGCCGCGGAACGGGCACCACACTCGTGGGCCGAGCACATCCAACTGGTCGACGCCATCGAGTCGGGTGACGGTGACCGGGCCGAGCGGGCCGCACTGGCTCATCTCGATGCCGCTTCCGCTGCCGCATACGAGAACGCCGAGGCCGGGTACGGAGCCCGCTGAACGGCGTCAGCGGCCGCAGGCGTAGCCCTGCATGCCACGCGGGTTCGCTCCGGCCGCCAGTACGCCGGTGTCCGGGTCGCGGGTCACCGCACACAGGCGACCCAGGCTCCAGGCGCCGGACAACCGCACCTCGTGCCCCTGCGCGCGCAACGCCGCCAGGACGTCCTCGTCGAGCCGGTCCTCCACCACGAGAACGCCGGGTTCGTTGTCGCGCGGGTAGAACGAGGCCGGCAGGCTGAGGGTGTGCCACATCGGCGCGTCGATGGCTTCCTGCAGGGACCGACCTCCGACGAGATGGCGCACCAGGAACAGCAGCTGCCACTGGTCCTGCTGGTCGCCACCGGGAGTGCCGAACGCCAGGACGGGTTTCCCGTCGCGGTGCACCATGGTCGGGCTCAGCGTGGTGCGCGGCCGGCGTCCCGGCGCCAACGACGAGGCGAGACCTTCCTCCAGCCAGAACATCTGGAGCCGGCTGCCGAGGGGGAAGCCGAGGTCCGGAATGGTGGGAGAGCTCTGCAGCCAGCCGCCGCTCGGCGTGGCGGAGATCATGTTGCCCCAGCGGTCGACCACGTCGACGTGGCAGGTGTCGCCCCGGGTCACCCCGTCCGACTGCACCGTCGGCTCGCCCGTCGTGGGGTCCGCGAGGTCGACCCGGCGTCCGACGCCGCGTCGCACGTGAGCCGGCAAGCGTGGCTCGGCGCCTTCGGGGCGGCCCGGTCGCAGCTCCACTGACGCGCGGTCCCGGATGAGGCCGGCCCGCTCGCGCGCGTAGTCGCCGGAGAGCAGCGCCTTCGCGGGCACGGGACCGTCGCCGTACCAGGCCTCACGGTCGGCGAAGGCGAGCTTGAGGGCCTCGGCCTGGGCGTGGATGCCGGCCGCGGTCGACGGGTCGTACGCCCCGGTGTCGTCGAGCGCGTCGAGGACCGCCAGGGTCTGCAGCAGCACCGGCCCCTGGCCCCAGAAACCGGTCTTCGCCACCGTGTAGCCGCGCCAGTCGAGGGTGGTCGGTTCCTCCCAGGTGGCCCGGTAGGCGGCCATGTCCGCGCCGGTGACGAGACCGGCGTGCGCGCGTCCGCTGGAGTCCTGGAAGGGTTTGCGGCTGAACCGGTCGACCGCCTCGGCAACGAAGCCTTCACCCCAGGCGCGACGTGCGGCCTCGATCTGCGCCTCCCGGTCCGAGCCCGCCGCCCGGCCGGCGTCGACCAGTCGTTGCAGCGTCTGTGCGTACGCCCGGTTGGTGAACAGCTCCCCCGCCGCCGGTGGCCTGCCGTCGCGGAGCCAGAGCTCGGCGGAGGTGGGCCAGTGCTCCTCGAACAGCGACCGCACGGCGGCCACGGTGTCGCCGACCCGGCCGATCAGCGGGTGACCCGCGCCGGCGTAGCCGATCGCCGGCTCCAGCACCTCCTCGAGGGAGAGCGTGCCGTGGTCGCGCAGCAACAGGAGCCAGGCGTCCACGGCGCCGGGGACGGCCGCGGCGAGCGGGCCGGACCCGGGGACGAGGTCCATCCCGAGGGAGCGGAAGTGCGCGATGGTGGCGCCGGCCGGCGCCGGCCCCTGCCCGCAGAGCACCCGCGGGGTCGGGTCGTGCGCGGTGGCGACGATCGCCGGCACCTCGCCGCCCGGCCCGTTCAGGTGTGGTTCGACGACGTGCAGCACGAATCCGGCGGTGACCGCGGCGTCGAAGGCGTTCCCTCCGCGCTCGAGGATCCCCATGGCGGACTGGCTCGCGAGCCAGTGCGTCGAGGACACCATCCCGAAGGTTCCCTGCAGGGTCGGCCTGGTGGTGAACGTCATGACAACACCTCACTCGATTCGGCGGCGGCCCGGACGTCGGGCCGGGTGCCGTCGGGCTGGACCAGGTGGCAGGCGGCCATGCCGCCGCCGAACGCCACCTGTGCGGGCACCTCCGTGGCGCAGCGGTCGAACGCGAGCGGGCACCGGGTGCGGAAGCGGCAGCCGGACGGCGGATCCAGCGCGGACGGCAGGTCGTCGCCGAGCAGCACCGGTTGACGCTGCCGTTGACGGACCGGGTCGGCCACCGGCGCGGCCGCCAGCAGCGCCTGGGTGTAGGGGTGGGCCGGGCGCGCGAAGATCCGCTCGCGCGGGCCCTGCTCCACGAGTTGACCGAGGTACATGACGGCGATGTCGTCGGCCAGGTACTCGACCGCGGACAGGTCGTGGGTGATGAAGAGGCAGGCGAACCCGATGTCGCGTTGCAGGTCGGCGAGGAGGTTGAGCACCGCCGCCTGTACCGACACGTCGAGGGCGCTCGTCGGTTCGTCGGCGATGAGCAGCTTGGGCTCGGAGATCAGCGCCCGGGCGATGCTGACCCGCTGACGTTGGCCCCCGGAGAGCTCGTGCGGGTACCGGCGCGCGACTTCCGCCCGCAGGCCCACCCTGCCGAGTTCCTCGGCGACGCGCGCCTCCCGGTCGCGTCGGGTGATCCGCCTACCGGACAGCCGCAACGGCTCGGCCACGATCTCGCCGACCAGCATGCGCGGGTCCAGCGAGCCGGCGGGGTCCTGGAAGACGATCGACACGTCATTGCGGTGCTGGCGTAGCTGTCGCCGGGTCAACTGGGTGACATCGGTCCCGGCGATCCGGACCGCGCCCGCGGTGGGCTTCTCGAGCCGCACCACGCACCGGCCCACTGTCGACTTTCCCGAGCCGCTCTCCCCCACCAGCGCCGTGACCCGGCCCTTGGGAATGGTGAGGGTGATCCCGTCCACGGCCCGTACCGGCCCGAAGTGCATCACCAGGTCCTCGAGTTCAAGGGCGTTCGGTTGCGGCGTCATGCGGTTGTCTCCTGGGGCTGCGTCCGCGGCGCCGGACAGGGATGCCAACAGGCCGCGAGGTGGTCCGTCACCGCGGTGCCGACCGCGTCGAGGGGCGGCGCGGCCTCCCGGCACCGCGCGTCGGCGGCGGGGCAGCGATCCGCGAAGGTGCAGGCGTCGGGCTGGGTGGACAGGACGGGCACGAGGCCGGGAATCTCCTGCAGCCGCTCGGTGCCGGCGTGCTTGCCCGGCGTCGGCGAGGCCGCCAGGAGCCCGGCCGTGTACCGGTGGTACGGATGCGCGAACAGGTCGGTGACCGGTGCCCGCTCCACCACCCGCCCGGCGTACATGACGACGACGCGGTCGGCGATGTCGGCGATCACGCCGAGGTCGTGCGTGATGACGAGGATGGTGGTGCCGAGCCGGTCCCGCAGGTCCCGGAGCACCTGCAGGATGCCGGCCTGGACCGTGACGTCCAGGGCGGTGGTGGGTTCGTCGGCCACCAGCACCTTCGGGCCGCAGGCCACCGCCATCGCGATCATCACGCGCTGGCGCATGCCGCCGGAGAGCTGGTGCGGGTAGTTGTCGACACGCTTCGCGGCGGACGGGATGCCGACGAGCGAGAGCAGCTCGACGGCGCGGGCCCGGGCGGCCCGCTTGGACATCCGCTCGTGTACCTGCAGGACCTCCCCGATCTGCCGCCCCACGGTGAGCACCGGGTTCAGCGAGGTCATCGGCTCCTGGAAGATGTAGGCGATCTCCTTGCCACGCACGCGGCGCAGCACCGACTCCCGAACGCCGACCAGCTCGGTGCCCTCCAGCCGCACCGAACCGGAGACCCGGGCGCTGTCGGGCAGCAGGCCGGCGATGCTCATCGCCGTGACGCTCTTGCCGCAGCCCGACTCGCCCACCATCCCGACGATCTCTCCGGACGCGAGCTCCAGGTTCACCCGGTCCACCGCCGAGACGGTTCCGCCCTCGGTGGTGAACGAGACCGACAGGTCGCGTACGTCCAGGACGGGCGTCCCGACCGCGGCGGAGGATGCGGCCGCCCGTTCGACAGTGGTCATCGCCGGTCTCCCTTCGGATCGAGCGCGTCCCGAAGGGCGTCGCCGAAGACGTTGAACGCCAGCGCCAGGCCCATGATGACGACGCCGGGCAGGACCGCTGCCCAGGGTGCGCGGGCGGCGAACTGCTGGGCGGAGGCCAGCATGGTGCCCAGGCTGGGCGACGGGGGCTGGATGCCCAGGCCGAGGAACGACAGCACCGCCTCGCCCAGGATCGCGGCCGGGATCGCGACGGTGGCCTGCACCAGGATCACCGACGTCGCGTTGGGCAGGACGTGCCGGGCGAGCACCCACAGGTCACTCGCCCCGTCCACCACGGCGGCGGCGACGAAGTCCAGCGACTTGAGCCGCAGGGTGTCCGAGCGCACCACGCGGATCACGCCCGGGATCTGCGCGATCCCGATGGCCACGGCCGCGTTGGTGAGGCTGGCGCCCCGGATGGCCGCCAACCCCACCGCCATGATCAGGAACGGGAACGCGAGCAGCAGGTCGGTGAAGCGCGAGATCACCGCGTCCCAGGACCGGAAATAGCCCGCGGCCAGCCCGAGCGGCACCCCGATGACCAAGGAGGTGGCGACCGCCAGGAGTGCCACCAGCAGGGAGGCCCGCGCCCCCAGCATGATGCGGGACAGGACGTCGCGGCCCAGGTCGTCGGTCCCCAGGAGGTGGCCCGGGGTGCCCGGCGGCGCGAACGTGTGGGCGAAGTCGGTCTGCTGGACCTCGTGGGGAGCGATCCAGGGCGAGAGCAGGGCGACGACGGCCGCGAGCGCGAGCACGACGAAGCTCACGACGGCGAGCGGGTTCCGGCGCAGTCGTCGGAGGACCCGGGTGCGCCGGCTGATGCCGGCGGGGTCGGCCTCCGCCATCGGTACGGTGAGGACGGTCATGCCGGCTCCCCCGTCACCCGGATCCGCGGGTCGATCACCGAATAGAGCAGGTCCACCAGGAAATTGATCACGATGTACGCCGTCGCGGTCAGCAGGACCACCGCCTGGATCACCGGATAGTCCCGCTGGAACACCGCGTCGATGGTCATCTTGCCGAAGCCTGGCAGCCCGAAGATCTGCTCGGTGACGACCGCCCCGGAGATCAGGCCGCCGAGCTGCAGACCCACGATCGTCACCACCACGATGAGGCTGTTCCGCAGGGCGTGCCGGGTGATGACGGCCCGTGGCCGCAGACCCTTCGCCTTCGCCGTACGGACGTGGTCCGAGGACAGCGCCTCCAGCATCGCCGAACGCGTCTGCCGCATGATGATGGCGGCGAGGCCGGTGCCGAGAATGACGGCCGGCAGGATGATGTGGTGCAGGTTGCCCGCCGGGTCCTGCAGCAGTGGCACGAATCCGGAGGCCGGGAAGAGCCCCGCCGCCACGGAGAGGTAGAGGATCGCCAGCAGTCCGAGCCAGAAGTGCGGCACGGACAGTCCCACCAGGGCCAGTCCGTTGGCCAGCCACTCGGCGGGACGCCCGCGGCGGACAGCCGCGAGCACCCCGGCCCCGACACCGAGCGCGGCGGCGAGGAGGATCGCCAGGAGGGACAGCTCGACCGTGACGGGCAGGGCGGTCGTGAGCATCGACGAGACCGGTATCCCGGTTCGGATCGACACCCCGAAGTCGCCCTGCGCGACGCGCCCCACGTACTGCGCGAACTGGATGGGAAGCGGCTGGTCGAGCCCGTAGTGGTGCCGGATGGCCTCCAGTGCCTCCGGGGACCGGTCCTCGCCGGCGAGGGCGAGGGCCGGGTCCCCGGGCAGCGCCCGCACCCCGAAGAACACCACGACCGTCGACAACAACAGCGTCAACGCTGAGTGCCAGGCGCGTGTGAGTAGATACCGAGCCACGGTCGACCTACTTGGTGAATCCGGCGAAGGCCGCGCGGATCACGCCGTCGGGGAACACCTGCAGGCCCTGGATCTTCTTGGAGACGGCGGTCAGGTTCCGCTGCCGGTAGAGGTAGATGAGCGCGTCGTCCTGCTGGAGGATCGTCACCGCCTGCCCGTACAGCTTCTTGCGCTCCTCGAGGTCGTTCGACTGCCGGGCCTGGGTCAGCGCGGCGTCGAGCTGCGGGTTGCTGTAGCCGGAGACGTTCTGGCTGCCGCCGGTGCCGACGAAGTTGGTGATGTTGGCATCCGGGTCGATCCGCCCGCTCCAGCCCAGCTGCAGCAGCTCGAAGTTGCCGCGGTCCTGCTCGTCGAGGAGAGAGGAGTACTCCACCGGGTTGATCTTGAGGTCGAATCCGCCATCCTTCACCATGGCCTGCAGCGCCTGCGCGAGGCGCAGCGAGTCGGGCGTGTTCGAGATGAGCATCGCCACCGGGTAGGGCATCTGCACACCGGCCTCGGACAGCAACTGCTTGGCCTTGGCGGGATCGTGCTGGGGGCACGCCTGCGCTTCCTCGGACGAGAACGGGCTCGCCGGCGAGATCGGCGAGCAGGCGGGGGCGTTGAGTCCGTTGAAAACTGCCTGGACCAGCGCCTTTCGGTCGAGGGCGTACTCGAAGGCCTGCCGGACCTTGGCGTTCTGCGCGATCGGGCGGTTGATCGGCTTCGGCGTGGTGCCGACGCCGTCGACGTTGCCGATGTTGAAGGTGAGACCCTGGTACCCGAGCGACTGGGACTGCAGGACGCTGAGCGAGGAGTCTGCGCGCAACGCGCCGTAGTCCTGGGTAGAGATGCTGTCGGCGACCTGAGCGTCGCCGGAACGCAGGTTGGCGGCCCGGATGCTCGCGTCGCTGAGGATGTGCCACGAGATGGCGTCGAGGTTGACCTTGGTGGCGTCGTAGAAGTTCGGGTCCCGCACCACGTCGATGGAGTTCTGCGGCACCCGCTTGGCGAACTTGAAGGGCCCGACGCAGACCGGCGCGCTGGCGAAGTTGTCGCCCAGGCTCTGCAGCGCCTTCGGGCTCATGATCATGCCGGCCCGGTCCGCCAACGCCCCGACCAGGGGTGCGAACGGCTGCTTCAGGTGGATCACGACGGTGTTGGCATCGGGCGTGTCGACGGTGTCGATCGGACCGAGCTCGCTCTTCCGCGCGGACCGGGCGTTGGTCAGGTGCCGTTGCAGGGTGGCCTTGACCGCGGCGGAATCGAACGGCGTTCCGTCGGCGAAGCGCGCGCCCTGGCGCAGCGGAATGGTGACCGTCTTACCGTCACCGGCGATGGTCGGAAGTGCGGTGGCCAGCTGGGGCACGACCTGCGCCTGCTCGTTCACGTCGTAGAGCTTCTGGCAGATCGCCTGGAAGACGTAGCGCGAGTAGAGGCTGCGCGACAACGTCGGGTCCAGCGCGTCGGGCTCCGCGGAGAGGGCGATGACCAGCTTGCCGCCCTTCTTCACCGCGGCCGGGTCCGCCGGCGTACCGAAGTTGTCCTGTCCTGCCGCCTGGTTGTCGCCGGAAGTGGCGCCGCCCTCGTCCTTGGACACCGGCGAGCACGCTACGACGGTGCAGGCGACGGCGACCGCCGCCACAGCTGCCCGGAATGGATGGAGCCTTCGCAGGCTCGGTTCACTGAGGTTCGTCATTGGGAGCTCCTCGAGTGGGCGATTCGGGGAGCGTATGTTGTATACGAACTGCTCCGCAAGACCTCCGGTCTGCGGCAGGACGAGCAGCCAGCGGCCGCCCCACCCCGGTCCGGCACTGCCCGGCGGGCAGGTTGGCGGTGACCCCGGTCGACGAAGGGCATGGACCTCGCCAGGGTCGAGGCCCAGGCGTCCGAGCCGGCCGGGCTTGGCTGTACGGATGGCGGTACGACGGCCCTAGGATGCTCACGTGTCTGTCGACCCCTCGCTGGTCTGCTCCTACTGCGAGCAACCCGTGCAAGGCCGTGACCTGGACTTCCGCTTCAAGCTGCCGGATCCCATCCTCGAGATCCCCGAGACCGAGCGGTCCCAGCGGGTGCGCGAGAGCGGTGATGTGGTGGGCGCCGATGGCGTCGGCGTGTTCGTGCGGGTGATGTTGCGTGTGATGCTCACCGACGACTTTCAGGTCACCTACGGCACCTGGCTTGCGCTGATGAACCGCGGTGACTTCGATCGAGCGCGTCGCCTGTGGCACTCAGACGAGTACTCGTCGCTCGTCCTGGAAGGCGTCATCGCAAACGGCATCGAACCATGGGGACCACCGCTGATGACACGGGCGCGAGCGACCGTCAAAGACGTCAACCAGGTGCCCTACGTCGAGACGATCTACGACGAGAGCATGGCGACGGTCCTCAACCACACATGGCCTCGCGCCTGGGTGCTCTCCGCCATTCCGCACGCCGCATGGCATGGCCACACTCACTAGCCACCATGTGAAGGGGAACAAATTGGCGTGCCCCACCGGACGGGTCTCGATGGCGCGAAGCAGAACCGGCTCTGACCCGCTGAAACAGAAATCCGCAGGTCGTGGTGGGTGCAGTTGAATGCCGTTCAGTGCCATTGAGCGCGGTTCAGTGCCATTCGTTGCGCCCGGGTGCTCCCATCCCGCGCCATGTCCCAGCATCTCCGACGACGTATGGTCGTGGCATCGGCGCCATCCCCTCATCGCCATATGTCTGTACGGCATGCGGCAGGCATGACGGGGAGTCTGTCGCTTCGGGGACGACCGCCCGGGCGAGGCACCCGGATCACGGCCACGCCACGCCGATAGCTAACCTCTCGCGGTGATCCGCGAATTCGCTGCCTTCTCCTTCCTGCTTCTCGTCGCCGCATGTGGGCCCGCCGAGCCGTCCGCCTCCGCTCAGGTCAGCCCGACCGCCCCCGCGGACCAGTACGCCGCCAGCGCCTGCGCACAGGTCGCCCGAGTGATCGAGGAACAGGACGTCCGCTTCACCTCGAACTCGGGAATCGTCATGCGTGCCGTCAAAGCAACCGATCCCGGCGTCCGGGAGGCCGGTCAGCGACTGGCGCTGGTCACGAAAGAGGCCGGCGACCTGTTCGTGAAGAATGATCCGGGCGTCGACCTCGGTCCGACCAACGCGCGGATGGCCGAGGCGCAGCGCGGCCTGCTCTCGGCATGTACCGACCTGTTCGGCGCCCAGCCGTGGCCATTCGCGGAGAAGCCGTCACCGGCAACCAGCAACTGACGGTAGGTGCTCGCCCTCGCGATCCTCGGCCTACCCGCTCGCGGTCCAGCTGTACCAGGGATCGCCGAGGTGCTTGAAGGCCGGGACTCGAAGTCGGGCGAGCTCCATCACTAAACGCCGGAGAACGGCGAGATGGATCGCGGCCTGCATGACATCACGGCCAGCCGCGGCCTACGCGATCGCGTGCGTGCAGCGCATCGACTCGTCGGGCGCGGCCTCGTCGTGGGTGCGTTGAAGGTGCGCTTCGCCCCAAACCCGGACGCCCTCCACGACGGGCAGAACCGTGGTGCCGTAGGGGGTGAGCCGGTAGATGATCGGCGCCGGGACGGGGCCGGTCACGACGCGCTCGACGAGGCCGTCAGCCTCGAGTTCGCGCAGCTGCTCGGCCAGCACTTTGGGCGTGATCGGTGCGACCAGACGGCGGAGGCCGGCGAAGTGGCACTCGCCATGGGCCAGCCAGTACAGAAGTGTCAGCTTCCACTTCCCGCCGATCGCGGCGAACGCCGCGGACATTGGGCAGCCGGGCAGCGGATTGGGGCGCGACGGAGAGGGGTTACCTGCAGGTGCCTTCTTGTTCATGGGCGTGCTCCGCTCAGATAGTCGGATCATGAACCTTCACACCAAGATCACCGTGCCGTACAAGCGGCTCCTGGTCCCGTGCCTCTCGCTGCTCATGCTGACCGCGGTAGCGGCGTCGGGCAACGCGGCGGCCGCTCCCCGCAGGGCTCCGGCGGCTGTCGAGGACGGCCAACGTGACTTCGACTGGGAGATCGGTGCCTGGCACACCACGGTGCGGGTGCTCGCCGATCCGCTCTCCGGATCCGAGGATGAATGGCTCCACTTCGAGGGTACGAGCGTCGTGCGTCCGCTGTTGGACCGGCGCGCGAATGTCGTCGAACTCAAGGTCTCGGGGCCGAACGGACGGATCGAGGGCCTCAATCTGCGGCTCTATGAGCCCCAGGCGGGGCGCTGGAGCCTGACCTTCGTGAACCTCCGCGACGGACTGCTCACCCCGTCCGTGTACGGCGGGTTCCACGACGGTGTCGGCAAGTTCTTCGGCGACGACCAGCTCGGGGGACGCGCGATCAAGGTGCGCTTCCTCATCTTCCGGCAGGGCCCGGACAAGGCGAGGTTCGAGCAGGCCTTCTCGGACGACGGCGGGAAGACGTGGGAGACGAACTGGATCGCCGTGGACAGCCGAATGGCCAACGCCGGCTGAGCTGCTTCCGCAACCTCGGCGGCTGGTCCTCGCGAGGTCCGCGCCGGCATGCGCGATCCGCCTGCCGCCACGACCGTGCGGGGCGTAGCGATGAGCGGCAGCCGAGGTGGCACCGTCGGTGCCCGGTGCCACCGGCCTCCCCTGCCTCGGCCGCGGCCCGAACCGGCAGGGCGGGGAGCAGCCGCAAGCCTCGTCGAAGGACACGCGGACCGCCCGCAGCGCGGTCAGCCCTCAGATCCACCACGTGGGCTCACAGAGGCTGCTGTCCACGGGCATGAAGTCGATCGCGCGCCGGGTGGTGAGATGCGGGTGATCAGCATGCCGTGGCTGTGCTGCTCACGGGATGGGGACCAACGGCGGCGTTCCCGATCCCGCTACCGCCGGACGCGGGCACCGCCACCGCGCACAAGCCCCTCGACCTCCGTCAAGTCGGCCATCGAGGTGTCGCCGGGGGTGGTCATGGCCAGCGCGCCGTGCGCCGCGCCGTACTCCACCGCCGCGCCGAGATCACCGGTCGTCAGCAGCCCGTAGATCAGCCCGGAGGCGAAGCTGTCGCCGCCGCCCACCCGGTCGAGGATCTCCAGGCCGGCCCGGTGGGTGGCCTGGATGAAGCCGCTCTCCGCCGACCACGCGATCGCGCCCCAGTCGTTGACCGTCGCGCTGTGGACCGTGCGGAGGGTGGTGGCCACCACGGCGAGGTTGTCGTACTCCTTGGTGACCGCCTGGATCATCCGCTCGAAGTTGGCCACCTCGAGGTGGGACAGCGAGGCGTCGGTGTCGGGCACCTCGAAGCCCAGCGACGCGGTGAAGTCCTCCTCGTTGCCGATCATCACGTCGACGTTCCGGGCGAGCCGCCGGTTGACCTCCCGTGCCCGCGCCTGACCGCCGATGGCCTGCCAGAGGCTGGGCCGGTAGTTCAGGTCGTACGAGATGACGGTGCCATGCCGGCGGGCGGCCCGCATCGCGGCCTCGATGGTGTCGGGGGTCGTGGCGGACAGGGCGGCGTAGATGCCTCCGGTGTGCAGCCAGCGCACCCCCAGCGTGCCGAAGAGGTGGTCCCAGTCGACGTCCTCGGGACGCAGCTGGCTCGCGGCGGTGTGCCCCCGATCGGGAGTGCCGACAGCGCCGCGTACGCCGAAGCCCCGTTCGGTGAAGTTGAGGCCGTTGCGCATTGTGCGGCCGGTCCCGTCGTACGGCAGCCAGGTGATGAACGAGGTGTCCACGCCGCCCTGCAGGACCAGGTCCTCGAGCAGGCGTCCCACCTCGTTGTCGGCGAAGGCGGTGACCACCGCGGTGCGGAGTCCGAAGCAGCGGCGCAGTCCCCGGGCGACGTTGTATTCGCCGCCGCCCTCCCAGACCTGGAAGCTGCGGGTGGTGCGCACCCGCCCCTCACCGGGGTCGAGGCGCAGCATGATCTCGCCGAGGGAGACGAGGTCGTACCGACAGTCGTCGGCGGGACGGATCCGCAGCATCTCACGCCCCCGACGCGGAACGGGCGACCGCCACCGCAGCCGACGTACGGCGCGTGACCTCGTCCCAGCGGCCCGCGGCGATCAGGTCCGGGGCGACCATCCACGTGCCGCCGACCGCCAGCACCGCCGGGTGCGCCAGGTACGCGGCGAGGTTGTCGGTGTTCACCCCGCCGGTCGGGATGAACCGCACCGAGCGGAACGGCGCGGCCAGTGCCTTGATCATCCCGAGGCCGCCGAGCTGCTCGGCGGGGAAGAACTTGACCGTGTCGAGCCCCGCGTCCAGCGCCATCATGATCTCGGTGGGGCTGGTGACGCCGGGGAAGACCGGCACCCCGAGCTGCTGGCAGTGCCGGACGACGGCCGGCCCGAAGCCGGGGCTGACGACGAATCGCGCGCCGGCCTCGACCGCCCGGTCGACCTGGGCCGGGGTCACCACCGTGCCGGCGCCGACGAGCAGGTCGGGCCGCTCCGACATGGCCCCGATCGCCTGGGCGGCGGCGTCGGTGCGGAAGGTGACCTCGACGCTGCGTAGTCCCCCGTCGGTGAGTGCCGCGGCCAGCGGGGCGGCGTCCCGGGCGTCGTCGAGCACGACCACGGGCAGGATGCGACCTGCTCCCACGGCCGCGACCACGCCGCCGCCGTCCGCATCGGACCGTTCAGGATGATGAACGCTAGTCACATACTTGACCCTATCGGCGTCCATCGTCCTGTCAACCCCGCTACAGTGGCCGCCATGACCTCGCCCGACGGTTTCCTCCCGGTGAAGTCCGCCGGCCGGACGCTGGAGGTGCTCGAAGCACTCGCCGCCTCGCCGCACCGGCGTTCCCTTGTCGACCTGGCCCGCGCCCTCGACATCCCGAAGAGCAGCCTGCACGGCATCCTGCGTACCCTCGCCCAGCGTGGCTGGGTGGAGAGCGACCTGACCGGCACCCGGTTCGGGCTGGGCATCCGCGCGCTGCAGGTCGGCGCCGCCTACCTCACCGCGGACGACGCCATGGGGCTGCTCGGCGCGGTGCTCGACGACCTGTCCGGGCAGTTCGGCGAGACGGTTCACCTCGGGCGGCTCGACGGGCCGCATGTCGTCTACCTCGCCAAGCGTGAGTCCGTGCACCCCCTGCGGCTCTACAGCGCCATCGGCCGGCACCTGCCGGCCCACGCCACCGCCCTCGGCAAGGCGCTGCTCGCCGAGCGCGCGGACGAGGAGGTCGACGCACTGCTGGACTGGCCACTGCCGGCCCTGACCCGGCACACGGTCACCACGGCGCAGGCGCTGCACGCCGAACTGGCCACCATCCGCGAGCGCGGCTACGCGGTGGACCGCGAGGAGAACACCGAGGGCATCGTCTGCGTCGCGATGGCCGTGCCCCTGCGGTCACCGGCGACCGACGCGATCAGCCTGTCGGTGCCGGTGGCCCGGATCGGGACCGACACCGAGGAGCGGATCGTCGCGGCGCTGGGCCGGGCCGTCGACCAGGTCCGGGCGGCGCGCGGACTGGTGAGCAGCGCCTGAGCCGCCGCTCGGCACCGGCCGCGGCGAGCGGCGGCCACCGTCCCGCCGTGGTCGGTTTGAGCGGCGCGCCGTTCTCCAAGGTCGTCGACGTACTCGGCCCCGGCACAGGATTCGGTACGGGGGGCCGGTCCCGCCCGGGCGGGACCGGCCTCGCCCGGGTTACGAGAAGGTGACGATCTGCGCGGTGCCCGGCGCGACGGTCACCGTCGCCGACCGCTTGTCGACCGGCACGGCGGTGGCCTGCGGGGTGCCGCTGGCGACTCCCGCGGGCGACACGGTCTGGCCGCCCAGCGAGATCTGACCGGCGTCCAGCGAGGCGAACCCCTGCGGCGCGGCGCTCCGCAGCGTCACCTGGCTCCCGGTGTGGTACGCGGAGGGCAGGTTCAACGTCACCGCATCGCTGGTGCTTGCCGCCCGGGCCGGGTCCTGGACGTTGATGAGCACCACGGTCAGGGTGTTGGCCTTCCCCTTGACGGCGTAGGCACGGAGTTTGTCCAGGTGCTCGTCGGCGAGGTCGAGGTCGACGAAGCGGCCCTGCGGCACCTGCCGGAACGCCCAGATGCCGTAGTAGAGCGGGTTCGCCGACAGCTGGTCCGCGTCGAGTGCCGCCTGGTCGGCCGCGCAGAACGCGCCGTAGTAGCGGTAGGAGATCGGGTACTCGGCGGACTCACGCGGCTTGAAGTCGCCGCAGACGCCGGTGGTGTTGGTGTGGAACTGCAACCGGTCGACGCCGCTCTGCGCCGTTTGCAGGAGGTAGTCCAGCGACCAGAGCGAGGTGGCGTACGAGTTGCTGACCCCGGGCATCCCGCTGCAGGAGGCGGTGTTCGACTCGTTGATGGTCATCGGGATCGTGCCGTGCAGCTGATCGTCGACGGCCGTGATGCCGGCCAGCTTGCTGCGGGTGTTCGTGTACGTCAGTGGGGACATCAGCTGGCCGATGGTCACCGTGGAGGAGCCGCAGTGGCTCCACGGGTACCAGTGCGAGGACAGCTCGGCCAGCACCTGCTGCGGCTGGGTGGACCCGTCGGCCAGAGCGGCGGACACGAACCCCTCGAGATGGGTGTTGGTCTTCGCGGTGTTGGCCGACGGTCCGACGATCTTCAGGTTGGCGTGCGGCAGCGCCTGGTCGATGGCGGCCCGGTACTGCTTCGCCGTCTGCCACATCTCCGCGTCGGTCAGGGTGGTGACGTTGTCGAACTCGTTGCCCAGTTCCACACCCAGCAGGTCGTCGCCGAGCGTCCGGTACGCGGCCGTCACCTCGGCCACCACCTGGTCGAGGCTGACGGCGGGTGACGGGTCCCGGGTAGGGTTCTTGATCTTGGAGGGGTCGATGACCTTCTTGAGCGGCGCGCCGAGGGTCACCTTCCAGCCCGTGGCGTCCAGCAACTGCTTGAGGTGGTCCAGATCGGACTGGTCGACCGTGCCGCCGATCGCCTCGGGCGGGGCCGGCGCGTCGGCCCACGTGCCGAACGCGGGCCATACCAGGTCCATGGAATAGCCGCCGAGCCGGATGACGCCGTGGGGGCCGAGCGTCCGCAGCCGGTCGGCCATCCGCTCCCGGGTCAGGTAGCCGTGCGCGAAGTCCGCGGACTCCACCGAGAAGCCCTGGAAGCCGTCGCGCAGCACCGCGTTGGATCCGTCCACGGTGGCCGTGAGGGTGAGGCTGGTTGTCGCGGCGGCGTCGTCGGCGATCGCGGGCAGGCCGGCCGCCGCCACGAGCCCGGTCGCCAGCGCGCCGGCGACCAGCGACCGGCGCAGGAGGCGAGGTCGTACGGGAGCGGGTGCCGCCGCACGGGCGGTCCCGGTTCTACCTTCGTTGTGCGGAATCATGGTTCTCCTTGCGGTGGTGGGTGGTCTGCTGTGTCAGTGGTACAGATGCAGCCGGGGGCGGAGGTCCGGCCGGGGCGCGGCGCGTCCGGACAGGTCGAGGCGTCGGCCGTCGTCGGTGGTGTCCTGCGCCCGCTTCCGCTCCCGGATCAGCAGGAATCCGAGGGAACGACCACGGGCGTGACGTAGCGCGTCGGTGACGTCGAGCCGGGCGGGACCAGGGACGCCGGTGGCCGTGAGCTGGCCGGCCGGGTACAGCCGGTCGCCCACCACGGTGGGGCGCACCGCCGCGGGATCGAGGTACGGCGCCGATTCCCAGGTCAGGTCGCTTCCCGCCCAGGAGGTGTCGGTCATCGCGTACACCATCACGGTCAGCGGCTCGCCGTCGGTGCTGCTGCCGTGCAGGTCGAGCACGGCCCGGCGGGCCGCCGGTCCGCCGCCGAGGTCGAAGGCGAGGTAGCTCACGGCCGAGGATCCGCCCGGGTCGAGGGCCACGGCGAGGCTCTGCGGCGCGCCGCCGGCCGGCGGACCGCTCTGGCTCACCGTGGCGTCGGCGTACGCGTCGATCGAGCGGGACTCCCCAGCGTCCGCCACGGTGATCAGCCAGACGGAGTCGGCGGGTTGGGGCAGGGTGATCCGGCCGTCGGCGGGCAGCGGGGCGATGGTGGTGATGCCTCCGCTGCAGGTCGGGCTCACCTCCTCGACGATCACCTCGCCGCCGCTGAGGCCCAGCCCTCCGAGGTCCAGCGAGACGGGCCCCGCGGGGATGCCGCTGGGGCGGGACAGCCAGAGGTGGTGGCTGCGGGTCCGCTGGTCGTGGCTGACCGGGACGGTCGTGCCGTCCCCCGCGGTGGCGGTCAGCAGCCGGCGGTGCTCGCCCGCGAAACCCTTGGCGAAGAGGCGGTTCACCTCGGCGGCCTGCCTGGCGCCGTGGATGTCATGGACGCCGTCGTGCGCGACGTGGTAGCAGCCGGTGCCGTACGGGATGCCGTTGGCGCGCATGGTGTCCTGGAATTTGAACACGATCATGCCCTCGGCCTGGGCGATCACCGCGGCACCCCAGATCCGCGCCAGGTCGCCGTAGATCGACGGAGTGTCGAGGTCGTCGGGGCTGGTCTCGAACGCGCTGGTGTTGCGGCGGTTGAACTCGGAGTAGACGATCGGCAGCGCGACACCGGTCGGGGTGTACTCCCGCATCCGCTGCCGCATCATCGCGAACTCGTAGGCGTAGGTCTCGGCCGTCTTGTTGTACTGATGGGTGTCGAACACGGAGAAGACGTCGTAGTCCACCCGGTTGCCGTGGTAGTCGGTACGCAGGTTGCGCAGCGCGATCTCACCCCAGCCGTGCTCGTCGTCACGGGCGTCGGCGTCCGGATCGGCGTCCATGTGGTCGTTCCCCCGCGAGCTGGAGACGTGGGTCACGACGGGTGCGTGCACGAGCGCGCGCAGGCTCCTGCCGTACCGCTGGTTGACGTCGGCGATGGCGCAGTGCACCGCGTCCGAGGCGATCTGCAATCCGCGGACGTAGACCTGCTGGTCGACGATGTCCCGCGCGGCGCTCGGATGGTCCGGCTCGTTGATGAAGTTGAAGCGCTCGACCTCGTAGTTACGGGCCAGGTGGTAGGTGAACGCGTAGTGCTTCTGCCACTGCTGCCACAGCCCCGACCACGGGCTGTTCCAGCGCAGCTGGGCGGCCTCGAGGATCGGGGTGATGCCCAGCCGCTTCAACTCGCCGAGCTGATAGTCGAGGCGGTAGAAGTTGGTGTTCGAGTAGACATGGGTCTCGAACACCTCCCGCAGCAGCGCCCAGTCGAGGAAACGGTTCCCCTCCGGACTGCGGCGCAGTTCCTCCTTCGCCGCGTCGAAGGCGTCGATGTCGGAGATCCCCGCACCCGGGTCGAAGGCCTCGTCGGGGCACCAGTCCTCGAAGGACGCGAAGAAGCGGACCGCGTTGACGCGCGAGTAGGCCAGCCAGGCGCTGGTGTTGCTGCCAGGCAGAAAATGGCCGGTGTTGTAGCCGACGAGCGGCATGCCACGGCCCGCCGCGGTTCCCGCGACCATGACAGTGAGGTCACTGCCGGCCGGGGCCGCAGCCGCAGGATCGGCGATGCGGGCGCCGGTCACCGCGGCGGCGCCGGTGAGCCCGAGGACGCCGAGCAGGGTACGTCGACTGACGCCGCGCGGCGGCTGGCCCGGCTCCTGCTCTGGACTCTGCATGTGCGGCTCCCGTGGCGATGGTGGGTCCGGGCCTCGGCCGGTCAGTGCGAGAAGGTGACGAGTTGTGCGGTGCCGGGCGCGACGCTGACGGTCGCCGACCGGTGGTCGACCGGCACGACGGTCGACTCCGGGGTGCCGGTGGCGGTGCCGGCGGGTGACATCTGCTGGCCGCCGAGGGTGATGCGGCCCGGGTCGAGGGAGGCGAGCCCCTCGGGTGCGGTGCTCCGCAGGGTCACCGCTCGCGCCTCGCGGTAGGACCCAGGCAGGTTCAGTGCGGCGGTGTCGGCGGTGCTGCCGGCGACGGCGGGATCCTGCACGTTGATGAGGACGACGGTGAGGGCGCCGTCGAGACCCAGGACGGCGTACGCCCGGATCCGGTCGAGAGCGCTGTCGGCGAGGTCGAGGTCGACGAAGCGGCCCTGCGGCACTTGCCGGAACGCCCAGATGCCGTAGTAGAGCGGGTTCGCCGACAGCTGGTCCGCGTCGAGTGCCGCTTGGTCGGCCGCGCAGAACGCGCCGTAGTAGCGGTAGGAGATCGGGTACTCGGCGGACTCACGCGCCTTGAAGTCGCCGCAGACGGCGGCGGTGTTGGTGTGGAACTGCAACCGGTCGACGCCGCTCTGCGCGGTCTGCAGGAGGTAGTCCAGCGACCAGAGCGAGGTGGCGTACGAGTTGCTGACCCCGGGCATCCCGCTGCACGAGGCGCTGTTCGACTCGTTGATCGTGGTCCGGACGGTCCCGTGCAACCGGGCGCTGACCGCCCGCATCCCGGCCAGCTTGGCGCGGGTGTTGAGGTGCGTCTCCGCCGACATCAGCTGCGGGATCGTCATGGTCCGGCCGCTGCAGTGGCTCCACGGGTACCAGTGGGAGGAGACCTCGGCGAGCACCTGCTGCGGGTTGACGGATCCGTCGGCCAGCGCCGCCGTGATGAACTCGTCTTCCCGGGTGCTGCTCTTCGCGCCGCTCGGCGACGGCCCGGCGATCCTCAACCGCGCCTGCGGCACGGCCGCGCTGATCGCAGCCTGGTACCGCCTCGCCGTCGCCCACATCTCCGCCCCGGTCAGGGTGGTGACGTTGTCGTACTCGTTGCCGAGTTCGACGGCCAGCAGGTCATCGCCGAGGGTGTCGTAGGCGGCCTTCACCTCGGCCACCACCTGCGCGAGGCTGACGTCCGGCGACGGGTCCCGCGTAGGGTTCTTGATCTTGGAGGGGTCGATGACCTTCTTGAGCGGCGCCCCGAGCGTGACCTTCCAGCCGGAGGCGTCCAGCAACTGCTTGAGGTGGTCCAGATCGGACTGGTCGACGGTGCCGCCGATCGCTTCCGGCGGGGCCGGTGCGTCGGCCCACCGCCCGAAGGCGGGCCACACCAGATCCATCGAGTAGCCGCCCAGCCGGAGGACCCCCGGGCCCAGCGTGCGCAGCCGTTCGGCCATCCGCTCCCGGGTCAGGAACCCGTGCGCGAAGTCCGCCGACTCCACCGAGAACCCCTGGAAGTCATCGGTGAGCCTGGCGTTGCGTCCGTTCACCGTGGCGGTGAGGGTGAGGTCGGTGGTCACCGGCGCGGCGTCCCCGGCGACTGCCACGGCACCGGGGTGCGCCGCCAATGCGGTGACCAGCGCGCCCACGGTCAGGCACCGCAGCAGGGGTCGTCCCGGCGTTCGACCTGCAAGCTGACGCATCTCGTCCTCCTGAGGGCTAGGGCCGTCCGCGTTGGGCGAGGTAGAGGTCCGCAACGGACGGCGCCGATCCGTGGTCGGCGAGCAGGGATTCCAGGTCGCCGGAGAAGTCGGGGGCCAGGCCACTGCTGGTGTCCTGGACGCCCTGCACGCCGACGGTTGCGCTACGCGGCGCCACGTCTGCGATCGTGATCGCGTACGACCGGTCGTTGGTGATGCGGACGTTCCAGTGCGCCATGCGGGCGCCGAAGAGAGGCCCCGATGCGGCGGACCCGCCGACCCGCCCGTTGTTCTCCACCGTGATGTTGGTCCGGACGTTTTCGAAGGGCAGCGCCCGGTGGGTGTCGAACGTCCCCTCGGCCATGCGCCCGCCGCGGTAGACGTTGCCGGCCGAGAGGCCCTCCACGTTGAGGCCGTGGTGGATCGCCCCGGCGGCGAGCGGGACGGTGAACCGCTCGATCTCGAAGTTCTCCACCAGGTTGTCGTTCGACTGCATGCGGCAGGCGAAGCTGTGGTGGGCGGCCCGCCCGCCGACGGTCACCCCGGTGATGGTGATCGACTTGGCGGTGGTGAGCCCGAAGCCGAGGTCGCAGTTCTCCACGCGGACGTCCCGCGCCCAGCAGTCGTGGACCGACTGGAAGCACACCCCGTTGGAGCCCGGGTGCCGGTTGTGGGCGGTCTGCGGGACGAGTTCGTTCCGGATCGTGAGGTCCTCGACGCCGGCGTCGCTCACGGTCGGCCCGATCGCGCGCAGCCGGGCGGGCCAGCCGGGCCGGAGGTCGTACCTGAGGGGCTGCGCCAGCCGGACCACCCGGTCGCCGAGCACCGCTTCCACCCGCACCGGCCACTGCAGGGTCGCGTACTGGACGTACTGCCCCCCGGATCCGGTGACAAGCTGGGGTGCGCCGCGGGGCCAGTCGTAGTCGCGGGTGCCGGGCACGTCGCCGGCCAGGTGCCGTAGCAGGCTCGCGTCCTGCGGGTTCTGGCACTCGAGCACGAGCATGTCGCCGGGAGTCAGCCGGCCGGTGCCGGAAACCACAAGGGTTCGCTGCCCCCGGGAGGCGCTGCCCACCTCGGCGAGCACGTCACCGAGCAGCCACCCCTCGGTCCCCGCGTAGTCCTCGGCCTCCGAGCGGGCGCGGCGCTCGGGCGAGACGAACCAGATCTGCCCGCCGGTCCAGGACCAGCGGCTGTTGCCGTTGGACTGGCGATTCGGCCGGTAGCCGTCGTCGAGGGTACGCGTGAAGTGCAGCACCGTGCTGTCCCGTCCGACCCCGCGCAGCACGACCCCCGACCAGTGCATCCAGACCGGCCCGGAGAGCGTCCAGGTCCCCGGCGGCACCAGCACCACTCCCCCGCCCTGCTCGCCCGCGTGGCGTACGGCGGCGTTGAACGCCGCGGCGCAGTCCGTCCCGTCCGGCCGGGCGCCGAAGTCGGTGACCTTCGTGGTGACCGGCGGTCGCGGCGGCCGCTGGCCGAGCCGGTAGCCGGCGGTCGACACGTCGGGCAGCAACGGATGGCTGCCCGGCGCCTCCCGCCACTGCCGTAACAGTTCCGCGGCGGCGTCACCCGGCGGTGCGAGGCCGCCCGGCGCCGCCGCCCACGCCGGTCCAGCAGCGCCGGCGAGCGTCGTGGCGGCGGTCGCGGCCGCCCCCAGGCCGAACAGTCCACGCCGGGTGAGGGCGGGATCCTTCATCGGCGGCATGGCCTCTCCTCCGAACCTTCGTCGGGGACCGTGCGGACCTGAAACCGTTTGCGGTCCGACGTTCACGACACCAAACACTTGGCTGCCGGTCAATGCGTGACCGGGCTGAAACTTGTTTCAATCTCGATCGTCGTCCCCGGCGATACTTGCCGGGCGAACGCGTGAAGCCGCCGGTGGAAAGGGCGAGCGAGCCGATCGCCGCGGCGCGTGAAACTTGTTTCATCCCCTCGGGTGCATTGACGGGTGCCCTCGCCCTTTGTTGCCATCAGGTGACCGCAAACGGTTTCAGGGCTGCGGCACCGGGGCGCAGGCACCTGACCGATCCGCGAGACCGCCCGGTCCGTCGAACCCGCGAGGACGCTGCCATGAGGATCCGGCTTTCCCGACCGATCGTCGCCTGCCTGTCCGCCTGCACCGCCGCGCTGGCGTTCGCGCTGGTCGCACCCCCCGCCGGGGCCGGCGCGGCCGAACCGGCCCTCCGGTTCACCGCGCCGACCGGCCGGCAACTCAGCGGCACCGTGGACCTCGAGGTCGACGCTCCGCCAGGGACGACGGCCGTGCGGTTCTACGTGGACGACGTACAGCTGTCCGAGCTGACCGACCTCTACGCCCGACAGACGAAGACCGCACCGATCTGGGCCACCGCGACCGACGCGACCTGGTTCCCGAACGGCGCCCATGAGCTGCGGGCCGAGGCCGACACCCCGTCGGGCACCCGCAGCGTGACCAAGCAGGTCGTCACCGTCTCCCCGCCCCCCGGCCCCGGTGTCCGGGGCCTCAACGGCGGTTGGCGATTCGCCACCGCGGCCGACCTGCCCGCCGGCGCGCTCGACGGGGCCGTCCCACCGGCGGTCCGGCCCGAGCAGGATGACGGGAACTGGCCGCTCATCGCCGTGCCCGACTCGATCGGTGCGGTGCGGGCCAGGTGGAACGACGACAACGGCGTGGTCGGGGTCTACCGCCGGACGGTCGACCTCGACGCACCCGAGCCGGGCGCGCAGACCGCGCTGGTCTTCGAATCCTGCTTCTGGACCTGCCGGTACTTCGTCAACGGCGTGGAGGTCGGCACCAGCACCGGCGGATACCTGCCCACCCGGCTCGACGTGACGGGCGCGGTGCGGGCCGGCACGAACACGATCGCCGCCGTGGTCGACAACCGCGTCACCACCATGGGCGAGTACGCCCGCCCGGTCCAGGGCCTGTACTGGAACTGGGGCGGCCTGCTCCAGGAGGTACGCCTCGAGCGCACCCCCGCCGTCGCGCTGACCGAGACCCGGGCCGAGGGCACCGCGGCCGGCCGGCTGACCGTACGCCCGACCGGGGTGAACGCGACGGGCTCGCCGCAGCAGGTGGCCGCGATGCTGACGGTCGACGGGCCCGACGGCCGGCGGGTGCTCGGCCCGACACCGGTCAGCACCACAGTGCCCGCCGGCGGCGGCGCGGCCACGCCGATCACGCTCGACGTCCCGGCGCCCGCGCTCTGGGACCTGGACCACCCGAACCTGTACACCGTGCGCCTCCGTCCGCTCGGTGGCGCCGCCGGGCGGGAACTCGCCGAGCAGACCGGCTTCCGCACCGTCTCCGTCGACGGGCTCGATTTGCTGCTCAACGGCAAGCCGATCCAGGACCTGCCCGGCTTCAACCGGCACGCCGACTACCCCGGGCTGGGCCGCACCCAGCCGGACGGGCTCGCCGACCGCGAGATCAAGCGGCTGCGCGACAAGGGCTTCCGCCTCTTCCGGCCCGCGCACTACCCGACCACGCCCGCCGAACTGCGCGCCGCCGACAAGTACGGCCTGCTGGTCATCGAGGAGATCAACAACATCAGCTCACAGCCGGGAACCTTCCTCGGCCGATCCGACGTGCAGGAGTTCGGCAAGCGGACGCTGAGCCGGATGATCGCCCGGGACCGCAGCCACCCCAGCCTCTTCGCCTGGTCGGTCGGGAACGAGAACGCCACCGAGACCGACGGCGCGGTCGACTACGTGCGCACCGTCATCGCCCACGGGCGCGGCCTCGACCCGACGCGGCTCTACACCCAGGTCTCCCACCGGCACACCAGCGACCGCGCCTACCCCTACCAGGACTTCTTCGCCACCAACTACTACGCCGGCTGGTACTCCACCCTGGAGAGCCTGACCTCGCACCTCGACGCCCTGCAGAAGATGACCGGCCAGCCCATCCTGCTCAGCGAATACGGCGCGGAAGCCGTCCACGAGCGCCCAGGAGTGGGACGCGGGACCGAGTACTACCAGGCCTTCCTGGTCGACGAGCACAACCGGCTGCTGAACAACCGCCCGCACCTGATCGGCAAGATGTACTGGACCTCCACCGAGTTCTGGTGCACCCCGACCTGGGGTTCCGGGCAGAACCCGGAGCCCGTCCCGCCCTTTCACACCAAGGGACTCGACACCTTCGACCGGGAGCACAAGCTCGGCTGGCGGGTGATGTTCTCGCCGGTGCGGATCGCGCGGGCCAGCGTCCTCGCGGCGCCGCTCGACCGGCCCGTGACGCTGCGCCAGCGGGTGACCGTCGGGGACGCGCTCGGCCACGGCGGCCGGGGCACGGTGGTGGTCGAACCACCACCCGGCTTCACCGCCGAGCCGGTGCCGTTCACCGTGCCCGCCGGCGGCGAGACCACCGTCGACGTCACGCTCACCGGCACGCTCACCGCCGACCACGTCTCCTCGATCGGGTTCGTGCGGGCCGTCGTCGACGCCGACACCGAGGCCCTGCCGGTGCCCTTCACCGTGCGCGGCAGCGACAGCGTGACCAGCCCGGCGGGTGACGACTTCAACACCGGCACGCTCGCCCCCGGCTGGCAGATCGTCCGCCCGGACGACTCCGGGTGGAGCCTGCGGGACCGGCCCGGCGCGCTGCGGCTGTCGACGCTGCGCGGCGGCGAGACGGGAGCCGGCGGCGACGGGCGGAACCTGTTCGTGCGTACCGACACGCCGCAGTCCGACTTCACCGCCACCGCCACCGTCGAGGCACCGGACCTCGCCGCCGACTTCCAACAGGTCGGGTTCTACGCGTACGTCGACGACGACACCTACGTGAAGGCGGATCTCGGCTGGGTCGACGGGCGCCGGGCGCTGGAGTTCCTGAGCGAATCGGGCGGGAAGGTCGGCACCCGGTCGTCCGTGCCCTACGACGGACGGTCGGCGCGGCTTCGCCTGGTGCGCCGGGGCACGGACGTCACCGCCGAGTACTCCAGCGACGGCCAGTACTGGTACGCCCTCGGCACCGCGAGCCTCGCCGGGTCGCCGAAGGTGGCGGTGCAGGCGGTCGGCGGCAGCACCAACCCGCCGGTCGTGCCCACGTACGTCGACGACCTGAGCGTGCTGGCCTCCGGCCACGTGTCGGTGCAGGGCCTGACCGTCCCCGGCCAGCCGCTGTTCACCGGCGAGGCGGGCCAGGCCGTGGTCACCGTCGCCAACGGCACGGACCGTCCGGTGCCGGTCGACGCGCGGCTGGCCGTACCGGAGGGCTGGACCTCGGGGTCGACGGCGCGCGAGGTGCCGGCGTTCGCCACGGTGAGCATCCCCGTTCCCGTGACGCCGCCGTCGTCGCCGCAGGTGGCGACGCTCGCCGCGGTGGTGACGGCGACCGGCGTGCCGCGGTACGGCCGGCCGGAGGCGCCGGTGGTGACCGCGCCGCGCGGTGACCGCGTGCCGCTCGCGCTCGACGCCGGTACGGCCACCAGCCCGCTGCTGCCGACCTACCACCGGTTGTCGCCCGCCGACGGCTGGGACCCGGCCCGGGGGTACGGCTGGGTCGGCCCCGCGCCGCAGTCGCGCGACCGGGGCGGCCCGGACGACCTGCGCCGCGACATCGTGACCGGGCAGGCGCCCGCGACGCTCCGGCTCGCCGTGCCGGCCGGTACGCACCAGGTGGCCCTCCTGGTGGGCGACGCCAGCTTCGCCGCCGACGCGATGACCGTCTCCAGCGAGGGTCGCGCCGTCGCGCATCTGGCGGCCCCGTCGCCGACCGGGCAGTTCACCTGGCTGGCGTTCCCGGTCGACGGGGGTGCCGACGGCCGGACCGTCGACCTCGACGTGACCGCCGACAACGCCGGCCAGTACTGGCGGTTCGCCGCCCTCACCCTGTCCTGAACCCGAGACCTGGAAGGCGTACCTCATGAGAAGACATCCAGCCCGCGGCGCCGCCGCGGTCGTGGCCCTGGCCGTGCTCGCCTGCCCCGGCGTGAGCGCCGCGGCGGCCGCCGACCCGGCGGAGTCCCACGCGTCCGTACGGCTCGACCCGCGGCGCATGGTGGGTGGCGGGTCCGTCCCCGCGCACTTCGTCGGGTTCAGCGTCGAGTGGTCGCTGATCGAGCGGTACATGGGCCCGAGCGCCCGGCCCGCCTTCGTCAACCTGCTGCGTAACCTCGACACGGGCATGCTGCGCATCGGCGGCTCGTCACAGGACGTGGTGCGGTTCGACCCGACCGCGCCGAACGCCAACGACGTGATCACGCCCGAGGACCTCGCCGACATCCGGGCGACCCTCGACGCGGCGAACGGCGACGGCGGCGGCACCCCGCGCTGGGCGGTGACTCTCGGCACCGCCATGGCGCCGGCCACCGCGGGGCGGCCCTGGCGCGGCCCGGAGCACGCCAAGGCCTTCGTCACGCAGGGGGTCCAGCCGGCGTTCGCCAGCGCCGACAACTACGTCGCCGCCGTGTCGCTCGGCAACGAGCCGGACCTCTCCTACGGTTACGACCTCCAGGAGTACCTGAGCGACGTCGCCGCCTATACCGGCGCGGACGTCACCGGGCCGTACCCGCTGGTCACGCCGAACACCAGTGAGCCCATCTCGCCCTGGCGGAGCATCGCCGACGGCAGCGTGGAGACCCGCTTCTTCGGCGACTGGCCGGCCATCCTCGACGCGACCGCCGGGCCGACGAAGGCGAAGGCCGGCACGTTCGGCCCGTGGGCGGCCGACCACTTCTACCCGCTGGCCCGCACCTGCGCGTCGGACCCGTACCGCTGCCCGACCATCCCGGCGCTGCTCTCCGACGAGCGGCTCGACAACTTCGACTACCAGGTCCACACCCACGCCGACGAGGCGGCCCGCCACGGCCTCGCCTACCGGGTCGAGGAACTCAACACCGCCGCTGGACGCGGCGCCCACGGCGTCAGCGACGTCGCGGCCAGCGCGCTCTGGGCGCTCGACGCGATGTTCAACGCGGCCTGCCCGCAGCCGCCGCACGCGCCGTCGGTCAACGCCGAGTGCGGCACCGGCGCGGTCGGGGTGAACTTCCACAACGCCGAGGTGCGCGCCTTCTTCCACCCCGAGGAGGGCAACGGCTACTACAACGCGCTCAACTTCGACCCGTCACCGGCGATGGGATCGCCGACCCCGGCGCCCGAGTACTACGCGCTGCTGCTGTTCTCCCGGTTCGCGCAGGGCACCACCGGGCTGCGGCCGGTGCCCGTGACGGTCAACGCGTCGCAGGGCGGGCAGGTCAAGGCCTGGCGCGTCGACGGAGCCGCCGCGGAGCGGCGGCTGTTCCTCATCAACAAGGGCGACCAGCAGGCGTCGGTCGACGTGGCAGCCCCGGGCGCGACGTACCAGCTCGACCGGATGACCCCGGACGACCCGAGCGGCGCGGGCCGCACCCTCGACGCGCCGGGCGTACGCATCGACGGCCGGGTGGTCTCGGCCGACGGCAGCTGGCCCGGGTTCCAGCCCACCGTGGGCAGCACCACGGCTGGGCACGCCCGCATCACGCTGGGCGCCGGCGAGGCCGTCGTGCTCACCATGCACGGCCACGACGGCTGACCGCCCGTTCGCGGACAGCGCAGCTGACGTGATCCCTCGAGGGCGTCGACCGGCTCACCCGTGCAGGGTGAGCCGGTCGACGTGATCGACCAGGGCGGCCCGGAAGGCGTCGTGCTCGGGAAGGTCCGTGCCGAAGACCTCCTCGACGTGCAGCAGGGAGTCGACCAGCCGCTTCGGGTCGCCGGCGCCGGCGGCCGCAGCCACTCGGAGCCGGTCGGCCAGCGGGTCGTCGAGCGGCAGTTCCCGGCCCCGCGCGTCCCGCCCCGTCGCCACGTACGCCATCCAGGCCGCGACCGCGAGCGCCGCCTGCCGCGGGACCGCCCCAGCGGCCAGGCGGTCCCGGACGGTGCCGAGCAGCCGGACCGGCAGCTTCTGCGACCCGTCCATGGCTACCTGCACCGTCCGGTGCCGCAACGCCGGGTTGGCGAACCGCTCCAGCACCTGGCGCCGGTAGTCGGTCAGGTCCAGGCCGTCCGGCACCCGCAGGGTCGGTGCCACGTCCTCGAGCATCAGCCCCTCCGCGGCGACGGCGAGGTCGTCGTCGGCGAGCGCGCCCGCGATCGTGTCGTGACCGCGCAGGGCCCCCAGGTACGCGAGCATCGAGTGGGTGGCGTTGAGCATGCGCAGCTTCACCGACTCCCACGGGGCGACGTCGTCGGTGAGCACCGCGCCGGCGCGCTCCCAGGCGGGCCGGTCGGCGGCGAAGTCGTCCTCGATCACCCACTGGCGGAACGGCTCGGCCACCACGACGCCCCGGTCCTCCAGCCCGAGCATCGCCCGGACGTCGGCGCGGTCGTCGTCGGTGGTGGCCGGCACGATGCGGTCGACCATGCAGGACGGGAAGCGCACCGCCGCGGCGATCCACTCGGCGAGCGGTCCGGCCTCGGCCGCCGGCAGCGCGTCGAGGAAGTCGTGCACCAGCCCACGCAGGACCTCGCCGTTGCCGACCAGGTTGTCGCAGGAGAGCACGGTGACCGGTCCGGCGGTGCCGGCCGACCGGCGCTGGAGCCCACGGACGAGTTGCCCGACGACGGTCCGCGGCGGCCGTCCCGCGAGGTCGGCGGCGACCTCCGGGTCCGACCGGTCCAGCCGGCCGGTGCCGTCGCGGCGGTAGCCCTTCTCGGTGACGGTGAGCGTGACGAGGCGTACGCCGGGATCGGCGATGCGGTCGACGACGGCCGCCGGGTCGCCCGCCCCGTGCAGCACGTCACGGACGCTGCCGACGACGCGCAGCGGCGCGGCGCCGGAGCCCCGCTCCAGCACCGAGTAGAGGCCGTCCTGCGGCATCAACTGGTCGCGTACGGATGCCGAACGCTGGGTCACCCCGGCGATGCCCCAGTCGTCGCGGCCGGCCGCCGCCGCGGCGAGCTCGGTGAAGACGGCCTGGTGCGCCCGGTGGAAGGCGCCGATCCCGAGGTGCACGATGCCGACCCGCAACGCGCGGGGATCCACCGCCGGTGGGGTGAACGCCCCGCCCTGCCCGAGCCGGTCCAGCGCGTCGAGGCGCAGCCGAGGCGCGGTGTCGCTCACCGCACGGCTCCCAGCTGCCACGGGACGATCTCCTCGCCGCCGGGGCCCGGTTCCTCGCTCTCGTACCGGACGACCGGACTCACGCCGTTTCCTCGCTTCGCGCCCTCACCACGGGTGCACCGTGCCGTCCTCGAGCCGGTTGACCGGCAGGTAGGCGGGCGAGTACGGATACCGGGCCGCCGCCTCCTCGTCGATGTCCACGCCGAGGCCGGGCACCTCCGCCGGGTGCAGGTAGCCGCCCTCGAAGTGGTAGCCGTGCGGGAAGACCTCGTCGGTCTGCTCCGTGTGCCGCATGTACTCCTGCAGCCCGAAGTTCGGGATCGCGATGTCGAGGTGCAGGGCCGCGGCCATGCACACCGGGGACAGGTCGGTCGCCCCATGCGAGCCGCTGCGCACGTGGTGCATGGCCGCGAAGTCGAAGATGCGCCGCAGGTGGGTGAGGCCGCCCGCGTGCACCACCGTGGTGCGGATGTAGTCGATCAATTGCTCGCGGATCAGCTGGGCGGCGTCCCAGACGGTGTTGAACACCTCCCCCACCGCGACCGGGGTGGTGGTGTGCTGGCGGATGAGGCGGAACCCGTCCTGGGAGTCGGCGGGGACCGGGTCCTCCATCCAGGTCAGCGCGTACGGCTCCAGGCTGCGGCCGAGTCGCGCCGCCTCGATCGGAGTCAGCCGGTGGTGCACGTCGTGCAGCAGCCGCAGGTGAGGCCCGAACTCGTCGCGGACCCGGGCGAAGACGGTGGGCACGTGCACCAGGTACCGCTCGGTCGACCAGGTGGCCTCACTGGGCAGCGCCGCGTCGGCCGGCTCGTAGAACAGCTTGTCGCGGCTGACGCCGTAGGTTGTGGCCAGGCCGGGCACCCCGCACTGCACCCGCACCGCGCGGTAGCCGAGGTCGGCGAAGCGGGCCACCTCGACGAGGACGTCGTCCACGGTTTCGCCGTTGGCGTGGCCGTACACCGTCACGCCCTCGCGGGACCGCCCGCCGAGCAGCTGGTATACCGGCAGGCCGGCCACCTTGCCCTTGATGTCCCACAGCGCGGTGTCCACCGCTGCGATCGCGCTCATCGTCACCGGCCCGCGCCGCCAGTACGCGCCCTGGTACAGGTACTGCCAGGTGTCCTCGATCCGCGCCGGATCACGGCCGATGAGCAGCGGCACGACGTGGTCGCGCAGGTACGACGCGACGGCCAGCTCCCGACCGTTGAGGGTGGCGTCACCGACGCCGGTGACCCCCTCGTCGGTCACGATCTTCAGCGTGACGAAGTTGCGGCCCGGGCAGGTCACGATGACCCGGGCGTCGGTGATCCTCACGGTTCCGGCTCCTCCTTGACCCGGGCGACGAGCTGGGTCGGGTTGACGTACCGGAGGGCGATCACGAGCAGCACCAGCATCATCGCGGTGTACATGACCGCCATCGCGTCCACCGACTGTTGCGCCCGGATGCCGGCCGCGGACATCGAGTAGTAGAGCGCGACGACGAGGGTCTGCGAGTCCGGGCCGGCGGTGAGGAAGGTGAGTTCGAACATGCCGACGGTCCGGACCAGGACGAGGATCGCCGACGCCAGCATCCCGGGCAGCAGCAGGGGCGCCAGCACGTGCAGGAAGACCGACCGCGTGCCGGCCCCGCACATCCGGGCCGCACTCTCGATCCGCGGGTCGATCTGCTCGATGAACGGTGTCATCGTCAGGATCACGAACGGCACCGACGGAACGAGGTTCGCCAGCACGACGCCGGAGAGGTGGCCGGCGAGGCCGAACTTGTAGAGCACGGTCGCCAGCGGGATGCCGTAGGTGATCGGCGGCATCAGGATCGGGAGCAGGAAGACCAGGTAGATGGCCCGCTTCCCGGGGAAGTCCCGGCGGGCCAGCACGTACGCCGCCGGGACGCCGATCACCAGCGACAGCGCCACGACGAGCAGGGACACCTCCAGGGTCACCTTGATCACCTGGAGGAGCGCGAACTCGGTCCACGCCTGCCCGTACCACTTGGTGGTGTAGCCGTCCGGGAGCCAGGTGTTGAACCAACGCTGGCCGAAGGAGCTGACCAGCACGGACCCGACGATGCCCAGCAGGTTGAGGAAGAAGAAGACGACCACGCCCCAGACCAGCCAGGCGGCGGGACGGGCGACGATCCGCCGCCGGGGCCGCCCGTCGGCGGCCGGGGTGGTTGACGCGGTGGTGGTGACCATCAGCCCTTACCTCCCGTCGAACCGGTGTAGAAGCGGGTGCGGGCGAACAGCACCACCGAGATGACCACCAGCTCGATGAGCCCCATGATCATCGCGATCGCCGACGCGTACGGGTAGTCGTACTGCTCGTAGGCCGCCTGGTAGGCGGCGATGGAGATGACCCGGGTCTCCCCCGCCGGGTTGCCGACCAGCACCGCCGAGGGGAACACGCTGAACGCGAGCACGAAGGTCAGGCAGAACGTGGTGGCCAGCCCGGGCATCAGCAGCGGCAGGGTGATCATTCGGAACCGCTGCCACCAGCCGGCGCCGAGGGTCGCCGCGGCGCGCTCGAGCGTCGGGTCGATGCCGGACAGGTACGACAGGACGAGCAGGAACGCGAACGGGAACCCGGTGATGATCAGGGAGAAGAAGACACCCCAGTAGTTGTGGATGAGCCGGACCGGCTCGTCGGTGAGGTGCACCGCGGTCAGCGCCCGGTTGAACCACCCGGTCGGGCCGAGGAAGTTCAGCAGACCCTGTGCGGTGAGCACGGTGCCGAGGGTGATGGGCACGACCAGCAGGATCGTGACCAGTCGCTTGCCACGGAACCGCCCGCGCATCCGGTAGGCGATGGGCACCGAGGCGACCACGTTGAGCAGTGCGGCGGGCAGCGACAGACCGAGCGTGGTCCAGATCGTCCCCCGCTGGTACGCGTCGTCGAAGAAGCGCGCGTAGTCGCTGAACGGGCCGCCCTCGGTGGGCTGGAACGACAGACCCAGCCCGTAGAAGAACGGGTAGAGGAAGAGCAGCACGACGAAGAGCAGCGCCGGCGTCAGCAGCCACAGTTGCCGGTCGACGCCACGTTCGGCGAGGCGGTGCTGCCAGTGGGGCCGCGCGTGCTGCGGTGGCCCGGCGGACTCCGCGGCGGGGGTGGTGGTCGCGATGCTCATCCGACCAGCCCTGGTTCCTCGACCGCGGCCGCCGCCCCTTCGGCGGGCGCCGCCGTGCCGGCCGGATCCGCCGGGAAGACGAGCAGCCGCCGGGGGTCGATGCTCAGCGTCACCCGGTCACCGGGCGCGACCCGCTGGTCGGTACGCACGTGGACCCGGAGGCCGGTGGCGGTCACCGCCTCGGCCGCCAGCTCCCGCCCCTGGTACTCCACCACCTCGATCTCGGCCGGCACCGCGTTGGTCGTCGCGTCCGCCCGGTCGACCCGGACGTCTTCGGGGCGCACCGCGACCATCACCTCGTCCCCCGGCGCCGCCGGCCCGACCGGCTCGCCGACGAGCCGGACACCGTCCAGCTCGACGGTGACCGTGGCGTCGGCCGCCTCCCGCACCCGCATCGCCCAGAGGTTGCGGTAACCCATGAAGTCGGCGACGTGCCAGTTGGCGGGGCGGGTGTGCAGCTCCTGCGGGGTGCCGATCTGCTGCACCCGGCCGGCCCGCAGCACGACGAGGCGGTCGGCCAGCGAGAGCGCCTCCTCCTGGTCGTGCGTCACGTAGACCGTGGTGAGCCCCAGCGACTGGTGCAGCCGGCGGATCTCGGTACGCATCTCGAGGCGCAGCTTGGCGTCGAGGTTGCTCAGCGGCTCGTCCATCAGCACCAGCGACGGCTCCAGGACCACGGCGCGCGCGATGGCCACCCGCTGCTGCTGCCCGCCGGAGAGCTGGCCGGGCAGCTTGCCCGCGTGCTCCTCGAGGCGTACCAGGCGGATCGCCTCCTCGGTGCGGCGGCGGATCTCGTCCTTCGGCAGCCGCTGCATGCGCAGCCCGAACGCGATGTTGGCGCGGACCGACATGTGCGGGAACAGGGCGTAGTTCTGGAACACCATCCCGAAGCCGCGGCGCTCGGGCGGCAGCGTGTCGATCCGCCGGTCGTCCTGCCAGATACTGCCCCCGGTCAGGGGCAGCAGTCCGGCGAGGCAGTTCAGCGCGGTGGACTTGCCGCAGCCGGAGGGACCGAGGAGGGCGACGAACTCGCCCGCCTCGATGGTCAGGTCGAGGTCGCGCAACGCGTCATGGCCACCGAAGCGACGCGACACGCCCTCGAGGCGGAGCCGGGAGAAGCCCTGTGTGCCGGTGGTCATCCCTGCTTGACCTTTCCGCTGCCGACCTCGCGGTCCCACCGGTCGAACGCCGCCACCAGCGCCTTGGCGTCCAGCGGCACCTCGGTCGGGTTGTTCGCGATGAGCGCCTCGTACTCCGGCCGGCCGTAGTCCCGGATGGCGTCCTGGCTCTTCTGCGGCGCGTCCGACAGCTGGACGCCCTGCACGGCCGGGCCGGGGTAGAAGTAGCCGTCGTCGTACGCCTTGGCCTGCTGCTGCGGCGTCAGCATGAACGCCAGCAGGGCCAGCACCGCGGCCTGGGTGTCGCTCGACGCGCCCTTGGGGATCACCGCGTAGTGCGCGTCGGTCACCCAGTGGAAGCCCTTCAGGGAGGTGACCTTGGCTTCCTTCGGCACGGTGCCGAGCACGCGGGGGTTGATGTCCCAGCCGGTGGTCGAGGCGATGATGTGTGCCGACCCGTTGGCCAGGTTCTTCATCGTCTCGCTCGTGGCCGACGGGTAGTAGTCGACGTACTGGTTGAGCTCCTTCAGGTAGGCCCAGGTCTTGTCCCACCCGTTCACCGGGTCCTTCGGGTCCTTGTCGCCGAGGACGTAGGGCAGCCCCATCAGGAAGGTGCGTCCGGGGCCGGAGTTCGACGGGCGAGCGTACTGGACCTTCTTGGGATGGGCCTTGGCGTACGCGAGCAGCTCTTCCGCGCTGGTCGGCGGGGCCGGCACGGTCGCCGGCAGGTATTCCAGCAGCGGCCCGGACGGGTAGTAGGTGACGGTCACGCCCGCGTTGCCGGCGAGCTTCTGCATCGCGGCGGCCGGCGCGAGGTAGGTGTTCATGCCGGTCAACCGGCTCTGGAACTTCGGAAGGACGTCGAGCCAGAGGCCCTGGTCGATGCCGGCCGAGAGCCCGTCCACGCCGGTGAGCACCAGGCCGATGTCCACCCGGTTGGCGTTCTGCTGAGCCTTGATCTTGCCGGCCAGTTCCGGGGCGGGCGACTTGGAGTAGGTGACCCGGGAGATGACGTCCGGGTTCTTCTTGACGAACTCGTCGATCATCCCCTGGGTCAGCTGCAGGTTGCCCGCGACGTCGAGGACGTTCAGCGCCACGGCCTTCTTCGGCTTGTCGGGGACCTCGCCGTTGCTGTCGCCGCCGGCCCCGCCGGCGTTGTTGTCCGGGGCGCCGCATGCCGTGGTGACGGTCAGCAGGGACGATGCTGCGGCGATGAGGGCGCTCCGCCGGGTGATGCCCATGAAAAATCCCTCTTTCGGTCGTCAGTCGCGGTGGTGGTGGGTGGGACGGCCTGCCGGCCGGGATGTCAGGCGGTCGGTGCGACCCCGGTCGAGCCGCGGACCAGCAGCTGGGTGGGCAGTTCTCGGCGCACGTTGCGTGCGTCGTCGGGCCGCTCCAGCAGCGACAGCAGCAGGTCGACGGCGGCACGGCCGGCCGGTTCCTTGGTGAGCGAGACGGTGGTGAGCGTGGGCGACGACATCGACGACATCTGGATGTCGTCGATTCCGACCACGCTGATGTCGTGCGGTACGTGCACGCCACGGGCCTGGAGCCGGCCCAGCAGGCCCAGTGCCATGAGGTCGTTGTAGGCGATGACCGAGGTGACGCCGGAGGCGATGATGAGATCCGCCGCGGCGATCCCGCCTTCGAACTGGGGCGGGAAGTGGCCGACCACGAGCAGTTCCATGCCCGCCGCGTCCGTCGCGCCGCGCAGGCCCCGCATCCGGTCGCGGTTGGACCAGGAGGTACGCGGCCCACCGACCCAGGCCACCCGGCGGTGACCGAGCGCCTGCAGGTGCGCGACGGCCTGCCGCATGCCGTCCGCGTTGTCGAAGACGACGGACGGCACCCGCCCGAAGCGCCGGTTGACCATGACCAGGGTGGTGGTCGCGGCGAGCGTGCGGATGTCCTCCTCACGCGCGCGGGGCGAGCAGAGGATGAGCCCGTCGACCTGCTTGGCGAGGACGCGGACGAGGTCGCTCTCGACGGTCGGGTCCTCGTCGGCGTCGGCCAGGAGGACGGCGTAGTCCGCCTCCCGGGCCCTGGCCTGCACGCCCTTCACCACGGTGGGGAAGAACGGATTGGCCAGGTCCGGCACGATCAGCCCCAGGTTGCCGGTGCGCCCGGTGATGAGGCCTCGCGCGGCCCGGTTGGGTTCGTAGCCCAACCGCTGGGCCGTGCGCAGCACCCGTTCCCGGGTAACCGGGCTGACCAGCCCGGGCATCGACAGGGCCCGGGACACGGTGGACGGCGAGACGCCGGCCTCGCGGGCCACCTCACGGATCGTCGCGCGCAACGGTTCACCTCCTCGGTCGTGGAACCGTCACGTCCGAAGTCTGAAACCGATTGCAGAACTCTGTCAATACTCTTCCGCACGAATGTCTCCCGGCTCGTGACACCGGCCCTTGTGGCGCACGGCGGTCGATGCAATCCTTTGCAGGGCCAGTCCCAATCGACGCCGCAGAGGAGACGTTCGTGGCACAGCTGCGTCTGCACCCCGACCGTGCCCTACCGGCCGGCGACGGCATCCGGCCCGTCGCCCGTCGCATCTACCAGTCCACGCGGGAACTGCCGCTGCTCTGCATGCACGGGCACGTGGACGCCGCCGTGCTCGCCGACGACGAGCGGTTCTCCGACCCGGCTCACCTGCTGGTCGTGCCGGACCACTACGTGACCCGAATGCTCGTCTCGCAGGGCGTCACACTCGACCAACTCGGTGTCCCCCGCCTCGACGGGACCACGGTCGAGACCGACCCCCGCGCCATCTGGCGGCTCTTCTGTGCCCACTGGCACCTGTTTCAGGGCACGCCCAGCCGCTACTGGCTGGAACACGAGATCACCGAGGTGCTCAAGCTCGACCTGGCCCCCGGGCCCGACACCGCGGACGAACTCTACGACCTCATCGACGCGCGACTGTCCGAGCCGGGCTTCCGGCCACGTACCCTGCTCGACGCCTTCAACATCGAGTTGATGGCCACCACGGACTCCGCCACCTCGCCCCTGCACGACCACTCCCGCCTCCGCGAAGCGGGGCTGGGTGAACGCGTCGTGCCCACCTTCCGGCCGGACGCGCTGACCCATGTCGGCCACCCCGGCTGGACGGGCCAGCTCGAGCGGCTCCAGGAGTTGAGCGGGGTGGACACCGGCACCTACGACGGCTATCTGGCCGCCCTGCTCGCGCGGCGCGCGGCGTTCGTGGCGGCGGGCGCCCGCGCCACCGACCACGGGCACGTCACCGCCGCCGCCGAGCCGCTGAGCCCGGCCGAGGCCCGGCGGATCTACGCCGATGCGCGCACCGGCGCGGTGACCCCCGAGGCGTCCGAGGCGTTCGCCGGGCACATGCTCTACGAGATGGCCCGAATGTCGTGCGACGACGGGCTCGTCATGCAGATCCACCCGGGCGTGCTCCGCGACCACGACCCCGCCATCCACGCCGCCTTCGGCTCCGACCGCGGCTTCGACATCCCGATCGCGGCCGAGTTCACCCGCGCCCTCCGGCCCCTGCTCACCGCCTTCGGCCGCGATCCGAACTTCCGGGTCATCCTCTTCACCGTCGACGAGACCGTCTACTCACGGGAGCTTGCCCCACTCGCCGGGGTCTACCCTGCGGTACGCCTCGGCGCGCCGTGGTGGTTCCTGGACAGCCCCGACGGGATGCGCCGCTTCCGCGAACAGGTGACCGAGACGGCCGGTTTCTACAACACCAGCGGCTTCGTCGACGACACCCGGGCCTTCCTGTCCATCCCGGCCCGGCACGACCTCGCCCGGCGCATCGACGCCGGCTACCTGGCCCGCTTGGTGGTGGAACACCGGCTGACCGAGGACGAGGCGACCGAGACGGCAGCCCACCTGGCCTACCGCCTGCCGCAGGAGGCGTACGCGCGTCGCAGCGGCTGAACCCGACGACATCCGCTGCGACGCCGCCAGAGCGGACGCCAGCGGCAGGCCACACCGGCACGCACGCACTTCGCGGAAGTCGATGGCGGGGCTCGCGATCGTTCCTGGCGTCCTTGCGCCGCAGGCGAGGCCGCCGGGGCCTGCGGAGGTACGGCGGGGATGGACGGCACCTCGCGGCGCTGCCATGATCTGCGCCGTGAAGATCACCTCTGGCCCGAAGCAGTTGACGTCGGGCCGATCCGCCCCGACCGGGCTTGGCCGGCGCCGCGCACAGGCCGCGGCGACGGCGACCGTCGGGCTGATCATGCTGGCCGACGTGCACTCCATGCCGTGGGTGGCGGTACGACCCGGGCAGAGCGTCAGCGACCGCCTCTTGGGCCTGGCTCCGTCCGCCGAGGTGCGGACGTTCGCACTGGTCGACCTGCCGGGTGCCCGGACAGCACTGTATGTCGGATGGGCCCTGCTTCTTTCCTTGCTCGTCGTCGCCTGGGTAAGGCCGCAATGGCGCCGTGGCGTACGGGTGGGCGCCGGGGTGCTGGGCCTGGCGCTGACGTTGCTGACCTTCGTACCCGGCGGCGCCGCCGTCCGCGCCAGCGGCTTCCGGGAGGCCGACGGACCCCGTACCGACTTCCTCGCCGGCACGTGGCTCGCACTGATCGGCATGCTGCTGGTGGCCAGTGCCGTCTCGACCCTGGCGGCGTCACCGAAACCCTCGACACCGCCCGAGCCCACTCCGGTGCGACCGACACCCGTCGCCGAGACCGTGGCTGCCGACTCGTCGGCCCCCGCCGACCCGACCCCGATCTTCGTGCCACCCCCTGGCTGGGCGGCCCGTCCCCGCCCCGCAGCAATCCCCTGGTGGCGTCGACCCTGGCCGGTGACCGGCGTCGTGGCAGCCTGCGTCGCCGCGGCGGTCCTGGTCGGGACGGTGGTCTGGCAGGTGGCTGCTCATCCGCCCGCCACCCGGCGCGGCGAACTCACCACGCTGGTGGTGGCGCGCCCGGCCGATTCGACTCCCGCTCAACCGGCCGCCGTCGACGACCGGGTCAACGTCCCCCAGATCCTGCCGCCCGGGGGCCCGTCTGCCCTGATACTCGGCGCGCAGCTGCTCGACGTGCGACACGCCGCCGGCGCGGCGTGGACCCGACCGGACACCGCCTCGGTGACGGTCACCCTGCTCCAATTCGACTCGCCCGAACGGGCCGCCCAGTTCCAGCAGTCCTACGCTGAGTTCGAACGGCGCGCGCGTGGCCCCGGCAGCGAGGTGAATGTCCCCGACGTGCCCGGGGCGACCGCCTTCACCGGAGAAGGCCAGGGCCAAGCCGAGGTCGACGCCGTCGCGCACCGGGATGACATCGTCGTGCTCATTAGCGCAGACGGCGGACCGCCGGACACCGTCGCAGCCGTCGAGTCTCTGATCCGCGAGCAATACGACCGGCTCTGAGTCGCCTCGTGCCAAGCCTCTGTCGTTGATTCGCGCATCAACGCGCCAGACGGTGTGCCACCGGTCGCCCATCTGCCCCCGAGCCTCGGCGGGACCGCGCGGATCGGTCCGCGGAACAGGGCCGAACGCTTGCCCGTATCCAAGCCGTGTCAGCCGTCACCTTCGGGTGACGGCTGACACGGCCTGTGCCCTACCGGAGTGTCGACGATCTGGCGGGTCAGGTGACCCCGATGTTCAGGTAGAAGTGGCCGAGCTTGAGCGACAGCGACGCGCCTCCGAAGTGGTGAATGAGCATCGCCAACAGGATGACGATCAGGATGCAGACGACGAGCCAGATCAGGAACCACACGAACCCTGGGATCCCGTAGCGACCGACGCGAGCCATTAGGCTCGCCCCCTCGCGGTCGGCGTTGCAACATGCGCCGCCGCGCGTGAGCCTGTCGACTGTCGGTAATTGCGCCCGACCCTAGCGGACGTCTCCATACAGCCTCCTTCATTGAAGTGCCCGCGAACCTTCCCTACCGGGGCGCGCGCCAAACCGGGCCGTACGAGCCCGCTTCACGATCCCGCCGGAGCCGGGCCGCATCTGTGCTGTCGGTGATGTCCGGGGTCGGTCAACGGGACGTGGCTATCGCCCGCGTTGCCGGTCGGCTGCCAGCGGTTGCGGTGAGCTGTCGCTCCCGATCCCGGCACCTGCAGCGGTTGATGACGCCGGGGTAGGCGTCCACTCGCCCATCGAGCCGCTGTACCAGGAGGTGGTCGTCTTCCTGCCAGATCGTTTCGCCAGGATGCACGAGGACCGGTCGGTCCAGCATGAGGTGGCGCCAACGATCGATCAGCGTGAGGCGGTCGGCCTGTTCGCGCAACACTGTCCCCTCCTCCTGGCCGTGCTCTTCCTCAGCGGCATCGGCCAGGCGACAGGCGAGCTACAGGCCGCAGTTGACGAATCGCCTTGCGCCGGTGCCGCGTTGTGGGCAATGCTCGTTCCATGATCTCGTACCGGAAGGGCGGCGACGCCCTGGCGCGATGAGCGCCCCCGCGCGGCGCAACGACGCCGCGAAACCGCCACAGGCCGTTCGTAGCGGCAAGCCTCACGACCTGTGGCAGCAGGCCATCCCGATCCGCCAGGAATGGCTCGACCACGCCCTGTCCACGCAGCCGGCTGACAAGTCGACCGCCGAGCGCTGCCTGACCGCCCTCTACGCCAGAGCATCGCGGCCGCGACCTCGGTTCGAATGGGTCGACTCGCCAGACAAGGCGCGCCCCCTGATCACCGGCTGGCCCACCCTCGATCAACTCTACGAGCGCATCCGGGACCCCCGACCGCACGGGACACCACCGCTGGCAAGCGACATCGCCATGATCGCCTCCCGGTTGCGCGGCGCGCTGAGCGGGGGCGTCACGCACACCGATCCCGAACTATCACCCGTGCGCACGAGCAAGACCAAGGAACCATGGCCCGAACTGGCGCCTCTGCAGGCGCTCGACAGCGGCGTTCCGCTCGCTGTCGTGCTGCACCAGGGCGTACGCACGGCATTGCACCGCAGCCTCGTACACGGGTACTGCCTACCCGTGCGTGCGGCGCTCGCGGGTGACGGCCCGGTGCCCGTGTGCTGGTACGGGCAGCAGGACGCATCCTGGATCGCCTACTACGACGTGCTGCATCGACTCGGCCTTGCCCGCTACGGACCGGACGAGGCCGATCACCTCAACGCCTGGGCCGGCCTGGCCCGCTCCTGCGGCTGGTGGTGGCCCGGCGAGGACGTCTGCGTCGTGGTGGACCGGCCCGAGGCGATACGAACCGAGCCGGTCTCTGGAACAGTGCACGACCAGATCCGACTGCAACCTCGCGGCCTGCGCTACCGCGACGGCTGGCAACCACTCCTGAGCAGGTGAGCTGAGTCGATGGCCGGCCGGGACGGACACCCGCCAGTCCCGGCCGGCCCGCTCCGCATTCCGCAACCCCGAGAACGCCGTCCAGCAGGACAGCCGAACCCCGGCGGAGAGCCGGTTGCGGCACGGTCCGCGTCACGAAAGGACTCGGCTACCTCATGTCGCACTACATCGAACTGCGCCGGTTCTACGACACCGCAGCCGCGAACGGCCAAGCCGTGCTGCTGACCATCACCTGACGCCGACGCCCTGCTGCCCTCGATCGCCGCCAGCGGCCGACGCGTCACAGCATGCGTACAGACCCCCCACCTGCGGCAGCCCATCCTCCCGTCACCGGAACCGCTGAGTCCCGTCAACGGCAACCGGCCATGACCGGTCCACGTCCCACGGCTCCTCCCAGGGCTGGCACACACTGCGACTCGCGATCGCACAGGACGACGGCGTGCGGGTCAGCCGGGTTGGGGCGGAACCCTGATCGACGTCACCACGCACCACGGGTACGGCCGCAGCTTCCGCGCGCTGATCCACGAGGGCCCCGGAAGGTCATCGACAGCACCTCATCGGACATGCGACAGGGCCGGCCCGGACGGGTCCGGGCCGGCCCTGCTGCCTGCTGCCGCGTGTTACGGCGCCGGGACGGCGTCGAGGATGCCCACCGCGTCGGTGCCGGGGGTGACGACGAGCTTTCGGGTGAGCGTGTAGGAGCCGTTGGCCGGAACCTCGACCTGGAAGCGGCTCATCACCCAGTTGCCCGCGGCGTAGACATCGAAGGCGCTGGCGGGCGTGCCGTAGACGAGACCGAAGACCTGCGGATCGGTACCGGTCATGCCGATGTATGGCTTGGCCGGCGTGTACGCCGCGGTCGCGCCCGGCGGCACGATGCCGGTGCCCGGAATGACACTGGCCTGGCCGGCCGCGTCGTGGTCCATCGCGTCACCGGTCCACACACTGAGTGGAGCCGAGCCGGCGTTGCTCAGTTCCGTCGCGACCGTGGCGAAGTTGTCGCCCGGTTTCAGCGTGTAGGTCGTGGTCGCCGTCAGGCCTGTGAAGCCCTTGACCGGCCCGGACACCCGGACGACGGCCTTGTCGCCGGTTGCCTGCACGATCTGGACGTCGGTCGCCGCGACCGACCGGTTGTCCCACGCGCTACTGCCGGTCGGCTGGGTTGCCGAGACGTAGGGCAGGTTGATCCAGTCGAACTGGTCGGCCATGCCGCGGACGGCGATGTCGACCGGCTTGCCGCGGGTGCCACCGGAGAGCTGCGAGTCGTTGTAGGCGTCGGCGATCGCCATCGAGAGCTTGTCGTTCTCGAGCATGACGTCGCCGTGGCCCGCCTCGACCAGACCCGAACCGATCTGCTTGCCGTAGCTCGCCTCGACCGTGACCGGGCTCAGCGCGACGTCGGCGATGCCGCTGCCTACCGCCGGTACGGTGACCGTGCCGCTGGCCGTCCGGTAGCCCAGCATGGACACCCGGACGTCGTACCGACCGGCCGGGGCCTTGACGAGGTACCTGCCCTGCGCGTCGGTGCTCGTGGTCGCGACCACCGTACCGGCCTGCTCGAGGGCGACCCGGGCACCGGAGACGGCGGCGCCGGCCGCGGTGATCGTGCCGGCCGCGCGAGCGGCGTCCGGGACGGCCGGGTCGTGCAGGTCGATCTCGCCGGCCCAGTTTGCGATGTTGCGGGTGGGGTCGCCACCGGCGGTCGCGTAGTCGGTCAGGTGGTAGAAGCTGAACTGCCTGGTCGCACCGGCCGCCATCGTGGCGTCGTAGTAGAGGCCGTCGACGTAGCCGTACGCACCGACCGCGGTCGGCGTGTCCGTTGCCCACGCGAGACCGTGGGCGGCCTGGCCGTTCGTGGTGGCCGCGTCCGCACCGACGTAGAGGTAGTTCCCGCTCCAGCCCGAGGTCTTCAGACCCGGGTTGATGCCGGTGAACCCGGGGATCCGGCCGTTGTCGACCGAGCTGTCGGGGTCGATCATGTAGTTGAAGTAGCCCTGGTAGCCCGTCGTGCCGGTGTTGGTCAGCTTGACCGTCATCTTCACGACCGGCGCGTCGGGCAGGGTCTCGTAGCGGACCTGCGCCTTGATGGCGGGGTTCGCCCGGTACTGACCGTTGCCGACCACGGCAGCGCCGTCGACTGTGAGGTCGGGCAGGTCGACCTGGTCGTTCGGCCGGTCCCACGAGTCGGGCGGGGTGAGGCTCGGCCGCAGGAGCATCTCGCCCCAGTCGAGGGTCTCGGCGCCGTCGGCGTCGTTGAGCATGAGGTCCGACAGCGCGCCCTGGCCCAGACCGCCGAGGCCGTTGTTGCCGGCGGTGTACGGCGTCACGGACGCCCGGATCTTGTCGTTGGCCAGGTAGTAGTACTCCTTGCCCGTGACGACGTCCGTACGCGTGCTGCCGTTGCCGTAGTCCGGCGCGTACGTCGACTTGCCGGCGACCGGGTGGGCCACCTTGATCAGCTTGAGGTCGGCCGTCGCGGTGCCGGTGGTGCCGACCGTGACGCTGGCCGCCGAGCGGTCGTCGGCGATCAGGCCGCGCTTGGCCGCCGTGACGGTCCAGGTCGACCGCGGCAGGCCGATCCGGTAGCGGCCCTGGGCGTCGGTGCTGGTCACCGCGGTGTCCTGGTCGACGGCGACGGCGGTGACCTTCGCGCCGGCGATCGGAGCGCCCGTCTTCGGGTCGCTGACCGTGCCGCTCACGGTCGCCCAGCGCTGTGCGGACTCGCCGCCGGGCACGTAGGCGTAGAGGTTGCCGTCCCAGGCGCCCGTCACGACGGTGTTGCCGCTGACGGCCGGGCCGGCGCCCACCCACGTGCCGGTCTCGTGGCTCCACAGGATCTGGCCGGTGTCGGTGGCCAGGGCGTAGAACCTGCCGTTGTTGGCGCCGACGAAGAGCGTGTCGCCGGCCACGACCGGGCTGGACATGACGCCGCCGTGGTAGATGTCGCCGGGTAGCACCCGCTCCCAGAAGACGTTGCCGGTCTGGGCGTCGAGGGCGACGACGGCGCCGCTCGGGAAGCCCATGTAGACGACGCCGTCCTTGACGGCCGCGGCGCTCGGGGTCGAGCCGCTCGAGACGAGAGAGGAGCGCGAGCTCCGGTAGGTCCACAGCGTCGCGCCGGTCCTGGCGTCACGGGCGGCGATGCCGTTGTTGGCGCCGATGAGGACCTTGCCCTCGGCCGCGGTCGGTACGCCGTCCTGCCAGCTGCCGAGCGACTCGGTACCGGTCCACTTGCGGGCGCCGGTGGCCAGGTCGTAGGCGAGCACGCGGTCGGCAGTCTCGTTGCCGACGTACACGGTGCCGTCCATGACGGCCGGGGTGCCGTCGCTCATCTGGTTGCCGGACATCGGCGAGGCCCAGATCTGCTCACCGGTCCTGGTGTCGAGCGCCTTGAGGACGCCCTGGCTGCCGATGCCGAAGCGGGTCTGGTAGGGCCAGAGCACGGTGTGGCCGGAGACGGCCGGCGAGTAGTAGCCGTAGGTGCGCTGGTTGTTCGGGGCCGGTGCCTGCTCGGGCACGGCCTTCCAGCGCAGCTTGCCGGTTGCCGCGTCCACGGCGTAGAGCTCCGAGCCGAGGGTCGGCGCGAAGATCAGGCCGTCGCCGTAGGCGAGGCTGCCGTGGATCGACTGCGGCACCTCGACGTTCCACAGCTCCTTGCCGTTCTTGAGCTGCACGGCGTGGATCCGGCTGTTGCCGTCGCCGTTCTCATCCCGGGTACCCGCGTAGACGACGCCGTCGTGGATGACCGGCGACCCGGTGAGGAAGGTGCCGTCGGTGCGGAAGCTCCAGGCCAGGCGACGGCCGGCCGCCTGCGCCGGTGCGACACCGGAGTGGGCCGCGTTGCCGTGGTGCTGGTCCCAGTCACCGCCGGCGACCGGCTGCAGCGCCGGCTCGTTGGTGAGGGTGAAGTCCGCCGACCTGGTCCAGGTCTTGCCCGCGGCGTCGACCACCTTCACCTCGATGCTGTGCGCACCGACCGTCTGCAGGCTGTTGGGCAGGTTGCTCTGCCAGGTGAACTCGCCGCTGTGGTGCAGCGGCATCCAGTTCTTGTCGCCAGCGATCCGGTAGCGCGCCGAGACGACCTCGTCGCCGGTGTCGTAGGCGTTGATCTGGATGCCCGGGAACTTCGCGGCCGGCACCTTCGAGCCCGGCGCGGGGCTGACGATGGTGAGGTGCTCGCTCTCGCCGTACATCCGGAACGGGTTGTCGAAGCCCGGGCCCGCCATGTGGATGTAGCGGAAGCCGCGCGGCGCGTTGTCGATGGTGTACGAGCTCGACACGGTCTGGATGTGCTTGGCGGTCGAGGCGAACGCCGAGTGGTTCTCGACGTGGTTGGAGTGCTCGTGGCCGACCAGGATCAGCTGCGCCTTGTACTTCTCGAGCACGTCACCGAAGGCGTCGTACGTCGACGGTGAGCCGAACGGGACGTTCATCGGCTGGTGGGTGAGGACGACGACCTCGATGTCGTTGGTCGGGTCGTCGTCGAGCGGAACGCTCGCGGCGAGGTCGTCCTCGAGCCAGTCCAGTTCCTCGTCGAACGGCGCCGAGCCGTTGTTCTCGAGCACCACGAAGTGCCGGTTGCCGTAGTTGAACGAGTACCACTCCGGGCCGACGTTCCGGCGATAGTTGTCGATCTTGTCCGCGTACGCCGACCCGCTCGCGTACTCGTGGTTGCCGACGGCCGGCCACACGCCGACGGCCGACTGCTGGGTGCCGCGACGAAACGTGTCGAACTGCCCCTGGCTGGCGTCGTTGGTGAGGTCGCCGCTGACCGCGATGAAGCGCAGGTCGGTGCCCGTGGAGTTGATCTCGCGGATCTGGTCGGGCAGCTGTGCGTTGACGTGCGGGTCGGCGATGTTCGCCCACGAGAAGGTGTCGCCGTCGGAGATCGCGTCGCGTACCAGGCCGAAGTCGGCCTTCGGGGTGGCGTCATCCGTCAGCTGGCCGAGGTTGGCCCAGAACTTCGGCTCCTTGAACTGGTCCAGGCCGAAGCGGTAGCCGCGCGGCTGGCTGGCCCAGACGATGTCGGTGGTACGACGGTCGGTGGAGATCGTGAGCGAGTAGTTGCCGTTGGCGGCCGTGGTGGTCGCGGCCTTGCCGTCCGAGACGCGGACGCCGGCGAGGCCGGCCTCGCCGGGGTTGCGCTGGCCGTCGCCGTTGGCGTCGACGTACACGACGCCGCTGACGGTGGCCTCCGGCGGGTCGATGGCGTACGCCGCGTACGACGCGAGCGGGCCCGCCACGATGCTGGCGGCGAGCCCCAGCGTGGCGGTGTACAGGACGACGCGCAGGCGCGCGCGTGTCCAGGTGAACGTGGACATGGGGATCCTTCGGATGGGGGGTGGGATGCGTGTCAGGTCAGGAGCGGCGAGCGTTCGACGAACCAGACCAGACCGGCACCGGCGACGGCGACGGTCGCCGCGACGGTGCCGAGCGTGAGAGCGCGGGCGGCGACCGGCCTGGTCGCGACCCTGCGCAGGAACAGCAGCGCCGGGAAGGCGAGCGCGATGATCGCCAGCTGGACGAGTTCGATGCCGACGTTGAAGGAGACCAGGTCGGCCAGGGTCGAGGCCGACAGCGGCCCGTCGACGCTGAGTGCGCCCGCGAAGCCGAGCCCGTGCAGCAGCCCGAAGCCGAAGACCACGGGCAGCCGGTGGCTCGTCCTCGGCGAGAGCAGGTTGTCGAGCGCGACGAACGCGATCGACAGCGCGATGAGCGGCTCGACGATCCACCCGGGAACGGTGACCCAGCCGATCGCGGCCAGCACCAGGGTCACCGAGTGTGCGACCGTGAAGGCCGTGGCGACCTCGACGACGTCGCGCAGCCGCTTCGCGCCCAGCAGCAGCGCCAGCAGGAACAGCACGTGGTCGAGCCCGAAGATCAGGTGCTCCGCCCCGAGCCGGACGAACCGCGGGATCTCGCTGAGCAGGTCGGTGTGGCCCACCGTGACGCTGGTGTGGGCGGTGTCGAGCAGTGCCGATCCGCGGTGGCCGTCGATGTCGTAGGCCACCATCGTGGTGGTGTCGTCGATGACGCCGTCGGAGACGCGGAAGATGTCGGTGCGGACGGTGAGCGCGCCGGACGCCGGGCAGTCGTAGGCGAGTGCGACCCGCGCCGCGCCGGAGCCGGCGAGTTCGACGCGGGCGTCGTCCTGGGCGGTGCAGCCGATGGCGCCACGGCTCAGCCGCAGCCGCCCGCCGGCGTACGCCGCCACGTCGCTCGCGTGCGTGTCCAGCGAGCGGCGCCGCACCTCGGTCGGCACCTCGGCGGCCGCGCCGTCGACACGGACCGCGTCCGGGCTCAGGACACCGTCGAGTCGCAGCAGCCGGGCGAGGACGTCGTACTCCATGTCGACGACAGCCGCGACGTCCTCGCCCTGGCTACGCAGGTCGACCGCGACGGAGGTCGCGCGGACGTGCGCCTGCGCCGGAGCGGCGCCGAGGAACACGGAGACAACGGTGGCGAGGAATGCCAGTAGACGCACGGGTGAGCACTTCCGTCGTGGGGGGTCGTGCCCCAGACCCTGCAGTGCTCGCTCCACACCGGGCAACACGCGACGGCCCAATTCACCGAACCTTCCGCTGCCGATCATCCACCGGCTGAAAGCCGGGCTCCTGGGCGCCGAAAGCCGGGGTTCGGGCCCGCCCACGAGGGCCGCATCCGAGGCCTGCCGGGTCCGGCGGCGACGCCTGGGACGCACGCGCACGGTGGACGTCGCTCCTGACGCCACAAGGCCGGTGACCCTTTAGGACGGAGGCTCGGCAGCGCCGCGGTAGCCGGTCGTCTTCCGTTCTCCGAACGTTCAAAGACTGTCCCTGCCCGGGTCGGGTCCCCTCCCTAAGTTGCTTGAGGCTACGAAAGAGAGGGCTCATGGACGGACTCCTCGGTATCCGCGCTCGTGGCATCACCAAGTGTTTCGGCGACGTCGTCGCACTGGACGGCATCGACCTGGATGTGGCGCAGGGGCAGATCCACGGCCTGGTCGGGCCGAACGGTGCCGGCAAGACGACGTTGCTCGGCCTCCTGCTGGGACTTGCCGTCGCGGACACCGGGCGCCTCGAGATCCTGGGTACGCCGGTCGGGCGGGCGCTCGCCGCTCCCGAGGGTGTCGCGGGCTTCGTGGACGGGCCGGGCCTCTATCCGTCGCTCACCGCCCGGCAGAACCTCGCCGCGCTGGCCGCACTCGGTGGCCATGACGTCCGGGCGACGGGGATCGACGACCTGCTCGACCAGGTGGGGCTCACCGCCGTCGCCGACGATCGGGCCCGCGGCTTTTCCCTCGGCATGCGTCAGCGGCTCGGGCTCGCCGCAGCCCTGCTCACCAAGCCACGGCTGCTCGTGCTCGACGAACCCGCCAACGGCCTCGACCCGGCCGGCAAGAGGCACGTGCACGGCGTCCTCGCCCGGCTCGCGGCCGACGGCACCAGCGTGGTGCTGTCGAGCCACCGCATGGACGACCTCGAGGCGCTCTGCTCAGAGGTCACCATCCTCGCCACCGGACGGGTCGTCTTCTCCGGGCCGCTGAGCAAACTGGCTGCCGAGAACCGGGAACTCGACTACCGGCTGCTCACCTCCGACCCGCCGGCGGCCCGCCGACTGGCTGCCGACACGGCCGGGATCCGCATCGTTGACGGCGCCGGGCCACGGCCCGACGACGGGGTGCTCGTCGTGCACGCGCTGGTGCCCGCCCTGGACGACCTGGTGGTGCGGCTCGTGCACGCGGGCATCGCGGTGCGTGAACTCGCGCCCGTGGTGTCGCCGCTCGAGGCCGCCTTCCTCACCCTCACCGACCAGCAGGAGGCCGGCCGATGACCGCGACCGTCGCCGAGACCCGCGATGCCCGCCGCGCCTCGGTGGCGCGCAGCTACCGCTTCGAGCTGGTCAAGCTGGTCTCGCAGTGGCGGATCCGGCTGCTGGTCCTCGCCTGCTGGATAGCGCCGGCGCTGTTCGTCGCTGCGGTGAGCCAGCAGAGCTCGCTACCGGTCGACACCCTCTTCGGCCGCTGGATGCACGCCACGGGGTGGGCCGGCCCGCTCGTGACGCTGGGCTTCGCGGGGACCTGGGCGCTTCCGCTGGTGACCTCGGTGGTCGCCGGTGACGTGTTCGCTTCCGAGGACCGGCTCGGCACCTGGCGTCACCTGCTCGTGGCGGTCCGGTCGCCGCGCCGGATCTTCGCCGCGAAGGCACTGTCCAGCCTCACCGTCATCCTGCTGCTCGTGGTCGGGCTGGCCTGCTCCAGCGCGGCCGGCGGGGTCGCGGCGGTCGGCAACCAGCCGCTGGTCGGCCTCGACGGCCACCTGCTCACGCCGGGCGATGCCGCCGGGAAGGTCCTGCTCGCCTGGCTCTGCGTACTCGCCCCGACCCTGGCGCTGGCCGCTGTCGGGCTCCTCGGGTCCGTGGCGCTGGGGCGCTCCCCGGTGGGACTGCTGTTGCCCGCGCTCGTCGCGCTCGCCATGCAGCTCGCCCAGATGCTGCCGCTGCCCGTCGCCGTACGCCTTGCGCTACCCGGTTACGCCTTCATCGCCTGGAACGGCCTGTTCACCAGCCGGGCTCAGCTCGGTCCGCTTCTGATCGGCATCGCGGTCAGCCTGTTGTGGGCCGTGACTGCAACGGCGCTGGCCTACCTGCTGTTCGTGCGACGCGACTTCACCAACCCGACCGATGACGGCTCGGTACGACGTGGGGTCACCGTCGGAGTGCTGCCGCTGGTCGGGTTGCTCGCCGTGACGGTCGGGGTCGTCGCCGCGGCGACGCCCGCCACGGGCTCCGGTATCGCGCAGGAGAAGGTGGAGCGCTCGGTCGCCACGGCGTTCGCCCACCTTTACCGCTTGCAGACCGAGCAGCTCAACCGCCCTGACGTCACCGAAGCGCAACTGAAGACGACTGCGGCGTGCAACAAGGGCGGCGGCAAGTTCGCCGCCGCGGGGCCGGGCAACGACTGGCGTTGCGTCGTGTCCTGGCACCTGCCCGACGTCGAGGCCGCAGGGACGGCCATCTACCAGCTCGACGTCACCCCCGACGGGCGGTTCGTGGCCGATGGCGACGGACCGAAGGAAGTGAACGGCTACTTCCTGGTGCGGACCCCGACCGGGGACGCACCGAACCCGCTCTGGCAGTTCGACGGCATCGTCGAGCTGCTCCACTCCACGAAGGGATGACTTCATGCAGGTCACACGCCGCCGTCGGCGTGTTGAGAAGGGCGTACCCGGCCTTCTCCGTCGACGCATCGGCCGCCGGCTCCCCCTCGTGACGGCAGGCACCACCGCCGTCGTCGTCGCCGCCGGCACCGGCATCAGTTTCGCTCAGACGCACCAGTTCGGCACCGACCAGGTCGGCCAGCTGACCGACAGGGGCCTGGTCGTCTCCGACGACCAGTACATCGACCCGATCGGCGACCGCCTCGTCCTCAACAACGGCAAGATCATGTCGTCCTCGGTCAGCCCGGACGGCACACACCTGGCGGCCTCGGTGACCGACGGCGGCATGGCTCTCGCCATCGTGGACCTGAAGAACTACCGGGTGCAGCAGCTCGTCGGCAACAACGCGGCGGCGGACCTGCGCATCAGCGGCAACGACGTGGGCCAGGAAGGCCCCACCTACTCGCCCGACGGCTCTCGGCTGTGGCTGGGCCAGGCCGACGGCTACCGCACGTTCACGGTGAACCCGGACGGCACCCTCGCCAACCCGGCGTTCATCCGGATTCCGCAGGACGGGCCCAAGCGTGCGCTGGCGAGTGAGGCGGTGTTCTCGCCCGACGGCTCCACCGTGTACTCCGCCGTCAACGGCCAGAACCGGGTGGTCGCCATCGACACGGCGACCGGTGCCATCCAGCAGAGCTGGTCCGTGGGCAACGCCCCGCGGGACATGGTCATGGTCGGCGGCAAGCTCTACGTCAGCAACGAGGGCGGGCGTCCCGCGAAGCCCGGCGAGCCCACGATCAACTCGTACAACACCCAGGTGCCGGCCGATCAGGTGACCGCCTCCACCACCACCGGCACGGTCAGCGTCATCGACCTGGCGAACCCGGCCGCCGACGTCGCGAGCATCGACGTCGGCCTGCACCCGACCGCCCTGTACGCCAGGAACGGGGCGCTGTTCGTCACCAACACCAACAGCGACGACGTGTCGGTCATCGACACCGCGCGCGACAAGGTCGTCCAGACCATCGCCACCCAGCCGTGGCCGGAGGCGACGGTGGGCTACCAGCCCAACGCCGTCACGCTCACCGACGACGGTCATCTGCTGGTGACGCTCGGTCGCGCCAACGCCGTCGCCGTCTACCGGTACACCACCCCGCTGGAACCGGTCAGCTATGTCGGCCTGCTGCCGACGGACTACTTCCCCGCGGAGATCACCACTGTCGGCAAGGACGTGCTGATCGCCAACACCCGTGGTGTCGACGCCCGCCGCCCGACGAACAGCGCCGGGCACGGCACCCACGACACCACGTCGAGCCTGCAGCGGTTCGCGCTGCCCAGTGACAAGGTCATCAAGTCCGGGACCGGCAAGGTCTTCAGCCAGAACGGCTGGACCGCAGGCTCGGTCAAGCTGGCCAAGGGCAACAAGGCGAAGCCGGTGCCGGTGCCGCAGCGGCTCGGGGACCCCTCGACGATCAAGCACGTCTTCCTGATCGTCAAGGAGAACCGGACCTACGACCAGCTCTTCGGTGACGACCCGCGGGGCGACGGCGACCCGTCGCTGGCGCAGTTCGGCGAGAACGTGACGCCGAACCAGCACGCGCTGGCTCGGCAGTTCGGGCTCTACGACAACACCTACGACATCGGCACCAACTCGGCCGAGGGTCACAACTGGTTGATGCAGGCCGACAACCCGGAGTACACCGAGTCCACGGCCGGTGAGTACATCCGCAGCTACGACACCGAGGACGACGCCCTGGGGCACCAGCGGACCGGCTTCATCTGGACCGGTGCGCAGGCGGCGGGCAAGACCGTCCGGAACTTCGGCGAGTTCCACCAGTTCCTGACCAAGCCGGCCGGCGCCACCTGGCAGAACCTGTACTGCGACACCAGGAACATGGCGGCGACGGGGCAGGACACCGCCTACCGCCTGACCTCCTCCTCCCCGATTCCGTCGCTCAACAGCGTGTCCGTGCCCGGCTTCCCGAAGTACGACCTCGGCGTGCCGGACATCTACCGGTACGAGATCTGGAACCGTGACTTCCAGAAGAACGGTCCGGCCAACCTGAACATGTTCTGGCTCTCCAGCGACCACACCGGTGGCCCGCCGAACGCGGCCGCTCAGGTCGCGGACAACGACCTCGCGGTCGGCAAGATCGTCGACACGATCTCGCACAGCCCCTACTGGAAGGACTCGGCGATCTTCGTGGTCGAGGACGACTCCCAGGCCGGCCTCGACCACGTCGACGGCCACCGCGCCCCGATCCAGATCATCAGCCCCTGGGCCCAGCACGGCGCCGTGGACAACCATTACTACACACAGATCACGATGATCCGGACCATCGAGCAGATCCTCGGGATCCACCCGATGAACCAGAAGGACAGCGCGGCCAGCCCGATGCGCCAGGCCTTCACCAAGAAGCCGGACCTCAGGCCGTTCACCGCGGTGCCCAACCGGACCTCGCTCACCGCCGGTCTGGCCACTCCGCCGCCCTGCGGTCTGGACACCCCCGCGCCGCAGAACCCCCTCGCCGCGGCCGCGCCGGCGGCGACGGTGCCGGCCGACAAGCAGCAGCTGGCGGCGCGGTGGGACGAGTGGAAGTCGCACCAGCGGCTGACCGGGCCGGACGCCAAGCCCGACTACGCCAACCCCGCCCAGATGAACCACTTCACCTGGTACCAGGCGCACGACTGGACGAAGCCGTACCCCGGTGAGAACCAGATCTTCGCGCCGGAGAACGTGCCCGGCGCCTTCATCCCGCCGGCGGAGTCCGACGGCTGACGTGGCCTGATCCGCACCGAGGGGCCCCCGGCGGCGTCACCGCTGACCAGGGGCCCCTTCGTGCGGTCCGCATCTCCCACAGGGTCGCCTCCCACCCGCTCCGCACGGCGGCAATCTGATGGATCTGCTTCTGGCCTTCGGTGCTCACTGCCGACGCCGCGGCACACGGGTCGCAGCGGGCGCGACCCCGTCGGTCAGGCTTCGAAACCCCTCTCGCTCAGGATCTTGTTGATCCGGGCGCGGTGGTCCGTCTCCCATGCATCGAGCGATTCGTCGGCCTCCTTGGCCACCTTCGTCCGGGCGTCGAGGAGCACCTGCTCCTGGCGGGCGCAGGGAACGACCACAATGCCCTCTTCGTCGCCCACCACGATGTCGCCGGCATTCACCTGCACACCGCCGCACCGCACCGGGCCATTGAGCGGCTCAACAACTGCTTTGGCCCCTGGGACGGGGATGACTCCCCTGGCGAAGACGGGAAAGCCCATCTCGCGCACCTCGGCGAGGTCACGAATCACCCCGTCCACCACGAAGGCGGAGATCCCGCGGCGCTGGGCGACGGCACACACGTTTCCTCCGCTGACCGCGTAGTCCACGTCACCCGCTTCGACGACGATGATCGAGCCGGGTTCCGCGCGATGGATCGCCGCGTGGAGCATGAGGTTGTCGCCCGGCGGGCACCGCACGGTGAACGCCGCGCCGGCAACTCGCTGGATCGGGGACCAGAGGGGGCGAATGCCGATGTCCATGACCTGCTCGCGTCCGAGGATGTCGGCGAGGGTGGTCGGGGAGATGTCCTTGAATCCGGCGATGTTGTTCATGGTCTGCCTCCATTCGAGCGTGCCCGGGTAGGACCGGGCCGGTCACTGTCGCGTCGCGTCGCTTGTGACAGAGGATCAGCCCCCGGCGGGTACGGCGACGGCGCGCGTGCGGATGCCCCAGCCGACAAGCCTCGGGTAGGTGAGCCCGGCGACCACGAAGATCGCGCCGACGGCCAGCCACCCCGGCCCGCCTCGGCTGATGACGAGCGCGGTCAGCAGCGGTGGGGTCACCATGTTGCCGATCTGACGGCCGGTGAGATAGACGCCCTGGTACTGCCCCTGCGCCCAGTCCGGGGCGAGACCGAAGATGACCGCCCAGGTGCCGGTCGACAGGAAGAGTTCGCCGAGGACGTGCACCGCCGCCGCAGTCAGCACCACCACGCAGTTGAGCCAGATCGGCAGGTCGGCGGTGAGCCCGAGCAGGACACAGGAGCCGGCGACGACGAGTGCACCGCGGCGGCCGACTCGGGCCCCGTCTGCCGGCCCGTCGGCGCCTCTGGTCGCGCGCACCTGGAAGAGCACGCAACCCATTGTGTTGATCACCAGGGCCGCCGAACCGAGCCACAGCAGCGTGTGGGCGCGCAGCGCGAGCCAGAGCGGCAGGGCGAAGCTGAGCATCTCGTTGTAGAGGCTCGCCACCAGGCCGTCCATCAGGGCGAAGCTGACGAACGACCGGTCGCGCAGGGCGATCAGGCGCGGCTGGTCGTCCGGGCGTGCCGGGACCGGCGCCGCCGGGCGGACACGGGTGATCACCATTGCGGCTGCCAGGAAGGTGGCGGTGTTTGCCAGCAACATCGCCACGTACGCGGCGCGGGTGTCCAGCAGCAAGGGCAGGCTGCCGGCCAGCGCGCCCAGCCCGATACCCGCGTTGTTGGCCGAGCGCAGGTACGCGCGCAACCGCAACCGTTGTGCGGACGCGACAGCGGAGGCCACCATCGCGCCGTTGGCGCTCTTCGCGCACGCCTCGCCCACCGCGATGACACTGGCCAGCAGGGTGAACGACCAGACACCGCGAACGGCGATCAGCCCGCCGTAGGCCATCGCGAGCAGCAGCAGCGTGCCGATCAGCACCCGCTTGGCGCCGTAGCGGTCGGCGGCATACCCCATCGGGGCGCTGAGGGCCATGCCGACCGCGGCGGCGACTGCCAGTCCCAGCGCCACCTGCGCGGGGCTGAGCCCGACCGACCTCGTGAGGAACAGGGCGCTGGTCGTGAGATAGGCGCCGTTGCCGAAGGTGTTCACGAAGTGCGCGAAGATCAGGATCCGGGCGTTGCCAGGGGGCGGGAGCACCCGGCCAGCTTAATAATACGTACGTACGGTTTGCAATCGGTCATGCGTGGCTGAGGTCATGGGCCCGGCGTAGGTGTTGAGCGACGATCTCGAGTTTCTTCCTCGGTGTGGTCGTCGAGGAGCTCTTGCCAGGTCTGGCCGAGATCGTCCCAGTCGGCGGTCACGCGGGCCACGCGTTCGGGTACCGGGGCGACCACGACCCGGCGGCGGTCGCGCGCCGAGGATGTCCTGGCCGCGCAGATCACGGCGGTGCACGCCGCGCCGGGCGGCACCACCGTGAACGTTTGTGGTCAGGGCACTAGATGATACGGCGCCGTACCCGCCACACCACCACACCGATCAGGATCGCCGCGACGGCGATGAACAGGGCCGCCTCGATGAGCTGGAACGTCCAGAACCGGTCGGCCGGGTGGTAGACCCCGAACTGCTGGATGCCCCGTGCGTGCAGGAACTGGTTGACGTTGGTGCCGGCCCGGTTGGCGGCACCCTCCAGCTCGTAGTACTCGGTCCAGCTCAGCCTGCGCCCGGTGGCGTCTGCGTAGCCGTTTTCGATCACCCAGTCAGCGAAGCTGGGCAGGTGCCCCGCCTGGTCCGTCGAGCCGCCGACGGGGACCGGCTCCATGGTGGTGAGCGGCGTGGCGTACGCGGGACGGGCCAACAGCGCCACCGACATCCGGGCGGCGAGGAACGCCCCGAACGCGACGCCGAACGCGGGCAGGCTGCGCCGCAGGATCGCCCCCGCGGCGGTGGCGACGCCGAACGCGAACAGCGCGTACGCCACCGGAACAAGTCCCTCCAGGTCGAAGGCGTCGTACTGGAACCGCCCTTCCCACGCGTCGAACGGCTGACGGAACCAGGTGAGCACCGCGGTGAACATGGCGGTGAGCGTGACGGTGACGCCGGCCAGTGCCGCGAGCTTGGCCGCCAGCCAGCGCATCCGCGGCACGGCCTGCGTCCAGGCGAGCTGCCAGGTGCCGTCCTCCAGTTCGCGCGCGAGCAGCGGCGCACCGAGGAACGCACCGATGACCACGGGGACCAGATAGAAGCCCGCCAGGAGGTTCTCGACGTACCCGTACTCCTCGTCGAGCCGACGGAAGGAGGCCGCGCAGGCCTCGTTGATACCGGCCTCTCCCGCACACCGGGCGGGACCGCCGGGGAACAGGTCGTGGGCCTGCGTCCCGAGCACGAGCAGGGCAATGCCGAACATGCCTACAAGCAGACCCAGGACGCAGACCTCGGTGCGGTGCTGGCGCCAGATCAACCACGTCATGCCGCCACCTCCGACCCGACCGCGGCGCTCGGCTCGGACGGCCGGCGCAGGTACGCCAGCACCAGGTCCTCCAGCGCGACCGGCTGGGCCTGCCACCCAGGCGCGGCCGGGAGCGCACCGTCGCGTACCAGCAGGGTCGTGTGCCGGTCGCTGTGGACGGCCTGCACGACGGTGCCGGCCCGGTCGAGGTCGGTGGCAGTGCGCGGGCCGACGAGCAGCCGGTGCTCGGTGAGGAGGGTGTCGATGTCACCGGTGAGCGTGACCCGGCCGTGGTTGAGCACGACCAGGTGGTCGCAGACGCGCTCCAGCTCGTGCACGACGTGGGAGGAGAACAGGACGGTCACCCCGCCTTCGGCCACCGCGCCCATGAGGACCTGCAGGAACTCGTGCCGGGCCAGCGGGTCGAGGCTGGCCACCGGCTCGTCGAGGACGAGCAGGTCCGGCCGCTTCGCCAGGGCCAGAGCCAACGCGACCTGGGCCTGCTGCCCGCCGGAGAGCGTTCCGGCCCTGCGGTCGAGCGGGATGCCCAGCTTCGCCAGCCGGCGCTCGGCCAGCCCCTGGTCGAACCGCAGGTTGCAGGCCCGGCCGAAGCGGAGCATCTCGGCGACGGTGAAGCGCTTGTACAGCGGGTGGTCCTGGGCCAGGAACCCGACCCGGGACAGAGTTTGCGGGGTGCTGGCGGTGACGTCGTGGCCGAGGACCTCCACCGTGCCGGTGCTCGGCGCCAGCAACCCGACGACCATGCGCAGCAGCGTGGTCTTGCCCGCGCCGTTCGGCCCGACCAGGGCGATCACGCCGCCCGCCGGCAGGGCCAGGGTGCAGTCGCGCAGCGCCCAGCCCTTCCGGTACCGCTTTCCCACACCGTCGGTGCGCAGCGCGAACTCGGTCGCTGTCACGCCACGTCCTCATTCCTCGTCTGCTGGTGGACGGAAGTGAAAAGCGCGTTGACCGCCTGCTCGTCGAGGCCGGCCGCGTAGGCGCGGCGCAGCCAGGTCGCCAGGCCGCGGCGCAGCGACGTGTACGTCGATGCCGACATCGCGGCGGACTGCTGTTCATTGACGAACGTGCCCTGGCCGGGCCGGCCGGTGACCAGGTTCTCCTGCTCCATCTGCCGGTACGCCTTGGCGACGGTGTTCGGATTGATCGCCAGGTCCTCGACCACCTCGCGGATGAGCGGGAGGCGGTCACCGGGTTGGAGAAATCCCAGCAGCACCGCCTGGCGGACCTGCTGGACGAGTTGCAGGTACGGCGGCACGCCGGAGTGGGTGTCGAGCCGGAAGACGAACACGGTTGCTCCTTGCTGCTTTCCTAGTGACATAGTAAAGCAGCAAGTTGGCGGTCAAGAGAGCCGCCGCGCCCGCACGACGGCGGCACCGGTTCCCGCCTGTACGAATGGCTGTACAGCGCAGAGATCCCCTGCTTGACCCAGGGCCCAGCCCTTCGGGACCATACCGGGGCTAGGCGATTGACTCACTTCAACTCCTGCAGCCGGCGGCAGAGCCAACTGCCGCTCGTGCCCGCTCATGACCGCTGCGCGCCACGGTTCCGTGCTACGGCGTCTGGGCCCAGGCTGATGCCCGCTCGCGGCCGAGGGGTTCTTCGCGGCTGATTTCGCGCTGGCGATCACGGCGGACGGTGCCGAGGTCACGGATGCTGACCTGGCCGTCGAGACGATGATCTGCGCCGAGAACCAGGCAGAGCTCGTAGAAGCCACCCGTCCAGTTCTCGTCGTCGCTCATGTCGTCCGCGACCTTCCGAATCACGATCCCCGATCCGGCTGAGAACGTCATCCTCGTTACTCCTGCCGCACACGTCGCGGCAGGAGAGTAAGCCTGATCTTGACTGGGTTGATGTCGACGGGAGTTTGTCGTATCCGGGCCGCGTTGTTCGTAGCTACGGTGAGAGGCGGTCCACGAAGGGGCTGTCACGACCACAGGAGCTGTCACCGATGACGCACCCACTGGCCAAGGTCCACCGCATGTTCGAGCTCGTCGAGCCGATCGCCACCGTCACCTTCTCCGAGGTGCCGAACGAGGCGTTCCTGGCCTTGGGTATGCGCAACTACTGGGACGGGTACTTCGCGGGTCGGGCCGCGCCGCTGGGGTTGGCGCCGGCCGCGGTGGTGCACGCGGTGTTCTACAACTTCGCCGACGGCGAGGTGGCGCGCCACATCCCGTGGGTCTGGGGGAAGATCACTCCGCAGGAGGCGGTCGCGGTGCGCGAGCGGGGCAGCGCCGCCGCGCTGCGGCAGATGATCGGGCAGCTCGCCGACTCCCCCGATCTGGTGCGGATCGCCGACCTCGCCACCCGCGCAGCGGTCAGCGCGCCGACCGAAGGCCGAGCACTGTACGCCGGGCTCCGGGCGCTCGACGTGCCCGCGGAGCCGGTGGCCAGGCTCTGGCACGCGGCGACGCTGCTGCGAGAGCACCGCGGGGACGGCCACAACGCCGCCCTCCTCGCCCACGGCATCGGCGGCACCGAGGCCCACGTCCTGCTCGCTCTGTCCCTCGGAATGCGGGCGGAGGAGTTCGGCCGGATCCACCACCTGCCCAAAGCGCAGCTGGCCGCTGTCGTCGACAGGCTGCGCGGCCGCGGCCTCGTGGACGCCGACGGCGGGTTCACCGACGCCGGCCGGGAGACCAAGGCGCGCATCGAGGCCCGCACCGACGAGCTGGCGGCGCCGGCGTACGACGTACTCAGCGCCGACGAGCTCGACGAGCTGATCGCCGGGCTCCAGCCGATCGCCGCCGCGGTACAGGCCGTCGGCGACTGAGCGGGTGCATCAGACGACGGCCACGACCCAGCTCACCCGGCGCCTGCGGCAAGGCATGTACAGCGACGATCCCTCCGGGGTCATCACGCCCGTCGGGCTCATCATCCGTGGCTCCGCCTGATCGGAACCATGAAGCACCCAGCAGACGACAACGACAGGCAACGGCGTACAGAAGGGCTGTCGACCTCGATGCCAGCGCCCGCTACGAGCGGCGCGGCTACACCCCGATTCGTCGGGTGGAGTTGACGTCAGACATGGCCCTGGTCCACCTCGAAAAGCAGGTGGACAAGTAGCCACCGCAGACGGCGCCGGGCGGCGCGTTCACTTGGCAGCTCGCCGGTGACGACAGCGAACATTCCCTCCTCGCAGCCATGACCCGCCCGTTCCGCCAGTCACCCTTCGCGTGCCACCAGGCCGCCGTGGAGAGAAGGACACCGCAGGGGCCGCAGCAGGCCCGGCAGATCGGCGGAGACAGCGGCGAGCGGTACGCCGCACCCGCTCGGCAGATGCGAGTGCGTTATGCCGTCGACCACCGCGCCGCACAGCGGGGCACCCCCCTTGAACAGGTGCTGCCTTCATGGCGCCAGAACCAACCGGCCCCGCAGCCCACCCTTCTCGAGGCGGCGGTGTGCCTCCGCGACCTGGTCGAGGGGCAGCACGTCGGCGACCCGGAGCCGCAGGCCGGCGTTGGCAAGAGCGCTGAGCCGCGGCCCGTCGGCACGGATCCACACGTTGGCGACCCGGATACCGCGCAGTGGGATCGGCGCGGGCCCGAGCACCGGGACAAAGGCGCCACCGCCGGTGACCGCGTCCAAGGCCGGCATGCCGAGGGAGGCTGCGTCGACGGCCGCGTCGACACCGCCGGGCACCACATCGCGGACCGCCGCGGCCAGATCGCCGCCGCGTGGAACGAAATGTTCGGCGCCCAGATCGCGGACCAGCGGCTCGTCGCGCTCGCTGGCCGACGCGACGACACGGACACCGGCGCGCGCGGCCAGTTCGACGGCGTAGCCGCCCACCGCGCCGGCCGCGCCGGTGACCAGCAGAGTCTGGCCCGGGCGAAGCGCGGCGAGGTCGAGGGACTGCGCGGCCGTCAGGGCGTTGAGCGGCAGTGTCGCCGCTGCTTTGAGGTCGAGGCCGGCCGGCACGTGGCCGACGTCCCCGGCGTCCAGGACGCAGTACTCCGCCTGAGTTTTCAACGGCAACGCCAACCGGTCCGACAGACCGACGACGCGATCGCCGGGGCGGAACCCGGCCGTGCCGGAACCGACGGCATCGACCACGCCCGACACGTCCCAGCCGATCCCGATGACGTCCCGGGGCGGAAGAAGACCGGCCGCGGTCAGCGCGCCCGATCGGGTCTGTACGTCGACGGGATTGACGGCCGCGGCGGCCACCTTGATACGCAGTTGCCCCGGTCCGGGCACCGGCACCGGCACCTCGCCGATCTCCAGGACCTCGGGGCCACCGAACGAACGAATGATCACTGCCTTCATGACTCGACCGTAAGGAGCGCTACCCTCCAACCGGAAGTACGCACCCCAAGGTGCGTACCCTACGCGGAGGTGAGGGATGGCGACGCGGACCGCGGCGCAGCGCCGCGCCGAACAGCGAGCTGCGTACGACGCCTACATCGCTGCCTGCCCGGCCCGGAAGTTGCTCGACCGAATCAGCGACAAGTGGGTCAGCCTGATCCTCAACGCCTTGGCCGCCGGTCCGCAGCGATACAGCGACCTGGAGCGCAGGCTCGCCGGCGTGAGTCAGAAGATGCTCACGCAGACGTTGCGTACGTTGGAGCGCGACGGCCTGGTATCCCGCACCGTGACTCCGTCCGTTCCGGTGCGCGTCGACTACGCGCTCACCGCGCTCGGCACCACCCTGCTGCCGATCATGGCATCGATCAAGACGTGGGCCGAAACCTACATCGAGGAGGTCGTCCAAGCTCAGGCGGCCTATGACGCCACCGTTACCGAGGACGCAGGCGCCAAGTAACGGCGATCGGGTCGGCAGCCGGCACCGGCGATCTGCGCCTGTCTCGCCCGACTGGTCGCGGCCTTATGGGTCGTCGGCGCCTGAGAGTGCCCCCGAGGTCCGCAGGTGCTGTTCGTCGTGGTCGGCGCGACCGTCGGCGGTCACCGCCGGCCGGCGTCTTCGGCTCGGACCAGAATGCCGTCGACGAGCGCGTGTGCCTGCTCGATCGTCACCGGGCCCATGCCGAAGAGCGTGCGAATGTACAAGGGGGCGAGGATGTGGTCGAGGATGTCCAGCGCCTCGACCACCGGTTCGCCCCGAGCCTGAGCCCGATCGAGCATCTCCTGCAGCTGCCGGCGTCGCTCGGTGATGAACTGGTCGCGGGCGGCGGCGCCTGCCTCACCGGCGCCGGCGAGGGCCAGCACGAGGCGAAGCGCGGCCAGGCCGGTCGGCCCGTTGACGTCGCGCGCCACTCCGGCGGCGTACGCCCGCAGATCGCCGGCGAGGCTGCCGGTGTCGGGAATCGGCGAATTCGTGGTCAACCAGGTGATCACCACATCGGTGGTCAGGTTCTCCAGATTGCCCCACCGGCGATAGAGGCTGGAGTCGGCCACACCCGCCCGGGCGGCGATGTCGCCCATCGTGATGTTGCCGTATCCACGCTCGGTCACGAGGTCGGCGACCGCCCGATGGACGGCTGCCCGTACGCGGGCGCTACGCCCGCCCGGCCGGCGCACGGCTTCTTTGTCTGCCACCACACCACCTTAAGGCAGCAGCAGCTTGCGTTTACCGGTCCGCTCGACGTAGTGTGCCAAACGCAAGGGTCAACTGCGTTAACGATCGGCCGATGCAGCCGCTGTGACCGCGCCCCCTCTCAACGCATCCAGAAACGACGGTTCACCTTCATGAGCAAACACAACATCGTCGAAAGCGACGGCGCCCGCATCCACTACCAGGCCATCGGCACGGGACCGGTCCTGTTCGTCTCGCAGAGCGGAGAGGGCGACGCGGACCGCACGGTCGACCTGGCCGGTCACCTCGCCGATCGATTCACGGTCGTCACCTACGACCGGCGGGGCCTGTCCCGCAGCATCGCCGCCGACCCCGCCCGGCCGGTCTCGATGCGGCAGCACGCGGCCGACGCCGCCGCGGTTCTGCGCGCAGTCACCGACCGCCCGGCTGCCATGCTCGGCCTGAGCCTCGGCGCCGCGATCGGCTTGCACCTGATGGCCGAGCACCCCGGCGTGATCGGCACACTGATCGCACACGAGCCGATCGCGCTGCGCTTCCTTTCCGAGGCCGAGCAGGCCTCCGCCCGCGAGAAACTGGCCGGCGTGCGTCGCGTGCACCAGGACAACGGCTGGCGCGCCGCCGCCGCAGAGGTCGCCAGGGTGCTCGGCATCAACCCGCACGACCAGGAAACCGAGCCTGGCATCACCCCTTTCCCGTTCACCGACCAACGAGCCGCCAACTTCGGGTTCTTCCTGACCAACGACCTCGACGCGGCCCTGGGCGACAGCCTCACCCTCGCCGACGTGCCCCGCGACGCCCGGATCCTCCCGGCGGTCGGACAGACCAGCCCGCACGACGGCTTCGACTACCTGGCCGCCCTTGCCCTCGCTGACCACCTCGGCGTGCCGGCAAGGCGGCTCCCCGGCGGCCACAACGGCAACCTCACCCACCCACGCGCCTTCGCCCGGCTGGTTGGCGAGCTCCTGGGCTGAGCAGATCCCTGGCGTCTGCGATCCGGAGATCTGGTGGCACTCACGGGTGTGAACTCCGTGTGGGCCGCCGCCTTCAGCGGCACCATGGATCGTGTGTGGAATGTCGTGCTGCTCATTCCGGCGACTGGCCTGGCGCCGCGTCAGATCGATGACAGCCATGGTGCCGCCCGACGCCTCATCTGCAGCTACGGCGCGCTGTTCGACGCTTCTCGTAACGGGCCGCCAGCACGGCCGCGGCATCGGAGCCCCGGTTAGCCGGGCCGGTGCCGGGCTCGATGTCCGTCTGCCGGAGTCGGCGGGCATCTGGGAGGGCGGGCGTTGACGCCGTCGGCCGCGCAGCAATGTACCGCGTTAACGATGCTCGCCGCCGGGATCACGTTCACTACGAGGACCTCGCCGACCACTGCGTCCCGGCCACAACCGCGCCCGACTACTGGGTGGCAGCGACCACACCCTGGCACACGCCCAGCGGGCGACCGATCCCGCGCGGGCCGTTCGTCGCGAATTTCCAGGAACTGGCAACCGTCGTCGCCGCGGGCAACGCCGTCAGTCCCGTGCACGAGCACGCAATCCGCTACTACGCCCGCCCGGACCTGCTATCTCCCGATCGCTGACGCCTCGCTCGCCCGGTGGGCCCTCGTCTGGCGCACCGGCGGGTAAACCGCCATGGCCCGCACCTTCGCCGGGATCGCCGCGCAGCTCGCCTCACGACAGCGACACGTGCAGGGCTGACGTGATGGGAGCGTGTTCGGTGGCGTCGAGAGCCAGTTGGTGGCCGCCGTCGGACGCGCGACGGCCCGGATCGACCGGCCGCGCCAGCTCCCCATGTGATCCACCTTAATGCAGTTATCGCTTGCGTTATGCGGCCAGCGGTCCCTACTGTCCTCCGTAACGCAGACGCTAGCTGCTTTAGGAGTGGGTATGAAGCCCGTGTTCTTCCCCGACAACCCCAGCTTCTGGTACGAGACGCTGCGCATCCTCGGGCACATCCCGTACGGCGGAGGCGACTTCGGCGAGATCGCCGTCACCAGTCAGCGGATCACCGCCGGTGACTACGACAGCTGGCACGACCAGTGGCTGGCCACCGCCGACCGGGTGGCCGGGGAGGCTCGGGCCTCCCTGGAGGCCGAGCGTCGCGTCAGCGCCCGGGACGGCTTCCTGCGGGCGTCGAACTACTACCGGGCCGCTGAGTTCTTCCTGCACGGCGATGCCGCCGATCCGCGCATCCGGCACGCGTACGACGCCTCGGTGGTCTGTTTCCGCCAGGCCGCGGCGCTGTTCGACCCCGTCATCGAGCCGGTCGAGATCCCGTACGAGGACACCACCCTGCCCGGCTACCTGTACCGGGTCGACGACTCCGGCACCCCGCGCCCGACCGTGGTGATCGGCAACGGCTTCGACGGCACCGTGGAGGAGCTGCACTTCTTCGGCGCCGCCGCGGCCCTCGAACGCGGCTACACCGTGCTGGCCTTCGACGGGCCGGGTCAGCCCGGGACCCGCCACCACCAGGGCCTGATGTTCCGCCCCGACTGGGAGCACGTCGTCGGCCCGGTCCTCGACTACGCGCTGACCCGCCCCGAGGTCGACGGGTCCCGTATCGCCCTGTTCGGCGTCAGCATGGGCGGGCAGCTCGCGCCCCGCGCCGCCGCCTTCGACCACCGCATAGCCGCGCTCATCTGCCTCGACGGCGTCTACGACCTCGGCGAGATCGCCACCTCCGGCATCCCCCTCCCCCGCGCCGAGGCCGAGCGGCGGCTACGCGCCGACAGCGACCCCGATCTCGACGCGATGATGGAGAAGGTCATGGACGCCAGCCCGATGATGCGCTGGGCCATCGAGCACGGCATGTTCGCCATAGGCGTCGACACCCCGCGCGCGTTCGGCGCCGCCTACCTCGACTACCACCTGCGCGACGGCATCGCCGAACAGATCACCTGCCCCACGCTCGTCTGCGCCGGCGCCGACGACGGCTTCTTCAAAGGCCAGCCCGAACTGCTCTACGAGCACCTGAACTGCCCCAAAACGCTCGTCGAGTTCACCGCGGACGAGGGCGCCGACGCCCACTGCCAATCCGGGGCGCAGCGCCTGGCGCTCGGCCGCATCTACGACTGGCTCGACGGCGTCCTCGCCACGGCCGCGTGACGGCCACCACCACGAACGGAGAAACCCCATGACCACCGTGATCGACCGGATCGACCGGGCCATCGACATCACCGCAATCATCGTCAAGGGCATCAACGGCGACCAGCTCAACGCGGCGAGCCCCTGCCCCGGCTGGGATTTGCGTACCGAACTCAACCACTTGGTCGGCGGCATGCGTATCTTCGCCGCGGAACTCACCGGAACCGAGGCCGGCGGCGCCCACGAAGACGACTGGCTGGGCGCCGATCCGCAGGCCGCGTACACCCTCGCCGCCGACCTCGACCACGCCGCCTGGCGCCATCCGGCAGACCTGAACACCACGACCGTCCGGCTGGGGTTCGGCGAGGTACCGGGGCCCATGGCCGCCCTCATCCACCTCACCGAGCTCCTCGCGCACGGCAGCGACCTGGCGTTGGCCACCGGCCAGCACCACCTCATCGACGACGCGCTGTGCGCCGAACTGCTCGCCGTCATGCACGGCATGGACTTCACCGCCTTCCGCCGCCCCGACATGTTCGGCCCGGCCGTTCCCTCGCCCGACGACGCCCCGGCCCACCGGCAGCTGCTGGCCTTCCTCGGCCGCGACCTCCAGACCTGGTGAGAGCCATCAGGACCGGGACCGCGCCGAGACGCCCACCGGCGCCGGATCGTTCGCGGGCGTCGACGGGAGGTGGTCGTCATCGGCTGGCGGGACGCACGCCGTGCAGCGACCATCCGGGCCGTGAAGCCCGCTACGGCTGCGCTTCTCTGGTCACGGTGCTGGTGCTCAGCCGGGCGCCCGGGCCGGGCATGTAATTCATCGTGGCGAACGCGACGGTGGGTGGCCGCTCGGCTGCGGGGTGGCCGTCGCCGGCATGTCGACGCCCGGTGACGCCGGCCGTTCCCGGTGAGGGGAACGGCCGGCTCGGTCGCCACGGACTCCCGGCGAGGGTGTGCAAGGTCAGGGTCCGGGCGAGTACCCGGTCCAGGACCCGTTGAGTGTGACGCAGGTACGGGGTGGTGAAGTGCTCCTCGAAGGCTTTGCCAGTTCTCCTTCAGGAATGGCGGGCGGGGCCACTGCCCGCCCCGGACACGGTGATGGCGGTGGCGACGTCCTCGAGATCGGCCGGGGTCAGCTCCAGCGACGCCGCACCGATCCAGCCGTCCACCTGGGCGGCCTTGCGGGCTCCCACGATCGCGCCGGTGACGCCGGGCCAGGCGAGCGCCCAGGCGATGGCGACCTCGGCCACGGTGCGGCCGTGACGTGCGGCGATCGGACGCAGAGCCTCGGCGAGCCGGAGGTTGGCGGTCAGGCCGGTGGTGAAGTCGTGGTGGGCGGTACGCCAGTCCTCGGTGGGCAGGCCGGCCACGCGCTCGGCGGAGAAGGTTCCGGTGAGCAGACCGGACTGAAGCGGCGAGTACACGATGACGCCGGTCTCGTGGGCACGGGCCCACGCGATCTCGGCGGCGGACGATCGGTTGATCGCCGAGAACGGGGGCTGGATGACGTCGACGTGGGCGATCAGCTCGGCGGCTTCGAGCAGGTCGGGCGTGTGGTTGGACAGTCCGATGGCCCGTACCTTGCCTTCGGCCTTCAAATCGGCCATGACCTGCCAGTACTCTTCCAGCGGCGTGGCGTTGGGCGACACCGCCCCGAACCCGCCGCCGGCGTATTCCAGCGACTCCCCGGTGTCGGGATAGTGCACCTGGTACAGGTCGATGTGCTCGACGCCCAGCCGCCGCAGCGAGTCCTCGAGCTCGCGGCGGACGCTGGCGGGCCTCATGATTCGGCGAGGTGCGGCCGACGGGTTGTCCGGGTCCCAGACCAGGCCGACCTTGGTGAACAGGTACGGGCGATCGGCCGGGGGCAGGGCGGCGACCGCCTTGCCGACCAGTTCCTCGGAGTGGCCCAGGCCGTACACCGCGGCGGTGTCGATCCAGTTGATCCCGGCGTCGAGCGCATGGCGGATCGCGGCGATCGACTCGGTGTCGTCGGTGGCGCCCCAGCTGAAGGTCCAGCCCGAGCCGGACACGGCCCACGAGCCGAAGCCCAACCGGGTGATCTCCATGTCGGTACGGCCGAGACGCTGGATGGGCAGATGAGAAGAGGTCACTTACCGCTCCTGTGTGGGAGCCCCCTTGAGGGGGGCCGGAACCGTTCCGGTGAGCCAACTGTGGGCGTTTGGCGCCTGCCGTAACCAGAGCCGGCCCGTGCCTGGGCACGGCATGACCAGGATCAGCCGGCTCGCGCCGGACATAGTGAAAGGGCACGGAGTTGGACCGACGCGCCGAGTTGGGGGAGTTCCTGCGATCGAGGCGGGCCCGGCTGCGCCCGGAGGAATGCGGCCTGTCCGCGTACGGGCAACGGCGCCGCGTGCCGGGGCTTCGGCGCGATGAGCTGGCGCGGCTGGCCGGGGTCAGTGTCGACCACTACATCCGACTTGAGCAGGGACGCAGCCTGCACTTTTCCGCCGGGGTCCTGGACGCGGTGGCCAGGGCGCTGCGTCTGGACGCCGCCGAACGCGCGCATCTGCACCGGCTGGCCCGACCGGTCCCGGCGGCCGCGCCCGAGCTGGAGCCCGACGACCGCAGGCCGCTGCGCTCCGGCGTCGCACGGATGCTCGCCTCGCTCCGCGACGTGCCGGCGTATCTGGTGGACCGCACCACCACCGTGCTGGCCTGGAACCCGCTGGCCGCGGCGCTGATCACCGACTTCGGTGCGCTGCCGCCCGGGCAGCGCAACATGGCCCGGTTGTTCTTCCTGAACGAGGGCGTGCGGAATCTCTACGCCGACCGGCGGGCACGGGCCGGCGACCTCGTGGGGTTCCTCCGGCTGGACGCCGGTCGTCAGCCCGCCGACCCAGCAACCGCGAGTCTGGTCGATGAGCTGTCCGCCGCTAGCACCGAGTTTCGCGAGCTGTGGGCCGAGCATCGGGTGAAGGACAAAGGTCACGGCCGGTACCGGTACCGGCATCCCGTGGTCGGCGAGCTGGAGCTGGACTACGAAACCCTGCGCCTGCCCGACGATCCCGGGCTGGCGCTGGCCGTGCACACCGCCGAGGAGGGGTCACCCTCCGACGCCGCGCTCCGGCTTCTCGCCTCCTGCACCGGCTGAATCGCCGGAGCTCGTCGGCCCTCAGACGTACTGATCGACACAGCGTAAGGAAGGTTCGCAACCTGATGAACGGACGCCATAGTGCCGGTGCGGTGCGCCCGCTGGCCGTGCTCGACGCTCCCTCCAACCTCGGCCTGCGTCCGCCCGGGCCCGGGCTCGTGCCCGGCTGCTACAAGCTGGCCGGCGCGCTGCGCGACCAGCGTCTGCTCGACCGCCTGGGCGCCATCGACGCCGGCGTCGTCGTGCCGCCGCGCTACGACGTCCGCGACTGGAGACCCGGCGACGGGGTCATCAACGGGGCGGCGCTGGCCGGCTACACGACGCGTCTCGCCGAGCGGACTGGCGCGGTGTTCGACCGCGGCGAGTTTCTGTTGCTGCTCGGCGGGGACTGCTCGATCCTGTTTGGCCCCGCGCTCGCGTTGCGCCGGCGTGGCCGGTACGGCCTGGTCTATCTGGACGGTTCCATCGACTTCCGGCACACCGGCAACAGTACGAACGTGGGCGCCCCGGGCGGCGAAGGCACAGCCATCGTCACCGGCCGAGGGCAGCCGTCGATCGCCGACATCGACGGCCTGGCCCCGTACTTCCGCGAGCAGGACATCGTCGTTCTGGGGGTCCGCGACTACGACCCGGAACTAGACGAGGCGCGCGCCGCAGGCCTCACCGTCCACACCACGCCCGAAATCCGCGCGTCCGGTGCGGCACTCACCGGTGAAGCGGTGGCCCGGCAACTGGACGGCCTCGACGGCTACTTCGTACATCTGGACGCGGACGTCCTCGACCCCACCGTGATGCCTGCGGCGGACGCGCCCGACCCCGGCGGCCTCGACTTCGCCGAACTCACCGCGCTGCTGCGCCCACTTGTCACCAATCCGGCGTGCGTGGGCCTACAGCTGACCATCTACGACCCCGACCTCGACCCCACCGGCACGATCGGGGCCGCCCTGGCCGACACGCTGGTCGCCGCCCTGCACGGCGGTGAGCGGTCGTAGGCGGCGCGGGCGCCACCGCGCAGGGCATCGCTGGTGCGAGCTCCGCCGGCCGTTTGCCGATGGTGTCCGATCAGCGTCGGATCAGAGCCTGGTCGCACGCCCCAATCGTGGTGCCCGCCCATGTGCAGACCCCGCCTCGTAGACGGTCCGCCCCGGGCCACCCACGCCCGACTGCGGCTCACGGCCGGGCTGTCCCGGGCCGCGATCGGGTTTCTCGCCAGCCCGACACGCCATCCCGGAACGCAGCGACCAAGTCGCGCGCCGAGCCGCCGAGGGCAACGCCCGCGGGCGCTTCCATGATCGACAGGACAGGGCCTAGACGGGCGCCCACGTCCTGCCGCCGGAGGCGACGACGTTGCCACCGTCGTATGTTGCGGCGCTAATCCGTCCTCAACGTGGTCCACGTCAGGTCCGATCCGCTGGAACCACGATGCCGAAGATGATCTCACAGGAGCCATCTGTCACGAAGGTTTCGTCACCAGGCCACGGTGCGAGAACAGTTGAGCCCCCGTCACGCATGTCGTCTGTGCCTCGACGCATCCGCGAAGCGCTCGTCAAGCAGTAGTGCAGCGACGGCCTCCGGGGCTTCGTGCATTGCGTTGTGACCGGTTGGGAGATCGTGGACCTGCCAATCCGGATCGGCTTCGAGTCGGGTACGGATTTCAGCGAACGGTGTCCGGTCTGCCCATCCTGAGCAGTAGATGAACTGGCGCTCACGGACCTGGGCGAGCGCGCCGGTGAGCCGGATCGTCTGCATGAACGAGGCGAGTGGATGGGGACGACGGCGGGGATCGCCGCCGTCCGGTGGGCGGACGGCGTAGCCAGTGCTCGCAGCGCCGGCGGCAAACACCTGTCGGTAGCGCTCGGTCGTCGACGACCAGCACGACTCGCCATCCCGCGGGACGTAGGCGTCAAGATGCACCAGCCGTGAGACGCGGCCGCCAGCGCGGTCGGCGGCGGCAGAAATCACCATCCCGCCGTAGCTGTGGCCGACCAGCGTCGCGCTGGTGATGCCGGCGCGATCAAGGAGCCGCAGCACGTCGTCGGCGTGCGTGTCGAGGTTGGCGGTCGCGACCGTCGCGTTGTCGTCGTCCGGTCGCAGACCCGTCAGGGTCAGGGCGTGAACGGCATGACCGGCACGCTCCAGTAGCGGAACCACCGCCTCGAACGACCAGGAGCCGTGCCAACCGCCAGGCACGAGGACGAACGTCGCCATGTGTTTCCTATCCTCTCAGCCGCGGTGTCGAGGCACGGTGCCTCGATGACATGTGTTTCAGTCGAGCGCTGTGCGCGACTGAAGACCACCGCATGGGAGACAGTCTCACCACGTCAAGGCGTGGCTCACTACCGATAAGATGCCAAGTGATGCCCGTTCGCCGCCAACCTCGCCGGATCGCCGCTGTCACGTCAAAGGTGTGGCCGTCCGGCGGTCGCCACCTCTGGCCTTCCGGTGGAACAAGCGCGGCGCAGTCACACGCACGGGGGCACCTGGTTTACGCAGCCAGCGGCGTCCTGGCGGTGCACACCGAGCGCGGCACGTCGATCGTTCCCGCCAACCGGGTCGCCTGGACGCCGGCCCGGTTCACGCACTACCACCGTGCCCACGGCGACACCGACATGCGGATCGTCTTTCTCACGCCATCCCTCGCCCGGCTGATACCAGAGCATCCCGCCGTGTTCCTGGCCTCGGACCTCGCCCGCGAGGTCCTGCTCGCCCTGACCGGCCCCCGCAGCTACGACGACGCCACGCCTAGCTACAGCCGCTCCGCGCGCTCCCGCCTCCTTCGAGTGCTCGTCGATGAACTCCGCGAAACACACGAACAACCGCTGCACCTGCCGGAGCCACGGGACGACCGTCTGCAAGCCGTCACCCGGATGCTGTACGAGAGGCCGGCAGACAACGCCACGCTGGCCGAACTCGGGAAAGCGATCGGTGCCAGCCCCCGCACCCTCAGCCGACTGTTCCGCAACGACCTCGGCATGACCTTCTACGAGTGGCGCACCCAGCTACGCGTCTACCACGCGCTCGTGCTCCTCGCCGACGGCCACGACACCACCCACACCGCCAACGCCTGCGGATGGGCCAACTCCAGCAGCTTCATCGCAGCGTTCACCAACATCATCGGAACGACGCCGGGCCGCTACCGCACCAGTCGCGAGACCACCGGCCGCGCTTCTCGGCTCTCGACGGTGGTCAAGTCCTCGGCGTGATTCGTACTCGGACTCCGGGCCGACATGGTTCGCCACCAGGCAGGAATGACCTCGCCAGACACTGCGAACCAGCCGGCCACGTGCGGCGTGGGCAGATTGACCCCGCAGGTGTGTTCGGTGAACTCACCGCGGGCTGTCCGCTCGCCTTGACCGCCACTAGACCGTGTTCCCGGCGACAGGTCGTTGTGGCACACCGCCTCCTGATCACCGGCGATGTCCATACCGGCGGTCAGGTCATGGAACTCGCGCACCAGGCGGGCCAGAGCGCACTGCGACGGCTGCATCGGCGCTGGGTAACGTACTCAACCGGAACCCTTCCGTGTCCAGGGCGCCGGAGTGAAGTGCTCCGGGCTGTCGACGCTCAGGAGTCCGCGTACAGAGCAAGGACCTGATCAGCCACGCACGCCGGCCGGCGCTCACCCTCGATTTCCGCCGTCGTACGCACGACAATCCGCGCGCCCGCTCCCATCCGGCGCGAGCCCAACAACCGCACCGCGCCGCGCAGCCGGGACCCGGCCCGGACGGGCGTCTGGAACCGCACCCGATCGAACCCGCCGTTGACCACGAAGGTGACACCACCAACCTGCAAGACCTCCGTCAGGAAGGTCATGCACATCGCCAATGTGAGCGCCCCGTGCGCGATCGTCGACCCAAAGGGCCCGTCCCGCCGCGCCCTCTCCGGATCGACGTGAATCCACTGCCGGTCGCCCGTCACCTCGGCAAACCCGTTGATGCGTGCCTGGTCGACCAGATGCCAGTCGCTGACGCCGAGTTCGTCCCGGCCGATGAGGTCGTCGATCCCGCCGAATTGTGTCACGCGTTCAAAGTATGGCTCACCTTCAAGCCGGGCCCGGCTCGTCCTGAACTCCGGGCGCTGCCCGCTCCAACCCGGAACCCGCTCCAGCCGACCAGCCGGCCGGGTCACCGCAGCTGGGCCGTCAGGCGCGCCTTGCCCGAGCGGCCCAGCCAGGTGGTGAAGTCCGCCAGGCCGGCGTGCGCCTCGCGCAGAGGCGCGAGGTCGGTGTCGTAGTAGGTCTCGCTCGCCCAGGTGAAGACCTTCGCCACGGCGAGGGCGTGCTGCCAGAGGACGTCGAGCGGAAACCGAGGTGTTGCACGCCGGCGACGGCGGCGTCCGTGCGGTGCGGGAGATCGCCGCCGCCACGGTCGCGCTCATCAGCGGGGTGATCGACGCCGACCGCGCCGAGTTCGGCCTGCCCTGATCCGGGGGCGACCCAATGACGGCGGCCCACCCTTGGCGGGTAAGCCCGGCGCGCCGGCCCCTGCCGCGCACCCCTTAAAGCGGCCCCCACTTGCGTTTGCTGTAGCACCTCACGTAGGGTCCTAAACGCAAAAATCGACTGCATTAAGGCGTGGTGGATGCGGTCGCTGCTCAATCATGAGCATCCCGGCAGCCGGTGCAAGACCTTGTGGCGGACCGCGTTGCCGGCCACGGCGGCGTCTCGCAGGCCCGCCCTCACCCTCGGAGAGACACATGCACCTGACGGCGGTCCTCGCCCACAGCGCCGGGGCGAGCTCTCATCGGCTTCTGCTCACGTGTCTCGGCCGTACGGCATGACGGGCAAGCACCGGTTCGACACCGACACCGCCGTGGGAGCGGACCACGACAACCGATGGTCGGCGACTGTCGCCCCCGCCTGGACCACCATCGGCGGCCTGCCCCACGGCGGCTACCTGTTCGCCCTCACCCTGGCAGCAGCCGCCCAGGCCGCCGACGGGCAGCCGCTGCTCACCGCCACCGCCCACTTCCCTCGCCCCGCCCAGCTCGGACCGGCCGACATCGACGTCGAGACCGTCAAACAAGGCCGGCTGACCAGCACCGCGACCGCCGCCCTGCGGCAGAACGGGAAAGAACGAGTACGCGTCCTGGCCACCTACGGCCATCCCCGCTTCCTCAACGAACCCGCCGAGCCGTCGGCCGGACCACCCTCCATCGGCAACCCTACTAAATGCCTCATCCCGCCACCCGATCTCGCCGCAAGCCTCGACGCCACCGTCACCGAGCGCTTCGACTACCGCGTTCCGCCGGTCTCGCGATGGGTGGGCGGCCACGGACCCGGCGCCGCCCGGCTGGACGCCTGGATACGCTTCACCGACGGCCGTGAACCCGACCTGGCCGCGCTGCCGCTGTTCGCCGACGCCTTCCCCTCCGCCCTGGGCGAACTCGTCGGACCGGTCGCCGTCCCCACCATCGAGCTCACCATCCACCTTCGACGGCAACCCGCGCCCGGCTGGATCCAGGCCCGCATGCAAGCCACCCAACTCGCCGGCGGCCTCGTGGAAGAAGACGCCCAACTGTGGGACAGCACCGGCCGTCTGGTCGCGCAGGCTCGGCAACTCGGGCTACGCCTTTGAACCCAGCAGCCTCAACGCGCCGCGTGCCAGCGGAACCCGGGCCGCACGGCCCCGCGCGGCCGGTCGATGACGGCATGCCTGCGGCTTGAGGCCGCGTCCAAGGGGCTGGAGATGAGCTGGGGGCATCGAGAACCCCGTCGAGCCGGCGTCGGTTCGCTTCTGGACGGCATCACTGCATCGTCGGGGTCAGAAGTCGTCGCAGGACCTCGTCGACCGCGTTGCCGGCCGCCCTGGTGGCGGTCGGTTGGTCCTCGGCAAGCGCCACCACCTGCGCGATTTCGTTCATCGACGCCAGTACGACGTGCGCGAAGACGTCGACGAACTCTTCGGCGAGGTGCCCGGCCGCGGCGATGGCAGCCACTCCCCTTTTGATCATGCCGAGGGTGTTGCGTTCGTCCAGTTCACGCCAGCGCCGCCAGCCCAGCACTGCCGGCGCGTCGATGAGCAGAATTCGCCGCACGACCGGGTCGCCTGCCAGCCGTACCCACTCCTGACATCCCGCGTGCAGCGCCGCGACTGGGTCCGGCGCGCTCGCGCCGGCTGCTGCGATCCGGCGACCCACATCGCTCTCGACACTGTCCACGACTGCCGAGAACAACGCCTCCTTCCCCTTAGAATGGTGGTAGAGCGATCCTCGGCTCATCCCGGCCTCGGCAAGGACGGCTTCGATGGAGGTGCCCTCGTAGCCCCGCTCGACCAGGAGTCGGGTCGCGACCGTCAGCACGCGCTCGCGGGTAGCGGCACCGCGCTCCACGTTCCGATTGGGCTGGCTCGTATGGCGGACCAGCCTCAGGCCGGCGGTCTCGCCCAGCCGTTGCATCAGCTCCTCCTCGAGCAGCGTCAGCATCTCCTGCGGTCCGTCCGCCGTAGCCATCCGGTCTCGAAGCTGCACTGCCGCGATCGGGCCCAGCTGGTCGTGTGGACGTACGAGTCGGGGCTGGTCGCGCCGCGCCGCCGCTGACCGCCGGGCGTGTCAGCTCAGTCGCGCGAGCTGGACGCGTACCGCCTCGGCGTCCGGATGACTCAGCTGTTCCAGGATCGCCAGCGCGTGGCGCCACGCCGCGCGCGCCTCCTCCCGGTCACCGGCGGCGCGGCGGGCGCTGCCGAGATGGGTCAGGACGATGGTCTCGTCGTACCTGATGCCCAGTTGCCGGGTCAGGGCGAGCGCGTTGCGGTAGCACTCCGTCGCCCGGTCGTGGTCGCCCAGGTTGCCGTGGACGTGACCGAGGCTGTCCCAGGCCTGGGCGGCACGGCGCCGGTCGCCGGTCCGCTGGTGCAGGTCGAGAGCCCGCCGGCAGTGGCCGAGGGCCTGCCGGTGCTCCCCGAGGTGGGTGAGATACCAGCCGATCGCGTTGAGCCCGTCGGCTTGCCCGGCCACGTGGCCGAGAGCCTGGTAGAGCGCGAGCGCGTCCCGCGCCTGCGGCAGCGCCTCGGCGTAACGGCCCTGCCGGTCGAGCACCCAGGCCAGGTTGAGCCGGGTGTGCGCCTGTCCGGTGCGGTCGCCGGTCTGTTCGAACAGCTCCAGCGCGCGCTGGAAGTGCCGGCGGGCGTCCTCGTGGTCGCCCAGCTTCGCCCTGGCCCGCGCCAGCCCCCAGTGCGCGTGGGCCTCACCGCGGCGGTCGCCGAGGCGCCGGGCGGCCGTCATCGCAAGATCCTGCACCGCGGCCAGGTCGTGCCAGTACGCGTGTGCGTCGAGGAAGTCGAGCAGGGTCCAGGCCAACTGCCAGGCCCGGCGGTCCGAGCCGGTGCGGGTCGCCTGGGCGACGGCGGCCAGGAGCACCGGCCTCTCCGCGCGGAACCAGGCGAGTGCCTCCGCGTAGCCGGCGAGGACGGTCGGGACCGTGCCGGGCTCGTGTGCCGAGTCGGTGATCGGATCCCGATGGGGGTCCAGGAGGCGGGCGGCGCGGTCGGCGGTGTGCAGGTAGTGGTCGAGCATCCGGTGCCGGGCGCGCCGCCGGTCGCCGGCGCCGTCGTGAGTGTGGGCCAGCTCCGCGGCGTACCGGTCGAGCAGGTCGTGGCAGGCGTAGCGCCCGGGGGCCAGCTCGACCAGCAGGTGCGCGCGGGCCAGCTCCGCCAGGAGTGGCTTGACGACTGCGGCCGACCGGCCGGCGAGGCTCGCCACCGCCGGCGCGGCGATGTCCGGGCCGCCGTGCAGGCTCAGCAGCCGGAGCAAGCGGGCGGCCTCGGTGGTCAGGGTGCGGTACGACCAGGAGAAGACGGCCCGGATGTCGGTGGCGAGGTCCCCGCCGTCGAACGGGTCCAGCGCCGCGTCCGGTTCCTCCGCGGCGCGCCGCAGCTCGGCGGTCAGCGTGGCGAGCGGAAAGTCGGGCCGGGTGACGGCGCGCGCGGCGACGACGGCCAGCGCGAGCGGCAACCGGGCGCACCGGGCGATGAGGTCGTCGACCGCGCCCGGATCGGTGGCCAGCCGGTCCGCGCCGAGACGCCCGGCCAGCAGCTCCCGGGACTCCTGCGTCGACAGCAGGTCCAGGGTCAAGGGATGCCCGCCCTCGCTCACCACCAACGGGGTCAGCTCGGTGCGGCTGGTGACCAGGACCAGGCAGCCCGGCACGGCGGGCAGCAGCGGCCGGACCTGCGCGGCGTCGCGGGCGTTGTCGAGGACGACGAGCACCCGCCGGCCGGCCAGCATGCTGCGGTACAGCGCGGCCTGTGCGGTCGGCTCGACGGGAATGCGCTGCGCCGGCACCCCGAACGCGTCGAGGAAGCCACGGATCGCCGCGGCCGGATCCACCGGGCAGCCGTGGTCGGCGAACCCACGAAGGTCGACGTACAGCTGCCCGTCGGGGAACTCGCCGGCCACCCGGTGTGCCCAGTGCACGGCGAAGGCGGTCTTGCCCACACCGGCGGTGCCGGACACCACCGCGATGGGCAGGGTGCCGGGCTGGTCGGCGCGGGACGTCCGCGCGGCACGCAGCAGGGCGTCGAGTCGCGCCAGCTCCGGACGGCGGCCGGCGAATCCGCGCACGGCCACGGGCAGTTGGGCGGGCACGGGACCGGACGGTGCCGGCTGGCCGGCCGGCGCGCCGGTCACCCGGGCCGGCTCGCCCATGGCCGGCGGTGCCAGGTCGGCGTCCTGCCGGAGGATGGCGGCGTGCAGCCGGCACAGTGCCGGGCTGGGGTCGACGCCGAGGTCCGTAGCCAGGGCGGTGCGCAACCGCTGGTAGGCCGCCAGCGCGTCGACCTGCCGGCCGTCGCGGTACAGCGCGAGCATCAGGCGGTGGTGGATCTGCTCGTGGTAGGGATGCTCGTCGGCCAGGCGCGCCAGTTCCGGTACGAGCGACGCGTGTTCACCCAGCGCCAGCCGGGCGTCGAGCAACGCCTCCCGGGCCGACAGCTCGAGCGCGGCCAACCGCTCGGCCTGCTCGTCCAGCCAGCGGAGCCCGGCCAGGTCCGCCAGCGGCCGTCCCCGCCAGAGGGCCAACGCGGCACGCAGCGGAGCCGCGCGTTCGCCGGGCTCCGCCGGATGCCTGCTCTCGCCGATCAACCGCTGCGCGAGGTGCAGGTCGGTGGCCTCCTGCGGCAGGTCGAGGACGTAGCCGTGTGGACGTACCGCGATGGCTGCCCGCCCGCCGAGCACCCCACGCAGGTACGAGATGTGCCGTTGCAGCGAGTTCTTCGCGGTGGCCGGCGGCATGCCGTCCCAGACGATCTCGATGAGCAGGTCGGGGTGCACGGCGTCACCGGCGTGCAGGGCGAGTGCCGCGAGCAGGGCCTTGCGTCGTAGGCCGGGCACCGGCCGAGCCCGATCCCCCTCGGTGACGTCGACCGGCCCGAGAAGACGGACCTGAATGTTCGCCACCTCCGCTCTTCAGTGGTCAGGCAATCGAATGCTAACGATCGCCGGGCGGCCCGGGTCAGCGCGCGTCAGGTTCACGTCAGCGCCGGATGGCATCGTGCGATGGCGCACCGGCCGGCCGCCGCGGCCCGGTCTCCTCCGCGCGCAGGACAAGCCCGACCAGAGGAAGTGAGGGACCAAGATGCTCAGGCATGCCATCCGCAGGACGTTGACCCTCCTCACCGCGGCGACGGTGGTCGCCGCCGGAACCGTCGCCGCGAGTGCGGCGCCCGCGCTCGCCGTGACCGCGAAGCTGGAACTCCTGCTGGGGTGCCAGACCAGCGACGGCCGCTACTGGGACTACACGGTCCGGGTGAGCGGCACCACCGCACGCACGTACTACGACCGGTACATGGTGGAATTTCGGGTCTGGGGCGACGACGAGTGGAGCGACGATCTGCTCGGCGGCCCGTACCGGACGTACTACGAGGCTCTCGGGCAGAACTCCTACTCCGTCGGCGTGTGCATGAACAGCTCGACCCTGAACGAGGACGTCGGCCTCGACGACATCTACGCCGGCGTGCGCATCTACAACGCCAGCGGCGCGAACACCGAGACGGCGGAGTCGAACCGGTGGTACGGCTACTTCTGAGGGGCGGAGACCTCGCCGTCGGGGCGGCGTCCGGTCCCCGACGGTGAGCCCGAGGCGTTCGAGGCGTGGCAGCGGGAGGTCGAGCACGCCCGCCGCATCGAGCGGGGGCCGAGTCCTCGACGTCAGCGCCAACCACGCGCGCTGGGGCGGAGGACGTCTCGCTGCGTCTGGGCATGCTGCACGAGTACGGCCGGCACAACGGCCACGCCGGCTTGCTCCGCGAGGCCGTCGACGGCGTCGTCGGCGTCTGAACCCGGCAGGTCGCGCCCGCTGTCGTAAGCCCGACCTCGCCGGCGCGGGTCCTTGACCGGCCGGTCCGGCGCCGGAATTCTCGACCCATGGCGTCGCCCACCACCGACCGGCCGGAGCTGTTGGCGCACGCGGAACGGCGGCGCGCGTCGCTGACCGAGCTGTACCGGCGGCTGCACGGCCATCCGGAGCTGGGGTTGTGGCTGCCGCGTACCCAGGCGGCCGTGCTCGACGCCCTGCGCCCCCTGCCGCTGCAGGTGCGCGCCGGCACCACCTCCAGTGCCGTGGTCGCCCGGCTGGCCGGCCGGGGCGACGCCCCGCCGGTGCTGCTGCGCGCGGACATGGACGCGCTGCCGCTGACCGAGCGGACCGGCCTGCCGTACGCCTCGACGGTGGCCGGCGCCATGCACGCCTGCGGGCACGACGCGCACGTCGCCATGCTGGTGCAGGCCGCCCACCTGATCGCGGCGGCCGATCCTGGCCCGCCCGGTGACGTGATCCTCATGTTCCAGCCCGGCGAGGAGGGCCACGACGGTTGCCGCACTGTGCTCGCCGACGGGCTGCTCGACGGCGACTTCGCACCGGCCCGCGCGTACGCCCTGCACCAGTTCCCGGGGCTGCCCGCGGGGACGGTGAGCACCCGGCCCGGCGCGCTGCTGGCCGGTGCGGACGCGCTGGCCGTCACCGTGCACGGCGCGGGCGGCCACGTGGCCCTGCCGCACCTCGGCGCCGATCCGGTGCCGGTGCTCTGCGAGGTCGTGCTGGCCGTGCAGCAGATGGTGACCCGCCGGTTCGACGTCTTCGACCCGGTGGTGGTCACGATCAACCGGCTGGACGCCGGCGTCTCCGGCGCGGGCGTCATCCCCGACACCGCGACGGCCGAGGGCACCGTGCGGACGTTCAGCGACGCGGCCCGGTCCCGGGTGGCCGAGGCGCTCGCCCAGGTCGCCGCCGGGGTTGCCGCCGCACACGGCTGCACCGCCGAGGTGAGCGTGCACCCCGGCTACCCGCCGACCGTCAACGACGCGGGCGAGGCGCGGTGGGCGCTGGCCGCGGTCGCCGGGGCGCTCGGCCCCGACCGGGTGAGCGAGCTGCCCACCCCGTTCCCGGCCAGCGAGGACTTCGCGTACCTGCTGCACCGCATGCCCGGCGCGATGCTGATCCTGGGCACCCGGCCCGGGGCCGGACCGGTCGCGCCGGTGCACTCACCGCAGATGCGCCTCGACGAGTCGGCGCTGACCGCTGGGGTCGCCGCGCTCGCCGCGCTCGCCCTCACCCCGCGCTGACCACCGCGGGCGCAATCCCGCCCCCAATCCCGCCGACGGCACCGCACCGCCGGCCTGGCAGGAGGAAGGTCGGCCGCCGCGCCCAGGTTGTGCGGCGCGGTCAGGCGAACGTGCACGCGGCCGCCCTCCGGTGCACCGCAGCATCGGCGGCGTCGAGCACCCGAAGTCCCACAGGTTCTCCGAGCGTTCCGCCGCCACCTGAGCCCACCGGTGGATGAAGTCCCAGGTGCCGCTGCCGGATCAGGCTGCGGCACCTACCGCGTGTGCGATCATGTCGGCCAGGTCGGCGGCGAACCGCTCGTCCGGCAGCTGCCGCTCGATCACCAGGCGGTACACCAGTGGCGCGGCGACCAGCGTCGCTGCGGCCTGCACATCGACATCGGCGCGGATGTCACCGCGCGCGATCCCGCGATCGAGGATCTTCCTCGTCTCCCCCATGATCCGCGAGACGTATCCGCGATACGCACCGTTGACGTCGCCGCCCTCCTCCACCGCGGTGATCATGCCCGCCATCAGCCGGGACGTGCCCGGCATCCGGTAGGCCTCCACACGGGCGTCGAGCACCGCACGCAGTTCGGCACGGAAGTCGCCCATGTCGGGCACGGTCAGTACGCCGATGCGGTTCTCCGCCGCCGCGATGACCAGGTCGTGCTTGGAAGGCCACCGCCGATAGATAGCCGGCTTGCTGACGCCCGCGCGAGCGGCCACCGCATCCATCGTCACCGCGGCCATACCCTGCTCGGTCACCAACTCCAGAACCGCCGACAGAACCGCCCCGGTCACCCACTCCTCCCGCGGACGGCCCGGCCCACGCTCTACCCGACTCACCATGTCCCGAAGCGTACGTGCGGCTCCAGTTAGAGGGCACCTCGGTCATGCCTCACGGCGAGGCGCTGGGGCATCGCGCGCAACGCTGCCTCAGCGAGATCCTTGGCTGCTACGGCCTCGGCTACTGGTACGCCTGGCAGGTCACCGGCCTCGGCCTCCGCCCGGCGTCAACCCGCCGCCCGGGTCCGCGCCGCCGAGTTGCTCGCCGACGCCACCGGCAAGATCCTCAAACGCGAGGCGACAGCACCGGCAGACCTGATCGGGTGAAGCGCCGCCAGGCTCAGCGCGGCGCCGCAGCGTGCCAGGTTGCCCTCCGCCCCGAAGGGCAATCGCCCGCCCCTCTCCCCCGCTGGCGCGGGCAAACCCGCCTCGCACCAGCGGCGAAGGCCCACATGGCCGTCAGCCACCACGGCCCGGTTCCGGGCTGCCGGCATGGTCCATGCTCGTCCGTTGGTCTCCGAGCCGATCGTCACCCGGTCAACCGCTCCCCCTGAGCGAGGCACGCCCCCGCCCAACCACCGTCCTTGCCGGCGCCTGCGGCGAACCGTTCGCGCAAAGGGCGTCCGCGCGGGTTCGGCCCGGCCAAGAATGAGGGACAGGAAGGAGGGGTCATGAACCTGCTGAGCGTCCTACCACTTACGGTGGTGATGATCGCCGGTCCACAGATCATCAGTGCCATCTTCCTTGCTTCCAGCCGGGACGCGAAGCGCAGCTCGCTTTCCTTCCTGGTCGGAGCTGGGCTCGCCGTACTCGCCGCCCTGACTGTGTGGTACGTCGTCTTCCACACGGTGCGTGGCGCGGGAAACGGGCAGCACAAGAATGACGGCACGCGGCGCCTGATCGACTGGGTGGTGCTGCTGGTGCTGCTGGCGTTGATGGTGATGATCTTCTCCCGCCGCAAGCGAACCCAGCCGCCCAAGTGGATGAGCAAGTTGCAGGAGGCCAGGCCGCGCTTCGCCTTCGGGCTGGGCGTCCTTCTCTTCCTCGCCATGCCCAGTGACGAGGCCACCATGCTGGCAGTCGCCGCGAGCCTTGCGGGCCACGACAAGCCGTGGTGGCATCTGCTGCCGTTCCTGTGTCTGACGCTGCTGCTACTGGCCTTGCCACTGCTCGCCCTGCTCGCGTTCGGTCAGCGGGCGGCAGCAGCGCTGCCGAAGATCCGCAACTGGGCCAACGACCACTCGTGGTGGGTCAGCGAGGCGGTGGTCCTGATCTTCGTGGCTATCGTCGTGTCCGACCTGTTCACGTAGGCGTCCACCGGCGTGCCGCTCTCCGGCCGGAGCTTGCTGGCCGACGTTCAGACGATGAAGCGGGCCTCAGAGCCGCTACGGTGCCACCAGTTGCCACCGCCGTGGCTAGTCGGTTGTCAGGCCCGCCTGCTTGGTCGCCTCTGCATCTGGCAGTCCGGAGGCCTGTAGCAGCTCGCTGACGGTGGCGCGCAGTTGTGCGACGACGACGTTTCCGGAGGACTCGACGCCCTCGGCGCAGGCTCCGTTGACTTCTGTGATCGCCTGCGCCGCCCGCGCGCGCACAGGACCTGCCTCCCGGCCGGCGACGACGACGTCACGATACAGCAGCCTCAGCGCTTGGCCGACGTTCTCGATCGACGCTGGAAGACCGGCCGGCACCGACTCACCGGCGCGAAGGGCCATCACCGCCCAGTGCACCAGTTCACGGGTGCAGGTGTAGGCCGTATCGAAGTGCTCGGCGGCGTGCTCCAACCGGCGCATGACGCTGAGCCGTCGCCTCCGCCATGGTGAGAGGACCGCGACCTGCCGCGCTGCGATCACCAACTCAGCGATCTTCTGTCTCTGCTCCCATGCCGCAGAGAAGCGCTCCAGGGCGCACTCGGCCTGTTGGAGGTCACGATGGACCAGCGCGTCGGCGAGAGCCGTCAGCTCACGGGCGAAGGCATCCAGCGTCGGACCGACGCTCCGATGGACGACCCGCAGTGGGTTGAGTGGCAGGATCAGGAACGCGACGGCGACGGCAACCACACCACCGACCACCGCACTCTCCGTTCGCGGCACAGCCAGATCCGGTCCTTCCGCCACCGCCCCCAGCAGCAAGGCCGTGCCTCCTGCCTGCGCCGTGACCGCGCCGGCGCCCCGAAACGCGACTGCCACCGAAATGGCCAACGCCACGGCCACACCGGTCTGTACCGGCGCTACCCCTATCGTGCGTGCGATCAGATGGGCGATCGCCGCCCCCACGATCACCCCGGCAATGAACTCCAGCGCTCGCCTGATTCGATGACCGATGGCTCCCGCGATCACGCCGACCGCGACGGCGGGCGCGAACAACGGCTGCGCATTGTCCAGTAGATCGCGCGTGATGAACCAGGACAGCTCAGCCGCCACACCTGCCTGCGCCGCGACGATGAGATACGTGCGAAGCCGGTCGTACACATCTCGGCGCCGCCGCGCACCCCCGCTCAACGCACCCCGAAGCCGGCCGAGCACCTCTCAACCCCCGCGTATCCGTCGGCTCCCCAACGACATCGTCGTACGCCAGCAGCGATCGGATGCTCGATATCCCCAAGCTGCTGCATTACATCTTTGATGCCCTGAGAGGCCCGCTAGGACCCGGGCGGCGCGGCGGCCCACAACTGCAGGGGAACCCGGTTCACCAGCGCTGATCTGACGACCTGGCCCGAACCCAGCCGCGAGGTGCACGCCGGCGTTCGGATGCACCCCACCCGTCCTTCGTCACCGCCCGTTTGTCGCCGTGTGGCGGGCCGTCACTGCCGGGCCATGGCGACGCGCCAGCGTTCCTCGATCGGGATGAGGTGCTCGGCGTTGGCCGCTTCGGCGTCGACGTCGATCTGGACCCACCGGATGGTGCCGGTGAAGTCGTTGCCGCGGGCCGGGTACTCCGGGGTGACCGTGGAGCCGGACTCCCGGCCGACGTGGGTGGCCTCGTCTGCGGAGAACATCACCGGCTGGGTGGCCGACACGGTGCCGCGACCCACTTCGACGCCGTCGAGGTGGAGGGTGACGGTGCCGCCCTTGGCCAGGCCGGGGCCGGCGTAGGCGAACTCCACCCGGACCTGGTGCTCCCCGGCCGGGATCTCGGCGTCTGAGTCGATGTAGAAGTGGCGCAGGCCGACGAGGTTGTAGCAGTAGCGCAGCCGCCCCTCGCGGGCGTACATGCTCCAGCCGCCGGCCATGCCGCCCTGGGCGATGATGACGCCCTCCGCGCCGGCGTCGGGCACCACCATCTGGGCCGTGACGGCGTGGCTCTTGTTCTTGATGTTGATGACGGAGTTCTCGTTGAGGTGGCCCATCCCGGGGAACAGCACCTGCGTGTTGCCTCGGATCAGTCGCGGCCGCCCGGCCAGGTCGGGGTTGAACCGCTCGGCACCCCGGTCGTCCAGCGGCAGCACCCCGTGTTTGGTCGCCTCGATCAGCCACAGCCGCTGCAGTCGGTGCAGCATGTCGGGCTGCTCGGCAGCCAGGTCGCGGGACTGGGTCCAGTCGTCGGGGCCGTACAGTTCCCACACGTCGTCGTCGAAGGCGGCCAGTTGCGCGCCGAGCAGCAACCACGGCGTGCGGTGCCGGGTGACCGCGGTCCAGCCCCGGTGGTAGATGCCGCGGTTGCCGCCGATCTCGAAGTACTGCGTCTGGTGGCGCTCCGGTGCGTCCCCGTCGCTGAACGTGTAGCCCATGCTGACGCCCTCGATCGGGGCCTGCGTGACGCCGTGCACGGTGGTCGGTTCGGGCAGCCCGGCCGCTTCGAGGATGGTCGGGGCGACGTCGATGACGTGCGCGAACTGCTCGCGCAGCTCGCCGGCGGCGGTAATGCGGGCGGGCCAGTGCACGACGGTGCCGTTGCGGGTGCCGCCCCAGTGCGAGGCCACCTGCTTGGTCCACTGGTACGGCGTGGACAGCGCGTGCGCCCAGCCGACCGCGAAGTGGTTGTACGAGCTGGGGGTGCCGAGCTCGTCCATCCGCGCGCGCAGGAACTCCGGGGTCTCCAGCGCGCCCATGCCGTTGTAGTTGATCGATCCGTTGAAGGTGCCATGCATGGCTCCTTCGGCGGAGGCGCCGTTGTCGCCGATGATGTAGTAGATCAGCGTGTTGTCGAGCAGTTCCAGGTCGTCCAGTGCCTGTACGAGCCGGCCGATCTGGTGGTCGGTGTGCGCCAGGAATCCGGCGTAGACCTCCATCTGCCGGGCGAGCACCGGCTTGAGGTCGTCAGGCATGTCGTCCCAGTGCGGGATCTCCGGGTTGAACGCGGTCAGCACCGCGTCGGGCGGGATCACGCCGAGCTCCTTCTGCCGTTCGAAGATCTCCTCGCGTAGCGCGTCCCAGCCGGCGTCGAAGCGCCCGGCGTACCGGTCGCACCACTGCTTGGGCGCGTGGTGCGGGGAGTGCGTGGCGCCGGGCGCGAAGTACAGGAAGAACGGGCGGCCCGGCTGCAGCGCGTGCTGGCGGCGGATCCAGTCCACGCCCCGGTCGGCCAGGTCCTCGGTGAGGTGGTAGCCCTCCTCCGGCGTGCGGGTCGGCTCGACCGGGGTGGTGCCGTGGTAGAGGGTCGGGTAGTACTGGTTGGCCTCGGCTCCGATGAAACCGTAGAAGTACTCGAAACCGCTGCCGGTGGGCCAGCGATCGAACGGGCCGGCCGGGCTCGTCTCCCACACCGGGACCTCGTGGCACTTGCCCAGCTGAGCGGTGGCATAGCCGTTGAGCCGCAGCGTCTCGGCCAGCGGCGCCTTGCTGTTGGGCCGGATGGTGCTGTAGCCGGGCGCGGAGGTGGCCAGCTCGGTGATCGCGCCCATGCCGACCGAGTGGTGGTTGCGGCCGGTCAGCAGCGCCTGCCGCGTGGGCGAGCACAGCGCCGTGGTGTGGAACCGGTTGTAGCGCAGCCCGCCGTCGGCCAGCCGCTGCGCCACCGGGGTGTCGACCGGGCCGCCGAACACGCTGGAGGCGCCGAAACCGACGTCGTCGAGCAGGATCACCAGAACGTTCGGCGCGCCCGTCGGCGGCCGCAGCGGCGTGATCGGCGCGAACGAGGTGTCCGCGTCCCGCGCGTCGTAGGTGGTCAGCCCCGGCTTGGGCCGGTCGGGCATGGGCAGCGTGGTGCGGGGCAGGTCGTCATGCGCAGGCACGGGGTTCTCCGTTTCGATGTGGAGGGGTGATGCGGACGCCGTCGTGTCGGCGGGCAGGTCACCACGCCAGCCGCACGACGCAGCGGAAGCCCAGGTGGCAGGTGGAGGTGTCAACCGGCTGGGCCAGCCGTGCGGCGGGGCGATAGCGGCGGCAGTAGTTCGGCGCACACAGGTGCGAGCCGCCCTTGATCGTCTTGCGGGGGATGCGCAGGTGCGCCTGGCCGGGTTCGAAGCTGTCGGACTCGGTGCCGCCGGCCGGGTTGACCCGGGGAGCGGGGGTGCCGCAGCAGGTGGGCCTGGTCGGGGCGAGACGGTCGTGCTCGGCGTACCAGTCGGACGTCCACTCCCACACGTTGCCGATCATGTCGTGGAGGCCGTAGGCGTTGGCGGGGAAGGCGCCGACCGGTGAGGTCCCGTCGTAGCCGTCCAGCCGCAGGTTCTCGTGCGGAAACCGGCCCTGCCACGTGTTGGCCATGTGGTTGCCGCCGGGGTTGAACTCGTCGCCCCACGCGTACTCGCTGCCGGGCAGGCCGCCGCGTGCGGCGTACTCCCACTCGGCCTCGGTGGGAAGCTGCTTGCCGGCCCATTGCGCGTATGCGAGGGCGTCGGCGTAGGCCACGTGGGTTACCGGGTGGTCGCGGCGCTCGCCAAGCGACGTGCCGGGACCACCCGGATGGCGCCAGTTCGCGCCGGGCACGTACGACCACCACTGGTAGGGGTCACCCAGGTCCACCGGATACGGCGGCGGCGTGAACACCGCGGAGGCCGGTGCGAGCAGCGCCGGGTCGGCACCGGGGTACCTGGCAGGGTCGGCGGGCCGTTCCGCCGTCGTCACGTATCCGGTGGCCTCGACGAAGGCTTCGAACTGGGCGTTGGTGACCGGGGCAGGGTCGATCCAGAACCCGTCGACGCCGACCGGGTGGGCCGGGGCCTCCTCCGGGTAGTGGCGGTCCGATCCCATCGTGAACCGGCCGCCGGGGATCCACGCCATGCCCTTCGCCTGCCGCCCCGGGGTGGGCCCCGCGGTCGGCGGGCTGCCGTCGGTGTTGCTCACGCTCGTCCCCTGATGGTGCTCGGTCTCAGGTCGGTGTGCGGGTGGTGGGATGGACCGTTCGCCTGCTTGCGGCGAGGGGCGGCAACCGGCCGGCCACATCGCCGTCAGGGCGTCACGATCGCGAACCGCGGATCGGGCGCGTCAAGGTAGCCCTGCATGCGCTTGAGACCGTCGAGATCGCCGTCGTGTGTGATGCCGCCGAGGCCCTTGCCGGTCAGCATGCCCAGCAGTTGCGCCTTGGTCAGGGTGAGGCTGAGGTCGGGGTTGCCGGCGGGTGGGTTCTGCTGCTGGACGAGCACCCCGTTGCGCAGTGTGGTGCGGTACGACTGGCCCAGGTCGGTGAACGTCCAGTCGATGGTGATCGTGTCGTGCCATGCCTTGGGCGCGTCGACCCGGATCGCCAGGGTGTCGAAGATCTGCTCGATCGACAGCACCGCGGCCATGCCGCCGCCGAGGTCGACCGGGGTGACCTCGGGCCCGTGGCGAAGCTCCTGCGCGCCGGTGAGGTAGAAGTTGCGCCAGATGCCGCTCTCCGCGCCGTGACCGAGCTTCTCGTACACCTGCGCGAGCAGTTCCTTCGCGTCGCCACGAGCGGGGTCGGCGAAGACCGCGTGCTGCAGCAGTTGCGCGGCGAACCGCAGGTCCCCGGCGTCGGCGTAGTCGCGCGCCTTGGTCAGGACGGCGTCGACCCCGCCGAGGCAGTCGACGTAGCGCTTGGCGGTCTCGACCGGCGGGTGCTGCCACAGGTTGGCCGGGTTGCCGTCGAACCAGCCGAGGTAGCGCTGGTAGACGGCCTTGACGTTGTGCGACACCGTCCCGTAGTAGCCGCGTCCGTGCCACGCCGCGTCCAGCGCCGGCGGTAGCTGGATCATCTCGGCGATCTCGGCGGCGTTGTGGCCCTGGTTGGCCAGCCGCAGCGTCTGGTCGTGCAGGTAGGCGTACAGGTCACGCTGCTCGGTCAGGTATCGCGTCATGTTGTCCTGGCCCCAGGTCGGCCAATGGTGCGAGGCGAACACGACGTCGGCCGCACCGTCGAACATGGTGATCGCCTCGGTGAGGTAACGCGACCAGATTCGCGCGTCGCGGACCAGCGCACCGCGGGGGGTGAGCACGTTGTGCATGGTGTGCGTGGCGTTCTCGGCCAGGCACAGGGCGCGGTGGTCGGGGAACAGGAAGTTCATCTCCGACGGCGCTTCGGTGCCCGGCGTCAGCTGGAACACGATCCGCACGCCGTCGATGGTCTCTTCCTGCCCGGTGTGCGTGATGTCGATCGTGGGCGGGAACAGCGACACGGTCCCGGAGGACGCGGCGTTGCCCAGCCCGAACCCGATCTGTCCCGCCGGGCCGGCCGGCAGCGTCGCACCGTACATGAAGCCCGCCCTGCGGGTCATCGCCGTGCCCGCGTACACGTTCTCCGCGACGGCGTGCTCCATGAACCCGACGGGCGCGAGGATCGGGACGTCGCCGTCGGTGACACCGGCGGCGCCGCCGAAGTGATCGGCGTGGGAGTGGGAGTAGACCAGGCCGGTGACGGGGCGGTCACCGCGGTGGGCGCGGTACAGGCCGAGCGCCGCCGCGGCGGTCTCGACGCTGAGCAGCGGGTCGACGACGATGATTCCGGTGTCGCCCTCGACGATGGTCATGTTGGAGAGGTCCAGGCCGCGTACCTGGTAGATGCCCTCGGTGACCCGGTAGAGGCCCTGGCGGGCGCACAGCTGGCTCTGCCGCCACAGGCTCGGGTTCGCGGTGTCCGGGCATTCACCGTCGAGGAAGGCCCACGCGTCGGCGTCCCACACGACCCGTCCGTCGGCAGCGGTGACGACACCTGGCGTCAGCGCGGCGACGAAGCCCCGGTCGGCGTTGACGAAGTCGGTCCGATCGCCGAAGTCGAGTGCGTTGTCCATTGCGGAACCTCCGTACGTGTACCTGTGAGAAGTGCTCGAGACCTGGGCTGTCGGCTGTGGGCGGATCACAGGGCCGAGCTGTCGGGCGATGACGGCGAGGCGGCGGCCGCGCCGAGGGCGGCCGGGGCGCCGGCGGGAACAGCGGGCCGGTGCGGGGCGACCGGGGCGAGCCGCTGGTAGGCGGCGCCCAGCGCGGGTCTGGGGTCGGGCTCGCCGCGGTTGGGCCAGAACGCCATGGCGCGTTCGGCCTGGGCGGTGATGGTCAGCGACGGGTTGACGCCGAGGTTGGCCGACACGGTCGAGCCGTCGGCGACGTGGACGCCCGGGTGGCCGTAGAGCCGGTGGTAGGGGTCGACGACACCGGTCTCGGGAGAGTCGCCGATCGGGCAGCCGCCGATGAAGTGGGCCGTCAGGGGGATGTTGGCGATCTCGCCGATGGTGCCACCGGCGATGCCGTCGATCTTCTCCGCGACCCGGCGGGCGGCTTCGTTGGCGGCGGGGATCCAGGACGGGTTCGGCTCGCCGTGACCGGGGCCGGAGGTGAGCTTGTACCGGCCCGACATGGTCCGGCGCCCGCGGACGGTGATCGAGTTGTCCAGCGCCTGCATCACCAGCAGGATGATCGTGCGCTCGGACCAGTTCTTCGGCGAGAACCAGGTCCAGTGCCGCGGCTGGGTGAGCATCGTCCTGGCCCAGGTGACCCAGCGGGGGCGGCCCTGGTCGCCGTCGGTGAGCGCGGTCTGCAGCAGCGCCATCAGGTTGCTGCCCTTGCCGTAGCGCACCGGTTCGATGTGGGTGTGCTCGTCGACGTGGATCGACGAGGTGATCGCGACACCCTGGGTGTAGGCGATGTTCTTGGCCCGCGCCTTGACCCCCAGCACAGACTCGGAGTTGGTCCGGGACATCTGCCCGAGCCTGTCGGAGATGCGCGGCAGCGACCCGGTGTCGCGCAGGCGGTGCAGCAGCTTCTGGGTGTTGTACGTGCCGGCCGAGAACACCACCTGCTCGGCGGTGAAGGTGCGCCGGTGGCGCCTGCGGCGCGCCGATCTGCCCGTCGCCACCGTGTGCACGGCGTATCCCCCGGCCGGCAGCGGCTTGACGTCGACGACCGTGGTCATCGGGTGGATCTCGCAGCCGTTTTGCTCCGCCAGGTACAGGTAGTTCTTGTCCAGGGTGTTCTTGGCGTTGTACCGGCAGCCCGTCATACAGGAGCCGCACTCGATGCAGGTGTTGCGCCGGGGTCCGGCGCCGCCGAAGAACGGGTCGTCGACCTCGGTGCCGCGCTTCTGGCCGTCCTCGCCGAAGAGCACTCCCACGGGCGTCAGGGTGAACGTGGCGCCGACTCCCATGTCGTCGGCCACCGACTTGAGGACCTTGTCGGCCTCGGTGACAGTGCGGTTCATGGTGACGCCGAGCATGCGCCGGGCCTGGTCGTAGTGCGCCTCGAGTTCGTCGCGCCAGTCGGTGATGTGGGCCCACTGGGGATCGTCGAAGAACGGCGCCAAAGGCTTGTAGAGCGTGTTGGCGTAGTTCAGCGATCCGCCGCCGACGCCGGCGCCGCCGAGGATCACGACGTCGCGCAGCAGGTGGATGCGCTGGATGCCGTAAAGTCCCAGGGCCGGGGCCCACACGAACTTGCGCGCGTCCCAGGACGTCTTGGGCAGTTCCTCGCTGGTGTAGCGCCGGCCCGCCTCGAGCACGCCGACGCGGTAGCCCTTCTCGGTCAGGCGCAGGGCAGAGACGGATCCGCCGAAGCCGGAGCCGATGACGAGGACGTCGTAGTCGTGGGTACTCATGACATGCACACCTTCCGCAGCAGCGTCAGATCGGTGGTCAGCGCCCCGCACCAATTGCGTTAACGCCAGTATCGTTATTGGGGGTCGGCAGGGCAAGAGCCGGCCGGCCGGAAAGCGGACCCATCAGCGCGGACCGGCGACGCCGCGGCGCGGTGGCTGAGGGCTCGCCGCCCGTCCCGGCGCCGATCCGCACGGCGCCGGGTTGGGCCGGTCACCCCCGCAGTGCGGAGGCGAAGATCCCGGGCAGCGCCGACCAGCGGGGCCGAGCGGCGAACGCGGTGAGCCGTCGGCCGGTCGTCGCGGCGGTGCGGTTGCTCAGGAACCACGGCGGTTTCGGGGTCAGGCTGAACTCGCCGGTCATGACCGAGCGCGGCAGTGGCCGGAACGGCCCGTACACCACGGTCCGTTCGGGTCGGTGCAGCAGCAGCGAGTTGTGCACCACGCCGCGGCCGCTGGCGATGTCGTCGAGCGGGTGCCCGGGGAACGCTCCCCAGGTGGCGCGGGCGGTCAGGTAGCCCACGCCGGTCCAGGCGTTGACGCCGATGGTGCCGTAGCGCAGCCGGGCGATGGCCGCACGCAGGCGCGTGCCGAGCTGCCGGCGCGTACGGGGGTCGATCACCAGGTTGGCGCCGAGCGTGCCGTGCAGACGCTCGTTGGCGGCGTCGACCGCGGCGTCGAGGAACTCCATGCCCGTTCCGGGCAGTTCGGCCACGCCGAGGACCGGACCGAAGTACTCGGTGCCGAACGCGGGCTCGGCGTCATCGCCCAGGTCGAGGTCCCACAGCACGGTGCGTTCGGCGGTGCCGCCGACGGCCTCGAAGCGAGGGTGCGACCGCCGGGCGCCGGACACCCGCACGTCGCAGCCCGGATACCAGGCCGGGCGGACGGGCGCCTTCGCGAACGCGTCGCGCAGCGCAGCGAGGAACTCCCGCTTCTGCGGCCAGTCCCGGCTCACGATGACGATCTGCGCCGCGACGCAGTTGAAGCCGCCGTTGTGCAGGCGCTGGGTGGCGACGTGCTCGGCCTGGAACCGGATGTCAGCCTTCGACCAGCGACCGGGCACCACGATTGTCGGAGACACCCCGCCGAGTTCGCTGGTGACGGGCTTGTCCAGCCGCGGCGTACCGGTGGCCTTCGCCGCCCGCGCCGCCTCGCCGGTCCCCCACACGATCGCGTCGTGGGTGGCCTCGCTGCCGGTGAGGTGTACCGCGTCGACACCCGCGTGGGTCACCAGGTGGTCGCCGACGGACGCGTCCCCGGCGACGATGCGCAGATAGCCCCGGTCGATGAACGGCGCGAACACCGCCGCCAGCACCGGCAGCAGCGCGTCGGCGACCGGGTTGAGCTTGAGCAGGACCACCCGGTTGTACGCGTACAGCTGGTACAGCACATCCAGCGGCGCGATCGAGAAGATGTTGCCCGCCCCCATGACCACGGCGACGCCCGCGGTGCGTTCAGGAGCGAGCAGGCCCAGCCCGGCGCGCTCCCGGGTCTCCTGCTCGGTGACGCCGGGCTCCATCCAGACCTCGGCCCGGAAGCCGCTGAGCAGCAACCGGTCGAAGGTGTTGTGCGGCAGCACGCCGATGCTCACCCGGCCGCCCGGCGCGGTGCCGACCCTGCATCCCGCGAGCAGGTCACGTCCCTGCTCCAGGCGCGCCAGGGTGTCGGCCAGCGCGTCAACGTAGCCGAGCACGGCCCACGGGCCGCTGGTCCACTCCTCACCGAGCAGCGGCGAGCCGGCGGGCAGCTGCTTGATTCCCCCGGCCACCCGCACCCAGTGCTCGGCGTGGGCGGCCACGGCCGCCTGCAACTGGCGCAGCAGGGCGCGGCGGGAACTGAGGGGCTCGCGGGCCCAGGTGTGCTCGCCGTCGCGAAGCTCGGCGAGCATCTGGTCCAGCTGCGCGGTCGTGGCGGTGCTGATTGTCATCGGTGTCCTTGTCGGCGCTGGGTCGGCGGAAGGTCGCCGAAGATCGTGAAAGCGAACGTGGTCGCGAGTACGCCCCGGAGGGGCCCAGGGATCCGGCCGCCGCCGGCCGCTGCTCCCCACGGCGGGCGATGGTGTCCGGGCGCCGGCCGCCGGGCGGTGCCGGCGCGGGGTCAGGCGACCAGGCCTGCGGGCACCGTGACCTCACGCTTGAGGACCTTGCCGGTCGGCGACTTCGGCAGCTCGGCGACGATCCACACGTGCCGCGGGTACTTGTACGCCGCGGCCTGCGTCTTGACGTGCTCGCGCAGGTCCTCCGCGGTGGCCTCGGCGCCGGCCTTGAGCGCGACCACGGCGCAGATCTCCTCGCCCAGCTCGGCGTGCGGGACGCCGATGACGGCGGCCTCGCGCACGGCGGGGTGCTCGTACAGCAGCTCCTCGATCTCGCGCGGATACACGTTGTACCCGCCGCGGATGATCATGTCCTTCTTGCGGTCGACGATGAAGAAGAAGCCGTCCTCATCGACGCGGCCGAGGTCGCCGGAGCGGAACCAGCCGTCGGCGTCGATCGCCTCCGCGGTCGCGTCCGGGCGGCCCCAGTACCCCTTCATGATGTTGTGACCGCGGATCACGATCTCACCGACGCCGTCCTCGACGTCGCGCAGCGCCATCTCGACCCCGGCGACGGGGGTGCCGATCGACCCGGCCTTGCGCTGCCGGTCGGGGTGGTTGAACGACGCGATGGGCGAGGTCTCCGACAGGCCGTAGCCCTCGAGGATGATGCAGCCGAACGCGGCCTCGAAGGCGCGCATGACCTCCACGGGCAGCGCCGCGCCACCGGACACGCACAGGCGCAGGCTGTCCACGTCGAACTCGGCCCGCTGCGGGTGGGCCATCAGCGCGACGTACATCGTCGGCACGCCTTCGAAGACCGTGACGCGGTGGCGGTGGATCGTGTCGAGCGCGGCCTGGGGGTCGAAGCGCGGCACGAGCGCAAGGCACGCCCCGGCGGCGACCGCCGCATTGAGCCCGCACGTCTGCCCGAACGAGTGGAACAGCGGCAGCGCGCCGAGCACGACATCGGCGGAGGAAAGCGCCAGCAGATCGACGCCCACCTCGGCGTTGCGGGTCAGGTTGGCGTGGCTCAGCGCCGCGCCCTTGGGTGTGCCGGTCGTGCCCGAGGTGTAGAGGATGACCGCGGTGTCGCCCGCCTCGCGCGCGACGATGCCACCCTGCGGCGTGGTGGCGCCCAGCAGGGCTTCGAACTCGCCCGGCACCACCAGCAGGCATTCGGTGCCGGCGGCGGCGGCGCCGGCCGCGGCGTCCTCACCGAACCCGTGCCAGGCCAGGACGACCCTGGCCTGCGAGTCGCTCAGGTAGAACGCGACCTCGCGGGACTTGAGCAGCACGTTCATCGGGACGACCACCGCACCGGCGCGCAGGATGCCGTAGTAGGCGACGGCGAACTGCGGCACGTTGGGCAGCATGACACCAACCCGGTCGCCGGGCCGCACGCCGCGGTCGCGCAGCAGCCCAGCAACCCGGGCGCTGGCCGCGTCGAGCTGCGCGAACGACAGCACCGTGTCGCCGAGCCGGATGGCGGGTGCGGCGCCGTCGCGGGCGGCCGAGTCGGCCAGGTTCTGGGCAAGGTTGGTCATGATCGGTTTCTCCATCGGGATGCGGTTCACGTGGATCGGTTCTTCGGCTTCCGGCCTCAGCCGCGGGAGGCCGGCCGCGCCGGTCTCTGGGGGCATCGCCGCAACGGGCCCTCGTGCCCGCGTGGACCCGGCCGCCGCTTACGTCACAAGGGGTGCGGCCGGGTGGCGCGGCGGGTCACTGCGCCAGGCGCCGCCGATCCCGGGCGGGGTCGACGAGCGTGACCGCGGCGGTTCCGCCCAGCAGGAGCACGGCTGCGGAGATCAGGACCGCGTGCTGGTATCCGGCCGTACCTTGGGTGTCGACCAGGCGGCCGACCAGGATGGGAGCGATCAGGCCCGCAGTGGTCACGACACCTTGCATGATGCCGAGGGCGCCGCCGCGTCGCCCGGCCGGGGCGATCTCCGCGACGGTGGTGACCGCGATGGTCGCCATCACTCCGCAGATCCCGAACCCTGCGATCAGCAGCAGCACGGTGAGCGGGCCGCCCTGGCCGGCGGTCAGGGCAAGGCAGCCGGCCGCGCTGAGGAGCAGGGTGATGCCGCCGACCCGGGCTCGCGCCCAGCGGCTGCTGGCTCCGCGTCGCAGCAGCCATCCGGTCAGCCCGGCCTGGCCGAGCAGGGCCACGGCGTTGGCGGCCCAGAGCAGCGCCACCAGGTTGGCCGAGGCGGTCCTGGAGTAGCCCAGCCCGTCGTGCAGGTACGAGGGCAGCCAGGCGACGGTCAGCGCGACCATCCAGTAGGTGGCGAAGAAGGCGACGGTGACGCCGATCCAGGTGCGGGTACCCAGGATGCGCCGATAGCCGACGTTACTCGGGGCCGGCTCCGAGGCGGCCTCGGCCGCCGTGTCGGCGGTGGTGTCCGGGCCGGTCGCGACGGCGTACTGGCCCTCCTTGCCGAGCAAGGCCCACACCAGCGCCCACAGCACGCCGGCGACGGCCACCACCGCGAACGCGGACCGCCAGCCGTGCTCCGTGATCACCCAGGTCAGCCCGGGCGCGGCGACCACGACGCCGAACGTGGTGCCGGCGGTGATCAGCGCGCTGGGCAGATTGCGCCTGCTGTTCGGGAACCACGACAGAGCGGTCTGCTGGGCGATCGGGAAAGCGGGGCCTTCCGCCGCGCCCAGCATGATGCGGGAGGTGAACAGGATGGCCACGCCCGCGCCCAGCGCCAGCGGCGCCTGGGACACCGACCAGAACAGGACCATGCCCAGCAGCAGCCATCGCGGACGCACCCGGTCGGCCAGCAGCCCGCCGACCGCGCCGAAGATGGAGAACAGCAGGAAGAAGGCGCTGTTCGCCGTGCCGAACTGGGTCGCGGACAGCCCCAGATCCTCCCGGATCGGGTCGGCGGCCAGACCCACGATCGACTTGTCCGCAAAGTTGATCATCATGAAGGCGACCAGCAACGCGGTGACGATCCACGCACGGCGGCGGTCGTCCGGTGCCTTCCCGGAGGGTCTGACGGGCGTTGGGGGTGCGACTTCGGTGTCGGCCACGGTTGCTCCACTGGTGGCTGCGAGGGGCGGGGGCGGTGTGCGGGCCGTTCAGCAGGGCGGGACGCCAGGGACGGTGGCATCCACGTGACCTCCGACACGCTAGATTCGTAACCGGCAGTATCGTTATAGGCATCCCTGCGCGCAAGAGCCCGAGGCAGAAAATTCGCCGCCGCCGCAGGCCGGCGGGCACCAGCTCAAGTGGTGTCGGGCATGCCGCGGCAACGGATGCGGGAGACCTTTCCGGCGCTACCGGATCAGGCGGGCGAGCCCACAGCGCGAGCGATCATGTCAGCCAGGCCCGCAGCGAAACGGCGGCCTCCAGGCTTCAGTGCAACTGATCTTGGTTGGGTGGGAGATGCCGGCGGCGCGGCCGGGTGGGGACAGCCCTACGCCGCCCGCCCGCACGTGGCCATCGGCGGCGTTCAGTCAGACGCGGGCGATGAGCTGCTGGCGGGCGGCCGGATCGAGGTAGTCTCGCGCGGCGCTGAGGGCCTGGCGGGCGTGCTCCTTACCGCCGACCTGTGCGACGAGCGTGGCGCGCGGAATCTCCAGCGCGTAAGGCAGACCTGGTGGCAGCGCGTCGAGGATGCCGCGGACGTCGATGCCGCCCTCGCCGGGGAAGAGCCGTTCGAACCGTGCGGTGTGGATCAGTCCCTCGTTGGTGGGGGGTACGCCCGCCGGTGCGTCGCACACGTGGACGAAATGGAACCAGTGCGCCGGAAGCTGCCGAAGATCGGCGATACTCGAACCGGAGCGGGCGAAGTGCAGCAGGTCCACGAGGATGCCTGAGTTTGGCTGGTCCGCGGCGTGCAGGACTCGGGTCGCCTCACGTAAGTCGGGCGTTTCTGTCCACGACGGGAACTCAAGGTCGATGGTGAGCCCGAGGGGATGCGCCAGTTCACACAACTCAGCGAAACGATCGGTCTTGCGGGCTCGATCTGGGTCCGGCAGTTGCGTGATGACGTGTCGTGCCCCAAGCTCGGCACCTGCCTCGAGGAACCGCAGGTAGTCCCGGGGTGCCTTGTCCGGACTGAGTCGTGCGAGTTCGATGTCGAGAACATCGATTCCGGTGGCCGCCAGACGGGCTTTGGTGCTCCGCATCAGGGCCGGGTCGGTGGCCAGTGGATAGTGCGGCTCCTGCGGGGTGACCCGCGTCAGTCGCAGGCCCACGAAGCGGTAGCCGGCGTAGGCGGCAGCTTCCACCAGTTCGGGCGGGGAAAGGCTCAGCGCGGTCAGGTGCGCCAGCGAATAGTCGTGCCGCTGGTCCGCCCTCTGCGCCGGCACGTCGCGAATGGTGGCCAGACGGCGCTCGCGATGCGCCGCCATTCGGACCGGAACGCTGTTGAGGTCGCCGTAGCCGACGTACCCGCCGATGCGCTGGACTACGGCGAAGAAGACGCGGGACCCGAGTATCTCGGTGTAGAAGTGCAGATACTCACCGTGCTCATTTCGGTCGTAGAGGATCGAGTGTTCCCGCATTGCCGCCAGCCGGTCTGGTGGGAGTGCGAGGCGAGCGTCGAGGTCGGCGTAGTAGTTGTCGGGCATCTTCAGCACCGGAGCGCCGAGCGCGCGCATCGCTCTGGCGCTGGCAATGATGTCGTCGGTGCGGAACGCTATGTGCTGCGGGCTGGGGATGGCCGGCGCCCAGTCGCCGCGGCGCAACGGCGCCGTGTTGAGCGCGATGCGCACCTGACCGGTGGGGTCGGTGGCAACGCGGCTGCGGATGAGGCCGAACGGTGCGGCGATCTCCGTGGTCTCCTCCGTCTGCAGTCCGAGCACGGTGCGGTAGAAGACGGCGGCTTCGTCGAAGTCGTCGAGCGTCTCGGTGAGGGAGACATGGTCGGTCCCGGTCACCAGCCCGTGGTCGCGGCCCGCCTGGCCGGTGGCCGCGAAGTCGTCGAGCCAGCATCCGCCCTCCGGGGCCGTCTGCACGAGGAAGACGGCGGTTCCGTCGGGCGCGGCCACCGACGTCAGCTCCGCCTCTCCCGGCTCATGGAGGCGCGGCAGCACCGGGGCGAGCAGGGCTTGGGCGCGCCGGGCCGCGTCGGTGGGGTCCGTGCTCTCGATCCCGAGGGCACAGATCGACGCGGTCCCGGCAGCGACGGTTTGCTGCGCGCCGAAGTTCAGGAGGATCCGGGCCGTGCTTTGTTGCCAGAGCTGGACCGGTTTGGATCGGTGTTGGCCAGCCTGGGCGAAGCCGAGTGCGGTCAGCGCCCGCGCGACGACCGGCCCGGAGACGTCGTCCACGGCGAGTTCGGTGAAGGCGTGCCCGTCGAGTTGAGGCGCGCGGGGAAGGCTGGAGAGCCGGAGTCGCTCCCGGACGTTGGGGGGAGCGGCGGTCGCCACTGTTTCCTGGAGCGCCAGAAGTGAGCGCATGCCGTCGATGGCGGCATGTCGTGGATCTGACTGACGGTAGACGTCGTTGAACACCTCGAGTGAGAGGGGCCCGTCGTAACCGGTGGCCAGGACGTGCCCGACGAGACCGGCCAGATCGAACGACCCCATACCGGGAAACAGCCGATGGTGGCGGCTCCACTCGACGACGTCCATGGTGAGCCGCGGGGCGTCCGCCAGTTGCAGGTGAAATATCTTCGAGCCGGGCACCACCCTGATCGCCGCCGGGTCCGCACCGCGGGACAGGATGTGGAAGCTGTCCACGCACAGGCCGAGGGCGGGGTGGTCGGCGCGCCGGACGATCCGCCAGGCGTGCGTGTAGGTCTTGACGAACCGACCCCAGCTCACCGCCTCGTAGGCGACGCGGATGCCGCGCTGCGCCGCGCGCGCCGCGAGCACGTTCAGTTGCTCGGCGGCCAGGTCGTCGTCGTCGACCGCATCCGGTGAGACCGATGACGAGAGCAGGATCGTCGTGGCACCGAGTTGCTCCAGCACGTCGAAGGTCCGCTCGGCCCGGCGCAGGTTGGCCGCGAAGACGTCCGGCGGTACCGACTCGAAGTCTCGAAACGGTTGGTAGGCGTCGATCGTCAACCCACGCCGGGCGCACTCCTGCCGGACCCGCCCCGGCGACCACGACGACGCGAGGAGGTCGTTCTCGAAGACCTCGACGGCGTGGAACCGGGCCGCGGCAGCGGCCGCCAGCTTGTCTTCGAGGGTGCCCGAGAGACAGACGGTGGCGATGCAGTGGCGAGGACTTGCCGGCGCGTGGTCGCTCAACACCGTTGCGGTGGCGGTCTCAGCGGTACCCATGCGACGTTCCCCCTGTTGGCGTCGAGCTGGTCAGGGTTTGAGAAGTCGAGCCCCCGAGGACGCGCAGCGATCGAGGGCAACATATGGACGTACTAGATAGTTACTTATACTCCGCATGGACGTTCGCGGGGAAGGCCCGGACGATGACCTACAGTGTTGCGATGCGAGAAGGAGGTGCGGTGGGCGGGCAGCCGTCCCAGGCCGTCGTGCTGAAGACAGCGACGCGAGATGCCGCCACCACCCGCGCCGAGATCCTCAAGGTCGCCACGCAGGAGTTCGCCGACAAGGGATACACGGGTGCCCGCGTCGACGAGATCGCGGCGAAGACCCGTACGACGAAGCGAATGATCTACTACTACTACGGCGGGAAGGAGCAGCTCTACGTCGCCGCCCTCGAGAGCGCCTACCTGCGCATCCGAGCGATCGAGCAGCAACTCGACGTCGATCACCTCGACCCGGACGAGGCGATCCTCCAGTTGACGGCGCTGACCTTCGACCACCACGAGGCCCACCCCGATTTCATCCGGCTCGTCAGCATGGAGAACATCCACCGGGCTGAGCACATCGCGGGTTCGGCGAAGCTGGGTCGCCTGGCGAGCCCGACACTGGACGTGCTGGCGCGCATCCTGGAGAGAGGCCAAGCCGACGGCCGGTTCCGCACGGGTGTCGACCCGCTCGACATCCACATGTTGATCAGCGCCTTCTGCGTCTTCCGGATCGCCAACCGGTTCACCGTCAAAGCGATCTTCGAGCGGGACATGCTCGACCCCGAGCGCCGTGACCACTACCGGCGGATGCTGGGCGACGTGGTCCTGGACTACCTGACCGCTCGTTGACGGCGACGGCGCCGGCGAGCGATGTCCGAACGTGCCTGCACCGGTGTCACAGGCCCGCTCTCAGCAGGTCGGCGGAGTCGGCGAGCATCGCCTCCGCGTCGGCCGGCCGGCCGGTGAAGTGCTCGTACGCCGCGGCGGCCTGGTAGGCACTCATGCCGCCACCGTGCAAGGTGGGCGCGCCTACCGATCGGGCAGCCTGGAGGAGCGCCGTGTCGACCGGCCGATAGACGATGTCGGCGACCCACATGTCCTGCCGAAGATCGGAGCTGGGCACCGGTGAACCGGGATGGTGAGCCATGCCGACCGGTGTCGTGTTGACCAGGCCGTCGGCCTTCCCGAGCGTGGCGGTCAGTTCCTCCATCGCGCAGATCGCGACGCGATCGGCGCCGAACCGGGCGGCGAGCGTCTCCGACAGCCGCGCGACCTTTGCGATGTCGAGGTCGGCGAGCGTCAGCTGTCCCACGCCGTGGCTCAGTAGCGCATGCGCGACAGCGGCCCCCGCTCCCCCGGCGCCGAGCTGGACGACCCGCTCCCTCGGGGCCTCCGCGAACTCCCGGGCGAAGCTGCGCGCGAACCCGGACGCGTCCGTGTTGTACCCGCACGCCTTGCCATCGTCGAATACCAGGGTGTTGACGGCGCCGAGCAGGCGAGCCTCGTCGGAAAGGTCGTCGAGGTACCGGACAACCTTCTGCTTGAACGGGTGCGTGATGTTGAGCCCGCGGTATCCGAGAGTCCGCGCCCAACGCAGGACGTCCGGGAGATCGCCGGCGGTGAGGCGGTGCTCGGCGGCGTCGATGAGCTTGTACATCAGTCGTATGCCCTGCCGCTCGGCTTCTCGCTGGTGAAGCAGCGGCGCGTGTGATTGCTGGATACCCTCGCCGACGAGTCCGACCAGGACAGGGGCGGCCTCAGACCGAGCCAACATTGCTCCTTCCGGAGTCACTCCCGCTTGCCCGGCTCGTCGCCGCAGGAAGCGCCTTCCTCGCGATGCGACGGGGGTGCGCTGTCGCCATGGGCTTCCTCTCGCGTCCCCGGGGGCGTGGTGCGGGACCACATCGTCGAGTCTCCCGCACCACGCCTTGACCCGTTCTTCGGCTCTTACTGGCAGAAGGGGCTGCGGCCCATGGCCGACTCGATGCCGCCGAGGATGTGCGTCAGGAAGTACTCGTCGCCCACGGTCGGTGTGTCGGTCCAGTCGTCAACACCGTGGCCGAGGGTGGTCACCCAGGAGCGTCCACCGTCGTAGTACTGGCACCACGACACGGGGTGATTGTTCCCGTGTCCGGGGTGTCCGCTGCCGCCGCGGGCGCCGTTGGGCAGGGTGGACTCATCGACCTTTGCCAGGATTCGCACCTTCGAGGGGAATGGGACGAGGTTGTACCACTCGTCGGTGAAGTCCCAGCGCGGCGGAAGGTCGGCCGTCGAGACGTCATGGTGATCCGCGACGACGACGGTCCCGGCCTGGTTGCGTCCGTGGTCGTAGTAGTTGGCGCCGCCGAGCAGGCCCTCGTACCACTCCCAGTTGTACTCGGTGCCGAAGGCGTTGTGGATGCCGACGAATCCGCCGCCGCCGCGGATGTACTGGCGCAGCGCGGTCTGTGCGGGGTCGTCGAGCGTGTCGCGGGTGGTGCTCAGGAAGATCACGGCGTTGTAGCGGAACAGTCGGGCGGGCGACGAGAGCTGGGTGACGTCCTCGGTCCAGTCGACGCCGAAGTTGTGCTCGGCGCCGAGTTTGACGATGCCCTTCTGGGCGGCGTTGGCGTCGGACAACGGCGGGTTGAGGCCGGGCGGGAGGGCCGGCCCGAGGTGGGCGTGTCGGGGGCCGGCTGTGCGGCTGTAGACCAGCACCCGGTAGCCGTCGGCGGGGTCGAAGTTGCCCCAGTCGTGATAGCAGGTGGGGCTGATACCGCGACAGACGCCGTAGTCGACGTCACCGAGATTCTTCGCAGCGCCGTCGTCCGGTTTCGCGGCCGGATTCTCGGCGGAGCTGGGGATCGATGTGCCGAGGAGCATCACCGCCGCGGTCAACACGGCACCGAGTCCTGCGCTGACGAACGTGGAACGCCGTAGGTGCATGGTCAGCTCCCTTGTGTAGACGGAATGGTGGTGCGTCCTGGTAGGAGGCGGTGTGCGCCGTAGGCGGGACCGGACCCGAGGAACGGGCCCTCACCGGAGAGCCGAGGAACGTGGTCCGCTAGGTGGACCAAACGTACCGTCTAGAGGTTTAGGCGAATATACCGACGGCCGATGCGGTACAGCAAGGGCCTCACCAATTTGTCGACACCTCGGCCTGCTGAGGGATTGGGGCGCAATGACCCCTGGCCCGCTCCGCGTGGAACAGCCACCAGGGGGCAGAAAGTGGACCGTCAGAGGGGGGCGAGATAACCAGGCAGGATCGACGGCGGCATGGGGCCCTTGTTGCGCCGGCCCTGCCCGCTCTCCTCCCACGCATGCGCCAGGATGCCGACGCTGCGACTCAGCACGAACAGGCCACGGGCCAGTGCCGGCGCGAAGCCGAGTTCGCCGTAGATGACGGCGGTGCATCCGTCGATATTGATCGGGATCGGCCGTGACCGGCCCGCATTGAGGGCCCCCTCGATCGCGATGGCGGCACGCAGGTGAGCGCCGTCTACGACACCGTCGGCGACAGCCGCCTCGGTCAGGGACAGAAGGGGGTCCCGGCGGGGATCTCGCGGATGGAAGCGGTGACCGAACCCGGGCAGGTACCGGGAGCGGGCGCGCCGGTCCGCGACGACGGCCGCCGCCGAGCGGTCGAGGGACCCACCGCCGCGGTGCCGGTCGATCACCTCGTTGAGCATCTCGAGGCACTGCTCCCCCGCGCCGCCGTGCACGTCGCCCAGCAGGTTCACCCCGGTCGCCACCGCGTTGTTGAGCCCGACACCGCAGGTTGCCGCCATGCGGGCCACGGCGATCGAAGGGGCGTGCGGTCCATGGTCCACCGAGGCCACGAGAGCCGCCTCCAGCAGCTCGGCCTGCCCGGGAGTCGGCGGCTGCCCGCGCAGCATCAGCCAGATCATGCCGACGAACGTGGTGCCACCGATGAGTTCCTGGATCGGTCTGCCACGCAGCTCGATCACGCCAGGCTCGATCCGCGATACTCCGGTGGCCCACCAGTCGGCGACGTCCTGCACGGACGGTTCATCGCTTCCCGCCCTGCCGTTGCCTCCAGGCCTGGGGCCGGCAGCGGCCGCGTCCGGTTTCACGGCGCGGTCACCTCCCCGGCTCGTGACCCTCGGGCCTGCGCGACGGTCAGGTCGACCTGGGCGCCGTCATGACCAGGCGTCCCGACAAACTCATCGTTGTGCTGACCGAGCAGTGGCGGCGTCGAACCCGGCCGCAACGGCCGCCCGTCGACCAGTACTCCATTGCCGCTCACCCGTAGCGTGCGCCCGCTGTCGCCCGGAAAGGGAAGCTCGGTGAAGAAGCCGCGGTGCCGAAGTTGTTCCAACTTCACCGCCTGAGGAACCGTGAGGATCCGGGCAGCGGGCACGCCCGCCGTCGACAGCAGGCTCTCCCACTCCGTCGCCGGTCGGGACCGCAGGGCCGAATTGATCTCCTGGTTCAGGGCCTCTCGGTTTGCCTTGCGTGCCTCGCGGTCGGCGAACCTGCCGTCGACCACCAGGTCCTCTCTGCCGATGAGGCGACACAGCACCTCAAACTGCTCCTGCCGGTTGGCCGCGATGTTGAGCGGGCCGTCGGCGGTGTCGAACGTGCCGGACGGGGCCGCGGTGGCGTTCTGGTCCCCCATCGGTTCCGGAGGCACACCGCTGACAAGGTAGTTGGACGCGGCCCAGCCCATCGCGGACAGGGACGCCTCCAACATCGACACGTCCAGGAAGACGCCTTCTCCGGTGCGGGCCCTGCCCACCAGCGCGGCGGAGATGGCCATCGCTGCCACGAGGCCGCCGATGGTGTCGCAAACGGGAAAGCCGACTCGCAGCGGCGCGGTGTCGGGTGTTCCGGTGACGCTCATCATGCCGGACAGACCCTGGATGATCTGGTCGTAGGCCGGTGCCTGGCTCATCGGTCCGGTCTGCCCGAAGCCCGAGATCGCGCAGTACACCAGGCGAGGGTTCGTCCGGTGCAGGACGTCCCAGCCGTAGCCCATTCGCTCCAGGACGCCGGCGCGGAAGTTCTCCAGCAGAACGTCGCTGTCGGCAAGCAGTTCCTCGAACGCGTCGCGGTCGTGCGGGTCTTTGAGGTCCAGCTCGACGGACTTCTTTCCGGCATTCTGGGCGAGGAAGGACGCGCCGATCCCGGCACGGTTGAGGGCCGGCTCCGGCCCGAGCGCGCGGGCCAGGTCGCCGTGCTGCGGCTTCTCGACCTTGACGACCTCGGCGCCCAGGAGCATCAGGTGATAACTGCAGTAGGGGCCGGCCAACACGTTGGTCAGGTCAAGAACTCGCACACCCTGCAGCGGTCGGTCGTGCATACGCATGCTCCTTGGTCGAGGGGGCGGCTGGAGCGTCGAGGCGATGGTCAGGCAGGACCGGCGAGCGGGTGATCGAAGCCGCGCTCCGACATCCGGGCCGCCACCCGCTTCAGGTCCTCGACGAATTCGGCGATCCGGTCCGGGGTGAACCGCACGGTGGGGCCGCTGAGCGACAGTGCGGCCACGACCGAGACCGACCGGCCGGTGACCGGAACAGCGACGGCCGAGAGGCCTTCCTCGCGTTCTCCTGCGCTGGTCGCGTAGCCGGTACGGGCAACCTCCTGGATCCAGCCCTGGAGAGTCGCCCGATGCGACTCCCCATAGGGCGAACTCAGCGCGACCCGGGTGAGCAGGGACGGGGTTGCCTCACGCAGGAGCACCTTGGAGGAGGCCCCGGCCCACAGCGGCAGTTCGTCGCCGACGCGGACCACGTGGCGCAACGGCTGCGGACTCTCCTGCTGGGCCACACAAACCCGGTAGACGTCCCGCGCCACGTACAGGTTGACGGTTTCCCGTTGCCGGGCCGCGAGGTCGCGCATCAGCTGTTGCGTCTCGGGCGGCAGCTCCCACGCTTGACGGGCGAGGTGCGCCCAGCGCCACAGGCCCGGCCCCGCGGTGTAACCGCGGCTCGTCGCCCACAGCAGCCCGTTCTGTTCCAGCGTCTGCACCAGGCGGATGACGGTCGTCTTAGCCAGCCCGGTCTCCTCCACGATTTCACGGATGGTCACCGCCGGCCGAGCCTCCGTGAGCAGAGACAGGATCTCCATGGCGCGCTGGACACTGCGCACGCCTCCTGTCTCCGACCCGTCGACCGACGTGCGCTGCACAGTGGTGTGTTCTTTGGCCATGGCGTCCATGCTCTCGTGCCTTCCGCGGATCGCTTCACATCGCCGTAACTGTTTCGGAACCGCTATTGCCAGAGCGTCCCGCCGCCCGTACGTTACACCTAGTCCGCAGAGCGGTCCAGAAGGACCACTTAACGGATCGGGAGGGGCGATGAACGACGAAGTGACCAGCGGACCGCCCGCCACGGTGGAAGTCGGATGTCTGATCGCCGGCGAGTGGCTCGACGCGGGACGCAGGGTGGATCGGACCGGCCCATGGACGCGACGTGCGGTCAGCAGCGCCCGACAGGCGAACGAGTCCGATGTGCGCGCCGCGGTGGACTACGCGCGTTCGGCGGCACGGACGGTCGCCCGACTCGCGCCCGCCGTCCGCGCCGAGATCCTGGAGCGGGCCGCCCACGCGGTCACCGCCCGGCGGGAGGAGTTCGCCCGCCTCCTCGCCCTCGAACTTGGTAAGCCGGTCAAGGACGGGCGGGGCGAGATGGATCGGGTCGCCGACACTTTCCTGGTGTCGGCGGCGGAGGCTCGCCGGATCGGCGGCGAGGTGCTGCCGGTGGCGGGCTGGCCGCGCGGGGTGGGCAACACGGCGGTGACGTACCGGGCTCCGGTCGGGGTGGCATTGGCGATCACGCCGTTCAACGCGCCCGCGAACCTCCTGGCCCACAAGCTGGCCGCTGCCTTCGCCGCGGGCAACACCACCATCGTGAAACCGCCGCCGCAGGCGCCGGCGGTGTCGACGGCACTGGTCTCCCTGCTGCTCGAGTGCGGCATGCCGGCCGAGGCGGTGCAGGTGCTGCACGGCGACGGCCAGGTCGGTGCCGCGCTCTGCTCGGCGCGGGAGGTCGGCGTCATCAGCTTCACCGGCAGCGTGGCGACCGGCACGGCCGTCGCCCGGGCCGCCGGCGGCAAACGCATGGTCCTCGAGCTCGGCGGCAACGCCGCCACGATCGTCTGCGAGGACGCCGACACCGCTGCGGCAGCCCGCATCTGCGCCGCCACCGGCTACAGCAACTCCGGTCAGAGCTGCATCTCGGTGCAGCGGGTGTACGTGGACAGCCGGCGCTACGAGGAGTTCCTGGAAACCTTCACCGCCGAGGTGGAGAAGCTGACGGTCGGCGACCCGCTGGACTCGGCGACCGACGTCGGCGCGATGGTCGACGACGCCGCCGCCGAGCGGGTGGTGTCCTGGGCTGCCGAGGCGGCCGCGAGGGGCGCGACGATCACCACCGGGGGTCGCCGCGAAGGTGCCACGGTCATGCCCACGGTCGTGGCCGCGCCGCCAGCCGACGCACGCCTGATCACCGACGAGGTCTTCGGAGCCGCGGTGAGCGTCCTGCCCTACGACGACTTCGACCAGGTGCTCGCCGTCTGCAACGGCAGCCGGTACGGGCTGCAGGCCGGCCTGTTCACCAATGACATGCGCCGGATCATCACGGCGTGGCGCGAGCTGGAGGTCGGCGGGCTGATCGTGAACGGCTCGTCGAACTTCCGGCTGGATCACGTGCCCTTCGGCGGGGTGAAGGACTCGGGTTTCGGCCGGGAGTCTCCCCGCTGGATGATCGACGACTACACCATCGTCAAGACATTGATGCTGCGGGGCATCTCGCTCCACGGCGATCAGGAAGGACAGTGATGAGCATCGACCATCTGCCCGACGCTGCCGACCGCCGCGCCGTGAGCGACGAGCAGGACACGGTCTCCGCCGCGGAGGCCCTCGTGACTCAGTTGGAGTCGTACGGCGTCGAGTACATCTTCGGCACCTGCGGCCACACCAACATCGCGCTGCTGGATGCCATCGGTCGCAGCTCGATCTCCTTCATCATGGGTCGTCACGAGCAGGCGGCGGCCCACGCGGCCGATGGGTACGCCCGAGCCAGCGGCAAGCCGGGCGTCCTGCTGCTGCACGTCGGGCCGGGCATGACCAACGCGGTCACCGGCGTGATGACGGCGGCGATGGACTCCGTACCACTGGTCGCCATCACCGGTGACATCCCGTCGTACTACTACGGCAGGCACCCCCATCAGGAGGTCAACCTGCACTCCGACGCTGACCAGGCAGCGGTCTACCGTCCCTTCGTCAAGCGGGCCTGGCAGGTCCACCGGACCGCGGACCTGCCCCGGTTCACCGAGCGGGCGTTCTGGACCGCCACGTCCGGGCGGCCGGGGGCCGTACTGCTCAGTGTCCCGATGGACCACTTCTCCCGCCCGGTGCCACGGGCCAGCGGCACCGCGTACCCCCTGGTGGTGCGGGAGGAGGCGCCGGCGTTGTCGGCCGATGCCGCCGACCGGATCGCCGACATGCTGGTGCACGCCGAACGTCCGCTGGTCTACCTCGGCGGCGGCCTGCGCGGCCGTCCCGCACTCGACGCGCTGCGCTCGCTCGTCGAGCACCTCGACATCCCCGTGGCCCACTCGCTGATGGCGAAGGGAACCCTGCCGGACAGCCACCCGCTGCTGCTCGGTATGCCGGGCTTCTGGGGTCTGGAGCTGACGAACCGGTACACCCGCGAGGCCGATGTGGTCCTGGCGCTGGCGACCCGGTTCGCCGAGACCGACGCCAGCTCCTGGGATCGCCGCTACACCTGGCAGTTCCCACCCGCCCGACTCATCCAGATCGATATCGACCCGGCGGAGATCGGCCGCAACTTCCCGGTCGAGATCGGAGCGGTCGCCGACGTCGGCCACGCCGTGTCGGCAATCGCTGCTGCCGTCCATGCGCGCCGGCCGAACCCGAGAAGGCGGGACGGGCTGCGCGAGCAGATCACCACCACCCGCCGTGCGCTCTTCACCGACAGCCGGGAACGTGGCCGCAGCGACCAGTTTCCCCTGCGCCCGGAGCGCATCCTGACGGACCTGCGGGCCGCCCTGCCGTCGGACGCCGTCCTCGTCACCGATGTGGGATGGAACAAGAACGGCGTGGCGCAATGCTACGAGTTGCCTGACGACGGCCGGTTCATCACGCCCGGCGGAGCGTCCACGATGGGCTTCGGCCCGGCCGCCGCGGTGGGCGTGCAGATCGCGCAGCCGGACCGCACGGTCGTCGCGCTGATAGGGGACGGCGGGATGAGCGCCCAACTGCCCGCCGTGCCGATGGCAGTCGAACAGGACGCCCCCGTCATCTTCGTCGTCATGAACAACCGATCCCACGGCACCATCTCCGACCTCCAGGCGGCGAACTTCGGCCGTAGCTACGGCTGCGACTTCACCGGGCCCGACGGCATGCCGTACAGCCCGGACTTCGCCGCGTACGGCCGGGCGTGTGGCGCCGACGGCTACGCCGTGTCCAGCGTCGAGGACTTCACCGCTGCGCTACGAGCCGCCATCGCGGCCCGACGGCCGGCGGTGCTGGACGTACCGATGGTCAATGAGCCGGTGCCCACGCCGGGGCACTGGAACATCAAGGACATCTATCACGGTGTCTTCGACTGACCGGCGATGATGCGGCATTCCCAAGGGGTGTGCCGCATCAGCACATCACCGGCGGACGAGAAGCGCTCGGGCGCTTGTCTTCGCCTACGCACCGCACGCAACCCTCCCTGATACCTCACCCGACCGAACGAGGTGAACCCGCCATGATTCGAACATCCCGACGACGCCTCGCCATCGTCGTCCTCGCCGGCATCGTCACCACCGCCCTCGCCGCCTGCTCCCCGCCGGGCGAGACGTCCACCGGGGGGAGCGACGACAAGGGCCCCATCAAGATCGCGGTCGTGAACGCGCAGAGCGGCCAACTCAGCTCCCTGGGCGCGTGGGAGCTCAAGGGCGCGAAGCTCGCGATCGAGGAGTGGAACAAGGAAGGCGGTGTCAACGGCCGCAAGATCGAGATGGCGGTGTTCGACGACCAGGGCGACCCGACGGTCGGTACCAACGTCGCGCGCAAGATCGCCAGCGAGGGCTACGTCGCGATGCTCGGCACGGCCGAGAGCGCGGTGACCATCGCGATGGCACCGATCCTCCGGCAGGAGGAGATCCCCAACATCACCTCCGGCCAGTCGCCGGGCCTCGTCGCCGTCAAGAGCCCCTTCCTGTTCCTGAACGGGCCGACGAGCGTCACCTACGACGAGACGCTGGCGAAGCATGTCGTGGACACCAAGGGCATCAAGAAGATCGCTCTGATCACGAACAACGGTTCCTACGGCAAGGGCGAACACGACGCGTTCACCAAGGCGCTCGCCGGCCGCGGGCTGAAGCCGGTGGCCGACCAGGTGGTCACCACCGATCAGAAGGACTTCAGCGCCGCGCTGACCAACATCCGGCAGCAGAATCCGGAACTGATCTTCCTCGGGGCCGAGGAGGTGCAGTCCGGGCTGATCGTCAAGCAAGCGCGGGACCTGGGCCTCAAGATGCCGTTCGCCGGTGCCGCACCGCAGGGCACGCCGGTGTTCATCGACACTGCCGGCGCGGCCAACGCCGAGGGCACGATCGTGAGCTCGCCCTACCTGAGCAACGAGACCAGCGACGCCGCCGGCAAGTTCGCCGCGGCCTACAAGGCGGCGTACGGCGAGGACGCGGAGTTGCACGGCGCGAAGGCGTACGACGGGGCGCAGATCCTGCTCACCGCCCTGAAGAACAGCAACGGCGCCACCGGCAGGGACCTCGCCGACGCCATCCGGGCGACCAAGCGCTCCGGCCTGCTCGGCGAGTTCGCGTACGACGAGACCGGCGTCGGCATCCGCGCCACCTCCATCGGCACCATCAACGGCGGCAAGCTGGTCGCAGCCAGCAGCTGACGGCGAGGTCCCGGGGCGGTCACGGCCGCCCCGGGACCGGCCCATCGGCCCGGGGCAGGGGAGAAACATGCAAGTCTTTCTACAGACGTTCATCGGCGGGATGAGTCTCGGCGCGATCTACGCCCTCGTCGCCCTGGGGTTCTCCCTCGTCTACCGAACGATGGGCCTGGTCAACTTCGCGCACGGCAACGTCGTCATGATCGGCGCCTACCTGGCATCGACCTTCTACCTGTCGGTCAAGCTGCCGTTCGCCCTCGCGACACTGGTCGCCATCGCGGTAACCGGCCTGATCGGCATCCTCATCGAGTTCGTGCTCCGGCCCCTGGAGAACAAGGACTTCGACCTGATGCTGATCGGCACGATCGGATTCGGCATCGTGCTCGAGGCTCTCGCCATCATCTTCTGGGGTGCCACCGGCCGAGCCGTGCCGTCACCCGTGCCGGCCGCGCCGCTCGACGTCTTCGGCCTGCGCATCCGGACCTATGACCTGGTGGTGCTGGCCATCGCGGCAACCGCCACGGTGCTGCTCGTATTCTTCCTGCAGCGCACCAAGCGCGGCGCCGCTATGCAGGCCGTCGCCATGGACCACCAGGCCGCCACCGCCGTCGGCATCCACGTCGGGCGCAGCAACGCCATCGCCTTCATGGTCGGCGCCGGGCTGGCCGCGCTGGCCGGCGCCCTCGTCGGCCCGCTGCTGTACGTCAGCCCCGCCATGGGCGGGTCCCTCGGCATCAAGGGATTCGCCGGGGCGATCCTCGGCGGATTCGGCAGCATCCCCGGCGCGATCCTGGGCGGGCTCGGGATCGGCGTCATCGACGCCTTCGCCGCGGGGCACTTCCAGGGCTACTCCGAACTGGTCACGTTCCTCATCTTCACGGTGATCATCATGGTCCGGCCGACCGGCATCTTCGGCGAGAGGACGGTGAACCGGGCATGAGATACCGTCTCGGCGGCGTGGCCCTGCTCGGCGTCGTCGCGTGGCTGCTGCCCTACCAGCTCAACTCCTACGCGATGCACGTCGTCAACGTGACGCTGCTGTACGCCATCCTCGCCGTGGGCCTCGGCCTGGCGATGGGAATCGGTGGTCAGATCAATCTGGCCCAGGTGGCGTTCTTCGGCGTCGGCGCGTACACCACCGCAATTCTCACCGCCAAGTTCGGACTCGGTTTCTGGGTGTCGGCGGTCCTGGCCATGCTGGCCGCCGTCGCGGTCGGCCTCGTCGTCGGCACGCCCGCCCTGCGGGTGCAGTCGCACTACCTGGGCATCGTCACGCTGGGCCTGGCACTGGCCTTCACCAACTGGGTCACCAACTCCGATTTGGCAGGCGGCGCCGAGGGCATTTCCGGCATCCCAAGGCCCACCCTGCCCGGCGTCGACCTGTCCAGCGCCTACCTCTACTACTACCTGGAACTGGTGCTGTTCGCCGTCACGCTCGGGTTCGGGCTCTTCGTCGTCCACACGTCACTCGGCCGGCGGATGCGGGCCATGCGGGACGACTCGTTGGCGGCCGGCGCCGTCGGCGTCGAGGTGCCGATGCTGCGATTGACGGCGTTCCTGCTGTCAAGCATCTACGGTGGGGTCGCCGGGGTGCTGTACTCAGGCCTGATCGGGTACGTCGCGCCCGAGACCTTCAGCATCGCCAACATGTTCCTCCTGCTCGCCATGGTGATCATCGGCGGGCGGCAGAGCCTGGCGGGCTGCGTCATCGGAGCGGTCGGCCTGGCCCTCCTTCGCGAGCTGCTCATCGACTATCCCACCTACGCCCAGGTGGCGTACGGCTCGGTCGTGGTGCTGACCGTCGTCTTCGCCCCCACCGGCCTGGTCGGCCTGCCGCGCCGACTCCGGGGGCTGGCCAGCCGCGCCGGGTGGCCGTCACGGCGTCGCGCACCGGCCGGCGGTCTCCTGCCGTTCCAGCCTTACGCGCCCGAGCCGACCTCCACAACTGCCGCGAACACCATGCTGGAAGTCGAGCGGCTGTCCATGCACTTCCGCGGCGTCAAGGCCATCAACGACGTCTCCTTCTCGGTCGCGGCGGGTGAGATCAGGGGCATCGTGGGACCGAACGGCTCGGGCAAGACGACGCTGTTCAACGTGGTGAGCGGGCTCTACCGGCCGACCAGGGGGCGGGTGCTGCTCGCCGGTCGAAACGTGACCGCGGCACGGCCCTACCAACTGGCTCGGTCCGGGATCGCCCGCACGTTTCAGAACCTGCGGCTGTTTGCGGCATTGACGGTGCGCGACAACGTGCTCGTGCCGTTGGACCGCACCCGGACCGGTGCCGCGTGGCGGTACGTGATCTGGCAGCTCGGGGTCTGGCGGCAGGAGCGGGCGCTGCGCCAGGACGCTGACCGCATCCTGGAGCGGTACGGGCTGACCAACTTCGCCGACAGTCTGCCGGGCGCCTTGCCGTACGGCATCCAACGTCGCGTGGAGATCGCCCGAGCGATGGCTGCTCAGCCACGGCTGCTCCTGCTCGACGAACCGGCAGCGGGCCTCAACGGCGACGAGGTCCGGGAACTCTGCGAGATCATCCGCTCCATCCGGGACTCGGGTGTGACGGTCATCGTCATCGAGCACAACATGGGCATGGTGATGTCGCTCTGTGACACAGTCACCGTGTTCGCCAACGGCACCATCATCGCCGACGGCGATCCCCACACCGTCGCCACGAACCGCGAGGTCATCGAGGCATACCTGGGCGAGTCCTCGGCCATACCCGAACCGACCGTATCGGAGGTGACCTGATGAGCGTGCTGGGCCAGCGCACCGGCGAAGCCCCGGTTCGGCAGGGACGAGAGTTGGTCGTCGACGGCCTTACCGTCCGCTACGGCGGCGTCACAGCGGCGCGGGACATCTCATTGACCATCCGGCCGGGCCAGTCGGTGGGCATCATCGGCGCCAACGGCGCCGGCAAGACATCCGTCCTCAAGGCACTCATGGGCCTGGTTCCACGAACCGTCCGCTCCATCCGCTTCGGCACGGAGGACCTCACCCGCGTGCCCGGCCGGAAGATGGTTCGCCACGGCATCGGCTACGTCCCGGAGGGCCGCCACGTCTTCTCCGGCCTGCCGGTGGAGAAGAACCTGCTGCTGGGCGCCTACACCCGGCACTGGCGGGGGCCGACCTTGGACAAACTCGACGAGGTCTACGAACTCTTCCCGGTCCTGCGGGACATGCGCCACCGGCTTGCCGGCGCGCTGTCCGGAGGCCAGCAACAGATGCTCGCGATAGGCCGGGCCCTGATGTCGGATCCCCAACTCATGCTGCTGGACGAACCGTCGATGGGGCTGTCGCCGAAGCTCGTCGGCGACATCGTGCGTGTGCTGCGAACACTCAATGAGCGCGGACTGAGCATGCTGCTGGTGGAACAGAACGCGCAATTGACATTCGAGGTCACCAGCGAATGCCTGGTCATGGAAAACGGCGTCGTGGCGATGACCGACACCTCGGAAGCACTTCGTAAGAATCCCCGGGTTCGGAAGATCTACCTGGGGCTCTGACCTCCCGGCTCGCCGCCTGGACCCCTTGCCGGCGGCCGCGGCAACGCACCGCGGCCGCCGGCAGAACCGTGCCCGCAGATCGCCACCCGCGGTTCATCACGCAATTTCTCCAGCATGAATCGGGGCTTGTGACGGGCAGAGAAGTCGGCCTATGGTAAGTCCGTCTAGCGAACCAATCGGTCCGCCAGATGGACCATCCACTGCCTCTCCTCCGCACCGAGGAGCCTCCCCGCATTCACGTCACAACCGTCCCTGGACCCCCATGGCCGTGATGACGGCCAGGAAGAGGTGACACACATGGCGCAGATCGACCGGCGCAGCCTCCTCAAGGGAGCTGCTGCGACAGCCATGGCCGCCGCGGCCGGCCCCGCCCTCCCATCGGCGGCCAGTGCCCAATCCGGAAAGGACCTGCCGCCGGCGGCCGCCCTCGCCCGCTTCGACACCCCCGGCGACAAGGACTTCCCCAAGGTCGGCGGCAACCTCGGCAACCAGAACTACACCGCACTGCGACGCATCAACCGCGGCAACGTGCGGCAGTTGCGGGGCGCGTGGCTCAACCGCATCGAGGGCGGCATCAACGTCGGCAACAACGAGAGTTCCACCGTGGCCGTGGACGGCGTCCTGTACATCGAGTCCGCCTTCGGCAACGTCATCGCCGTCGACGGAGCGACCGGCCGCACGAAGTGGCGCTTCGAACAGACCCGGGGAACGCTGACCCGTCGCGGCGTCGCGGTCGGCGGCGGCCGCGTCTACACCAAGTCCAACGACAACTACCTGATCGCGCTCGACCAGGAAACCGGCCAGGTGGTCTGGGAGCGCCAGGTCGAGGGCTACGGCAACCTCGAGAAGGTTGCTGTGGTCTACCACTCCGGCATGCTCTTCTGCGGCACCAACGACGGCCCCCGTGGCGCCGCCCTCGCCTTCGACGCCAGCAACGGAGACCTTCTCTGGCACTTCTGGGGCACCCCGGGTCCCGGGGAATTCGGCAACGAGACATGGGAGGGCGACTCCTGGATGGAGGGCGGGGCCACCCCCTGGATGCATGCGGCGGTCGACCCCGAGCTGGGCCTCACCTACTGGACCTTCGGCAACGCCCGCGGGAACCAGTCGTCGCAGGACGGTTCGCAGCGTGGCGGTCAAAACCTGTTCGCCAACTCACTCGTCGCCCTCGACATGCGCACCGGCGCGTATCGCTGGCACTTCCAGTCCATCCACCACGACATCTGGGACATGGACAACGTCAATGCCCCGGTGCTGGCCGACGTCCGGATCCACGGCCGTATGCGAAAGGTCGTCATCTACGGCAGCAAGTCCGGGATGTTCTTCATCCTCGACCGTGTCGACGGCTCCGCGCCGCTGGGCATCGACGAGCTGCCGGTGCCGCAGGAGCCCCGGCAGAAGACCTGGCCAACGCAGCCGTTCCCGCGACAGGGCGGCTGGACCGAGCAGCGCGTCGTCGACCAGCCCTTGGGCACCGCGGTCCCCGGCGACCCGAACCGCGCGGTGCCCAACTACACGCAGGGCGGCCTCTACACCCCGCACTGGGACATCCCCATCCTGACCATTCCCGGCCATGGCGGCGGCGCGGACTGGAGCCACATGTCGTTCAGCCACCGCACCGGCCTCGTCTACACCGGCTTCGGCTACGTCGCCGCCGCCCACTCCCTCACCGAGGCCAGCAACGGCCTGCGGCCGCCGGGCGAGTACCAGACCGGCGGCATCGTCGCCGTCGACGCCAGCACCAATGAGGTGCAGTGGAAGAAGCGGATGCCCTACTCACTCGCCCACGGCAACGGCATCCTCACCACCGGCTCCGATCTGCTGTTCATCGGCCAGCCCGACGGCAACCTGCTGGCACTGGACGCACGCACCGGCCGTGAGCTGTGGCGCTTCCAGACCGGGGCCGCGATCAGCTCGAGTCCCATCATGTACCGGGTCGGTGACGACGAGTACCTGGCCGTCTACGCCGGCGGAACCAGCATCCCGTACGGCAACTCCGCGCCCCGCGGCGACTACCTCTGGGCTTTCAAGCTCGACGGCGACCTCGATCCGGTCCCGGCACCGCCCCCGCCGGTCATCCGCCGCCCGGTCTCCGGCGGCCCGGTCGAGGGCAGCGCGGTCAACAACACCGTCATCATCGGCCGCACCTACAGTGCGGGCACGGTCGGTGCGACGGAGTCGTTCGGGGTCAATGGGATGGCGCCCACCCACCTGCGGGTCCCGGTCGGCACCACGGTCACCTTCACCAACCACCCTGGCAACGCCGCACAGCGGGGCGTCACCCAGTTCTTCGAAGGACTGTTCAACGTCCGACTCAACCCAGGCGAGTCCTACCAGCACACCTTCGGCATCAGGGGTGAGTACTTCTTCAACGATCCGGCCAGCCCGCGATCCACCGGCAAGATCGAGGTCTACTAGTTGCCAGCGCCGGCGCACCGGCCGCTATTCCTCCGGTGCGCCGGCCAACGGCGATCCCGCCCGCCTGCGAGCCCCGCCGACTTCATCGACAGCTCGCCAGCCCGGCACCGGCCGGCAGAGAGGTGACGACATGAAGATCACCGCGCAGGACTGGCGCGTAACCGCGGGTCTCGAGGTGGACCAGTGCCTCGATCATCTGACGATGGCGCGGGCCGCGGACCTGACCACGACGGAGGTCGTCGGTCAGTGCTGGCAGGCGTATCGGGCCGCTGCCGCGGCGGTCGGCGCGCTCATCGAGGCAGAAATCAACGACGGTGCAGACCTGCCCACGCTCTACCGCCGGCTGGGGATCGGCGAGGACTTCTCGACGAGCACAGAGGTTGCGGACATCCGGGCCCTAGCGAAGGAACGGCTGCGGCACCGGCTTCCTGTTACCCCAAGCGACCGGTGACGGCACGGCAATCGCCGTGCCCATCGACGCCGGCGCCACCACATGGCTCAGGCCCTCACCGCTCCCCCGCTGCTGCCGACAGCGCAACGGCGCGCCGATCACCGAGGCGGTGGCCCACGGGCGGGACAGGAGCGGTGAACGAGCGGCAAGCCCGCGGCTGAGCCCGCCGCCCGTGCCCACGTCGATCCCAGCTGGTGCATCGTCTGCCCGCCTCGGACGCTGGCACGTGCTTCTGCCGGCTGCCGATCCCTGGGCCGCACACCTGCGGGCTGAGGAGGGCGAGCTCGGGCAACGCTTGAGCCCCTGAGCGAGGAGTTCGGGGGCGCCAGCAGGACGGCTGCCGGCGTGCTCCGATGACAGGGCCGGGTATCAACTCACGGGAGGCGCCGTCGTGGGCATGGCACCCTCGGCGAGCTTGAGTCGCGTCCAGATGTTCATGTTGATCACCACGGCCACGATTTCCAGGATCTCGTCCTCCGTGAAGTGCGTGGCCATCCTGTCGTGTGCCTCTTGGAACCGGTTGTTGACGGTGGCGTCGGCGGCTCGGGTCAACACCTCGGCGTAGGCCAGCGCGGCCCGCTCCTTCTCGGTGAACAGGTGCGTCTCCCACCACGCGGTGAGGGTCTCGACCTTGGCCGGCGGGATGCCGGCGTCGCGGGCGGCGGCGTGGTGCACCAGAAGGCAGTAGCTGCAATTGTTGATCTGTGCAACGCGTAACCGCAGAAGCTGGGCCAGCGCCCGGTCCACCTGGAGTGTGGCGGTGTGGCCGAATGCTGCGGCCCCGGCGTCTGCCAGAGCCATGAGTTGCTTGTTCGACGTGGCGTCCAGTCGGACGTTCCGGATCCTGGTATCCAAGCGATGGCCTCCTGTAGGTCACAACGACGACGCCAGTGGTGGGGACGTCCACATCGATGGACATCCGTATCGGGGATCCCGGCAGCCTTGATAGCCGGGCGGAGGTCGTGTACCGCGTCTTTCGGGTGTGCGGCGTGGAGACTCTCCGGCACCAGCCGCGGCAAACCGGCACGCCGTCATGCCCGCCGTGCGTCACCTGGACCTCATCAACCCCATCTCAACGCGCTCATAGCGACGGAGATCATCACGACCAGCGCCTTGTCCGTGTCGGCACTCCTGTAGGTGGAGCAGCCCGGGCCGCAGGCCACCGAAGCGGATCCCCGCAGCACGGTGCACATCACGCTGCGGGGACCCTTTGGCCGAACCTTCTTTACCTCGAACGCGACCTACAAGGACACCTCCGCAGCGCGTGTGCACACCTGTCGGCCCGACGCGATCGGAGGGCCCGCGATGAGCGGCCCGCCATCAGGTGCGGACCGGCGCAGCGGTACCGGAAGCGGCGGCCCGAGCAGCGCCACCGCCGCCGCCGGTCAGCAGCCACGCCAGACGACCGGCACGGTACGGTCGCTGACCACCGGGTCACCGGCCGGCCCCGAGGTGGCGTTGGCACCGGCCGCTACTTCGACGCCGCCGACCAGGGTGTGCCCGTCCGCGGTGATGCCGGACAGCGTGCTACCGAGCGGGGTGCCATCCGGCGGCAGGGGCAGCGTGAAGACCCGGCCGTCGCGCCACAGCGCTGGCACACCTGTGCTCGTGGTGCCGCCGACGGTTCCGGAGGCACTGGCCTTGCGTCCGCTGAAGCCGGAGATCAGTTCGGCGGCACCGGTCCGCAGGTTCCACCGTGCCGTCTGTGCCGTCAGGTCCTCCTTGCTCCCGGTCGAGGGCCGCGACGCGTCGCCAACCGCCCAGTCGCCCGCGGCGGCCACCGCGGTGGCGGACACCGCTCCGTGGGGTACCGGCAGCGCGGTGGTCACGCCGTCCGCGGCCCAGCGCACCGCGTGCGGGTCGGAGTCCGGCTGGTCGAATCCGACCGCCACACCGTCGTCGTTGAGACCCAGTCCGGAAGCCCCCACGACGGTCGTGACGATCGCAACGGTTCCGGCGGTGCGCCAGCGAACCGCCGTCGGCGACCCGTCCGCGCGGACGACCGTGCCGAGCACATCGCCGTGGGTGTTCACCGCGTATGCGGCGCCGCCGACTCCCCCGACCGGTAGCGGCAGCGGGACGAGCCGGGTGCCGTCGTACGCGACAGGATCCTGCTGCGTCTCCTCGCCATGTCGATCCGGGCCGGTGAAACCTACGATCATCCCGGCCGCGTTGACCGCCAGAGGAGTGAACGCCGCCGGCAGTACGGTCGCCGTACCACCGGTCCACAGCACCGCCCGTGGCGCGTCACGGGCACCGGTCTTCCCGATCACGTACCGACCGGACGGGTCGATTCCGCTGGCCACCGCACCACCGTTGGTGCCGGCCGGGAGGTCCAGTTGTTCGACCGCGCAGCCGGATCCGGCGGCCGCGATCGGCGCATTGGCGGCGGTGCGCACCACCGCGGCCACGCCGAAGGCGGCCAGCACGACCGCCGTGCCCGCCGCAGCAACGGCGAGCCGGGTTTTGCGTCGAGTCCGACGCCGAGCCTCGGCCAGCACGTCCGCTGCCTGAAGCCGGGACGGGGGTACGTCCTGGCGGGCGTATCGCTGCAGAGCGTCCTCGATCATGCCTGCCCCCTTCGGTGCGCGATGACGGTGGTCGGAGCCGGTGGGAATGCACGCTCGCCGAGGGCGGCCCGCAAGGCCCGCAGCCCGTGGTGCGTGCGGCTCTTGACGGTCCCCTCGGAGCAGCCCAGCACCCGGGCGACGTCGGCGACCGGCAGGTCGCACAGGTACCGCAGGGTCACCACGATCCTCTGCCGCACCGGTAGACGGTGTAGCGCTGCCCGCAGCGTCAGCCGATCGTCGACGTGGCCGCTGCCAGACTCGACCGCCGAGTCCGGCGGGTCACCGCGGAGCAGGACCCGGGACCAACTGCGCCGCCGGTACGTCAGACAGGCCCTCACCACGATGGTGTGCACGTACGCGTCGAGACTCGCCACCTCGGCGAGCCGTCCCCACCGCCGATACAGCACGGTCAACGCATCCTGGACCGCGTCGTCAGCCCGGTCGCCGTCGCCCAGCACCAGGTACGCGGTACGCCGCAGCGCCGGCAACCGAGACTGGACATACTCGACGTACTCTCGCTCCTGCTTTGTATGCAACAGCCGCCTCCCTCAGATGGGCTCCACCTCAGGTGATGCGCCCGGCCCCGGCGCAGGTTCAAAATCGCCTCGCGCAAGCTCATTCCTGCCACCGCGGGCATCCTGACATCGCGCATCCTCTGCGATGGACTGCGACGGCTCGGCATACCCGCGAGGATGACCGCGTGAAGGCAATCCATCCGGACGACGGCGATGGGACTGGGAGGCCCCACCCGAGGCCGTGCCCGGCGTACGCGCCGAGACCGACGGTGCCGCCGACTTCACGTCGGTCGAGTCGATGGTGCGAATGTCGCCGAGGTCGGGCATGCCGCGCCAATGGTGGGCGCGGACGGTGCGGGCGTGCCGGTCGGGCCTCGGCGTACCAGGCGAGCCGACCGCCGAACAGCAGCTTGTCGGCCAGGTGGAGGCCGCTGTAGCCGGTGCACAACGATCCGGTACGCGGTGCGAGTCGGTGATCGGTCACTCATCTCCCGCTCTCGGGCGGCGGGGTGGCCCTGGACGGCGGACCCGAAAGTCGGTTGCCGGCGACGGTGAACTCCGGGACGCTGGGTGGCATGACGTTCTGAGGGCAGCACCTTCGTCGCCGCCACGCCATCGCGATCGGCGGCCGGCCATCCCACCTCTGGCGAGAAGTGAGCGTCCTTGTCCGTTCAGCCTCTCCGGCAGGAGCACCTGCCGGCACCCACCCCTGCCACCGTCACCGTCTTCGCCTCCCCGACCAGCTGGGTCGAGTCCGATGCCGTCGACCAGTGCCACCAGGTCGCCACCCTCGACGGCATGGTCCATGTCGCCGGCATGCCGGACCTGCACCCCGGCAAGGGCGCCCCGATCGGCGCCGCGATGACCTCGACCGTGCTCTACCCGCACCTGGTCGGCTCGGACATCGGCTGCGGCATCGCCGTCTTCCCGATCGCGCTGAAGCGGGTCGTGCCGGAGCGGCTCGCCGCCCGCTTCCCCGACCTGGACCGCCCGCTCGACCCGGATCGGGACGCCGACGACCCGGCCTGGTCCGTGCTGGACGGCGACGTCCCCGCCGGCCACCTCGACGGTCTCGGTACCGTCGGGCGGGGCAACCACTTCGTTGAGCTGGCCCGCGTCGGCGAGATCCTCGACCCGGGCCACGCCGCGCGGCTCCAGCTCGCCGCCGGCGACACGGTTCTCGTCGTGCACAGCGGTTCGCGCGGCCTCGGCGAGCGGATCCTGCGTGAGCACACTGAGCTACGAGGCGCCGGGCCCGCCGGCGACCCGGCCGCGTACCTGGCGCGGCACGACGACGCTGTGCGCTGGGGTTCGCTCAACCGGCGGCTGCTGGCCGCCCGGACCGCGATCGCGCTGGGTGCCGAGCCGACGGCGCCGGTCGTGGACCAGTGCCACAACCTGGTCGAGGTACGAGACGGGCACTACCTGCACCGCAAGGGCGCGGCGCCGGGCGACGACCGGGACGTGCTCGTCGCCGGCACCCGCGGCACCCCGTCGTACCTGGTAGCCGCGCACGCGGGCGCGAAGGCCAACCACTCCGTGGCACACGGGGCAGGCCGCAAGATGTCCCGGGCCGACGCGTTGCGCCGGGGCCGGGCCAAGCACACGGTCCAGGAGCTGCGCCGCACCCCGGTGGGTTCGCTGGTGGTCTGCGGCGACCGGCAGCTGCTGTTCGAGGAGGCGCCGACCGCGTACAAGCGGATCGAGCAGGTCGTCGCCGACCTGGTCAGCCACGGGCTGGCGACCCCGGTGGCGACCACGGTTCCACTGGTCACCTACAAGACGCCGGACGTGGGGGTGGCGGCCCGCGGCGACCGGCGCCCCGAGCGCCGGCAGGCCGAGCACCGGCGGCGGGGGCGGCCGTGAGCCCACACCTGCTGCTGTCGGCCGGCCGGGGCCCGCAGGAGTGCGCGTGGGCGCTGGCCCGGCTGCTGCGCCGGCTGGACGCCGACGCCGCACGGCACAATGTGGGCATAGTACGGCTGGAAAGCGTCACCGGCGACCGGCCCGGCACCTACCGGTCGGTGCTCATCCGGCTCACCGGCGCGGGTGCGGAGACGTTCGCCGCCGGCTGGACCGGCACGTTGTGCTGGCAGGCGCCCAGCCCCTACCGTGCCGGCCATGGCCGGAAGAACTGGTACGTCACCGCCCGGCGGTGCGAGGTCGACGCCCCGGTGACCCCGTTCACCGAGGCGGACGTGGAGGTGGTGGCCGTACGCACCGGCGGGCCGGGCGGCCAGCACCGCAACAAGGCCAGCACCGCCGTGCGGGCCACCCACCGCCCGACCGGCACGGTCGTGGTGGTCGACACCGAGCGGCAGTTCGGCCTCAACCGGGGCATCGCGCTGCGACTCCTGCGGCAGCGGCTCGCGGCCGGTGACGAGGCGGCCGGGCGGGCGGTCGTCGCCGCCCGATGGCGCGTCCACGACGAGTTGGTGCGGGGCGATCCGGTGCGCATCGAACGCCCCTGACCGCCTTCCCGGCCGCCACGGCGTTCCCAGCAGGAGATCAAGGCGCACGGCGGTTACCACAGCAGCTGTTGCCGGTCCGGCACCTCGGCGATGACCGCATCGGAGTTGGCCCGGATCGTGGTCGGGGCGTGCCGCAGGTTGCGGCGCAGTTGCGGGTCGGCGAGGCCACGGCGCGCGGCGGCCGGAACCGGCTCGCCTTCACGCAGGTGGCCCCCCCTGAGGGCCGTCGGCATGCCCAGGAACGTCCGCGTCATGACCGCACCTCCCGGTGGGTCTGCTTCCCCGCCCGGTCCTCGTCCTCCGTGCTCGCCAGAATCTCCGCCAGGTGCACCGTCCGCACCCCGGCAGGCAGGCGCGACAGCCCGCCACCGACATGTATCAGGCACAAGGCGTCCCCGCCGTGCATACGTCCGCCCGCGTCGGCAGCACGGGGCACATCTTGTCCGCCAACATCCGGTCGACCGGCCACGGCCGGCTGTCCTCGGACCTCGGCGCCTTGGCGCCTGAACACTTCCCCGGCTGATTGGCAATGTCAGGTTGGAAGCGCGGAGTTTGCAGAGGAGGGCTATGGCTTCGGACGCGGAGTTGATAGGCCGGTCGCTGGATGGCGATGTCGACGCCTTCGTGGAGGTGGTCGAGCGTCACGAGGCCGCCGTCGGTTCATACCTCGCTCGCCGGGCAGGGCGCGATGCGGCTGAGGACCTGCTGGGCGAGGTTTGGGTTGCGGCGTTCGAGTCGCGGCGAACGTACGACCAGTCGTACGGCGATGCGCGGCCGTGGCTGTACGGGGTGGCGTTGAATCGCTTGCGTCGCTACTGGCGGTCCCGGCCGGCGGAGGACTTGGTCGCAGACGTGACGGACCTGGCTACTGGATGGGATCCGTGGTCTGCGGTGGACCTCGGCGTGGACACCCGGGCGGTACTCCGGTCGGCTCTGATGCGGCTCAAACCCGAAGAGCGGGAGGTCCTGAGGCTCGTCGCCTGGGAGGACCTGACCGCAGCCGACGCCGCGCGGGCGCTCGGCATGCCGGCCGGCACCACGCGGCGGCTGCTGAGCCAGGCCAGGACGGCATTGCGCGACGCGCCGGGGGTGTCCGCGCTTCTGGAGGATCGCAACAGCGCGAAGGAGAGACACCGATGACCGACGAACTCGATCTGATCGGTGAGTTGGGCCGCGCAGAACCACTGCGCCCGGAGGCGTATCAGCGGGCGCGGGCGGTGCTGCGGGCGGCGATGGCCGACCCCGGAACCGTGCGGTTGCTGGGCGCGATATCAGCGGAGGACACGACTATGGAGACGACTTCGACCATGGAAACGACGACCACCACGCGGGAACACGAATCCAGCCCGGGGATTCAGCGCCGCCGCGGGATCAGTATTGCGGGCCGGTTCGGCATCGGCGCCGGGGTGGGGGTTGCCGCGGCGGCGGCGGTCGTCGCTCTGGTGCTCAACTCGTCGGCGACCGGGGGTGCAGTGGTCGGCAAGGATTCGTCGGCCTCCGCCTCAGAGTCGGCCACCGTCGACGGGTCCGCCGACCGTGCGCCGCTGATGACTCTGGCCGGGTCCATCAAGACGGCCACCCCGTCGGCGGGCGACGCGTGGCTGGTGAAAGCGACTCAGGTCCACGGCACCAAGACCATGCAGGTCGTCTACACGCTGTACACCGACGGTCGCTCGATCTACACGGGCAACAGCGTGAAGGACATCAAGCGTGCGATCACCCGCCACCAGGACCAGATGAAGGCCGGCGGCTACGCTCCGCTCCTCAAGGCGGCCGTCGCCGCGGCGGACAGCAGCCCGGCCGACGGCCGCACCCAGATGCTCACGGCAGCCAAGGACCCGCTGGTCGGCCTCGACCCCGCGGCACAGAAGGCGGAGTGGGACAAGGAGCAGGCGGCCGCCCAGGCGATCATCGAGCAGAAGGGCGGCAACGCCACGCCGAAGCCTTACACCCCCGAGGCCGTCCAGCAGCACTTCGACAACGCCCTGTGGACGTACAGCACCGAAGCGCTGTCCGCCGGCAGCGGCAACACGCAGGTCCGGGCCGGCGTGCTGCGTCTGCTGTCCACCATCTCTGCGGTCAGCGTCAAGAACTCGACCACCAACGGCAAGGCCACGCTGACGGTCACCGCTGGCCCCCAGCTGTTCGGCGGCGAGGGCGGCGAGGTGCTGACCATTGACGCCAAGACCGGCATGCCCGTCAAGGACGTGTCCACCGTGCCGGGCCTGCCCCAGGCCTCCACGACGTACGAATCCTCCCGGGTGACGACGGCCCACCTCTAGGCCGGCAACTCCCACCCACCAGCATTCCGGCATACGGGCGTAACGCGCCCGGCGTTCGGTAACGGTGCGGGCCGTCTTCCTCAGGCGGCCCGCACCGTCGTTGTGTTGTCGGCTGCTGAGCGAGCAACCTGGGGTTCGGCCAGCAGGAGCACCGGCAGCGGCGGTCGGCCATGTCGACGGCGGCGCGGATCGCGTTGGTCACGCTTGCTTATAGATCGCTCCGCATCGTCGGTAGGCGGTTCGTGGCGACCTCAATCGATCCGACTACCGCCGCGCCGGCTCGTTCGCTGTTCCGACGCCGCCGAACAGCGTTTCCTGTCAACGCGCCAGCTTGAAGACCACGACTTCCGTCCCGGGACAGCGATGCACAAACGCAGCCGGACGCCCGATCTCGTGTCACCGTCGCAGCGGCCTTCTTCGCGAACCCACTCAGATCGGTCAACGGCGCACCCGATAGCGCAGGTGAAGCACCCGGTTGCCCTGAATGACTACGTCTGGGCCTTCCAGCAGGTGTTGCGCGTCGACGGAGCCGAAGTAACGCTTGCCGGACCCGAGCACGACGGGTGCGACGTCCATGCGTACCTCGTCGACCCAGCCTGCCGCGAGCGCCTGGCCGCCGACATCGCCAGCAGCGAACTCGACAGTGCGGTCACCCGCCAGCTCCCGCGCCTTGGCCACGGCCGCCTCGATGCCGTCGACAAAGTGGAACGGCGCCTGAAGGTCCCAGCCTTCGGGCGCACCACGGTGACTCACCACTACCACATGGTCGATCCCACTCGGAGGCGTCCCATCCCAGCCGTCGGTGATGTCGAAGGCGTGACGGCCGGCAATGGTCACCCCGACCTCGTTCCAGTACGGCCGGACGTAGTCGAACGAAGCCTGCGACACCTTCAGAACGCCACTGTCGTCCAACGGCACGTCGCCGCTGACCAGCCACTCGAAGATCGGACCGGGATCGTCGTTCTCAGCCGCGATGAACCCATCCACCGAAACCGACGCGTTCATGACCACTTTCCCCATGGGTTCCTCCTCTGTTTGGAGTCCCAAGTCTTGTGCGGCGTGAGCTGTCGCTCTTGTACGAAATCAATCGGCTGGGAGCGGCCAGCCGTCCAGGACGTGGTCGGGATGATCGCGCAGGAATCGCCGCCGGACTTCGGCGTACCGGGTCGGCGTGAGCCCGGTGAACTCCCGGAACTCGCGCACGAAGTGGGCCTGGTCGAAGTAGCCCGCGCCAGCGGCAACGTTTCCCCAGTCGATCGGTGCAGCGACGTCGAGCGCCAACACGGTGGAGCTGAAGCGGTAGCTGCGAGCCAGCCGTTTTGGCGTGACACCGACTACGGCCTTGAACCGCTTCGCCAAGTACGTGCTGCTGGCGCGGGCCGCCACACCGATGTCGCTGATCGGCACTGTCCCGCCTGTCGCCGCGACGGCGCTGCTCATTTGGCGGACCAGGTCAAGACCGTCGATCACCCGCAGCCGTCGCACCAGTTCCTCCTCGAGCAACATCAGCATTTCGTGCGGTGCGTCCGCCACGGTCAGTCGGTGTCGCAATTCAGTGGTAGCGGGCTGGCCCCAGATCTGCTCCACCGTCGCAGGTCGGTCGCACAACTCGGCCGCGGGCATCGGAAGGAACGGTGCCAGGCCCCACGGCCTGAAGTGGACGCCCACGGACCGGGTCGGGGTTGGGTAGCTGAACTCCCACGCACGCGTGGGCGTGGTAACCGCGCAGCCGTCGGCGTACTCCACGGCGTCTACGTCGGTGCCTGCGCGGATGAGAAACGGCGCCCCGAGGTTGACGATGAGCAATGGCGCGGGCGCCGCCGGCAGCATCAACCGGGAGTACGGCGGGACGCCCTCCAGGTAGTAGAGGTCGTCGATCAGCCCGTCCAGCGGCGTACCGGGCACCCTGGACACATACTCCACGCCGGCATTGTCGCCGACGGCCCATCCGGCATCACGCGCCGCCGCCAGCATCGAGCCGGCGCCGATCCCTGACGGGCGCCCCGGCGCATTTCGGTCCCCAACTACACCCCACGTTGTGAAGAGCCATCATGCCTGCAGACCCTGACCTCCGCTGCCAATTCAACAAGTTGGTGTTTCCGGCCTGACCCATCGGGCGTTCCCGTCCCGCGGATGGCTTGGTCCTCGTACCTGACGCACTGTCGGCCCCACGACGGCGAACCGGGAGGCCCATGCCTCGACCAAGCGCGGCGAGGCTCTGTGCGCGGCGGCTAAGACCACCGCGTATCCGGGTCAGACCGGCTGCGGACCGGGGCGCGGCTGATGCAGCGCCCCGACGAGCGCGATGGCCCCGAACACCGACAGGAACAGTCCGGCGCCGACTCCGGTGACAGTGCCCGGCGCGACCGCGGTGGTGACGCCGACGATCAGGGCCGCGACCGCTGTCCCGGTGAGCAGAACGCCGAGCGCGACGAGGTTACGATCCCGCAGCACTGCCGTCAGCGGCAGGAAATGTACCCCGACCACGGCGCAGATCCATACCGGGATGTACGCCGGCAGGCCGAGCGCGCCCAGGAGCGCTGCGCCGAGGCCGGCCAGCGTGAACTCGATGCCCACGATGATCCCGTAGCGCCGGCCGGCGGCATGGCTGTTGATCGCGGCGGTCGAGGCCGGGCTGGTGAAGCCGACCACCGCGCCCACTGCTGCGACGAGCAGCGCCGCGACGCTACCGACGGTCAGCCACGGCGTCAGCCAGGCCGGCGGGTCCGCGTGCCCCCACCCGAACCAGCTCGCCGCGAAGAATCCCTCCACCAGCGCGGTGATTCCGCAGTCTCGGCTTGACTGCGGTCCTGCCTGCATGGCGGCCGCTCTAGTGCCGTGCCCGAGGCGCACCGAACCGGGTGACGTGCGGCAGGAGTCAGGCGCCGCCAGGCGTTGCGGCGGCCAGCAGGGCGAGGGCGGCCCGCTTGGCGTGCCTGGCGGCGCTGGTCCCGTCGTGGTGCGCGGCGACCAGGGTGGCCCCCTCGACCAGGAGGAGCAATTGTCGCCCTAGCGTGTCCGGGTCGGCTGCGCCGGCGCGCCGGGCGATGGCGGTCAGGAGGTCGAGGCGGCGGTCCAGGTGGCGCGCGGTGATGTCCATGACGGGCTGGGCCGGGTGTTGGGCTGCGGCGTTGTGCATGGCGCAGCCACGGAACGTCGGCTCCTCGTACCACCGCTGAAGCTCGTCGAACACGGCGGCGAGCTGGTCGCGGGGATCGTCCCCGGCGGTGGCCGCAGCCGCGGCGATCCAGGACGTCACCCGGTCGCTGCGCGCCTCCAGCACCGCTCGGATCAGGCCGTCCTTGGTCCCGAAGTGCCGGTAGAGAGTCTCCTTGGACACGCCGATGCGGGAGCACAGTTCGGCGACGCCGATGCCGTCGAGGCCCCGCTCGTACAGCAGCGGGGACGCCGCGTCGATGATGCCCGAGCGGGTGCGCTCCGGGTCGATCGTTGATCCCTTGGGAACTGGCACGGGATAGATGGTACCGAGCGGTTCCTTCTACTGCTAGCATCTCCCGAGTTCGTACCGATCAGTTCGATCACCGGGAGGGCTGATGACGTCGACCGCGCGGTTGTGGCCGGCCCTGCGGCTCGCCCTGGGCACCGCGTCCGCTCTCGGCTTCGCACGCTTCGCCTACGGACTGCTGTTGCCGGCGATGCGAGACGACCTGAGCTGGACGCTGACAGCCGCAGGCGCCATGAGCGCAGCCAACGGCTTCGGTTATCTGCTCGGCGCGCTGCTGACCCGGTGGCTGGTACGCCGCCTCGGCGCGGCCACCGCGTTCCGCCTTGCCATGGCGCTGACCGCCGCGTCGCTGGCCATCACCGCGGTCAGCGGCGACTACCTGGCGCTCGTGGTCCTCCGTACCCTGTCCGGGGCCACGGGCGCGGTGGTGTTCATCGCAGGCGGTGTGCTCGCGTCCCGCCTCGCGGCCGGCGCCGCGTCAGCCACGCCCATCACGGTGTACTTCGCCGGCGCCGGGCTGGGCATCGTGCTCAGCGGCGTGGCCGTACCCCTGCTCGGCGAGCACTGGCGGCTGGCCTGGGTGGCCCTGGGCGCCGCTGCCGCACTGGCTACCGCGGTGAGCTGGACCGCTGCCCGCGGCGAAGCCGGAGCGCCCGTGAACGGCCGAGCACGGCTCGGGTCACTGCTGGCGCCCGCTCTAGCCTACCTGCTGTTCGCCGCCGGCTACATCACCTACATCACCTTCCTCTCCGCCTACCTGGCCGACCACGACACCTCCCTCGGGCAGGTCGTCCTCACCTGGACCGTGCTGGGCTCAGCTGTCGCGGCGGCACCGGCGGTGTGGACTCGCCCGATCGCCCGGTGGCCCGGCAACCGGGCGCTGGCCACGCTCCTCGCCGTTCTGAGCGGCGGTGCGGCGCTGATGCTGGTGTCGTCCGCGACACCGGTCGTGCTGGCCTCCGCGCTCCTGTACGGCGCGACCTTCATGGGCGTGCCGGCCGCGGTCACCGCCCTCATCAGGGCCCGCACGCCGGCCGCCGACTGGACCGCCACACTCGCCCACTTCACCGCGGTGTTCGCCGCCGGCCAGACGGCCGGTCCATGGCTCGCCGGCCTGATCGCCGACCGCACCTCGACCACGGCCACCCTCGCGTGGACCGCCGTCCTGGGCACCGCTGCCGCACTGATCGCCCTCGTCCGTGCCCCGACGCGCCTGACCCCCACCACTCACGACCGACCGAAGGAAATGGACCATGACCAACTTCGTACTCGTTCCCGGGATGTGCCACGGCGGATGGTGCTTCGAACACCTCACCCGACGGTTGCGCGGCCTCGGGCACAGCGTCCACCCGCTGACGTTGAGCGGTGTGAGTGAACGCAGTCACCTGCTGCAGGGCACGGTGAACCTCGACACGCACATCCAGGACGTGGTAGCGGCTCTCGAGGTCGAGGATCTGCGGGACGCCGTGCTGGTCGGGCACAGCTACGGCGGGATGGTGATCACCGGGGCCGCGGACCGGGCACCCGACCGGGTCGACTCCCTGGTCTACCTGGACGCCGTGGTACCGGCCGATGGCGACTCCTGCTGGTCGCTGGTGTCGGAGCAGGAGCGGAGGTGGTACCTGGACGTGGACGAGACCGGCTGCGCGTCCCGGCCCCTGCCGTTCTTCGACGCCCGGGCGACGCCCCACCCGATCGCCTCGTTGCTCCAGCCACTCCGACTCATCGGCGAACTGGGGCACATCAGGCGTCGAGAGTACGTGTACGCCGCCGGCTGGGCCGACCAATCCCCATTCACTGCGACCTACCAGAGGTTGAGCGCGAGCCCCGGCTGGACCACCCACGCCCTGCCCGGGGGACACAACCTCATGCGCGACACGCCGGAGGAGTTGGCGAAGATTCTGCTTGACGTGGCCGTCACCAGCTGAGCGGCTCAGCCGCCACCGTTTCCACCGCGCAGGGGAGATTTCCACTCAAGCTCGGCATTCCGGTGACTGGCCCTCAGGTCCTGAAGGGTCGACTCGGTGCAGGAGGAGGTACCCCGGGATGGGTCTGCGGACCTTCATTCAGGGGTGGCTGGGCTACCGGCAGCTCACCGGCACTGACCCGCTCGGCCGATGCGCGGCGGCGCTGACCGCGCGCACCGAGAACGCCGACAACATGGCCTGCTTACCCGTAGGGCAGCGGGCGTCACAGGGTGGGGTGATCAGAGTTATGGAAGCGGTGGCGGCGCAGGGTTCCGGCTGGGCTGAGTTTCGGCTCTTGGGAGCGGTGCAGCTCCGCATCGCTGGTGAGATCGTTCCCTTGCGTGGCAAGCACAGCCGACGGCAGGACGGAGGTCTCCGGCGTCACGTTCCGCTGGGGTGCGGAGCCAGCCACCGGAGACCTCACCGCCTGTCGCTAACCGGCACGCTCGGCCCTGTCGTCGACGTGGGCCACCGGTCTCATGAGCCTGCCTCATCCACCCGCGGTGGTGATGAGGTTCATCGTGACACCGGTGACCCGCGACGCGTAGTCGAGAATGCCCGGGTGGTTGCTGGTGCCGTCACCCATCAGTGGGGAGAAAACAGAATATTCCAGGTAGCTCGACAAGTCGCAGGGCAGCCCGTCCCGGGGCGGCCCACCGGAGAGTATGCCGTACGCCTTGGAATCGAGTTGACTGAAGAGTGGGCTGCCACTGTCGCCGGCCCTGGTGCAGATGTTCACGGCGATACCCTGTCCGTAGCCGCTCGGGTTGCAGTTGTAGTAGTCGGAGCACGTCTTGCTGCTGATCTCCCCGCACTTGGTCCCCGGCACGTACCCCGTCGGAACCTTCGAGTACACCTCGTGTGTGCCGGTCCCGGTTGAGCAGACAATCCAGCCGGTCTGGATCTGCCCCCACGTGTAGAGCCCACTGATCGCGTGGGTGCCGCTTGTGCACGACTTGGCGGTCGGCGACACGCACTGCGACTGCACGAGATTGTGCCGGCTCCTGCCGTTGAGCCAGTAGCCATTCCAGTTCGCGCCTTCCGTGTAGTAGGGAAGGATCGCGTAGTCGATCAGCTGTCCATTGATCAGGTTCTTGGCGTAGTTGGTGTTCCCCTCCCCGGTCAGGCAACCGATTTCGCTCCCGCTGGCGGCCTTTTCCCAGACCACGGGAAGTCCGTTGTGGTAGAAGCATTGGCGTTTAGGGCCCGGCGTCAGCGCGCAGTGTCCGGCCGTGAGGAGATAGACCCAACCGTTGCCGCTGCCGCTGCTGCCGCGGAGGTTGAATCCGGAGGTGCAGGAGCCCCAATCACCGGCGTCCCGCTTGATGTGCAGCCGCACGCCCCCGCGCATCGGGGTGTCGCACGCCATGATGTCGCACGACCGCTGTTCACCGGCCGGAGGGCTGGGCCGGATGTCCACCTGGACGGGCACCCCTCCCGCCGCCTGCGAACCGGACCTGCGACGGACGTTGCCGGTGTCGGCGCGACGAGGCCCCGTGAGGTACCGCACCCGGATGCTTTCCGTCCGCGGGTCCAGACTCACCGTCACACCCTTGACGCCCGCCAGGCGAGCGGCCACGTCGCGCCGGGCCGTTTCGAGCTGTGCTGCCGTGAATCTGCTCTTCACCAGTCTGACCTGGGCGTCGGCGCTCGCACCGAGTGCCGTCCTGGCCTTCTCCGGCTCGCTGGTGAGTAGCGTGAGCTTCCCGCCGCCCCCCTGGTCCATCCACACGTCGAGCAGTTCCTCGCCGACGGCCGCCCGCGCCCGGTCCGCCAGCCCCGCGGCGCGGGACTGGAGTTCGAGGCGTCGCCGCGCCTCGGCCTCGTCGAGCTTGTAGGTGGTCTTCAGATACTCGAGCGACTCGTAGAGCCGAGGCTCCGTCGAACCGTTGGCCGAACGGCCGGACGCCGCGCCAGCCGACGTAGGGGCCGGCTCCGCCCGTGCCGGATACCCGGCCAGGGCGGCGGCAACGCTCAGGACGAGCGTGGCGGTCACAGCGATCCGGGCGCCACGGCCCTTGGCCCGCGCGGACAACAGCGTCCTCATCAGCACCACGCCCCGAAGTCGTGACCCGAGACCTGGCCGCGCCAACCCTTGCCCGTCCGGTACCAGGCGCCCGGCGTCGTGTCCGTGTCGGCCACCGGCGGCAGGGACGCGATCGAGTCACCCTTGCAGAGCACGAACGTGTCTCCGGTCTTCGCCGGGTACCGGTAGAAACGGATGTCGTAGGTGTTGGCGTGATTGTAGAAGGACAGCGAATAGTTGTCGATGATGTAGAACGGGGACGGCAGGGCGTGATAATCCGTCTCGTCGCTGTAGAACGCATATCCGGTGCCCTGGAAGTTGTCACGCGGCCAGAGGCAGACGTAGCCGGCAGGGCAGTTGACCAAGCCTGCGCCAATTGTCAGTCGCGTGGTCACGGCTGCTGCCGGTGATGCGCTGTTCACAATTGCCGCGACGCCGACCAGGATGCCGACGAGCAGAACATCCGCACGTCGGCGTAATCTGTTGTGCATCTGACTATCCTCCAAGCTGCTGCTGGTAGAATTCGAGCTGCTGTTGGTAGCAGTGGTGAATCCTCTCGGCGACCACATTCGCCGGCGTTCCCATTGGTCGACAGCCCTGCCGACTCCGAACAAACAACGCCGGACAATCAGGTGGGAGATCCCCCTGCGCTGCACCTGCGCTGTCAGGGCAGGGAGAACACCGTCGCGGTGAAGGGCCCTCCGGTGGTACGCGTGACGGCCACGGTCAGGACGCTGCCGTCGGTGCACGCCTTGGGGGTCAGCAGCATCGCTTCGGCGCTGTCGGAGGGTGGTTCCGGCTGCCGGAACACCACCTCCGGCGGCCACCCCGGGCGCCAGCGCAGGAGATCCTGCGCGGGCGTCGGCCCTCCGACGTCATGTTTCCAGTAGGCGTAGCCGCCGCACACGATCAAGCTCTGCCCTCGGGCCTCGCCGAGGTCGATCCGGGCGGTCCCATCGGTGGCCACGAGCGGGAGGGCGGGCCGCATCGGTTGGCCCGGCGTCTGCGTGGTGCGCAACTGCCACGTCCCGAGTGTGGCGGTGTCGAAGGTGTCGCAGGCATCCGGTGCGATCGTGACGGGCCTGCCCATGCGGATGCCCCGACCCACCCGGCAGCCGTCGAAGCCCCCGCTCGTGAAGTGGGTCCAGGTCGCGCCGGCGTCACCGCTGTTGACGTACAGGATGCTTCCGCCTTTGTTGGCGCAGTCCACCACCCGCCCGCGCATCGTCGCCAGGTCGATCTCGCCGACACAGTTGCTGAAACCGCCGTCGACGCTGGCGCTGTAGTAGTACTTCCCGTCCGTGCTCATCGCCGCCTGCGGCCCGTACCTGGACAGCGGCGGCGCTCCGGGAACGTCGGTGACCGCGGTGGCGTGTCCGGTTGCCAGGTCATAGATCCAGCCCCGCGCGTTGCCCTTGGTGGCATCGGGCGAAATGACGTCCTCGTCCACCAGCACGGCCTTGTCGCCGTGTATGCCCGCAAAATCGGTCTGGAAGCGCTCGTCGGTGAGGTGGTGGCGGACGACGACGGCCCCCGTGGCCCGTCGTTCCACCGCTACCGACCGCAGCTGCCGGGAATCGGGGCGCACGACGTAGCGGGCGCTCACGGCGAAGACACCGCTGAAGTCCTGGCTGGGCCAGACACCGACTCGGGTGCTCCCGGCGGCGGACGTCACCGCGGGGGCACTGCCCCGCGGTGACCCCCCGACGACCGATGGCCGATCTGCCGTGCATCCGCTGGATGCCAGCAGTCCGAGGAGCAGGGCCGCCGTGCAACTCGTCACCGCGCCTCGTCGCCGGATCATCGCCGTCCTCTCCGAACGCCGTGTCAGTAGGCGATGTTGCGCTGGTCGGTGTTGGCCAGATTCGCCAGCCGGATGTTGTTGATCGTCTCGGTGGCGAACAAGTAGGTGTAGATGTTCTTCTGCGCCGGCCCGCCGGCGGGTTCGAAGATGCTCACGGTGCCGCCGTTGACGTACCAGCCCTCACCGACGTCGAAGTGGCCCGAGGTGGTGCCCGGGTAGTACGACGAGACGCTGGGGCTCAGCTTGGGGTGCAGCTGCACCGGTGCACGCCGCGTGACGAGGTGCCACTGAAGGACCCGGGTCCAGTCGGCGTTCGTCCACGTCGAGATGGAACCGACCACGTACGTCCCGGCGTAGTCGCTGTCGTCCCAGTGCGTGTACTTGTTGATGGCGTCCTTCAGGTCGTTGACCCAGGTCGAGCCATTGGTGTCGGTGTGTAGGACGCCGGCCCAGTAGGTCTGCGACTTGTAGAGCGACGCCTTGGGATCGTTCCAGGCGAAGGCCTGCATCGAAGTGGGCCCGCAGTAGTTGGGGGTCTCCTGCTTCTTCGCGCGGTCATAGCGGATCGTCTGGTAAAACGTCTCCGCCAGGGCCCCCACGTCGGCCGCTGCGCGGGAGCCTGCCTGTCCAGTCCAGGACGCCAGTTGGGGGTACCGGGTGGCGAAGTCCGCCGGCAACGGCTTGGCCTTCGCGATGGCGTCGACGTAGACGACCTTCCCGACCGCCGCGCGGGCCTCGGCGAGCTCGGCCCGTTCGGCCGCGTCGCGCTCAGCTCGCGATTTCGCGGCCCAGGCACGCAGACCCGCCGTCAGCGGCGCGTCACCGGTACTGCCGGCGCGGCTGGTCGCGTCCGCCGCGCCGGTCGCCCGGCGCTGCAAGGCCGGAGAGCCCAGGCCCTGCGGGTCCCAGCCCCAGTGCAGGCAGTAGGTCATGCCGTCGATGGGCAGGCAGCGGACGGCCAGCCGCACCAGGTCGGCGTCGGTGGCTCCGGCGAGTCGGGTGTCGCTCGGCGCCGCCGCCATGATCGTCGCCATGGTTGTCGCCGGGCTGGCGGAGGCGCTGGACGGCGCCCCGACGGCCGTCGCCACGAGGAGAAATGCCATTCCCAGCCGGGCCGGGGTCGAACTCTGTATCACCTGATCTCCTTGACAGTTGATGAAGTGGCGCGAGAGGCCCGCCACTGTTGGTGCGCCGGCACGGTGTCCGGTTCAGCCGAACCGACGGGTGTCGACGTCGAAGGCGAGGGCCGCTCCGGCACCGGTGGTCATCCGCAGGCGATGGCCCGTCGCGGCGACGATCCGGAGCGGACCTGTCCCCGCGGGTGCCGGATAGCTGGCGGTGCCGCGGAACTCGCCGGTGACGGCGTACGTGCGGACCACGAGCAGGCCCTGTTCCGGGTCGACGCCCGAGGTTCCGGCGTACACGCTGTAGTAGAGGTCCCCGTCGGTCTGGCCCCACATGCTGGTGACCTTGATGGTTCCGGACGGGATGGGCGCCTCGTGGGTGTCGAAGACACCCTCGTCCCATGCGATCGGAGATGCCGCCAGCCGGCCGACCACGGCGGGGCGCGGCCCCTTCGCCGCCTTCGGTGCGCGGGCGCGCTGGTCGGCGTTGGCCTGGTCCAGGTCATGGATGACCTGAGCCTTCCGCTCCGCCGCGGACGGGGCTCGGTCGGCCCAGCCGGCCGCCCCCATCGACAGCGCCGCGCCCGGCCCGACAACCGCGATGACCGCCGCGGTGAGCCCGACCTGCCGGCGCCGGCGAGCGGATGAAGGGATGCTGTTGCGTACTCGACCCATGTCGTCTGCTCCTTCGTTCATCAAGGGGTGTAGTAGCCGGAGAAGTCCGTTGCGCCGGGTGGCGTCATGGCGGTCGCGGAGTTCTGGGCGAGCGCGTTGTAGAGCTGGGTGTAGCCGGCGGAGGGAACGTTGTTGGTGCCGGGACAGGCCTCGTCGGCGCAGTCGCGGCGCTGTGTGGCGGATCCGGCGAACAGCATCTTGGAACCGTGCGAGCTGACCGCGTAGCGCGACAGCCAGTACCACTGCTGGGCCTGCACGCCGTTGGTCAGGTAGATCTGCGGCAGCGGATAGCTCGGCGCACTGCCCCACGAGACGTGGTAAATGTCCTCGGGACCCCACTCCGGGTGGTCCGACCCGCCGCATTCGGTCGAGCCGGGTAGGTGACCGGACGGGCAACCGTCCGCCGAGCCGTTGTTGAGCAGCCTGCGGGTGTACGCGGATGCGTACCCGTCGACCCAGGCGCGGGCGTTGGCGGGGGCGCCGAACCCGGGCTCGATGTCGTTGGCACCCGCGGCGAGCACCTGGTTGCCGTAGGGCACCGTGCCGAGCCACGTGCCGAAGGACGAGACCATCTGCGCCCACGCCTTGCCGGACGCGTTGGTCACGTAGCTGGTTCCGGTGTTGTTGTTCGTGCCGATCCCGACCTCGACGACCGACGACGTGTCGCTGCCGGCGCAGTAGTAGTAGCCGTGCGCGTACTCCTTGACCGCGGCGAGGATCTGACTGGTCGTGCTGTTCGGCCCGGCGTACAGCGTCGCGCCCTGGACGCCGTTGACGAGGGTCGGCCCGCCGAACTGGAGCACCACCAGGGTGTGCTGCGTACCCGCCCGCGAGTAGTCGAGGTCACCCATCTGGCAGCCGAGCTCGTACAGCTTGGCTGGACTGTTGGTCTGGATGTAGTAGCTCAGGCCCTCGTAGGGCGCGGACACGGCCGCAGCAGGGCCCGCCGGCAGGGTGATCCAGCCGGCCGTGACCAGCGCCGACAAGGCAGCGGCGACCGTCCATCTGAGTCGATGCCAACTCTTCACGCATGAGTCCCTTCGCAGTACGCGGGGCGAGGATGCGTCCCGTGTTCGCCGCCAACGCTCGAGGGCGCAGGCGTTGTCTGGAAGACCGTCGGGCGCCGGACAATCAACGCCGTACAACTGGTCCGCCGAGGGCCCGTTTTCGGTATGGAGCCGACGCGCGAGGTTCCTGATACTTGCCTGATCGAGGTGACCTGCGGCCGCATGGAGCCGTCCGGGTCGGGCCAGCCGTTCTATGGGGGTGCAGCCGTGGGCCGTCCGGAAAAGCCGGTTGATCCCGAGGCAGGTCCCACCCAACGACTCGCGTGGCAGCTACGCCAGTTGCGGGAGGCTGCCGGCAGCCCGAGCTACCGGGCCATGGCCCGTCGTGCGCACTACTCGGTCAGCACTCTGGCGGAGGCCGCGAAGGGCGGTCGGCTTCCCTCCGAGGAGGTGACGCTGGCCTACGTCGCGGCCTGCGGCGGTGATCTCACCGAATGGCGGATTCGATGGTCGGCGGTCGCCGCGGCGGTCGCGGCCGCCGGTCCGCAGCCGTCGGAGACGTCGGGCATCGACGGGCACGGTCCATACCGGGGCCTGATGCCGTACCAACCCGAGGAGGCCGACTGGTTCTTCGGCCGGTCGGCGCTGGTCGACCGACTGCTCACCCGGGTCGAGCGGCTGCCGCTCGTCGGTGTGATCGGAGCCTCCGGCAGCGGCAAGTCCTCGCTCCTGCGTGCGGGGTTGCTGGGGGCGATCGCCGCTGACGAACGGCTGGCACACCGATGGCGGACGATGCTGATGACGCCCACCGATCGTCCACTCGAGGCATTGTCCGACGAGGTGGCCAAGTGGTCCGGCGCCTGTCCGCCACAGATGTACGACGACCTGCTGGAGGACCCGTCCGCCCTGGATGTCGTGGTGCGCGGTGCGCTGGCACCCGACGCGCCGGATGCCCGGGCGCTGGTGGTGGTGGACCAGTTCGAAGAGCTGTTCACCCTGTGCGAGGACCGGGTTGAGCGCCGGCGGTTCCTCGACGCGCTGCTCGACTCGGCACAGGGCCGGGATGGTCGGATCACGGTGGTGCTGGGTATCCGCTCCGATTTCCTCGGGCACCTGGGGCAGCACCCGCAGCTTCTCGAGGCGTTGAGCGACGAGGCGCACCTGCTGGTCGGTCCCATGACGGGGGCCGATCTGCGGGAAATCATCACGCTGCCGGCGGCGAAGGCCGGGCTGAGCGTGGAACCTCAGCTGCTCACCACGGTGCTTGCCGATGCGACCGACGAACCGGGTGCACTGCCGCTGGTGTCACACGCACTGCTCGAGACCTGGCAGCGGCGAAGGGCTGGAGCGAGCCTCACCTTGTCCGCCTACCAGGCCAGTGGTGGTGTCCGTGGAGCGATCGCACAGACCGCCGAGCGCGTCTACGGAGGTTTCGGCGCGGCGGAACAGCAGGCTGCCCGGCGGATCTTCCTGCGCCTGGCCGCCCTCGGCGACGGCACGGAGGACACCCGACGGCGCATCGCGCGGACGGAACTCGACGGTGTGGCGGAGGACATCGTCACGACCACTGTCCTCCACGACCTGGTCGAGGCCCGATTGGTGGTGGTGAGCGACGGCGCGGTGGAGGTCGCCCACGAGGCGTTGATCAGGGCCTGGCCACGACTGCACCGCTGGCTCACCGACGGCCGCGCCGATCTGTCCGTCCACCGCCGGCTGACCGAGGCGGCGCAGACCTGGGCAGCGCTGGACCGCGATCCCGGAGCGCTGTATCGCGGCACGCAGCTCGCCACCGTCCGGAGCTTGGCCGAGGAGCGCCGCGTCGACCTCAACGACCTGGAGCGCGCCTTCCTCCGCGCGAGCACGGCGCTGACCGAGGCGGAGGGGGCCGCGGCCCGGAACCGGGCACGCCTTCTCAAACGCCTCGTGGCGGCCATGTCCGTCCTGCTGGTGCTGGCGGTGACGGGCGCCGCCGTCGCCGTCCGGCACCGCCAGGACGCCCTCCGGCAGAGGCGCGTCGCGCTGGCCAACGAGCTGTCGCTGCGGGCCCGGTCACTCGTGGCCACCGATCCCGAACTGGCCGGGCTGCTGGCCGTCGAGGCAGTACACCTGCACGCCGACCCGGAGACAGTCGGAGGCGTACTCAGCGCTGCCGCGGCACCCCGGCGCAGGGAACTGAACGCCGGTGGTCCCCCGATCTCCGCCGTCGCGTTCAGCCCGGATCATTCCCTGCTCGCGGCTGCGGCCGGCAACGGATCGGTCATGCTGTGGGACACCGCGCGCGGCACACCGGTCGCGACCCTGACCGGCCACACCGGCCGAGCCGCGGCGCTCGCCTTCAGCGCCGACGGGTCCCGCCTCGCGTCCATCGGTCTCAACGGCGAGAAGGGGTCCATCATCGTCTGGGACACCAGGACGTGGCAGCCGCTCATCCGGCTGGCGGGGGACAACATGTCCGACGGCATGTCCCTCAGCCCGGACGGGACCATGCTCGCCGTCGGCCTCTCCAGCACACCCGGTCCAGCAGGCGTGGGAGGGACCGCGAAGTCATCCGCCGGGATCGCCCTTTACGACCTGCGCACCGGAGCCCGTACGCTGCTGCCCGTACGCAGCTCCCCCAGGTCACTGAGCTTCGCCTCCGACGGCACGCTGCTCGCCTCCGCCGACGGCCACGACCGGCCCAGGGTGTGGGACGTGGCCGCGCGCACCTTCGTCGAACTGCCCGCCGAGCATGTCTCCCAGGTGGCGTTCGGCGACTCCGGGCACGTCCTCGCCGCCAGTGCTGACGACCGGGGTGTCCACCTGTGGGAGGTCGGCGGCCACCACCCCGTTCAGCTGGGCGCGATCCCGTCGGAGGGCTACGCGTGGACGATCTCGGCACCGGCCCGTAACACCCTGGCCGTCGCTGACGAGAACGGCGCGATCATTATCTGGGACCTCAAACGACACCAACCGTTGCAGACCTTTCAGGACCGCGGCCGCACGGAGACCGCCTCGGTCGCACTCAGCCGAGACGCCACGCTGCTGGCCTCCGCCGGCTTCAACGGCGCCATCGTGCTCCACGACCTCCACGCCGTCCCGTTCGGCGGCTTCATCGCGCAGATAAGGGACGTCAAGGTCAGCCCGGACGGCGCCACCGTCGCCTCGGCCGGCAGTGACGGCGCGGTCCGGCTCTGGGACACCGATGGGAGGTTGACCGCCACCCTGGCGGGTCATCCGGACGAGGTGCAGGCGGTCGCGTTCAGCCCCGACGGGCGCATGCTCGCCACGGTGACCCGGAACAACGTGGTCACCATCTGGGACACCCGGACACGACGACACGCCGCGCCCCAGTTGTCCGCAGAGGGAATGGGGGCCTCCACCGACATCGCCTTCGACCCGCGGGGAGGGGTGCTCGCCGCGGCCACCATGAACCCGACTCTCTGGGACGTGCGCAGCGTCGGCCACCCCATCGGCATCAGGGGGACGTTCGATGCCCGCATCGTCACCTCGCTGGCCTTCAGCCCTGACGGCCGTCGCCTCCTCGGCGCGAGCGTCGGCGGCTACCTCAACACCTGGGACACCGCCACCGGCAAGCTGCTCAGCCGGGTCAACACCGGGCAGAAAGCCATCCAGGACATCGCCGTCAGCCCCGACGGGCGCCTGCTCGCCACGGCCGGTGACAGCCGGACCATCAAGCTCTGGGACGCCTCGACCGGCCAGGAGATCGCGGTCCTGCCCGGCCACACCGCTCCGGTGCAGGTCCTCGCCTTCAGCCGGGATGGCCGCCGGCTCGCCACCGCCGGCGACGACCACACGATCAGGCTGTGGGACACCGCGACCCGACAGCACATCGCCACGCTCACCGGCCACACCGGCCGGATCCGCGGGCTGGGCTTCACCTCGACCGGAGCCCTCGTCTCCGGCGCCGAGGACGGCCGGATCATCAGCTGGTCGCTCGACCGCACCGCGGCCGAGGCGCAGATCTGCGCCGGCCGGTCCCTCGCCCGGCAGGAATGGGTCACTCACCTCCTGTCCGCTCCGTACCGCCCGACCTGCGGCTCACCTGCGAGAGGTGACCGGGCGCGGTCAGCTGGGTGAGTCCACGTCCCCGGACCGTCTTTCAGAACGCCACAGCCGACGATCATCGCCGGCGGGGTCCTCGATGGACGACGGGTCTGGTGTGGCGGGTCTGCTCTTCCACAGAACCAGCTCAGCCTGAGATGCAACCAGCGGTTGCATCTCGACGGCACTCATGCAACGATTGGTTGCGCAAGAGCTGACCTTGCAGGAGCGGCTTCGCGTCGGCGATGCGGGCCGCCGGTGCAACCCGTCGGTGCCCGACGTCGGCGGCCGCCAGCGCCATGTTGCCGGGCTGCCGTCAGGCCAGGCGACCGCGAGCGGACCGTCACCACGAATCCACGACGACGTACCTGGGATGCGTCGTCGGCCCGTGCGCGTCAGTCCCACGACGTGCCGACGGCACCCAACAGGAACCTGTGAAAGGACCCTTCCGTGACCAGCGACACCATCTCGCCGCCCCGATTCACCAGGCGACAGCGCACGATCCTGATGATCCTGCTCGGCGCCGGATTCATGCTGTCCGTCGACTTCTCCATCCTGAACGTCGCACTGCCGGAGGTCGGCGAGGGGGTTGGCCTGAGCCGGTCGGCACTGCCCTGGATCGCCTCCGCCTACGCCCTGCCCGCGGCCGGCTTCACGCTCCTGTTCGGACGTATGGCCGATCTCCTCGGTCGCCGCCGGCTTTTCCTCGCCGGAATGCTCCTGCTCGCCGGCGCCTCCCTACTCGGTGGTCTCGCCACCAGTCCGGAGGCACTGCTTACCGCTCGTGCACTCCAGGGCCTGTCCACCGCCATGTCCATCCCGGCGGCGCTGTCCCTGCTCACCACGACGTTCAAGGAGGGCGCGGCCCGTGACCGTGTCCTGGGCCTCAACGGTGCGCTGCTGTCCGGCGGCTTCACCGTCGGCGCGCTTCTCGGAGGCACCCTGGTCGGTCTGTCGGGCTGGCGTGCGGCCTTCTTCATCAACGTACCCGTGGCCGTGATCATCGTCTCCCTCACGCCGCGCGTGATCGCCGAGAGCACGGTGCCCGACCGTCCCGAGCTGGACGTGCCGGGTGCGGTCACCGTGACCGGTGGCCTGCTGGCCGTCGTCTACGCCATCGTGGAGCGGAGCATCCTCGCGAGCCTGATCGGGATCGCGCTCCTGACCGCGTTCTGGCTCGTCGAGCTGCGTACGGCGGCGCCGCTCGTTCCGGTCCGCATCCTCAAGCGCCCGACCGTCAGGTGGGGCAACTACGCCGGGCTCGTCGTGTTCAGCATGGAGACGGCGATGATCTTCCTGATGACGCTGTACCTCCAGAAGATCCTCAGCCTCAGCCCGTTCGTGACCGGCCTGGTCTTCGGCGTGCCGGGCCTGGCAGCGGTGCTCGCGGGCCCCACGGCCAGTCGCCTGATCGGCCGCTACGACTACCGCACCGTGCTGGTCGCCGGCATGGCCACGCAGAGTCTCGCCACAGTACCGCTGATCTTCACGGGCTTCACCCGCGTGAGCCTGATGGTCCTGGTACCCGCTTTGTTGATCAGCTTCTTCGGGCACGTGACGTCCATCGTTGCCTACACGGTTACCGGCACCGCGGGGCTGCCGGACGGCGAGCAGGGACTGGCCACCGGCTTCACCTCGATGACCCAGCAGATCGCCATCACGGTCGGCATCCCCGTCCTGGGCGCGATCGCCGCCACCCGACCCTCAGAACTCGGCGGTATTCATCTGGCACTGACAGTGAATGTGATCGTCACCTGGGTCAGCATCGTGCTCGTCTGGGCTGGCCTTCGACCGCCCGCCGCCTTGCCGTCCGACGAGCCCAGACTGCTTTGAGGCCCCTGTGTCATGTCCGTGCGGGGCATGGGGTGTCCCACGCCCTGTATCGCAGCTCAGAGAAGTTGACGTGCCAGGTGGCGCTGCCCAGCCGTGTTGTCCGGCGTTGTTTGTCCGGGAACCGCGGACCTGTCGGTCAAGGCGGCGGCAGTGCACGGTAGGCACAGCCGACCGCAACGCAGAGAGGGGGATGCGTCGATGACTGGTCGCCTGTGCCTGCCGGTAGTCACGGCCGCCACGCTGGCCGCCTTGAAACGAGCTACGGCGATGCTCTTCGGTAACGGCGACGACGGTGGGCGCGACCGCCGCCGTGGCGCCACGGGGCAATCCGCCGGCGACCGGAGCATGTTCGGTGGAGGTCGAGGCAGGTCTACCGGTCACCGCGCTTGTCCCGGGGCCGGAACCCGCCGGCGCCGGCAGTCTGCACCGGCCGACACCGGGCGTGACGACGCGGCCGCGAAGATCCTGCAGAAGAGCCTCAACGCCTGCTGCCGCAACCCGGAGTGGATCACGCCGGTGTTCGAACCGCACCTGCTTCCCGACGGCGGCTCCGACGATGGGAAGCAGGTCGGCGAGGCGATCAGGTTGTGGAACCGCGCGAGTACCGTCAACGGTGCGGGCCGCGGCAGTTACCACTGGACCCAGCTTGACCGGAATGACAACCCGATCGTGGCGTAGGGCTCGTCCTCGGGGTCCTCGACGCACGGGTGACGTGATATCGCCGCCGCACTTGTACGGTGCGACGGTCCTCGGCTACCGCAGCGGAGCCCCGGGATGACCCGCTTCGAACAGGTCCAGTCGGTCGGCGCGGAGCCGGCCCTGCTTGACTGGCAGCACATCCACAACCGGATCATCCACACGGATCCGCTGTCGGTCGCCGCCGTCCAGGCGCGGGCGGCACGCAACCACCTGGAAGTCGCCTACCTCGACGAGGTGGCCGTCGGCTGCTCCACGGTACGACCGCCGACCGGTGACACGGCGACCGCGACAGTGATCGCCCGCGTGCTGCCCGAATATCGACGCCGAGGGCTGGGCGAGCAGATCTACCAGCGCGGGCTGGCAATCGCACGGCAGCTCGGTGCGCAGGTCATCGAGACCGTCGTGCTGGCATCCAACGAGGACGGCGTACGTTTCGCGCGTCGTCACGGCTTCGTGGAGATTGAGCGCTACGTCCTGCCGGGGCACACGGTCGCGTTCGTGGACTTGCGGCTTGCCTGATTACGCACTGCATCATGACGGTCAGCACCGCCGAGGCGATGCTTGCCCGGGCTGGACGTTGCCGGCTCAGTCCGCCCGGACGGTGACGCGCCTCTACGTACAGCGTCGCGATGGCGATGGAGTGCGGATTTCGCCGTGGCCGGCCGGTTAGTCGCCTACAGCGGCGCCGAACAGATAGCCGCCCTGTTCACACTCACTGCGCCGAGGCAGGGGGAGAGTCGACGGCGTGCTGCACACATGGATGAAACCCGTCCTGGGGTTCTCGACTGCACGATGGCCCCGCCGTCGCAGTCGTACGGCGCGATGGTCCTCGGTTGCTGCGGTGGAGCCCAGCGATGACGCGTTTCGGACAGGCCGGTCGGTGCGGAGACGACCGTGCTCGACCGGCCGGCCGCCTGGTGTCCGTGGGCACTACCACAGGTACCGGCGGCCCGGCCGACGGGGCGTCAGGCGGTACACGGCCATCTGCCGGCGGTTCGGACGGCCGTGCAGCGTCGGCATGCCGGCTTCTGTTGCCGCAGCTCAGGCCTGTTCACGGGCCTTCTCCTGGATCGCCTCGGCGAGATCCTTGATACGCCGCAGCCGCCGGTCCCAGGTGGCGCCGACGTGGGCAAGCTGTGCCACCGCCCGGGCCAACTGAGCGGAACTGACCCGGTACCGCTTTTCCCGCCCGACCGTGACGCCGTGCACCAGGCCGGCCCGGTCGAGCACCATGAGGTGTTTGGCCACCGCCTGGCGGGTCACGGGGAGCTGGGCGCTCAGGCCGGTGGCGGTCCCCCCATCCTGGGCGAGCATCAGGTCGAGCATCCGCCGCCGGGTGGGGTCTCCCACCGCCGACCACAACGTGTCGTCGACGCCCGGCGCGCTCCCGGCTTCCGACGGCCGGCCGGCCGTGGTCATCGGCGACCCGTCCGGTTCGTCGCGACGTAGGACGCCAGCCGCGACAGGTGGTGGTCCCAGCCCCGCTCGTGGTCGCGGTAGGTCTCCTCGAGAACCGCGATCTCCCAGCCCTGCTCCCGGAAGCCGGTCTCGGTCACGCGCAGAAGAGTGCCGTCGCCGTCCGGCTCGAGCTCGAACGTCACGAGCAGAGAGTTGTCCCTCCGGGCCGGCTCGCCCAGCGGCTGGATCCAGCGGAACGAGAAGAGTCGGTACGGGATCGCGTCGACCACCTGGATGCCCACCGAGAACCGGTCCCCGTCGTCGGACACGAACACGAGCTCGCCGGGCCGGCCCGACACGGACTCGTAATTCGCCTCGTCGGACCACCACTGCCGGACGTGCTCCGGGTTGCTCACCACGTCGAAGACGATCTCCGGCGCCGCGCCGATCCGGATACTCCGCTCGATCGAGCCGTACTCCACAGCCATCACCTTCCGCAATACATGGTTGCGCAATGACGGTAGCCCGTCAGCACCGGTGAATGCAACGCGTGGTTGCGGCTCGTCGGACGGCACCGCTGCCTGGTTCAGGGCTTCCGGTCCCCCGGGGGAACCTCAGTAATCTCCTCTAGTCGAACCCCGGCCGGCTGGTGCGGAATTCGTTGAGACCGCCCGGGGGCTGGAAGCAACAGCCCGACGGCGGCGGGCAGCACGAGCCCGGCGGACAGCAACGCGAGCAGCGGGTAGCCCAGCCCGGCGAGCACCACCGTGGACGCCAGGCTCGCCGCAGCGGCGAGGATCCACACCACCGCGTCGACCGCCCCCTCCACCTGCGTGTGGTCGACCACCGACAGGTCCCGGGCCAGATGGCCGCTGCCCCCCACGAAGCACAGATTCCAGCCGTACCCGAGCAGGAACAGCGCCACCGCGCGCAACCCGACGCCAACGGTAGCCGCGGCGAACAACGCGGAGACGGCCAGAACGAGGAGCCCGACGAGCATCACCGGGCGAGCGCCGTACCGATCGAGCAGCCATCCGCTCAGCGGCGCGAGCCCGAACATGCCCAGTGTGTGTCCCGCCAGGACCGCGCCCACCGACACCAGACCCCGATGGTGCAGATGCATGTCCAGCGGCGCGGCGGTCATCACCGCCGCCATCACCACCTGGGCAGTGCCCATCACCGCCACCGCGGACCGTGCCGTCCTCGCTCGCACCAGAACTCCCAGCGGCACGCCGACCCGCGGCACCATCCCGGGCCGACCGGGCAGCGCGGACGCCGCCGCCCAAGCCGTCGCCGCGACCACCGTCGCACCGAGAAACGGACCGGTCAGCGCGGTGGCCGCCCAGTGCCGACCCAGGGCGTCCAGCGGGCCGAGCAGCAGCGGCCCACCCACGGCGCCGAGCGCACCGGCCCACACCACAGCCCCGATGACGAACCCACGCCGGTGCGCCGGGTACCGCTCGGCGGCGGCGTAGCGAGACAGCAGCGCGCCAGCGTTGCCCAGCCCGAGCAGCCACATGGCCAGGCTGAGACCGGCGACGTCACCACTGGCCAGCGCGGCCACCCCGAACACCCCACCGGCCGTCGCCGCCCCGTACCCGGCGACGAGCGCGAACCGCCAACCCCGCGCCGCCGCGGTACGACTCAACACGATCGCACCGACGCCGGTCCCCACCACCGCCGCCGTGTTCGGTACGCCGCCCCAGGCCGGACCCAGTGCCTCAGCGGCGGCGATCGTGGCTACCGGGCTGACCATCGCCATGACCAGGTTCATCAGGGCGGCGGTGCCAAATAGCGCGAGGACCCACCGTCGTCTAGCCATGGCGGACCGGGTTGGCGGCCTGGCGCGCGGTTCGGGCCAGGACGGTGGGTGGCGACGACCGGTCGACCACCGGCTGACGCGAGTCAGCGCCGAGAACACCATGAAGTTCAGGAACAGCACGGCGAGCACCCGAGGGCGGACGCGTGTGTGGCCCGGGGGCCGATCTCGGCGTCTGCGGGCGTACGGTCGGATTCAGTGCCACGGCCCCGACCAGGGTGACCACCGCGCCAAGGGTGGCCAGGGCTCGGTTGGCCCTGGCTGGGCGAGTCATCTGCCGGGTGCTCACGTGCACCATCCCGCTTGTCATGTTGGACGTCTGTGGTGTGGTGTCAGGCCCAGGGAGGCGGGGTCGGCCCCTCCCCCGTGGTGATGAGACGGCGCAGGCTGCCGTTGATGTAGAAGCTCCAGGCGTTGGAGCAGTTGTCGAAGCATTCGAATTGAGGCACGAGACCTACGTGAGCGAACCGGACGACGGTCCGCTCGCCCTGTACAGCGATGTCGAAGCTGATGTCCGTGCCGGTCCACTCGCTGGGGTCGCCGGCGAAGGCGAGCTTCGAGTCGACCACCCGCCACACGACGCGCTCCCCCGGCACGAGTTCCGTCACACGCTGCTTGGAGTAGTGGAGGTCGGGATACACGTAGGTGAACTCGTCCCCCAGCCGGCTGACCGGGCCGGTCACGTCTCCGGTCCACCACCTGGCGACGTCGGTGATGGCCGCGTAGACCTCGTCGGGGGTCTGATCGACCGTGAACGAGGTGGCGTAGCTCTGGCTGTCCATACCTGCCTCCTAGTGAGTGGACACCTGTAGATGCTGACGGTGATCGGGCGGTCGGAGACCGCACGCTGGCGGTCGAAGGACCTCGGCCGCGACCGGATGTCGCACCCCGCAGGCAAACCCGCGGTCAGGTCCGACAGCCACCGATTCCGCAACCTACGGTTGCACATGACGATATCCAGGCAAAGCCCAAATGCGCAACCCATAGTTGCAGGTCTTATGTGCGCCGACGTGGCGACGCCCAGCGTGGCCGGCTTGTGCCGCGGCATGGAGCGTTCACGCTGGTGCCGCACAGCCGAGCCGCCGGCTCCTGCTCGGCGCGGCTTACGCGTGCTGCTGACTTTCCCTTTGTTGGCGACTTGCAGATGGGGAGCGGCGGATGCCCATCCTGCCCTCATCGCCGCGTCCCTAGCCGAGTTGTCCTCCGCTGCGCCGGTGCTGGCAGAAACGACGGGCCTCCAAGTCATCAGCCCGGCTTCAGGAAGCTGAGTGGCAGCAATGCTTCAAGGAGCCCGACATGAAAGCTCACCGCGGCGGTGGGACAGTTCCCACCGCCGCGGCACCAACTGATCCGACGCGTTAGCTGACGACTTGAAGCTTGTTGCTGTACGTCGTGCCGGGGCTGTAGATCTTGTCGAACAGGTTGGCCGCTTCCTTGACGGCGTCTGGTCTCAGCTTGATGCAGCCGCCCGACTTGAAGTCACTGTCGCCGTCCCAACGGCGCGGCTCGGTGGAACCCTGTGTGCCGTCCTTGTTCATCTCGCTGTGGATGAAAAGCTCGGTGCGTTGGGCACTCCCGTTCGAGCAAGTCTTGTCGCTGAGCTGGGAAGCGACGCCCTTGATCAGGCTGCCATCGTACTGGTAATGCAATTTGACCGAGTACCACCCATTGGGCAACCAGCCGTGGTCCTTGTAGCACTCGTCCGTGCTCCCAAGGCCCGATCCGGCTCGCCAGGTGTATGCGGCGCCGCCATTGTCGGAGGAGACGTACCACGTGAGCGTGGAGTTGGTCGGATCAGTCCAGTTCTTGTCAAATACGAAGTAGCCGGACGTGGCGGCATGAGCTGGGGCCACACCGGCAACCAGCGTGGCCGAGGTGACGAAAGCAACCACTCCCAACAGATGAAGCATTCTACGCAGCAAGCGTCTCGGCATGCTTGTGATCATTGCGCTCCGTCCAATTGTCGTTTACTCCTGAATATTCGAAAGCACAGCGGCAATGGCCGCCGTTCGGCGCAGCGCCGACTTCTTACTGGAACTCCCTTCGCAGCATGAAGCGGGTAGCACCGCGAGGAAACGCGGGTTCCGGCAAATGCATTGCGGCCGCATGGCCGGTGGACGCACAACTGCTGTGTGGACCGTCGTGACAACTTTGCGATTAACCCGTCCGTCGCTGCATCCCTACGTCCGCGGGGGGCCGACCGACCTGTCGTGAATCTCGGCGTTGAGAGCGGATGCACTGAGGTTGTTCGTTGTTCTCATCGTGGACTCTGGGGGGGTTGATCGGTAGTTCGTCAGGCACCGGAAAAACATCGCCGGACAATCCATCGTGAGTCCCCTCGCGCGTTGGCGGGCAGGACCTGAGGGACAGCGGCCACGGCTGAGGACGAGTCGTCTGTTTGATCCGGAGTCCGCGCAGGGTCACGTCCGCGCTGGTGGTCTAAGAGGCGGCCATCGCGGGATCCGGCCTGATGCTAAGCGGCGATCGGTGCCGGCTCGGTGTGGTGGGCTCGGCCGCAGCACGTGGACGTACCTTGCGCGGAGGTGTCGGCGACAATGGCTGGGTGCATGCGTACGACGCCTCGTGGAACGCGCTGAGCCCGCAAGTCCGGGACCGGATCGACGAGCTGCTGTGCTCTCGTCGGCTGATCGCGGCTATCGCCCTCCTACGCCAGGACGGCGGGCTGCAGCCGCCGCCCGGGCTGTACCAGGCGCAGGATCTGCTGACCGAGCGCAGCGCCGAACTGGACCGGCGGGGTCTTGTCGAGCCGGAGCCACCACCGCCGACGGTCGCACACCTGATCGAGAGGGTGGCCGCTATCACCGCACCGGTCGTCGCCGTCGAAGCGCTGTGGGACGGCGACACGCAGGGCTGGTGCGTCGACCTGGTGGCAATCGCGCAGCGGCCGGGCCGGCATCACGAGCGCTTCGACGAGGTGCTGTTGACGGTGCTGCGGCACGGCGGTGACATCCGCCTGTTCAACGGCCAAGCGCCGCCGTGGACAGAGGCACGGCAGGCGACCGAGCAGGGCCGGGCTGTCGCCCGGCACGTCGGCGTGCCGTTCCACTTCACCAGCCCGGAAACGCCAGACATCGATCTTCCACGCTGGTGGGACACCCAGCCCAGCTAGCCAGCAGGCACAGTCACGATCAGGGAAACCAGCGCACCGATGAGGTGCAGTTCGGCTTCTCGCGGTCCATGCATGCTCATCACTCAACCAGCGATCTTGGGTAACGGTTCAATACATCGAACTGAGTATTCGGAATGGCCACCTCGGCGGCGCCGGCTGCGAGTATCACGGTCGGCCAAGGGCCATGTGGAAAGTCTGGCGCTGGGGCGACTGGAGCTGCTGACCCTGACCCTATAGATCAGCCGTGCGTGACCGAGCCTCCCCGCCCGCCTCTCTCGCCCTTACCACCGGCCGGGCCACGCCCGGACTCTACCGCCACGTCGATGACCGCCTGCCGGAGCGGGCAGTGGACAGAAATAGGAGCGTCGACTTCGCCGGCAGCCGGTGGCCGGTAGGCGACCGAGAGGGCTCCCGAAGGTCCCGTCGTGGTTTAGTGTCACGCTCGTGCATGGAAGGCGGGCCCGACGGTGGGCGCTGGCGGTGCTTTTCCCTCTGGTCCTGGTGGCGCCCGGCGTCTTCGTGCTGCGGTGGCTGTCGGTGCCCGACCCGCCGAAGCTGCCCGAGACGTTCCGGGAGCAGCTGGCAGCGCGCGTGGTGGACATGATCGAGCACGACTCGACCTTCGACGGGGGGCACGATCCCGATGTACGGCCGGTCTGCGCCGCCTCGGTGTTCGGGGTGGCGCCGGACTCGGCTGACACCTTCAACGAGGTCCGCACGATCTACACGCTGGCGTTCTGCCAGTACCTCCCCAGTGCCGACATCGGGAAGGGACCTGGTGTCGACCTCGGCGTGCTCGGCGGCGTGTCGATGCCGATAGCCCTGCACCTGGGACCGCCGGTCACCCATCAGGAGCCGGAAGAAGGAGAAGGGGTGTACGCGGACAGCATCCGGCGGATCTTTCCCAAACCCCTGCAGGAGGCTGCGTTCAACGCCGCACCCGACCCGGCAATGAAGAACGCGGTCGACGACCGCACCATGCGCCTGCTGTCCTCGCCGGTGCCCTCGCCCTCCCACTCCTGACACTCAACGTCCGGCATGAGTCCGTCACGCATCACGTGGATCTGGTTGGTCTCCGACCGCCAGCTCTGGCGCGCTCGTGGTTGCATCGGTGGTGATGGGACAGGCACCCCGCCCCACATCGCCCAGGCCATCGCCGGCCACGGGCGGGATTGTCCTGTTCAAGTGGCGGTGGGCGGGGCAGGTTTCGAACCTGCGACCCCTCGCTTGTAAGTTCTGGGCGCTCCGTCCGGGCCGGTCCGCGTCTGTCTCTGAGCTCGGGCGGCAATCCGCAGCCGTCCAGCCGCACCCATCCCCGTCTGTCCCCGTTGCTGTCGACAGCACCAGGACAACTGCTCAGGAGCAGAGGTGTCAGGGACGGCGCTCTTCCTGGCCGGCCTCCAACCGGTCTGCTCGACGGTGAAGTTCCGCAGCTATGGTCCCAGTCGGGACCGAAGGCATGTAGGTCGTTGGCCGCCACACGCAACAGCTCGACATCCTCCGGCCGTTGGAGGCAGGCCAGCCGGAATGCGGGTTTCGCGCCCAGACCGGAAGACCTATCCAGACCTCCTCCAGCATCACCAGGATCTCGTCAGCCGATGCGAAGGTCACCACCTCGACATACGCACTGGCAACTCTCTCGCTGTACCTCCGACCAGCGAGCAGCCGGGCCAACTCAAGCAGCGACATGCACTCCGGTGCGAAGGGTTCGACGTCAGAGGACTCCTCAGGACGCTTCGTAGTACCCCCATCCAGCAACGCCCGCAGCCAACGCGTCGTCTTCGCAACTTAGAAGCTAACTGCTCCCCACCTGACGAACCGGGCACGGCACAAACACCCGGCGACGGTTCGACGCAGGTGAGTTGAAGCGGAACTTAGAGCCGCTGTCCCATCACCATCGGGAACAGCGCCCGGGCGCCTGCTCACACGCCGTCTCGGGCTGCCAACGTTGATGGCTGGTTGACGACGTTTGACGGTGGTCTTGTGCCCCGCGAGTGCCCTACACCACCGGGAGTCGGCCACCGTCTGAACCCTGGCAGACTGCCGCCATGCCGTCTGAGCCGGAGTCATGGACCATCAAGCACTTCTCGCAAGCCAACCCGGTGGGCCCCGGCCAGGACAGCGTGCCGGCGCTGCTGCGCCGCATCGCAGACAGCATCAAACAACGGCCCGGCATCGAGGTCCAGGACGTCATCCTGCACAGCGAGGTCACTGCCGACGGTGACTGGTGGTCGGCCACCGTCTACTTCCACGAACCGTCGCTCTAACGGCATCCGGCGTACAGCTCGACCCGTCCGTCGCCACCAGGTCAGCCGCCGCTACATGATGGCTGACCTGTGTTTCGTCGGGTACCGCTGATCGTCTAGTCGTCGATGGCAGGCGTTTAACGACCTGGCAACGGCCCAGACGGCCCCGGGATGACCCAAGGATGGCCGTGCCCTCCAGCGACGTCGGTTTACGTCCGCAGTCACTCGTCCGGTTCAGTCGCGCAGAGTGTCGAGCGGCTGCCAAAGCGATTGCGTGCTTCCTTGACGCCGAGGTGGCGGTAGAACTCATGTGCGTCGCTGCGCTGAGCACCGGACGTGCGTGACACGGCGCCACGCTGCGCAGATCTTGTGGAGTGCGCTCATCGACTTCGACGGTGGCTGTCCTCTGACGAGAGGGTGACATGGGCACGTTCGGAACCGGGCCGTTCAGCAGCGACGGCGCCTAGGACTTCCTCGAAGAACTCGCCGAACGGCCGCCAGAGCAGCACCTCGACGCGCTCCGGCACATGTTCACCTACGTCCTGGCCAACCGCGGCCTCCTCTGGCGGGAGTTCTTTCCTGACCAGATCATCGCGGCGGCAGCACTCGTGGCAGCCGCGCTTCCCGGCGGGAAGCACCTACAACACCGCCTAGCGGAGCTGTCGGACGAGACAGACATGGCGCTGCTTCCCGCGTCAGCGTCGGACCTCGCCGCATCCGCAGTGGAGGCGCTGCTCTTCGTCGCCGGCCCCGACGGTCTGTGGATTCAGGGGTGGACCACCGAAGCGGACAGATTCGACGCCCAACGAGCCGCCGACGACCTCGTTGCCATCCTCGGCCAGGCCCTTGGAGCAGACACCAGCCCGGTGGCCATGACGCGCGTCGTGCGCGCGCTCGGCGGCAGTTGAGCGCATCTGGTCGTGGCCCGCGTAAACGCTTCGCTGGAATTAGTGAGCGAGCCCCCAGTGTTCACTCGCCTTGACGCCCTATGCGCATGCCATGCAGAAGCGGGCGAACGGCCGCGCGGCGAGCCGTTCATCGCCGATCGGCTGTCCGCATCGTTCGCAGACGCCGTAGGTCGCCGCGTCCACCCGACGCAGCGCGTCGTCAACGTCGGCGATCCGCTTTCGCGCCCCGGCCAGCAGCGCGGTCAACTGGGCGCGTTCGAAGCCGATCGTGGCGCCCTCCGGGTCGTGCTCGTCGTCGGCATTCGAATCCCGCGATGCCAGGAACAGCGCCTCCAGATCCTGGGCCAGCGTCGCCGCCTCAGCCTCCGCCCTTGCTCGCAGTCGCAGCAGTTCATCCCGGACCATATGTGTAGCCTAACGGGGCCTAAACAGGGCCTAACGGCCTCCAGTTGCCACAAACAGGCCATGTAGGGACGCGCACGGGTGGCGGCAAATCAGGATGTCGGCGCGACACGATTCGAGACACGGAATCCGCGACCGCCTCAGGTCCTTCGCGAGCAACGAAGTCTCTCGGGTCGGTTGTTGCCACGACGGCGTCGACCTCGAACTCCACCAACCACTCCGGATCGATGAAACGCGATACTTCTACGAAGGTGCACGCCGGTCGTACCTGAGAGAACCGTTCGCCATGTGCGCGCGCCGCCTCTCGCCAACGGGCGATGTCAACAAGCATTACCCTGGTTCTGATGACGTCTGCCAGCGTTGCGCCGGCCTCGCGCAGCGCTTGCTCGGCGATGTCCAGGCAACGCACGGATTGCGCGTACACATCTCCCGGACCGGCTGTGGCACCGTCGTCCGCGATCGGCGCGGTGCCGGCCACGGATACGTACGGCCCTATCCGCACGGCGCGTGAGAAGCCGATCTCCGGTTCCAGCGGTGATCCTGAAGTCACCAAGCGGCGAAAAGAAGTCACGGTACAGGAGCATTGCAGAGCAGCGACCGCGCCGGGCGCCCGCCCGGCGCCTTAACGCCCGTTGGCCCCACTGGCGCTGCCACCCCGACTGGCTCATCCGCGTAACGCACCCAACTCGGCATGACAGTGCACGGTGCCAGGGGCTACCAATGCGCGGAGTATCCGCTGGCCGTCATGCACCCGCGCCGTTGCCCGCCGCCATTTCCGCCGGTCGGCCCTCGATGGTTCGGCCGGGAGTCGCTCGACGCCCGGGCCGCCGCGCAGCCGGGCCAGCAAGGCGTCGATGGCCTCGGCGGTGGCGCGGCGGGTGGCGGGCGGCTGGGCAGCGGGCGGCGAGCCAGGCCACAACGTCGGGTGGCCCGGTGCGCAACAGGGCGGCGAGGTATATCGGCCCGGTCGAGGCTAGCCCGCACGGAGGGTGAGCAGGGTGATCTCGCTCGGCGCGAAGATCCGGAACGGCGGACCCCAGAAACCGGTCCCCCGGCTCGTGTAGAGCTGGGTCCGGCCGTGCCGGCTCAGGCCCTGCACGACCGGCTGGTCGAGCCGGACCAGGTAGTGGAACGGCCACATCTGACCGCCGTGGGTGTGCCCGGACAGCTGCAGGTCGACGCCGGCCGCCACCGCGTCGCCGATCTGCTTCGGCTGGTGCGCCAGCAGCAGCACGGGCAGCCCCGGATCGGCCCCGGCGAGCGCCGCGGCGTGGTCGGCCCGGTGACCGGCGACGCCGGACGAGGCCGCGGTCACGTCGTCCACCCCGGCGACTAAGAGCCGGGCACCGCCCCGCTCGACCACCAGGTGCCGGTTGTGCAGCGGCTCCCAGCCAAGGGCCCGCATGTGCTCGACCCAGCCCTGCGCCTCGCCGTAGTACTCGTGGTTGCCCGTCACATAAACCCGGGCCAGCCGTGCCTGGACGGCGCCCAGCGGCGCGGCCTGCGCCCGACGCTGGTCGACCGTACCGTCGGCGATATCGCCGGTGTGGCAGACGATGTCGGCGGCCAAACCATTGACCACCTCGATGGTCCGGGCGGACCAACGGGCCCGGTCGATCGGGCCGTAGTGGGTGTCCGTCAGCAGCACCACCCGGACCCCGTCGAGACCCGCACCGAGGCGGTCGACGGTGACGTCCACCCGCCGGACCCGGGGCACCCGCATCGCCTCGGCGTACCCCCAGACGGCCAGGACGACCGAGACGACCGCCGCACCGACCGCCACCGCCCGGGACCGCGCCGGATCGGCGACCCCCGCGGCGGTCAGCGGGAGCCGGGCCACGTTGCCGATCAGCGACCAGACGAACAGGATCCAGACCAAGCCGAGGAGGGTGTCCCCCGCGCGGGCCGCCGCGTCCAGCCGCCGGCGGCCGTGCCCGAGGTACATCAGGGCGGGAAACGCGACCAGCGCGACGACGAACACGCTCGTACCGGCGGCCACCACCGGCGCCGGCCACCGCGCCGCCACCGTTAACGTCCACCACGGCAGCCCGAACAGCAACGCCAGGAGCGCGACCAGCGTCGCCCCGGACACCAGCGGTCGCAGCGCCCCTTGCGCCGGCCGCACCTCTACAGCATCGCCAGCAGCCATCGTCGTCCTCCCGTCCGGGTCCGTGGAGCATGACACGGTCCGGGCCGGATCGACCACGCCCGGGAACCGGGACGGATCCGGCCGTAGGGATCGACCGCGACCGCGACCCGGCCCAGGTACGGTCAGCGGGTGGCGTACGACGCCTTGGCCGAGAGCCTGCGCCTGATCATTTCAGGGTTGCCGGACGGCCCCGTGCGGTTGAGTCGGCCCGTGTTGTTCGTGATCAGTAGGGGCAATAGACAAACAGTGCCCAGGGAAGTGGGGCAGCGGCCAACGGCGCCACAGATAGGGCGAGGATCCGCATCCAGGGCGGCACGCTGACCCTGAAGGCCACGACAGCGGCCACCGTGGCGTAGCCGCCCGCCAGCAACGCGTTCGGAAGCACGGCCAATGGCTCGGGCCCGCAGTCCGACTTGTCCTGCACGAACGGGGGCGCGCAGGCCTCGGACGGAGCCATGGACACGACAAGTTCGATGCCCGAGCAGCACATGATCGGCAGTAGCGGGATCGCCAACAGCGCGAGTGCGACGGTCGCGCCGACGCTGATGCGACCCGGCGGCGTCGCCCCGCGCTCATGCCTGGCTGCTCCGCCCGTGCTCCTGCGGTCGATCACCGTCATCCCCCGTGATGCCTGGGCGATTTGCTTGTCACGCTGGACCACTGGGATCCAACCTCGATGCCTGCCGTCACAGTGCGGTCAACCTGACATGGAAGTTGAGTAACGGCAACCAGTGATCGGCGCTTGCACAACGCGCGATCAGCGGCATGCCAGGATGGTTGAACATGCTTCAATCGGCAGGGTAAGGGGTCGGTCGATGTCCCACGTGGGTCAGCCGTCGGACGATGTTCTCGGCGTCGGAAGTGGCGGCGCAAATCTCGCCGAAGTGGAGGCGCTGCGCGCTGCCGAACGGCGGTTACAGCAGGCCCAGCTGGGCTCTGATGTCGAGGCGTTGGACCGGTTGATTGATGACCGGCTCGTGTTCACGGGCCCCGACGGCAATTTGTACTCCAAGCAGGACGACCTAGGCGTGCACCGATCCGGCCGGCAGTCGATGACCCGTGTGGAAGAGGAGGACCTGTCGGTGCTCGTGGTCGGCGGCACCGGGGTGACCTGGTTCCTCGGGACGCTGGAAGGAACCCTGGCCGGCGAACCGTTCCTCGCCCGGGTCCGTTACACGCGTACCTGGATCCTCGACGGCGACAGAGGATGGCGCCTGATCGCGGCACATGTCAGTCCCACCGAACGGGGTGCCGCTACGACGGCCTGATCCGCACCGACTGGATCCCACCGGCCCGCCGGCTTCTGGCCCAAGGCCGCCCGATCGACGGGTTCGCCACGTTCTCCATCGCCACCGGCCCGATCGCGGCACGCCGCAACCCCCGCTGGCTGATGGCCGCCATCCTCCGGCTGGCCTGTCGCGGCGAAAAGCGGGCGAAGGTCGTCGAGCTGCTCGAGCCGGCCCTAAACGAGCATGCGGAGGTCGGCCGGCTCGACAACAGCTACCCCCACTACCGCGAGGTCTCCGCCGAGGTGCTGCTGATGACCGGCGGCCGGAGCGACCTGGCGCACGTTGGCCCTCCACGGCCCGGCTCGCCGAGGTGCTCCCCTCGTCGCGGGTACTCGCCTTTCCGAAACTGAACCACTGCGGACCGCACCACCGAGGCGAGACCCAGGTCGCCGCGGCACTGACCATGTTCCTGCTCGACATCAACAACTAGTGATCACCACGGTCGCGCCAGGGCCGTCTTAAACGTCGCAGATCCGGTCATCGCCGCATTGATCATCACGGCACCGTCAGTTTGGAAGAGCGGGCTCAACGGGCTGTGATGCCCGAAACGGCTGCTCACGGCGGCTGTCGCCCCTGACCGTTCATGCCCGCTCGTGACCGCTGGCGACATCGGCTACTGGTCCCCGGGCGCCCGTCCACTCGGGCCGGATGACGTCCCTCAACCCTGTCTGACTTGGAAGGGGCATCATCGCTCGACGGCCAGTCGCACGCCCAGCCCTATGAATACGCCTCCCGTCGCTGTGTCGATTCGGCGGCGAGCGGCCTGCCGGCGACGGAGCCATCCCCCGATCCGCCCTGCGAGCACGCCGACTGTGCCGTCGACGATGAACTCCAGGACGATCAGAATGGTGCCGAGGATCGCGAACTGCGCCCAGACCCGACCCAGTTCTGGGTTGATGAACTGTGGGAGGAACGCGATCGTGAAGGTGACCATCTTCGGGTTAAGTAGGTTGGTTAACAATCCACTGAGATAAGCCCGGCGGCCCGAAATGCCTCCGCCGACGACTGGCAACTCGCTCCGCTCGCTCTTGCGGTGCCGAATCATCTGCACACCAAGGTAGATCAAATAGGCGCCTCCGACGATCCGCACCACCGTGAAGGCGGTCGGCACTGCCGCGAAGAGAGCGGCCAGCCCAGCGGCCGCCACGGCAACGTGAACGGCCTCGCTCGTTGCCACCCCTGCCGTGGCGAGCAGGCCGGCGCGCGGACCGCCGCGCATCCCACACCCTAAGACGAACAACATGTCCGGCCCGGGACTGACCATCGCGATGATCGTGGTCAGGGTGAAGGCCACGAGGAGGTGCTGATCTATCGGCATGACAAGACCATTCCACATGTCGCCACAGCCCGGCAGGTCTCGCCCAAGGCGACTCACCTGCGCATCGCCGAACTTGCCCGGCTGAGCCTGGCGACGGTCAAGAGGTACCGACCGAAGCGATCCGGGAAGGGCTCGGCGATCACGGCCGAGGCTGCACATTTGCCGCTCACTGAGCCGGTACCAGCATGAGCTGACCAGCGACCGTACGCCCCACCGCGAATCTGTCGCACCGACCTGCCATGATCACCCGCGACCCGCCGAGGGCGGCGACGGTTCACGACCGATAGCGGCCACGCTGGCCGACTGGCCTGCACTGCACCATGACCAGGAGACACAGGAATGCGCAAGACCATCATCGCCGTGGGAGCCCTCGGACTGGCCCTGCTCACCGCTGGCTGCGGGAGCGAGGACACCACCGAGCCGACCACCTCCGCCGCCCCGGGTGCCGCCTCCGCCGAGGCCAAGGCCTACAAGCCGCAGGAGCCGAAGACGGTGGAGGCGGCCAAGGCGCTAGCTCAGAAGGAGTACGACACCTACGCGGCCGGCGACTGGAAGGGTGCATGGGACCTCTGGACCACGGAGGGCAAGGCGGCGATCACCCGCGACGAGTACGCCCGCCTGCACACCGAGTGCAAGACCATCACCGGCCTGACCTTCGAGATCACCGGCGCCCGTCTTGAGGGCGAGGACAAGGCGGTCGTGAACTTCAAGCGGTCGATCGCCGCCGGGATGTCCGAGATCCGGTACGAGGACGGGCAGTGGCGGTACCAGCCGGACGCCGAGTCGATGGCGGACTACGCCAAGGGCGTCGACAAGGTCATTGCCGAGGGGCAGGCCAGCGGACGGTGCCAGAAGTAGGCGAGGCACGCGAGTAGCCCTACGGGCCCGACTCTTTCAATCGCGAGGGGGTCGGGCCCCAAGCTGTAGCTACCTCAGGCTGGCCTACCCCGGCTCACCCGAGCCGGCATCGTCCTCCACGCCTCATGCCGCGGGCGGCGCGGACGGTGGAGCCGCGGCAGAAGCGGGTGGCAGGCGGCATGTGGTGCACGGATCACGAGTACGGCGGAGATCCACCGGCTGCTCACCGAGGGGCCTGCCGCCTCGGCCGCGCAGTTGATCGGCGGTCGGGAACTCCTCGCGCTCCTGCCGGGGCATCCCCCACCCCGGCAGCGGGCTGTACTCGGCTGGAGGGAACAACCGCAACGAGTTCCAGCCATGCCGCCACGCGCCGCCCGGCTGCGACTGGCCGTCAAGGATGATGTATTCCAGACCGGCTCGGCGCAGGTAGTAGCCCGCCGCCCAGCCGGCCTGCTCACCTCCTTATGACCGCCACGTCACACGATCCGGACACGCTCCGGCACCTCCTCCGCCCGCAGATCATCATGCAGAGCGGCTGAAGATGCCGACACGCGGGCCGACGCCCACACCCCGTCCGGGCACGGACGCGGCCGGTAGCAGGAGATCCCTACCCGCGGACCGTCGGTGGGCCCGGTACTGGGTTCCGCCAACGCATTCTTGGTGTTGGTGCAACGATGCATGACGTGGGAACCCCGAAAACCGCTGCACCCGCTGTTGTCTCGCCGCTTGCTGGCGAGCCGATCAAGCGTGCCGATGCCGAACGGCTCGCGGGAGTGCTGAAGGCCGTTGCCGACCCCGCCCGGCTGCGACTGCTCAGTCTGATCCAGTCCGCTCCCGAGGGCGAGGCGTCGGTCAGTGACCTCACCGCGCCGCTCGGGCTCTCCCAGCCGACCGTGAGTCATCACCTGCGGATCCTCACCGAGGCCGGGCTGCTCGAGCGCGAGAAGCGGGGCGTCTGGGCGTACTACCGCCTGGTGCCGTCCGCGATCGCGGCGATCGCCGAGCTGTTGACGCCGCCCCGTAAGCGGGCGACCAGGAAGACCCGCTAAGCACCACTGTCAAAGATCGCCGGCGCCGGCCGTGCCGGCAGTGGCATCCGCTCTGGTCGCGGCCCGGTTTCATCCCGCCGAGAAGGTCCTGGCAGCGCTCTCGCGTCGACACTCCACCGCTGGGCCTGCCCGCGGCCGGGTCGCTCACCACTTAGTCATGCTGAAGGTATGGCTGTCACGGCCAGGGAACTGCGGCGACGTACCAACCGCCTACCCTCGCTGGTGCGGGCGCCGGTGCCGGGGAGTGCGGATTGTCATCCGAACCGCCACTGGGCTTCTTCGAGGAAGTCCGCGTGCTGGGCTTCCTCCCACTCCCGCATGCTCGGGTACCGGTCTCTGCAGTACCGCCGCTGTAGTGGAACTTCTCGTCGCCGGGCCGCAGGATGCTCATCGGGTTCAGCCGAGGAAGCGCCGGTGCAGCGTGCCGGCGGGTGCCCAGGTCAGGTCGGCGGTAGCGCGGCTGCGAGAGGACATCAGACTCATCGAGTGGACGACGTATGAGAGCGTCAAGCGCCAGAGGGCAGGCGAAGACTCGAAGGTGGTAGACGCCTGGCTGGCGAGCCGCCGAACTGGCCAAGCGCGGCATCACACCGGACACCATGAACGGCCACGAGCCGTACACCCTCCGTCGCGTCCTTGCTGCCATGGCATCAGGCGAGGCAGGGTCATTCGTCGGAGGCGGTGCCCTCATCCTTCTCGGCACGCTGGTCCGGGGCGCTGGGGGCATTGCCCAACTGGTCGCCGCCCCGTAGGGGTCAAACAATCCACTTGGTTGAGTCGAAGCGGGACTTAGACCGGCCTCCTCGTGACCTGCGTCGGCTCGGTCGAAGCGCTGGTCAAGTCGCGCCTCAACTCCACGTCATTGGTGACTGATTGCCGAGTTTCTCACTGTCTTGTGCCCCGTACGTGCCCCAAGCCTAAGCGGCGGTACTTCCTCCACCGGCGAACAGCCGCCCCGGCCATACCCCCGCCTACAGTGCCGAGAATCGCCTCATTGAACGGCCCTGGCTGGTCGACGTAGCTCAAGGCGACCAGGGGGCCGACCCCCGCCACCACCACGCCGGCTCCCAGCAGAGTGACGCACAGAAGGAAGCTGGCCCGCATGTCACCAGTAGAGCAGGCGATCACGGCTCCCCACCAGGTGGCGGGCACACGGTTTAGGAAGGGTTGTGTTCACCCGGAGCACCGGCCCCCTACCAGGGCATACGCCCGATGCTCTATCAGCGGCGGCCTTGATCGTTCCGCGCATGTTTTGGATCTTGTGCCCCCTCCCCATGTCTGGGTTCCGCCAGGCTGGCAGCAAGATAGGCGTTGCGGCCCGCGATGAGGCGTTGCAGGTACGGCCGCAGGATGAGGCTGGCCACGAAGCCGCCAACGGCTCCCATTGGCGCAGTGAAGAAGATGACATCGCGCATCAGGGTCGCCGAGGAGTTAGCCGGATCCGGCGTGAAGCTGTGCTCGTGGTGCCATCGGCCGAATGGGCCACTGATCTGCTCGTCCGTGAAGCCATGCGGCCGCCGGTAGTCGGTGATTCGAACGGTCATCCGCCAGGGTAGGCCGAAGTGCCTGGCTTCCCACGTGACGGCATCGCCGGCCTTCAACCGGCCGGTCGTTACGCCGCCGACCGCCCGTTCGGCACTTGTCCCCATGGACTCGGTATGCATATCAACGTCGAGGCAGGCGTCGAAGACGGTTTCCGGGACTGCCTGGACGTCCGTAGTCAGCTCGATGCGCGGCACAGAGCCACCGTAGGCCCCCTGGTCACGCCCCGAGGGCAGCAGGATGAGCGCTTGACCCCCAGGCAACTCACTCGGGGCGTTGACCTGGAACGACCGGGCCCTTGACCTGCCGAGGCGATTCCCTGTCGTCCATCGTTGTCCGCCCACGTCCGTCCCGATCGTCACTCAGTTAGTCACTCAGGACCGTAAGCTCACGGGCGTGGACGGCAGCCAGCAACCGGACCTTGATGAGATCGAGGGATGGCTGCTTGCCGTTGCCGACGGCCGTAGAACCCGGGACTCTGCTGACCGGTGGGCTCAGAGGTGGGTGATGGACGACGAGCTTTGCTGGGGCGACGTGGAGTGGTGGGCCCTCAATCTGCTTCAAGGCATCGATCTGCGGGCCGGACCAGAAGCAGGCTTCCTGCACGATGACGACCAGGTACGACACTGGCTAACAGAGCTGCGAGCTCGACGAGCCGGAGGCGCGACTCCTTCGGTGTGAAAGAACCATCACCCGTCGATGAGCTGGCCAATCATTCCGGGTGACCTGCCTCAACGGTCCATCAGCGTCCACCGGCGTCCGGCCATGCTCGTGCCCGTCGTCACCCAATTGGTCACCCAGCACGGCGGCTCACGATGAGCCGGCCACTGGCCAGCCTCGGCGTTGCAGCTCGCCCGACACCTTGCCAGCACGGGCCGCCCAGAAGATCACAGCCTCGTCGTGGTCATCTCGCACAAACTTGACGCCGTCTGCCAGAACGGGGATACGGCTTAACCGGGAGATCGATACGGGGTTCGTGCGGGTGACGCGGAACTCTCCGAACAGAGACGAGACCGTAATGTGGCTCGTTCCGACACGGAGCCGAGCGAAGGGCCACGTGGCGCTCTTGTAGCTCTTGAAACCCGACCCTCACGACCGCACGCCGGGGTCAACGTAGGCGACGCCCCCGCGCATGCTGAACTCCTTGTCAACCACCCGCCGATCATCACTGACGCTCGCAACATCCGTGCCGTTGATGAGGCGGGAGGGGATGTGTACCCGCACCCGCAAAGCTGGTTGCCATCCCGTCTGCCGCCGACCCGCCCGTCTGGGGAGCGGGCCGCCGTCCCGTGGTTCGGCGCCCCGCCCACCCCGTCGACAGGCCGGGCACGGCCCAACCGGTACGCAACCCGGTGATCCTGGCGTCGCTGCTCGGTGTCGCGTGCTCGGCTGCCGGCCTGCATCTGCCGTCGGCGGTCGGCGCGTCGCTCACCCTGCTGTCGGGCGCCGCGGTTCCGGCCGCCCTGGTCGCGCTCGGCGCGTCGCTGCACCGTACGGCGCCGTCGCGGGCAGCGCCGCCTGAGCTGGCCGAGCTGGCCGTGATCACCGCGCTGAAGCTCGTCGCACAGCCGGTCATCGCGTACGCGGCCGGGATGGCCTTGCGCCTGTCCGCGCCGCAGTTGCTCGCCGTGGTGGTGTACGCGGGCCTGCCGACAGCGCAGAACACGTTCATCTTCGGCCAGGAGTACGGCGTCGGCGAGGCGGTGGCCAACCGGTCGGTGGTGGTGACCACGACGCTGTCGTTGGCCACCCTGGCCGCGGCGGCGGCGCTGCTCGGGTAGGTCCGTCAGCTGACTCGGCCGGCAATCATGGTGAGTCACGCCTTGACCATGTGCAGTCTTGCACCCTTTCGCAAAGCGTGCGGTGCGGGGCCGTCGCTGCTGATCACGGATCACCCGGTCGAACGCGCCCGCCGGCAGCGGATCGGTGTGCGGCGTTGGGTCGGCACGGACGGCCCAAGACGTTCGGCCGATCGTCGACGGCCGCGGTGTCGGCCCGCCAGGGCTGGCGCCGTTGGTGCTGAGGCCACCGGTGCGCTCCGTGGATATCGGGCGCCAAGTCCCGGGCTCAGACGGTGCCGTGTTGCACCGGATAGTGGATGACGACCACACCGCCGGTGGCGTAGTTGGCGACATCGGCGGTCACCTGCCGGCCCTGTGGCGACGCCCTCGCCGCGGTCATCGCCGCGGCGTCGGCGAACTCGGCTTCGAAGACCGCGAAGTACGGCGTCTCTCCCTGCGTCGCCGCCACGTCGAAGCTGTAGCGCCACGCCAGCAGGCCGGGCATGCGGGCGACCAGCGGGAGGTGGTTGGTCACGTAGTACTCGCGGAAGTGGTCGGGATCGGCGGGTTCGGGATACAGGACCAGCAGCTTGTGAGTCGAGCCGTTCGAGTCGGGGCACGGGAGACCGCCAGAGTCAGCGAGTCGTTCGGTTCCCTGGTTCATGGGAGTGTCCTTCCAGCCAGCCGGTGATGAGTGGGACGGTGTGACTGAGGGTGTCGACGCGGTGGTGTGCGCCGGCGAGCTCGTCGTCAGGGTGGGTGGTGCGTACCGCGACCACTGTCATGCCGGCGGATCGGGCTGCTTCGACGCCGGCGGGAGCGTCCTCGATCACCAGGCAGTCGGGCGCCGGCACGTCGAGGAGCTGAGCCGCGCGTAGGTAGCCCTCCGGATCCGGTTTGCCGCGGCGGACCTGGCTGCTGTCGACCAGGACCGGAGGGTCGGGTAGCCCACCTGCGCGCAGGCGTTGCAGGACGGTGGGCGTTCGGCCTGAGGTCACGACGCCCCACCGTCGGTTCTGTAATAGGCGCAACACTGCGGCGGCGTCGGGGTACACGGGAAACCCGTCGCCTTCGTTCGCCATGAATTCCCGGATCAGCGAGTATTCGGCGGCGGCGTCGAGTTGTGGCGCTACGGCCTGGATGGTGTCGACGGGCCGGCGGCCGTGGGTGTGCGACCAGACCAGGTCCGGGTCGAGGTTGCGGTGGTCGGCCCATCGGCTCCAGATCCGGCGGTACGCGGGGTACGAGTCGACGAGCACGCCGTCGACGTCGAATAACACCGCCTTGTCGTTCGTGCCCGCACCGATGTCGTGGAGGTGATGGAGCCCTTCGTGCGCGGCCTGCCGAACCATCCACAGCACGGTGCGGCGTTCCCCAGGGAGCCGGACAGCTGTCCGGCTCCACTGCGGTTCGCTGATCTCGCTCGTGAGGGCGGCGAACCGGTCGATATTACGTTCAAGATCCAGCAGGACGGCGGCCAGTGGTTGCTCGTTGTAGGCACCCTGCTCGGCGCGCTCGTCGTTGCGCATCGGTTCGAGCGTGGGCTCGTGCTCGGTCAGTGTGCGGCGAACCCGGGTGTCGTAGACGTCGCGGACATGGCAGGCGTACTCCAACGCCGACCACACCCCGGACGCGGGCCACCGGCGCAGGACGTCGACTGGCAGGTGCTGCAGGCGCCAGGCCAGGTCCCTGGTTGTCCCGAGTAGCGGTAGACGTCTCACGAAGCCATCCCCATCGCTTCGGAAGTCGAATCAACGCGGTGGACGCTACTGTATCGAAGATCGAAGCATCAAGAGGGGGCACAGGCGATGACGGCACCCAGGCCGGGCCGGCCGGTACGCGGATCGAGCACCGGGCGACCTCTCATGGCCGCCCTCGACCTGTTCGGCCGCCGCTGGAACCTGCGCATCATCTGGGAGCTGCAGTACGGGCCGGTCGGGTTCCGCGCGTTGCAGGAGCGCTGTGACAACATGTCCTCCAGCGTCCTGCGGCAACGGCTGACCGAGCTCCTCGACGCCCACCTCGTCGCCCAGCAGCCGGACACGGCCTACACGCTCACCGACCTGGGCCATGGCGTCTACCAGGCATTGCGCCCGCTCGCCCGCTGGTCCGAGGCCTGGGCCTCCGCCCTGGACGAGAACCGCGAAAACTGAACCCGTGCAGCATCACCCCTGGCGCTTCGGAAACCGAATCGCTACGGTGCTTCTAAATCCGAAACACCTGGAGGGGGCCATGGCTCGCATCCTGGCGCTCGAACCGCCGTTCCCGCCGGACGTGGCGGCACAACTCGCCACGATGACGCCGGCCGGGGTGCCTCCTATCGGCCTTTTCCGGACGTTCGCCAAGAACTTGCCGATGACTATGGCGATGAGCAACTGGGGCAGGTACGAACTCGGCCGCGACCTGAGCCTGACCCTCCGCGAACGGGAGATCGTCATCCTGCGCACCTGCGCACGCTGTCGCTGCGAATACGAGTGGGGCGTCCACGTGATGGTCTTCGCTGACCGTGCCGAACTCACACCGGCCGAGATCACCTCGCTCACCTGCGGGTGCCCTGACGATCCCTGCTGGACGGCCGACCGCGAAGCCACGCTCATCCAGATGGTGGACGCCCTGCACGACGCGAGCGACATCGACGACGAACTGTGGCAATCCGCGCAGGAGTCGTTCGACGAGCGGCAACTACTCGACGTGCTCCTGCTGTGCGGGTTGTACCACGCGATCTGCTTCGCCGCCCGCGCCGCTCGCGTCGACCTCGAGCCCGGCGCTCCCCGCTTCGCCGACATCACGGCCGCCTGATGGCCGACCCGCCGGTGGCAGTGGTGAACGCCTGCACCCGCGACGGGCAGGGCGGCAGCCCCACCGCGGTCGTGATCGACGACGCCACCCTCACCGACGGCGACCGGCACGCCATCACCCGCAGGACCGGCACCTCCCACACCGCGTTCATCGACACCGGCACAGCGGACACGCCCACGGTGCGCTTCTTCACCAGCGCCGGGGAACTCACGAACTGCGGCCATGGCACCCTCGCCGCGCAAGCCGTCCTGCTGGACCGCAGGGGCGCCACCGAGCACCACGGGCGCCAGCACACCGCAGGCCGCACCTTCGCCACGACGGCCATCCGCCGTCGCGGCGGCGTCGAAGTCTGGTTCGACCAAGGCGCCATCGCCCTGGCTGACGACGGCGACGCCACCGGTGGGGGCATCATCGCTGCCCTCGGCCTGCAACGAGCGGACATCGCCGCCGACGTCCGGGTCGCTCTGCCGGGTACGCCACGACTTCTTGTCCCCGTCCGAGATCACCGGACGCTGCTGTCCATACAGCCCGACTTCGATCGGCTGGCAACCGAGTGCCGCCGACTCGGATATCTCGGCTGCTTCACCTACGCACTCTCACCGACCGCGAGAACGGCCGCAGCCCGCATGTTCGCCCCCGCGATCGGGGTCAACGAGGACATCGCGAACGCCAACAGCGTCGGCTGCCTCGCCGCCCACCTCCTCGACACCTCCGGCAACGGCGACATCGAAGTCCACCAGGGTGACACACTCAAGAGGCCATCATCGATCTGCGCGAGCGCGACCCGTACCGGATCCGGCATCGTCGCGAGAATCGGCGGAGTGGTCGACCTTGGCCCGCCCATCGTTCTCGGCTGACCGAGGTGGTCAGCGTTCACGCTTCCCGCCTGGCTGCTATCGGCTGTCGTCCTGGGCTCGCTTGAAGCGTCACGCGGCGCGGCGCCGACTACCTTTCCTCAGGGCTGGGCAGGAGCGGCATGTCCGGCAGTCCGAGTCTCGACTGCGCGTACCCGAGCAGCGCCCGCTGATGCTCGGCCGCGAGGCCTGGCAGATCCTGGACGGGTGCGCTGTGCAGCACGGCGGCGTCGAAGCCGAAGTGGACTCGTACCACCTTCCGGCCCTTGCTCAGGCGCGGTTTCGGGACGGCGCCCCAGGTGTAGAACGGGTAGGTCTCCAGATCGGGCACGCCGGAGGCGCCCCACCATGCCCGCCAGGCGGGATCGGCGTCGATCGCCGCTTCCAGCGCATAGGACGCGGTGTCGAATTCGTCGCGTTCGGCCTTCACGTCGTACATGTGTCCGCACATGTACCAGTTCCACCACTTGCCCTCGCCGTCACCGGCGCCGGCCTCGGCTCGGGCGTCGTCGGCGAGCGGCATGTCGAAGACGAGGTCGTCGTCCCAGTCCAACCCGGTGGCGCGCCGGTACGCCGCCGGCACCACGTCCAACAGTTCCTCGGCACCCGCCACCCGCCAGCGGCCCGACATGGCGTCGGGGTCGGCCAGGACCGCCTGCCACGTTCGCTGGCCGGCGGCGACAACGGCGAGCCTGGCGTAGAGGAAGACATCGTCGGACATGGGAAGCGCAGGCGCGGCGGCCGGCTCTGACACGTCCCAGACCGCTTGCGACTGGTGTCGCGCCGTGGTGAGGGCGCGCACCGCCTCCATGAGATCGTCGGCGAACTGCCGCACGTCGGCCTCCCCGGCCGAACCCAGCGACTCGACGAGACGCCCGCAGCCCTCAGGAGTCGCGGCACCATCGAGCAGGGCGATGTACGACCAGAACTTCGCAGAGATCACCGGAGCTCCTTCTCATGCTGGACGCTTCGAAGCCGCTGTCAGCGGGTTCGGTCAGCCCAGCTTCACCGACGGGCCCGGCAGCGGGACTCACGGCGGGCGCGTGGCGCCGCCGCGCACCGCGAGTGCGTCGAGGATCAGATCGAGGCCGAATTCGAACTGCCCGCCGAAGTGGTATCCAGGCTGCTGGAGGTGCTGCGTGGCGAACTCGACCAGATGCGGGTAGTCGCCCGCCGCGAAGCCTTCCATGATCGAATCCGCGACGGCGTTGGCGGAGTCTCCGCTGTCGAACGGCAGGGACGCCTCCTGAAGCACGAAGCCGTAGACGTACGCGTCGACGATCGCGTACGCGTGGGCCGTCATCTGTAGCGAGAAGCCCCCGGCCCGCAGCACGCCCAGCATGGCGTCGTGATGGCGCAGGGTGGCCGGCCCGGGACTGGTCCGGCTTTCGACCAGGGCCAGCGCCCAGGGATGCCGCGCGAGGACCGTACGGGCTGAGAGGCATCGCCGGCGCACCTCGGCGCGCCAGTCGCCGCCCGTCTCCGGCAGTTCGATCTCCGCGAAAACCCCGTCGACGAGGGCGTCGAGAAGATCGTCCTTGTTACGGATGTAGTAGTACAGCGACATCGGCTTGGCGTTCAGCTCAGCGGCCAGCGACCGCATGGTCAACGCCCCCAGGCCGTGCGCGTCGGCGATGCCGACCGCGGCCTGCAGCACCCGCTCGCGACTCAGCTGTCGTGCTGGCTCGCCCACCCTCTGGTTCCCGTCTTCCTGGCTTCCGTTGACCGGCCTCGCCGCCAAGGCTATCGTACTTAGTACTTCTTACTTAGTACGAAAGCCTGTGAGGCGAAGATGTCCCTCCGCGTGACCGGCAGATGCGCCGGTGCGTTCTTCCTGTTGGCGTTCGTCTCCTACGGCATCGGCACCGCTCTCGCCGGGCAGGCCGCCGGGACGACCCTCGTGATGCTCAACGCCGTCATGGTGGCGGCCATCGGCGTGCTGGTCTTCTGGTCGCTGCGCCGACCGCATCCGGGGATCGCCTGGGCGTACCTTGTCGCGCGCGGCGCGGAGGGGTTCCTGCTCACGGCCGGGGTCGTCCTGCTGGACCCGGTCGGTGCCGGTGCCGCCGACATCGCATACCAGCTGGCCATGCTGTCGCTGGGGCTGGGCAGCCTGCCGTTCTGCCTGGCCCTTCACCGGCAGCGCTGGCTGCCGAGCTGGCTGGCGATCTGGGGATCCGTCGGATACGCGCTGCTGGCGGCCGGCGCGGCCGCCGAGCTGATGGGGGCCGCGGTCGGGCTCGTGCTGGCGATCCCGGGTGGCCTGTTCGAGATCGTCTTCGGTCTGCTGTTGCTCGCTCGCGGCTTCGCGCCGCCCACCGCTGTTGTGCAGCCCGGTGCCGCTTCCGGCGGGCAGTCGAGCGCAGCGGCGGCCGTGGAGGGCGGCTCCCGGGTAAGCCGCGCGGCGCTGGCCGCCGGGCTCGGCCTGCTGCTGATGGCGGTTCTCGCTGGGCTGGCCAACTTCGGCGTCGTGGGCCGGCTGGTCTCCACCGACGCCGTCGAGACCACCACCCGGCTGCTGTCGAATCAACGGGCATTCGCCCTTGCCGTCGTCGCTCTGTTCGCGGTGACCTGCCTCGACGTGCTGGTCGCCTGGGCGCTGCGGGCGTTCTTCGACGACACCCACCGCACCGTCGCACTGATCTCGGCCTGGTGCCGCACCGTGTACGCGGTCGTCTTCGCCGTCGCGATCACGCACCTGATCGCCGCCGCTGGTCTCCTGCGTGACGGCGTGGCGACCGACCAGATCAGCCCCAGGGTGTACGCGCAGATCACCGAATTCGAGGAGATCTGGAGCCTGGGTCTGATCCTGTTCGGCGTCCACCTGCTGATGATCGGGTGGCTGGCGTGGCGGTCTCGCACTGTGCCGACCTGGGGGGCGGTGCTCGTGGCGATCGCCGGCGCGGGCTACCTCACCGACTCGATCGGAGCGCTGGTCTCGACCACGTACACGATTCAGGTCGCCGCAGTCACGTTCGTCGGTGAGGTCGTCCTCATGGTGTGGCTGCTCGTGTTCGCCGCGCGCTCGCGCCGCCAGCGCCGGTCCGACCTTGCCAGGGAGCAGACCCGCCAGCCGCAGCTCGCTTGAGACCGGCCACCCCGCCGAGTTGACGAGGCCAGGAGCCGGCTCAGGGAGAGTAAACGGCGTCGATGTGACCGGGCAGCGCCCGATCGAGGTCGTGACCGAAGCGTCCCCGAGAACGTGTGGTTCGACAAGGCCGTCCGCGAGCCGCTAGGCAGGCGAGACATCGGCGAGCTGTCCTGCAGGCTCAGTCGGCTGACCGGCGCGAGTCAGACTCGGGTCGGCGCCGCCGTCGGCGTGGAACAGAAGACGCCACACTGCTCCTGCTCCCACTCTGCCTGCTACGAGCGGGAGCGCCGCCCGCCACCGGCTCCCACCGGTTCGATCACCTGCGAGAACTCCTCGGGAAGTTGGGCCATGGCGTTCTCGAACTCGTCTCGGGTTACGGCCTCACGCAGGGTGGAGAGCACCGCGCGGACCCCGGCACCGGCGAGCGCACGGTCGACCCCCGGACGATCCCCCACCCGCCGCACAAACTCGTCGAGTCCGAACGAGGTGGCCATTTCCCCTCCGAGCGGTCTGCTCAGGTTACCGGCAAGTCGATCCGGAAGCTGATAGGCGAGGTCCTCGGCCTGGCCGGCGCTTATCCGGTCTGCCAACGTCTCCAACGTCACGCTGGTCAGTGTCGCCGCCTGCTCGGTCGAGACCTTTGCCCGCGTGGCCACTGCATTCACGAAATCCTCGTATTCCATCTGATTCTCCCTCTCCGGGCAGCATCCCCGTCGCATGGCAGGAACGCGGCACTTCGCTTCGGCACGCGAACTGGTACCTCGACAGCGTGCTGGGACGGCGGGTGATCTGGCCTCATCCCCATCGGGCTAATCACCGATCGCCCGCTGGAACGCGAACCAAGCAGGCCACGGGCGTCGGCGCGGGCACCACCTACTGGGGCGTGCTCAGCAAATCCGCTTTGGCGCCGTGGCGGACCAGCCACAGGGTTGGTGGCCAAGCGGCAAAGAAGCCCATGATCAGCCCGATCTGGACAATGAGCCAGAACACCGGACTACTGGGCTGCACGGTCTCGTGGAAAACCATAAGCTCCATGAGCGCCAGCCAACTCAGTAGGGCGGCCTCGAAGATGGACACGCTCAGCAGGTCTCCCCTGAGGAAGTTCCGCATGGCGGCCCGCGCTCTTCGACCTCCCGTGTCAGGCGCACTGAAGTAGCGGAATACAAGGCCTATCGCCACTGCGGCTACGTAGTCGCCGATGAATTCGGGCCACAGTCTCTTACCGAACAATTCGAGACCAAAGCTGAAGCTGACAACAGTAGCAATGATGGCACCCAGAACGCAGTGCGTCGCACAATGCATGGTTTCGATCAGCGTCACAGCATGTCGCGACCTGCTAGGCGGGGTGCGGTGCCGCTCCAGCCACCGCGGAGATTGAGGTCTGCCCCACTTCCGGTAGGCCAGAACCGCTGCCGGGCCGAAATAGAGGCCGGTCGCCGGCCAGACAATCTCCATGACCCTCATCGGCTGACGGTATCGAAGCACAAAGTGATCAAAAACGATGGCGACGGTGCTGGCAGAGCTCACAACGAGCACAGCCCACGAGAGCGCCACGAGCCATGTTGGTTGCAGAACCCTCTCCTTTCGCCCCAGGACATTCAATGCACTGCCAGTGACGGGGCTACGACAAGTTCCACCATCACCTGCGGAACGCCAGTGCTTGACCGTTGCTGGGCGTCCCTTGCCCTGCCGCGGCTCCCCGGCCCCGCCAGGTGCGCCACCGGAAACCCACGGCGAGCATGGCCACGAGCGCGAGGCCAGCACCTACGCCACGCCCGGTCAGCAGCGAGAATGACGAAGAACTCCTCTCTGGGTTGCGCCAAAGCGGCATATAGTCGCCTCGGGAGAGAGCGCGAAGCCCGGTCGAGCGTGGTCAGGGCCTCCCCGAGGCCCCCAGCAGCGCGGTATCGGCACCGAGCAGGGTCACCGCGAATCGGCCACCCGTCGCATTTCACCACGCCGACGTACGTCTGCCAGGCCAGTTGTGTAAAGCCCGCCTTCGCGCTCAGCATGCGGAGAACGCGGTCCAGCAGCGTGTTGTCGTTGACGATCTGGAAAGCCAACATCTCCCGGCTGCGCCGGACGCCACCCGGGTTGCGACGTATCGCTGGAAGTCCACGTCCGGGCGAAGAACGCCTCGGGCGATCAGCGCCAGGTTCAACGCGCTGATGTACCGACCGGGGCCGCTCCCGACGGCGGAGATCTCGACCTGGACGGCGGGATGTCGGCGGCGCGGGCAGCGGCGTGGTGCACCAGAAGGCAGTAGCGGCAGGATCGTGCTCGATCGCGGAAGTAGGGCCCTACGGCGCGTGGCCGTGGACCCTACTTCGCAGCACCGGTGCGACCGACGGGGTCGGGCAGGTCGACCGTTACCTCATCCAGCGCCCTCAGGCGGCCCCACGCAGCTGCGGCAGGTCCTGGTTGGCCGGCACGTTGAAGGTCTCCTGTGCGATCAGTGGACGGATCCGGCGTTCGAACTCAGGTGAGACGAACGCGCGGTGCAGGAGGTCGTTGGCGAGCTCATTGCCGAGCGCACCCATGATCATGGCTTGATCAAGCGAGAGGTAGCGCTTGGCCACGGTGCCGCTGCCGACCGCGATCGCGTCGTAGAAGCCGCCGGGGCCGTACGAGTCGAAGTTGGCCTTGAGTCGGGCGAGGTTGTCGACGACGGCTGCCTTGGCGTACGGGAGAGCGAGGAACGCCGCGTGCGGGGTCACCACGCCGTCGCCGTAGTCGGGGTCCGGGCCGGCGGGGCGGCAGTCGCCGAACCCCGCGTCGTACCTCGAGTGCTGCACGTCGGACGGGTAGCCGTCGGTGTCCATGCCCATCGCGTCGACGCCCCAGGCCTGGTAGCCGCCGGCCGGGTCGCTCGCCGGGGAGAAGCCCCAGTATCCGTACCCGGCGTCGTTCATCCCGTGCTCGATCTGTCCGGCGACCGTCGCGGGATGGTTGCGGCCCCAGCTGTTGGGTGCCCATCGCGCTTCCGGCACGAACAGGTCAGGCATCAGGGCCTCGAACATGTCGCCACCCCAGCTGGGCACGAACTGGATGCCGCGGTACCGGTAGGCGCCCTCGTACACCGGCACGCCCTCGTAGGTGGTGTCGAAGCCGACCGGCTGCATCTCGTGCCAGCTCCAGTCGCAGCTGGCCGGCAGGGTGCGCATCGTGTTGTAGTAGGCCTTCGGCGGGATCTGGCCCATCGCGATGCCGAGGTACGTCGCGATGCGCGGCTCCGTGACGGTGATGTCGTAGTGGTTGCAGGTGAACCAGACACCGTCGCGCTGCTGCGAGCACCCCGGGGGCGGCGCGTCCCAGAAGCCGCCGGCGATCAGCCCGCTGGCCCCGAACGGCGTCGACGCCGCCGGGTTGTAGTAGAAGCCGAAGTTCATCTTCCGCAGGATCGCGTCGGCCTTGCCGCGCAGCTCCGGCACGGCGCCCTTGACCACGTTGAGCGCGGCCGCGAGCCAGCCGTTGTCCACGCTGGACATGAAGGGGTAGACCGGACTGCCGTCGTCGGGCCAGACCGTGACGACCGAGCCGTCTCGCGGGTCGTACCAGTTGTAGTACATGCCCGAGGCGGTGTGGTGCTTGAGCCGGGCGAGCGTGTCGAGGGTCCTGGCGATCCGTTGGCGGGCTTCGGTCCGGGAGATGATGCCGAGCTTGGCGGCGACCACCGCGGACCACAGGTAGCCGCCGATGTTGGTGGGGGACGTGTAGGTGGAGCGGCCGCCGGCGGCGAGGTCGCCGGTGATGTTGTCCGCGACCAGGCCGGTGCCGGGGTCGGTCATGGCGGCCATCGAGCGCCACGTGTCCGAGGCGTAGCGGAGCAGGGCCCGGTCGGGGCCGCGCTCGTCGGGTGCCGCGACGGCGGCCGGGCCGCCTGCCAGCACGAGTGCCAGCGCGAGGAGCGGTGCGAGAAGGCGTCGCATGGGTCTCCTTGTCTGGTGCGGGATGGGTCACTTGATTCCGGTGGTCGCGATGCCGCGCAGGAAGTGTCGCTGGAGGAACAGGAACACGATGAGCACCGGGAGCACGACGACGACCGCGCCGGCGAGGAGCAGCCCGTAGTTGCGTTCGTTCTCGCCGACGCTGTAGAGCGCGAGGGCGACCGGCAACGTGTACTTGTCCTCCGTGGTGGCGACCACGAGGGGCCACAGGAAGTTGTTCCAGGACGCGAGGAACGTGAGGATCCCGAGGGTGGCCAGTGCCGGCCGGCACAGCGGAAGCACCACCCGCCAGAAGATCCGGAACTCGCCGGCGCCGTCGACCCGGGCGGCCTCGATGAGCTCGTCGGGGATCGACTGGAGGAACTGCCGCATGAGGAACACGCCGAACGGTCCGACGAGGAACGGCAGGATCAGGCCGGCGTACGTGTTGGTCAGGCCCATGTTGCTGACCAGCACGAACTGCGGGACGAAGGTCACCATGCCGGGCACCATGAGCATGCCGAGCACGGCCAGGAACAGCGCCCGCTTGCCGGGGTAGCGCAGCTTCGCCAACGCGTACCCGACGAGCGAGCAGAAGAGCAGGTTGCCGACCATGACCAGCGTCGCGACCAGTGCGGAGTTGAAGAAGTAGAGCGGAAAGTCGAGCCGGGAGAACAGCCCACGGAAGTTGTCGAGCGTGACCGTCTCGGGCCACCAGGTAGGCGGCACGTCGCGGATCTCCCGCTCCGGCTTGAGCGATGACAACGCCATCCAGAGGAACGGTCCGGCGACGGCGACTAGCCCGAGGAGCAGAACGGCGTAGAGCATGGCCTTCGCAACCCGATCGCGGGTACGCAGGGTGGTGTCCTTCGTGGCCATCGTCAGTTCCTCTCCCCCAGCAGGCGGAACTGCACGGCCGACAGCGCCACGATCGCCACGAAGAGCACGTAGCTGGCGGCGGCCGCGTAGCCGTAGTTGCCGAAGCCGAACTGGTTGTAGATGTGGAACGACACCGACAGCGTCGAGGAGAGCGGTCCGCCCTGCGTCATCACGAGCGGCTCCTCGAAGAACTGGAGGTAGCCGATGCCGGTGATCACCCCGCCGAAGAGCAGGGTCGGCCGGAGCATCGGCACGGTGACGTTGCGGAACTGCTGCCACCGCGTCGCGCCGTCGAGCGTCGCCGCCTCGTAGAGGTCGGCCGGCACCGCCTGGAGTCCGGCCAGGAAGATCACCATCAGGAAGCCGAAGTTGCGCCACGCCGCCATGACAATCAGCGACGGCAGCGCGAGCCTGGTGTCGAACAGCCAACTCGGCCCGTCGATGCCGAGCAGGCGCAGCAGATTGTTGACCAGCCCGATCTCGGGGTCGAGCAGGAAACGCCAGACCACCGCGATCGCCACGATGCTGGTCACGACCGGCAGGTAGAAGCCGACCCGGAACAGCGCGCGGAAGCGTACGAGCCCGGAGTTGAGCGCGGTCGCGGCGGCCAGGGCCGCGACCATCGTCAGTGGCACGCCGATGACGACGAAGACCAGGGTGTTGACCGACGAGCGCAGGAACAGTTGATCGGAGAACAGGCGGGTGTAGTTGTCGATGCCGACGACGTTGACGGCCAACGGGTTGCGCAGGTCGGTGGAGCGCAGGTCGGTGAAGCTCATGAGCAGTGAGACCACCACCGGCAGCGCCATGAACACGAGGAACAACACGGTGAAGGGCGCGGAGAAGGCCCAGCCGGTCAGCGCCCGCCGCAGGCGCTGCCGGCGCCGGACCGAGCCGGCGGGCCGGCCCGGGCTCGTCGCCCCGGCCGGTCGCGCTGGTGTCGTCGCCGTGGGGGCGCCGGCCATGTCAGCTCCCGGTCCCGATGGCGCTCGCCTTCTCCTGGATCGCCTTGGCGGTCGCGGCCGGGTCCGTGTTCTGCTTGCACAGCTTCTCGGCCTCGAGGTCGAAGGCGGCCGCGATCTGCTCCCAGGTCGTGATCGCCGGCGGTGCCTTGGCGCTCTTGAGTTGCTGGCCGAACGTGGTCAGGAACGTGTCGCCGGAGAGCGTCGGGTCGTTCCAGGCCGACTGCACCGCGGGCAGGTCCTTGACCGCCTGGTACCACTTGACCTGCACCTCGGGCCTGCTCAGCCACTGCACGAACTTCCAGCCGCCGTCACGGTTCTTGGCGTCCTTGAAGACCGCGAGATTGCTGCCGCCGATGAACGAGGTCGACGACTTCTTCGTCGGCATCTGCGCGACCGCGTACTTGTCCTTGAAGCCTGCGCCGCCCTGCTCCTCGACGATGCCCATGTGCCACGGGCCGGAGATGAAGGCGCCGATCTCACCCTTGACGAAGCCGGGTTCGAGCGAGCCCTCCGGTAGCGCGGTCGGGGACAGTCCCTCCGTGAAGAAGGACTGGTAGTAGGCGAGCGCCTCGGTCATCTCCGGGGTGTCGAAGCTCAGCTTGTCGGCGCTGGCCACCTGCGCGCCGTTGGACCAGGCGAACGGCAGGACCGACTGCCAGCTGCCGGTCTTGCCGGGCTGGAGGTTGAGACCCCACTTGGCGCCGGCCTTCTCCTTCATGCCCTTGGCCATGGCCTTGAGGTCGTCCCACGACTTCGGGCCGTCCGGGAACCCGGCCTTGGTGGCCAGGTCCTTGCGGTAGTAGATCAGCCGGGTCTCGACGTACCACGGGACGCCGTACGAGGTGTTGTCGACGATCGTCGTGTCCCAGGCGCCGGGGAAGAAGTCGTCTTTCTTGATGAGGTCCGGCGGGGTCGGGTCGAGCGCACCGGTCTTGGCGAACTCGCCCTGCCAGGTGGTACCGATCATCGACACGTCCGGCGTCTGCTTCGCGGCGATGGCGCTCGCGATCTTCTGGTGCGCCGCGTCCCAGGGCACCGCCGTCACGGAGACCTTGGCGTCGGGGTTCTCGGTGGAGAACTCCTTGGCGAACTCGGCGAGCTTCTCGCCTTCGGTGCCCATCGCCCAGACGGTGATGTCCCCGCTCGCCTTTCCCGCCCCGACGGACTTCGCCTCGTCCTGGCCGCCGCCCGAGTCACGGCCACAACCGGCCAGCGCGACCGACGCGGCCAGGACGACCGCGGCCGCCGCGGTTAACCGCCTACTTCTCATCTCGTACCTCCTGAGGCTGGTGGTTTCGATGGGTGTGAGCTCCTGACGCGCCGGTACCTCCGGTCGGAGGCGGCGGGCAGCCGCAACTGCGGCGCAGGACGACGTCGGTGGGCAGCACGAGACTGCCCGCGGGAGTCTCGGCGGGCTGCTCGGCGGCACGCAGGATCAGCCGGGCCGCCTCGGCGGCGAGCTCGCGTACGGGTTGCCGGACGGTGGTCAGGGACGGGGTGACGAGGGCGGCGGCCGGCACGTCGTCGAAGCCGGTGATGACCAGATCCTGCGGCACGCGCAGGCTCCGGCCGAGCGCGCCGACCAGTACGCCGAGGGCGATCTCGTCGTTGGCGCAGACCACCCCGGCGGGCCTGGACGCGTCGCCGCCCAGCAGCTGGTCGGCGGCGAGCAACCCGTCGGCCTGCTGCATGCTCACCGCGACCGGCTCGTCGGGCGGCTCGATGCCGAGGTCGTGGTGCGCCCGCCGGAAGGCGGCCCAGCGTTCGCTGACGTCGGGCGAGCCGGCCGGGTTGCCGACGAAGGTCAGCTCGCGCAGGTCGTGGTCGGCGAGCAGGTGACGGATGAGCGCCAGCATGCTGCCGGCGTTGTCCGCGCGTATCGAGGGGATGTCGCCGGGCCCCCCGCCGGCGACCACCACCACGGGAACCATCTCGGCGAGCCGGAGCAGCGCCTCGTCGGCGATGGTGCCCCCCATGACGGCGACCCCGTCCACCCGGCGGCCCATCTCCAGCACCTGGTCGTCGGAGTCGGAGCGCAGGTGCGTGCAGAGAATGTGCACGCTGGCCCGCGACCCCACCGCCTCGGACTCGAAACCCTGGATCAGCTCGGTGAAGTAGGGGCCGGACAGACCGGGGAAGACCAGACCGAGGGCGCCGTGCCGGCCGGCCGCCAGGGCCCGACCGAGGTGGTCGGGGCGATATCCGTGCTTCTCGATCGCCTCCAGCACCCGGCGCCGCATCTCCTCCGAGACCTGCCCCGTGCCGTTGGAGACGCGCGAGACGGTGGCCACGGAGACGCCGGCGAGTCTGGCGATCTCGCGGACCGTCATACGGCTGTTGCCCATCACACCCTCGATCCGTGACGTGCGTGACAGAAACCGGTTTCAGGCGACCATAGGCAGCTGCGACGAACTTCACAACCCTTGGGTCCACAATCGCCCGTGCGAGGAGGCCCGTCCCCACATGCCAGAGGCACCGCTCCGGCATCGCCGGATCCTCGTGGACGGCCCGGGCGCGCAGGTTGGCGATCCGCTCGACGAAGGCGCAGCTGAGGATCGCCGACTCAGCGACCGGGACGGCGACCTGGGTGCTCTGGGGCGTCGCGCTCGGCGTTGCCACCATCACGTACCACCTGCGCCAGTGCGATGCCTGCCGGCACTGCGGACAGGGCGGGCTTGCCGAGACTCATTCCGGCCATCTACGGTCGGCTATGCCGGAGTGAGGGGCGCTGCGACGGACCAGGTCCGCCACGCTCCCCGGGAACATAGGATCCAAGGGCGCCTTCCGCGATGAGGGAGGCGTGATGAGTATGAGGTCCGGCGTCCGGTCCACGTTCGCTTATGCCACCGACGCGACCACGGCGACAACGCACTCTCCTGCCCCGGGGACAACGCGGGGTCAACCGACAATCTCGCATGACAGGCGTGGGCTGCGGCCGCGCGGGTACGGTTGCCCGCTATTTCACGACCCGGAACCGCAGGTGCGTGACCGCCTCGGAGGCGATCACCCGCGTGCGCTCCAACTCGATGTGGCCCAGGTCGTCCAGCAGCCGGGTTCCCGCGCCCAGCACGACGGGCACCAGGTTGATCTGCAACTCATCCAGCAGCCCGGCGCGCAGGAACTGCCGTCCCGTCTGGGCGCCCATCACGATCACGTCCTTGTCGCCGGCCGCGGCCTGGGCGGACGTGAGGGCGCTCTCGATGCCGTCGGTCACGAACGTGAACGTCGCGCTGTTCATGCGGAGCTCGTCACGGGCCTTGTGGGTGAGCACGAAGGTCGGCGCCGGATACGGGGTGTCCTGCCAGTGGGGCAAGCCGACGTCGAACGTGCGCTTGCCGACCACGACCGCGCCCACCGAGGCGAACGTGGCAGCGACGACCTCCGTGTCGCGCGGGTCGGGACGGTCGGTGAACATCCACTCGTGTAGCCGCATGCCGCCCTTCCCCATGGGGTGTTCCGCGCCGATGTCGGGGCCGGCGACGAAGCCGTCCAACGACATGCTTTTGTGCAGCACCACGGTGCCCATCGAGACCTCCTGACCGTTGTCCTCAGGGTTGGACCGACCCGGCTCACAAAATTCATCGGCGGCGCCAGGCCGATGCAACTGCCCGGGTGCCATGCGAAGCTGTCAGTCTTCTGTGGCCGGCACTGTTCGTCCTGCAGTCCGTTGCGGGCGATACCTACTGCGGGCCCGCCGCCTCTACCGGGTGGCGGGCCCGCCCCACGCCTACGACGCTGGCCGGCGCTTCACGGCCACCCCGTCCAGAACCTCCTGAAGTCGCGCCGCCATCACCGTGCGGGACCGGTGCTCCTGGATGTACTCGCGGCCACGCCGGCCCATTTCGATCAGCGTCGCGTCGTCGAGTTCGGCGAGCTTCTGCAGCCCCGCGGCGAGCTCTCCCGACGCCACCGTCAACCCCGACCCGCTCGACATCAGGATGTCCTCCGGCTCACCCGGGCAGTTGTTCAACACCGGCAGCCCAGCTGCCAGATAGTCGTACAGCTTGTTCGGGCTCGCGCCCTTGCGGTACACCGGGCTGTCAACCAGGACGTGCACGCCAACGTCGGCGCCGGCCAGGATCCCGCGCAGCTCCTCCTTCGGCACCGCGTCCAGGAAGTGCACGTTGGACAGGCCTTCGTCGGCGGCCCGCGCCACCAGCTCCCGCTTGTCGTGGCCGTCGCCGATCAGCAAGAACGTGTGCTCCGCCAGGTCGGCCGCAGCATCGAGAAGGCGGCCGAGGCCGTTGATCGGCCCGTGGGAGCCGGCGTACACGAACAGCCGGCCCCGCACCGGCACACGCTCCCGCAGCGGCCGGTAGACGTCCGGGCGGAGGCGGAAGTCCTCGGGCTCGGCGCTGTTGCTCACCCATGCCAGCTTCGCCGGGTCGATGCCGGCTTCCGTGAAGTACGGCCGCCACGCGCCCGCCACCATGACGATCCGGTCAGCCCGCCGGTACAGCCAGCATTCGAGCGCCCGCAGCACCCGGTGGGTCATCGACCCGCGACGCAGGTAGCCAAGGCTCACGATGGCCTCCGGCCACAGGTCGCGGACCTCCATAACGAACCGTGCCCGGCGGAGGCGGGCCAACGCCCATCCCGCCAGCGGGGCGAGGATGTGCGGCGAGGAGGCGTACACCACGGACGGGCGTGGCTGGCGCAGCCCGGCCAGGAAGGCGTTACGGGCGTAGGTGATCCAGCTCATCACCCGCCGGTGGTCGTTGCGGGTGTAGCCGGTGACCGGGACGGTGATGAACCGCGGGTCGTCGGTGGTGTACTCGCGGTGGGTGACGTGGTCCAGGCCGGCGGCGGTGATCTGCCAGTCCCAGCCGTTCAGCCGGTCGAACAGCTCGACGTGGCGGGTGCCTCCGGCGCTGGATGTCGGTTTGGCGTAGTGGTTGAGGACGAGTACCCGCCGCTCCCCTGCCATCGGATGCCTTTCGGTTGTGGGGTGGGATGAGGGCGGGGGTGGTGCCGGCCGACCGCGACGACAGCCAGGATCCAGAAGAATCGGGTGTCGTAGTAGTCGCCGGAGAACATCGACGCGGCCAGAACGTAGACGGCCGCGACGGCGCAGCCGACCTGCTCCGGTGTCGCGGCCGTCCATGGGTGCCCGTCGCGGCACCAGCGGACGACCGCCCACACCAGCAGTGCGACGCCGACGATCCCGGTCTCTGCGGCCAGACCGGCGAGGTAGTTGTGCGGGTAGTTCATGGCGGTCGCGGCGTTGAACGAGTCCATGCCGGCGCCGACGACGGGGTGCTCCCGGAACAGCTCCCACGCGGCCGCCAGCAGCTCGGGGCGCTCGGAGTAGCCGTTCGCGCCGAGGATGGCGGCGTTGTAGCGGGTGGCGGCCAGGGCGGCGACCGCCGCGCCCATCACCTGCCACACCGCCCACGCGGCAGCCCCGCCCAGGACGAGCGTGGCGGCCAGGACCGTGATGCGGCGGCGGCGGAGGAAGAACACGAAGAAGACGGTGGCGGCGGTGGTGGCAGCGACCAGGCCACCCCGGGAGCCGGACAACACCGCTGCTGCCCCGAGCAGGGGGACGAGTGCGAGCAGCCACCAGCGGCGGCGGGCCACGGCGAGGGTGACCGCCGCGATGGCCGCCAGGCAGACGACGCGGACAAACACGTTGGGGCCGCCGCCGAACGCCGACATGCGGCCCTGCGCCTGAGGGCCGGATTGCAGGCCGGCGACCGCGTACACAATCCCGGCGGCCAGCATGAGGGTCAGCAGGACGCGGGCTGCCCGCTGCGGGTTCGAGGCGGTCAACGTGGCCGTGCAGATCACCAGGAGCCACAACAGCAGCAGGTCCCAGGTGACCTGTTCGACGCGGGCAGCCCACGGAGCCCACCACGCCGACGCCACCTGCAGGGCGATGAGCGCGGTGAAGGGAATGAGCAGGCGGGGCCACGGGCGGGCGGCGCCGCGCGCCCACAGGTCGACCTGCCACAGCAGGGCACCGGCGGCGAGGACGACGACGGCGGTCTTGCGGAGGTCGCCTATGCCGAGGTCGGGCAGCCCGGCCCGGTCGGTGGTGATCCGGCCGGCAAGGGCGACCAGGAACAGGGCGGTGAGCCAGGTGACCGAGAGGGCGGGCCGGGGGGCCGGTGCTTGTAGCCGCTGCTGGGTGGGCGGGACGGCCTCCATGGTGCTCACCGCGCCGCCGCCTGCTGGGGCAGCACCGGCTGCGCCGGCTGGGGTCGGGAAGTGGCGAGGGCGGCGACGGCGAGGACCGCGCCGGCCGCGTAGGCGATCGCCGAACCGAGCGCCGCTCCGTACGCGCCCCAGCGGGGGATGAGCAGCAGGTACGCGGCGACCGCGACGAGCATGGCGGGGATGTCGGCGATGAATGAGGACCGGGCGCGGCCGGTGGCGACGCCGAGACCGACAGCGACCCGGCTGATCGCGTAGGCGAGGGTGCCGGCGGCCAGAGGGAGGAGCAGGGTGGTGGAGTGGCGGTAGTCGTCGCCGAACACCGGGGGGATGAGCAGCCGGCCGGCGACGACCAGAACGGTCCCCGCTGCGAGCCCGTACCCGCAGGCGGCCAGCATCGGTCGGGTGCGGTCGAGGGCGCCGGCGAGGTGCTGCCGGTGCCAGCGGGCGGCGTGCGCGTCCACCCACGACTGGACGGGCCACACGGCGAACTCAGCGACGGTGGCGACCACGATGTAGAGGCCGAGCTGTTCGTAGGTGCCGAGCCACGGCAGCATCAGCCGGTCGGCGCGCAGCATGACGAGGCTGGCGAGGCCGGCGGGGAGCAGCCGCAGGCCGAGCCGGCGGGCCTGCCGCAGGTCGGCGGCCGGGCTCGGTGCGCCGGAGTTCCGGTGGCGGCGCAGCATCAGCCACGACAGGGCGGGGGCGGTGCCGAGGGCGGCGGCGTACGCGGCCAACCACCCGGCGGCCGAGTCCACGTCGGCGACCGTCAACGCGCAGGCGGCGGCGATCAGCACCATCTGACCGGCGACCGCGCCGACGGCGAAGGGGACGGCGGTGCCGGACGCCGCGGCAGCAGTGCGTACCGCCCCACCCGTGACCATCGCCGCCGCCGCGACCGCGAAAGCGGCCACGGTCAGTTTGATGCTGTCGCCGGTGTCGGCGCCGACGACTGCGACGACCGGCACGGCGGCGGCGAGCACGAGCAGCCCGGTCGGGGCGACCAGCCGCATCGTGTCGGCCACGGCCGTGAGCGCGGTCCGTCCCGGGGGGATGAGCACCGGATAGGCGCGGTCGGTGCCGGCCTGGGCGCACAGGTTGGTGAGGTAGCCGATCTGCAACAGCAGGGCGATCTGCCCTCGCCCCGCCGGGCCGAGGGTGCGGGCGGCGAAGACGTTGATGAGCAGGCTCGCGGCGGCGGCGGCCAACTGCGGGGCGAGGAGCAGCCCGGTGGTGCGAAGCCCGCCGCCGTGGGTCAGCCGAGGGTCTGTGGTTGCGCTCGGCCGGCTGGTGTCCCGCCCTACTGCCGTCACCGCTGTCCTTCCCGCCGGTCATGTTTGGCCGTTGCTTCGGTCAACGAGACAGGTCAAGATCGGGTGCGTCACGGATCCGGCAGCCGGGCGGGCCGTCCGGCGGTCGGCGTACCCGGCGGAGGCGCTTCATCGACCGATGCGACTACGACACACCTTCGTGGCCCCTGCCGTCGCCGCCACGTTCGCCCTCACCGGCTGCGGTGGCGTCGATCCAGTTGCGGCGGCGCTGCGTGACGAGCTCCACCTGGCGCCGCGTCGGGACATTGCCGGCCACCGCGGCGAGTAGGAGGCTGCGGGCGTACCCGACCAGGGCCGCGGGGGATCGCGGCCAGGCGTGCGCCGACACGAGCCCAGCCCTCCTCAAGGGTCGCGCCCCCGGCGCCGCGGCCGGGAACCGCGGCCTCGACGGCCTGGCGGATGAGCTGGAGCGGACCGGTGGCCGACGTGTGCAGTTCGCGCAGGTCCTCCCCGGCGTGGCGGAAGGCGAGCCGCGTAGGCGGCCGTTCGGCGAGGTGGGCGTGCAGCGGGGTCGCGGCCGGCAGTACGTCACCCAGGATCTCGAGCTCGGCGGCGGTAGTCACCCGGTGTGCGGGCGTACTCGCGCCGGAAGGCCTTGGCGAACGCGAACGCGGAGCCGTACCCGATGGCGGCGGCCAACTGGTCCAGGGTCTTGTCGGTCTCGCGCAGCAGCCGTGCCGCGGTGGTCATCCGCCAGCGCGTGAGGTACGTCAGCGGTGGCTCGCCGACCACCGTGGTGAACCGTCGGGCGAACGCGGCACGGGACAGCCGCGCCGTGACGGCCAGTTGCTCGACGGTCCAGGGGCGCGCGGGTTCGGCGTGGATGGCGGCCAGCGCTCGCGCGATCACGGGATCGGACAGAGCCGCCGGCCATCCGTCCGCGTCGGCGGTGTCCGCCAGCCAGGCGCGGAGCATGTACACCAGCAGGGCGTCGACCAGCGACGGCGTAACCGCGGTCGCGCCGGGAGGTTGGGTTTCCAGTTCGTCGCCGAGCAGTTCGACCATCGCGCGTAGGCCCCGGTGCCGGCCCGGCAGCGCCGGCAGGTGCATCACTTCCGGTAGGTCCCGCAGGAGCGGGTGCGGGCGGTGCCGTTGCAGCCGGTACGCGCCGCACACGATCGTCGACCGAGCGCCCTGCCCCGGCACGACCATCCGCCCGAAGGGCGCGGACTCCGACGTGCGCGACGGTGAGAAGTCGGCGAGCGGAACGTCCGGGGCCGAAACGATCGCATGGGTGGCGCCGCGTCCGAGCAGCACCACATCGCCGGGTCCGAGCGCGACGGGCTCGAAGTCGGCACCGCCGGGCAGTGGGGTCAGCCAGCACGACCCCTGGAGGACGACGTGGAACGCGGCGGCGGTGGCGTGGTCGAAGCGCAGCCCCCAGGGCGCGTGCGCCTCGGTGTGCGCGGCGACCGGCGCGCCGACCCGCATGGCCGTGAGGATGTCCGCGAGCACGTCCACGGGCTCACGATATCCGTCTTGATCGGCGAGACGTCCAGACAACTACACGAGCGCCTCAGCCATCGTCCGTCTCACGGCTGCCGCCTAGCGTCGCAACTGCAGACCAACGCTGAAGAAGTGGAGAAACGACATGAGCGTCTGGGTGGAGGGTGCCACGGGCAAGGCCGGCCGGCGGGTGGTGGCGGCCCTGGCCGCCGCCGGGATACCCGTACGGGCCGCGAGCCGTCACCCCGGAGAGCCGTCGCCCGGAGTGATTCCGGTGCGCTTCGACTGGTACGACCCGACGACCTGGTCCGCGGCGCTCGGCAACGCCGACACGCTGTTCGTCAAGGGCTTGGACAGCGCCGACAATGCCAGCAGCATCATCTCCCGGCTGATCGCCTCCGCCCCGCACGCCCGGCGCGTGGTGCTCATGTCGGCGATGGGCGTCGACCGCTCGCCGGAGGACACGCCGCGTCACGCCGTGGAACTGGCGGTGCAGAACGCGGGGAAGGAATGGACCATCCTGCGGCCGAACTGGCTCATGCAGAACTTCGACGAGGACGAGGGGGTGTACGCCAGGGCGCTCCGCGAGGATGACGAGTTGTACGCCGGCAGTGGCGACCGGGTGGTCAGCTTTGTCGACGCCCGGGACGTTGCCGACGCCGCCGTCATCGTCCTGAGCCAGGACGGACACCACAAGCGGGGCTACACGCTGACGGGCTCGGAGGCGGTGACCTTCAGCCACGTGGCGGAGGTGCTGGGCCGGGCCTCCGGCCGGCCCATCCGGCATGTCGACGCGAACCTCGCCGAACACCGGGCGCACTTCGCCAGGTCCGGCCGCCCCGATGCCTGGGTCGACCACATGATGCACCTGTTCGAACTGGTCAGAGCTGGCGTCTTCGCGCCGGTCACCGACGACGTCCAGCGGCTCACCGGCAACCTGCCGCGCAGCTTGCAGGCATACGCCACAGAGGTCTTCGCCCGTTGACACCTCATCCGCAGGTACTCCCACCGCGTGAGGTGCAGGCCACGCAACCGCGGACACGGAGTCGCGGTAATGATCGACCAGGTTGCTGTCGTCCGGGTTGACGGCCGCGAGCCCAAATCGCAGGGCGAATCCGCCGTACACCGTCACCAACATCAGCACGGTCCTGGCTGTGGCCGGCAGCACGTCGACTGGTTCCCGGTACCGCCGACACACCTCGACCGCCATCGACCCACTTCGCTCGGCCACACCCCGAGATCGACCCAGGTGGACCGGTGCGCTTACGCAAAAAAGCCGCCGTGCCCCCGGCGCAACCGCCGCAGAAACCGGTTACAGTGCTCGGACCGGACCACACGAACCCTGGAGGTGCCCCGGTGACGAGCATCAGCGACCACCAGCCGGCAGACGCCCGATCCGACTGGGAGGCCCGGATCGCGCTGCGCAGCGACGAGGAGGGCACGACGAGCGGGATCCCGCTGCTCGCCCCGCCCGGTGACCTGACGGCCACCGCCGGGGTCGGCCACGTCCGGCTGTCCTGGTCGCCGGTCTCCGGTGCGGTCGGCTACCTGGTGCACCGCGCACCGCTGCGCGACGGCGAAACCGCCGGTGAGCTCACCCCGATCGACCACCTCGGCGGCGACGTCCTCTCGGTGCCCGACACCTGGTACGTCGACACCACCGGCGAGCCCGGCACGTCGTACGCCTACGCGGTGGCCGCGGTTCCCGAGGTCACCGTGACCGGTCCGCTCAGCGCCCGGGTCCACGCCGCCGCGCTGCCGGCCGACGGCACCGTGCCGACCGTCGCCCTGCGGGTCGACGCCGCCGACGAGGGCGTGCCGCTGCCCCGGCCGTGGCAGCCGATGATCGGCAGCGAGCGGCTGTCCCAGCTGCTCTGCACGGACACCTCCGGCGGCCGGGAGATCGGCAGCGAGTTGCTGGCCGCGCTGCGCCGCATCCGGCAGGAGATCGGCGTGGAGACGGTCCGCGCGCACTCGATCCTGCACGACGACCTGGCCGTCTACCGCGAGGTCGACGGCGCGCCGGTGATCGACTTCACCGGGGTCGACCGGGTCTACGACCTGGTCCTGTCCATCGGCCTGCGGCCGGTGGTCGAGATCGGTTTCATGCCCCGCGACCTGGCCAGCGACCCCGAACGGACGGTCTTCGAGTACCGCGGCGTCATCTCCCCGCCCAAGGACTGGGACCGCTGGGCCGAGCTGGTCCGGGCACTCGTCGCGCACCTGCTGGAGCGGTACGGCGAGACGGTGCTGACCTGGGACTTCGAGGTGTGGAACGAGGCCAACCTGGAGGTGTTCTGGTCCGGCACCCGGGAGGAGTGGATGCGGCTCTACGACGTCACCGCCAAGGCGGTCAAGGACGTCGACCCGCGGATTCCCGTCGGTGGCCCGTCGTCGGCCGCCGCCGGCTGGGTGGACGCGTTGCTGGAGCACGCCAACCGCTCGGGCGCTCCGGTCGACTTCGTCTCCACCCACACCTACGGCAGCCCGCCGCTGGACCTGCGCCCGACCCTGCGCCGGCTGGGCTTTCCCGACGCGCGGATCCTGTGGACCGAGTGGGGCGTCACGCCCACCCACTTCCACCCGGTCAACGACGGCACCTCGGCGGCGACCTTCCTGCTCAGCGGGATGCGCTCGGCCGCCGGCCGGGTCGAGGCGCTGTCCTACTGGGTGGCCAGCGACCACTTCGAGGAGTTGGGCCGCCCGCCCCGGCTGCTGCACGGCGGCTTCGGTCTGATCACCGTCGGCGGCATCGCCAAGCCCCGCTACCACGCGCTGCGGATGCTCGCCCAGCTGGGCGAGACCGAGCTGAGCGTCCAGGCTTCCGGAGACGGCGCCGGCGGGCTGGTGCAGAGCTGGGCCAGCCGGCGCGCCGACGGCAGCCTCGCCATCCTGGTGTGGGCCTCCACCCTCGACCAGTCCAAGCGTGACGGCGATCCGGCGCTGGCCCGGCGGATCCGGCTGGCCGTCGAGGGCGCCGCCGGCCGGACGGTGACGGTGACCCGGCTCGACCGCGAGCACGGCGACGTCACCACGCTGGCCGCGCAGCTCGGCGTGGCCGACTGGCCCACCGAGGAGCAGTGGGACGCGTTGCGCGCCGTCGACTCCCTGCCGGTCGAGAAGGTCGACACCCGCGCGCGGGCCGGCGCCGCGGTCGTGGAGCTGCACCTGCCCCAGCCCGGGGCGGTGTTGATCGAGGTCGCCGGGAGTTGAGCGTGACCGTCCCCTTCGAAGCGTCCGCTGGCGACGGGTCGCCCGGGGCGCGGGCGCGGGCCGGGCGCGGTCAGGTGAGCGTCGACTGGGACCCGGTGCCCGGCGCCGTGGGCTACCTGGTGCACCGCGCCGACGGCGACGGCCCGTACCGGGTGGTCGACCACCGCGGCGGTGACCTGCTGGCGGTGCCCGGCCCGCCGTACGCGGACACCTCCGTCGAGCCCGGGCGGAGCGTGCGGTACGCGGTGCGCCCGGTGTTCGACGCGGACCGGTCCGGCGAGGCGCCCCTCGGACCGCCGTCCGCGCCGGTCGCCGCGCGGGCCGACGGCGACGGCCTGGTCGAGGTGAGCGTCGACGCCGGTGGCCCGCTCGGGCCGGTGCACCGCCCGTGGCGGGACATGATCGGCTCCGAGCACCTGAGCCTGCTGCTCAGCACCGACCGGGTCGGCGGCGAGGAGATGGGCGCGGGGCTCGCCGCCGCGCTCGGGCGGGTGCACCGCGAGCTGGGGGTCCAGCGGGTCCGGGCGCACGGCATCCTCGGCGACGACCTCGGCGTCTACCGCGAGGTCGACGGCCGCCCGGTGCACGACTTCACCGGCATCGACGCGGTGCTGGACGCGCTGGCCCCGACCGGGCTGCGGCCGGTGCTGGAGCTGTCGTTCACGCCTCGGGCGCTGGCCCGTGACCCGTCCCGGGTGGTCACCGCCGCGGGCGTGTCCAGCCCGCCGCGGGACTGGGACCGCTGGGCGGCGCTGGTCGGTGACCTGATCCGGCACCTGCGCGCCCGTGTCGGCGACGCCGAGCTGCGCCGCTGGGCGGTCGAGGTGTGGAACGAGCCCGACCTGGACTGCTTCTGGACCGGCAGCCGGGAGGACTACCTGCGGATGTACGACGTCACCGCCCGCGCCGTGCGGGAGGCCTGCCCCGGCCTGCCGGTCGGCGGGCCGGCGACCGCCGCGACGAAGTGGATCGAGCCGTTCCTGGACCACCTCGACGGCTCCGGCGCCGCGCTGGACTTCCTGTCCACCCACGTCTACGGCAGCCCGCCGCTGGACCTGCGCCCGGCGCTGGCCCGGCACGGCCGGGCGGGCACGCCGCTGCGCTGGACCGAGTGGGGCCCCTCCCCCACCCACTTCGCACCGGTCAACGATTCGGTCCTCTCGGCGGCCTTCGTGGCGACCGGGATGCAGGAGGCGGCCGGCCGGGTGGCGTCGCTCGCCTGCTGGGTGGCCAGCGACCACTTCGAGGAACTGGGCCGGCCGCCCGCGCTGCTGCACGGCGGGTTCGGGCTGCTCTCGGTGGGTGGCCTGGCCAAGCCCCGGTTCTGGGCGCTGTGGATGCTGGAGCGGCTCGCCGCGGTGCAGCTCGCCGCCCGGCTCACCGGTGACGGCGCGGGCGCCCTGGTCCGGGCGTGGCCGTCGCTGGACCCGGACACCGGCCGGGTCGCCGTCGTGCTCTGGAACGGCACCCTGGACCAGGGCGTGCTCGACCGGTCCGACCAGCGCGCCCGGCTGGCGCGGGCGGTGCGGTTGCGCATTGACGGGCTGCCGCACGGCGCGTACGAGGTGCGGCACCGGCGGCTGGACGAGCAGACGTCGAACCTCGCCGCCACCGCGCGTCGGCTCGGCGTCGACGGGTGGCCGACCGGCGAGCAGTGGGCCGCGCTGCGGGCCGCCGACCGTCTCGCCGACGCGACCCCACCGGTGACCCTCGCGCCGGATCGCGGCACCGTCGGGCTGTCGGTGACCCTGCCCATGCCGTCGATGTCCCTGCTGGAGCTGACCCCGCGATGAGCAGGACCGACACTGGGCCGTGGTGGCGCGAAGCCGTCACCTACGAGGTCTATCTGCGCTCGTTCGCCGACGCCGACGGCGACGGCCTCGGCGACCTGGCCGGCGCGCGGTCCCGGCTGCCCTACCTGGCCGTCCTGGGCGTCGACGCGGTCTGGCTGACCCCGTTCTACCCGAGCCCGGACCATGACGGCGGCTACGACGTGTCCGACCACCGCGCCGTCGACCCCCGCATGGGTACGCTCGCCGAGCTGGACGGGCTCGTCGCCGACGCCCACCGGCTCGGCCTGCGGGTGGTGGTCGACCTGGTCCTCAACCATGTCTCCAGCGCCCATCCGTGGTTCACCGCGGCCCGCGCGGCCGGCCCCGGCGCGCCGGAGCGGGACCGGTTCCACGTCCGGCGCGGCCGGGGCGTCGCCGGGGAGCTGCCGCCGAACGGCTGGCGGTCCATCTTCGGCGGACCGGCGTGGGCGCCGTTCGGCGACGGCGAGTGGTACCTGCACCTGTTCGACATCGAGCAGCCCGACCTGCGGCACGAGCATCCTGAGGTGGCCGCGGACGCGGCGGCGACGCTGCGGTTCTGGCTGGACCGTGGCGTCGACGGGGTGCGCTTCGACGCCGCGGGCTCGCTCGTCAAGGACCCGGCCTATCCGGAGCTGCCCGCCGGCTGGCAGGCCGGTGACCCGTCGCCGTACAGCGACCGCGACGAGGTGCACGAGATCTACCGCCGGTGGGCGCGGCAGCTCGCCGCGTATCCGGGTGACCGGCTCGGCGTGGCCGAGACCTGGGGCGGGCCGGAGGTGATCGGGCCGTACCTGCGCCCGGACGAGTTGGGGCAGGCCTTCGCCATGGACCCGCTCTACTGGCCGCTGCGGCCGGAGCCCTGGCGGGCGGGGGTGGACGCGCTGCTCGCGGCCACCACCCGGCACGGCCGGCTGCCCGCCTGGGTGCACGGCAGCCACGACGTGAGCCGGGCGGCGCAGCGGTGGGGCCCCGACGGCGCCCGGGCCATGCTGCTGGTGATGCTGGCGCTGCCGGGCGCCGTGTACCTCTACGCCGGTGACGAGCTGGGCCTGCCCGAGGTGGCGCTGGCCGACGACGAGATCCGCGATCCGGTGTTCCGCCGCTCCGGCGGCGAGGAGCGGGGCCGCGACGGCGCCCGGGTGCCGCTGCCGTGGATTGACAGCCCCGCGCCGTACGGCTTCGGGCCGGACGGGTCGACGCCGTGGCTGCCGCAGCCGGCCGGCTGGGGTCGCTTCTCGGTGGCCCGGCAGACCGACGATCCGACGTCGGCGCTGGCGCTGACCCGGGCGGCGGTGCGGCTGCGCGGGCGCTGCTGGCGGGGCCGCCCGGCGGAGGTGGCGTGGCTGGACAGCCCGCCGGACTGTCTGGCGTTCCGGCGGGGCGCCGACGGCCCCACCTGCCTGGTCAACCTGGGTGACGCGGCGATCGACACGCGACCGTACGGGTCGGTGCTGCTCGCCAGCGCGCCGGTCGACGGCCCGACGCTGCCCGCCCGGTCGGCCGCCTGGCTCACCTGACCGTTCCCGCACAAGTGCCCGAACTGCGGACCAGGATGCGGCCGACCTCAACCGGACGTCGGGTCCGCCGCCGGTGGCGGCGGACCCGACGTTGCTACGAGCGGGCGGCCTTGGCGGCGAAGGGGTTGGGGATCGAGTCGAGCAGCAGCCGGGTGTAGTCGTCGCGGGCCGCGCCGATCACCTCCCGGGTCGGGCCGCGCTCCACCAGCACCCCCTGGTTGAGCACCAGCACCTCGTCGGCGAGCAGGCGGGCGCTGAGCAGGTCGTGGGTGATGTAGAGCATCGCGAGCCGCCGGTTGCGGACCAGCTCGCCGAGCAGCTCCAGGATCTCGGCGCGGATCGAGACGTCCAGCATGGAGATCGGCTCGTCGGCGATGAGCACCCGCGGGTCGGGGGCGAGCGCGCGGGCGGTCACCACCCGCTGGCGCTGCCCGCCGGAGAGCTGGTGCGGCAGCTTGTCGAGGAACTGTCCGGCTGGGGAGAGTCCGACGCTCTCCAGCAGTTGCGCCGCGCGTTCCCGGATAGCGGCGCCGCGCAGCCCGGCGAAGTTGACCAGCGGGCGGGACAGGGCGTACGCCACCGTCCGGGTCGGGTTCAACGCGCTGAACGGGTCCTGGAAGACCATCTGCACGTGCCGGCGGTAGTCGGTCAGCCCCCGTCCGCGCAGCCGGTCCACCCGGATCTCCGCGCCCCGTACCCCGCTGAAGCGCACCTCGCCGGTGGTGGGACGTTCGACGCCGGTGATCAGGCGGGCGATCGTGGACTTGCCGCTGCCGCTCTGCCCGACCAGGGCGGTGACCCGGCCGGGGTGCAGCGTGAACGACACGTCACGCACCGCCTCGACGGTGCTGGTGCGCAGCCCACGCCGGCTGGTGTAGCGCTTGGTGACCCGGTCGACGGACAGGACGGCCTCGGCCGCCGCGTCGGTGGTGTCGCTCGGGTCGGTGAGGGCGCCGGTGGCCGGGAAGTGGCTGCCGATCGTGGCGGCGGCGTCCGCCGCGCCGAGCCGCACCACGGGCAGCCGGTTCTCCTGGGCCACCAGGCAGCGGACCAGCCCGCCGTGGTCGGGCAGCAATTCGGGATGGACCTGGCGGCAGGCGTCCTCGGCGTGCGGGCACCGTGGGGTGAACAGGCAGCCGGCCTGCGGGCGGGACAGGTCCGGTGGCCGGCCCGGGATGTAGGTGACCTGCACGTCGGGCAGGCGCGGGTCGGCGTACGAGCCGAGCAGGCCCCGGGTGTACGGGTGCCGTGGCTCGCGCAGCATGCCGGCCGCCGCGCGGTTCTCGACGATCTCGCCGCCGTACATCACCATCACCCGGTCGGCCATCTCCAGCACCGTGCCGAGGTCGTGGCTGATGAACAGCACGGCGAAGCCCAACTCGCGGCGCAGTTCGGCCAGCCGGGTGAGGATGCTGCGCTGCACGACCACGTCGAGCCCGGTGGTCGGCTCGTCGAGCAGCACCAGCTTGGGGCGCAGGGCCAGCGCCAGGGCCAGCGCCACCCGCTGCTTCATGCCGCCGGAGAGTTCGTGCGGGTACGCCTTGAGCACCCGGGAATCCAGCGAGACCAGGTCGAGCAGCTCGGTGGCCCGGGCGGTGACGTCACCGGGAATCTTGTGCGCGGCGAAGGTGTCGGCGAACTGCGCCTGCACCCGGATCACCGGGTTGAGCGAGTTCATGCTGCTCTGGAAGACCGTTGACAGGTTCGTCCAGCGCAGCTCGCGCAACTGGTCCTCGGTGGCGGCGGTCAGCTCGACGCCGTCGAAGGTGACCCGCCCGCCGCTGATCCGCGCCGGTGGGGAGAGCAGCCGCAGGACGGCGTTGCCCAGCGTCGACTTGCCGCAGCCGGACTCCCCCAGCAACCCGACGAACTCGCCCTCGTCGATGCTGAAGGAGACGTCGTGCACGGCACGGTTGGCCGGCTGGTCGCGCGGGGTGTAGGTGACGGAGAGGTTCTGCACCTCGAGCAGGGCCATGTCAATCCTCCCGGAGGTGCGGGTTGCTCAGCGCGTCGATACCGAAGTTGATCAGGGTGAACGAGGTGATCAGCAGCGACAGCGCGAGGCCGGGGGCGATCAGCCAGGCCCACTGGCCGGTGAGCAGGGCGCCGCCGAGGCTGGCCTGGTTGAGCATGGTGCCCCAGCTGACCGTCTGCGGATCGCCGAGCCCCAGGAAGGCCAGGCCGGCCTCGCCGCCGATCGCGCCGAGCGCCGCGCCCATGAAGCCGACCACGATCAGCGAGGTCATGTTGGGCACGATCTCGCGGGCGATGATCCGGGCGGTGCCGTCGCCGGCGAACCGGGCCGCGGTGATGTAGTCGCGGGTGCGCAGGGTGATGATCTGCGAGCGCTTGATCCGGGCGCCGTACGCCCAGCCGGTCACGCTGATCACGAAGATGATCAGCCACAGACCACGGACCGGCGCGTACGCGGCCAGCGTCACCATCAGCGGCAGCGCCGGCACCACCAGGCCGAGGTTGATCAGGAAGGAGAGCACCTCGTCGACCCAGCCCTGCAGATACCCGGCGGTCAGCCCGATGACCAGCGCGATCAGCGTGGAGAGCAGCCCGGCGGCGAGTCCGACGATCAGCGAGGTGCGGGCGCCGACGACGAGTTGGGAGAAGACGTCCTCGCCCTGCGCCGTGGTGCCGAGCCAGTGGCTGCCGGTCGGGCCGAGTGAGGTGGGGAAGTCGTCGTCGCGCGGGCCGTACGGCGCGATCAGCGGGGCGAAGATCGCGACCAGGATGAAGGCGGCGAGCAGCAGCAGGCCGGCGCGGCACTTCCGGTTGCGCCACAGGATGACGAACCAGCCGGGCAGCCGGCTGCGCCGGGCCAGCTCGGTGGCGGTGGTCTGCAGGCCCTCGGTGTCCCGGCCCGGGGCCGGTACGGCCGGAGCGGGTGTGCTCATGACAGCTCCCTGGTCCGCGCGGTCATGCCGTCTCCGCCTTTCGCACCCGGGGGTCGAGGAACCCGTAGAGGAGGTCGGCGAGGAAGTTGGCCACCAGCACGCCGACGGTGGTGAACAGGAAGATCGCCTGCATCAGCGGGTAGTCCCGGCTGGACACGGATTCCAGCAGCAGGCGGCCCATGCCCGGGTAGTTGAAGACCGTCTCGACGAGGACCGTGCCGCCCAGGACGCTGCCCAGCGCGATGGCGAAGCCGGTGACGTTGGGCAGGATCGCGATCCGGGCGCCGTAGGTGAGGGCGATGCGCCGCCGGGGAAGGCCGCGGGCGACGGCGAGACGGGCGTGGTCCTCGCCGAGGCTCTGCACCATGTTGTTGCGCATGCCGATGATCCAGCCGATCGGGCCGGTGATCAGCAGCGCGACGGCGGGCAGCACGCTGTGCTGGAAGGCGTCGGAGATGAAGATCCAGCTCCAGCCGGGACTGCTGCCGCCGCCGTAGCCGCCCCGCTCGGGAAACCAGCGCAGGGTGATCGCGAAGACGTAGATGAGCAGCAGGGCGAGCCAGAAGAACGGCAGCGTGCCGATGAACGTCGAACCGAGGGTGATGACCGAGTCGACCCGGCTGTTGCGACGGTACGCGGCCCAGGTGCCCAGCAGCGTGCCGACGATGAAGGAGATGATCTGGGTGACCCCGACCAGGATCACCGTCCACGGCAGGGCCTGGCCGATCATGTGGGTGACGCTGTAGGGGAAGTAGGTGTAGGACACCCCGAAGTCGCCGTGCAGCACCGCGCCGAGGTACTGCAGGTACTGCTCGAAGAGGTTGCCGTCGGGGGCGCCGAGCATGATCCGGACGGCCTGCACCTGGGCGGGGTCGACGCTCTCGCTCTGCCCCGCGAGCCGGGAGACGATGGCCTCGGCCGGGTCGCCGGGTTGCAGCCGCGGGATCAGGAAGTTCAGCGTGACGGCGGCCCACAGGGTGCCGAGGAAGAAGACGAAGCGTCGGGCGAAGTAGGCCACCGGGACCCTCCCTTCCGGGGGACGGGCCGGCCGGCGTGCGGGGTGCGCGCCGGCCGGCCATCGGCTTACTTGGCGTTGGTTCCGGCGGGCCGCAGGTTGGTGATGATGAGCAGGTTGTCGCTGGGCGCGGCGTAGGGGTTCTCCTCGCTGGGCCAGCCGGTGGCCTTCGCGGTGCGGTACTGGAACCACTTGGCGCCGTACCAGAGCGGGATCATCGGGACCTGCTCGGTCATGACCCGGGTCAGGTCGGCGACGGCGGCCTTCTGGCCCGCCTCGTCGGTGGCGGTGCGCAGGGTGTCGATCAACTGGTCGGTGCGCGGATCGTTCCAGCGGACGAAGTTGCTGACCGCCTTCTTGCCGATCGGCGCGGACTGGTCGCTGGCCAGCGGCTCCTGGAAGTTGCGGAACATGTTGCAGCTTCCACCGTGCACACCGAGCAGCATGTCGTAGTTGCCGATCGCCCGGTCGTTCTCGTACGCCTCGGGGGTGGGCGTCTCGGCCCGGACGGTGAACCCGAGCGCGTTCAGGTTCGCCACGATGATGCGCTGCGCCTGCACCCAGTCGGTCCAGGCGCCGGGGACCCGGAAGCTGAAGGCGATGGGCTTGCCGTCCTTGCCGACCCGCTTGCCGGCGCCGTTCTTCGGGTAGCCGGCGGCGGTCAGCTCGGCGTCGGCCCGGGCCGCGTCGTAGCCGGCCACGCCCTGGTTGGGGATGTCCTTGGGCAGCCACTCGGCCTGCCCGGGGACCACCAGGCCGGTCTGGCTGGCCGGCTTGACGTAGCCGAGCTGCGCCTTGTCGACGATCTCCTGGCGGTTGAACGCGGGCACCAGGGCCTTGCGGAAGGCGGTGTCGTTGAACGGCGCCTTGGTCAGGTTCATGTAGACGCTGATCGAGCCGCCGGAGGGGAACCAGTACTTGTTGTGCTCGGGGTCCCGGTCGACGTACGCCTTCTTGATGTCCGGCACGAACATCGCGTTGGTGTCGTACTCGCCGCGGCTGAGCTTGAGCTGGTCGATCTGCCCGCCACCGTCGGCCTTGTGGAACCGCAGCTCGTCGACCTTGACCTTGTCGGCCTGCCAGTAGTCGGCGTTGCGGCCGAGCGTGAGCTGCTGGGGGTTGAAGGCCTTGACGGTGAAGGGTCCCGTGCCGACCGGCTTCTCCGCGTTGGGGAAGGTCACCGGGTCACCCACGGTGGACCAGACGTGCTTGGGCACGATCTTGATCTCGCTGAACAGCGTGAACGCCGCCGCGCCGGGCTGGGCGAACCGCATCGTGACGGTCTGCGGGTCGGTCGCCTCGACCGCGCCCAGGTACCGCCAGATGCCCTTGGTGTCGAGCGCCTTGTGCTGCTTGAGCATGTCGTAGGTGAAGGCGACGTCGTCGGCCGAGAACGGCTTGCCGTCGTTCCACTTCACGCCCCGGCGCAGCTTCCAGACCAGCGTCTTCGGGTCGGTCCAGGTCCATTCGGTGGCGAGCCAGGGCTTGGCCTGGCAGCCGTAGTTGTCGTAGGTGATCAACTGCTCGAAGACGTACTCGGTGGCGCCGAGCCGGCTGGCGTCCAGGTACGGGTTGTAGTTGGCCTGCGGGTTGCTGCCGCCGCCGAAGTCGCCGTAGTCGAGGTAGGCGATCCGGCCGTCGGTGCCGGGGCCGGACTTCTGCTCCGTACCGGTGCACCCGGCGGTCGCCAGGGCGACGGCCGCGGCGACCGCGGCGATCCGGGCCAGTCTCGATCGTTTCACTTGCCGGTACCTCCAGTGGGGGGTTCCGCCGGGCAGCCGCAGCTGCGACGCACGACGAACTCGGTGGGGAGGACGATGCTCTCGGGCGCCGCGGCGTGGGGGTCGCCGGCGGCGGTGAGGATCTGCCGGGCGGCCTCGGCGGCCAGGTCCCGGATCGGTTGCCGCACGGTGGTCAGCGACGGGGAGACGAGCGCGGCCATGGGCGCGTCGTCGAAACCGGTGATGACGAGGTCCTCGGGCACGCGCAGCCCCCGGCCGAGGGCCCCGACGAGGACGCCGATGGCGATCTCGTCGTTGGCGCAGACCACCGCCTGCGGCGCCGCGCCGTCGACGAGCAGCCGTTCGGCGGCCAGGACGCCGTCGGGCTGCTGCATGGCGACCCGGACCGGCTCGGCCGGCGGGGTGCGGCCCAGTTCCTGGTATGCCGCCCGGAAGCCGGCCCACCGCTCGCTCACGTCGGGCGAGCCGTCCGGGTTGCCGACGAAGCCCAGCTCGCGCAGGCCGTGGTCGACCAGCAGGTGTCGGGTCAGCCGGGTCATGGCCGGGGCGTTGTCGACGCTGACCGAGGAGACCGCGTCGGGGCCCCGGCCGGCCAGGACGACGACCGGCACCGTCGCGGCGAGCCGGAGCAGCGCCGGGTCGGAGATGGTGCCGCCGATGACGGCGATGCCGTCGACCCGGCGGGCCATCTCCAGCACCTGGTCGTCGGAGTCCTCGCGCAGGTGCGTGCAGAGGATGTGCACGCTGGCCCGGGCCGGGACGGCCTCCGACTCGAAGCCCTGGATCAGTTCGGTGAAGTACGGGCCGGACAGGCCGGGGAAGACCAGGCCGAGCGCGCCGTGCCGGCCCGCCGCGAGCGCCCGACCGAGGTGGTCCGGCCGGTAGCCGTGCTCCTCGATGGCCGCCAGGACGCGGCGGCGCATCTCCTCCGACACCTGACCGGTGCCGTTGGAGACCCGGGACACCGTGGCGACCGAGACTCCGGCGAGCCGGGCGATCTCCCGAACCGTGACCCGACTGTTGCCCATGGCTTCCTCTATCCGTAACGTGCGTGACGGTAACCGGTTTCAGGCACCATAAGCAGGCACCCGCCAGATCACAAGTGGGACCGCCTGAAGATCCGCCGAGAGGAAGAGTCACCCCGCATGTCGCGCGTTCTTCTCCAGGACCGCAGGATCGTCGTCGACGGTCGCCCCCGCCTGCTGCTCGCCGGGGAGGTGCACTACTTCCGGCTGCCCCGGGCCGAGTGGGCGGACCGCCTCGACCGGCTGCGGGAGTGCGGAGGCGACACCGTGGCGACCTACGTGCCCTGGCTCTGGCACGAGCTGCCCGACCGCAGCGTGGACCTGACCGGTCGTACCCACGAGCAGCGCGACCTCGCCGGCTTCCTGGACCTCGCCCACGACAAGGGCCTGTACGCGCTGGTCCGGCCCGGCCCGTTCATCATGGCCGAGATCAAGAACGAGGGCATCCCCTACCGGTTGTACGACGAGCACCCGCACCTGCTGCCGACCACCTGGGACGGCCGAACCGTCGAGACCCGGACCATCGACTACCTGGCCCCGGAGTTCCTGGCCGCGGCCGAGGACTGGTACGCCCAGGTGATGCCGGTGATCGCCGAGCGACTCGCCGACCGCGGCGGACCGGTGATCGGCGTCCAACTCGACAACGAGATCGGAATGCTGTCCTGGGTGACCAACTCCCCCGACCTCACCGACGTCGTCTGCGAGGACCTGCGGCGCTGGGCCGTCGACCGGTACGGCAAGGACGCCGCGGCCGCGCGCATCGGCGCCGACCCGGGTGACCCCGACGCCTGGGCGGCGGCGCTGCGCACCCCGGCCGAGGCGCGGTCGCTGACGGTCCACGACGATCTGGGCCGCTACATGCGCGACCGGTACCGGCGGTACGTGCTCGCGCTGCGCGAGTCCGCCGAACGGCACGGGGTCACCGGAGTGCCGTTCCTGATCAACGTGCACGGCACCGGGGGCGGGCGGGGCCGGACCTTCCCGATCGGCATCAGCCAGCTCTTCGAGTCCTACCGGGGTCAGCCGCAGCTCACCTCCGGCTCGGACTACTACCTCGGCGACCTCACCGTCACCAACGTCGCCGACCTGTACGTCAGCAACGCCTTCCTGGCCGCCGTGCACGACGCCGACCAGCCGCCGATGTCGCTGGAGTTCGAGGCCGGCAACGGCGACTACGGCCAGGACCTGTCCACGCTCTACCCGCCGGAGGCGATCGAGCTGAAGACCCGGCTCTGCGTGGCGCAGGGCAACCGGCTGCTCAACCTCTACCTCTTCGCGGGCGGATACAACCCGCCGCTGGCCGAGCCGGTGGGCGACGGCAACGACCGGATCGCGTTCACCGGCGAGCGGCACGGATTCGCCGCGCCCGTCGACCCGGAGGGGCGGCTCAACCCGACCTACGCCGCCGCCCGACGCGCCCTGCACGCCGTGCGCGGGGTCGCCGACCTGCTCGCCGATTCCGACGAGGAGAACGACGGCCTGGCGCTCGGCTTCGTGCCCGACCACTACCTGACCGAATACCACCACCCCGCCTCGGCGTCGCGGGCCACGCAGGTCGCCGACCTGGAACGGTTCCGCGGCATGGGTCCGCGCGACGTGCTCGCCCGGGCGCTGCTGCTCGCCGGCCACTCGTTCCCGGCCGTCGACCTGCAGTCGCCGCTGCCGGCGAACACGCCGCCGGTCATCGCGTTGGCCAGCGCCACCACGCTCGGGCGGGAGGTGCAGCAGCGGCTGGTCGAGCACCTGCACGGCGGCGGTCGGCTACTGCTGCACGGCGTCCTGCCGGAGCGGGACCACGACGGCACCCGGTGCACGCTGCTCGCCGACGCGCTCGGGCTGACCGTCACCGGCCGCGTCCACGACGGGCCGCAGTCGTTCCCGTCGGTGCTCGGGCAGCGCTGGGCGGCAGGCCGGGCCGAGGCCCGGGTCGGCTACGCACAGCGGTTGGCTGGCGCCGCCGCCGAGCCCGTGCTCCTCGAGGTCGGCTCCGGCGAGCCGTGCGCGGTGGAGGTCGCCGTCGGCGCCGGACGAGCGCTGGTGATCGCCGCCGACGTGCCCTGCGACCTGGACTTCTGGCGCGCCGCGGTGGCGCGGCTCGGAGTGCGTCCGCGGCTCGCCACGGACGCCGACGGGCCCGGTCTCGTGCTCACCTCCACCGTGGACCCAGCCGGTCAGCGGCTGCTGCACCTGGTCAACGTGGCACCGTCCGCGGTGACAGTCACGCTCGGCTGGCAGGGCGTCCCGGTGCTGGCCGGCCGGCGGCTGCGAGTGCCCGCCCGCACCGGGCTGATCCTGCCGTACGGGATCCGGGTCGGCGCCGCCACGCTGGTGGAGACCACCTGCGAACTGGTGTCCCGCGACGGGAACACCGTGCTGCTGCGCCCCACCCAGGGCGACGACGAGGTGGTGCTGGCCACCGACCGGCCGGTCACCGCGAGCCGCGGCAGCGTGCACGGCGCGCAGGGGCGGGTGACCGTGCGGATTCCCGGCAGGCCCGACGACGAGCCGGTACGGATCAGCGTGGCCTGAGGGTGGGCCCCGGAGCGCGACACACGACCCCGCGCACCGGTCATCGGGCGGGCTCGAAGACGGCGCGTACGCAGCCGTCGAGCTTGTTCTTGAACATGTTGTATCCCTGTGGCGCCTCGTCGAGTGGCATGGTGTGCGTCGCGAGGTGTTCGGTGACCAGTTCGCCGCGTGCCATCCGTTCGAGCAACATCGGGATGTAGCGGTGCCCGTGCTGTTGGGCGCCGCGCAGGGTGAGGCCCTTGTTCATCAGCGCCCCGAGTGGGAACTTGTCGACAAGGTTCGCGTAGACGCCGAGCAGGAACACGCTCCCGCCCTTGCGGCAGTGGTAGATGGCCTCCCGGGCGGCGATGGGGCGGTCCGATTCCAGGCGCAGCTGCTGTTTGACCTGGTCGTACAGGTACTGCGGTCCGGTGCTGTGGGACTCCATCCCCACCGCCTCGATGCACACGTCGGGCCCGCGCCCGCCGCTGCGTTCCAGCAGTTCACCGCCGACGTCCTGGGTCTGGTAGTTGAGCGTCTCCACGCCCAGGTACTTCTCCGCCATCTGCAGCCGATTCACGAAACGGTCGATGATGATCACCCGCTCCGCGCCGAGCAGGACCGCCGCGCGTGCGGCCATCTGGCCCACCCCGCCCGCGCCCCACACCGCGACCACGTCACCGGCCTTGACGCCACCGAGGTCCGCGCCCATCCAGCCGGTTGGGGCGGCATCGGAGGCGAAGAGAGCACGCTCGTCGCTCACCCCGTCCGGGACGGCGAAGGCCCCCTGGTCGGCGTACGGGACGCGGATGTACTCGGCGTGGCTGCCCGCGAAGCCGCCGAGCGCGTGCGAGTAGCCGTAGCAGCCGCCGGGTGCGAAGCCCCAGACGTTCTCGGTGATCGCGGGGTTGGTGTTGCCGTTGTCGCACAAGGAGTACTGCTGCTGCTGGCAGTACCAGCAGCGGCCGCACGAGACGAACGAGCAGACCACCACCCGGTCGCCCACCTTGTGCTTACGCACCTGCGGGCCGACCTCGACCACCTCGCCCAGGAACTCGTGCCCGAGGACGTCCCCCCGTTCCATGAACGGGATGTACCCACCCAGCAGGTGCAGGTCGGAGCCGCACGTCACCGTCTTGCGCACGCGGATGATGGCGTCCTGCTCGTTGCGCATCGTCGGGTCCGGAACCTCGCCCACCGACAGTTCGTTGACGCCTTGCCACAACAGTGCCTTCACAGTCGCCCCTCCCGGCGACCCTGCCGCGTCGCCATCTGCAGCGGTTTGTTGACCGCCGTCGTCTGGGTGGTGGGTGGAGAATCGGGGTGCAGCACCTCGCCGGTCTCCAGCAACTGCTTCGCCTCGCGCAGTGCGGCCCGGATCGCCTGGTTGGGATCGCGACCCGCGAACCGCCTGGCTCCCGCGGTCACCGGCGACTGGGCACCGTCACGCAGCCGTACCGCCAGCTCGATGCCGCGGTCAGCCGCGGCGCGGCGGATCTGCACGTCCACGGCGTCACCGAGACCGGCCAGTGGCTCAGGAAGTGGCGAGTCCGGGGTCAGCTCGTCGCGTGTCGGGTTCACGGTCACCACGTGCCAGCGCGGTTCGCGCCGCATCAACGGGGCCCGCTGCCAGGGCCCTTTACGGCCCGACGGAAGCAGGAGCCTGCGGAGGGCCAACCCCCCGACCACGATGACCCCCGCCTTGACCAATGCCTTCATGTACGCCCCCGAGTCGACCCCACCCGTCGCCGCATCTGCCCGCCCGACGGCTCCGTCACGGACGAACCCTGCCATATCGACACATTGTCACGCTGGGGATTCCCACACGCCGCAAGGAGCGGTGGTACGTGCACGACGCCGCGGGCGACGGATGTCGCCGCCCGACGAACAGCCGAGCCACGAACAACGCGATCCACGACCGCGAGAAGATCCTCGCTGTCGCGGCGCATCGGTCACGGCTGTCTGGCAACCCGATATCCGCCGCCTGCCACCCGATCGGATGACACCCTGAACGGCGGGAAATGCGATCGCGACTCGAGGAGGAGCGGCATCCGGATCACGTTGGACGCCTCTGATGCGTGCCGCGTCGATCGTGGTGGCCGCGCTGGCGGCCGCCGTGGTCGTGGACTTGGTCACGGCCCACTCGGGGCCGTTGGCTACCCGCCGCGGCCCGCGTGAACCGGTTCCTCGCAGCCGAACCGATAGCGCGAATCATGAGGTGGCGGGCGAAGCGGATTGCAAGAATTCAACTGCCGGGCGGTCTTGGAGCCGCGGTAGGGCGAATCTTCACGCGGGGGTAGTAGATGAAGGCAGTCGTGTACGAGGGACCGAAGACGGTCAGCGTCAAGGAGGTGCCGGACGCGAGAATCGAGAGACCGACGGATGCCCTGGTCCGAATCACGACGACGAACATCTGCGGGTCCGACCTTCACATGTACGACGGACGCACGGACATGGAGCCCGGCCGGGTGCTCGGGCACGAGAACATGGGTGAGGTCATCGAGATCGGCGAAGGGGTCGATCTGGTCAAGGTCGGCGACATGGTGTGCATGCCGTTCAACGTCTCGTGCGGGTCCTGCGCCAACTGCAACCAGGGGCTGACCGCGTTCTGCCTGGTGGCCAACCCGGCGCCCGGCATGGCCGGCGCGGCCTACGGCTACGCGGACATGGGTCCTTACAGCGGCGGTCAGGCGGAGTTGCTGCGGGTGCCGTGGGCGGACTTCAACTGTCTGGTTCTCCCGCCGGACGCAGCGGACATGCAGCGTCAACGCGACTACGTGATGCTGTCGGACATCTTCCCGACCGGCTGGCACGCCACCGAGCTCGCCTGCGTGCGGCCCGGCGACAACGTGGCGGTCTACGGCGCCGGGCCGGTCGGCCTGCTCGCCGCCTACTCCTCGATCATCAAGGGTGCCAACAAGGTGATGGTGGTCGACCGCCATCCGGACCGGCTGCGCCTGGCGGAGCAGATCGGCGCGATCCCGATCGACGATTCGAAGGCATCACCGGTGGACCAGATCCTGGAGCAGACCGGCGGGATGGGCGCGGACCGCGGCTGCGAGGCCGTCGGTTACCAGGCGCACGAACCGCAGGGCCAGGAGAAGGCGGCACTGACGTTGAACAACCTCGTGCACTCCGTGCGGTTCGGCGGCACGATCGGCGTGGTCGGCGTATACGTCCCGCAGGACCCCGGGTCGCCGGATCCGCTGCAGAAACAGGGCAAGACGCCTTTCGACTACGGCATGTTCTGGTTCAAGGGACAGAGCATGGGCACCGGGCAGTGCAACGTGAAGGCCTACAACCGGCAGCTGATGAACCTCATCGAGTCACACAAGGCGGAGCCCTCGTTCCTGGTGTCCCACGAACTCACCTTGGACGAGGCGCCAACGGGGTACCAGAACTTCGATGCTCGCAACGACGGCTGGACCAAGGTCCTGCTGCACCCTGACGGTCGGCGCTAGTACGACAGCCGCCGCTCGCTGGTAGCGGGGTGGACGCGGGGCGGCAAAGGCGCGATCCTCGGTACGTTGTGGACATCGCCTCAATACGGGTTCTGGCCGGGGCGCTCGACGCGTTCGCGGACTGGTGGGAGCGGGTCGAGGCGCGCGGCGGCGTGCTCGACCTGCGCACCCTGAGGTACCGCCGGTGTGCTGCTGCACGCGCGACTCACCCGCCGGCCGGTCTACCTGGCCCACGTCACGTCGTACCTCTACCTCGCGGTGAACTGGCTGAACCACAGGAGCAATCCCGCCGAGTCCGGCCACTCGCCCCGACCGGGGTGGCGGGTACACCTCGGTGCCGACACCGAGAGGGAAGCACCATGACGGTTGAAGAGCTCACGACGGCGCCGATGGCGGCGATGGCGGCGATGGCGGCGAAGAGCCCCGGCTATCGGTGAGGAGCACCGATGACGCACAGTGAGCAGCACCGCCCGGAGATCGTCGTCGGACTGGTGGCGACCCCGCCGGACCACCCGGCCCGGGTGGCCGCGCGGCTCACCGCCGAGCTGGCCGGCCGGCTCGCCGAGCGGGTGGACTCGGACGTGCGGTGGACCGTCAGGGAGGGCTGGGGTGAGGTGGCGCCGCGCCGCGACGCGGGGGTGGAGGCGCTGCTCGACGATGCTGCCCAACGGCGCACCAACGACCGGTGGGACATCGCGATCTGCCTGACCGACCTGCCGCTGCACGCCGAGCGGGTGCCGCTGGTCGCGCAGACCTCCGCTCGGCGCCGGGTCGCGATGGTGTCCCTGCCCGCGCTGGGACTACCCCAGCTGCGAGCGGCCCGCGCGGCCCTTCCGGATCTGGTGAGCCGACTGCTCACCGACGCTTCCGACCAGCGGGTGCCGCCGGCCGGCTGGGCACCGGCCGAGATGGCAAGCCGGATTCCCGCCGTCCACCGGGTCGTCGGCGAGGCCGACACCGGGGAACTGGGCTTCGTCGCCTCGCGGCTCATCGGCCGGGGGCGGCTGTTGACCGGCATGGTCCGAGCCAACCGCCCGGGGCGCGCCCTGCTGGGCCTGTCCAAGCTGCTGGTCGGCGCGTTCGGCACGACCGCGTTCGCGCTCACCACGGACACCATCTGGCAAATGGGCAATGCCCTCGGAGGACTCCGGCTCGCCGTGATCATGCTACTTGGGCTGACCGCGTTGATCGCCTGGCTGATCATCGCGCATGACCTGTGGCAGAAACCAGACCGGGAGACACCCGCTGAGCTGGCCCGGCTGTTCAACCTGGGTACGATCCTCACCCTCACTCTGGCCACGGCCGTGTCCTACCTGGCGCTGTTCGCCGGAACGGCGCTCGTCGGGGCGCTGCTGATCGACACATCCGTGCTGGAACAGACCTTGCAGCGGCCGGTCGATTTCACCGACTACCTGACGCTCGCCTGGATCACCAGCTCGCTGGCCACCGTCGGCGGCGCGATCGGCTCCGGGCTGGAGAACGAGGAAACGGTGCGGGCGGCCGCCTACGGCTACCACCCCGAACCCGGCGGCTGGCGGGACGAGAGGGAAAGCGCAGCCCCACCGCAGGGGGATAAGTGAGCGCATGCCGCGACTCACGACCGAACCCCTGAGGGACTGGGTCACGCGACGCACGCCGATCGGCGTGACGATGCGGGCGTCGATGCTGACGGTGCCGGCCAGCCGTTCCCGTGGGAGTCGCAGGAGGACCTCGGTGAAGGCACTCACCTCGTGCGGGTGACTGCCCGCGGTAGTGCTGCGCGCCCGGTCCGTAGGCACCGCATCCCGTCCATTTCGCGCGGCAGCCCATGGGTGTCGTGCAGGTAGCGGTAGTTGTCCTCGGTGAGTCGCGGATCAGCGCTGTCAGGCGGGTCCGGCTGCGCGTGGATTGGAGCGGCGACGCGCCACCGATTGCTGCTCAACCGTCCTCGATCACGAAGACGGGCAGTCATCGGCACGGGCAGCCCGTCGGAACCGCCGGTCAGGGTTGGTACTGGCTGCGGGTGCGGGGCAGCCACTGCGGATGGTGGTCGCGCAGGTAGCTGATCAGTCCCTCGCGCAGGTCGCAGCGCAGATCCCAGGCGCTGGCACCATCCGCGGTCGATGCCTGCACCTGGATGACCACCGCCTGAGGGGGTGGAGTCAACCATCTGGAGCACCCACTGGCCGCGATCCCACAGCGGCGACGACTCAACCAGCCGGCGCGCCTCCCGACGCAGGTCGTCCAGGTCGGCGGTGTGGTCGACATGGATCTGAATCTTGCCGACCACCCGCGACTCGTTCCGGGTCCAGTTCTGAAACGGCCGCTCAGTGAAGTACGTGGTCGGCAGGATAAGCATCCGCTCGTCCCAGAGCCGGATCACCACGTTGGTCAGCTTCACCTCTTCGACTCGGCCCCATTCGCCGTCCACCACCAGCACGTCGCCGACGTGCAGCCCGTCGGCGAAGGCGACCTGGACGCCGGCGAACGCGTTGCCGAGCGCGGTTCGGGCGGACAGGCCGATCACTGCGCCGACCACCCCCGCCGAGGTCAGCACGGAGATGCCGAAGAGGCGTACCGGCCGGAAGGTGATCAGGATCAGGCCGATCGCATCAGAAGCCGCTCACCGTGATCCCGATGCCGCCTTCGCCCAGGTCCCTGCCCACTCCACGTGCCCAGGTTGCCATCCGGTCCGGTGGTTGGCGGCGAACATCGCCAAACGACCGCTGACCGGGCGCGCGTCAGCCGCCCGGCGGCGGCTTCACCGTTGCCGGCTTGGCGCCCTGCAAAATACCGAACAGCCAGAGCAGGGAGGCATAGGAGCAACGCTCCGACGACGAGGACGGCGAGCACGGTGGCGAGCGCGCTGGGACCGCCGGCCGCCTCGGCCACGGTGAGATCGGCTGGCAGCAGGATCGGGTACTAGGCCCCGCTCAGGAGCGGAGCACGACTGCGACCGCGAGCGCGGCGGTCACCCGCACCAGCCGGTAGCGGCCGTTGGTGATCAACACCAGGGAGACGATCCCGGCGACGAAGGAGAGCAGGACCAGGACACGCCGGCCGCGCCGGTCGGCGAAGAGGTCCGCGGCGGGGCTCAGGGCGGGCTGATCCACCCGGCCTGGAGCCCCATCGGTCAGGCTGTCGCCATCTGGCGGACGTGTTTACCCTCGGCGAACTCCTCGACCATCTTCGCGCAGAAGGCCGGGAGGTCGCTGGGGCTGCGGCTGGTGACCAGGCCGTTGTCGACCTGCACCTGTTGGTCCACCCAGTTCCCGCCGGCGTTGCGGATGTCGGTGCGCAGGCTGGGGAACGAGGTGACGGTCCGGCCGTTGACCATCCCAGTCTCGACCAACGACCAGGGGCCGTGGCAGATCGCTGCCACCGGCTTCTGTTGCTGGAAGAACGCCCGGACGAAGTCCATCGCCTGCTGGTTCATCCGGAGCCGGTCGGGGTTGACCGTTCCGCCCGGCAGCAGCAGGGCGTCGTAGTCGGCCGCATTGGCCTCGTTCACGGTCCGGTCCACCCGATAGTGGTTGGCCGGATTGATGTCCTGGTTCATGGACTGGATCTCGCCGGATTTCAACGAGATCAGGTGGACCTCGGCCCCCGCCTGTTCCGCGGCGGCCCGGGACTGGGTGTACTCCACGTCCTCCACCCCGTCGGCGGCGAGGCAAGCGACTCGCTTGCCGGTCAGCGGCTGCTGGCTCTGCGCCATTTCTGCGGCCTTCCCCTCGGGCGTCGCCCCGTCGGCGGCGCATCGTTCGCTCGCGGTCGCCTTCCCGGTGCGGGCACCGGGAAACAGGCCGGCGAACGCCGCTCGAGGGCGGACAGTCCGGCCACATGCCCGACGCACAACGAGGGCCGGCGCAGGAAAGGGTCGCGCTACGAGGTGTGCTGCCTATCGCGGCGGGTAACGCAGACAACCCACTGCTACCCAGGTTTCCGGAAGGATGACATGACCCTCGCTGCCAACGCGATCGATCTGCCGTCCGGCCAGACGATGCCCGTGCTCGGCCAGGGAACCTGGTACCTGGGCGAGCAACCCACGAGGCGGCAGGACGAGATGGCCGCCCTACGCGCCGGGCTCGACCTGGGCATGACCATGATCGACACTGCCGAGATGTACGGTGACGGCGCTTCCGAGGAACTCGTCGGCGAGGCGATCGTCGGACGACGCGGCGACGTCTTTCTGGTCGACAAGGTGCTGCCGTCCAACGCGAGCCGACGGGGAACCGTGCAGGCCTGCCGCCGCAGCCTGCAACGACTCGGCGTCGACCACATCGACCTCTACCTGTTGCACTGGCGCGGCACGCATCCACTCGCGGAGACGATCGAGGCGTTCGCCGAACTCGTCGACGCCGGTGACATCGGGCAGTGGGGCGTGAGCAACTTCGACCTTTCCGACATGACGGAGCTCTTCGAGGCGGGCGGGAACTCCTGCGCGACCAATCAGATCCTGTACAACCTCACCCGCCGCGGTCCCGAGTACGACCTGCTGCCGTGGCTACGGGAGCACCGAATCCCGGTGATGGCGTACTCGCCGATCGAGCAGGGCCGGCTGCTCGGCCACCCCCAGGTCGCGGAGGTCGCCGCCCGGCACGGGGCCACGGCCGCTCAGGTGGCGCTGGCCTGGCTGCTGCGGCAGGAGAGGGTTGCAGCCATCCCCCGGTCGTCCAAGCCCGAACACACCCGCGAGAACGCGGAAGCGCGCGGCCTGCATCTGACTGAGGAGGACCTGGCGGCACTGGACACGGCGTTCCCGCCGCCGGCCGGCCCGCAACCGCTGGAGATGTTGTAGCTAACCCACCTTCTCGGCGGACGGCGCCGGTCCACGTCGGCGCGATCCGCTCGGCGATCGCGAGGTGGAGGGCGGTCGGAGCCTCGAGAGACGCCAGGGCCTCGGTCAGCCCAGCGCGAGACCAGGGAGCCGTGTTGCGGGCGGTAGGCGAGGGGCGGCAATGAGGCTCGCTTGCGTCAGGTCAAACGGCGCGGCTCCACCCTTGGCGGCACTCGCCGCGGGCCTTTGCTCGTGTCGCGATGCGTCTGCCTGCCGAAGTGCCGGTCGCCGAAAATGCCCAGGCCCGCCCGAGGGCGGGTGATCGGTTCCGCTTGCCCCGGCGGAACCTTCGGTCGCGCTGCCACGGACTGGATGAACTCGGTGTAGTTCATTCGGATCCCCTCTCAAACCCGGATTGCGGCGGGTACCCACGCGCCCGCCGGGGTCAACCCGCGCTCACCCGCCCTCAGTCCGAGGGTGGCGGAGGGCGGTGGGTGATCCGGCGGGTCACTGGAAACTGGTACAGGCCGGCGCTGGTGACGGCGTAGAAGACGGGCAGGAGGAGGAAGATGGCGAGGCCGACCAGCGGCGCCACCAGGTAGCCGACCACCCCCGCCAGGACGTACAGAACGACCCCGGCGAGGGCGCGAAACCGCTCGACGCGGAAGAACGCGTCCTTGACCTGTTCCTTCAGCAGGTCGGGGTTCTGTGCCAGGTAGTGGTAGAACGCCAGCCAGGTCGCGCACAGCGACGCGCCGATCAGCGCGTAGAAGGCGATGGCCACACGTTGGTCCGCGTTGTCGTGCTCCTGCAGCGCGTGCGACACGACGATGGTCGGAAACGGCAGCAGCGCCGTGGTGAACAGCACGAACAGGTTCATCCAGTGCAGTCCGCGATCGGCCTGCTGGATGCGGTTGAACGCCGCCTTGTGGTTGAGCCAGACGACGGCCACGTACGAGTAGGACGCGAGATACGCGACATACGACGGCCACTGGTGGAGTAGTCCGGACAGGAGGCGGCCGGGCGGGACGTCCGGCACCCGGAGGTCCAGGACCAGCAGCGTGATGATGATCGCGAAGATGGCGTCGCTGAACGCCACGGCACGGCTGGTGTCCGACCGGGTGCCAAGGTCCGTCTCAGGCCCGCTCACCAGGCGTGCCTACCCACGAACGGCCCAGGTAAGCGGCCGGGGCAGCAGCAAGGGCCTCATCGCGTTCCGTCTCGTGGCCAGCCCGGCGCCCGGCGTTGCTGGTGCCGCCGATGGCTACGCGGCCGCGGCTCGTCCGCCAGACGCACTGACGGTGATGGCCGGCGCCGGCGAGACCGAGACGGGCAAGGTGCTGCGGTGGGAATTGAGCTAGGAACCGGAGGCCCTGCAGATGGTCGGCCGTCTGCAGGGCCCGAGGTAACCGCAGGTGTCAGGCCGAGCGGCCGCCTCGTAGGACGATTCGGGTCAATTGGCCGGTGCGGGGGCGAGGCGATAGGACCTGCCCCACTTTCCCGGCCACGAGCGCTCACCAGACGAGTCGCTGTTCGTGCACAAGCCGGGTGCAGTCTGTTTGGGGTTCGAGTTACCCCGGCATTCAGCGCCTCGAAACAGGGTTTGACCTCGAGTGACGGGTTTGGTCGCAGGTCGGGATCGACATGAAGCGATCCCCCACCTGGGCTCCGCGCTGTCGGTGCCATCCCGATCGACTGGCAATCACCGTACCTGGACCGGGTGGGCTCCGGGTCGTCAACGACCGCCCGGTGCCGGACACTCCATCACGGACACGCCTCACGGATGGGCACAGCCCAAGCTGCCGTCCACCTCTCTAGCTGAATGGCACACGCATCGACCCGACCCCTGCACTAATACTCCAACGTCACTTCGCCTGCCTGCGCTGGTAGTGGATCCGGCGGGCTCGGGCTTGGGATGTTCGTCGCCAGGTAGACCAGTGCAGGGTGTGCGCTGGTGGTAGCGGCAGGGTGAGGACGAGGGCGTTGAGGAGTCGGCGGATCTCGGCGACGGTCAACGCGATGATTTCCGGGTCTGCGTCGGGCTGCTGCACGGCGAGGATGGTCAGGACGGCCAGGGCGAGCATGGCCAGGGTGATGAGTCGGTGCCAGCCGGTCCAGCCGCGGACTTGGTAGTGGTCCAGGCCGATCTGGCCTTTGCCGGTCTGGAACAGTTCCTCGATGCTCCAGCGGGAGCCGGCCACGCGAACGAGGGTGTGCAGGGGCACTGGCCGAGGTGACCAGCACAGGTGGCCGTCCTCATATCCACGCCACGCCCAACGCGGGGCATCCGAAGGTTCGTTGGCTACTGCTGGCTGTCGCGTCACTCTGCCACAAGAATGACGAGCGTGATCAGCGATCTTCTTGCTGAAGTGGCCGAGACCCTGGACAGGACGACTCGCGTCCGCGTCTTCGACTCGACCGGGCCGGGTGAGCCAACTCGCAAGCGGCGCAACCGTCGTCCGGTCCTCGCTGACCAGCGTGACCCAGAGGCGCTGATGCAACTGCGAGTAGCGCTGGTACTGCGACCAGACACCGAGGTCATGCACTGGATGCAGTGGCCCGATCTATGGCTCGAACTGCTCGGACATGATCATGAGCGGTTGACCATGATCGGTCTCCTTCGTCCCGGCTGGCTCAGGCTGGACACCGACGGTGACCTGGAACTGCAGAATCCGACGGCCATCGTGCAGTGGTTGACCCGCTGGGCCCCCACAGCAGCGGCAACGATCGCCGAATGAGGCCATCTCGTCCACCGTCGGCCCATACACGCTGGAGTAGGCCAACCGCCGGAGCCAAGTGACGTTGGAGTACTAATGCCGATTGCGAATGTGGCGGTGGCGAGCGGCGAAGGCGGTCGTGGCGGCCTTGGCCGATCAGCTAGTGCAGCACCGCGTCAGTTCGCGGTCAGGCGCCCGCCGAGCTTTCGGCCGATCAGCCCAGCCCGATAGGCGGCCCCGCAGCGGGGTGATGCCCTTTGCCACCAGGCCGCGGCCACGGGACCAGGCCTGCCCGAGGGCATGCGTGGGACCTACCGGGCGGACCTGGCTGGCCTGATCGCTCACGCCGCCATCTCATGGCGGTCATCCATTGAACTGCACCGCCGAAGGTCGTGGGTGTCGGGCCGATGGCCGGTGTATAGCTTCTGCCTGCTCCTCAGTTTCCGCTCTCCGGCGACCCCAGCTTTTGTAGGTTGGCGAAAGAAACGTGCCTCCGCTCCCCGAGGGGCGTGCCGAAGGAGGCAGACGCGTGAGGCCCAGCCCGCTCCCCCGGATCCTCCGCCGGCGCGGCGAGCCTGACTATCCGACGTTCCTGGAGCTCTTCTTCGACCTGGTCTACATCTTCATGCTCTCCCGGCTCTCGGCGGGGCTGGCCGGGGACCTGACCGTCCGGGGTGCCGCCGAGACCGCCGTCCTGTTGCTGGCCGCCTGGTGGGTCTGGGTTCTGACCGCCTGGCTCACGGACCTGTTCAACCCGCGGCTGCCGGTCATCCAGGCCACCGTCCTGGCGGTCATGCTCGGCACCCTGTTGATGGCGATCGCGGTGCCGTACGCCTTCGCCGAGTACGGCTGGCTGTTCGTCGCGGCGTACTTCGGCATCCATCTCGTCCGCGACGCCGTCCTCATCCCCGGTACCCGGGTGAATCGTCCGATCCAGGCCCGGAGCATCCGGGTGTTCTTCTGGTTCGGCGTCACGGCGCTGCCGTGGGTGGCCGGGGTGTTCGTGCACGGAACGGCCCGGCTGCTGCTCTGGTCGGTCGCGGTGGCGGTCGACCTGGGGTCGGCCCGGATCGGCTGGCCGACGCCGAAGCTTGGCCGCACCGAACTGGCCAGTCAGATCTTCACCGGCACCCACCTGTCCGAGCGGCATCGAGAAATCTTCATCATCGCCCTCGGCGAGCTGATCCTGAGCGGCGGCATCGGGCTGGCCGGCAGCGGCTTCCAGGCCGGCCGGGTGGCCGCGGGCTTCGTCGGCTTCGCCAGCGCCGTCGTGCTCTTCCAGCTCTACTTCCAGCGGGTACGGCAGCTGCTGGCACCGCCCGCCGTCACGGTGGTGGAGCGGGTCCGGCCCGGCACCTCGACCTCATACACCCACCTGGTGATGGTGGCCGGGGTGCTGGTCGTGTCGACAAGCGTCTCGCTGGTCATCGACCAGCCCTCCGGTGCGGCACCGGCCGCCTGGATCACCGCCATCCTGGGCGGGCCGGCGCTGTTCCTGCTCGGGAGTTGCCTGTTCGACGCCGTGGTCACCGGACGGGTCCTGTGGTCCCGGGCGCTGGGGATCGTGGTGCTGTGCGTCATCGCGCCCGTGATGGCGCTGCTGCCGCCGCTGGCCATCCTGATCGTGGCGAATCTGGTGCTGCTGCTCATCCTGGTCTGGGAGGCGCTGCCCGCGCACGCGCGGCCGGTCCGGGTGACCGTGCCGGCCGGGTGAGGGTCACCCGAGCGCCGGTGGCATCGGTGCCCGGGCGTGGCGGCGGGTGCTCACCAGGTTCGCCGCAGCGACCAGGGCCAGGATGCTCATGGCGAGCAGCGCGACCAGGACCGGCGGCAGCAGGCCCGCGGCCGGCGCCGCGCCGCCAAGCAGGACCACCCCGGCCAGCCGGGACCGGGACATCCGGCCGAAGACCGTGTAGTCCAGCGCCGCGCGGCCGACCAGGAACAGCGCCGGTCCGCCGAGGATGACCGCGGCCCACGACGGCGGCGTCTCCCCGAACGGACGCGTCAAGACGAGGTGACTCGTGACCGCCATGCCGCCGATGCCCGCCACCATGATCAGGTGAGTGACCGCGGCGGACTGCGTGAGCAGTGACGGGTTCGCCGACCGCGCGATGGCCTCGGTCAGCAGCTCGCCGGCCCGGTAGATGTAGATCCGCCAGGCCAGCACCACGGTCGTGAACACCACCAGGAGCGCCCACGCCCGGTCCAGGGTGTAGGCGCTCACGGTGAAGGTCGTCCCGATGATGAAGATGGACGCGCCGAGCGCGATGATGACGAACTGCCGGTACCGCTCGGCCACCCGCTCGCCGACCAGCCGCCACTCCTGCGGCTGCGACCGCCCGAGCTTCGGCAGCGGCCAGCCGAGCGAGGCGGCGACGTACTCCATGGCGACGGTCGCCGCCCAGACCAGGAGGCGGGTGGGGCCGGTGGCCAGCGCGCCGCCGATCCAGCCGACGGCGGCGATGGTGTACCAGAACAAGATCCGGGCGCTGCGGACGGGCTCGTTCGCACCCGGCCGGAGCAGGAGGTAGTAGACGCTCGAACCGAGGTGGATCGCCAGGTACGTGATCGCGAAGAGCAGGCCGCGCCCGTCGTACGCCTCGGGTGCCGCGGCCGCCAGCAGCAGGCTGCCGGCCGCCACCCCGATGAACTGCACCTGGACCGCGGGCCGCGTCAGGTCCAGGGCGTCGGCGGCCCACGTGGTCACCGCCCAGACCAGGGTGAACGCGAGCAGCAGGACCAGCGTCCCGCCGACGCCGGTCCAGCTCACGTCGGCGGCCAGCGTCCCGACCAGGGAGATCATCGCGAAGACGTACGCAAGGTCGAAGAAGAGTTCCAAAAACGCCGGGCGGCCGGGGTCCCGTGGGGTCGGAGCCGCCGCGTTGGCGCCGCCTTCGGTCACCATCGACGTCCCTCCGGACCTCCGCACGTTCTCGCCTGATCACACCCTACGGGCACCGGCCGGGCCGCAGGCTCGCCATCGGTGTCATCCCGCTACCTACGTGCCGCCGTTAGGCGGTCAGGCCCGTGGGCCGGCGAGCATGTCGGGCGAGACCTGCCACATGTCGCGCGGAGAAGTCGATTGCCGGGCCGCCGAGCCCTACGGCTCATCGTTGTTCGCCGTCAACATCACTGCAGGATCTGATCCGAGGCCGGATCGCTGGCGGAAGTTCCGGCAACGCTCACCCGTAGAACACCAACACCTGGTCCGCGATGCACGCAGGCGTGGTCTCGCCCTCGATCTCCACCTTCACTTGCACCACCACGCGGGCGCCGTTGGACAGGGGTCGGGCCTGCGTAAGCGTGGCCACGCCGCGGACGCGCGAACCGACCAGCACCGGCGTGCGGAACGGACCTGGTTCAAACCACCGTTGACCACCAGGCGGACGCCGTTGACGTGGATCAGTTCGGACAGGAAGGCGGAGCAGAGCGAGAGCGTGAGCGCGCCGTGCGCGACGGTCTTCCCGAAGGGGCTCTCCGCAAGGGCGCGCCGCTCGTCGACGTGAATCCACTGATGGTCGCCGGTGACGTCCGCGAACGCGTTGATCCTGCCCTGGTCGATGACCTGCCACTGGGTGGTGCCGAGCAGCTCGCCCTCGTGCTTGAGGAACGCGGCGACGCTCTCGTACGTCCTCATGCGCTCCCCGTTCCCCCCTGGTTCATTCATGGTCATGGGCAGCGGACGATCTGCCCGGCGTACGACAGTCCTCCGCCGAAGCCCAGCAGCAGCACCGGTGCACCGGGCTGGAGCTCTCCGCGTTGGAGCAGCTTCGACAGCGCGATCGGGATGCTCGCCGCCGAGGTGTTGCCCGACTCGGTGACGTCACGGGCAACGACGGCCTTCGTCGCCCCGATGCGCTGTGCGACTGGCTCGATGATGCGCAGATTGGCCTGGTGCAGGACGATGCCGCCGAGATCGTCCGGCGTCATGTCGGCGGCGGCGCAGATCTGGCGGGCGATGTCGGGCAGCGTGGTGGTGGCCCACCGGTAGACGCTCTGTCCAGCCTGGGTGAACTTGCGATCGCCCTCGATGACCACGGCCTCGCCCATGTCTGGGTAGGAGCCCCACACCACCGGGCTGATCTCGGGCTGCTCGGCGGCGGTCAGCACCACCGCGCCAGCTCCGTCACCGACCAGCACGCACGTCGTCCGGTCGGTCCAGTCGGTGAAGTCACTCAGCCGCTCCACGCCGATCACCACCGCGTTCGTCGCCGAGCCGAGCCGAACGGCGCCGTCAGCCGTGGCCAACGCGTGGGTGAACCCGGAACAGGCGACGTTGACGTCGATCGTCGCAGGTGACGGCATGCCGAGCCGACGCGCGACCCGGGCGGCGATGTTGGGACTGCGATCGACCGCCGTGCAGGTCGCCACCACCACCAAATCGACCGCCTCGACGGCCACGCCGGCAGCTCGCAGGGCCGACTCCGCCGCCTCGGCCGCCATCAGGTCGAGCGGCTCGGCGGGCCCGGCGATCCGCCGTTCCCGGATGCCGACCCGACTGCGGATCCACTCGTCGCTGGTATCCACCATCGTGGCGAGGTCATGGTTGGACAGCACTTTCGCAGGCTGGTAGTGACCTGCGCCGACGACCTTCGAACCGCGCACCAGCGCCTCCCTCTAGCCCAGGCCAAGATCAGTGGGTAGACGTTGTCTACCATCGCTGCGTAGACGATGTCTATGCCGTGGGTTCGGCGGGCAACTTGGAAGGCGGTGCGAGTAGACGTTGTCTACTCGCACCTGGTAGACAGCGTCTATGCAAGTTGACGAGGGCCTCCGCGAACGCCTCATCCGTGTCGGCGGCGAACTGCTCGACAACGAGGGCCCGTCCGCGTTGTCGCTGCGAGAGATCGCCCGACGCGCCGGCGTCTCGCACGGCGCGCCGCGCCGCTACTTTCCCACCCACCTGGAGTTGCTGTCGGCCATCGCCCGCGACGGGTTCACCGACCTCGCCAGCCGGGCGAACTCCGCCCTGGCCGAGGCGGCTGGCGACCCACGCGCCCGGGTCGCCGCGCTCGCTCGGGTCTACCTGGACTTCGCCGCCACCCGCCGCGGCCATTACGAGCTGATGTTCCGCCACGACCTGCTGGAGAGCGGCCATCTGAGACTGCGCGACACCAGCCTGCCACTGTTCCAGCTCCTCACCGACCTGGTCGCGCAGGCCCGGCCCGAGCCCGAGCCGCCAGCCCAGGTCGTCGCAGGAGCACTCTGGGCCAACCTGCACGGCATCGCCCAACTGTGGAGCTGGGGCAGCCTCACCCTCGCGACCGGCGCCACCGATCCGAGCGCCTTGCTAGACGCCACTCTCACCGCCCACCTCGGACCCGCCGCATGACCCGCACCCCACCGCTGTACGCGCTGGCCCAGCACACCATCGGCCGATACCTCCGCCACTCCTGGCGTCCCACGGTCACGGGCCTCGGTCACCTCCCCGACTCCGGGGGCGCGATCCTGGCCGCCAACCACCTGTCGATCGCCGACCAGTTGTTCCTCGGAATCCTGACGCCCCGGCACATCGCCTTCTGGGCCAAGGCCGAATACTTCCGCTCCCCCGGACCCCTCGGCCACCTCACCCGGCAGGTTGTCGCCGGCATGGGCGCCATCCCGGTCGAGCGGGGCGGCGGCCGGGCGGTCCTCTCGGCGTTCGACGCCGCCGTTCCCGTACTCCGCTCCGGCGGCCTGGTAGCCATCTTCCCCGAGGGCACGCGATCCCCCGACGGGCGCCTCTACCGTGGCCGCACCGGCGCGGTCCGCCTCGCCCACCAGGCCGGCGTCCCCATCATCCCGGTCGGCATCCGCGGCACCGACCGCGTACGTCCGACCGGCGCGCGCCTTCCCCGGCGCCACCCGATCAGCATCACCTTCGGACCAGCCATCCCCGTGCACATAGAGGCGCCGGCGGACATCCGCCGGCTCACCGACACCGTGATGGCCACCATCCAGTCCCTCACCTCTCAGGAGTACGTGCAGCACTACGCCCGGACTTGACCGCAACACGCCTTCCCGCACGAGGCACCGGAGTCGCCACCGAGCCCGAACGAAGAATCAGGTGTGCACACTGTCGCGGTCCTGGCGCTGGCCATGGTCGGTGAGCGACCGGACCGGCCGATGTGCGTACATCAGGACTCCGCTGGCAGTCGCGCCTCGTGCCCGCTGCGCGCCACGCTTACAGGCCCAGGATGGCCCATGCCGGCCCGGGGGTTAGAAGAAGGTCGCGCCGCCCGCTCTTTTGCATGTCGGCGGGGCGGCTATCGTCAGCGCATGCCGCCAAAGGTGATCTTCTTCGACCTCGGAGGTGTGGTCTGCCGGTTCCGTCCAGAGCGGCGACTGGCCGCTCTCGGTGAGGCGTGTGGGGTAAGTGCAGCGCAGGTCGAGAGCGTGCTGTACGCGTCCGGGCTCATCGAACGATGGGATCGCGGCCTCGGCTCGTCGGCGGAAATCCACCGCACAGTTCGGGAGGGTCTGGGATACCGGGGGGATCTCACGACGCTCCACGAGGTCTGGTGCCGTGCCTTCGAGCCGGATCCGCAGGTGCTGGAACTGGTGGACGGCCTGCGCCCGCTGCGAACGGCCCTGCTCACGGACAACGATCCTCTGCTTCTGGATGCGCTCCCGGATGTGCTCCCCCACGTTGCCTCCCGCTTCGATGCCCTGCTCTTTTCTTGCCGGCTTGGAGCTACCAAGCCCGATCCGGGCGTGTTCAACCGGGCACTTGACCTGATGGGCAGCGCCCCGAGCGAGGCGGTGTTCATCGACGACAAGGCCGCGAACGTTGCCGGCGCCCAGGAGTTGGGCATCACCGCGATACGGTTCACCGGCCCCGCTGCGTTGGGCGCTGCGCTGGACAGGCTCCTGGCCCCGTAAGCGCCGACAATGCCGGGCGACCGGCTGCGGTGCGGGGTGTGGCTTGTGGGGAGCTGACCGCAGGGACGACAGCGGCCACCGGTGACCCTCGGTGCGTGAAGAGCGTGCTGGTGGAGGTTGGCCGCGAGTTCCCCCATCCCCGATAGTTACCAAGGACTGCGTCGTCCGGTCGGCGTCAAGGGTGGCCGTAGGCCATCGTCGCGCCGACGCGCAGCGCCCTTGCCGCCGACCGGGTGGCCTAGAGGATCAGGCACGCGGGGGCATGGGTCACACCCTGGTCCTCGTCGTCATCAAACCGCGGGCAGTGCCCCCGTGACTCGAAGGTAAGCAGCTCTGCTGCGCGGCAGCGATGGCCCCGCCGTCGAAGGAGAACAGCCCCGATGGCGATCGTCCCCGGCCCAGCCCTTTGGCTCTCTGGTCCCACAGCACGGCCGGCCGGCCTCAATCACCAACGGCACCTGACGACGCAGGTCAGGGAGCGACGCCGTTGCACTTGATCATCGCGCAGCGACGGGAAGCATCTATTCCGGGCAGCGACGCTTCGTGCTGCATCGCGCCTGCCAGCTCGGGTCCAATCTCCGCGCCGGGTAGCTCGCGGTAGCCAAGTGACCGGTAGTAAGGGCCGTTCCAGGGCACGTCGCGAAATGTCGTCAGGGTCGTCGCTGGCCGATCGTTGCGCCTGCCCCATGCCTCGAGGTGCGATATGAGCCGGCGGCCGATGCCCCGCCGACCGTGAGTGGGCGCCACCGACACCTGCTCTATGTGGGCATTACCGTCCAGCACCCTTGCCACGATGTAGCCGGCAATCTTCCCGTCTTCCTCGGCAACCCAGATCAGCCCTTGCTGCTGACTCCGACTCAGGGCCTGCTGATCGGGGACATGGGCGGCCACCTCCGACATGCCAACCGAGTGGAAGAGCTCGCCCGCCTGCCCCTCGAGCAGGGCCACGTCATCGAGCTCCGACTGTCTTGCCGAACGGATCAACAGGGAAGCCACATCCTCAGCTTTTCTCAGAGGGAAGACGTGCCTGTCATCGCCACGTGAGTGCGCCCGCAGGCGCTCAGATGTCCCGACTGTGACCGAGGGGTCGGGCAGGAGTGGCGCTGGATTTGTCGGGCTCGTAGGCCTGCCGTGTCCCAGCTGGCCAGGGTAGGCGGATCGCTGAGTGTGCTACGAACCGAGCCATGTCCACTACCCGTCCCTGCTGCAAACTGCGCTTCTAGGCAGCTCAACCGCTCCAGCGCCGACTCCGCGGCCGGCCACCCGTTCCGGTGGCCGGCCGCGGGGCCGGAGGCTACGCCGTGCCGTTGAGCGAGGCGGCCAGCGCCTCGGCGAACCCGGTGTCGGCGGGCGCGCCGCTCACGCCGATGCGCCAGGTGCCGCCCGGGAGGTCGCCCACCGGCAGTGACCGCCCGCCCGGCTGCCACAGGGGCTGCCAGGCGATCGAGCCGCTCGGTCGGTTGAACCACCGGTTGTCCTCGCTCCAGGCCGACCCGTCCCGGTACGCGACCGCCAGCGTGGTCGCGTCGTCCGTGGCGAGCGTCCACCGGGTGAAGCCCGCCGCGTCCCCGTCGCGATCGGCGCCGGCCGGGTCCGCGAGCCGGGGCAGGGTCGAGTCGAGGTTCCAGGCGGCCTCCCAGACCGGCGCGCTGGTCGGGCCGGTCACGTGCCAGGTGAGGTCGATGTCCACCGTGGTCGGTGCGAACCGGAAGCGCCAGTCGACGGTCACCGGTTCGTCGCCGAGCGGGATTCCGGCCAGGAGCACGTCCGTGCCGTCGGGAGACACGGTCACGTTCCGGGCGGCCCCCGCCGTGTCGGTGGGTCCGAAGGTGCCGACCGCGAGGTAGGGCGCCGTGGAACGGAACGACGAGTCCGTCACGGGCCGGTACGCGCCTTGGCCGGTCGGGTCGGCCTCGTAGGAGACCAGCCGGGACTCCGGCGCGGTCTGCACGACGGCCCGGTAGTAGGGCGTACTGACCAGCCGCCCCTTCGTCACCACCGGCGTACGCCAGTTCAGCGGCGCCAGCCAGAGCCCGCCCTGACCCCAGCCGGCGCCCGTGACGTACCACTGGCCGGTGCCGGAGTCGTCCTTGACCACCTCGGCGGCGTGGGCCTCGATCCGGCCGGCGAGCTGGTCGACGGTGAAGTGGAACGGGTCCTCGCTGCGGTACACGCGGGTGTCCTGGTAGCCGCTCTCGCAGCAGACGAAGAGATACCACGAGCCGTCGCGGTGCACCACGAACGGCGACTCGGTCGGGCCACCGAAGGTGCCGGTGGCCGGGTGCTCGAAGGCCGTCCGCCGGCCGCTCCAGTGCACGAGGTCGCGGCTCGTGCGGTAGGCGACGATGTGGTGGCCACCGGCCGGCGTGCTGTTGGCGGTGTAGTACATGACCCACTGGTTGCCGACGCGGGTCACCATCGGGTCCCGACCGTCGAAGCCGTCGGTGAAGAGCGGGTTGCCCGGGTGCCGCGTCCAGGTCGTCAGGTCCTTGGACGTGGCCAGGTGCATCCGGTACGCCTCGTGGTCGGCGGTGCCGCCCGCGTAGAACATGTAGTAGGTGCCGGCGTGGAACAGCACGTACGGCGCCCAGATGTGCGTCTCCCCCGCGCTCGGGTCGGCCGCCAGGGCGAACGGCTGCTTCGTCCAGGGGCCACGGGGTGACGGCGCCGTGGCATGGCCGAAGAACTTCTCGTCCAGCGGGTTGGCCGGCTCGGCGTGGGTGATCGCGAAGACGTGCCACAGGCCGGTCGCGCGGTCACGCACCATGGTGTGGTCGTTGTAGTACCAGCGCTCGTCCTCGCCGACGCTGGGGTCGTACACGTTCACGAACTCACCGGCGGTGACCTGGACGGACCGGTTCTCGTAGGGCTGGTTGCTCGGCGCGGTGCTGTCGGCGGCCCGGGCCGGCGCCGGGGCCACGAGCAGTCCCAGACCGAGGGCGAGCAGCGCGGACAACCGGCCGACGCGGGACGGTGGGCGGGGCATGCGTTCCTCCAGGGGTCGACGGGTGGCGAGGGGGTGCGCCGGACGGGCGCGCGGCCGCGCCGGTCCGCCGCCTGCCTCCGGCGGCGGACCGGCGCCCGGCCCTACTGCTTGCCGCCGAGCGTGGTGTAGACCTCCGCGGCGTTCTCCTTGGTGATCTGCTGGGTGCCGAGGGTGGTCGTCTTCGGGACGTCCTTGGCGCAGTCGACGAGGATCTTCTTGGCCAGGTCGACCGCCTCGCGCCCGCCGGTCGGGTACTGGAACGTGGCCTGGAGGCGGCCCTGCTCGACGGCCTTGATGCCGCCCGAGGGGACGGGCAGCGCGTCGATCCCGGTGAACTTGATCGCGGATTCCTTGCCGGCCGCCTTCGCCGCCAGGTAGGCACCCTCCGCCATCGGGTCGTTGTGCGCGTACACCGCGTCGATGTCCGGGGTCGACTTGAGCATCGCGTCCATGACGCTCTGCCCCTTCTCGCGCAGCCACTCGGCGGTCTGGCTCGCCACGATCTTGATCTTCGGGTTGCTGGCGATGCCCTCGCGGAAGCCCTGGGCGCGCTCGGCGGCCGGGGTGGAGCCGGGCAGGCCGGAGATCTCCACGACGTTGCCGCCCTGCGGCAGCAGCGTCTTCGCGTAGTACTCCCCCGCCGCCTTGCCGATCGCGACGTTGTCGCCACCGATGAAGGCCGTGTACGCGTCACCCTCGACCTTGCGGTCCAGCACGATGACCGGGATTCCCTGGTCGTGGGCCTTCTTGACCACCGCGGTCAGCGGCTTCGCCTCGTTCGGCGAGATGATCAGCAGGTTGATGCCCTGGGAGAGGAAGTTCTCCACGTCGGCCACCTGCTTGCTGTTGTCCTGGGCCGCGTCCGAGACGACCACCTTGAAGCCGGGCACGGACTTCGCGGCGTTGCTCACGTCGTCGTTCATGACCTGCCGGTACGGCTCGGCGTTGTTGGCCTGGGACATGCCGATCAGGAAGTCCTTGCCGCTGCCGCACTTCGCCGAGGCGTCGGAGCTGCCGCTGCCGGGGTCGTCCTCGACGCTGCACGCCGAGGTGGCGACGAGCGCGGCCAGCGCCAGGATCGTGGCCGCTCTTCGGGCGTAACGCATGGTTTCCTCCAGTGGGTGGTGGGTCAGGCGATGCGGGGGCGTAGCTTCTGCAGCGCGGCGGCAGCGACGATGACCAGGCCCTTGACGACCAGCTGCACGTTCGCGTCGATGTTGTTGAGCGCGAGGATGTTGTTGAGGATCCCGAGCAGCAGGGCGCCGGCGATGGTGCCGCCCATGGATCCACTGCCACCGGCGAGGCTCGTCCCGCCGATGACCACGGCCGCGATCGCGTCGAGCTCGTAGCCGGCGCCGTCGTTGGGGCTGCCCTGGTTGAGCTGCCCGGCGTGGATGATCCCGGCCAGCGCGGCGAGCAGGCCGGAGATCGCGAACACGGTGATGCGGACGCGGCGCACCGGCACCCCGGAGAGCCGGGCGGCCTTCTCGTTGCCGCCGATGGCGTAGACGTGCCGGGCGAAGGCCGTGGTGCGCAGCACCAGCAGCGCGCCGACGCCGATGGCGAGGAACAGCAGCGCCGGCACCGGGAGGACGCCGTTGATGGACCCGCTCAGCGTCGAGAACGCCTCCGGGGCCTCCTGCGGCCCGTCACCGTAGGCGATGGGGATGCCCAGGCCGCCGGACCACATCCGGGCGATGCCCCGGGCCGCCTGCAGGCCGGCGAGGGTGACGATGAACGACTGGATGCCGAGCCGGGCGACGAGCGCACCCTGCGTGGCGCCGAACGCGGTGCCGATCAACAGCACGATCAGGACCGTCGGCAGGATGCCCATGCCGCTGTCGACCATGAGGGTGGCCGAACCGACCGCGGCGAGCCCGAGCACCGCCCCGACGGAGAGGTCGATGCCGCCGATCAGGATCACGAACGTCATCCCGACCGCGATGATGCCGATCTCCGAGACCGCCCGGACGATGTTGGCGAGGTTCCCGGAGCTGAGGAAGACGCTCTCGCCGTTGCGGACGGGCGACACGGCGATCGCGATGATGAAGACGGCGGCCAGGCCGAACAGGCTCTGGAAGCGGAAGAAGCTGTCGACGATCGCGTGCCGGTCCCGCGGCAGTCGGATCGGCCCGCGGCGGGGCGGCGTCTCGCGCGGCGCCTCGGCGACGGAGGTGGGGGTGGGCGAGTTCATCGGGCCTCCTTGGCATCGTCCCCGTTGGCCGCGGCGAGGATCGCTTGTTGGGTGGCGGCCGCGCGGGGCAACGCGGCCACGGTGTGACCGCGGTGCAGGACGACCACCCGGTCACAGAGGCTGAGCAGCTCCGGCAGTTCGGACGAGGCGAGCAGAATCGCCATGCCGGTGTCGGCGAGTTGGTGCAGCAGCCGGTAGATCTCGGCCTTGGCCCCGATGTCGACGCCTCTGGTCGGTTCGTCGAGCAGCAGCAGCCGCGGTCGCGTCAGCAGTTGCTTGGCGAACACGACCTTCTGCTGGTTGCCGCCGGAGAGCGTGGCGGTGGCGACCGCGGGCGAGGCGGCCTTCACCGCCAGGGCGCTGAGCTGCCCGGCCACCGTCCGCTTCACCGCCTGCCGGCGGACGAGGCCGAGCGTCGTCAGCGTCGACAGCGCGGAGAGCACGACGTTGTCGCTCACCGAGTGCTCGAGCATCAGTCCGGCGCCACGCCGGTCCTCGGGGACGAACGCCACCCCACGCGCCAGGGCTGACCGTGGGCCGTGCGGGCGGTACGGGCGGCCGTCGAACGTCACCTGGCCGGCCCGGCGGCCGGAGCCGCCGGCGCCGAAGAGCGTCTCGAGCAGTTCGGTGCGGCCCGCGCCCATCAGCCCGGCGAGTCCGACGATCTCGCCGGAACGCACCGTGAGGTCGACACCGGCCGGCTCGGTCCGCCCGGGTGTCGGCCGGCGTGGCGTCACGGCGAGTCCGCGCACGTCGAGCAGCACGTCCCCGGGCTCGTTGCGCCCCTCGCCGTAGAGCGCGTCGACCGACCGGCCGACCATCAGCTGGATGATGTCGTCGCGGGAGGCGGCCTTCGGGTCGACGCTGCCCGCGACGCCGCCGTTGCGCAGCACGGTCACCCGGTCCGCGACGACCTCGATCTCCGCCATCCGGTGCGAGATGTAGACGATGCCGACGCCGGCCCGGCGCAGCTCCGCGATCGTCGCGAAGAGGCGTTCGACCTCGGCGTCCGCCAGGGCGGCGGTCGGCTCGTCCATGATCAGCACCCGCGCGTTCAGCGACAGGGCGCGGCCGATCTCGACCAGTTGCTGCTCGCCGACGCGCAACGACCCGACGAGCCGCCGCGGTTCGAGGTCGGCGCCGAGCGTACGCAGGTGGTCGGTGGCCTGCCGGCGCATCCGCCGGAGGTCGACGGTGCCCATCCGGGTGCGCGGCTCGCGGCCGAGGAACATGTTCTCCGCGATGGAGAGCCCGGCCACCAGGTCCAGCTCCTGGTGGATCGTGGCGATGCCGGCCCGCTGGGCGTCGGACGGGCCGGCGAAGCTCACCGGCCGCCCCTCCAGCTCGATGGTGCCGTCGTAGTCGGTGATCACGCCGGAAAGGATGTTGATCAGGGTCGACTTGCCGGCGCCGTTCTCGCCGAGCAGCGCGTGCACCTCACCCGCCCGGACGGTGAGGTCGATGTCGCGGCAGGCGTGCACACCGCCGAACCGCTTGCCGATGCCGGTCATCCGGACCAGCGGGCGTTCTGTCATGCGGCACCTCGTCAGTCGTCTGCGGGTCTGCTGCGGGTCGGGCCGGAGCCGCCGGGCCCGGTGCGGGCCCGGCGGCTCCGGTCGGTCACGAGAGGAGCCGCGCCTCGACGTAGTCGAGCCCGGCCAGGTAGCCGACCGCCGCGGCGGCCTTGCCGGTCACGGTGAGCGTGAGCGTGTGCCGGCCCGCCGTCAGCTCCCGCTGGCCGTAGTCGAGCGGGTCGCTCACGACCACCTCCGGCGAGTGGTACGCGTCGAAGGCCGGCCCGATCCGGGCCCCGTCGATCGCCACCGTGTTGGTGCCGTAGTCCCGGGCCAGCGTCTGCACGAGGCGCAGGTCGTAGGTCCCGGTGGTGGGCACGGTGAAGTTGACGGTGACGCTCTGGTTCGGCCCGTTGGCGTGGAACCACAGCTGCGCGCTCTGCGACCAGTGGATGCCGCAGCAGTCGCTCTGCGGGTCGGCCGGCGCGTCGGCGCTGACCGCGGGCAGGAGCGATTCGCCCTCGATCCGCAGCGTGTCGCCGGTGCTGGCCGAGGCGGTCGGCGAGTACGGCCCGGCGTTGCCGGCCGCGTCCACCGCCCGCACCCGGTAGTACCAGGTCTCGCGCAGCCCCAGACCCGCGTGCTCGAAGCTCGGACGGGTCGTGGTGCCGACGCGGTTGCCCGGTCCCGGCGTGAAGTCCGCCTGGCGGGAGGCGAACACCTCGTACCGGGGGGCGTAGACGTCGTCCGGGGCCGGCCGCCAGGTCAGTGTCACGGCGTTGGTCGTGCCGCTGGTGGCGGTGAGCCCGCTGACCGCGCCCGGCCGCGTGTGGTCGGTGAACGGCGTGACCAGGCTGAGCACCGCGTACCGGGCCGCGGACCAGGCCGGAGCGCCGGCGGTGGGCGTCAGGGTGACGGTCACCGCGTCCCGGCCGCGGGTGAGCGCGGCCGGGAGCCGGTACTCGTCCTCCAGCCACCGGTGCGACGCGTTGGCCAGCGGCTGCGACCAGGTGCCGGCGTCGCGCCCGTCGACGCCGACCGCCACCGACTGGTACCCGGCCGACTGGTCGCCGACCCGGCGCAGGACCGCGCCCGCGTTGTCCTCGTCGAGGGTCACCCGGAACCGGATCGGTTCGGTGGAGGCGCGGAGGTCGTCGGTCACCGGTCGGGGCGCGCCGTCGTCACCTTCGAAGGTCGACGTGAGCACCGTCCGGTCGCCGCCGGAGGCGTACCGGTGGGCCGTCTCGCTGGCGGTGTCGCCCACGTCGACCGTGTCCGTCCAGCGCTGCCCGAGGGTGTCCTGGCCGTACCAGTACGCCGTGGAGCCGTACCGGGCCGGGTCCTGGTCGCCCGGGCCGTGCTCGATGCCGAACCGCAGTCCGGTCGAGAACGCCACCGACTCCGCGAGCATGAGCCGGTACGCGCCGGTGCAGTCGTACCGGCAGCCGTAGTCGGCGATCTCGTGGGCCGGGTTGCCGTTCATGGGCGCGGAGAACGTGCCGTGGTTGAAGTACCAGCCGCTCTCGTAGAAGTCCTCGGTGCCGGTGCCGTGGATGCTCGGGCTCTGCGCGCCGTCCACGTAGACGCGCTCGTCACCCTCCAGGTAGTTGCGCTGGTTGCCGGCGGGGATGTGCCCCTCCATGGTGTGAGTGACCCCCACGAACTTCCCCCGTCCGGCGACGTCGAGGAAGAGGTGGTCCGCTCCCGGCGTGGTGTCGGCGCTGGTCGCGGTCGCCCGGAAGTAGCCGGTGTCGCCGGTCGGCCGCAGGGCCGCGGCCCAGCGGGCGGAGCGCTCGGTGGTCACGGTGGCCACCGACGGCTTGATCGCCACGTCGGATCCGTTGCGCAGCTCGATCGTCCAGCGCGACCGGTAGGGCATCGGCCACCAGGCCGACAGGGTCGCGGTCGCCGGGTCGACGCCGAACATCAGGGACCGGACGGCGTGCAGCCCGAGGCCGGTGCCGAAGAACTCGCCGAGTAGCGCGTCCACGGTGGTCTTTCCGTCGAACGAGATGCGCAGCCGGGTGTCCCGCAGCACCGCGTCGGACGCGGCGACGGCCGCCTTGCGGTCGTCGTCGGCCGGGTAGGACGAGGTGTTGCTGCCCTGCCAGGTCTGCGCGGTGATCCGGTAGCCGTGCGCCGCCTCGACGTCGGTGTGCGCCGGGCCCACGTCGACGGTGTCGGTACGCGTCGCGGTGCCGGAGACGAGGCTGTCGACCCAGTACGTGAACTCGTTGACGTCGAGGTCGGACGAGATGAACTCGTTGCGGATGGTCAGCTTCGACTTGCCGGCCGTGGCGCTCGCCGGCAGGTCGACGCTCTGGTCCAGCCAGGTGCCGAACGGCACCGGGTCGTTGGCCGGCCACTCGGCGACCGGTGCCCCGTCGACCAGGATCCGCGCCCGCTGGTGCCCGATGTGCGGGTCGAGCCGGCGGGTGAGCCGTACGCCGGTGTTGGCCGGGTCGACGGCGACGGTGAACTCGCTGCCGCCGCCGGCGCCGAAGGCGCGGCCGTCGTCGGCGATCGGCTGGGGCGCGCCGACGAGCTGCGGGATCTTCAGCTGGAGTGCCGTGATCGCGCCGGGGCCCACGCCACTGGCGAGGGTCGTCCGACCGCCCGCGGGGACGGCGAAGGTGCGCTCGGCCGTCGCGGCGCCCGGCTGGGCGGGCTTGGGGTCGCGGGTGCCGGCGGCCTTGAGCTGCGCGATGACGTCCTCGGCCCGGTCGGTGGGGTCGAAGGTGCGGACGCCGTCGGAGGTGGTGAACTTCCGGTAGGAGACGTGGTAGAAGATCGGGTTCTTCTCGGTGGTGACCCGCATCGAGCTGCGGTAGGTCATCGGTGCCTTGATGTAGACGCCCCCGGAGCTCTGCGCCGCGTTGGCGACCACCGGGTAGACGAAGGGAGCACCGAGCTTGCCGTCCACGACGTCCTGGAGCTTGGCGTCGAGCACGGTCTTCCCGTCGAGGACGACGGTGATCCTGCCCGTGGCGGAGACGTTGCCCTCGTCGCGGGTGAACCAGATGGAGTCGATCTCGCCGGCGCCGGCGGCCTCGGCGATGACGCAGCCGTCGGCGCTGGTGCGCAGGCAGGAGTACTGGCCGGAGAAGCCGTCGTCGTTGCCGCCGCTGCGGTCGAAGCTGGAGAACTGGTAGGCCCGGGAGCCGTCGGTGAGTTCCGGGAGCCGGTCGAGCCGGCGGTAGACGTCCCAGCCGACGGGGCCGTTCGTGGTCGCTCCGGTGGAGGCCGAGGCGGGTCCGGTGAGGCCGACGACGGCCGAGCCGGCGACGAGCGTCGCCGCGGCGGCGGCACCGAGCAGCCGCCGGAGCGAGGTACGTGGTGCGCGGGTGGTGGGTGTCATGAATCGCCTTTCCACATCGGTGGGTGGGGCGGGCCGTGATATGCGGCAGACAAGGAATCGATTTCTCGCTGCGGTTGCGATCAGGTTAGGCAGCCGTTGCGCGGCGGTCAATCCTCCAGTGCTGACCGGCGAGGTCGGCGGCGCTTCGACGTTGACAGCCCCACCGGCCGCTCCTATGGTCCTCGATCAGAACCGAGCAAACGATTTCTCGCTCACAAACGCGCACCGCGACCCCGCGGCGCGCGGGGAGGGGGCAGCCGTGCCCCGACTCGTCGTCCTCACCGGATTCCTCGGCGCGGGCAAGACCACGACCATGCTGGCCGCCGGGCGGCTGCTCACCGCACGCGGCGGCCGGGTCGCGGTCATCACCAACGACCAGGGCAGCGACCTCGTGGACACCCACCTGGCCCGGGACGCCGTGCCCGACGTCGGCGAGGTGACCGACGGCTGCTTCTGCTGTCGCTTCGAGGACCTCGCCGACCTGGTGACCGACCTGCTCGACACCGGGCGTGCGGACACCATCCTGGCCGAGGCCGTAGGCAGCTGCACCGACCTGCAGGCGACGGTCGTCCGCCCCCTGCGGGCCCGCTACGGCGACCGCCTGACGCTGGCCCCCCTCACCACGATCGTCGATCCGGCGCGCGTCGGCGTGCTGGACGGCGACCTCGGCTACCTGTTCGACCGTCAACTCGCCGAGGCGGACCTCATCGCGGTCAACAAGTCCGACGCCCTGCCCCGCGCCGCGTTCGGCGCGCTCCTCGACCGGATCCGGCGCGGCTACCCCGGCGCGGGCGTCCTCGGCTACAGCGCGAGCCTCGGCGAGCACCTCGACGATCTCGTCGCGCGGTGGACCGACGAGCGACCGCGCGACCGGGACGTGGACCTGGACGTCGACTACGACCGGTACGCCGCGGCGGAGGCGCGGCTGAGCTGGCTCAACCAGGTATGGCAGGTGTCGGCCGGCGACGGGTTCTCCCCGCGACGCTGGGCACACGTCGCCCTCGAGTCGCTCTCCGCCGCCTGCGCCCGGCGGGGAGACGTCATCGGTCACGCCAAACTCGCCATCCAGTCGCCCGCCGGGCGGATCCGCATGAGCGTCGTGGCCGCCGGTGACCCGCCGCGGCACGAGCCCGCCGGGCCCGACGGACCGCCGGTGGCCCGGGCCACCGTGCTGCTCAACGTCCGCGCCACCTGCCCGCCGGAGGACCTCGAATCACTGGTACGGGCCGCCGCCTACGACGCCGACCTCGCGGCCGGCGCCGCCGCACGGCCCGGCCCGGCGAACGCCTTCGCGCCGTCCTACCCCCGCCCCGTGCACCGTCTCCCGGCCACACCGGCCTGACCGTCAGGAGCACCCATGGCAGAGCATCCGTACGACCAGTGCTGTCCCGGCAACGCCTGCGGCCCGAACCGCCGGCAGTTCCTCACCCTCTCCCTCGGGCTCACCGCCGGCACCGTACTCGCCGGCTCCCGGGCCGAAGCCGCCGCCGCCCTCGGCGTACCCGAGAACCGGCTGATCGGCGTACCGGTCGACAAGGCGCTGCCGCCCGACTGGTCCGCGGCGTTGTACCGCCGGGGCGAGCCCACCAGCTACACCGGCGCCGACCTGCGCTGGCTCGGCATGCCGGTCGGGGGCGGCGCCACCGGCCAGCTGTACCTCGGCGGCGACGGGCGGCTGTGGAACTGGGACATCTTCAACCGACCGGCGGCCGGCACCACCGACGTCGGGTACGCGAACCCTCGGCAGCCCGCCTCGCCCCTCCGGCACGGTTTCGCGCTGCGGACCCGGTCGGGCGGGCGGGTCCAGACCCGCGCGCTCGACGCCACCGGCTTCGACCAGGTGCGGTTCACCGGGCAGTACCCCATCGGCACGGTCCGGTACCGGGCCGCCGACGCTCCGGTCGAGGTGACCCTGGAGGGGTTTTCGCCGTTCGTACCGCTGTCGGTCGCGGACTCGACGCTGCCGGCGACTGTGCTGGTCTACACCCTGCGCAACACCTCGCACCGAACGGTGGACGCGACGCTGCTCGGCTACGTCGAGAACCCGGTCTGCCTGGACACCAGGACACAGCGCGGGATCACGCTGCGGTCGACGGCGTTCGGCGACCGGTCGCTGCGCGGGGTCCGGTTCTCGGCCGCCGAGCAGACCGAGACGGCCGACCGCCCCGACGTCGTCTTCGAGGACTGGGAGCGGGACACCTACGACGGCTGGACCGTCGAGGGCACCGCCTTCGGCGCCGGCCCGGTGCAGGTCTCCGAGATACCGGACTACATGAAGGGTGGCGGGCCGCTCAACGCGACCGGACAGCGACTCGTCACCTCGCACGACTTCCGCGGGGCCGACGGCGACATCGGCCGGGCCGACGCGCCGACCGGCAAGCTCACCAGCGCCCCGTTCACGGTCTCGCGCAAGTCGATCCGGCTGTCCGTCGGCGGCGGCAACCACCCCGGCCAGACCTGCGTCAACGTGCTCGTCGACGGCGCGGTGGTCGCCACGGCGACCGGCCGCAACGCCGAGGCGATGCACAGCGTCTACCTGGACGTCTCCGCACACGAGGGGAAGTCCGCGGTCATCGAGATCGTCGACGCCCACACCGGCGGGTGGGGGCACGTCAACGTCGACCGGATCGTGTGCACCGACGTGGCGCCCCGCCCGGAGATCGTGTTCGAGGACTGGGAGCGCGACACCTACGACGGCTGGACCGTCGAGGGCACCGCCTTCGGCGCCGGCCCGGTGCTGGTCTCCGAGGTGCCGGACTACATGAAGCGCTTCGGCGATCTCGGTGCGTCGGGGCAGCGGTTCGTGACCTCGCACGACTTCCGCGGCTCCGGCGGCGACACGGGCCGCGCCGACGCCGCCACCGGCACACTGACCAGCCGACCGTTCACCGTCGAGCGCCGCTACGTCAACGTGGCCGTGGGCGGCGGGAGCCACCGCGGCAGCACGTGCGTCAATCTCCTGGTGGACGGCGCCCTGGTGGCCAGCGTGGCCGGCCGCGACGCGGAGCCGGTCAGCGTGGCGACGATGAACGTATCCGCCTACCAGGGGCGCACGGCGGTGATCGAGATCGTGGACACGGACACCGGCGGGTGGGGGCACGTCAACGTCGACCGCATCGTGTTCAGCGACGTGCCGACGGACACCCGGCCGCTGGACCAGGTGCCCGACAACGGCACGCTCGTCCTCGCCGCGCTCGACGGTCGGGCGGTGACGCGCCCGTCGCTCGCCGGGTGGGACAGTCTCGACGAGGTGTTCGCGGCGGAGGCCGGCCCCACGGAGGTGGACGGTTCGCTGGCCGGGCAGGCCGGGTCGGTGAGCGTGGCGGTCCGCCTCGCGCCCGGCCAGAGCCGCACCGTGCGATTCGTGCTCGGCTGGCACTTCCCCGTGCCGGACCGGGTCTCGCTGGGCTTCCTGCGCGGCTCGGACAGCCTGCGCCGGCACTACGCGACCCGGTTCGCCGACGCCCGCGCGGTGGTGGAGCACGTCGCCCACGACCTCGACCGGTTGGAGGCCGACACCCGCGCCTGGGTGCAGACCTGGTACGCCGACGCCACCCTGCCGCACTGGTTCCTGGAGCGCACCCTGGCGCCCGCGTCGACGCTCGCCACCAACACCTGCTACCTGTTCGACGACGGGCGGTTCTACGGCTGGGAGGGCGTGTACTGCTGCCCGGGCACCTGCGAGCACGTGTGGAACTACGCCCAGTCCATCGCCCGGCTCTTCCCCCAGCTGGAACGCGACACCCGCGGCAGGGTGGACCTCGGCATCGGATTCCACCCGGACACGGGCCAGATCGGCAACCGCGCCGAGGCCGACATGGGCTGGGCCACCGACGGGCAGTGCGGGACGATCCTGCGCTGCTACCGGGAACACCTCACCGCGCCGGACGACACCTACCTGCGGGTGAACTGGTCCCGGCTGCGGCGCGCGCTGGAGTGGATCATGGAGCACGACGTGGGCCCGGACGGCACGCTCGACGGCCCGCAGCCGAACACGCTCGACACCACCTGGTACGGGAAGATCGCCTGGATCACCGGCATGTACGTCGCGGCGCTGCGGGCGGGGGCGGCGATGGCCGACGAGGTGGGCCAGCCCGAGTTCGCCGACCGGTGCCGGGTCCTCGCCGATTCCGGCAGCCGGTACCTGTCCACGGAACTCTTCAACGGCGAGTACTTCATCCAGGAGGTCGACCCGGCCCACGCCGATGCGATCAACAGCAATCGGGGGTGCCACATCGACCAGCTCTTCGGGCAGAGCCTCGCCGGTCAGCTCGGCCTCCCCCGTGTCGTGCCCGCGGAGCAGGCGGTCAGCGCCCTGGAGAGTCTCTACCGGTACAACTTCACGCCCGACCACGCCGACTACCGGGAGGACAGCGTCATCCCGGGCGGCCGCTGGTTCGCGATGGACCACGAGTACGGCATGCTGATGACCACCTGGCCGCACGGCGGCGCCGACACCGCGGCCGGGAACCCGGCGAGCTGGGCCGCCATGTACTTCAACGAGGTGTGGACGGGCCAGGAGTACCAGGTCGCGGCACAGATGCTCCAGGAGGGCCTGGTCGAGGAGGGGCTCACCCTCACCCGGGCGGTGCACGACCGGTACGCCGCGGGCAAGCGCAACCCGTACAACGAGATCGAGTGCGGCGACCACTACGCCCGGGCCATGGCCAGCCACGGCGTCTACCTCGCGGCCTGCGGATTCGAGTACCACGGCCCCCGCGGCCACATCGGGTTCGCGCCCCGGATCAGCCCCGACAGGTTCGCCGCCGCGTTCACCGCGGCGGAGGGGTGGGGCCTGTTCCAGCAGGAGCGCCACGGCGGGCACCTCACCGGCACGGTGGAGGTGCGCTACGGACGCCTCCGGGTGTCCAGCATCGCCCTGGCGGTGACGCGTTCCCCGGCACGGGTGACGGTGCGCCTGGGCAGTCGCACTCTGCCGGTGCGTGACTGGTCGTGCCGGGACGGGCGCATTCTCGTTACCTTGGACGCCGAGGTCGTGGTCGGTCGGGGAGACGCCATCCAGGTGATGCTCAACGGCTGAACGTGCCGGCGCTCGACACGGCCCGTGTCGAGCGCCGGCGCGGACGCCCGTGACTATTCCGTCATTTCCTGCCCGTAGGATGCCCAGTCCCGCACGGCGAGGGTGCGGGAATCGGGCACTCGTTCTCGGGCTTGTCATCGTAGGAATCCACCGGATGGAGGCGAATGGCGACGATCTACGACGTGGCACGGCAGGCTCAGGTCTCCCCCGCGACGGTTTCGCGGGTGCTGAACGGCCGCACCACCGTCGATCCAGTCATGGCCGCGCGCGTGCACCAGGCGATGCAGGACCTCGACTACCGCCCCAACGCGGTCGCCCGTAACCTGCGCCTGAGCCAGACCAGCCTCTGGGCGGTCATCATCTCCGACATCGGCAACCCCTTCTTCACCTCGATGGTGCGTGGGGTCGAGGATGTCGCGCAGAGCGCCGGCTACTCGGTGGTCCTGTGCAACACCGACGAGGACCCGGAGAAGGAGTCCCGGTACATCGCGGCGGTCCTCGCCGAACGCATGGCCGGCGTCATCATCTCCACGTCGGGCCGCTCGACGGTGATCAACCGGCTCCTCGAGGCCCGCATCCCGGTCGTGGCGATCGACCGTCAGCTGCGCGGCGTCGCCATCGACACGGTGCTCGTCGACAACGTGCACGGTGCCGGACTGGCCACCACGCACCTGCTCGACAACGGCTACCAGCGGGTCGCCTGCATCACCGGCCCCCGCCGGATCTCCACGGCCGCCCAGCGGCTCCGGGGCTACCAGCGCGCGCTGCGGGAACGCGGGCGGGAGGTCACCGACGCCCTGGTGCGGTACGCGGACTTCCGCGAGGAGGGCGGCTACCGGGCCATGGCCTCGCTGCTCGACAGCGACAACCCGCCCGACAGCGTCTTCGCCACGAACAACCTGATGACCGTGGGCGCCGTGGAGTGCCTCGTCGACCGCGGTATCCGGGTGCCGGACGAGGTGGGGGTCGTCGGATTCGACGACATTCCGTGGGCACACCTGGTCCGGCCGTCGTTGAGCACCGTCTCCCAGCCGACGTACGACCTCGGACGGGCCGCCGCCAACCTGCTCACCGAGCGGATCGCCAACCCGTCCCGGCTGCCGTCGACCGTCACGCTCAGCACCGGGCTCCAGGTGCGCGACAGCTCCACCCGCCCGAGCTGACCGTCCGCCGGAACGAGGTCCCGGCGACCCGGCCGGGCTTCCTGACCGGCCGGGTCGCCGAGCGCGTACTCAGAGGTTGACGTCGCCGCAGAGGTGCACCTGGACGCCGAGTTCGGCGAACATCGCGGCCTTCACCCGCAGGGTCCGGTCGGCGGTCTCCGCGTCCGGCGCGTAGGCGACGTTCACGTGGTTGGCCTTGTGGCGGGCCATCAGCTGGTCGCGACCGACCCCGTGCAGCACGGCATGCATGATCGGCCACTGCGGGTTCGTGGCCTCCAGCCGGCGCCGGGTCTCCTCCTCCGGAAGCTCGACGACTGTCGCGCGGCCGAGGTCGACGTGCAGCCCGCCGTCCATGATGAACACCCGGGACCAGACGATCTCGCCCGGCTTGGAGACCCCGCTCAGGGTGCCGCCGCCGAGCGGGAAGAACATCGGCGGCTGCCGCATGCTGTACGACTTGTCGTACCCGCCGTTGTGCGACGCCGGCACCGAGCCGGAGATCTCGAACACCCAGACGAAGTCGTCGCCGTAGGTCTCCCCCCACCGGATGTCGTGCAGCGTGGTGGCCGGGTCGAGGCCCATGGCGGTCCAGATGCGGTTGGTGACCAACGAGTCGACGGCCACCCCCTCGTCGACCTCGTTGAAGTGCGGCAGCGGCGCGCCCGGGTACAGTTCGCGGCTGCCGTCGCGGCTGCGTACCGGTGGCCGCTGGACGTTGTTGAGCAGCCCCTCGGCCAGGTCGCTGGCCGGGACGGTGTCCTTCAGCCCCTGCTGGTACTGGATGCCGACCGCGTCCAGGCCGAAGTCGTCCGCGATGCGCAGGGCGGCGATGTACATCTTGAACTGGCTCGTCAGCTGGGCGTCGGTGAGCTCGGTCGCCTCGTCGGTGCCGGTGTGGAAGGTCATCCCGGCCTCGTCCAGCCAGCGGCGGACCGCGTGGGCCTCCTCGTCGGTGACCCGCGCCATCTCGGCGACCAGCGCGCTCTGCGACAGCCGCTCCTTGTAGATGCCCAGCGGGTTGATCAGCTCGTCGTCGAAGATCGCGTTGTACATGCCCATGCAGCCCTCGTCGAACACGCCGATGATGGCCTTCTCGCGGGCCAGTTGCGCGGCCAGGGCGCGACCGAGCTCGACCTCCGCGTCGTCCGGAAGGGCGGGCAGATCGCGGACGTGACTGGTGTCGTGGCGCAGCTCGCCGCTCTCCAGCCAGGTGCGCAGCCCGTTGACCGCCCAGTCGTCGGTGAAATCCCGGCTCCACAGCGCGGAGTGCCGCACGCCCGCCTTGGTGAGGCTCGCGGTGAGGTTGAGCAGGCCGACCAGGCCCGGGAACTCGCCGCTCCAGTTGGCCACGATGAGGATCGGTCCCCGGTGGCTGCGCAGGCCGGCGAGGACGTGGTGGCTGTACTGCCAGACCGCCTCGACCACGATGAGCGGCGCGTCGACCGGGATGCTCTTGAAGACCTCGATCCCGGCCCGCTGGCTGTCGATGAAACCGTGGCCCTTGTCCGGGTCGAACGCGTGGCCACGCTCGACCTTCCAGCCGAGTGCGTTGACCGCGGCCGTGAGGTCGGCCTCCAGCTGCTGCTGGGTGGGCCAGCACGTGACGTTCGCGCGGGGCCGGAGATCGCCACTGGCCACCGTGTAGACGGTGCCGGGCGCCGCGGCGGGCGGCTCGGCCAGCACGGGCAGCGGGTAACGGGTCATGGGGCGACTCCTTCGGTGCGTGGGGTGTCGCTGGCCGCCGGCGGGCCGGCGGCCATCAGACGGTCCTGACGTGCAGCGAGCGCGTGCGCGACCCGCTTGGAACTCGTGTACAGCTCCCGGTACAGCCCGTAGAGCTCGTCGTAGTCGGCGGCCAGCTCGGCTCGGGGCTGCCGGATCTCCTTGACGGGGTTCCACGCCTCGATCGAGACGGGCCACCCGGTCCGCGCGGCGAGGAACGCCGCTCCGTAGCTCGCGCCGATGGTCTGCGACGGGATGACCTGGGCACGCCCGGTGACGTCCGAGACGATCTGGGTCCACAGCCCGCCCTGGGTGCCGCCGCCGACCGCCACGACCCGCCGGATGTCCCCGCCGCTCGCCTCGATCGTCTCGATGTTGTGGCGTACGCCGAGAGCGGTGGCCTCGAGCGCGGCGCGGTACAGGTCCCCGCGCGTGTGCGAGACGGTGAGGCCGGCGACGAAGCCACGGGCCTGCGGATCCAGGATCGGGGTGCGCTCCCCCGCGAAGTACGGGAGCATGAGCAGCCCCTTCGCGCCCGGACCGGAGGCCTCGGCCAGCCGGAGCAGCTCGGGAAAGTCCGGTGAGCCGAACAGCTCGCGCAGCCAGGCCGTGATCGCGCCCGAGGTGGCCAGGCCGCCGGCGAGGTTCCGCGTCCCGGGCAGGGCGCCGACCGTGCCCCACAGCGACGGGTTCGTCAGGCGGGCGGTCACCGTGTGGACGAGGAACATCGTGGTGCCGTACATCAGCATCAGGTCGCCGACGCCGTGGGCGCCCACGCTGATCGCCTCCGACCAGGCGTCGATGGTGCCCGTGATCACCGGGACGCCCGCCGGCAGGCCGGCCTCCGCCGCCGCGCGCGACGTCACCGTCCCGGCCACCTCGCCGGGCCAGCGCAGCGGCGGCAGGACCAGCTCGGGTGCGATCTCCGTGACCCACGGCGCGTACCAGTCCTGGCTCTCGGTGTCGTAGAGCGGTGTGCACTGGCTCGCGGAGTGCTGGTCGAGCACGTACTGGTCGGTGAGTTTCCACGCGAGCCACGAGCTGGGCATGAAGAGCCGTCGGGCCCGGGCGAAGACCTCCGGTTCGTTGTCGGCCACCCAGGCCACCTTGGCGCCCGCCGCCTGGCTGGACAGCGCCGAGCCGCACCGGCGGAGGATCTCCTCCGCGCCGAAACGCTCGGCGAGGCGGGCGATCTGCTGGGTCGAGCGGGTGTCGACGCCGTAGAGGATGGCCGGACGCAGCGGGGTGCTCGCGGCGTCCGTCAGCAGCACGCACGGCCCCATGCCGCTCACGCCGACTGCGACGACGTCGACGTCGCCCGGTGCGAGGAGCTCCCGGCTGAGCGCGACGAACTCCTGCCACCAGACGTCGGCGTCCATCTCCACCCAGCCCGGTCGTGGGCGGCTCACCTCGTGCGACCGGGTCGCCGAGCGAAGGACCCGGCCGTCGGTGTCGACGAGGACACCCTTGCTGCTCGATGTGCCGATGTCGACGCCCAGGACGGCCGCAACCTTCATGGCGCCACTGTTCCAGCAATCGATTTCCGAATCAAGACCGATCCATCGGCGTCCTCCCCTACCGGGTCGGAGCACGCAAGCCGGCATGCTGGCGTATCGCCTGATGAGCGCAGGTGGCAGCACGGTCTGAAAAAGTCGGCACGGACGGGAAATCGTTAACTCGCTTCGGGGCCCTGACGCGGCCACCCCGCCGACCCCTCGGGATGCCGGCCCGGAACCCGGCACAGCACCGGAGCGCGGCTCCCCGCTCACGTCCCCTCGGGGTCCAGGTGGGCGAGCGGCACGCGCGTTAGCGAAGCCAGTCGGTGAACGGGACGCCGAAGTATGAGCGGGGCATGCTGACGGCTCGACTCTCAGCGCGGGGAAGGGGCTGAGGCAGCGGCTTCGAGGTCGTCGACGGTGCCGGACATGATGGTGGGGAGATGTTCGGTGAGGTGCGGCAGCGGCCAGTCCCACCAGGCCAGCGCGAGGAGTCGGTCGATATCGGCGTCGCTGTAGCGGCGGCGCAGCAGCCGGGCGGGGTTGCCGCCGACGACGCCGTAGTCGGGGACGTCGTCAACGACGACGGAGCCGGAGGCGATGATTGCTCCGTGACCGATGCGGACGCCGGGCATCACCATGGTCCCGTACCCGAACCACACGTCGTTCCCCACCGTGGTGTCGCCCCGTCCGGGCAGGCCGGTGATGAGGTCGAAGTGGTCGGCCCAGGAACCGCCCATGATCGGGAAGGGGAAGGTCGAGGGGCCGTCCATCCGGTGGTTTGCGCCGTTCATGATGAACCGCACGCCCTCGCCCAGCGCGCAGAACTTGCCGATGACGAGCTTCTCGGGCCCGTAGTGGTACAGGACGTTGCGGGTCTCGAAGGCGGTCGGGTCCTCCGGATCGTCATAGTAGGTGAACTCCCCGACGGTGATCAGCGGTGAGGTCACCAGTGCCTTGAGCAGCACGACCCGCGGTTGGTCGGGCATCGGGTACAGCACGGTCGGGTCGGCGGGAGTGGATGGCATGTGTGATCGCTTCCTTCCGGAGGGCCTTCGACATCAGGAGTTGTTCTCGGGGACACCGAACCACCGGGTGAGCGCTTCGCGCAGCGCCGGCGCGGCGTGAGCGGCCGATTCCTCGACGGCTGCTGCCCAGGCGACGTGCGAGTCCGGGCGGATCAGAATGGCGTCGGCCGGGCGGTCGTCGGTCCTGGCTGTGCGGACATCGACGCGGGACCGCCAGCCTCCAGCCGCCCGGCGCAGATCCTCGCGGTCGGCGAGATCCAGGAGAACGGGCCGAGCGGTGTGCAGGAGTTCGCCAAGGCCGGTCACTGCCCGGTCGCCGTGCAGGGCGAGGTCGGGGACGAACGCTCCGACCAAGGGGTGGTGGCCGGAGGAACCGGGCATCGGGTAGCGGATGTCGGAGCCGGCGACGAGCGCCCCCATGCGGCGCAGTGGCTGCTCGTCGGCGAGTAGCTCCTGAAAGACCTCGCGGAGCGCCTCGGCGGCCGGGTCGGTTCCGCGCCGCATCGCCACCTGGGCCCGGGTGTGCAGCATGGTGCGGGCGCCAGCCAGGGTCCGTTCGTCGTGGTAGGTGTCCAGCAGACCGTCCGGCGCCCAGCCGTGGACCGCGGCGGCCAGCTTCCAGGCCAGGTTGACCGCGTCGAGCATGCCGGCATTGATCGCCACGCCGGTCGCGGGGAACAGATGAGCCGCGTCACCGGCCAGCAGGATGCGTCCTTTCCGGTAATGCTCGGCGTGCCGGGCCTTGAAGGTGAACCGCGACAGCCGGATCGCTTCGCCCATCGGGAGTTCCGCCCCCAGGACGCGACGGAAGCTGTCCTGGAACTCGGTCGTGGACATCGGAGTGTCATCGTCGTACTCCGTGCTCTCGTCCTCAGCGGTGTAGAGGGAGACGACGGGCGAATTGGGCGACGCGCCGACGCCGAGGAGACCTCGGTCCGTGCGGGTGAAGCCCGCGCGGACCGTGCCGAAGCCGGGGACGTCGAGATCACCGTTGGCGAGCACGGTCACCGTGTCGGAAAAGGTGAACTGGGCCAGCCGGTTGACCTCCGGATAGGCGGTGCCCGGGAAAGCGATGCCCGCCCCCGCCCGGACTCGGCTGCGGGCGCCGTCGCAGCCCGCCAGGTAGCCGGCGGTCACCCGGTACGGTCCGTCCGGGCCGACCACCTCCGCGGTCACGGTGGCCTCGTCCTGCTCCACCCCGGTCACCTGGTGCCCTCTGCGGATCTCGACACCGAGCTCGCCGGCACGCTCGTCGAGCACTTCTTCGAGGCGCTGTTGCGGGAGCGGTAGAGCACGCAGCGGGGGGTCGACGAGCCCGGTCAGGTCGAGGTGGACGCCGCCGTACGGGAACCGGGGTGCCGGGACGGGGCCGCTGCAGGCGGCCTCGCATCGCTCCAGCAGGCCACGGTGGCGCAGCAGCTCCAGAATCTGTCCGCCGAGGCCACCGGCCTTCGGGGTGTCCCGGCGTCGCTGCTGCCGCTCCAGCACCAGCGGCCGCACCCCGGCCAGGCGCAGTTCACAGGCCAGCATCAGGCCGGTCGGGCCGGCACCCACGATGATCACATCAACATCCATGAACTTCCCTCCAGAACGGCACGTGCCGTGCCGAAAGGAAAGCGTACCGACCGGGATGCCGTCAAGCACGGCACGTGCCGTGCCGGTATGGTGGTGAGATGACAAGCCCCAGTCGCGGCGCCGCCCGGACCGAGGTCATCATGCGGACCACGCTGGAACTGGGCCAGGAGATCGGCTACGCCAAGCTCAGCATCGAAGCGGTCGCGGCCCGAGCCGGCGCGGGCAAGCACACCATCTACCGCAGGTGGCCATCCAAGGGAGCCCTACTCCTCGACTCGCTGCTCTCGCTGCACAGATCCAGCCTGGACTACCCCCAGACGGGCGACATCTTCGCCGACCTGCGCACGCAGATCCATGCGGCCGTCGACCTCATGGGCAACCCGCCCTTCGGCCCGCTCTACCAAGCCCTGGTCGGCGAGGCCCAGCATGACCCCCAGCTCGCCGCCGCGCTCAACGAGCGCTTCATCACTCCGCAAGCCGCCATGACCGTCGCCCGACTGGAAGCGGCACGTGACCAAGGCCAACTGTCGCCCGACTTCGACCTGAGCCTGGCCATGGCGATCCTCTCCGGGCCGCTGTACTTCCAATTCCTGATTACCCAGGAACCCCTGACTCACGAGTACGTCGACCGGGTCCTCCGCGCCCTGTTCACCGGCATGGGGAAATCCTCATCAAGCCTGTGAGGGCCGCGGTCCTGGACTTCAAGGTGATCGACCGGAGAAAAGGCAGGGTCGAGATCGGTTCCTGGCTGCCGACCGTCGAGGATGTGCGGGCCCGCCAGATGCCGCCCACCCTGCAGTTCATCCAGGCGCCCGAGGGCAAGACCTCCAAGAACCGGCTTCACCTCGACGTCAGCCCCATCGACGGCAGCACCAGGGACGAGGTGACCAGGTTGCTCAGCCTCGGCGCCACCACGACGGATGCGGGCCAGGGTTCGGACCGCAACTGGGTGGTCATGGCCGACCCCGAGGGCAATGAGTTCGATGTTCTACGCACTCTGGCCCCGCAGAACTAGGCGTCCTGTCCACGGACGTTGGTGACGGGGCTGGGATCTTGAAACAGGTGAGGACCCCCGGAGCCGCAGCAGCGCGATGGCCTCCGCCGCATCAGTGCACTCGTCCGACATGTCGGTCTGGTGGTTGCTTCGGCCGCCACCTGCCTGCCTGGTGGTGATCCCGGTCACCTCCGCCGTGTGGCCGTTGGCGGTCGCATACGGCGGGCGGCAGGGTCATGGGTCGGCGTTGTCGCGCCAGCCCCATCCCAGCAGGTCAGGAGCGTTCGTTGCCCGCCCACCGGCGTCCCCGCCCACCCCGTTCCGCCGCGCTACCCGTCGCGACCGGAGCCCTCGCCGCCCTGCTGGTCGGCGGAGCGGGTCTCGGCTTCGCGCTGATCGGAGACGCCGAGGCCGACCCCGGCAGCACAGCGCCGGCGCCGGCCGCCGGCGCGCCGGGCCTCCGGCCGGCACCGGCCACCCCCACGCCGGATCCCCCGGCGACGCCCAGTGCCGCCGTCGTCTCCGGCCCGTCTCCCACCGACATCCCGGCGCCGACTGATCAGGTCGCCCGGACCGAGTCGGTGCGGCAGCCGACCGCCGCCCCGGCGACTCCACCCCCGGCGACCGGCGCACCGAAACCGACGGCCACAAGTCCGGCCACCAGACCACCGACCACGAAGCCGACGCCCGGATCGACCGGTGCCCCCTCGCTGCCCCCGACCACCGCCCCGCCCAGCCCGTCGGGCACCCCCAGCCCGTCCGGCACCCCCAGCCCGTCCGGCACCCCCAGCCCGTCCGGCACTCCCACCCCGTCCCCGTCTACCCCTGGTCCGAAGCCGTCGAGCGGCACTCCGGGGCCGAGCAGCCCGGCGCCCAGCGGCTCCGCGTCCAGCGACCCGGCGTCGCCACCGGCGAGCCCCACGGGTACGACGACGCCGGTCACCTCCTGACGGTCGCCGCCGTGGACCGGCCGGAGCCGGTGCGCTCGTGAGGTGGTCCGGCCTGAAGCCGCGGCGTCCGGCTGCCATCAGGCGCCGAACCCAGGGGACGGTCGGGCGCAAGAGGCCATTCGTCCCCCCGGCGGAGGAGCCAGACCCGGCCGGCGACGTGTTGCCGCAACCCGGGGGTCAGGATCGGCACGGGAAGCTGCTCTTCGCGCAGGTCACTCCGGTGTTGTACGCGTCGTTGAAGTGGGTGTAGTAGGCGTCGTAGAGCGGGTGCGTGGTGCCGGTCTCGGGGGCCATCTTGACGAAGATCTCGTCGTTCTCGTTCAGCGCGTCCTGGGTCCAGTTCTGTGAGCCGGTGTAGACGCGGTACTGGTAGGCGTTGCCGTACCGGCCGTAGGCCGCGAAGAACTTGTCGTGCACCTTGTCCTTGCGTCGGATGGACACGCCGGCGTCGAGCAGCTCGTTGTAGACCGACTGGCTCATCGCGATGCCGCCGTCGGCGTTCGTACCGATCACCATCCAGACCTTGCACCCGGCGGCGCGGAACCGGCCGACCAGGCTGACGATCTGCGGGCGTCCGGTGGTCACCGACGCCATGCCCACTCGCAGCCGGCAGTTGGCGTCCGGGGTCAGGTCGTTGAGCCGGGTGGCGATGGTGTCGGTCTGCCCCGCCCCTTCGGGTGAGGCGTAGGCGTCGGCCGCGCTCGCCTGGTAGTAGCCCCGACCGGACGCGGAGTCGTAGTAGTCATTGCCGCTGTAGTGCCGCCGGTTCCACAGGTCGGTGAAGTTCGCGTTCAGGCCGGCGGTGAGCGCCGCGTCGCCGTAGACGGTGATGGCGTTGTTGAACGCGTCGGGCCCGGTGGCGTAGGTGAGGTTGCTCGACCCGAACCAGACGACGTTGCCGCGGGCGACGCCGTTCGGGTCGGTGGTGCTGGAGAAGGTGACCAGCTTGGTGTGCATGTCCCCCGCGGCGCTGGTGCTGATGCAGCCGTGACCGCCGCTGCTGTTCAGGCAGAACTGGTGGTTGGCCAGTTGCTTGACGGTGGTGATGGCCGGGTCGGTCGAGGTCGCGTTCTTGCCGTCGAGGACCACCAGCACGGTGACGCCGCGGGTCTGGGCCCGCACCAGCGCGTCGGCGACCGAGTCGACGCTGAGGGAGTGGATGGCCGCCCTGATCGTGGCCCCGGCCGGCGTGGCGTCGATCAGCCGTTGCAGCTCGGTGAGGATGGTGTAGTCGCGTCCAGCGGTCGGGTTGCTGAAGTGCGCCCACACCGGGTAGCCGGCCAGGGTGGCCGAAGCCGCTGACACATCCGCCTGTGCCGCCGCGGCCGCCGGCCCCCCGCCCGTGGACACCGCGAGCGACCCGGCGAGCAGAGAACACACCAGCGTGCGACGGACCGAGGCACCCCACCGACTGATACTCATGGATAGGCATCGTTGGAGGAAACCTTCCATAAGTCAATGCCTGTTGGCATCATTCTCCGCAGGCGCCCTTGCCGTACTACTACTCCCTGCTGTCCGCTCCGGAGTCCTGCCGATAGCGGTAGGAGGAGGGCGAGGCGGATGCTGTCCGGGTCGAGGCCGGCGACGAACCAGCGAACCGCGAGGTCGCCGTAGCGCATCGCACCGGCCGGCGGGTGGCGGCGAGACCTGCCTCGACCACGAGCGTGCCGCCCGCCGCGGATCTGCGGCGGGCGGCACGGTTCGCACGTGACGTCAGGAGATGACCACGTCGCTGTAGTAGTAGCGCAGAATCGCCTGGTAGCTCTTGCCCGAGTTCGCGAGATCACGCGAGCCGTACTGCGACAGCCAGTCCCCCGTCACCCAGCCACCGCACGCGGTCGTGGTCGCGCAGTAGTGGGCCTGCAGGATGTTGCCGCTGCGGGTCATCCGGGTGGACCAGGTGCTGTCCACCGCGGCGGACGTCGACGCCTGCGCCGACGACGGCCGGTAGACCTGGTCGCCGGTGTCGTCGCGGACGTCGTAGCACTGACCGCCGGGTGTCTTGCGGGTCGAGTGCAGCGCCCAGTACCAGCCGTAGCTCTTGACGGCCATGGCACCGGACTGCAGCGAGGCGCTCGGCCAGCTCGGCACCCACTCGTTCGGGAGGACGTTCTTGACGTACGTCTTGAAGTCGACCCGGTCGACCCGGCCGAGACTGACCCGGTAGACCAGGATGGTGCTCGGCAGCGTGCTGTTGGTGCCGTCCGTGCTGCAGCCCGTCGGCCCGCTCAGCAGTTCGTGCGAGGCGTTGTTGTTCTTCAGCGTGGCGTTGAGGTTGCCCTTCGCCCCGGCGGCGAAGTCCTGGCTCGCACCGGCGAAGTTGCTGTTGAAGTAGACCCGCACGGTCTTGCCGGTCCGGTTCCACACCGACGCGGCGTTGTTCTTCACGCACACGCCCTGGCCGGCGCCCGCGCCCTTGAAGTCGTAGCAGGTCGGCTGGGTCGTGCCGTAGTCGTCCAGCGAGCCGGTGAAGTCCGAGATGGAGCCGGCCTGGTTGCTGTTGTAGTAGTAGCAGAACTCGCCGCTGTCGCAGCCCCCGTCGCGGGCGGCGGCGGACGCCGCGCCCGGCGCCACCGCGACGCCGACGAGCACCGCCACCAGGACGGCCAGCATGGCCGGAAATCTTCTCAGGATGGTCATCCGTGGCCGCCGATCAGCAGTGACGCGTGTGCGGGAAGCTGGCTGGGCGCTCAGGTGGACCTGTGAGCGCATGCGGGTCACCAGCCGCTCGGGACGTAGGCCCAGCCCAGGTAGTCGGACCGGTCCCGGAACGTGTTGGTCTGGTAGACGGTCGGCCCGGTGCTGATGGCGCTGTTGCCGCCGATGGAGAGCATGACGTGCCCGGCCGACGTGGTGGACGTGAAGAACACCGCCGTTCCGGCGGGCGGCACCGAGCCGGTGTGGATGCGCCCGTTGTCCTTCTGCCACTGGTAGTGCGTGCGGGCCGTGGCGAACCGGCCGCTGGTGCCGAACGCCCGCTCGACGAACAGCTCGCACTCGTTGTTCCAGTCGGTGTGCCCGAGCCGCGCCTTCGCGAACGCGACGGCCTCGGCGGCGCGCGGGTCGGCCGGGTAGGTGCCGCTGGTGCCGCCGATGATGTGCGAGGCGTTGTTGTTCTTCAACGTCGCGTTGAGGTTGGCCTTCGCCCCGGCGGCGAACGACTGGCTCGCACCGGCGAAGTTGCTGTTGTAGTAGACCACCACGGTTTTGCTGGTGCGGTTCCACACCGACGCGGCGTTGTTCTTCACGCACAGGCCCTGGCCGGCACCCGCGCCCTTGAACTCGTAGCAGGACGGCTGGGTCGTGCCGTAGTCCTCGATCGACCCGGTGAAGTCCGAGATGGAGCCGGCGTAGTTGCTGTTGTAGTAGTAGCAGAATTCGCCGCTGTCGCAGACGCCGTCGCGGGACGCCGCCTGGGCCGGCGAGGCGACGGTCAGGATGGAGGTGGTCATGGCGAGTGCGGCGCCGGCGACGGCGAGGTTCTTGCGGATGTTCATGGTGTCCTCTCGTTGACAGTGAGCGGTGGTCGTGGGTCGGGTCGGGCAGGTGTCACTGCCCGCGCTGGTACTGCTCCCAGGTCACGATCGGGACCTGGGGGCCGTCGTCCGGGCCGCGGTTGGCCAGGCCGTTCATGCCGAGGTAGTAGTCGCCGACCTGGTGCTGGGCCTGGCTGGACAGGTCCGTGTCGTTGATCGCCGTGGCGTGGATGTGCCACGGCCAGTCACCCTGGCTGGGGTCACGGACCCAGGCGGCGAAGCCGACCTGGCGCAGCGCCCGGGCGACGGCGGTGCGCCTGGCCGCGGTCATGCCGGTGACCGCGATGTCCACCACACCCCCGCCGTCGTGCGTACCGGCCGAGGTCGGGTCGCCGCCGGGGTTGTACGAGCCCTGCTCGAGCACCAGGGTGAAGCCGAGCAGACGCTGCGCCTCGGCCAGCATCGCCTGGGTGCGGGCGTCGACGACGTACCCGTCACGCTGGACCTTCGCGCCCGGGCCGATCGTCCTGACGACGGTGTACCGGTTCAGCCCGAGCTTCGTCAGCGACGTCGTGCCGGGCAGCCCGTTCGCGGCGAGGCCCGTGTAGCCGAGCGAGCGCTGGTAGGCCGCGTACGCTGCGACGGTCTGGGTGCCGAAGTAGCCGTCGACCCACTGCGCGTCCAGCAGGTTCGAAGCCTGGAGCGCCTGCTCCACGGCGAGCACCGAACTCTTCGCGCCCGGGGTCAGTGTGTTGTCGGCGCGGCGGGGGTCGATCTGGGCGGCCAGGACGGTGGCCTCCATGTCCACGGCGGGCCGCGCGGCCGTGGTGACGGTCCGCTGCGCTGTGGCGCCGGATGTCGCGGCCCACGCATGGGCCGGGACGCCGACGGCCACACAGAGCGCGGCGAGCCCGACGGATAACCAGGGACGGCGCAAGGTGGGTCCTCCTCGTAGCTGGCGAGTCTCGTTCGGAACGGACATCACCCTGCGAGAGGAGACGTGCTGTTCGGTACCCCCGGTGTCCTGTCAGATCCGTCAGGCAGTCGCCGACCTCGATGAATGCGGTGTTGTCAGCTTGGGCGACGCCCGGGGCTGACATCGAGCGGGCGCACGCTGACACCGGTCGGGGCGACCCGGGACCCGGGAGATCGACCGGGGCGGCGGCTCGGCGGGCTCGGCGGCGGCCGCCGCCGGGCGCGCTCAGGCGGTGACGGTGACCATGAAGTACACCGGCCGGCGGGTGGGAAAGAACTCCTGCCCGTGCTCGTCGACCATTTTCCAGCTGACCCAGCACTTCCCCGGGCGGTTCGGCGCGGTGACCACCACACTGATCATCACCTGCTCGCCGGACGGCGTGTCGCCGATCGCCACCCGATCCGGCGTCTGGCAGTCGTCATCGCCGGCGGTGGGGTTAGTCCGCGCGAGGAAGCGGTGGTGCCAGTCGACCGATCCCACGTTCTTGAGCGCCCACACCTTCTCGAATCGGGCGTTCACCTTCACCTGCGTACCGTCGGGGATGGTGACGTCGGCGACGAACTTGCTCGAGTCCCCGGGAATCAACGCGTCGGAGAACGCCGGCGGCGACGGGGACCGCGACGCGGCCACGGCGCCCGAGCCGCCGGGGGACGACCGGCCGCGGACCGCGATGCCCAGGGCGGCGACCAACGCCACCACCACCACGGTCGCCGCGGCGGCGAGCCACGGCAGGGGGTGCCGTCGCGCACCCGCGACCTCGTCCGGCACCGCCGGCAGGTGCTCGGCGACCCGCAGCGCGCGTGGGCCCGCCGGCACGAGGTCGGCGGACGTGGCGACGCCGGCCACGACGGGCCCACCGTTCGCCGAGGGGGTCACGGCCCGCGATGTCTCGGCGGTCACGACGCGAGTCGGCACAGCGTCGGACCTGCCGGCCCCGGTCCGGGAGTCGGCGTCGACAGGCGTCCGGGTTCCGTCCGGACCGGCGTGGGCTGTTCCCGGGCGCTGGGCATCCTCCCAGCGGCACCGCCACTGCGCCTCGTCGGCCTCGCAGGCCCGGACGAACTCGCGCGTGGTCTCCCAGGAGGGAAACCTGGTCCCCGCGGCAGCCTCGTGCAACGTTGTGTGCGAGATCCGGCCCGACCGCCCGGCCATCTTCCGGAACGACGGATTGCCCACGCCGGTTCGCAGTGTCCGCAGCTGTTCGGCGAATTTCTCGGCGGCCACGCGGTCCGGACCTAACTCACCCGCAGCACGCTGGTTGTCCATGTGTCCCCCATGTCAGACGCCGGCGTCAGACGTTGTCAGAGCGTGTAAGAGGCTACCGAACGGCGTCGTCGGTCATCAATGTCGTGGACGACGACACCGGGCGAGAAGATCCCGGTGCGCTGAAGGAGGTCATCGATGAAGAGCCTTTCCCGACGTGGGGTCCGCATCCTCGCCGCTGCCGGGCTGGCGGTGCCCGCCGCGCTGGCGGTTGCCGGACCCGCCCAGGCCGCCGAGACCAACCCGCACTGCGCGAGCTCGGTGCAGATCGGCGCGACGGCGTACGTCACCGTCGGCGGACAGACCGCCGCGTCGGTCAAGCAGTACAAGGGATGCGGCAAGAACTACGCATACACGTACGTGTGGCAGCAGTACCGGGCCAGCCACGGCGCGTACCAGGTCTGCACCTCGATCGTGACCGGAAGCACGCTGCGCGACCTGCAGTGCTCGAGCGGCCCGGACGTCTGGTCCTCGGGCGCCAACACGCTGACGGTGTGCACCCGGGCCCTCGGCGGGATCTCCGACGTGGCGCAGAAGGAGACCGAAGTGCGCTGCTGACCGGTGAACAGGGCTCCGGCAGCCGGACCTCCGAGCCTCACGCGACGCAGAACTCGTTGCCCTCGGGATCCCGCATGACGACGTGTCCCAGGGTGTCGCCGTACCATTCCTCGCGCAGCACTGTCGCGCCGGCGGCCACCAGCTCGGGCACCTTCTGCTGGATCAGTCGTGCACGCTCGGCCATGTCCCAGGGGCCGGGCCCGGCCACCCGGACGTCGATGTGCATCCGGTTCTTGGCGGACTTGCCCTCGGGCACCTTCAGGAAGCCAATGGCGGGTCCCCTGCCGTGCGGATCGACGATGGACGCGTTGTCGGGCTCGTCGAAACCGGGCTCCTTGACATACCCGAGGGCAAGCGCCCAGAAGGCAGCGATCCGTTGGGGATCGTCGGCGTCGCACCCCAGGGTCCAGTAGGTCGCCATCGCGCCAAGGTACGCGGGGCCAGGGCCCGCTGTCATCGGTACGCCCGGACGTCGGTTACCGGCGTCGGCGCGCCTCGCGGCAGGTCAGTTGCCATTCATGACGTTGTCGATCACGGCGACGTCGAGGGCTTGGCCTTCTGCGGGTGAATCGTCTCGTGACGGGCGAGCATGGCCACGAATTCGGCGATCTTCCGCTCGCGGGTCTGCGCCCGTTTGACCGCGTTGACGCGGTATATGAGCGCGAACCGGTTGGTCTTGGTGAGTACGTCGAACATGGCCTGGGCGGCGGGGTTGGCGGCGATGGCGGCGAGCAGGTCGGCCGGCACCTCCGCCTCCGACGGCGGGGCGTAGGCGGCCTCCCAGCGCCCGTCCGCCTTCGCGGCTTCCACCGCGGCGCGACCTGAAGGCTGCATCCGTCCCTCCGCCTCCAGCCGGGCCACGTGCGCGACATTGCGCTGCGACCAGGAACTGCGGGGCGTGCGAGGGATGAACCGGATCCAGGAGGTCTCCTCATCCCGTTTACGGGCCTGCCCGTCGATCCAACCGAAGCACAGGGCCTCGTCGACCGCCTGCTGCCAGGTCAGCGTCGTGACCGTGCCGCCCTTCTTGGTCAGCGCGAGCCAGACACCGGGCGACGTGGCGTGGTTGGCCGACAACCACACCCGCAGCGCGTCGGCGTCCGCGACGATCAACTCATCCAGTTCGGCGCTCCCCATGCCAGCAGGCTATCGCTCTGCCGTTCCCCCGAGTGGGGCGTGATCAGCTGGAGGCGTGGCGGGAATATGATCAGGTCATGCCCCTGACGGTGGATGACGTCGACCGGTTCGAGCTGTCGAGGCGCCGTCTGGAGGCCATCGCCTACCGTCTCCTCGGCTCCGCGGACGAGGCGGAGGACGTCGTGCAGGAGACGTTCCTGCGCTGGCAGGCCGCCGACGTCGACCGCGTCGAGGTCCCCGAGGCTTGGCTGACGAAGGTGCTCACCAACCTGTGCCTGAATCAGCTCACCTCCGCGCGGGCCCGTCGCGAGACCTACGTGGGTCGGTGGCTCCCCGAGCCGCTGCTCGCGGGGGACCCGATGCTCGGCCCGGCCGACACCGCGGAACAGCGCGAATCGGTCTCCTACGCGGTCCTCACCCTCATGGAGCGCCTGTCCCCCAACGAGCGGGCCGTGTACGTGCTGCGGGAGGCCTTCGACTACCCGCACCGCGAGATCGCCGAGATCCTCGACATCACCGAGACCGCCAGCCAGCAGATCTTTCACCGCGCCAGGAAGCATGTCGCGCACGGCAAGGCCCGCACCGACATCGACCAGTCCGCCGCCCAGCGGATCGCCGCGGAGTTCCTCGCGGCCGCCACCAGCGGCCGGACCGACGAGCTCGTACGCCTGCTCACCAGGGACGCCATCTCCATCGGCGACGGCGGGGGGAAGGTTCCGGCACGCACCAGGGCGTTCGAGGGGGCCGTCGCGGTCGCGAGGTTCCTGTGGGGCCTGTTCAAGCCCGCCGAGGCCAAGCGCGCCATCGTCGGCGGCACGCCCGAGGTCTACGCCTGGGCCGCCAATGGCGAACCCGCCGTGGTCGCGGTCGCGGACGGCCGGGTCGTCGCCGTCATGTGCCTGGAGGTCACCGCCGACGGCATCACTGCCTGCCGTACCCAGGCGAATCCCGACAAGCTCGCCCGCGCGACCGAGCGATGGGCGGCGGCCGACCATGGGGAGCCCCTGATCATGATGTGACCCGCATCACCGTCGGCTCCTGTCAGGAATCGGCGGGCCATCCGGTTCAAGTGACAGATCCGAACCGGACAGCAAGGGAGCCGACGATGAGGGTGCTGGTGGCAGGAGCGACCGGGGCGATGGGCACGGAGCTGGTGCCGCGTCTGGTCGCTGCCGGACACGAGGTGTTCGCCATGATCCGCAGCGAATCCAACAAGGGCAGGGCGGCACAGCTGGGCGCGGTGCCGGTCATCGCCGATGCGCTGGACCGCGCCCAGGTCGAGGCGGCCGTGCGCCAGGCGGCCCCGGAGGTGATCGTCCACCAACTGACCGCCATCGGGCACATCGACACCCGCCACTTCGACCGCAGCTTCGCGGCCACCAACCGGCTGCGGATCGAGGGCACCGACAACCTCCTCGCGGCCGCACGCGCCACCGGCGTACGACGGGTCGTCGCCCAGAGCAACGGCGCGTTCACCTACACGCGGACGGGCGGGCCGGTCAAGACCGAACAGGACCCCCTGGATCGCGCACCGGTCAGCCAGATGGCCCCGATGATCGCGGCGGTCGAACATCTGGAGCAGGCCGTGCTGGGCGCCGCCTGGACCGAAGGGATCGTGCTGCGCTACGGCGCGTTCTACGGGCCCGGCACCTCCATGGCGCCAGGCTCCGCGCAGCTCGAGATGATCCGCAAGCGCAAGTTCCCGGTCGTCGGCGACGGCGGCGCGGTGTGGTCGTTCGTCCACATCGCCGACGCCGCCGAGGCCACGGTCGCCGCGGTGGAGAAGGGCCGCCGCGGTATCTACAACATCGTCGACGACGACCCCGCCCCGGTCGCCGACTGGCTGCCGGAACTGGCCGCGATGCTGGGCGCCAAGAAGCCGATGCGCGTACCGCGGTTCATCGGACGGCTGGCCGCCGGCGAGGCCGGCGTCGTGCTCATGACCGAGCTGCGCGGCGCGTCCAACGCCAAGGCCAAGCGCGAACTGGGCTGGCGCCCGACCCACCCCACCTGGCGCCAGGGCTTCCAGGTGGTGCCGTGACGTGCTGAGCGTCGTTCTTCCGGCCTCGGTTGGCAGCAGCACCGGGCGAACCACGACTCGTACCAGGTCTGCACCTCGATCGTGACCAGAAGCATGCTGCGCGACCTGCAGTGCTTGAGCGGCCCGGACGTCTGGTCCTCGGGCGCCAACACGCCGACGGTGTTCAACCGGGCCCTCGGCGGGATCTCCGACCTGGCGCAGAAGGAGGCCGAGGTGCGCTGCTGACCGGCGAGCTCGACCACCCGGAACGGCGGTTCAGAGGATTGCCGAGCGCCGTCGGCGCCTTTCGCTGAGCCGCGCAAGCACGGCGAGCGCGATCATTGCGGTTGCCGGCCGGCGGCGCACCATCGGAGATCGGAAGCGGCTAGTACTCCAGCAGGAGGTCCGTTCTGAGATGGCCGTGACGGTGTGGCTCGGTCTGTCGACGGCCAGCAGCCACCGCTGAGCCTCGAAGGTTGTGTTTGACATGTTGCTGATGTGCGTATGCTTCGACTCGGTTGCGCCGTCCTTGGCCAGGCCATTGATGTAGTACGGCCGGTCGGTCGGCAGCGCGACCGGGTCAGGCGTCGGCCGCGTCTGACCAAGACATCAGGTCGCCATCTAGGGTCGTGACCTAGGGGGCGAAGCCGGTCTCCTCGTCTGCGGCAGCGATCTGGTCGTGGAAGCGTTTGTGAACCCAATGACGCTCGCCGAGTAGGTTCACCTGCCCCCACCGGCCGGAGACCGGACCAAGTCGGGTATGACGTGGCATCGTGCCCGCCAGCCGCTGTGGTCTGGCGCCGCCGGACAGCTTGCTGCTGTCCAACACGTAGATGGCGTCCCGGGTGACCGCCAAGCACCGGTACTTGTTCCAGAACATCGTCAGGCCGGTGAGATAAGTGATGACGAAGAACCAGAAGTTCGGTGCGCTCTGGCAGATGAACACCTGCCGGATCTCGCTGCCAACGGGCAGGAACGGTGCCGAGCGCTGCACCAGGTCCTGCCGCGGCTCGGGGTCGCGCCGGCCGATCTCGTCAGCGGTCATACCGTCCCACCTTCCCTGTCGCGCGTATCCGCATTGACGAGACTGTCACGTCGCCGGGCTGCGCCGCTCGCGTGTGGGCCTAGGTTCCTGGCCAACCGCAGGCTCAGCAGCAGTGCGGCCCGCGCGGGATGATGCACGACCGAACCCGGGGATATCGGGTGGGTACGTCACCAGCCCGCTCGGTAGTTTTGGCGGGTGGCCCCACAGATTCCGCATCCCGAGCCCGGTGTGCCGGACACGAGGGGGCCGATGCGCTACGTCTGGTGGCTCGTTCGCTGCCAACCCTGGCGGGTGCTGCGCGGCACCGCGGTCGGCACGGCGTGGATGATCGGGCTGTCGGTCCGGCCGTACCTCGTCTCCCGCGCCGTCGACGACGGACTGCGCGCGCACGACACCCGAGCCCTGCTGCTATGGGTCGCGGCAATCGTCGTCGCCGGGGTGGGGCTGTCGTACCTGGGCATCATGCGGCACCGCACGATGACCTTCGTCCGGGAGGACGCTACAGCCCGCTCCGCGGCGGCCCTGCTGCGCCAGTTGGCTCGTATCGGCGCTGTGCTGCCGCGCCGGCTCGCCGCGGGGGAGGTCGCCACGGTCGGCGGCTCCGACATCGGCTACACGTCGCAGGTGCTGACCATGACCGGCCCGGGCGTTGGCGCCGTCATCGCGTACGCGGTCATCGCCGTCGTGCTGTGGTCGGTCTCCCCGTTGCTGGCGCTGTGTGTGCTGCTGGGCGTGCCGGCGATCGCGCTGATCATCGGACCGATGCTGCGCCGCCTCGAACGGGCGGAGTCCGTCTACCGACACCAGCAGGGCGCCCTCACCACCCGGGCCGGCGACATCGTGGCCGGGCTGCGGGTGCTGGCCGGGGTCGGCGGCCGCGGCCTGTTCGCCCGCCGGTACGCCGCCCGCTCCCAGGACCTGCTCGCCGAGGGCTATCGGGTCGGTGCCGTCTACAGCTGGATCGACGCGTTGACGGTCGCCATACCGGGGCTGTTCCTCGCGGCCGTGGTGTGGCTCGCGGCCCGCATGGCGGTCGCTGGCGACATCACGGTCGGGCAAATGGTCGCCGTCTACGGATACGTGGCGACGCTCATCGTGCCGGTCTGGTTCCTGCTCGAGGGAAGCTACGGGGTGATACGGGGCCGCGTCGCCGCCCGCCGCATCATCGCCCTGCTCAACCTGACCCCGGACCACGTCGGCGGCCCGACCCCGCAGGACGTGGGCGGGCCGGGAAACGTACCCGGTGCCCGTCGGCCGCTCGCCAGGTCCGCGCCGGTACGGCCCGCAGACATGTACGACCCCGCTTGCGGACTGACCGTGCGCGACGGTCGGCTGATCGGCGTCGCCGCCGACGACCCGGCTGAGGCCATCGCCCTGGCCGACCGGCTCGGACGCTACGTAGTCAGCGACGTGACCTGGGGCGGCGTGCCGCTGACCGGGATCGCACTCGACCAGGTACGCGCCCGGATCCTGGTCGCCGACCACGATTCCTACCTCTTCGCCGGGACCCTACGGGACATCCTGCGTGGCCGAGAGTCGAGCGCCGACGGCCCGGCGGGGAACGGCGACGTCCGCACCCGAGCAGGGAACGGCGACACCCTCGCCCAGAAGGGAGGCGCTGACCACCGGATCACGGCGGCCCTGCGTATCGCGTCGGCAGAGGACGTCGCCGACGCGCTGCCGGACGGGCTCGGCACCCCGATCGACACCCGGGCCCGCACGCTCTCCGGCGGCCAGCGCCAACGGGTACGGCTGGCCCGGGCGCTGCTCGCCGAACCTGAGGTGCTGATCCTCATCGACCCGACGTCGGCGGTGGACGCGCACACGGAGGCGCGGATCGCCGAGCGGCTGCGCGTCGCACGGGCCGGCCGGACCACCATCGTGCTCGCTACGTCACCGTTGCTGCTCGGGCACGCCGACACGGTCGCGCATCTGAGCGAAGGCCGGATCGTCGCCACCGGCACGCACGCTGAACTGCTCGAACAGGACCGCGGCTACCGGCAGTTGGTGGCCCGGGGCGGCGACGCCCTCAACGTCGAAGACGTCACCGGGCCCAAGGGGGCGTTGCGGTGAGCCGGCTGCCGGTGGCGGACCGGGCCGCCGTCCGACGGGAGATGCTGGACCTCGTCGGCCGGGACCGGCGCGCGGTCCTCGTCGTGCTGGTGTTGCACGGTGCCGCCGCGATCGCCGGACTCGCCACGCCGTGGCTGCTCGGCACAATCGTCGACCAGGTTGCCGCCGGCGCGGGCGTCGCCACCGTGGACCGCTTGGCGGCGGCGATCGGCGGATGCGTTCTGGTGCAGGCGCTGCTCTCCCGGTACGCCCAGTACGCCGGTCACCGGTTCGGGGAGCGGGCGGTTGCCCGGCTGCGCGAGGAGTTCATCCGCACGACGCTGGGCCTGCCCGTCTCCGTCGTGGAGCGGGCCGGCTCCGGAGACCTCGCCACCCGCAGCTCCGTCGACGTGTCAACCGTCGGGACCACCGTCCGCGACGTCGTGCCCACCATCGTCATCGCGTCGGCGCAGCTGACGCTGCTGTTCGGGGCGATCTTCCTGCTGCACCCGATTCTCGGCCTGGTCGCGCTGGCCGGGCTGCCGCCGATCTGGGCGGCGAGCCGCTGGTACCTGAGGCGGGCCAGCTCCGCCTACCTCGCCGAGGGCGCCGCCACCGCGGAGCTGACCGAGACGCTGACCACCACAGCCGAGGGCGCGCGCACCGTGGAGGCGCTGCGCCTCACCGACGATCGGATCGTCCATGGCACCGAGCGCATCGCCCGGGTGTGGGCCACCCGACGGGCGACGCTCGCGCTACGGACCGTGTTCTACACGGTGGTGGAGGCCAGCTATCCGTTGCCGATCGCCGCAGTGCTGCTGGTCGGCGGCTTCCTCCTGTCCAAGGGGATGGTTTCACTCGGAGAAGTGGTCGCCGCCGCGCTATATCTCCAGCAGGCGATCGAGCCCTTGGACCGGATCCTGCAGTGGACCGAACAGGCGCAGCGCGGCTTCGCGTCATTCGCCCGCGTGCTCGGCGTCGGCCAGGTACCACCGGAGCCGCCCGGCAAGGCCTCCGCGCCACCCGGGGAGCGGCTCGTCGTGCGCGGCGCCCGATTCTCGTACACCGACGGCCACGACGTCCTGCACGGCATCGACCTGGAGGTACGGCCCGGCGAGCGGCTGGCTATCGTCGGCCCGTCGGGCGCCGGGAAGTCCACCCTGGCCCGGCTGCTGGCCGGGATCGACGCGCCGCGACACGGCGTGGTCAGCATCGGCGGCTGCCCGGTCACCGACCTGGATCCCGCCGAGCGCCGCCGCCGGATCGCCCTGGTCACCCAGGAACACCACGTCTTCATCGGCTCTGTGCGCGACAACCTCGCCTTCGCCGCACCGGATGCGTCCGACGAACAGATGCGAGCCGCGCTGGTCGCCGTCGGCGCCGACTGGCACGCCGAGCTGCCCGACGGCCTCGACACGGAACTCGGCGACGGGGCCAGGCAACTCGGGGCGGCCGATGCGCAGCAGCTCGCGCTGGCCCGGCTGGTGCTCGCCGACCCGCACACGCTGATCCTCGACGAGGCGACAGCCGCGCTCGATCCGACCACCGCCCGGCGTACCGAGCGCGCGCTGGCGGCCGTGCTCACCGGCCGGACCGTCATCGCGATCGCGCACCGGCTCAACACTGCGCACGACGCCGACCGGGTCGCCGTGATGGAGAACGGCCGGATCACCGAACTCGGCAGCCACGACGAACTCATCCGCGCCGACGGCGCCTACGCCTCCCTCTGGCGCTCCTGGCACAGCTGAGAGGTCCGTGCAGCTGACGTACCGAAGGGCGCCGCTGCGAGGTAACGCTTCGACCATCGTCAACGCGCTGGTCAGGCTCGCGCTGCCCCAGTCAGTCCGTGACATGATTGCGCCCATGGGGAAGCAGCAGGACGTCGGCGGGCCTGATCGCCCCAGCGGGTCAGGTACCACCGCCCACCGTGCGATCGGGGGGAGCGTCGACGCGCGGCTCGCCATCGCGCAGGACCCCGCAACGCCACAGATGAGCCTCATCGACTTGGCGTCCGACCCGTCGGCTGTGGTCCGTAAGGCGGTCGCGGCCCGGGCCGACGCACCCGCGCAGGCACTGCGACCGCTGACTCGGGACCATGATCGTCAGGTCCGGGAGGCCGTGGCAAGAAATCCTTCGACCTCGGTCGCCAACCTCTTGCGTCTCGTCAAGGACGCCGACCGGTGGGTTCGCTGGGCGGTCGCCGGCAACCCGGCTTGCGACGAGTCGGTTCGCCGGGTGATGTCAGAGGCACCCGACAAGGAGCTCCGTGGCCTCCTCGCGGAGATGCGAGAGTTGGAGCCCGATCTGGCCGCCAGCCTGATCGACGACGTCTCCCCCGAGGTACGGGAACGACTCGCCACCCACACCCGCGACCCCGACGTGATCACCGCTCTGATGGCCGATCGCACCGCACGCGTACGCAAGGGGGTCGCCCGCAACCCGCGGACGACCGCCGAGCAGCGCAGCGCGCTTGCCCAGGACCCCGTGGTCGACGTCCGTGCCGCGCTGGTCCGCACGGTCCAGCTGGACGAGGCCGACCTGGAACGCCTGGTTGACGACCGTTCGGTGCAGGTCCGACTGGCGATGGCAAAATCCGAGGTCATCCCGCCGCACATCCGGCGGGCCCTCGAGCGCGATCCCGACGATACGGTGGCCGGCGCGGCGCGGGGTTTCCGCCCGGCGTCTGGCAACTCCCCAGTGATACGGGCTCCACGCGTCGGTCACCGGCCCTCCGGGACCGACCCAGGTCGACCGGGCGGTGCCGCACGCTGAGGCCGCGGCATCTCCGTCTCGCTCCGCCCGCCAAATCCCAACCCAGAACGACCATCCCGTACGGCTTGGGCGGGGATGCGGGTGGAATGTGCGCCATCGGCAGCAGGCGGAGCGCCGGCCTTGGTTCACCAGCTGATTCGGGCCGCCACCGGCAGGTGGTCGCTGCCGGTGGCCGGCAGCACCCACGAGCTCTCCGGCTCCACCCCTCTGACCAGGATCTGGTCGATGCGCACCAGCGGGAACTTCGCCGGCCAGCTGAAGCCGAAGCCATCCCCGGCCGCGGTCTGGGCCGAGCGCAGCTGCGAGGTGATGCTGGCGAACGCGCGGTCGTCCATGGTGCCGTTCAGGTCGCCGAGCAGCAACACTCGCTCATTCTGCTCGGCGGCGATCGCCTCGCCGAGCGCCTGTGCGTTTCTGTCCCGGTGGGCCGTCCAAAAGCCCGCCCTGGGATTCACCCGTGCAGACCCCAGGTGGGCCACATACACCGCCAGCGGACCCTGGTTCGTGGTCACCGTGGTGCGCAGCGCCCGGTTGTAGGCCATCTTGATGTCGACCGGTTTGGTGTCCGCCAGCGGCCCGGCGTCCATCTGGATGTCGACCGGCTGGGTGTCCGACAGCGGCAGCTCGCTCCACAGCCCGACCGTGCCCTGCACCGTGTGGTAGGGGTACGCCTTCGCCAGCTCCTTCTCGTACGTGCCCCGGTCCTCCGGGGTCAGCTCCACCAGGGCCAGCACGTCGGCCCCGGAGGCGGCCAGGTCGCGGGCGGTGCCGGCCGGGTCGGGATTGCCGGCGCCGACGTTATGGCTGGCCACGGTGAGGTGGCTGCCCGGGTGGGACTTGTCGCTGAGCAGCCCGCCGAAGAGGTTCAGCCACACCATCACCGGCAGCAGCAGCGCGGCCACCGCGGAGGCGGAACGGCGCCACAGCGCCCCGATCAGCAGTACGGGGATGAACAGACCGAACCACGGCAGGAAGGTCTCCACCAGGCTGCCGAGGTTCCCGATCCGGTTCGGGATCTGCGCGTGCAGCAGCATGAGCAGCCCGAGCAGCAGCGCCAGCGCCGCGAGCACCCGGCCGCGCTTCCAGGGGGCCGGCCGGGAGGCGGCGCGTACCGCCCGGCGGATGCGCGGGAGCCAGGTCCCAGCGCCGGTGTCCCGACGGCCGGCGCCGCCCTGCCCGCTCTCCGCCGTGTTCACCTGCGTCATCGTCGTCCTCGCTCACCGCCGGCCACTGCTGCATCCGCGGGTCCTGGAAGGGGTTGGCATACATTCTCGGGCAGCAGTCGTCGTCGATCGCTTCCGGGCGCAGTTGGTAGTGCCAGGCCTCGTTGCTGTAGATCGGCACGCCCGGATACAGGTACCCGCGACCCGGCTGCCGTCCGTGACCAACGTTTCGCGGCACATAAGGTCACCGACGCTGAAGCAGCCCAGGTTCGGCCATAAGGGCTCGCAACGTCTCGGCGTGATCGGCGGACATCAAGCGACGTGGGATCACGGTCGCCGGCATCCGGCATCCGGCAACCGCCCCCGCCTGGTCGAGCGCCTCGTGCACGGCGAAGCCCTTGCCACCGCCCACTGCCGAGGCGGCGTGGAAGATCATGACATCGCGCGCCGGGCCCCGGATCGCCTTACCGGCACGTTCCGCGATGAACAGCACCGCAGCCAGCCACAATGCGCTGCTCAGCCGGGGTGCGGGCACCGCGAGCACGCGGGTCGGGGTGTGGATCAGCCCAGGCGCCCAGCTGCCCGCCGCAGTCGCGTCGTGCCAGACAACGCTCGACATCAGCCGTGGTCCACTCACTCCGGGCCCCGATGGCCGCCCGGCGCGGTTACTCGCCGGCACCAGCCATGAACGGGCCCCATGGCGGAGCTGAGCGTTTGGCCAAGTACGCCTCGGGCAATCGCGCGGCGGAGCACCGGCGACGAGGCGGGTGCGGAACAAAGGGCTGAACTTCCCGCATGAGCCGGGCCCGCATGATCCCGACCAGCTCCACAGGAAGGTGATGCGCAGCCGATTGGACGTGCAGGGACGCATCGGTCTACAGCCAGGAGGCGTACGGGGCATGCGGGGCAGCGTCGCGGTGGAGCCGAAGGTGACCGGCGGCGAGTCGGTGGGGCTGGCCGACGTGGTGTGGGAGAACGCGCGGCGGAAACCGGACAAGGTGCAGTTTCTGCGCCCGGACCCGGACGTCCGGTCGTGGCCGGCGCGGCAGCCCGGCGTCGGCGACGCGGGTGCGGTGACCTGCCGGCAGTTCCGCGACGACGTGCTGGCGTTGGCGCGAGGGCTCATCGCCGCCGGGGTGGCGCCGGGCGAACGGGTGGCGTTGATGAGCCGCACCCGCTACGAGTGGACCCTCGTCGACTACGCGGTGTGGACGATCGGCGCGGTGACGGTTCCGGTGTACGACACCTCGAGTGCCGATCAGCTGGCCTGGATCCTGGCCGACTCCGGCGCCGTGGCGTGCGTGGTGGAGACACCCGAGCAGGCCGCGATGCTGACCGGCGTGCGGGACAGGCTGCCCGGGCTTCGGCAGGTGTGGCAGATCGACGCCGGCGACCTGGTACAGGCGGCGGCTTCGGGCCGGACCGTCGACGACGAGCAGGTGGAGGCCCGCCGCGGCGCGGTGTCGGGCGGGGACGTGGCGACGATCGTGTACACCAGCGGGACGACGGGCCGGCCGAAGGGCTGCGTGCTGACGCACTCCAACATTCGCCTCGACGTCGGCAACGCGGTCGCGGTGCTGCCGGAGTTGTTCCACGAGCGGGCGTCGACGGTGCTCTTCCTGCCGTTGGCGCACGCGTTCGCCCGGATGATCCAGGTGGGCATGGTGCAGACCCGGGCCACCATGGTGCACAGCGCCAGCATGAGCGGCGTGATGGATCAGCTACGTCGGTACCGGCCCACGTTCGTCCTCGCGGTGCCCCGGGTGTTCGAGAGGATGTACAACCGGGCGCGACAGAAGGCCGTCGAGAGCCACCAGGGTCGCCTCTTCGCCGTCGCGGACCGGGTCGCCGTGCGGTACAGCCGGGCCCTGGACCGCCCGTCCGGCCCTGGTCCGGCCCTCCGGCTGGCGCGGCGGATCTGCGACCTGCTGGTCTATCGGAAGCTGCGGGCGGCGCTCGGAGGACGGTGTCGCGTCGCGATCGTCGGCGGCGCTCCCCTCGGTGAGCGGCTCGGGCACTTCTTCCGCGGGGCCGGTCTGACGCCGCTGGAGGGGTACGGGTTGACCGAGACCTCGCCGGCGGTGGCAGCGAACCGGCCGTCCGCGATGCGGATCGGCACGGTCGGCCGGCCGCTGCCGGGCGTGGAGTTGGCGGTCGCCGACGACGGGGAGGTCCTGGTCCGCGGCCAGGTCGTGTTCCAGGGGTACTGGAACAACCCGTCCGCCACCCGCGCGGCGTTCACCGCCGACGGCTGGTTCCGCACCGGCGACCTGGGCAGCCTCGACGACGACGGTTATCTGCGGATCACGGGACGCACCAAGGAGATCCTCGTGACCGCGGCCGGCAAGCACATCGTGCCCGCACCGATGGAGGATCGGGTACGTGCGGACCCGCTGGTCAGCAACTGCATGCTCGTGGGCGACGCGAGGCCGTACGCGGCGGCTCTGGTCACCATCGACCCGCAGGCGTGGCTGCGGTGGCGGGCCGCGCACGGTCACCCGCGCGCGTCGGTGGCGGAGATGCGCGACGACCCCGCCCTGCGCGGCGAGATCCAGGCGGCGATCGACCGGGCGAACAGCCCGGTCTCCCAGGCGGAGGCGATCAAGACCTTCCGCATCCTGCCCGACGACTTCAGCGAGGCCAACGGTGAGCTCACCCCCACCTTGAAGATCAAGCGGGAGGTGGTGCAGGAGCACTGCGCCGCCGAGATCGAAGCCCTCTACGCCGGCCACTGACCGTTCTGCACAGGAGGCCTCGTCGAAGCCCAGCGATCGGCCGCCCGCACCTCGTGGATCATCCCGCGCCCACCGGTTGTAGCCTCGGCCCTTATGAGTTGGCTGCCGGACGACTTCGTCCACCCCGTCCACGTGCCCGTGCCCAACACCACGCTTCACCTGCGGCCGATCCGGGAGGCGGACACCGCGCTCGACTACCCCGCCGTGATGGGCTCCCGGGAGCGCCTGTGGGAGATCTTCGGTCCGGCGTGGGGTTGGCCCGCGGCGACGATGACCTACGAAGAGGACCGCGTCGACCTGCTGCGGCACGAGAAGGAGATCGCCGCGCACCAGTCGTTCAACTACGCGCTGCTGGACGAGGAGGAGACGGCGATCCTCGGCTGCGTCTACATCGACCCGCCCGAGCGCACCGGCTCCGACGGCGAGGTCTCCTGGTGGGTGGTGGACGACCTCGTCGGCAGTGAGGAGGAGCGCGCGCTCGACGCGCTGGTGCCGCGGTGGATCGCCGCCGACTGGCCCTTCCGGCAGCCCCGTTACCTGGGCCGCGACATCACCTGGCAGGACTGGCTGGCGCTGCCGCGCGCCTCGTAAGACCTCCCAGACCGCGCGCGGATCGCGTCAGAACACCTCGCGCCCCCTGTCACGGGCCGGCAACAACGCCGGCGGGAGCGTTGACGTGGACCTGGATCCTCCGCGTCGGCTTGGCCGGCCGCCTGTGCAGCGCCCATTCGACGACGGCCAGGTTGATCACCCAGCCGGCGAGCATCATCAGCACCCGCCCGATCCCGCTCGGCTGGCCGGCCAGCAGCATCCAGGGCAGGTGGGTCAGGACCTGGGTGCCGGCGCCGAGACCGATGGCGTAGCCGCGGGCCATCCAGGCCCGGTGGCGGGGGATGTCCCGACGCCGGATGGCGGCGAGGCCGAGGACGATGCAGCAGAGCATCGCCGTGCCGAAGACGAGCCGGATCGGGGTCACCAGCACGTGGTCGATCGGCGGGCGGGGATAGAACAGCGTCATCCACAGGCCCGACAGGGCGGCGGCGATCCCGCAGGGGACGAGCAGCCGGCCGGCGAGGCGGTGCCAGCCGGGCCGGCGGCGGCGGAAGCCGGGGGCGAACTGGAACGCGCCGAGGAAGCAGTACAGGCTGGCGCCGATGATGTGCACCAGCACCGGCGCCGGTGAGGCGAAGAACCGGGCATTGTCCGAGGTGACGGTCGCACCGCCGCTGAGTTCGGCGGCCCGGGCGGCGCCGGCGATCACGGGAACCGCGCTGAGCGCGATGAGGCCGGCGGGTACCAGCCACTCTCGCTTGGCTGAGGGGGTCATGGCACATCCATTCGTCCTGGTCATCAGCCCAGCCGGCCATCTCGCCACCGCCCGGAGGTGTACGGCGTACACCTGGCGTCAGAGTAAGGTGTACGCCGTACACCGTCAAGAGGCGCTACGGTTTGGCGACGCTTCACGGAAGGGCGACGGATGGTTCAGCAACAGGTGGACGGCGCACGCCGCGCCCCCCTCAGCCGGGACCGGGTGCTGCACGCCGCCGTCGCGCTCGCCGACCACGCCGGCGTCGACGCCGTGAGCATGCGCAACCTCGCCCAGGAGCTGGGCGTCGTACCGATGGCGCTCTACAAGCACGTGGCCAACAAGGAGGAACTCCTCGACGGCATGGTCGACGTCGTCGTCGGCGAGATCGACCCGCCCGCCGACGGCGCCGACTGGAAGGCGGCGATCCGGCAGCGCATCCTGTCGGCGAGACGTGCCCTGGAGCGCCACCCGTGGTCGTCGCGCGTCATCGAGTCCCGCCCGAAGCCCACCCCGGTCGTCCTGGACTACCTGAACTCGATCGTCGGCATGTTCCGGGCCGGCGGCTTCTCGGTCGACCTCACCCACCACGTGATGCACGCTCTCGGCAGCCGGGTGTGGGGGTTCACCCAGGAACTCTTCCCCGCCTCACCGCTGCCCGAGGACCCGGAGAAGCAGGCGGCCGGCTTCCGCGAGCTGGCCAGCAGGTATCCCTACATCGCGGAGATCGCCGTGGCCGCCGCCCACGACGAGGGGTCGGTCGTCGGCCAGGGCTGCGACGACGAGTACGAGTTCCAGTTCGCGCTCGACCTCCTGCTCGACGGATTCGACAACCTCCACCGGCGGGGATGGACGTCCCGCGGCACGGGGTCCTGACCCAGGGAGGCAACCCCGCCGATGTTCAACACCGCACGCCTTCAGGTCGTCCTGGAGATCGCCCGCCACGGCACCATCGTCGCGGCCGCGGAGCGGCTTGCGCTGAGCCCGTCCGCGGTCTCCCACCAGCTCGCCGCGTTGGAGCAGGAGGCCGGGGTCGCGCTGGTGGACCGGGGGCCGCGCAGCCTGCGGCTCACCGTCGCGGGCCAGCGCCTGGCGGACTACGCGCAGCAGATCGCCGATCTGATGTCGGCGGCCCGCGACGAGCTGGCCGCGCACGGGGAGGGCCGCCAGGGGCTGCTGCGGATCGGGTTCTTCGCCACCGCCGGCACGGAACTGCTGCCGCGTGCCCTGTCGAGCTTCACCCGGGACCATCCGCAGGTCGAGCTGGCACTGATCCTCGGGCAGCCGCACGAGCTGCTGCCCCGCCTGCACCAGGGTGAGCTGGACCTGGTGGTGGTCTTCGACCACCCGCTGAGCCCGGCGCAGGCATCGCCGTACACGACTGTCGAGCCGCTGATGGTGGACCCCCAGCTGGTGGTGCTTCCCGCGGATCATCCGCACGCCGGCCGGCGGCGACTCCGGCTCGCCGACCTCGCCACCGAACCGTGGATCACCACCCTCGGCGTGCAGGGCGAGGCGTCGGTGCTGGAGCTGGCCGCGCGGGCGGAGGGCTTCGCGCCGCGGATCCGCTGCCGCAGTGATCACTACGAGGTGGTGCTGGGCCTGGTCCGCGCCGGTGTCGGGGTGGCGCTGGTGCCCTCGCTCGGGCTGCGCAACCCCGGCGGGGTGGCGGTGCGGCAGCTCGCACACGCCAAGCTGTACCGGGAGATCGGTGTGGCGCTGCGTCCCGGCAACCCCAACCCGGTGGTCGGCAGGTTCGTCGAGCGGCTGAGCGGCGCGGCGTCGACGCTCAGTCAGGAGCTGTCGCAGCGGTGGGCCCCGGCGAGCCGGTCGACCGCCGTACCCCAGCGGCGCAGCTCGGCAACGGCGGCCCGCTCCGCCCCGGGCGGGAACACGGCCACCACGGCGTAGACGACGGTGTGCCGGCCGGACACGATGCCGGTGTCGGCGCGTACCCCGGTGTCGGTGCCGGTCTTGTTCTGCACCCGGACGCCGTCGCTCGACCACGGGTCGTGGCCGATCGCGTCGGCGACCATCGTGCGGTCGGTGTTGCCGGCGAGCCAGCCGCGCAGCAGCCGGCATGCCTGCGGGCTCTGCCAGGTCCCGTTGGCCACCTCGGCGAGGAAGGCGCAGAGTTCGCGGGCGGTGCCGGTGGCGAAGGTCTCCGGTACGCCGGGGCCGCGCTCGGCGCGGATCCGGTCGTGCACGGTGGTGTCCCGCAGCCCGGCGCGGCGGGCCAGGTCCCGCACGGCGTCCAGGGTCACCAGCCGCAGCAGGGCGTTGGTGGCGGCGTTGTCGCTGACCGCGCCGACCGCCGTGGCCAGGTCGGCGACCGTCCACCACCGCGGCGACAGCCGGCCGAGCAGGCCGGTGCCGCCGACCTCCCGGTCCGCGTCGAGCAACTCGACCGGCTGGTCCTCGCTGAGCGTCCGGTCGGCGAGCCGCCGGGCCACCTCGCCGAGGAGCAGCACCTTGCCGACGCTGGCCAGCGGCAGGACCAGGTCGGGGTCGGTCGAGAGGGTGCGCCCGTCGTCCAGCCGCCGCACCATCGCCCCGACCCGCACCGCCGGGCTCATCGCCGCCCGGGCAGGGCGCGCTGCCGATCCGGTACGGCAAGCACCCGGCCCGGCCGCGCGGCGGTGACCGCACCGCCGTCCACGACGACCCGGCCGCCCACCAGCACGCACCGCACCCCGTGTGGCGGTGCCAGGGGCTCGTCGTACGTGGCGCCGTCGGCGACCCGTAGCGGGTCGAACACCACCAGGTCCGCGGCGTACCCGTCGGCGAGCAGCCCGCGGTCCCGCAGGCCGAAGCGGCGGGCGGGCATCGCGGTCATCTTGTGCACCGCCTCGGCCAGCTCCAGCAGTCCCACCTCGCGAACGTAGTGGCCGAGCACCCGGGTGAAGCTGCCCGCCCACCGCGGGTGGGGACGGCCCCCCTTCGGTACGCCGTCGGAGCACAGCATGGTCAGCGGGCTGGCCAGCACCCGGCGTACGTCGTCCTCGTGCATGGAGTGGCTGAGGATGGTGACGTCGCCGTGCTCGGCGGCGAGCAGGTCGCAGGCGTAGTCGACCGGGTCGACGCCGCGCGCGGCGGCCAGGTCGGCGACGGTGTGGCCCTGGGCGTCGGGGTTGTTCGGGGCGGACGCGACGCGGATCAGGTCCCAGCCGCCGTTGCCGACGGTGTTCTCCCAGCCCGGCACGCCGGCGACCAGGTCGTGACGGATCCGGTCGCGGACCGCCGGCTCGGCGGCGGCGGCGAGCATCGCCGGTACGCCCTCGGCGATCAGCCACGGCGGCAGCATCGCGTGCAGGGCCGTGCTGCCCGCGGTGTACGGGTAGACGTCGCAGGTGACGTCCAGCCCGTCGGCGCGCGCCTGGTCGAGTCGGGCGAGGGTGCGAACGGTGGCGCCCCAGGCGCGCCGGCCCGCGGTCTTGTGGTGGGAGACCTGCAGCGCCGACCCGGCCGCGGTGGCGATCTCGATCGCCTCCTCGAGTGCGGATTCGACCTGGGACATCTCGTCACGCAGGTGGGTCACGTACGGCTTGCCGTGTGCGGCCGCGACCCGGGCCAGCGCGATGACCTCGTCGGTGCCGGCGTTGACGCCCGGGGAGTAGATGAGGCCGGTCGACAGGCCGGCCGCGCCCGCGGCGAGCGCCTCGTCGAGCAGCTGGCACATCCGCCCGATCTCGTCAGGTGCGGCCCGCCGCTGGGCGAAGCCGACGACCGCGGCGCGCAGCGTGCCGTGGCCGACGAGGGCGGCGAGGTGGTTGCGCCGGGCCACGCCCTGCGCGTCGGCGAACTCGGCGAACGACCCGTACGCCGACGCGGGTGGTCCGAACGTCGCGGCGATCAGCTCCCGCACCGGTTCGCCGCGCCGGGGCGGGACCGGGAAGGAGCTGATGCCGCAGTTGCCGCAGATCTCCGTGGTGACGCCTTGCAGCAACGGCGCCCGGCGCAGCACCTCCCGCTGCTCGTCCTCCCCCGCCAGCAGGTCGGAGTGGGTGTGCACGTCGACGAAGCCGGGGGTGACGACCAGCCCGGCCGCGTCGATGACCTCGGCGGCCGGGGTGCGGCTGCCCGGGGGCAGCAGCACGAGCCGACCGTCGCGGACGCCCACGTCGGCGGCGCGGGACGGCGAGCCGGTGCCGTCGAGCACGTCCCCGCCGGTGACCAGCAGGTCCAGCCGGGCCATCAGAGCACCTTGGACAGGAAGGCGCGGGTACGGTCGTGCCGCGGCGCGGCGAGCACCTCCCGGGGTGGGCCCTGCTCGACGATCAGGCCCTCGTCCATGAAGACGAGGTCGTCGCCGACCTCCCGGGCGAAGCCCATCTCGTGGGTCACCACGATCATGGTCATGCCGCTCGCCGCGAGGTCCTTCATCACCTCCAGCACCTCGCCGACCAGTTCCGGGTCCAGCGCCGAGGTCGGCTCGTCGAACAGCATCAGCTTCGGCGACATGGCCAGCGAGCGGGCGATGGCCACCCGCTGCTGCTGGCCGCCGGAGAGCTGTGCCGGGTAGTGGTGGGCGCGGTCGGCGAGGCCGACCCGGTCGAGCAGGTCGGCGGCGCGCCGTCGCGCGTCGGCGGCCGGGACGCTTTTCACCGCGACCAGGCCCTCCATCACGTTCTCCAGCGCGGTGCGGTGCGGGAACAGGTGGAAGCGCTGGAAGACCATGCCGATCGACTCGCGCTGGCGACGCAGCCGCGCGTCCGGCAGTGGCCGCAGCCGGCCGCCGCGCTCGGAGTATCCGATCAGCTCACCGTCGACGTAGACCCGGCCCGCCTGCGGCTCCTCGAGGTGGTTGAGGCAGCGCAGCAGGGTGGACTTGCCGGAGCCGGACGGGCCGACCACGCAGACCACCCGGCCGCGTTCGATGGTCAGGTCGATGCCGCGCAGCACCTCCAGCCGCCCGAAGCTCTTGCGCAGGGAGCGGCACCGCACCATCGGCGGGGTCACCGCGCGCTCCCGGTGAAGCGCAGGTTGCGGGCGATCCGCCCGCGCAGGGCTCCCGGCATGGTGGCGCCGAAGCCGCGGCTGAACCGGCGCTCCAGGTAGTACTGGCCGATGCTGGCGACGGTGGTCAGGACGAGGTACCACAGGGACGCGACGATCAGCAGGGCGATCACCTCGAAGTTGGTCAGGTAGAGCCGCTGGGCGACGGTGAGCAGGTCGGCGCCGGCGATCACCGAGACGAGTGAGGTGGTCTTGAGCATGGAGATGAACTGGTTGCCGGTCGGCGGGACGATGATCCGCATCGCCTGGGGCAGCACCACCCGCTTCATGATCTTCAGGCGGGACATGCCCAACGCCGCCGCGGCCTCCTGCTGGCCGGGGTCGACCGCGCGCAGGCCGGCCCGGACGATCTCGCTCATGTAGGCGCCCTCGTTGATGCTGAGCCCGAGCAGCGCCGCGACGAATCCGGTGACAAGCGTGTTCGTCTCCCAGGTCACCAGCTTCGGGCCGCCGAACGGCACGCCCAGCCCGATCTCGGGGAAGATCAGCGCGATGTTGAACCAGAAGATCAGCTGCACCAGCAGCGGCGTGCCGCGGAAGAACCACACGTAGGCCATGGCGCCGGCGCGCAGGACGCGGCTGTCGGAGACCTGCATCAGCGCCACGACGACCCCGAGCACCACACCGATCGCCATGGACGCGACCGTGAGCTGGACAGTGACCCAGAGCCCTTCCAGGATGACCCGGTCGAACTGGTACCTGACGACGATGTCCCAGTGCAGGTTCGGGTTGATCGCGATGGTCCAGGCCAACCAGGCCAGGATCAGGGCGATCGCCCCGGCGGCCAGCCAGCGCCCCGGTCGCAGCGGGTGGCTGATCCGGTTCGCCTCGACTCCGGCGGGCCCGGCCGGTGCCGGGTCCGTGACGGTCGCCTCCACCGGGGTGCTCACTTCTGGTCGTTGACCGTCGCGGTCTGCACACCGCTGCCCTGCACGCCCCACTTCTCGAGGATCCTGGCGTAGTCGCCCGCCTCGATCAGCTCCTGCAGGGCCCGCTGGACGGCGTCACGCAGCTGGCTGTCCTTCTTGTCGATCGCGATGCCCCACGGGCCGGCCTCGTACTGGGCCTCCAGCACCTCGTACTTGCCGCTCTGCTGGGCCAGCATCTTGGCCACCGGGTAGTCGACGATGGTGGCCACCGCGCGCCCGGCGTCGATCTGCAGCAGGCCGGTCGGGGCGTCCTCGCTCTGCGAGATGGTCATCTTCTTGGCGCACGAGGTGTTCTGCTTGTCGCCGATGGCGAGGTTGGAGCTGCCCTTGGCGAGCACCACGGCGCGGCCGCACAGGTCCGCCAGGTCCTTCACCCCGGCCGGGTTGCCCTTCGCCACCATGATGGCGCCGCCGGCCTGGAAGTAGTCGACGAAGTCGACGGCCTTGCGGCGCTCCTCGGTGTCGCTCATCGAGGACATCGCCAGGTCCCACCGGTCGGCCTGCAGCCCCGGGATCAGGCCGGGGAAGCTGGCGTTGGTCATCTCCAGCTTCAGGCCGAGGCGCCCGGCGATCGCCGCCGCCAGCTCGGGGTCGACGCCGGTCAGATCCTGGGTCCCCTCCTTGTACATCTCCATCGGCGGGTAGCCCTCGGCGGTGGCGACCCGCAGGACACCCTTCTCCTTGAGGGCCGCCGGGACCAGGTCGGCCGCCTTGGCGTCGGCGGCGACCGAGGCGGAGGCACCGGCCTGCGGCGTCTGGCCGCTGGTCGAGCGCCCGCAGCCGGCGACGGCGAGCGAGAGTGCGGCGAGACCGACGACAATGCGAAGCGCACGCTTCCTGACCACCGGAAACCTCCTGCCAGAGACGATGGCGGGGACCCTATCCGGGATCGGCCAGCGTGAACAGCCCGAATGCTTTGCAGGGTGAGCGCCTAAATATTCGATGCTCATCAGCCGGCCGGAGTTGCGGCGACCGCCATCCGTCGACGGATGGGGCGCTGGCGGACCGATGAATTTGAGATGCTGCGGCGGTCCACCTGTGGACACCACCCGACTCGAAGGGACCGCCCGATGGCAAAGGTCATCTCCACGCTGTTCATCTCGGCCGACGGCGTGGCCGAGATCGACCCCGACTGGCACTTCCCGTATTTCGACGAGAACATGGGCCGCGCCGTCAGCGAGGACTACGACGCCGCCGACGTGCTGCTCATCGGCCGCGAGACCTACGACAGCTTCGCCGGGGCCTGGCCCGAGCGCGAGGCCGCGGGCGGGGAGGACGCACCGTTCGCCAAGCAGCTCGGGGACGTGCGCAAGGTGGTCGTCTCCCGGCAGCCGCTGCAGTTCTCCTGGCGCAACTCCGAGCTGATCGAGGGCGACCTGCTCGACGCGGTCCGGGCGCTCAAGGCCGACGCCGGCAGCAAGGGCATCCTCATCCCGGGGTCGATCTCCGTGGTGCAGCAACTGCTCGCCGCCGGGCTGGTCGACGAGCTGCGCCTGCTCGTGCATCCCGTGGCCGCGCGCAAGGGCCGCAAGCTGTTCGACGACGGCGACACCTCGTACCACTTCCGGGTGACGGCGACGGAGGCCTTCCCGACGGGCGTGATCCGCGTGATCTACGCGCTGGCCCCGGCACCCGGGAAGGTCGGCTACGACGACGTCAAGGACCAGGTGCCCGAAGGGAAGTAGCCGCCTCCGCAACGAGTCGCGGCGGATCGGCTCGCGCCCCACCGCCCACCGGCCGCACCCGCTCGCACTGCCGCCGGGCCGGTCCGCCGCACGGCCACCTCATCGCGTCGACGCCGGCGGTTCGCGCATATCGGTGGATGCCCAGGTGTCACGCCTGTGCGGCGTCCACAAGGGCGTCGATCAGCGCGCGCAGCGCGGGCTGGTCGTGGGGGATCTCCCGGACTGCGGCGTAGATCGTCCGCACCGGCTCGGGGCGGCGCACCGGGCGGACGGTGACGCCGGAATGGCGGGTGCCCAGTCCGAGTCGCGGGATGAGGCTGACGCCGAGGCCGGCGGCGACGAATCCCTGAGCCGTGGCGTAGTCCTCCGACTGCGCCACGAAGTCCGGGGCGAAGCCCGCCGCGGCGCAGGCCTCGACTATCGGCTCCAGGCAGGGGCCGGGCGGTTCGCTGCCGACCCAGGGTTCGCCGGCGAGGTCGGCCAGGTCGATCACCCGTTGCCCGGCGAGCGGATGCCCGGTGGGCAGCACGGCCTGGTACGCGTCGTCGAGCAGGCGCACCAGGCGGATGCCCTGGCGGGGCTCGTCACTGGTCCGGCGGACCACGATGGCCAGGTCGGCGTTGCCCTGCTCCACCTTCGGCAGTGGATCATCCGGGTCCGTCAGCTTGGGGTCGATCGCCACGCCCGGATGCTCGCGCCGGAGGCGGGCCAGGGCGGGTGCCAGCACGGTCGGGCCGACCGAGGCGAAGTAGCGGACCGTCAGCCGGCCGGTACGCCCGGCGCGCAGGTCGGCCAGCGCGGTCTCCGCCTCGGCGACGTGCTGGCTGATGATGGCCGCGTGCCTGGTGAGCAGCCGTCCCGCCGCAGTGGGCTGCACGCCCCGGCCGACGCGTTCGAGCAGCGCGATCCCGGCCTCCTTCTCCAGCGCCGCCACCTGCTGGCTGACGGCGGAGGGGGTGTAACCGAGGTGTGCCGCCGCCGCGGTCACCGACCCGCTGGTGACCACTGCCCGCAGGACCTGCATCCGCCGCACATCAAGCATGTAGCAGAACTTAACGTACGTGCAGAACCTTTTGCTTGTCCTTCCGGGTTCGGTCCGGCATCGTTCACCGCAGTCGATCAAGGAGATCCCCGTGAACGGTGTCGTGGGCAGGACGTGGGCGTGGGCGCGGGTGGGCGTGCTCGCCCTGCTGTGGGGATCGACCTTCCTCTGGATCGAGCTGGCCCTGGACGCACTGACTCCGGTCCAGGTCACCGTCAGCCGGTGCGTCCTCGGATCGGCCACCCTGCTGGTCGCCTGTCTCGGCTCCGGTCGCCGGCTGCCCCGGGATCGGGCGACCTGGGCTCACCTCGTCGTTGCCGCCTTCTTCTGCAACGCCCTCCCGTTCGCCCTGTTCAGCGTCGGCCAGCAGACCGTCGACTCCGGTGTGGCCGGCGTGCTGAACGCGACGACCCCGCTGTGGTCCCTGCTGATCGGCGTCGTCATCGGCGCCGAGCGCGGACTCCGGCCGGCCCGGCTGGGCGGGCTCCTGCTCGGCTTCGCCGGGGTCGTGCTGATCTTCGCCCCGTGGCAGACGACCGGACCGGTCGGCTGGGGCGCCCTCGCGATCGTCGCCGCGGCGGCCAGCTATGCCGCCGGCTTCGCGTACATGGGCCGCAACCTGGTCGGCAAGGGCATCCCCACCATCTCGCTGTCCGCGGCGCAGCTCATCGCGGCAACCGGCCTGACCGCGCTGGCCCTCCCGGCCGGTGGCCTGACGCCGATCGGGATCGGCCCGAAGACCGCGATCGCCGTCCTGATGCTGGGCGTCGTCGCCACCGGGATCACCTTCCACCTCACCTACCGGATCATCGCCGCCGAGGGCGCCACCAACGCCGCGACGGTCGGCTACCTGCTCCCGGTGGTCTCGGTGGCGCTGGGGGCCGTCGTGCTCCACGAGGGGTTCAGCCTCCGGATCGCCGCCGGGATGGCGGTCGTGCTCGTCGGGGTCGCCCTGACCCGCCGGCACAAGCGGCCGCCGGCGGCACCGGCGTCGGCGGAAACGCCGGCCGCGCTGACCGCGCGGAGAGCCTGACCCGCGATCCAGTCCGAACAGGAGTAGTGCTGGGTGGGCGACCGGCCCCGGCTGCCCACCCGCGCGGCCCGGCCTACCGGACGAGCAACTCCTTGACCTCCGGCACCGACGGCCGCTGAACCGGCGCCGGCGTGCTGCGCCGTCCGGACCAGAGCACCCGGGCGACGATCCCCGGCGCGAAGAGGCCCGGCGGCGGCGTCATCAGGTTGGCCACACTCAGGAAGCGCCGCCCGACGACGGGGTGCCGCGCGGCGGCGGCGTGCAGCCGGGTGACGTACCCGTTGAGGAAGCGCGTCCGGCGGCTACGCGGCCCGACCACGGTCGGGTGGCGCAGGTCGGCGCCGACGGCCATGTCCCAGGGCACGTCCACCACCTTCGCCGCCGCGGCGAAGAAGCGGCGGGGCAGGTCCCGCCGGCCCAGGCGCAGGCAGTCACGCAGCACGATCGCCTCCGCCGCGGCCACCGTCATGCCCTGCCCGTACGCGGGATTGAAGCTGCACACCGCATCCGCGACCGCGATGAACCCCTCCGGGAGGCGGGCGAGGCGCTCGTAGCGGCGGCGCACGCTGGCGGGCAGGCGCATCCGCTTCGGCGGGCCGAGCGGCTCGGCCCGGCGCAGCAGCGCGTGCAGCTCCGGCGCGGGCAGCCGCCCGGCGAAGGCGAGGTAGCCCTCGTCGTCGACCGGCGGGGCGTGGTCCGGGCCGACACCGAGCAGCGTCACCATCCACCGGTCACCCTCCGCGGAGATGGCCACCCCGCCGTACGGGGCGGCCGGCGACGGGCTGCTGATCACGGCGGCGAAGGTGGTCTCGCCCGGGACGCGGCGGTAGTCGCGCGAGACGTACACGGTGCGGGGGTCCACCCGCTCCTCGGCGGGCGGCTGGTAGCCGATCTCGGCGAGCCAGGTCGGGCCGCGGTTGCCGCGGCCGGTCGCGTCCACGACGAGGTCGGCGTCATGGCGCTCCTCCCGGCCGCCCCGGGGAAGGACCCGCGCGCCGGTCACCGTGGCGCCGTCGGCGAGCAGCCCCACGGCCTCGCACCGGTCCCGGATCTCCACGTTGGGCAGCGCACGGACCCGGTCCCGGACGTACGCCTCCAGGGCGCGCCGGCTCACGCAGAGCCCCGCCAGCCCCGAGGCGGCCCGGGGGATCCGGTGGCCGTCGTTGACCCAGACGCAGTCCCGCTGGATGTCGACGGGGACGGCCCCGTGGGCGGTCAGCTCGGCGGTCAGGCCGGGGAACAACTCCTCGAGGATCTGGCGACCCCGGGCGAGCAGGCCGTGCGAGTGCTCGCTCTGCGGCACACCCTTGCGGTCGACGGCCTCCGCCGGCAGGTCGTCCCGGTCGAAGACGGTCACCGTCGCGTACGACTCGCTCAGCACCCGGGCGGCCAGCAGGCCGCCCATGCTCCCGCCGAGGACGACCGCCCGCCCGGTCTGGTTGGTGGTGGACACGGCACACTCCGTTTCGTTCAATGGGTGTCCTCAGTGAGCGGCATGCGGTGTCCGTGAGGGAAGCCAATCGGCGGACGGCTAGCTGACAGTGAAGTTCCGGTCACCGGCCCGACCCGTCCGCCGATCACCCGACGGTGTGGTGGAACCGCTGGTCAGGCCTTGTCTTCGGGCTCCACCGGCACGCCGGTGACGGATATCTCAGTCGGATAGTGCGTTGTCCACGAACGTCCGCCCGGTCGGTCACACGCCGGGCGGCGTGCGTCCGGATGAGGTGGTGAGGACTCGCTCTCGACGGCGGTGATGTAGGCCGTTGAGAGTTGAGGAGGGTGGATTGGCCGAGCCGGTACCGGCCTGGCGGTTGACGCAGGACGAGGCCGCGGGCTGCAACAACTCGTGCGACGAGGCAAGCCGTCCGTGGCGCTACAGCTAGCCGGGGCGCTTGGCGGCCAAGCCGGTGCACCGCTGGGCGGTGGCGAGCTTGTCGAGGATGCGCTGCTTCCTTACCCCGGTGGCCAGGATCGGCTGGCCGCTACCGGAGACCGTCGCCGGGACGAATCGACTCTCGACCACCGTCCGCCCGCGGACGACCAGGTGCAGCACACCGGAGTCCGTGCTGTGCGAATCGGCGTACCAGACGAAGTTGCCCAGCCCGTAGTGCACGTAGGTCGCACCGAGCCAGCCGTCGGCCAGCAGCGTGTGCGCGTGGGTACCAACCACGATGTCGGCGCCGGCCTCGGACAGCCTCCCGGCGAACGTCTTCATCTCCCCGCTGGGGCACGAACTGCCCTCGACCCCCCAGTGCATGAAGACGACGACCAGGTCGGCCCGCTCCCGCGCCGACCGCACCGCGGCGGTGGCCCGGGCGGTGTCGAACGCCATCGCCACCCCCGATCGGCCGTCGGTCGCCCGCCACGACCCGGCCAGGTCGTGCACCTGCGACATGCCGAGGACCGCGATCCGCAGCCTCCGTACGGTGGTGATCCACGGCGCGTACGCCGAGTCGGCGTCGCGGCCCGCCCCGAACACCGGATACCGGGCGTCCGCGGCGGCGTCGAGGGTGTCGGCGAGCCCCTGCCGACCGTAGTCGAGGATGTGGTTGTTGGCGATCGACACCGCGTCGATCCCGGCCGCGCGCAGCGCCGCGAAGGCGGTCTCCGGAGCCCGGAAGTGGTATTTCTTCGGCTGCGGGGTGCCGCGGCCGGTCACCGCCGTCTCCAGGTTGACCAGGGTCACGTCGGCGTCGCGCAGCGTCGGCGCGATCGCCCCGAAGGCAGTCCGCGGATCGTCGAGCAGGCCCAGGGTACGGCCGGTGAAGTGCACATCGCCGGCGAAGGCCAGCCGCACCTCGACCGGTGCGCTCGCCCCCGGCGTCGCGGTGCCGGACGGCGCCGGACCGGCCGTGGCGCCGTGCCAGGCCGGCGCCGGGCCGGTCGATCCGGCGGCGCATCCGGCCAGCGCAACGCCGACCGCGACCGCCGTCACCGCCGCCAGCGAGGCACGCGCCGTCCTGCGCATCACGCGGGCGAGGCTACGCGCTCCGGACCGCGCCCGGTGCCCCGCGTCGAGGAACCCGGCAATCAGCGGCAGCTGAGTGCGGCTGACCGGCGGTGCGCATCGGATGGCCGAATCGGCATTCCCGTGTGATGGTTGCCGGGTGCCCCAGCCGAGCCTCCGCACCGACCGTCTGCTGCTGGTACCTCTCGCCGACCGGCACCTCGAGTGGGAGGTCCAGCTCGACTCTGATCCGGAGGTGCTCCGCCACCTCGTCGGCAGGGCGCGGTCCAGGGACGAGGTGATCGCCTCCCATGCGCAGCGGATGACCCTGGCAGGCAGGGTGGACGGCCTGGGCTACTGGATGGCGTTCGGGACCGATGGCGGCGAGCGTGACTCGACGCCGCCGGAAGCTGAGGACGGCGAGTTCATCGGGCTCATGATGCTCCCGCCGACGCACGGCCCCGACCAACCTGACGACCCCACCGTCGCCGAGCTGGGTTACCGCCTCCTCCGTCGGCACTGGCGGAAGGGCCTGGCCAGCGAGGCGTCCCGCGCTCTGCTGCGGCACGCCTTCGACACCGTCGGGCAGAACCGCGTGATCGCGCAGACCATGGCCGTGAATACCGGGTCGCGGCGCGTCATGGAAGCCGTCGGCATGCGGTATGTGCGTACGTACTTCCCGGACCTGGACGACCCGCTGCCGGGAGCGGATCTGGGCGAGGTCGAGTACGAGGTGACCCGCGCGATGTGGGCGGCGGATCCTGACCGCTGCTGAGGCGCCTGAAGATGACCTCCACCGGGCACCAGGGTGTACCCCACCTCGGGCCCCGGCAGCGCGGGGACGCGACTCGATCCCGTCCCGCGGCACGTCGCCCTCGCCTAGCCTGAAGCTCAGCGTGCGACATCGGCACGGCGTGCCGCTCCGCGCGCAGGTCAAGCCATCCGTCGAGGCGCTCGCCGTTCGGCCCGATCGTCGTCCGGGCCCGGCTGGCGTGAGCGCTGCGGCGGGTGGCTCACGGTCACGTCCGGTGCGCCGCGCACCGGTCCTCAGACAGGAGCCAGACATGCGGGTGGCCGTCGCCGGCGCGTCCGGCAACATCGGGTCCCTGACCGTGGCGGCCCTGCGCCGTCACGGCCATGATCCCGTTCCGATGAGCCGGTCGCACGGTGTCGACCTGGTCGCCGGCGGCGGGCTGGACGAGGCGCTGACCGGGGTCGACGTCGTCATCGACGCGATGAGCGCGCCGGCGGCCGACCGCGAGGCCACCGTGGCGTACTTCGGCGCCGCCACCCGGAACCTGCTGCGCGCCGAGCAGGGCGCGGGAGTCCGGCACCACGTCCTGCTCTCCATCGTCGAGGTGCACCGGATCGCCGGCACCGCGCACTACTCCGGCAAGCGGGAGCAGGAGCGCCTGGTCTCCGCCGGGGACGTGCCCTGGACCATCGTCCCCGTCACCCAGTTCTTCGACTTCGGCGCGACGGTGGCCACGTGGACCGAACGTGACGGCACCGCCTACCTCGCTCCCCTGCTCGTCCAGCCGATCGCACCGGCCGACGTCGCCGACGTTCTCGCCGAGGTGGCCGCCGGGCCGCCGCACGGGCGCTACCGGGACGTGGCGGGCCCCGATCGGCACGATCTCGTGGACATGGCGCGCCGGACCCACCAGGCGACCGGGCGTGAGATGACCCTCGTCCCCACGTGGGAGGCGATCCTCGGCGCCGACATGGCGGGCAACGTGCTGCTGCCCGGACCGGACGCCCGCATCGCGCCCACGACCTTCGACGACTGGCTCGCCGGACTCGTCGCCGACCGGCGCACGGATGGCCGGCAGGCCGAGTAGCGAAGGCGCCCCTCCTACGGGCAGGGTGTGCCCGCGCAGACGTCGACGACCTTGCCGGTGAGCAGGAACACCGTCTTCTGTCGCTGGGCTCCGGCCTGGGCGCGCGGGAACTCGTGGGGATCGTCGCCGTACTCCGGCCCGGCCGGGGCGAGGTTCGTCGGCGGTGGCGCGTACGCCGTGCCGCTGTTCCAGATCACGATCGCCGATCCGGTGTACGGGTACCTGCGGATCGGCGCGATGCCCCAGTACGGTCGCACGTCCGCCGACCAGCCGTCGGCGAGCGCGGGGGTGTGCAGGCGGGCGCCGATGGTGCGCGCCTGCACCTCGGCCGCTGCGGGCGAGACCTGGTGGTCGCCGAAGGCGACGTGCATCAGCACCTGGTGCGCCGGGGTGCCGGGCAACGGGCGGTCGGTCATGTGCTGGGCGTACCCGTTGGCCTCGGAGCGGTCCCACAGCATCTGGAGCAGCGCGAGGATCAGTTGCTGGTCGACCTTGTCCGGGTAGGAGCCGTCCATGATCGTCTGGAACGGCGCGAAGTCCACGCTGCGTTGCAGCAGGGTGGAGTAGTTCATCGCCGGCACGCCGAGCACCGAGCGGGTCCAGTCCTGGGCGATGGCGGTGAGCGCGCCGCCGTTGATGCCGCCCTGGCTGTTGCCGTCGTAGTGCAGCCCGCCGGTGGCGTCGATCAACGGCCGCGCGGCGTCCCGGAACGCCGGGTGGGCGGCGAACCCGCCCGCGTGGATCATCGCGCGACCGAGGAAGAGGAAGTTCAGGAAGCTCTGCTGCAGCCGGTCCACCACGGCGGGGAAGGCACTGAGGTCGCCGAAGGCGCCGGCCACGTAGGGGACGTCGGCGGCGGCCATGCCGATCCAGCTGGTCGCGCAGAAGGTGAAGTTGTACGTGTTCGACATCGTCTTGACGTTGCCGGCGTTGATCTCGGTCGGCTTGCCGAGAAGGCCGTGGCCGTAGAGCGAGAGGTGCGCCGGTGTCGCGGCGGAGGCGCTGCGCGGGATGTTGCAGACGAAGTCCGCCGCCACCGTCGTTCCGGACGGTGTCGGCAGGGCGTTCGGTGTGGGTGGCGTGCCGTCGCCGCCGGCCGGTCCGTAGTGCAGTCGCGAGCCGGGCCCGCCGTCGCCGGTCAGATAGGACGGTACGTCGACGGTGCCGGTCACCTGCCGGGCGATCAGCGGATCCTGCTCCGGTGCGTAGTCGGTCACCGTGGTGACGGTGAACGACGGCACGGACCGGCCGAGGGTGGCGAACGCGGTGTCGCGGATCGCCAGCATCCGCCCGGTCAGCCCGTGCCGGCTGGCCACCGTGAAGTCCCAGGCCAGGTAGAGGCTGTGCCGGTTGACGCCGGTCCGGCTCAGGTCGGCGAGGATCCGTTTCATCTGCGGGGCGCGGTCGTCCCGGTGGCCGAGGCCGGCACCTGTCACGTAGGCCCGGAACGCCTTCGGCGCCGGGATGGTCGCCCCGGTGCCGTCGCGCATGCCGCGCAGGCCCACGACGTACCGGGTGCCCTCGGTCAGCGCCACCGCCGGCCGGATGATCAGCAGTTGCCGGTCGGGCTGGCCGGTGGCGTGCGCGTCCAGCTCGGCCCAGTACGGGGTGCGCTCGCCGGTTCGGGCGTTGAGCAGCACGATCGGCGCGTCGGGCGCCAGCGAACGGCCGATGTCGGTGACCGGCGCGATACCGGTCGCCGCGGCGTCGAGGCCGGGCACGCGTACCAGGATCGGCGTGCCGGGGCTGAACCCGTCCTGCCGGTTCCACTCCGCCGGGTCGATCGGCGTCCCCTGCACGGTGGCGGGCATCGCCGAGGTCGCGAGCCGCACCCGCTTGCCGGTGGGGCTGGTCCGGTCCGGCACGGTGAAGTAGTCGTTCGGGAACGGCAGCAGGCAGGCCGTCGGGTCGATCGGGTCGCACGTCCGGTCCCGGGCCGGCGCGGGGGTCGCGGGCGCCGCGACGGCGCCCGTGCCGAGCAGCACGGTGCCCGCGGTCACCAGCACGGACACGGCGAGACGGAGCCGTCGGGGTGTGGCCACGCGCTTCTCCTTCGGCACTGGCGGTGCGTCGACGCGGCGGTCAACGGGTGGTGTTCTTCCTACGCTCGTGAATGGATCTCGGCAAGGCCCGGTGACCGGGCCGGCCGTTGCCCATGTCCTCGCCGTGGTACGGCGGGATCGTCGCCGGCTACCGTGCGACCGCGTGAGATGAATCGGGTGGCCGGCGAGAGCCGCCATGGTGGCCGGTCTCACCGCGGCCTTGCCCGGCGGGTGACGCCAACCAGCCGGTACTCTTGATCGAGTACAGACTGTACCCATATGTCCGCCAGCGGAGGGGTGCCCATGTCCGATCACATCGACCTCGCTCGCCTGCGCGAGGTGCTCGACGGGCCGTGGGCCGGCGTCCGCAACGCGCACCGGGAGCACCTCGACGCGCGCTTCCTCCCGGTCTACGGTGAGACCGGCGACGAGGCCCGGGCGCGGATCACCCGGCTGCTCAGGGAACTCCCCACCGAGCTGGGGATCGCGTCGGCCTTCCCGACCGAGTACGGCGGCGGGTCCGACGTGGGAGGCTCGATCGTCGCCACCGAGATGCTGGCGCAGGTCGACCTGTCGCTCATGGTCAAGGCGGGCGTGCAGTGGGGCCTGTTCGGCGGCGCGGTCAGCGCCCTCGGCACGAAACGGCACCACGACGCGTACCTGCGGGACATCATCTCCGGCAACATCTTCGGTTGCTTCGCGATGACCGAGACCGGTCACGGCTCCGACGTCCAGCAACTGCGCACCACCTGCACGTACGACCCGCACACGCAGACCTTCGACCTGCACACCCCGCACGAGGCCGCCCGCAAGGACTACATCGGCAACGCGGCACGTGACGGGCGGATGGCGGTCGTCTTCGCACAGCTGGTCACCAACGGGCGGCGGCACGGCGTCCACGCGTGGCTCGTCCCGATCCGCGACGCGCAGGGCAACCCCATGCCCGGCGTGACCATCGGCGACGCGGGCGCCAAGGCCGGCCTGCTCGGCGTGGACAACGGGCGGCTCAGCTTCGACCACGTGACGGTGCCGCGGGACATGCTGCTGGACCGGTACGGTCAGGTCGCGCCGGACGGGACGTACTCCAGCCCGATCGAGAACGACTCCCGCCGCTTCTTCACCATGCTCGGCACCCTGGTGCGCGGCCGGGTGAGCGTGGGCGGCGCCGCGTCGGCCGCCACCAGGTCGGCGCTGACCATCGCCGTGCGCTACGGCGACATCCGCCGGCAGTTCGGCACGCCCGACGCGGATCGGGAGGTGCTGCTCAACGACTACCTGGCCCATCAGCGCAAGCTGCTGCCCGCCCTGGCCACCACGTACGCGTTGCACTTCGCCCAGACCGAGCTGGTCACCGCGCTGCACGAGGTGCAGGGCGGCGACGGCCCGGTCGACGAGCACCGGCAGCGGGAACTGGAGTCCCGGGCCGCCGGTCTCAAGGCCGCGCAGACCTGGCACGCCACCCGCACCATCCAGATGTGCCGCGAGGCGTGCGGCGGCGCCGGCTACCTGGCCGAGAACCGGCTACCGAGCCTGAAGGCCGACACCGACGTCTTCACCACCTTCGAGGGCGACAACACGGTGCTGCTGCAACTGGTGGCCAAGGGCCTGCTCACCGGCTACCGCGACGAGTTCGGCTCCCTGGACGGCTGGGGGCGCGCCTCCTTCGTCGCCGAACACGTCCGCGAGATGGTGCTCGAGCGCACCGCCGCCCGGTCGCTCATCGAGCGGCTAATCAGCGCGGTGCCCGGCCGCGACGAGGAGGTCGCCGTCACCGACCGCGGCTGGCAGCTCAAGGTCTTCGAGGACCGCGAGAGGCACCTGCTCGACGGCGCGGTCCGCCGCCTCCGCAACGGCGCGGCCACGAAGAAGGATCGCCCCTTCGACATCTTCAACGACGTCCAGGACCACGTTCTCGCCGTCGCGGCCGCGCACATCGACCGGATCACGCTGGAGGCGTTCGTCGCCGGCATCGAGGACACCGCCGACCCGCCGGTCCGGGCGCTGCTCTCCCGCATCTGCGACCTGTACGCGCTGACCGTCATCGAGGCCAACAAGGGCTGGCTGCTGGAGCACGGCCGACTCACGCCGGCCCGCTCGAAGGCCGTGACCGGGGTCGTGAACGGCCTGCTCAAGGAGCTGCGCCCGCACATGCGGACGCTGGTGGACGGCTTCGGCATCCCGGACGCGTGGCTGCACTGCGCCATCCTGCGCGAGGAACCTGACCGTCAGGAGGCGATGGCCGCCCACGACGCCGCCGGTGATCCGCAGTCCGTCGCAGCGTAGCGCCGGCCCGCGGGTGCTGACCTTCACCCCGGTCCGGCGGCTGCTCAGGCAACACTGCGGCTGGGCGCCGAGGCGAACAGGCGCGGCACCGGGTCGGCCGCGCGGATCGCGGCAGCCACCTGGGTCAGTTGCGGGTAGTCGCCGCCGGCCGCCCCGAAAAGGGCGTCGGCGGCAGCATGGTTGTCGAGGTAGCACTCGGCGATGGCAGACAGGAGTGCCGCGACGGTGCGGAGGTCCGGCGGGTCGACGCCCGGCCGGATGTCGAGAAGCAGCGACCGCGCCTGCTCCGGCCGCCCGTTGAGCAGGTGAGCCAGGCTCACGGCGACACGGGCGGACAGGCGGTGCGGCTGCACGTGGAAGGCGAGCTGGGCCAGTTCCGCGATCTCCACGACCTCCCGGTGTGCCACCGGCGAGCCGTTCAGCACCGCGTCGTACAGGTTCCACAGTCCGAACCGGACGGTGAGCACCTCCCCGATCACGGCGGCGGCCGCGGGGTCGGTGCTGTCGGCGCGAGCCAGCGCCGCGAGCCTCTCGGCGTCGGCGACGAAATCCGCCGCCGAGTGCGCGTGCCCCATGCTCCAGCGTTGCTGGAAGGCAGCGAGCGCCAGTCGCGGGTCGTTGCCGTCGCGAGCAGGAGCTACGAGACGATGCTCTCCGACCTCCCCTTCGGCGATCGCCCGTACCGTCCTGTTCACCTCCTCCTGGTAGTAGCCCGCCCGTAGCGCGGCGCGGGCGGCCGCCGGCGCCACGAGCCAGCGCAGCAGGTTGCGGCCGTCACTGCGCGGCGACGTCCCGGGGATGACATTGACCACCCCGAGCAGCCCCCCGACGAGCGCCGCGCCGAGCAGTACGACGCGGGCGAACCCCGTGCTCGTCAACGCGGCGGTACCGAGCACCGCCGCGGTGCACAGGTTCGCCACCGGGCCGGCGAGGTAGAACGACACCATCCGCAGCGGCAACGCCGTCGCCGTCGGCGCCGGCCGGACCCACACCTCGCTCCGCCAGCCGGTGAAGGGTGCGATGCGGACCGCGACGACCGGCAGGCGCAGCAGCTTCGCCACGACGAGGTGCCCGCCCTCATGCAGGACGACGTGCACCCACAACGACACACAGGTGAAGCCGACGGCGGCGATCGCACCCGTCACGGACTCGGTGACGAACAGCGCGAACGCCACCGCCTCCGACACCAGGAGGATGGACGCCACGACCAGCCGTCGGCGGGAGGAGATCACCGGGAGATGGTACGGCCGGACACGCAAAGGCCTAAGCACTCAAGCACGTCGCAGAGCGCGACGCTGATCGGCCTTCGCGATGCCCGCCCAGCTTCACCATCCCCTCCTGCCGCCGGCGGCGCCCACCAGCCGGACTCGGTCGAGCTGAGTGTGGCCGGGTTCGTAACGTCGAAAGTTCACGGGTGTGGTCGCCTGCGAGCGGGGATGCCTTGTACCGGAAGCGCCTCCCGTGCATCGGGGGGTGGAAGGGGGCGGTGCACCGCGTGGGCGCCGCCGTCCTGATCTCTTGCGGGCGCGCTGCGGGTGCGCTGGATCAGGACGACGCAGGCCAGCACGACCAGCGCCGCCCCGATCGAGGCAGGGGTGACGGTCTCTGCGAGCAGTAACGCGGACCAGAGCAGGGTGAATACCGGCTGTGCGAGCTGGACCTGGCCGACCTGGGCGATGCCGCCTCGGGCCAGACCTGCGTACCAGGCGAAAAAGCCCAGGAACATGGAAACCCCGGTCAGGTACGCGAACGCCAACCAAGCGGCGGTGTCGGCGCGCGGCGGGTGAGCCGAGGCGGCGACCAGCGTGATGGGCAGGGTGACAGGCATTGAGAGCAGCAGCGCCCAGCAGATTGTCCGGGCGCCGCCCAGATCCCGGGCGAGCGCCCCGCCCTCGGCGTATCCCAGCCCACACAGGACGACAGCCGCGAGCAGGAACAGGTCGGCGGCCGACAGTGTGCCGTGGACCGTCCCGCTGGTGATCAGAAAGGCGAGCACCGCCAGCAGCCCGCCAATGCTGGCGAGCCAGAACAGCAGCGGTGGGCGCTCGCCGGCCCGCAGTACCGCGAACACGGCGGTCATGGCGGGCAGCACGGTGATGACGACCGCGCCGTGTGCGGACGTCTGGGTGGTCAGTGCCAGCGAGGTGAAAAGCGGGAAGCCGACGACGACGCCAAGGGCGACGATCGGCAGCCGCCGCCACTGGCTCCGGGTGGGCCGCGGTGCGCCGGTGAAACTGAGGTACGCCCAGGCCAGTAGTGCCGCACCGACGGCCCGGCCGAAGGCAACGAACCACGGGTCGAGTTCCTGCACGGCGACGCGGGTGGCGGGCAGCGACATGCTGAAGGCGAGCACGCCGAGCGCGCCGAGGGTGAGGCCGATGACCCGATCCGCCGTTACCGGGGTGGGGCCAGTAGCGCTACTCTTCGCTCTCATGGATGACGGTAACGCAGTGGCCCGTGTTATCCAAGATCTGCGCGGGCTCGTGGCCGCCGCGGACCCGGGAACACGGCTGCCCTCGGTGCGCGAGATGACCGCCCGGCACCACGCCTCGCCGGTCACCGTCGCCGAAGCGGTCCGACAGCTGGTGGCACGAGGGCTGATCGAGACGCGACCGGGGAAGGGCACCTTCGTGGCCGCCCCACCCGACGAGCGTCGCCCACCCGACTTGTCGTGGCAGACGGTGGCGCTCGGCGCCCGCAGACCGGGCGAGGATGAGATGCAGGCGTTACTCGCGCTACCGCCGTCGGGAGCGATTCCCCTGTCTGGCGGCTACCTGGACGCAGATCTGCAGCCGGCCGCGGCGCTCGGCGCCGCGCTCGCGCGCGCCGCCCGGCAGCCTGCGGCGTGGCAGCGCGGGCCGGCAGAGGGACGTGAGGACCTGCGGTCCTGGTTCGCCCGCGCGGCCGGGGCCCGGCTGCGCGCCGACGACATGGTGATCTGCCCAGGCGGGCAGGCGGCGCTGTCATCGGCGTTACGCGCTCTCACCGCACCCGGCGACACCCTGCTCGTCGAGTCCCCGACCTATCTGGGGGCGCTGGCCGCGGCCCGGGCGGCTGGGCTGCGGGTAGTGCCGGTGCCCGCCGATGCCGACGGCGTACTGCCCGACCAGCTCGCCGCCGCGTTCGCTCGCACCGGCGCGCGACTGTTCTACTGCCAACCGCTCTATGCCAACCCGACCGGTGCCACACTGACAGCTCACCGCCGAGCTGAGGTCGCCGATGCCATACGCGACGCCGGAGCGTTCCTGATCGAGGACGACTACGCCCGCGACCTCGCCATCGATGGAGAGGCCCCGCCACCGCTGGCCGCCGATGACACTGACGGGCACGTGATCTACCTGCGCTCCCTGACCAAGTCCGCCGCTCCCGGCCTACGTGTCGCCGCGATCGGTGCCCGGGGCCCAGCCGGCGCCAGACTGCGCTCAGCCAGGTTGCTCGACGACTTCTTCGTCGCCGGCCCGCTGCAGCAGGCCACACTGGAATTCGTCACCGCTCCCGCCTGGACGCGGCACCGCCGCGCCCTGCGTACCGCGCTGCGGACACGGCGCGAGGCGCTGCTGACCGCACTGCGCCGGTACCTGCCGGAACTCGCCCCACCGGCGATTCCACGCGGCGGCCTACACCTGTGGGCCCGACTGCCGGACAGCACCGATGACGTCGCACTGGCCGCCGCGGCTGCGACCGAAGGCGTCATCGTCTTCCCCGGCCGCCCCTGGTACGCGGCCGAGCCCTCGGCGCCGCACCTGCGGCTGACCTACGCCGCAGCCCCACCCGAACTCATGGACGAGGCCGTCCGCCGCCTCGCTCGCGCCCTGAAAAAGGAAACGACACGTTCGTAGCCTGCCTACCGCGCGAGCAATGACAATTGCTCGAATTTACTCGATGAACACCTTCACGGAGTCGGCCAGCCCGTCGTTTCGGTTGATGCCGACGAAGAATTCGCTCCCCACATGGGTGACATCTTCGATCTCGTCGGTCAAGTTGTTCCCCGGAATTCCGATGTCGCTCTCCACATCGCCTCCCGACCAGTTGTACTGGTACACCCAGTTCCACCCGGTAGCGGGCGTCGACGTGTTGATGGACTTGGTGTTCCAGATATAGTTCTCAGAACAGTCGATGCCCTGGTCGGAACGATTGTCGTGACTCGTCAGACTGCTCGTCGCCAGCGTCCATCCGCTCGTCAGCGCACCGGCGCCGGGATGGGTCCAGAGGCTACCCAACCGTCGGGCAGCATATTTGCCGGCTCCGCCGGCGGCCGTCGCGCTGTAGCAGAGGCCGCTGATGTTGCCTATCGGTAGACGCACTTCACCGGTTGCGCCAAAAGACCCGTCGGCGTTCAGGCGCACGACTGTCACCTTGTCGCTCAGGAAGGCGGACTGGCTCCCTTGGGTGGCGATCAAGGCCGGGCCCTGACCCAGATAGTTCGGGTTGTAGGCGAGGTCGTTGCCATGGCCGAGTGTGGGCACGGAGGTCGGTGACCCGGCGCAGACCCAGCTGGTTCCGTCCCAGGCTGAGCCGTCGCGCAACCACCTGGACAGGACAGGCTCCGCGCCGGCTGCCTTGGTGAAGACGATGTAGAGCTGGCCGCCCGGCCCTGCCACCATGCCTTGCATGACCGTGCGACCCGCCTTGCACGCACTGCTGTTCGGAATGTTCAGCCGTTCCGCCCCGGTCCTGTCCGTAGCAGCGTAGGCAGACGCTGCCGGGGCAATAGCGATTCCGATTGAGAGTGCGAGCACGGACGCGACGCTTGACAGCTTCTTCACTTCGGTGTCTCTCCTCCAAGGGTAAGGCGGGAGCAGCGTATCAGTTTATGCCCACCTGTCTATGTCCATCGTTGTGGCAGGGAAGCCGCGCTTCCCATACCGCTCAGCCTCGATGGTTCGAGCCCGCGCTCGGCTCCTTCCGCCCGACAGCGCTCAGTCGTCTTCGAGGTTTGCGGTGGTGGGGCCAGCGATGTTCAGAAAGTCAACGGTCAGCTATTCGGGGTAGCCGGTCCCCCTCGACGCAGGCCGGCGGGCCGGCCATTCGGACGCCGCGTCCACTTGCTAGCCTGGACTGGTGAACCGCCGCACCGACCTGTCGACCGGCGATCCGATCGGCGCTCGCGCTGACGGTGAGCGGGCCGACGCGGCCAGGAACCGGGCGCGGGTGCTTGCCGCCGCCCGGAAACTGTTCATCGACGGCGACCCTCGAAGCGTGACGATGGAGGACATCGCCCGCGCGGCCGGCGTAGGACGCGCGACTCTCTATCGGCGCTATCCGGACACCGCCTCGATCGCCCAGGCCCTGCTCGACGAGCACGAGCGCGGCCTTCAGCAGCGAATGATGTCCGGCCCCCCGCCGCTCGGTCCCGGCGCTCCACCCGCCGAGCGGCTGGCTGCGTTCTACGCCGCGATGGTGGAGTTGCTCGAGCAACACCTGCCGCTCGTGCTCGGTGCCGAGTTCGGGCCGGCGCGCTTCGCCACCGGGGCGTACGGCTTCTGGCGGGCACACGTGCGCGTGCTGCTGACCCAGGCCGCCGTGCCGCAGGTCGACGCGCTCGTCGACGCGCTGCTCGCACCGCTCGCTCCGGACGTCTACCAGTACCAGCGCGAGCAGCGTCGGCTTACCCCGGAGCAGATCGCCACCGCGCTGCGCGCCCTCGCCGTCAGCGTTTTCGGCGGCGGATGAGCCTGCGGGACGGGTCCCAGGGTCGCTGCCGACCCATCCCGCACGGCCAGTCCCCGTCAGGCTCGGGGAAAGCCGTCCGTGCCGGGCGGTCGTGCACGTGGAGATCGAGGTGATCCCCGGCTCTCACTCCGGGTTGGTGACACGGGCGAGCACGATGCCGCCGATGATCAGTGCCAGTGCGGCGAACCGGCCGATGCTGACCGGGTCCTTGTGCAGGACGATGCCCAGCGAGATCGCCCCGATCGCGCCGATGCCGGTGAAGACGGCGTATGCGGTGCCGACCGGCAGGTCCTGCATCGCCCGCGACAGCAGGTAGACGGCCGCGGCTCCGAGGACGAAACAGATCAGGGTCGGCAGCGGCCTGGTGAAGTTCTGGGTGGGCTTGATGCTCTGTGACCAGACGATCTCAACGAGGCCGGCCAGCACCAGAATCAGCCAACTCATCCGGCGCCCCCCGCCGTGACAGAGTCAGCGGCGGCCAGAAGGCGACCCAGGTCGAACGCCGCCCGCTTGGCTTCGGCGTACGAAGCAGCGTAGGACTCGCGCCACCTCTCCAGCGTCGGGTCGACGGTCGAGTTCACGAACTCGGCGTTGATGACGGTGACGTCGTCCACCTGGAAGTGACCTCGGAAGAAGTCACGCAGGTAACGCTCCTGGTGGTCGACCGGCTCACGGGGTGTGCCGGGTGCGTACGAGCCGCCGCGGGCCGAGACGACGACCACCTTGAGGTCCAACGAAGCGCGCGGGAACGTCACCTGATCGATCCACAACTTCAGGCTCGCCGGGATCGAGAAGTTGTACATCGGGACGCCGATGAGCAGCACATCGGCCGCGACCAGCTCGGTCAGCAACGGCTCGACGACCGCCCAGGCCTCCCGCTGCGCCGGGGTACGCACCCCCTCGACGAGGCGGTCCGGATCGGTGATCCCGTGCTCGAGGGCGTAGTCGCAGAGCTCGGTCCACGCCTCCCCGATCACCGGGACCGGATTCGCGGCGAGATCCCGGTAGGAGTAAGTGCTCTCCGGACTCGCCGCCCGCCACCCGTCGGCGAACAACCTGCCCAGCGCGCGGGAGTGTGAGGCACGGCGCGCGCTGGTGTCCAGGTGCAGCAGGTTGGCCATGACAGCTTTCCCCTTCTTCCCGGCATGCGGACACCGTGTCCGCTTGCGGGTGCCCACGCTAGCAACCAACTGGACGCAGCGTCCACTTATTGTCGCGCCGTGACCCCTCCACAACCCGGGTGATCGGTCCGGGAGTCTTGATCGCTGCCGAGTCTGCTGATTGGCTGGCCGGCATGACCGAGCTCGGACCCGTCGCCTGGCCGCCCGAGCCGGTCCGGACCGAGCGGCTCGTGCTCCGTGCGTCCGAGGCCCGTGACCGTGCGGCGTTCATCGAGCTGCTGGCGTCGCCGGAGGTGCACACCTATCTCGGCGGCCCGCGCCCGCGGGACGAGCTCGAGCGGGAGCTGCCCGCGGTGCCCGAGCGCCGGCCCGGGAGTTTCGTCGTCGATCTCGACGGGACGATGATCGGCCAGATCCTGCTCCGGAGAGCAACGGAGCACCGGCGCCCGGCTGCCGCGGGGAAGGCCGACCTCGGTTACCTGTTCCTGCCGCGGGCGTGGGGATCCGGGTACGCCGCCGAGGCGTGCGCGGCGGCACTGGACTGGTTCGACGGTGTGCTTCCCGGCGAGCCGGTGGTGCTCACCACCCAGACCGCCAACGTCGGGTCTATGCGCCTCGCGGCGAAGCTGGGATTCACCGAGGTGGAGCGGTTCCAGGCCTGGGACGCCGAGCAGTGGCTCGGCCAGCGGTCCCCGGTCCCGCCGTCTGCCTGACCTCGGGTTCGATAGCAGCACCGGGACACGCCGAGGAGCACGGCGACGGCTCAAGCCGGGCCGGAGCCGTCGCCGCGGTCCCCGTCGTCAGTCGCGCGCCCAGCGGCCGACGACGGCCGCCGCGCCGCCACCCCGGCGTCCGGGCTCGGCTGCGGCGACCAGCCGGCCGTCCGCCAGGAACTCGATGCCGGTCGCCGCGCCGATCTCCGCGGTTGGCGAGAATGCGTGGCCCGGCGGGAGGCCGCTGGCGTACCGGGTGACGAAGTCCGGCTCCGCCTGGGTGCTGGCGCTGTTGCGCTGCGAGGCCCGCGGCGCGGCGAGGGCCTGCGGCAGTGTCATGCCCCGGTCGATCCGGTTCACCAGCATCTGCAGGACGGTGGTGATGATCGTCGCGCCGCCGGGCGAGCCGACGGCCAGGAACGGCCGGCCGTCGGCCAGCACGATCGTGGGTGACATGGAGCTGCGCGGGCGCTTGCCCGGCCCCGGCAGGTTCGGGTCGGGCGCGGCGCCCTGGGTCGGCGCGAAGTTGAAATCGGTCAGCTCGTTGTTGAGCAGGAATCCCCGTCCGGGCACGACCATGCCGTTGCCGCCGGTCGCCTCGATGGTCAGCGTGTACTCGACCACGTTGCCCCACCGGTCGGCCACGGTCAGGTTGGTGGTGCCGGTGCGGTCGTCGCGGACGTCGGCGACCGCCGCCGCCGAGCAGCCGCCGTAGGCGCCGTCGGGGACGCCGGGCGCGACCGGCTTGGGCAGCGCCGCCGACGGGTCGATGAGGCAGGCCCGCTCCTTGGCGTACGCGTCGCTGAGCAGCTCGCGGAGCACGTTTCGCTGCGTGCGGTCACCGACGTACCGGTTGCGGTCGGCGAACGACAGCGCGCTGGCCTCCAGGTATTGGTGCATCGCCTGGGTCGCGGTCATGGACCCCAGGTCGAACTGCTCGAGGATGTTGAGCGCCTCCCCCACGGCGGTGCCGCCGCTGGACGGCGTGGGCATGCCGTACACCTCGAGGCCGCGGTAGTCCGACCGGGTCGGCGCGGGGAAGCGGGTGCGGTATGCGGCGAGGTCGGCGGCGGTCATGCCGGCGGGCCGGATCGGGTACGGCCACGAGCCGACCGGCTGCGCGGCCACCGGCGGGTGCTGCACGGTCGCGACCACATCGCGACCGACCTCGCCGCGGTAGAGGACGTCGGTGCCCCGCTTGGCGATCAGCCGGTACGTCTCGGCGAGGTCCGGGTTGCGGAAGGTGCTGCCGACCGCCGGCGGCTGCCCGCCGGGCAGGTACAGCGTGCTGGTCGAGCTGAACTGGCCGAACGCCGCCTGGTTCCCGGCGATCTGACCAGCGAAGGTCTCGTCGACGGGGAAGCCGTCCTCGGCGACCCGCGCGGCGGGCGTGAGGAGCTGCGCGAGCGAACGGGTGCCCCAGCGGTCCAGCGCGTCCTGCCAGGTGAGCAGGGTGCCCGGGACGCCGACCGAAAGCCCGCTGATCCGGGCCTCGTCGAACCAGTAGGGCGCTCCGGTGGCCGGGTCGATGAAGGTGGTCTCGCCCATCGAGGCCGGTCCGGCCTCGCGGCCGTCGATGGTGTGCACCCGCCGGCTCTTCGCATCGTAGTAGACGAAGAAGCCCCCGCCGCCGATGCCGGCCGAGAAGGGTTCGGTGACGCCGAGCGTCGCGGCGGCGGCGACCGCCGCGTCGACCGCGTTGCCGCCGCGCCGCAGCACCTGCAGGCCGACGGCCGTGGCGGTGGCATCCACGGTGGAGACCGCTCCCCCGTAGCCGACGGCCACCGGCTCCTTCGGCGGCGCGGCCGGCTTCGCCTGGGCGGGAACGGTGTTCGCGGCCACGAGCGTGGCCAGAGCGACGGTCGCGGTGACGAGGGCCCGAGGTCTCATCTGGCCTCCCAGATCGACATGAGTGAACCTCCTGCCTACTCCACCGATCGAGGGCGGGCAACCCGAGGACCGAGCGTGTGCCGGCCCCCTGCACGGCACTGTCCACCACCGGGTTGACCGGTGTTCCGCCAGCCGCCTACAGTGCTTTAAACCATCGGGTTGAAAGGACGGGACGGATGACCACGGATGCGCTGTCCCGGGCCTTCGCCGCCCTCGCGGATCCGACCCGGCGCGACCTGGTGGCCCGACTGGCGAAGGGCGACGCGACCGTGAGCCAGCTGGCCGAGCCGTACCGGATGACGCTGCAGGCCGTCTACAAGCACCTGCGGGTGCTCGAGAACGCCGGGCTGGTCAGCCGGCCGAGCGGGCCGCAGCCCCGGCCGGTGCGCCTGGAGGCCCAGGCCTTCGACCTCATGGACACCTGGATCGAGCGCCACCGGAGCCGCGTCGAGCAGCGCTATCGCCGCCTCGACGCCGTCCTGGCGGAGATGGAAGGAGACGAGCATGGACCGGATCACGGAGACAGCGATCGAGGCCGACCCCAGGCTGCCGGTCATCCGGACGAGTCGTGACTTCGCGGCGCGACCCGAGCAGCTGTTCCGCGCCCACACCGATCCCGTGTTGTTCGCCCGGTGGGTGGGCCCCGATGCCACGGCCACCCGGATCGACCACTGGGACGCGTCCACCGGCGGCAGCTGGCGGTACGCCTCGACGCACGGCGGCACGGAGTACCGGTTCCGTGGCTGCTTCCACGACGTACGGCCGGACCGCATCGTGCAGACCTTCACGTTCGAGGGCGAGCCAGACGGAGTCGCGCTGGAGACGTTGTGGTTCGAGGACCTGGGTGACGGCCGTGCGCGGCTGCGGACCCAGTCCCTGGTGGACAGCTTCGAAGGCCGCGACGCGTGGCTGCGCAGCGGCATGGAGGTCGGCGTCAACGAGGGCTACGCGAAGCTCGAAAGGATGATCACCGATGGCGCTGTCTGACCGCCCGGCCGAGCGGCACCGCCAGGTTGCTGGGCTGTTCACCGACCGGGTCCGCGGCACCCGATCGTGGGACGCGCCAGCCCCGGTCGCCGGCTGGACCGCCCGCGATGTCGTGCGTCACCTGACCGAATGGTTCCCCGGCTTTCTCGCCTCCGGCGCCGGCATCGAACTGCCCAAGGGGCCGTCCGTCGACGAGGACCCGGTCGCCGCCTGGCAGATCCACGGCGACGCCGTGCAGGCGGTGCTCGACGACCCGGAGACGGCGCACCGCCACCTCACCAATCCCCACCTCGGCAGCCTGCCGCTGGCGGCCGCGATCGACCGGTTTTACACCACCGACGTGTTCATGCACACCTGGGATCTCTCCCGGGCCACCGGCCAGGACGACACGCTGGACCCGGAGTTCTGCGCCGAACTCCTCGGTGGGATGGAGCAGATGGAGGAGGTCATCCGCTCCTCCGGCCAGTACGGCCCGCGAGTGGCGGTGCCCGAGCACGCGGATGCCCAGACCGCACTGCTGGGTTTCATCGGCCGCGACCCGTTCTGGTCGGAGCCATAAGCCGAACCCCGCCTGGCCAGACGCCCACACGTCCATCGTGAACTGCCCGGTCCTTGTCGTCGCGGCTCTCGAACGCGGTGACGTCCTACTCGGCCGGCCGCGACCCGATCGCTACTGTGGCTGCTCGCCGCGCGCCTGGCCGGGCCAGGTCTGCGTCGCGGGGCTGTACTGCGGCGCGGCGGCAGGGTACGGCGGATACTGCGGCGGTCCGGCCTGCGGGTAGGGCGGGTGGGCCTGGTGGGTCTGCGGCCCGGGGCCCGGCTGCAGGGCCGCGACCTGCTCGACGAAGCGGTCGTGCGCGCGGCGAACGTGCAGGGTGTTGCCGTCGTTGGACACGTATCCGGAGGCGATCGGGCCGTTGGCGGCGGCTGGCCACGCCGAGCCCCGCGATGAGCAGCAGCACGAAGAGCAGCACGATCGCGCCGGCGGTCGAGTCGTTCTGCGCTGTCAGGGCGGACAGCGCCACCGCGCCGACGACCGCGAGCACCACCAGGCCGACGCCGATGAGCAGGCGGCGGGTGCGCAACCGGCCGCAGTCGGCGCAGAACGGCCAGGTCGGGGCCGGCCTTGACGCGCTTCTGCAGCACAGCCCTCGGGTACGACTCCGGCGGTGACCGCCTGAGCGGGGAGATCGACTGTCATGGCGTCTCCATCGGAGGGGTCTGCGGCGTGGGCCGTCGCATCGCGGGCTGTATCCGGAAACGGCGCCGGCCAATCGCCGGTCGACCCGGCGCCGCTAGCCGGCGAGCACGTCCACGGCGAGGTCCCGCACCACCGACTCGTCCACCTCGACACCGAGCCCAGGCCCGGTCGGCACCCGCGCGATCCCGTCCTTCACCTCGACCGTCGCTCCTGTGGCGTACGACGAGGTGAGGAACTGCCGCCCGTTGAGGTCGACGGGCGTGTCGATGCCGTACGCGGCGAACAGGTGCAGCGAGGCGGCCAGCCCCAGGTCGGAGTCGGTGAGCCCGGAGCCCATGAGCCGCACCCCGGCGTCCTCGGCGAACGCGCAGAGCCGCCGCGACAGCGTCAGCCCGCCGCTGCGCTGCACCTTGGCGATGGCCACGTCGACCGCGTCGAGCTTCACGAAGGTCGCCAGGTCGCTGGGGTGGCGCAGGCTCTCGTCGAGGGCGACGGGAATCGGTGAGGACTCCCGCAGCCGGCGCTGCCCGGCCACGTCGTTGGCGGGCAGCGGCTGCTCGAAGGTGGTGACGTCGTACTCGGCCAGCCGGCGGGCCATCCGCAGCGCCCCGTCGACGGTGTAGCCCTGGTTGGCGTCCACCCAGAGCGCCGCGTCGGGCGCGGCCTCCCGGACCGCCCGCACCACGGCGGCGTCCTCGGCCTCGCTGTGCAGGCCGACCTTCACCTTGAACGCCCGGTAGCCGAGGTCGGCGCCCTCCGCGACGGCGTCGGCGACCTCCCCGGCGGTCTGCCCGGAGACGATCCAGCCGAGGTCGATGGTCTCCCGGCGGCGCTGCCCCCACAGCACCCCGACCGGTACGCCGAGAGCGCGGCCGAGCAGGTCGTGCAGGGCGATGTCGACCGCGCTCTTGGCCAGGGGTGAGCCGATGGTGAAGCCGCGGTTGATCGCGCGGTCGAAGGCGGTGGTGACGCCGTCGAGGTCCCAGGCGGGGCGGCCGAGGATGGCCGGGGCGAGGTAGCGGTCGATGGTGGTGACGATGGATTCGGCGGTCTCGTAGGTCCAGGCCGGGATCGGGGTCGCCTCGCCCCAGCCGGTGACGCCACCGGCGGTGACCTTGACGAGCACGCGGATGCTGGGCGTGCCGGCGACGGCGACCGAGCCGCCGGAGACGCCGAACGAGCGGATGGTGGGCAGCGCGACGGCGTACGTCCGGACCGCGTCGATGGTGAGGCCGGCGAGCGGGGTCACGAGCCCACCTTCGCCGTGCTGCCGCGCAGGACCACCTCGCCGCCCATCCGCAGGAGCCGCCGTCGTCGCCCGTTGTTCTCGGTCAGCGCCAGCTCCATGGCCTTCTCCCCGAGGCGTTGCAGCGGCAGCGCCACAGTCGTCAGCGCCGGGGTGAGGTCACGGACGATCGGGATGTCGTCGAACCCGGCGACGGAGATGTCGTTCGGGACGGACAGGCCCTGGTCCCGCAGCGCCGCGCAGGCGCCGATCGCCATCACGTCGGTCAGGGCGAACACGCAGGTGGCCGCCGAGCCCCGGGCCAGCAGCTCGGTCATCGCGCCGTACCCGCCGTCGCGGGTGAAGGGGCCCTCGACGATGTCGGCCGGGTCGAGCGCCACGCCGGCCTTGGCCAGCTCGTCACGGAAGCCGCCGAGCCGGTCGGCGACGGTGGTGAGCGCCCGCGGCCCGGAGAGCACGGCGAAGCGGCGGTGGCCGAGGTCGAGCAGGGCGCGGGCCATGGCGGCGGCGCCGGCCCGGTTCTCCGGCAGCACGCTGTCGACCTTGAGGCTGCGGTGCCGGCTGACCACGGCGACCCGGCCGCCACCGTCCAGGTAGGGCTTCAGCTCGGCCTCCAGGGCCCGCTCCCAGCGGGCGTCCTCGAAGCCGGAGCCGATCAGCAGGATGGCCGGGGCGCGCTCGGCGCGCAGCATCGACACGTACGCGATCTCGCGCTCCGGGTCGCGGAAGGTGCTGGCCAGCATGACGAGCAGGTCGTTGTCCCCGGCGACCCGCATGACGCCGCCGGCGATGGCGGCGAAGTAGGGGTCGGTGACGTCGTGGCAGATGACGCCGACGGTGCGGTGGGAGGCGCCGGCGAGGGCGCGGGCGTGCGCGTTGGGGGTGTAGGCCAGCTTCTCCGCGGCGGCCAGGACGCGGTCGCGCAGTTGCGGGGTGACCCGCATGCCGTTGAGCGCCCGGGAGGCCGTGGCCAGCGAGACGTCGGCGGCTCTGGCCACGTCTTCCAAGGTCACGTGCGCCCGTGGCTGCATCGAGTTCCCCCTGCGGAAGTTCTTGACCGGATTATTTCGGCGTGGTTACCGTAGCACCCTGAAAGCGCTTACTGAAAGCGCATTCAGGGCCGCTTCCCCGCCCTCACCGGGGTCGTCCGGCCCTGCCGACGGCACGCGCCTACCCAGCGGCTGAGTACCCGGAAACCGCCGGCCAGCCAGGGAGAACGGAGGGTCATGGCCGCGCAGAGCACCATCGAGCAACGGGAGCGCACCGCTCCCGCCGGCGCCACCACGTCGGCCGCCCGCCGACCGGGCGGGGCCGGCGCCGGCCTGCTCCGGTTCGCCCGGAACACCTGGCGCCCGGCCGCGGTCCTCGTGGCCATCCTCCTCGTCTGGTGGGTGGTCACCGCCGCGGACCTGGTGAAGCCATATCTGGTTCCCTCACCCGGCACGACGCTGGACGTCGTCCTCGCCCAGCCGGGCTACTTCGCGCACCACACCTGGATCACCACGTACGAGACGGTGCTGGGCTTCGCCATCGCCATCGTGGTCGGCGTGCTCTCCGCCGTGGTCATGGTCTACTCCCCCACCGTCGAGAAGAGCCTCTACCCGCTGCTGCTGTTCGCCCAGGTCATCCCGAAGATCGCGATCGCGCCGCTGTTCATCGTGTGGCTCGGCTTCGGGCTCTCGCCCAAGGTCGTCGTCGCGGTCCTCATGGCCTTCTTCCCGATCGTCATCTCCACGGTCACCGGCATGAAGTCAATCGACCCGGAGATGCTGCAACTGTCGGCGACCATGGGCGCCGGCCAGGTCCAGACGTTCCGGAAGATCCGGTTCCCGGCCGCCCTGCCGCACCTGTTCTCCGGCCTGAAGGTCGCCGCCACCATGGCCGTCACGGGCGCCGTCGTCGGTGAGTTCGTCGGCGCCAACGAGGGCCTCGGCTACGTGATTCTGCAGGCCAACGGCAACCTCGACACCCCGACCCTCTTCGCCGGGCTGATCATCATGTCCCTGCTCGGCGTGATCCTCTTCGTCGTCGTGGAACTGCTGGAGTACCTCGTGCTGCCCTGGCACGCCAGCCGCCGCACCGACGCCGCCACCACCACCCTGTGAACAGGAGAACCCTCGGATGAAGTTGCGTACTTTCGCCGCCGCGCTCCTGCCGGCACTCCTTCTGGCCACCACCGCCTGCGGCTCGTCCTCGGACAAGCAGGAGAAGAACGCGCAGGGCCTCGACAAGGTCACCCTGACCCTCAACTGGTACCCGTACGGTGAGCACGCGCCCTTCTACCTGGGCAAGAAGCAGGGCATCTACGCCAAGCACGGCATCGACCTGACCATCCAGGCCGGGCAGGGCTCGCAGAAGACCGTGCAGGCCACCGCCGCCGGGCAGACCGACTTCGGCTGGGCCGACACCCCGGCGCTGCTGTCGGCCGTCGGCCAGGGGATGGACGTCAAGAGCGTCGGCGTCTTCCTGCAGACCACCCCGTCGTCGGTGCAGTTCTTCAGCGACAAGAACATCGCCTCCCCCGCCGACCTCAAGGGCAAGACCATCGCCTCCACGGCCGGCGACGCGCTGAGCAAGACCTTCCCGGCGTTCCTCAAGGCCAACGGTCTCGCCGCCGGCGACGTGACCCTGCAGAACACCGACCCGGCCGGCAAGATGGCCGCCGTCATGTCGGGCAAGACCGACGCGCTGCTCGGCTTCGCCACCGACCAGGGCCCGACCATGCAGGAGAAGGCCGGCAAGCAGGTCTCCTACCTGAAGTTCGCCGAACACGGCCTGAGCTTCTACAGCAACGGCCTGATCGCCTCGGCCGACACCATCAAGAACAAGCAGGACCTGGTCAAGCGGATGGTCGCGGCCAGCAGCGAGGCGTGGTCCGCCGCCGAGAAGGACGCGGCCGGCGCGGTCGCGGCCATGGCCGGCGCCTCCCAGCAGCTGCCGTCGGAGAAGGTGCTGACCGACCAGTTCAACGCCACGCTGCAGCTGCTGCACACCGACGCCACCAAGGGCCAGGCCCCCGGCGTCAACGACGAGGCCGACTGGCAGAAGACCATCACCGTCTTCGCCGACGCCGGCGTGATCACCAAGGCGGAGTCCCCGTCGGCCTACTGGGACGCGAGCTTCGCTCCGAAGGGATGAGACCGATGACGGTCGGCAACACCACCACGCAGCGCTCCGCGGACGCCACGGCGACCGGCGCCACGGTCGAGATCGACGAGGTCGCCGTCCGGTTCCACACCAAGAAGAAGGACGTCACGGCGCTGCGCGACGTCTCGCTGCGGATCGCGCCGGGCGAGTTCGTCGCCATCGTCGGCGCCTCCGGCTGCGGCAAGTCCACGCTGCTCAAGCTGGTGTCCGGCCTGCTGCGGCCGTCGTCGGGCCGGGTCCGCCTGCACGGCGAGGACGTGCGGGGGCCGCGGCGCGACATCGGGTACGTCTTCCAGCGCGCCGCGCTGCTGGAGTGGCGCACGGCCCGGCGCAACGTCCTGCTTCAGGCCGAGATGCGCGGCATGCCCAAGGCGCAGGCCCGCCAGCGCGTCGACGAGCTGATCGCGATGACCGGGCTGACCGGCTTCGAGGACGCGTACCCGAACGAGCTCTCCGGTGGCATGCAGCAGCGCGTGGCCCTGTGCCGCGCGCTGCTGCACCGCCCCCCGGTGCTGCTCATGGACGAGCCGTTCGGGGCGCTCGACGCCCTCACCCGGGAGCAGATGAACGTCGAACTGCGGCGGATCTGGCGGGAGACCGGGACCACCGTCCTGCTGGTCACCCACTCCATCGCCGAGGCGGTCTACCTGGCCAACCGGGTGATCGTCATGACCCCTCGACCCGGCACCGTCGCCGAGGTCATCGATGTCGACCTCCCCGTCGAGCGGGACTACGGCCAGACCATGTCGGCGCCGGAGTTCGCCCGCGCCACGGGACGCATCCGGGACCTCCTGGGTGCGACGACGACCGCCGAATAACCACTGGAAGGACACACACGTGGAGCGCACGTCTATCGGGATCATCCTCAACGGGGTGACCGGCCGGATGGGGTACCGGCAGCACCTGGTCCGGTCCCTGCTCGCCATCCGCGAGCAGGGCGGCCTGCCCGCCCGCGACGGCAGCCGCATCTGGCCCGAGCTGACCCTGGTCGGCCGCAACGAGGCCAAGCTCGCCGAGATCGCCGCCCGGCACGGGCTGACGTCGTACACGACCGACCTGGACGCCGCGCTCGCCGACGACTCCCACCAGATCTACTTCGACGCGCAGGTGACCGCGCAGCGGGAGAAGGCCATCCGGGCGGCCATTGAGGCCGGGAAGCACATCTACACCGAGAAGCCGCTCGCCGAGGGGCTGACCGGCTCGCTGGAACTGGCCCGGCTCGCCGCCGCCAGGGGCGTCAAGAACGGCGTCGTGCAGGACAAACTGTTCCTCCCCGGCCTGCGCAAGCTCAAGCGGCTGGTCGACAGCGGCTTCTTCGGGCGGATCCTGTCCGTGCGCGGCGAGTTCGGCTACTGGGTGTTCGAGGGTGACTGGCAGGACGCCCAGCGGCCGAGCTGGAACTACCGCGCCGAGGACGGCGGTGGCATCACCGTGGACATGTTCCCGCACTGGCACTACGTGCTGGAGCAGATCTTCGCCCCGGTCACCGCGGTGACCGCCCACATCGCCACGCACATCCCCGAGCGGGTCGACGAGACCGGCCAGACCTACCGGGCCACCGCCGACGACGCCGCGTACGGCATCTTCGAGCTGGCCGGCGGCATCACCGCGCAGATCAACTCCTCCTGGGCGGTCCGGGTCTACCGGGACGAGCTGGTCGAGTTCCAGGTCGACGGCACGCACGGCAGCGCCGTGGCCGGGCTGCGCGAGTGCCGCATCCAGCACCGCGGCGCCACCCCCATGCCGGTGTGGAACCCGGACCTGCCGGTCACCGAGCCCTTCCGGGCCCAGTGGCAGACCGTCCCCGACAACGACGACTTCGACAACGGGTTCAAGGTGCAGTGGGAGGCGTTCCTGCGGCACGTCGTCGACGGCGAGCCGTTCCCGTGGGACTTCCTGGCCGGCGCCCGCGGCGTCCAGCTCGCCGAGGCCGGGCTGCTCTCGGCCCGGGAGGGACGGCGGGTCGAGATCGAGGAGATCCGGCTGTGACCGTCCGCATCACCCTCCCCCGCCCCGACGGGGGCGCCGAGGAGCTGACCCTGCGCGAGCCGGCCGGCTGGCAGCGGCCGGCCACCCCGCCGGCCAGCCGGATCGCGTACGCCGCGGCGCACGTGGTCGCCGACCCGCACGCGGACAACGCGCCCGGCCGGCCCGCCCGGCTGGACTGGGACGCCACCCTGGCCGTCCGGCGCAACCTCTGGTCCTGGGGTCTCGGCGTCGCCGAGGCCATGGACACCGCCCAGCGCGGCATGGGGCTGGACTGGGCGGCGACCCGGGAGCTGATCCGGCGCAGCGCCGCCGAGGCCGCCGCCTGCGGCGGGCGCATCGTCGCCGGGGCGGCCACCGACCAGCTCACCGGCCTGCCGGACACCCTCGACGAGGTCGTCGGCGCGTACGCCGAGCAGGTCGCCTTCGTGCAGGAGTGCGGCGCGACCCCCGTGGTGATGGCCAGCCGGCAGCTCGCCGCGCTGGCCACCGGGCCCGACGACTACCTGCGCGTCTACGAGCAGGTGCTGCGGGAGACGTCCACGCCGGTGGTGCTGCACTGGCTCGGCGACATGTTCGACCCGGCCCTCGCCGGCTACTGGGGGTCGGCCGACCTCGACGAGGCGACCAAGACGTTCGTGGCGCTCGTGCAGGCGCACGCCGACCGGATCGACGGCGTGAAGGTCTCGCTGCTCGACGCCGCCCGCGAGGTGCGGCTGCGCGAGCTGCTGCCGCCCACGGTGAAGGTCTACACCGGCGACGACTACCACTATCCGGAGCTGATCGCCGGTGACGGCCGCCGGTCCAGCCACGCGCTGCTCGGCGCGTTCGCGGCCATCGCACCGGCCGCGTCGGCGGCGCTGCAACGCCTCGACGCCGGTGACACGGCGGGCTTCCGGGAGATCCTGGACCCGACGGTGCCGCTGTCCCGGCAGGTCTTCGCCCCGCCGACGCAGTACTACAAGACCGGCATCGCCTTCCTGTCCTGGCTCAACGGCTTCCAGCCCGGCTTCACGATGGTGGGCGGCCTGCAGAGCGGGCGCAGCGTGCCGCACCTGGTGGACGTGTTCCGGCTGGCCGACGCCGCCGGGCTGCTGCTGGACCCGGACCTGGCCGTCGCGCGGATGCGCCGGTACCTGTCCGTTGCCGGGGTGTCGGCATGAGCGCCCCGGTTGACCCGCGGCTGGCGAAGCTGTCGCTGAACCAGCGCACCACCGAGTCCTGGTCGGTGCGGGAGGCCGTCGAGGGCTGCGTCCGCGCCGGCATCCCGGCGATCGGGCTGTGGCGGGAGCCGGTGGCCGAGATCGGGGTGGCCGCCGCCGCGAAGCTCGTCGCCGACGCGGGCCTGCGGGTGTCCTCGCTGTGCCGGGGCGGGTTCCTCACCGCCGGCGGCGAGGCCGGCCGGGCCGCGCTGGAGGACAACCGGCGCGCCATCGACGAGGCCGCCGGGCTGGGCACGGACTGCCTGGTCATGGTCGTCGGCGGCCTGCCACCCGGCTCCCGCGACCTGATCGGCGCCCGGCGGCGGGTGGCCGACGCCCTCGCCGAGCTGGCCCCGTACGCGGGTGAGCGGGGCGTGCGCCTGGCGCTGGAGCCGTTGCACCCCATGTACTGCGCGGACCGCGCGGTGCTGTCCACCCTGGGGCAGGCGATCGACCTGGCCGAACCGTTCCCGGTCGCGCAGGTGGGGGTGGTGGTGGACACCTTCCACATCTGGTGGGACCCGGACGTCTGGCGGCAGATCGCCCGCGCCGGTGACCGCATCGCGAGCTTCCAGGTCTGCGACTTCCTCACTCCGCTCCCGGCCGATGTGCTGCTCGGCCGGGGCATGATGGGCGACGGGCACATCGACTTCCCGCCGATCCGGCGGGCCGTCGAGGCGGCCGGCTACACCGGCGACACCGAGGTGGAGATCTTCAACGCCGAGGTGTGGGCGACCGACCCGGACGAGGTCCTCGCCACCATGAAGGACCGCTACCTCCAGCTCGTCCTCGCCGACTGATGCGGGTCGTCGTCGCGCCCGACTCGTTCAAGGGCTCCGCCACCGCCGACGAGGCGGCCCGCGCCCTGGCCCGCGGCTGGCTGGCCCACCGGCCCGGCGACGACGTACGGCTGCTCCCCCTGGCCGACGGCGGCGAAGGCACGCTCGACGCCTTCGCCGCCGCCCGGCCCGACGCGCGGCGGCGCTCCGTGACCGTGCCCGGACCCGACGGCCGGCCGGTCAGCGCCGACTGGCTGCTGCTGCCGGACCGGACCGCCGTGCTGGAACTGGCCCGGTCCAGCGGGCTGCCACTGATGGCCTCCCCGGACCCGCTCGGCGCGCACACCTTCGGGCTCGGCGCCGTGGCCCGGGCCGCCCTCGACGCCGGGGCGACCCGGCTCGTGATCGGCCTCGGCGGCTCCGCGTCCACCGACGGCGGCACCGGCGCACTGCGTGCCCTCGGGCTGCGGCTGCACGACGACCGGGGCACGGACCTGCCGCTCGGCGGCGCGGCGCTGGCCCAGCTTGCCCGCATCGACACCTCCGATCTGGTGCCCGCGCCGCCCGGCGGCGTGCGGCTGCTGGTCGACGTCACCGCGCCGCTGACCGGCCCGGCCGGCGCCGCCGCCGTCTTCGGGCCGCAGAAGGGCGCGCAGCCGGTGGACGTGACGCTGCTCGACGCCGCGCTGCGCCGGTTCGCCGGACTGGCCGGCGGCGACCCCGACGAGCGGGGGGCAGGCGCTGCGGGCGGCACCGCGTACGGCCTGGCCGCCCTGTGGGGGGCCACCATCGTGCCGGGCGCGACGACCATCGCCGACCTGGTCGGGCTGCCCGACGCGCTCGCCGGCGCGGACGTGGTGCTCACCGGCGAGGGGCGGTTCGACGAGACCTCGCTGACCGGCAAGGTGGTCGGCTCGCTGCTCGATGCGGCCGCGTCCGCCGGCGTACCCGTCGCGGTGGCCGCCGGGCAGGTCGCCGGCCCGGTTCCGGGGTCGGTGACGGCGGCGGTGTCCCTGGTGGAACTCGCCGGCTCGCTCGACGCGGCCCTGAAGGGCCCGACGACATGGCTGGTCGAGGCCGGCGAGGCGCTGTCCCGGCGGCTGACCCGCGGGTAGCACATGCTCCTCGCCGCATCTGCGCGTCGCGGTGCTCGCCGGTGACTGCACGGAACCGTCAGGAGTAGCGAAATTCAGCCGGCGACACCGTCGCGGTGCCGCAGGTCGGTGGAGTTCCCGCGCATTCCACCCAGTGGTCCGTCCCGGCCATGACCCGATAGCCGTGCGGACTGATGAAGCCGGTTGTCCGGAAGGGCTGGCCGTGGTTGGTGACCTCGACGTTCTGCGACTCGCCGCCTACGACGAGGTCGAGGTCGATGACCCACTCGACCGTGCCCCTGGTGGTGGCGTTCAGCTCGAAGACCTCGGTCTCTCCCTTTGCGAGGGTGAACCCGAAGAGCGGCAGCCGACCGTCCACCTTGGTGGCGTAGTCGGCCGACGGAACCGCCTCGTCCAGATCCATGGCAACCTGCCGCGGCGTGACGGTGCCCTGGCCGCCGCCACAGGTCAGCGAGGTGCCGCCCGGCTGAGGATTCGTCGAACGCCTGATGATGCGTGCTCGCATCCCCTGGATGAGCACACCCTTGTCGGACAGGCCCTGCGTCACCAGCCGCACCCTGGTGGCCCCCTGATCGACCCCGCCGTTGCGATGCGCCCAGTCCACAATCGAGGGGCAGTCGATCGGCGGGTGTGTGGCGGGACGTGCATCGGTGGGCATGACGAACGAGAACACGTCGTTTCCCCAGGCCGGCACGGTCGCGGGGTTGCTCTCCACGTTGATCGCGATCGCCCGCTCGTCCTGCGGGTCGAGCTTCTTGGGGACGTAGATGCCCGCAGCGGCGCCGATGACCGCCAGGACGGTGCCGCCGACCACGAACCACCATCCCTTGGTGATGGACTGCAGCATCCGCCGCCGAGGGCTCAGTTCTTGCCGCGCGGCAGGATCTTCACGCGGACGCCGTCGGGTATCGACCAGACCTGCCCGCCCTCGCCTCCGTCGAGAAGCAGCCATTTCCCGTCCTCCGTGAAGTGCGGCTCCACACCGAAATACCGCACGTGATGGTCACCGTTCAACGGCGGACGCTCAGGCAGCGTCCAGACCCGCTGCTCGCGCCGACCCGCCACATCCCACAGCGACAGCTTGTTGTCCGGAATCACCAGGGCCACCAGGCTTCCGGCCCGGTCCACCGCGCCCGTGTCGGCCCCGCAGCCGCACGGCACCCAGGTGAGCTTCTGGCTCTGCACCGCCCAATGGAGGAATCCGTCGCTGCCCGCCGCCACAACCTGCTTCCCGTGATCGAACACGGCGAGCGATCCCGAGTACCAGTAGGAACCCGGGTCGTTGGACACCTCAATCTTCGGCGGCACCGGTGAGGTGATCCATTTGCCCGTCGCCACGTCGATCACCACGAGGCGTCCGTTGCGGACCTTCTGGTAGTCCTCCCGGCCGACCAGGTAGGCGCTGTCGGTGGAGAAGCGAATGCTCTCCACGGGCGGGGTGAACAGAGCCTTCGGCCGCTTCGTCGTCAGGTCATAGATGATCACCGTATCGGGATGCGCCACGGCGAGGTAATGCCCGTCCGGCGAGAAGTCGGCGCCGAGGATACGCTCCGCGGCGGTGCCGAAGCGGCCGAACTCTTCGCCGTCCCGGGTGACCACCATCCATTCGTTGAGGTGCTTGGCCTCGAATCGTCCATCCCGGCTGAGATAATGATCAAGCTGGCGCCACGACAGGTCGAAGGCCTCGGCCGGCATCGTGATCGACGTCGGTGACGCCTGGGTGGTGACGATCGCGTCGGACCCGTCGGAGGTCGTCTGCTGGGGATTCGATTGGCATGCCGCCAGACAGGCCAGCATCGCGACGCCCGCAACCAGTCGCACCGACGCCCTCCCCCTGACACCGCCGCACATCCTCGCAGTACTCTATGAAACCTCGTCAAGGTCAGCGGCGGCGCAGCTCGATCGCTGTCCAAGAATGCCGCCTGGTGCCTCGATCCGATCAGCGAGCGCGAGCCGGCCGCAGGGGTGGCGGTCGCTCGGTTCAGCTCAGGCCGGCCGCCCGCCGAACGCCCAGTCTTGCACCTCGATCTCGGCGTACCGGTCCGAGGTCAGAACGGCGTGCGCCTCGTCCCGATCCGACGCCACGACCAACGCGGCCGTGCCCAGCCACCGGACCCCGTCGTCGGAGAGCAGCGGGCCGTACGCGATCAGGTCGCGCAGGTCGTGCGGAAGGCTGAGATCGGCCGCCTCCCCTGCGCCGAGACCGAGCACCAGGTAGCGGTTGCCGCCGGTCCGGCCTCCGGGGAAGTCCCACATGGTGCGCCCGAGCAGATTGCGCCACCGGCGCAGCAGCACGTCCCGGTAGACACCGGCCTGGTAGTTGGGCTCCTCGAACGCGAAGGCCCGGGCGGCGGCGGGGTCGGGCAGGTCGAGGATGTGCAGGCTGCCGGTGGGGGTCGTGCCATCGGCGGCGAAGGTCGGGCCGCGGGCGATCATCTGCGCCGCGTACCGGTCCATGTATGACCAGTGGTCCTCCAACAACTCTCTGCGCAGCGCCATCGAGTCGGGTCGGTCGCGGTGGTAGCAGAGGAACGCCATGCACACATCTTTGTCCGTCTACGTCAATCCCGGGAGCTGGTGACGCAGGGGCGCGAGCTGCACGGTCCACGTCCGGGCTGTGCCGACGACCGCAATTGCCCGGCAGAGGAGGTCGCAGCCCAGCTGGGGACTTCCTTCGGCGAAGCCGCGGTTGATGAAGCTGATCGCTCTCGGGTGGTCGCCCTCGTCAAGAGCCTTCTCCAGCCCGGCGGTCAGGACCGCGGCGAGCGCGGCGTGAAAGCTGTCCGCCCCTTTTTCGCGAAGGGTCTTGGTGGGCTCACGCAGTGGTGACGGAGAGACCGTGGGCGGGGCTAACACGAAAGTCATGTCCTTCTCCTGGGGGTGTCGGTGCTGCTCGGTCAGGCCAGCCGGATTGGCGCTCACCTGCCGCAGCCGGGCCGCAACGGCCCCGTCGTGCCGGGCCACCGGACGCCAGCCGCGCCTCTGGTTCTGGTCGTGTGCGTCGTGGCGTCGCTGGTCGTCGTGTTCGACGGACACGTCGTCCGTCAGCACACTGACGTGTCCGCGGCGATCGGATGATCTGCCAACGCTCGGCCCTCACACCTCGACGTCGTCCTGGGGACACTGCCGAGACCTGGGCAGCACGCCCGGTAGGCGCTGGCCCGCCAACGAATGTTGACGAACTGATCCACGGCCCACTCTACGCGCACCACACGCGACGGTGCCGCTGCCAGCTCACCAGCGACGAGCGCGACTGTCTCTCGCGCGGTGCGTCGGGCCGCGCGAGTCGACCGGGGAACTCGTGACAGCACGCCACTGCACCTGGCATCTCCACTCGACTAGCTTCTACGGCATGGCAACTACGGTGCTACGCGTCCGGCTCATCGGCGGCGATCGCATGGACCTCACGTACGACGAACCGGGCGTCTCCGACGAGGACGAACTCGTGGAACACGTGATCTCGACGCTGGCGCAGGAGTCGGGAGTGCTGCGGACCAGACACGGTGATCGGCTCGTCGTGCTCTACGGCCGAGGCGTCGCGGCGATCGAAGTTGCCCCTCGCGGTGCCGTGCTGTGACGCGCCGCGCGCACAAGTGGCGTGGATCGACCGATTCTGTGTTACGGTTGCCCGGTTGCAGTTTTGATTTCCGTAGACGTTTCGGCGCCTGATGGGTTAACCAAAACCCCATCCAGGCGCTTTTTTCGTTTCGTGTCGTTTCCGGCGCGGCTGATCAACGCGGCAGCGCGAGTCCGCACAATGCGGTCTTCAACAGCCTGCGAAGGAGCAGACATGGCTACAGGTACCGTGAAGTGGTTCAACGGCGACAAGGGCTTCGGCTTCATCAGCCAGGACGGCGGCGGCGCCGACGTCTTCGCCCATTTCTCGGCGATCTCCGCGAGCGGCTTCCGCAGTCTTGAGGAGAACCAGCGGGTGGAGTTCGACATCACCCAGGGCCCGAAGGGCCCGCAGGCGTCGGACATCCGCCCGCTCTGATCCACGCTCTGCCGAACGGCGGCCTGACTGGTTCAGCAGGCCGCCGTTCGGCATCCATCCACCGTCATTCAGGTTCGTTTGGCGATGTCCCGTGGCCTGCGGCCCGTGCCTTCTCTGCGACGTGCCGTTCGAGGAAGGCATAGCATGACCGTGATCACCACGTTACCGCGCACACCAGACGCCCCGGCGACGGTCCCCGGCGGGTTCAGCCGCGACCGGCACCCGGTGGCCGGCGTTCCGCGTTCCCGCGGCCCGGCCCCCGCTCCGGCCTACGGTTCCACGGCACCGTTCCTGTCACCTTCCACCGCGGTGGAAGACAAGCCCGCGCCTCGGACATCCGACTGCGACGAGGTGGCGATGCATCGATTGCGCCACCCGTTCACCGTCGCAGCCAGTACGACGCCACACCGGGCGACGTAAGTAGGCCCTCCAGGCGGTGCGAGCTCCTACCGCAACGCGACCTTCTGACCGGCCGACTGCTGGCCCGCTGATGTAGTGTCTTGCCAGTTCAGCGGGCCTTGGCAGGCCAGGAGAGGGCGGTACGCCCTACCCGCGGCGCCTCGAACCGCGTGACCGGAGGAGTCGATGCTCGGGATGGCGGCAGGACGGCCGATGCCCACACAGGACGAGGTGCTCGGGTACTTCCGCACGCTGTCGAACTGGGGACGGTGGGGCGACGACGACGAGCTCGGGACTCTGAACCACATCACCGACAACGTCCGGCTGGCGGCGGCGCGGGCGGTGCGCCACGGCAGGAGCGTGTCGTGCGCGTGGGAGGTTGCCGCACCGCAGGACATGGAGCGGTCGACGACGACGTGCCCGTGCGCCGCCGACATGCCGGGCGCCGAGAACATGCCGGTGCCCGCGTTCCACGCCGACCGGCGCTGGGGCTTCTCGGCCGAGCGGCTCGGCATCACCTTCCACGGCAACACCATCACCCACATCGACTCGCCGTGCCACATCTTCTGGGACGGCACGATGTACAACGGGCGGCCGCACTCGTCGGTCGACACCGCGACGGGATCGGCCTGGGCCGCCGTCACGGCGGCGGCGAACGGGATCGTCACGCGCGGCGTCCTGCTGGACGTCGCCAGGGTCCGCGACGTGCCGTGGTTGGAACCCGGGCAGGGTGTGCTTCCCGACGATATCGAGGAGGCCGAACGTCGCCAGGGTGTGCGGGTGCGGCCCGGCGACGCGGTGCTGCTGCGCACCGGCTACGGCCGCTTCCGGCACGAGACCGGTGAGGCCATCGGTTTCACGCAGGCCGGCTGGCACGCGTCCTGCCTGCCGTGGCTGCATGAACGGGAGGTCGCGCTGATCGGCGCCGACACCCCCCAGGACGTTCAGCCGTCGGGGTACGACGACGTGTTGATGCCGGTCCACGCCGTGAGCCTCGTCGCGATGGGTCTGTGGCTGCTCGACAACTGCGACCTGGAGGTGTGCGCGACGACCGCTGCCGAGCTCGGCCAGTGGGACTTCCAGCTCACCGTCGCGCCGGTCCGCTTCGCCGGCACGTCCGGCAGCCCGGTCAACCCGATCGCCACATTCTGACCGCGGCGGACGGCTCCGGCCCGCCACCGCGATCACGCCGGCCGTCTCGGCGCCGAGCCACCGATGCGCCGGAGGGGACGGCGGCACCAGCCGCCGTCCCCTCCGCTGCTCCAATCAGGCCGGGGAGCCCGTCACGGTGAACTGACGGGTGCGGCCGATGTTGTCGAACGAGCCGAAGCCGACGCGACCGGAGCTGAAGGTGGTGTCCTTCGCGGTCATCAGCGGGTCCTTGTGCCCGTCGACGTAGACGGCGATCTCACCGGTGGCGGGCAGGTGCACGACCCGCACCTTGTGCCAGTCGGCGTCGGTGATCGCCGGGTTGGCGCCCCGCGAGCGCCCGTTCCACTGGTGATCGATCCGCTCCCGGTCGGCGTTGTTGACCTTGAAGATGCCGTTGTGCGGGTAGATCGTGTTGTCGGTGGACAGGTGCGCGTAGTAGTACTGCGTGTCCGACTGCCAGCCGAAGACGATGATCACGTCCCGGTTGGTGACCTCCACGGGCTCGTCGAGGCGCACCCGGGCGTCGATCTGGACCGAGGACCAGGCCGGGCCCTTGTTGAGGATGGCGTACTCGAACGGGCGGCGCGGGCCGGGGCGGCTCACACCGGCCTCGGCGAGGATGACCTGGTCGCCCTCGAACCGCCACTTCGACGGGGTCACCGGCGCCCAGTTCTGCGCGCCCCCGGTGTGCACGACCTTGGTCCGGCCCACCTTGCCCTCCGCCACGGTCTTGGTGTCCACGACCTTCCAGATCTTCCCGTTGGCCTTGGCCAGGATGTAGAGCTCACCGGCGGCGTCGGTGCCGAAGCGCAGGTCCACCCGGTTCGGGTCGCCGGGCGCACCCGGGCTGGACAGGTCCTGCATGCGTACCAGGTCCCCGGCGGTGGTGTACAGCGCGAGCCGGTGGATCGGGGCGAGCCCGGCACCGCGGCGCATCTCGTTCGCCTCGGTGTAGAGCACCCGGCCGTCGACCAGGTCGCCGAAGACGTACTTGCCCTTCAGCGCCGGCACCGACCTGCCGCGGTAGACGAACCCGCCGGCCACGGCGACGCCGACGTCGGAGGTGCAGTTCCAGTTCGCCGCCGGGTCGTGGTCGTACGCGGCCACCGGGTAGGTGTAGCCGTACTTCGCGTCGTCGGCGGGCAGCGGGTAGAGCTTGTCGCACGGGTTGGTCGCGGTCTTGTCGAAGACCCAGTTGCCCTCGCGCTCGCTCCAGCCGAAGTTGTCCCCGGCCCGGACCTCGTAGATCGACTCGATGGCGTGCTCGCCGATGTGGCCCAGGTACATCCGGCCGGTGGCCCGGTCCCAGCTGAACCGGTGCGGGTCGCGGAAGCCGACCGCGTAGATCTCACCGAGCGCGCCGTCCCGCCCGACGAACGGGTTGTCGGCCGGGATCCCGTACCGGCCGTTGGGGGCGTTGGCGCCGCGCGGGTCGATGCGCAGCAGCTTGCCGTGCGGCATCGCCATGTTCTGCGGGTCGCCGTTGCGGTAGCCCTGGCCTCCGTCGCCGACGGCGAGGTAGAGCATCCCGTAGTCGGGGTCGCCCGGCTTCGCGGTCGGGTTGAAGTTGATCTCCTGGACGCCGTGGATCTGGCCGCCGAAGCCGATGCGCAGCACTTCCCGGTGGGTGCCGGCGAACGTGTCCGCGGCCGGGTCGCCGGCCGTCCACTCCGTGATCACGGCCTGGTAGATGGTGTTCGGCTGGGCGTAGTCCGGGGTCCGGGTGGCCAGCGAGGCCTGCTCGGTGTGGATGGTGTAGAAGCGACCGTTGCGCCCGAACTCCGGGTGGAAGGCGACGTACCCGAAGCCCTGGCCGAGGCCGCGGCCGGAGAAGAACTGCGGCGCGAAGGTGGCCGCCACGTCGAGGTAGACGTGCGGCGTGCCGTTCTCCACGAGGTAGAGGTTGCCGTTGAGGTCCGGCACGGCCCGGCGGCCGGAGCCGTCGGGAAGCTCGCTGATCGTGTTGATGCGGGCCTTGCGCACGAGCCGCGCGTCGACCGGTGCCGGGTTCGGCGTCGACTGCGGGAAGCTGGCGTACTCCTGGAGCACCAGCCCCAGGTGCGACTGGATCTGCGACTCGGGGATCGGGTCGTAGACGGCGCCGTCGGCCCGGGCGGGACCGGCGACCAGGGTGGACAGGACGAGGGTGGCGGCAGTGACCCCGGCGGTGACTGCGGCTCTGCGGAGCCTGCCGGTGCTGCCAGCGCGAATGAACACGCGGTTCTCCTTCTCGGTGGGACGATCCGAGGAACGGTCAGCGGGCCATGTAGCGGTACTGCTTGGCGATGTCGCCCGCCGGGATCACGCTGTCGAGGAACATGAGGCCGTCCATGCGGCAGTCGCACGGGTTGCGTTCCAGGTTGTTCTGCGGGAAGCTTCCGCCGATCTTGATGCCGCGCGGGTCGGTGGCGCTGGTGACGTGCGGGCCGGGCCCGTTGAGCTGCCACGGGTCCCCGGCGGTGGTGTAGAAGCCGTCGACCGGCTCACCGTTGCGGTAGAGCGCCATGGTGCCGCTGGTGAAGTCGTACGTGGCGGCCAGGTGCACCCACTCCCCCTTCGGCAGCAGGGTCCGCCAGTCCTCGTTCGCGGCGAAGGTCTGCGAGGCGCCGCCGTCGACGCGGCGGCCGAGGGCGACCAGGCGCAGTTCGCCGTTGACATCGATGAGTTCCAGCAGGGCGCGCACGCCGTGCCCGTCGGAGTCGCCGGTCAGGACGCCGGCCAGGCCGATGGCGTTGAAGCGGTCGGTCGGGTTGGCGGTGGTCGAGTTGAGCGCAGGGCCGTCCATCTCCCGCTTGAACCAGCCCATCACCGTGGTGCCCTCGGCGCCGCTGAACGCGCGCAGCGTCCGGACGCCGCTGGAGGACCAGGTGCCCGCCTTCCAGTCGTCGTTGCCGGCGGCCTGCGGGTTGACCTGCCGGGTCTGCAGCGCGTCGCCGCTGCCCTTGTACGCCCGGTCGGGCACCCGCATGGCCGCGCCGCCGTTGACCAGCTCGATCTCGGTGCCGGACCGGCCGAGGTCCCGCTCGAGCGCGGTGTCGCCGACCACCGGGTGGTCGAAGTCGTAGAAGGCGACCAGGTGCGACCAGAGGGCGGGGTGGACGTCGTGCGGTCCGGGCCGGTCGGCCTGGGCCGGGCTCGCCGCCGCGGTCAGGGCCAGCGCCAGCAGGGCGGTGGCGGCGACGGCGGCGCGTCGAGGTCTTCTCATGGGGAGGTGCTCCCTTCGTCGGTGCGGTGGTGGCGGTGACGAAAGCGCTTACGCACCGGGCGTGGATCGGCGCCCGGATTGGAGTCGGGGTCTGTCGGGACTGGACGGTCCGCCGCGAGGCCGGCCGGACGGCCCAGCGGTGCCGCGCTTACGAAAGCGCTTACGTAAGCGCTTTCGTACCCTATGCTGTGCCCTACGCCACACGCAAGAGCGCGGTGCGGATCAATGTCTGCCAGGAGTTGTCCATGCCCCGACCCGGACCACGGTTGCGTCTCGTCGACGTGGCGGAGCGCGCCGGCGTCTCGCTGGCGACCGCCTCCCGTGCCCTCGCCGGCCGGGAGGGCGTCAGCGAGGAGGTGGCCCGGCACGTCCGCCAGGTCTCCCTGGAACTCGGGTACGTCGCCAATCCCTACGCCCGCACCCTCGCCGGTGGCGCCAGCACCACCGTCGGCCTGATCGTCCACCAGATCGACGACCCGTACTTCTCCGAGATCGCCAGCGGCGTCCTGCAGGTCGCCGCCGAGGAGGGCCTGCTGGTCCAGATCGCCCACTCCGGACGCGACCCGGAGAACGAGCTGCGCCAGTTGCGGCACCTCATCGCCCAACAGGTCGGGATCATCCTCATCGCCGGCTCCGGCTACGACGACCCGCGCGTGGAGGCCGAGGCGCGTGCCGAACTCGCCGGCTTCCAGCGCGCCGGCGGGCGGGTCGCCGTCATCGGGCGGCACGCCCTGGGCGTCGACGCGGTGGTGCCGGACAACGAGGCCGGCGGCCGCGACATCGGCGCCCACCTGCTGGGCCTCGGCCACCGGCGGATCGCCGTGGCCGCCGGCACTCCGGGCCTGACCACCGTGGCCGACCGGCTCGCCGGGGTGACCGCGGCGCTCGCCGCCCACGGGCACTCCCCCGACGACCTCGCCGTCGTCCACTCCGACTTCACCCGCGACGGCGGCCGGGTGGCCACCGAGCGGATCCTGCACTACCACCCGGACACCACGGCGATCATCGCGCTCAACGACGCGATGGCCATCGGCGTGCTGTCCGTGCTGCGGTCGCGGCGCATCCCGGTGCCCGAACGCGTGTCGGTGGTCGGATTCGACGACGTGTCCGTCGCGGCCGACCTGGCGCCCAACCTCACCACGGTCCGGCTGCCGATGACCGAGATGGGGCGGATGGCGCTGACGCTCGCGCTGAAGCCTAGGTCGACCCGGCCCCGACGACGGTCCACCGGGCACACGCTCATCGTCCGCGACTCCACCGGCCCGGCACCGGCTACCAACGGCTGACCGGACCGGCCGGTGCTGCGACACTGACGCCACGGGCGCGAGCGTGCGGAGGAGCGGTGCCATGCGGGCAACCACTGTCGTCAACCTGAAGGGCCATCGCGACGACCCGGCGTACGCCGACGTGGTCTACGTCGGGCGGGCCATGTCCCGCGGCGGCTGGCGGCTGGCGCAGTCGCCGCTGTCCAGCCCGTACCGGCCCGGCCCGGACGGCACGCGGGACGAGGTGATCGAGAAGTACCGGGCGTACCTGCTCGGCCGGCCCGACCTGCTCGCCCTGCTGCCCGACCTGCGCGGGCGGCGGTTGGGCTGCTGGTGCGTGCCGGAGCGCTGTCACGCCGAGGTGATCGCCGAACTCGCCGACGCGCCGCCCGAGTCGGCGCCCCGGGCCTGACCCGGGAGACTCCCGTTCCCGACCGCAGCCGCGGCGGTGCTCGTCCGCGACCAGCGGAAGCTGACGGTGTGGTCAGCGGGGGGCATCGTGCTGGTCGGCTTCGCGCTGGCTGGCGTCGTCGAGCTCAACGGCGCAGTCGCGGAGGCCGACCACCTTCGGAATCTTCTCGACTGGCATCGCGCCACGCTGCTGCGCAAGTGCGCCGGCCTCGATGCCGAACAACTGGCGCGGGCGCCATTGGCCTTCACGAACCCTTCGCTCCTCGGTCTGCTCTGGCACGGGGCCAAGGTGGAGCGCACCTGGTTCCGGACGCTGTTCCGCGGCGATCGACGGAGCGAAGGACGGCTGAGGGTCCCGAGCGGGGGCGGCTGATTCCGCGCGGCCCTGCGAGCTGCCCCGTGCAGTACTGTCCGTGGCGTGGCCATGTTCCTCGTCCTGCTTCGGCGATCCGGCCCGCGGTGGGACCCGTCACGGCCCATGGAAGAGCAGTCCGACTGGCCCGCGCACTCGGCGTTCATGGACGAGTTGCTGAATGCGGGCTTCATCGTGCTGGGCGGGCCGCTGGCAGACGAGCACAGGGTGGTGCTCGTCGTCGACGCCGGGTCTGAAGACCTCGTCCGCGCTGCCCTCGCCCGCGATCCGTGGAGCGAGACGCATCTACAGGTTGACAGCGTGCAGCCGTGGACGATCCGGCTCGACGGACGGCGCGCCTAACAGGCGTCCTGTGCCGCGCCGCGTGGCTCAGCCGAGCTTCTTGCGCAGGGTCTCAAACGCGAGATCCGGTCGCAGCGGCACGCCGAACCGCTCGTCGCCGTACGGGAACGGGCTCAGCTCGCCGGTGCGGACGTAGCCGCGCCGCTCGTACCAGGCGATCAGGTCCTCCCGCTGCGTGATCACGGTCATCCGCATCTCGCCGCTGTGCCACCGCTCCCGCGCGTGCCGCTCGGCCTCGGCCAGCAGGTCCCGGCCCAGCCCGCCGCCCTGCCGCCCCGGGGCCACCGCGAACATGCCGAAGTAGACGTGGTCGTCGCGGCGCTCCAGGTGGCAGCAGGCCACGATCTCCGTGCCCTCCTCCACCACCAGGACCGTGCCGGCCGGACTCGACACCGCCTCGGCCACCATGCCCGGGTCGGTCCGCTGCCCCGCGAGCAGGTCGGCCTCCGTGGTCCAGCCGGCCCGGCTCCGCTCCCCGCGGTAGGCCGACTCGACCAGGTCGACGAGGGCGGCCACGTCGGCGGGACGGGCGGGACGGGCGGCGCGGGGGCTGGTCATCGGCGGTCTCCACGGTCACGACGGGTCACCGGGCCAGCGTACGCAGCCCGGCGCGGCACGGGCGCCGGGCCGTGCGGTGACGGCCCGGCGCCCGTCCGGTCAGCGCTGCTTCTGCTGGCAGGGCACGCAGAAGCGGGCGTGCGGCACCACCTCCAGGCGCTCCACCGGGATCGGCGTGGCGCACCGCTCGCACCGGCCGTAGCCGCCGTCGGCCATCCGGCGCAGCGCGTCGCCGATCTGCCCCAGGCTCTGCCGGGTGGCCGCGATCAACGCGGCGCGGGTGTGCGCCTCGCCGGGGTCGCCGGTGTCCGCGGTGAGTTCGGTCAACCGGGCCGTCTGCGCCGCGAAGTCGTCGGTCAGCGTGGCCCGCAGCCGGGTGAGCCGGTCGTCGTGCAGGTCGGTGCCCATCTGGATCCCCTTCCAGGAAAAAGAAAAAAGGCCGAAGCCGGATGGCTTCGCCCTGGGTGGCCGTACGCGGATGAAGGAGATCCGGGTGGGCCACGGTCGGTGGGGATCGGGCTCGGGAGGCCGTGGATGGGCGCGACGGAACGGCTGCCCGCCGGACGGGCGGGCACGGCCTCGGGACGCCGGCGGCGGGCAGCAGCGAACGCCGCCGTGGTGACGGCGGTCGCGGACAGCCCGACCGGGTACATCCGCCCACCATAGGCGAGCCCGGACGGTTCGCCAACGACTTTGCCCACCGGCGACTGGCTGGTCCGGGTGCAGGTCGACGGGGTGGACAGCCTGCCCGAGCTGCTCGGAGAGGTTTACGGCGCGCCCGCCCTGACCGTGCCGTGACCGCCACCGCCGCGACCGCCCGGGCGGACCGCCCGCCGTGCCGTGGAACGAGGCGAACCGGCTGGCGCTGGTCGCCGAGCTGGACGTGCTGCGGGTACGTCTCGTCGCGCCGGACGGCGCGGCGGCCCGGGAGGCCCTGTGGCGGCGGGCGTTCCCGGCCGGTGTGCCGGGCGACGTCGACCCGGAGCGGCTGGCCGCCGTGGACCTGACCGGGGGCGGGATCGCCGCGGCGGCGCTGACCGCCGCATACCTGGGGGCGAACGGGGACCGGATCACCCGGGGAGCAGGTGGTTACGGCGACCGGTGGGAGCTGGCCAAGAACGGGCGGCCGCTGACTCCTGGTCCGTAGGTTCAGGGTCGCACGCGGGATTCTGGGTCTTTGATCTCTGGCTCGCTGCTGCAACGATGCTGGCCATCCGAGGCGAACGTGGATGGACGTCTCGCTGATCAAGGAGCCGAGATGCGCCTGCCCCGTGAACCCCACCCGGTTGACCGGCCGGGCCTTGTCCTCGCCATGATCATATGTGCCGGCCTCGGAGCGTTTGCGGCGAGCGGATGGAACGGTGACGGAGGGCGTTTCCAGCCGATCGCGGCAGTGCTCGCCATCGTGCTGTTCGCGTGCTTCCTGATCTTGTTCACGGTGTTCTGGGTTGGATGGCTGATGCGGGGACACGAGTTGTGGCGCGAGAGGCGGGCAGGGGGCAGAGGCGACGACGGCGACTGAGCCGCCGGCAGTGCGGGCACACAGGCGGCAGAAGGCACCCTCAGATGTCGTCAACCAGCGGGCAACGCTGGTAGCCCGAAGCGCCATCTCAGAGACGAGCGGGCGACGGTCCGCATCCGACGTCTCGTCTGATCCCAGCAACGAAGTACAGCAATCGTGCCAGCCAAACCACGCCGATAAGCGCGTCAGCCTTCCGGATGACGAGCCGGGCCGCCGGTGCGGGAGATGCCGGTGAGTCCGGCCGCGTCGGCCACCCGCTCGGCGATGTCGGTGAGGTGGGTCAGGTCGTCCCGGTCGAGCTGGTCGAACAGCACTCGGCGGACCGTCTCGACGTGCCCCGGCGCGGCGGTGGTGATCGCCGTGCGGCCGAGGTCGGTGAGGTGGACCAGCGTGCCCCGCCGGTCGGTGGTGCTGTCGGACCGCGCGACCAGCCCGCGCTGTTCCATCCGCCGGAGCTGGTGGGCGATGCGGCTGCGGTCCCAGCCGATGCGGGCGGCGAGGTCCCGTACGCGCAGTGCTTCGCCGCTCTCGGACAGCGGGGCCAGGACGTCGTAGTCGGCGGGCGACAGGCCGGCCTCGGCGAGCTGACCGTCGATCGCCACGTCCAGCGCGCGCCGCATGCGCAGGAAGGCCAGCCACAGGCGTTGTTCCTCGGGGTTGAGCCACCGCGGTTGGGTCATGCGTCACAGTCTACGGCGAATTGCTGACACATCAGCATCGTGCGGTTAGGTTGCTGATACGTCATCAACTTCGAGGAAGCGCGGCATGTCTACCCTGCAGATCATCATTGCCAGCACCCGGCCGGGCCGTCTCGGCCTGCCGGTCGCCGAGTGGATCAACACCGTGGCCGTCAAGCACGGCGGCTTCGACCAGGTGGAACTCGTCGACCTCGCCGAGTGGAACCTGCCGTTCATGGACGAGCCGAACCACCCGCGCCTGCGCCGCTACGTCCACCAGCACACCCGCGACTGGAGCGCCACGATCGACCGGGCCGACGCGTTCCTGATCGTCATGCCCGAGTACAACTTCGGCTACACGGCCCCGCTCAAGAACGCGATCGACTACCTCGCGCACGAGTGGGCGTACAAGCCGGTCGGCCTGGTCAGCTACGGCGGCGTCAGCGCCGGCACCCGCGCCGCACAGATGATCAAGCAGGTGCTGACCACGTTGAAGATGACCCCGATCCCCGAGGCCGTGCACATCCCATTCGTCGCCCAGTTCATCGACGACGACGGCGCACTGCGACCGAACGAAACCATGGAGGCCAGTGCCGAGGCCATGCTCGACGAGCTGGTGCACTGGACCGCCGCCCTCGCCCCGCTGCGGGACCGGGCCCGGCAGCACGCCGCCGGATGACCGTTCTCGGGGCGTGACACCGGCCCTGCCAGGATGGGCGGGTGGAGTTCGAGACCTACCGGGGTGAGTTGATCGCCTACTGCTACCGGATGGTGGGCTCGTTCCACGAGGCCGAGGATCTGGTGCAGGAGACGATGCTGCGGGCGTGGAAGGCCCGCGACCGGTACGACGACACCCGCGCGTCCGTACGGACCTGGCTGTACCGCATCGCCACCAACGTGTGCCTGACCGCGCTGGACGGACGAGCCCGGCGGCCGTTGCCGTCGGGCCTGGGCGCGCCGAGCCGCGACCCCGGCGCGCCGCTCACGCCGGCGCGGGACATCCCCTGGCTGCAGCCGTTTCCCGACGCGCGGGTCGACGCCGACGTCCGGGCGGGGCTGCGGCTCGCGCTGGTGGCGGCCATGCAGACCCTGTCGGCCCGCCAGCGGGCCGTGCTGCTGCTGCGCGAGGTGCTGCAGTTCAGCGCCGCCGAGGTCGCCACGCAGCTGGGGAGCACGGTCCCGGCGATCAACAGCGCGCTGCAGCGCGCCCGCGCCACCCTCGCCGAGGTCGGCGACGTGGACGAGGTCACCGAGCCGGACGACCCTCGGGTGCGGGCGGTGGTCGACCGGTACGTCCGCGCGTTCGAGGCGGCGGACGTACCGGCGATCGTGCGGCTGCTGACCGACGACGCCGTCCTGGAGATGCCGCCGGTGCCGTTGTGGTACGAGGGCAGCCGCGACTACGGCCGGTTCATGGACCGGGTCTTCCGGATGCGCGGGACGGGCTGGGTGATGACGCGACTCACCGCCAACGGGCAACCCGCGCTCGCCGCGTACGCGCCGCAACCCGGCGGCGGGCACCAGTTGCACACGCTGCAGGTCCTCACCGTCGCCGGAGGTCTCGTCGCGCGCAACGTCGTGTTCGCCGACCCGGCCGTCCTTACGGCGTTCGACCTGCCCACGCAGATTTCTCCCGACGAGTCTCGTCCGCCGCGATGAGTCCGGCCGGCGCCGCCGGTACGTACCGGTGAGAGTCGACCGAAGGGACTTCCGCCGTGAGCGTCATCGTCATCGAGTTCATCACCCTGGACGGGATCGTGTCCGACCCCGACGGGTCCGCGGCCACGCCGACCGGCGGCTGGGCATTCCGGTACGGCCCCGAGAGCGTCGCCGGAGACAAGTTCCGCCTCGGCCGCACGCTGGACGACGGGGTCCTGCTGCTCGGCCGCACCACCTGGCAGTTGTTCTCCCGACTCTGGCCGGGACGCGACGACCCGTTCTCGGCTCGCATGAACGCGGTGCCCAAGCTGGTGGCCTCCCGTTCGCTGGCCGACACCTCGGCATGGGCGAACTCCCGCCTCGTCGACGGCGACCTCATCGACGTCGTGAAGCGGGAGCAGCGGGACGTCATCGTCACCGGCAGCCTCAGCGTGGTGCGGGCGCTGCGGACCGAGGATCTGGTCGACGAGTACCGGCTGCTCACCTTCCCTGCCGTCCTGGGTGCCGGCGAGCGGCTCTTCCCCGCCGACGGCCCGCCGGCCGACCTGGAAACCGTCTCGGTCGAGCGGGTCGGCGCGGCGGTCCTCTCCCGCTACCGCCGCGCCGTCCGGTGACGTCCCTCCCCCACCCGTCTCAGATCGCCGTCCCCGGCGGAGACTTCAGCAGTGTCGCCACCTCGGGCAGGTAGCCGCCGCGCCCCGCGCGCCGAGCGGCGGCGGCCACCCGGACCAGGTCGATGTTGACGCCGGCCGCGCCGCTCGGGTCGTGCACCTTCATCCGTACGTCCAGGCTCACCGCCGCGCCGCCCCAGCCCTGCGCCTCGACGTTGAGGTGGGCGATCTTCTGCGAACCCAGGTGCGGGAGGTAGCCGAGGGGAGCCATCGCGGCCTTGTCCGATCCCACCGCGTTGGCCTTGGACCGCTGCTTGGTGTTGGGGTTCTCGACCAGGTTGCGGAAATCCTCCGTGCCGCCCAGGTTGACCTGGTACGAGCTGACCAGGGTGAGGCCGCGCTCCTCGAGCAGGCGCAACAGCGCGCGATGCACCACGGAGCTGCCGAACTGGCTGGCCAGGTCGTCGCCGAGCAGCGGCAGGCCGGCCGCATCGAACCGTTCGAGCAGGGACGGCTCCCGGGCCACCGCGTCCGACGTGGTGTTGACGAACGCCACCCCGGCCAGCAGCGCCGCCTCGGCGTAGGCGCGGGCGGTCTCCGGCCGGCCGCTCGGCGCGGAGTAGAGCAGCACCTCGGCGCCCTTCAACGCCTGCGCCACCCGCCCGACCTCCGTCGCGTCCACGAGACCGCGCTGCACCGTCACGCCCGACGGCGGCAGGTCCGCGTCGAGCCGGAAGTTGTTGGGCGGCAGGAAGATCGCCTCGTGCAGGTCGCGGCCCACCTTCCCCTCGGAGATCGCGAACGCCGCGACGACCTCCACATCCTCGACGCCCAACCCGGCCAGCTCGGCGCGGCGGATGCCCACCAGGCTGCCGGTGCGGCGGTAGAAGTTGAGGCCCTGCACCAGCGCCGAGGTGTTGTTGCCCACGCCGACGACCGCGACCTTCGCACTTTCGATCATGGCAGGAGGCTACCCGGACGGCCCTCTCGTCATGATCCGGCTCTGCTATCTCCGGGGCCCGAGGGCATCATCGTCGCGCTGGCCGAGCAGCTCGACTGACTGCTGCCGGAAGGGGCCGTGCACCGAGAGAACGCGACTCTACTGGCGCTCCTCGTTGGACTGCCCCTTCACCGGATTGCCGCACGATGATCACCGAGTACACCCTGGAAGCGTGATGATCAGCGTTGTCGGATTCGGCGCTGCCGGTGCGTAGTGGAACCACATGCCGTTCAGGCGGACCCGGCTGACATGTCGTCAGTCGAGCGCGGCGGCGAGGTGCTGTGCCTGTCCGGCTGCCGCGGCAAGCCGAAGGTGGTCGTGATAGTCGCGCGAGGCAACGATGAGACCATCACGTACCCGCAGGACCTGGACGTTGGCCACGGTCTCTTCGCGTCCGGTCGCCACGTTCCGTAGGTGGTAGTCGAACTCCGCGAGAATCAGCTCAGGATCCTTGGCCTCGTGTACGACGACGTTGAGCACCTTCAGTTCGAACGGCGCCCGCGCCGCTGCGCCGAAGTGCGCCCCGATTTCGGCGCGACCATTGAGGCGGAGACGCCGCGGTGCCGCGAAGGGTTGGTCAACTGTGGCGTCTTCCGCATACAGGGTGGGCAGGTCGTTCCACCGGGCCTGGTTGATCCCGGCGAGAAGCCGGTCGACGACGTCTCGCGGGCTGGCTGGGTCGGGCATGTGGCGCGCTCCAGACTTATAATCGGACTCGTGACTCCGCTTACACGATACGGACTCGCCGCTCCGCTTGTCGAGCGCAGGGACCCGTGACGCCAGCGACCGATCGGCCGCTGCGGGCAGACGCGCGGCGTAACCGCGCGAGGGTGCTCGAGGCAGCCGAGGTTGTCTTCGCGGCCAAGGGTGTCTCGGCATCGACCGAGGAGGTCGCACATGCCGCCGGCGTCGGCGTGGGCACCGTGTTCCGACACTTCCCCACGAAGGAGGCCTTGCTCGAGGCCCTGTACCGAGGCCGGCTGCGGCGGATGGCCGAAGCCGCTCGCGCAACAGCCGACGCCGCGGATCCGGGCGAAGCCTTCTTCGGCCTTCTGGCGGATGCCGTACAGCATTCCGCCACGAAGATCGCCGTCGCTGATGCGCTGACCAAGGCTGGGGTGGACGTCCATAATGCTTCAGCGGAGGAGTCCCGCGAGCTCTCCGAGGCGCTCGAGGCATTGCTCATCCGGGCGCAACGGGACGGCGCGGTACGTCCCGATCTCGCGTTGCCCGACCTCATGGCGGTGCTGGTCGGGGCGTCTCGCGCTGCGGAGCATGCCACCTCCGACGACAGTCGTTCCCGCGTCGTCGGACTGGTCCTGGATGGACTGAGAGCCTCACGATCGGGATGACCGGACCGACAGCGAGCGGAGTCGCGTCCACGCAGCGCGGATGAGAACGCTCGATGCCGGGGTCAGGGGAACGGCGGCCGGGGTGCCTGCTGCGTGTGGTGGTCCAGCAGGCGGGTGAGCAGTTGCACGAACTGGTCGCGTTCGGCGGGGAGCAGCGGGGCGAGCAGCTGCTCGTGGAGGTCGTCCATGACCTTGTCGAGGTGGCGCAGGTGCCGGCGGCCCTGGGCGGTGATCGTGATGACGTTGCGGCGGCGGTCGCCGGGATCCGGTGCCCGCTCGACGAGGCCGCGCTCCGCCAGTTCGTTGAGGACGCCGACCATGTCGCTGCGGTAGATGCCGGTGCGTCGGCTCAGCGTCGCCTGGCTGCCCGGGCCGTACTCCTGCAGCGAGGCGAGCACGGCGTAGTGCCACCTGCGGGCGTCGGCCCCGGCCAGCCCTTCGGCGACCAGCCGGTCGGACTGCGCGGCCAGGTGTGACAGCAGTCGACTGGCGCGCCGGCGCAGCCTGTCCGGCGTCTTGATCCCGCCGTCGTCGGGCATGTCCGCGGCTTCGGCCCCGCTGTTCATGACGCTGACCATACCCGGTTGCGTTAGTCGGACTAACGAGATACTTTCGTTAGTGTCATAAACGTTTCTGGACTGAACGTTCGTCTGACAGACGGAATTGGAGGTCGTCGTGACGACCACAACCCAGACCTTCGGTACCGCGCTCATCGGCCAGACCGAGAAGGCGCTCAACGCGATCCTGGACCGGCAGCTCGCCGGGACCGGCATCACCGAACCCCAGTGGGTGACCCTCACGCTGACCGTGCTCAGTGGTGGGGCCATCGACCGGGCCGAGCTCATCCGCCGGGTCGGCGCTGCCACACAGTTCAGCCAGGCTGCGGTGGTCGAACGCATCACCGAACTGACCGCCGCGGGGTTCCTGCGCGACGACGGCGACGGCCGCGTCCAGGTCACCGACGAAGGGCAGGCGCGCTGGACGCGGGTCCGCACCACGATCGGCCCGATCACCCAGGAACTGTGGGGCGACCTGCCGGCCGAGGACCTGGCCGCCGCGGGCCGCGTCCTGGGCATCGTCCTGGACCGGGCCAACGCGGTGCTGGCCGGCCGCTGAACCCTTCGTCCTCGGAACTCGCCACCCGACACAAGACAACATCCGCCGTTGAGAATGAAAAAGGATCCCATGTCCAGAGAGACGCTGATCGCCGACCGCATCGAGATCACCGACCTGTTCACCCGCTTCGCGCTCCTGCTCGACGAGAAGCGGTGGGAGGACGCCGACGCCGTCTTCACCGACGATGTGGCGGTGCACTCGCCCCGCGGAGGCGAACTCCGCGGCATCGACAAGGTCGTCGGCTTCATGCGACAGAGCGAGGTCGAGGGGCAGCACACCCAGCACACCACCACCGACCTGCTGGTGGACATCGACGGCGACCAGGCCGCCGTCTCGGCGAACTCGCTGGTGTACTACTACCGCGACGGCCAAGCACCCCACTTCACCGGCGGCCTGCGAACGGCCGGCACCGTGGTACGCACGCCAGCGGGCTGGCGAATCCGCGAACAGCGGATCACGCCCGCCTGGACCCGTGCGAACTGACCTCTCGACGGTCACGCTCCACGTGCACGACGGGCCGGGGATGCGCCGCTCACCACACCGAGGTGACGGTCTCATCGGCGTACATGCAGACGTGGCCGAGCACCTGCACGGTGTCGCCGGTCACCAACCGGTCGGTGGCGTCGACGTCGACCGTCATGGTGATCGTCTCGGTGCGCGCGCCGCAGGCCCGGTGCGCGTCCGCGGCGCGCTGCCCGGACTCCCGCCGGACCGGGGGCGACGGTGCGCTGCACCTGGTCCGCCGCGCGGCCGTCACGCTCGCGTCACGCCGTGGCCGGAGGGTGATCCCACCGCTGTTGCGTTTCGCGCCCCATCCCCGATCCATAGATGAAGTGCTGTCCGTGGGAAGGGAGATCAGATGTCGTTCACCCGGTTACTCGCCGGCACCGCGATGGTCACCGCGCTGGTGGCGACCGCGGCGGCGCCCGCCCAGGCGGCCGTCAACGATCCGTTGTACGACAAGCAGTGGGGCCTGCGGCAGATCCACGCCGAGCAGGCCTGGGCGACCAGCACGGGAGCGGGCGTCGTCATCGCGGTGGTGGACACCGGCGTCGACCTCGGCCACCCGGACCTGGCCGCCAAGCTCGTCCCCGGCGCGACCTTCGTCGACTGCGGCCCGGCCCCGTGCGGCAACGGCGACTGGCGCGGCCCCGACGGCGTGCCGGATGCCGGCGACGAGCACGGCACCCACGTGGCCGGTATCGCCGCCGCGGCCACCGGCAACGGTGTCGGTGTCGCCGGCGTCGCCCGCGACGCGAAGATCATGCCGATCAAGGTGCTGGAGGCGGGCAGCGGCAGCTTCGCCGACATCGCCGCCGGCATCCGCTACGCGGCCGACCACGGCGCCAAGGTGGTCAACCTCAGCCTCGGCGCACTGCCGGGCAGCCAGGCCCTCACCATCACCGGCCTGGAGTCCGCGGCGACCGAGGCGATCGCCTACGCGCAGGCGAAGGGCGTCGCCGTCATCGCGGCCGCCGGCAACGAGACCGCGCCGCTGTGCGACACCCCGGCCTGGGAGGCCGGGGCCCTCTGCGTCACGGCCACCGACCGCAACGAGGTCAAGGCGTGGTACTCGAACCTGGGTGTCAAGGCCGACCTGAAGGCCGTCGCCGCGCCCGGCGGAGCCGGCCTTGTCAACTGCGACGACGACATCTGGTCCACCGTCCCGGTGGGCGCCGGCGCGGCTACCTGCGGGCAGGGCGACTACGACGCCTACGCCGGCACGTCGATGGCCACGCCGTACGTGTCCGGGGTGGCGGCACTTCTCGTCGCCCAGCGGCGCAGCGTGGCCAACGTGTACGCGGTGCTGATGTCGACCGCCCGGACTCCGATCGTCGGGCTGCGCGGCGTCTACACGCCTCTGTACGGGTGGGGCGTCGTCGACGCCCAGGCCGCCGTGGCCGCGCCGCGCACCTGAGGCCGCCGGAACGTCCCCCGCGGTGATCGAGGCCCCGGCTCGGGCACCTACCCGGCCGGGGCTGGGACGTGTGCGCAGCCTGCGACCTCGCCCACTCGGCAACGGACCTAGTGCGCCGGGGACGCCGGGCCGGAGTCGGCCACCCAGGTGGGGTGGGCGGCGACGAACGCGGCGACCGTGTCGTCGCGTACCGCGTGGAGCAGCTGCATGCTGGTCGGGCTGAGGATCTCGGCGCTGCCGACCCCCGGCACGGTACGGCTGTTGAAGGTGCCGCCGTTGGTCTTGAGCGTGGTGATCGCGTCGGGGTGGACACCGCGCATGGCGAAGGCCCAGTCGGCGAGGGAGATGCCGCCGTCGTCCACGGTCATGGTCCGGCCGACCGCCGACAGCAGCCCGGGCAGTTTCGTGGGCGAGTCCAGCCCCTTGCTGACCACCTGGGCGAGCACGGCCTTGACGAACTGCTGCTGGTGGCGCTGCCGGCCGTAGTCGAAGTCGTGGTTGGCCAGCAGGTCCCGCTGCCGGACGAAGTCCAGCGCCTGCGCCGGGTCGAGGCAGTGCTGGCCCTTGGTGTAGACGTTCGGGGTGACGCCGGGGATGCGGTGGTTGACCGTGCCGTCCGGGTTGATCGCGTAGGGCGCGGCGGGCTTGCCGGCGGCGTCGTGCCCGACGTGGATCGAGGTGGTGGTCTCGTCGACGTACATGCAGACCTGGCCGAGCACCTGGACGATCTTCTTGAAGCCCTGGAAGTCGATGATCCCGCCGGCGTCGGGGGTGATGCCGGTCAGGTCGCGGACGGTCAGCGCCAGCAGTTCGAAGCCGTGCGAGAGCGCCGCGGAGCCGGTCAGCCCTCGGCTGCCGAACGCGAAGGCCGCGTTGATCTTGTTCTGCCCGCCGCGGAACGGCGTGGCCCCGTTGTCGTACGCGGGGATGGTCACCAGCGAGTCCCGGGGCAGCGAGACCAGGTACGCCCGGGTGTGGTCGGCCGGGATGTGCAGCAGGATGATCGAGTCCGCGCGGGTGAGCTGGCTCGGGTCCTGGTTGGCGCGGGTGTCGACGCCGACGAGCAGGATGTTCTTCGCCCCGGTGATGGTCCGGTGCTGCTCGGCGGGCGCGGCGGCGGCACCCAGGAGGTTCTGCTGGGTGACCTCGCCGGTCGCCGCGTGCAGCAGGTAGGCGCTGCCGCCCAGCGCCACGCCGCTCAGCGTCATGAGGGTGGTGCCGACCGCGACGCACCACCGGGCCCAGCGGGGCCAGGGCCGCCGCGCGGACCCGCGCGGCGGGACCGGACCGGCCGGTCCGGCGGTAGTGGGGTACGACACCGTGTGATCTCCCAGGTCAGCGGGGGTGGCAGGGCCGGTCCAGGGTATGCCGGGCCCGGCCGGCCGGACAGGTCGCGCGGCTGTGAACTGGCTGGGAGCGGGCACCGGGCGGACGTGTCGGGACGGTGGACCAGAATGGGCGCATGGCACAGCGGATGAGCGACGACCAGTGGCGGGCCTTCGTGACCGCCGGCACCCGGACGGGGAAGCTGGCCACCGTGCGGGCCGACGGCTCCCCGCACGTGGCCCCGATCTGGTTCGTGCTCGACGGCGACGACCTCGTCTTCAACACGGGCCGGAGCAGCGTGAAGGGGCGCAACCTGGCCCGCGACCCGCGGGCGGCACTGACCGTCGACGAGGAGCAGCCGCCCTACGCCTTCGTCACCGTGCGTGGCCCGGTGACGATCAGCGAGGACCCGGTCGAGTCGCTGCCCTGGTCCACCCGGATCGCCGCCCGCTACATGGGCGCCGACCGTGCCGAGGAGTACGGCCGGCGCAACGCCGTGCCCGGTGAGCTGCTGGTCCGGCTGCGCGCCGAGCACGTGGTCGCGTTCAGCGGCATCGCGGACTGAGCCGCCGCGCCCGACCGGTCAGCCGTCGAGGCGTTCGATGATCGTGGCGTTGGCGGTGCCGCCGGCCTCGCACATCGTCTGCAGGCCGTAGCGGCCGCCGGTGCGTTCGAGGACGTGCAGCAGGGTGGTGGCGAGCCGGGCGCCGCTGGCCCCGAGCGGGTGACCGATGGCGATGGCGCCGCCGTCGACGTTCACCTTCGCCGGGTCCGCGCCGGTCTCGGCCAGCCAGGCCAGCACGACCGACGAGAACGCCTCGTTGACCTCGAACGCGTCGATGTCGTCGATGGTGAGGCCGGCCCGGGCGAGCACCCTGGCGGTGGCCGGGATGATGCCGGTGAGCATCATGACCGGGTCGTCGCCGACCACGGTGGCGGTGTGGATCCGGGCCCGGGGCCGCCAGCCCCGGCGGCGGGCGGTCTCGCCGGTGGTGAGCAGCAGGGCCGCCGCGCCGTCGTTGAGCGGGCTGGAGTTGCCGGCCGTGACCTTCCAGTCCAGCTCGCCGAAGCGGGCGGTCCAGTGGTCGGCGGCGAACGCCGGCGGCAGGTCGGCGAGGCGGGCCACGGTGGTCCCGGGCCGGATGGTCTCGTCCATGGCGAGGTCGACGCCGGGCAGCGGCGCGACCTGGCCGGCGAACCGCCCCTGCCGCCACGCCTCGGCGGCGCGGTGGTGACTGGTGGCGGCGTACTCGTCGAGTCGGGTGCGGGACAGGCCCCACGTGCGGGCGATCAGCTCGGCGGCGATGCCCTGCGGGACGAGCCCGCCCGGGTAGCGCGCGGCGACGGCGGGCCCGGCGAAGTCGGTGCGGACACCGTCGACGACGGCGGCGCTGCCGATCGGCACCCGGCTCATCGACTCGACGCCGGAGGCGACCACGATGTCGTACGCCCCGGCGACCAGGCCCTGGGCGGCGAAGCTGAGGGCCTGCTGGCTGCTGCCGCACTGCCGGTCCACGGTCACCCCGGGCACCGACTCGGGGAAGCCGGCGGCGAGCGCGGCGAGCCGGGTGGTGTTGGTGCTCTGCTCGCCGACCTGGGCGACGGTGCCGCCGACCACGTCGTCGATCTCGGCGGGGTCCAGCCCGGGCACCCGGGCGACCAGGCTGCGCAGCGCGTGCGCGTGCAGGTCCACCGGGTGGACGTCGAGGTACGCCCCGCCCCGCTTCGCCCGGCCCACCGGGGTCCGTACCGCCTCGACGATGACCGCGTCGCGCATCGCTGCCTCCTGGACACGTTACCGGACCGATCGGTCCGGGACTGATTGGTCCGATAGTGCGCCACCGGTCGGCAACCGGTCAATCGTCGACGGACCGATCGGTCCGTTATCCTCGCCACAGACGACCGAAGGAGGAGCGATGGCCCGCACCGCGGCACCCGGCAGCCGGGAGCGGATCCTGCGCACCGCCGGCGAGCTGTTCTACCGCCACGGCGTCCGGGCCGTCGGGATGAACCAGGTCATCGACGCCGCCGGCTGCGGCAAGAACCTGCTCTACACGCACTTCCCCAGCAAGGACGATCTGGTGGCCGCGTACCTGCGGGCGTGCCGGCGCGAGCGCGAGCGGTCCGGCGCCGCGGCGGCCGAAGGGCTGCCCGACGACCCGGCGACCCGGCTGCGGGCGCTGGTCGCGGAGATCGCCGCCACCGCCACCGCCGCCGACTTCCGCGGCTGCGCGTTCCGCCTCTTCCTCGCGGAGTTCCCCGGCGACGCCGGCGAGCCCGGCCGGGTGGCGCGGGACTACCTGCGCGACACCCGCGCCGAGATCGACGCCCTGGTGGCCCGGCTGGACGTGGCCGACCCGCGCCGGCTCGCCGACCGGATCTGGCTGGTCGTCGAGGGCCTCTATGGCAGCGCCGGGCGTCCGGACGCCACCGCCGCGGCGCAGACCGCGACCGGGCTCGTCGACGACCTGCTGGCCGCCGCCGGACGCTGACCCCTCACCCGGCCAACCAGGCCCGCAGCTCCGCGCCGTGCTCGTCCAACCCCGGGGGTGGCAGGTCGTGGCGGGGCGGGGTGGCCGACAGGCGGATCGGGTGGCGCACCCCCGGCACGCCGCCGACCGTGACCACCGGGTCGAGCCCGAGCCCCTCGGCCAGGGCCACCCCGTCGGCGACCGTGTTGATCGGGCTGCACGGCACGCCCGCGGCGCGCAGCTCGCGGAACCACTCGGCGCTGGTCCGCCGGGCCAGCGCGGCCACCAGCAACGGCCGCAGCGCGTCGCGGTGCGCGGTGCGGTCCCGGTTGCGCCGGAACCGGGGATCGTCGGGCAGCCCGGGCAGGCCGAGCACCTGGCACAGGGTGCGGAACTGGCCGTCGTTGCCGGCGATCACCACGAGTTCGCCGTCGGCGGTCGGCAGCGGCTCGTACGGCACGATGCTCGGGTGGGCATTGCCCATCCGGTGCGGCACCACACCCGCCGCGACGTGCGCGCTGGCGTGGTTGACCAGCCCGGACAGCGCCGAGGAGAGCAGGTCCACCTCGACGTGCTGCCCGACGCCGGTGGCCGCCCGGTGGTGCAGCGCGGCCAGGATCCCGACCGCCGCGTGCAGCCCCGCGATCACGTCGAAGACCGCCACCCCGGCCTTGTACGGCGGGCCGTCCGCCGCCCCGGTCAGGCTCATGAGCCCGGATGCCGCCTGCACCATGAGGTCGTACCCGGGCAGGTCCGCGCCGCCGGCCGCGCCGAACCCGCTGATCGAGGCGTACACGAGGCGCGGGTTCGTGGCCGTGACGGTGTCGTGGTCGAGGCCGAAGCGGCGCAGCGCGCCGGGCCGGAAGTTCTGGATCAGGACGTCGGCCCGGGCGGCGAGGCGGCGGGCCAGCAACGCGTCGTCGGGATCGGCGAAATCGAGCACCAGGGAACGCTTGTTGCGGTTGACGCCGAGGTAGTAGGTCGACACCCCGTCGCGGACGGGGGGCTGCCAGGTGCGGGTGTCGTCGCCGCCCGGCGCCTCCACCTTGATTACGTCGGCGCCCAGGTCGGCGAGGAGCATCGTCGCGTACGGGCCGGCCAGGATCCGGGAGAAGTCCGCGACCAGGACGCCCCGCAGCGGCCCCGACGATGCCTCCCTCATGGCCGCTCCCTCCCTCCGCCGGGCACCGCCACGGCGCCCGGACCGAACGGCCAACGATGGCACACCGACCGTCGCCCGGCGCCCCGCCGAGCCCCGACGGCGACGATCGTCGGGGAGACCGCCGCGGGCGAAGCGCCGCTGAAAATTCCGTCCCCTCGGAGACAAGTTGCTGAGCCGGGCCCGAATGCTTTCATGACGTGGCACGGGATGGGTATGCCGGACACCGCGGCCAGAGGTCGGCGGGACGCAGGCGACAACGGACAAGGCCGAGGTGATCTCATGGCAAGGAGCTGGCGGTCCAACCTGACGAACGGGATCATCGCCGGTGCGGCCGGTACGCTCGCCCGCGAACTGTTCAGCAATCTCGACGTCGGCCTTCGGGCTCGACCGATGAGCGACACGCACGAGCGTGCCGTGCAGCGGATGGTGGATCTGGCCCACGTGAATCTGGGGCCCGAAGACCGGGCGGCGAACCGGCGTGCGGGGTTCGGGCCCGTGTTCGGGTTCGTGAACGGGGTGTTGGCCGTGTCGCTCTTCGCGGTGCTCACCGGGCGGCGGCGGCCACCGCTGCCGGTGGCGGCGGGGGTGATCGGGATCGGTGGCATGCTGGTGGCCGACGGGTCGATGACCGCGCTCGGAGTGACGGACCCGCGCCGCTGGGGCGCCGAGGGCTGGCTCGAGGACGCCCTACCGTACGTCGCGTACAGCCTGGCCGCTGCCGCGACGCTGAAGCGGCTGGACCGGGACGGCTGACCCGGTCCGGCGCACGGGTGTTCAACGGTCCGGTCGAGCGGGTGCCTGAGCCGTTCGCCCTGCCGACGGTCACCGCTCGCCCGGGACAGGCCGCAGTGGGGTGGCCTCATGTGGACTGTGGGGGCGCCCGCTTCGGGCCGTGCTCAGTGGCCGTCGACGACGGAGGCGATCTTGGCGGGGGCGTTCAGCGGTGCGAGCTGATCCTCGTCCAGTCCGTACCGCCGGGCGAGGTACGCGGGGTCCTGCCAGGTGACCAGCGAGCCGGGCTGGCCGTCGTCCCGCACCATGAGTCGCATCGGCAGGTCGATGGCGATCTCGGGACGGGCCAGCATGAGCGGAGTGCCCGCCTGCGGATTCCCGAAGATGATCACCTGTGTGTCGGGCATGTTCAGCCCGGCCTTGCGTGCGGCCGCCGCATGGTCGACCACCGCCGCCACCGCAGCGCCCGCGCGTTCCGCCTCTGCCCGCAGCGCGGAGATTGTCTCTCCCACACCGTGGGTGCTCCGCCTGGTCACCAATCCGTCGTTCACGGCCGACCCCCGCTCACCGTGTCGCTGGGCGAATCCATCTCATCTTGCCCGCAACCGGGGCAGGTCCGGGGAGTTTGCCGTAAAACGGCAGCCGGTACTCCCCGACGGCAGATTGCCTGCCGTGGCCGCATGTGACGGCGGCTGCGAAGGCTCTGTCCGTGCCACCGTCACCAGACCGGTCCGGATCCTGAGGCCCGCTCGCGGCATGACCGCGCGGCTGACGACCGAACGAGTGGCTATTCCCCTCTCGGACGTCGTCGACCCGTCGGCGGACGTGTCCGGCGCCAGAGCAGGAGCGCGCCGCCGAGAACGACCACGCCGATGAGAGCGTCCACGAGCACTGGTCGGGGGCCGCGCTGCGGACGACCGGCGTTCCGGACGGTCAACTCGGTCAGCAGCCCGGTGGCGAGGTGCAGGTCGAAAAGCTGGCAGCTCTGGGCGCCCAGTTCGCAGCTACTACCGGTGGCGAAGGCGGACAGGGTCCGCCGGGTGCCGGCATCGAGTTGCACCTCCGCCAGCGATGCGTGACCCGCGTCGTTGACGGTCGCGACGACCACGCTGCCCGCCGAGCGCCAGCCGAGCAGTTGCACGACGTCCGGGACCGGCCCCGGTGGTGTCCGGACCCCGGAAAGAGGCACGAACTGGACGTCGCCGGCCTTCCACAGGAAGACACCATGATTGGTGTCGCCGCCCCTGCTGCCGGTGACCGGCCCCTCCGAGAGCCATGGCACGGTGGCGAGTAACGTGCCGTCCGGCGACCAGCCGACCTCGGCCGCCAGCTCGCGTCCGCTCGGGATCTGCACCCTGCCGAGCTCGCGGCCGTCGAGGTCGACGAGGTGGGCCGTCTGACCCACCTGCACGGCGAGCCGTCGGCTGTCGGCCGCGAACGCCGCCGTCCACGCCGGCTTGATCGCCGGCACCTCGGTGCTGCGCCCGGTCGACAGATCAAGCAGCCGCAGCGTGCCGATGCGGGCCACCTCAGCCTCGACGACGTTCACGGTGCCGAATTCTCCGGAGTGACTGAGGGGGGCGGCGCTGTAGGCAACGTGGCGGCCGTCGGGCGACCAGGCCAGCAGCCGCACGCCGACCGGGTCCCCGAGCGGGATCGACCGGCGCTTGCCCGTGGCCAGGTCGACCAGGACCAGGTCGCGGGTCGCGCCGCGATCGTCGCCGAGCAGCACGCTGGTGCCGTCCGGGGCGAGCAACGCCGAGGGGCGGTCGCGCTCCTCCATGGCGTCGACCCGCCGGTACGTGTCCCCGTCAGCCCCGACGACCAACGACTGGAACATGTTGAACGTTTCGCCGCTGCCGTAACCGTAGAGGGCTATCGCGCGGCCGGGCGGGGCCGACGTGACGGTGCTGGTGAGCATCGAGTACCCGGCGAAGCGGTCCGGCAGGCTCGGCGTGGTCGCCGGGTCTGCCGGCCGGACCGGAAGCGGGACGCCGGGCACGACCAGACCGGCCAGGACGAGCACGACAACTGCCCACGCCGCCGTGGTGGCGATCCGGTGGTGCCGGACCGAGCGGCGAGCCCGGATGAGCACGGTGTCCAGGTACCCGGGTGGCAGCGGCGGAGGTTCGTCCGGCAGGGTGGCGAACAGTTCTTTCATGGCGTGTCCACCCCTCCAGGCACGTAGTTCGGCAGCAGGCGGCGCAGCGCCGCGATGGCGTACGAGGTCTGGCTCTTCACGGTAGTCACGCGTTGGTAGAAGCCAACCCTGTGCGGCGCTGAAATCCGACACTCGGCAGTCTTCCTGTCAGAGTGACAATAAGTCTATGGTCGATTCATGTCTGACGATCGTTGGGTTCCGCCGACCGTTCTTCTTGCGGTTGACCTCGTCATCCTCACCTTGCGGGAGTCCTGCCTTCATGTTCTGTTGATCGAGCGCGGGGTTGAGCCCTATCAGGGCGCCTTGGCCCTGCCTGGCGGTTTCCTCGGTCACGAGAAGGAAGACCTCGTGACGGCTGCCCATCGAGAGCTTGCCGAGGAGGCGGGCTTGGGGCCGGATCAGTTGCACCTGGAACAACTTGGCGTCTATGGGGCGCCGGATCGTGACCCCCGAGGGCGGGTGGTCTCTGCGGCTTACCTGGCCATTGCCCCTCGGCTACCCGAGCCGGTCGCCGGCACCGACGCATCCCGGGCGTGTTGGACCTCGGTGGCGCAGGCGTTGTCCGGTGACGCGCAACTCGCCTTCGATCATGAGCAGATCCTGACCGATGGGATCGACCGCGCGAGGGAGAAGTTGGAGCGCTCGGCGCTCGCCACCGCCTTTTGTGGTCCGACCTTCACGATCTCGGAGCTTCAGGACGTCTACGAGGCGGTGTGGGGCGTGCCGCTCGATGCGCGGAACTTCTACCGGAAAGTGCAGAGCTTGGACGGCTTCATCGTCCCCGCCGGGCCGAGTCGCAAGACCGATGGCGGGCGTCCCGCTCGGCTATTCCGTCCCGGGCCCCGCACGACTCTTCACCCTCCGATGATCCGACCCCTCAGCCAGGCAGACAGGGAGACAGCGTGAGCACCAACAGCGGTCTCGTCGTGATCCTCACGGCGCTGGACCTCGAATACGCAGCGGTCCGAGACCAATTGACCGAACTACGTGTGCGGCGGCACCCCGCCGGCACCCGCTTCGAGGTCGGCCGGATCGGCCAAAGCGACTGCCGGGTCGCCCTCGGGCTGGTCGGTAAGGGCAATCATCCGGCCGCGGTGCTCGCCGAACGGGCGATGGCCGAGTTCTCCCCGGCCGCTGTGCTGTTCGTGGGAGTCGCCGGTGGCCTTTGGCCCAACATCCGACTCGGTGACGTCGTCGTCGCCAGCAAAATCTACGCCTACCACGGCGGCACCAGCGAGGACGACGGTTTGAAAGCCCGACCGAAGGCGTGGGAGATCCCCCACGAGGCCGACCAGATCGCCCACCACGTCGACAGGTTCGCGGCGTGGCGCCGTGGTCTTCCCGTAGGAGCAGCACCCAAAGTCCACTTTGGGCCAATCGCCGCAGGGGAAGTGGTGCAGGACTCGGGAATCTCCGAACAGGCCCACTGGATCCGCCAGCACTACAACGACGCCGTAGCGATCGAGATGGAAGCGGCCGGTGTGGCCCAGGCGGGCCATCTCAACCGTGCCTTGCCCGTGGTGGTCGTGCGCGGCATCAGCGACCACGCCGACGGCAGCAAGGCAGCCACGGACGGACAGGATTGGCAACCGAAGGCCGCACGCCACGCCGCCGCGTTTGCTACCGCACTGGCGCGAGAACTGATCATCGACGGGCCGGCCAGCCAAGACGGCGCGGACCGGGACGGGAGCCCCACGATGCCGACGGCCAACCGCAACATCGCCACCGGGAACGCCCACGTCGGGGTGCAAGCCGGGCAGATCTACGGCAACGTCACCGTCGGCGCTGGCGCCGATCGGCCGATCGATCTGGCAGCGACCATCGCAGACCTGCGAACCCACCTCAAGCAGGCCCACCTCGACGGACAGTTGGACGAAGAAACCTATGCCGCGGCCGAGTCGGAACTGGAGGCGGCGACGGCATGCGTCTCGGCCGGCAAAGCCGAGAAGAAGAGTGGCCTGATGGTCGCGCTCAAGCGGTTGCGGGGCCTAGTAGCCGACGTGTCTGAGCTGGCGGCGCGGCTTGCGGCGATCATCGCCGTGGTACGGGGCATGTGATGACGACCCCGACCGCGACCAACATTGCCCAAGGAGATGCGCACGTCGACGTACAGGCAGGCGTAGTCCACGGTGACATCAACTTCTACCGGCTGCCGCCAGACCCGAGTCCGGAGGAGCAGTTCGCCTTCGCGCTGAAGTATCTCGACGCGCGAGTTCGTGATCAGGCGCGCGAGCTCATCGAAAAGGCGGTCGCAGGTGGGTATATGACTACCGAGGTCCAGTTCTACCGCCTCATCGCCCTATTGAGCGGACGTACCCTGCGCCAACTCGCCCCCGAGGAGCTGGATCGCCTCACCGCTATCTGCGCCAGCCTGCCCCACCTCGACGACCATGACGAGTGGACTGCGGGGTTGAAGGTAATCATCCGCCTCCTGGCCCCCGTCGGCGCCGCCGAGACGGATCTCGTGGTCAAGGAAATCGATGCGCTGAACCGGCGTCAACGCGACGGTATCTACGGCCACCTCGAGGCGCTACTCGAAGGCGCGATGCAAGAAGAGATATGGCGGAAGTCCGTCGCCCTGGCGGACTCGCAGCGCACAGCGGGGGACCGATTCAACCGCGTCTGGAAGTTTTTCCACTCCACACCCGCGCAGCCTAGGACCCTACCGGTGCAACCCGCTGCTGTTGCGCTGCGCGACTGGCTACGCGCCGGCGCCGGCGCGGCCGTGTTCACTCTCGCCGTGGTGCAGATGATCTTGCTGGTGGCGGCCCGCAGCACGCTCGACCCGTTCCTCGGTCTACTCGCCGCCCTGGTCGGACTGGCCGCGTTTTGCGTCGGTGGGGCGGACCGGTACTACCGCGGGACACGGCTGCGCGCAAAGGAAGCCCAGATCCGTCCACCCCGGCAGCGGCGACGATATGCACCACCGGGAGGCTTTGCCCGCAAGGTGGACCGGCTCTTCGACCGCTACTTCCGCCGGTACGTGCCCGAAGGAACCGACCGAGCCTACTGGCTCGACCAGACGGCGGGGATCCGGCGGCACCTCCGCGACGAGGTGGTCGAGCTCTACCGGGAACAGCGCATCGAGGCCGAACAGGTCGCCTGGCTCGTCCGACACCTGGTGGGAGATGTCCGAGGGCAATGGGAACGAAACACGCTGACGGCGTACCGCCAGCAGCTGCGTAGCCCTGCCAGGACCAAGACCCTCCACGTCGGGGGACTGGCCCTCCTTGCCGCGGGAAGCCTCTGCGCCGTTCCTGCCGTCGTGACCAGCGCCCCCTTGTCCGGCACAGGTTGGTTCCTGCTCGCTGTGGCGTCCGCGGTGCCGGCGGTGCGCTCGTCGTTTCGGATCGTCGCCGAGCGACGCAGGGTCGCCGACGACCATGCGGAACGCAACGACAAGGACACGGCCCGCTGGGCGGCATACCACCGGTGGTGCCACAAGCTGTCCGACAAGCCGTCGGACACCGAGATGGCCACCTGGTTGGAAAGCGACCGCAAAGTCCTGGTCGACCAGGCCATGCAGCAATACCGACTCCGCCCCAGCCAGGTAATCGCACACGCCTTCATCGAGGCGCCGGCACCCTCATGCAAAAAGGCCCGCTACCCGCAAGGACCATGGCGGTACTCGCGGTATCGCCTGCTGCTGTTTCTCCTCACCGACGACGGCGTCCGGCAGGTCAACATCGATCTCGACTTCGAAGCCTCGGCAAGCCGCACCACCCAACGGCTCAACTACCGTTTCGACGCCCTCGCCGCCGTACGGATCGACGGCATCGCCACCCGACAGCAGACCTTCGAGCTGACTCTGTTCAACGGAGAACCCATCTCAATCCGAGTGAGCGATCCTGATAACGGAGCGCTCCAGCACGACGAGAACCCAACCAAGATCGCTGAGCTGTCGCTAGACGCCGCCGGGCTCAGTCACACCCTGCATGTCCTCGAAGGCATCGCGGCCGAAGGCAAGGAATGGGTCAAACACCGACGCCACCGCGCAGACGAAAGGCTTGCCAACCTCGCGAGCGCCATACGCGGGCTGCTCGATTAGGTCAGGGCGGCGTTCAACACCATTGCCAAGATTGGGCAGGATTCAACCTATTTGGATGGTGTACCTTCGCGGTGCCGGTCGAGCAGCCCAGCGCCGCGGCGGTCTGGGCGACGTCGAGGTCTTCCCAGTAGCGCAGGACCAGCACCGCGCGCTGCCCGCGCGACAGCTTCGCGAGCGCGCCCAGCAGGTCGACGCGGTGGTCGGCACCGGCCAACGGCGTCGCCGGTGGCCCGGTCACGTCGGCCACGGGACGGACCCGACGGGTCCAGGACCGCTCCCGCTCGGCCAGGTAGGCGTGGACCAGCACCGCCCGCACGTAGGCGTCGACCGACTCCGCTGCCGACGCCCTGCGCCAATGCCGGTACAGGGCGACGAGGCACTCCTGCACCAGGTCGTCCGCAGCCGACCACTGCCCGCACAGCCGGTACGCCAGCCGTCGCACCCATGGCATGCGTGCCTGCACGTACTCGACGTACTCTCGCTCACTCCGCAACCCAGCCTCCCACCCACACTAGGAGTGGCCCGGTGCCCGTTTCGGTTGTGGGGTGGTGATCGAAACTCAGCGGTGGTCGCATTCAGGCTCATCCGGCCACGACGATCCGGGAGCCCGCACTCATCCCGGCACCGCCACGAGCGCTGGCCAAGCCCCGCAGGCCAGGTCAGCGGCGGTCGGCACGTCGCGCAGGCTGACGCCGGCGTCGGGCATGGTGGTCACGAAGGTGTGGCGCAGCAGACGGGGGTGCGCCCGTGGCATCCCGATCCCTGCGGCCGCGGCGAGGTCCTTGAGCCGAACGGGATCCGCATACTGTGCTGGGCCGCTACAAGGCGCGTCGCTGAGGCAAGGGATTCGGCTTCACGCCGTTCGTGCTCTCGCGCACGGATCACGGTCGCCGAGCCACCGGAAACACGAGGTGCGTGACCCGGTCGCCCTGAACGCAGACGGTGGGGTTGTCGAGCAGGACGTCCTCCGCAGAGAGGTTGCCGAAGAAGGGGCGGTTGCCCTCGCCCATCACGACCGGAACGAGATCGACGGCCACCTCGTCGAGCAGCCCCAGTTCGAGGCACTGTCGGGCGATGGTGCCACCGGTTACCGCGACGACGCGGTCGCCGGCGAGCGTCTGGGCATGAGCGACCGCGGCTGCGACACCGTCTGTCACGAAGGTGAACGGTGCCTCGGGGTGTGCTTCGACCCAATCTGAAGGGACGCGGTGTGTCACCACGACGACGGGGACGTCCAACGTATGGCGACCCTGCCAGAACTTCACCGGCGCAGCGAGCCCCGTTATCGAGCGACCGACCAAGATCCGGTTCGTCAGGAGGTCGTCACTCGATGAACGCGGCGAGCCACCGATGAGTTAGGCGGCCCGGCAGGGTCTACAACCACAGACCGCAAGCTCCGTTCAGGGATCCGTAAGGAGATGCTATGACCGCCTCTGCAGCACTACCCCCCGTTGTCGACGCCGGCACGTGGCAGCGCCAGCTTGACGCACTGCGTGCTCGGGAGAAAGCGGCAACCCGAGAACTGGACGCGATCGCCGCGCAGCGCCGGCGACTGCCGATGGTTAACATGCCCGACTACACCTTGGAGGGTGAGCAGGGGCCGATCCGGCTGGTCGACGTGTTCGGTGGCAGGTCACAGCTGATCGTCTACAACCACATGTGGTTCCCCCACGAGCAGTGGCAGTGTTCCGGCTGCACCGGGTTCACCTCGCAGTTCACCCGGTTGGATGTACTGGACAACTACGACGCCCGCTTTGTGATCGTCACCCAAGGTCCGATCGAGGAGGCACTCGCGTACAAGCGGCGGGTCGGAAACAAGATGACCTGGTACTCCACGGCAAACAGTCCATTCGGCGGTGATGTCGGCGCACCGCCCGGCGGCGGATTCGCTGTCAATGTGTTCCTGCGCGATGGCGACACCGTTTATCGCACCTGGCACACCAACGGCCGTGGCACCGAGCAGCTCAGCCACACCTTTGCGCTGATCGATCTGCTGCCCTATGGGCGGCAGGAGGAGTGGCAGGACTCGCCCGAGGGTTGGCCGCAGTCGCCCACGTACAGCCGGTGGGCCAGCTCCGAAGACATTGCCGCGCTCTACGGGCCAGATGCGTGAGAACGCTTGGCAGCCTGCCAGAGGAAGTGACGGAACGCGCCGTTCGCGGTGCGGCATGAGCGCGCTACCGCACCAGCCGCCGGACCTCGATCCGCGCCCCAGGTACTTCGCCGCTTCGGACGGTGCGCTTGCTGGCCTCCAGGTGGTCGACTCGGTCATCGGTTGCCTGAGCCGCCCCCGCCATGGACGGAGGCCAAAGACGCCTTCCATTGCATCCAGCGTCGGCTTAATCAGGTTGTCGAGGTCCCAAAGGAGGACGTAGTCTCGTGCCGCTGGGTGGCCAGGCCTCGACACGCGCACCGCGCGACCAACGGCAGATCCGGACGGCCTGCAGTCCGCACGTCCGCCCGTAGGGCGTGCTCGTATGGCCTTGCCACACGTTGTTCAAGCGGGCCCGCTATTCGCGGCCGACCCACGTGGCGATGCATGCCTCGTTGCTCTCGGCGTCGGCCAGCACCCACCACATCGGCGCTTGCGCTGCGGAAGTCACGCGGCCCCCGGCGGCCAGGGCAGCGGCGATGCGGTCCTCGGCTTGATCATGCGGGACGGCGATGTCGATGTGCATGCGGTTGCGTTGCGATCGCGATCCGTCGGGCCAGTGAGACGTCGCGCCGGGACAGCGACACGGTGACACCCGCATGACGCAGGTCCACGTTGAGGTAATCCTGGTCGTCGCGGCCGGCGATCCGACCGATCTCGTCGACGAACGCGATCCCCGCCGACAGGGAGCCCGTCCGGAAGTGGGCCGAGACCAGGTGGTAGAGACAACGCCAGTCCTCGACACCGTCGGCCGCATGGAAACGCCCGGCGCTGACCTGCACCGTCATGGGTGCGAACCCAACACCGACGGCCGAACGTATACCCACTGCGGCATGGCGACCTCCGGGGACGGCCCGCCACGGCATCCGCTCATCGGCACGAGCGGACGCTGACCGGGCGCGCGATCAGCGGCAGGTCAGGACGCCGGGGCGGCACGGTCGCTCGTCGCCACGACGGCGTCAATCTCGAACTCGACCAGCCACGCCGGGTCGATGAAGCGGGATACCTCGACGAAGGTGCAGGCCGGGCGTATCTGACCGAACCGTTCGCCATGGGCGCGCGCCGCGTCGCGCCAATGAGTGATGTCAACGAGCATGACTCTGGTTCTGATGACGTCAGTGAGCGTCGCACCGGCCTCGCGCAGCGCATGCTCGGCGATGTCCAGGCAGCGAACCGACTGGGCGTACACATCTCCGGGACCGGCCGTGCCGCCGTCGTCGGCGATCGGAGCGGTCCCGGCCACGGATACGAACTGCCCGATCCGCACGGCTCGAGAAAAGCCGATTTCCGGTTCCAGCGGTGAGCCTGAAGTGACCAAGCGACGCAAGGAGGACATGGCACATAGCATCGCAGAGCAGCGAGGTTCCGATGAGGCGGCCGGATACGACCGCTCGACCGGCGGGTCTGCCTGCTGGGTGTGGGCGGCGCCGGCGGTGCCATCGAGGTCGCCCTGCTCGACGCCGGGGTAGCCGAGCTGCACCTGGCCGACGCCGACCCGGACCGGCTCGCCGCGCTGGGCGGGCGGCTGTCCGCCGCGTACCCGGTCGGGTCGGTGCCGCGCCACGGCGGCGGCCGGCCCACGCCGGCCTGGCGGTCAACGCGACCCCGGGCTGCTGCCCGGCGGCCCACCGCCGTTCCCGGTGGCGGACCTGCCGGCGCACGCGGTGGGTCGCGGACACCACCATGTCCCGGCGGAGACCCCGCTGCCGCGCGGCGCGGGAGCGGGGCCCTGCCGGCGCACCCGGCGGGCCCACGCCCGCCCACAAGGTCGACGCCTACCTGGAATTCTTCCGGCGCCCGAGCGACGGGCCGACCGGGCCGCGGGAACCAGGCGGCCGGTGCGGACGACTACCTGTACATGGCGTGTGAGCAGTGGCGGGAGATCCTGTCGGCGGAGCTGGACGGGGAGGCGACCCGGTCGGAGAGCGCGGCGGCCGAGGCGCACCTGGCGGGCTGCGGCGGCTGCCAGGGCTGGTTCGAGTCGGCCGTAGCGGTGACCCGGCGGGCCCGTACGCAGCTCGCCCCGCCGGTGCCCGACCTGGTCGAGGCGGTGCTCGCCGCGGCGCCGCCGGCGCGACCCGGGTGGCCGGAGCGCGTGGCGCTCGGGCTGCGCGGGGTGCTCGGGCTGCTCGGCGCCGTGCAGCTCGTGCTCGGTCTGGCCCAGGTGGGCCGGGAGGCCGTGATCGACCACGCGCACACCACCGGCCAGCACCTCTGGCACGAGTCGGCCGCCTGGAACGTGGCCGTGGGCGCCGGCTTCCTCTACGTGGCGCTGCGGCGCTCCGCCCCGGCGGGGCTGCTGCCGATGCTCAGCGCGTTCGTCGCCACCCTGGTGCTGCTGTCGGTGAACGATCTGATCACCGGGCAGGTGGCGGTGCAGCGGCTGGTCAGCCACGGCTTCCTGCTGGTCGGCTGGGTGGTGATGGTGCTGCTCGCCCGACCCCGGTGGCGCCCGGGCGGCACGCCGCCCCGGCAGGGCCGGTCGGCCGGGTCACGCTGGTCGCTGCGTACCGAGGAACCCTCCGAGCCGGCCCCGCTGCGCCTGCTGCCGCCCACGCCGTACGCCGCGCAGGCCCGCGACCGCCGGGCCGCCTGACGGTCCGGGGCGCCGTTAGACCACCCGGCTGCCCCGGGTCGGCCGGGCGTCGCCCTGCCAGGCGGCGACCAGGTCCTCGCGGGCCCGGGCGACCCGGGACCGGATGGTGCCGACCGGGCAGCCGCACACCTCCGCGGCCTCGGCGTAGGAGAGGCCGAGCACCTGGGTGGCGACGAACGCCTCCCGCCGCTCCGGGGCGAGCCCGGCGATCAGCCCGCGCAGGGTGACGGTCTCGTCCCCGCCCGGGGTGACCGCCCCGGCCGCCTCGGCGGCGGCCTGCCAGTCCGGCAGCGCGGCCACCCGGGGGCGCGCCGTCGCGGCCCGGACGTGGTCCACGGCGACCCGGCGGGCGATGGTGAACACCCAGGTACGGGCCGCGGACCGGCCGGCGAAACCGGGCAGGCCGCGCAGCGCGCGCAGGAACGTCTCCTGGGTCAGGTCGTCGGCCTCGGCGGGACCGGCCAGGTGCGCGAGGAACCGCCACACCGGCCCCTGGAGTGCCCGGACGAACGCGGCCGCGGCCTGTTGGTCGCCCCGGCCGGCCCGCCGCGCCCACCGGGTGACCTGCTCGTCGTCGGGCTCGGCGCTCATCCGCGACCGGCCCGCCGGTCCACCACCGTCATGGTCGACGGTACGGGCGCGGGCCCTGCTCGGTTCATCCCGCCGTCCTCCTCGTCACCCCGCCGCCGGCCGGACGGTCGCAGGTTGGTCGGCCGGCGGGGCCGGAAAGTTCCCGGACCGGGTCAGGAGTCGACGGTCACCTCGACCGGCCCGACCCGCAGGACGCCGTCGGTGAGCGGGGCGCAGCGGACGCCGCCCCGGCCGCGCAGCGCCTTCCAGGTGCCCGGCGCGACGGTGACGTCCAGCCAGGCGCAGGGCGGCGCGGCCCGGTGGACCCGCAGGCGGACCGGCCCGTCGCCGGAGTCCAGGGTGAGCACCAGGCCGACCAGTTCGTCCACGGCGATGCCGTGGGTCAGCACGTTGCGCCGGACCTGGGTGAGGTCGGCGCCGGGGGGCAGCGACTCCTGCGCGATCAGGGTCACGCTCGCCTCGCGGTGCGCCGGCCGGCCGAAGTAGCGGTCACCGACGATGCCCAGTCCGGCCCGGATGCGGACGTCCTCGACCAGTTCGCCGGGCGGCGCCGGGGCCGGGCCGTCGGCCGGCCGGCCCACGTAGCGGTGCACCGGCGAGGCCAGCAACTGGACGATCTGCGGCATCCGCCGATTCTCGCACGGACGTACCGGCACCAAAGCGGACGATAGCCATCCTCACGTGTCCACGCTGGGTGGAGGCCGTTGTACCGGGTGTGACGGCGAGACGGTTTCCCCCGGCCGGGCGTCACCCGGAGCTGGGACGACAGATTGCGTGGACGCGGCGCGAGAACGAACGCCGGCGGCGCGCGTACGAGGCGGCGGCCCGGACGTGGCGCCGGCGCAACGAGCACCTGGAGCGGCTGCGGATCGAGGCGACCGGGTTCCACGGCTGCACCCTGCCCGGCACGGAGCTGCCGGTCGAGCTGGACGACGGCGAGGTGGTCTACCGCATCGTGCCGGTCGTCGAGCTGGTCGAGGCGGAGGCCCGGCACGTGCCCGGGCTCCCCGCGCCCGAGCCGGCGCTGACCGCGGAGCTGCTCGACCCGGCCGACGGCGCGCTCCCGGCCGGGCTGCGGGTGGTCGACAGCGGTGCCGCCGTGGTGACCGACCGGCGGGTCGCCTTCGCCGGGCGGGCCGGCCACCGCGAGTGGGCCCACCGTGACCTGCTCGGCCTCGGGCACCACGCCGACCTGCCGGTCACCCTGCTGCACCCGGAAGACGGCCGGCGCCCGGACGGACTCCGGGTGCCGGTCACCGGCGCGGCGAACTTCCGCTTCTACCTCACCCTCGCGTACGCCACCGCCACCGGGACCCGCGACGCTCTCGGCACGCAGCTCGACGCGCTGCTGGCGGCGCACCGCGCCGCCCGGCCCCGACCGCCGCGACCGCTCGGCGTCGCGGACGCCCCGGTGGAACGGCGGCGTCCGGAGCGCCTGGTCGCGGCCGGTGCCGTGGCGGTCGCGGTGCTCCTCGGCGTGGCGGCCGCGGGCACCTGGCCGGCGACGGCCGGGCCGGTGCGCCCGGCGGCGGGGGCCGGGGTCGGCCCGGCCGGCGCTCCCGACGACGACCTCGCGGCGGACCCCGTCCTCAGCACACCCGGCCAGCCCGACGGCGGCCCGGCCCGGTCGCCCGCCGGGGAGCCCACCCGGCGCCCCGGGCCGGCCGACGACGGCCCGCGGCCCGTCGTCGCCGGACCTCCGGTGCGGGTCGGCACGGAGCCCGTCGTGCTGCCGGCGCCGTCCCGCGCCACCACGCCCCCGGTGACCGCGCCGTCGACCCCGCCGCCGGTGGTGAGCCCGACCGGGAGCCCACCGCCGGCCGTGGTCCCGAGCGCGAGCCCCACCGTGGCGCCGACCGGCTCGCCGTCGCCGAGCGAGCCGACCCTGGCGGGCATCTGCCTGGATCCGCTCCGGCTGCCGGTGCTGGACCCGCTGCTGTGCCGCCGGACCTGAACGGGGGCGGCACCGGACCTCAGGGGGTCTGCGGGGTGAGCAGGTAGTCCTCCGCCTCCGGGCTCCACCGCAGCGCCACGGCGCCGCTCGTGGCGGCCGCCTTGCAGAACTGGAGGAAGCTGCGGTAGCCGAGCTTCTTCTCGCTGAAGTCGGGCCGTGCCCGGCGGAGCTGGTCCTTGAGCCCGGACAGCGCCACCGCGCCGCCCTCACCGGCCAGGTCCACCACCACGGACCGCAGCAGCGCGAAGGCCACCTCCCGGTCGCCGCGCTCGGGCAGCGACACCTCCGGGTCGCCCTTGGCGGGTCCCGCGGCGAGCTCGATGACGTTGTGCCCGGCCAGGTGGCGCAGCAGCTCTCCGAAGGTGCGGAAGCCGTAGTCGGACTCGCTGAACGTCGGGTCCTTGCGGAGCAGGGTGCGCTTCAGGCCGGAGGCCGTCACCTCGCCGCTGGAGCTGCCCTGCATGCCGGCCACGGTCTGGGCCACGAGCACGGAGAGCGTGTCGACGTCCCGGGCGGCTTCCTCCCCCGGCGGCGGGACCTCGGCCGGCGCCTCCACCCGCGGCTCCGCCGGCGGCGGCGTCTCGGGCTCGGCCGGGCGGGCCGCCCGACCCCGGCGGCCGGCCGCGGGCGGCACGTCGACCCCTTCGAGGCGGTCGTAGAAGAGGAACTCGTCGCAGGCGGGCGGGAGCAGCGCCGAGGTGGAGTTCTCCACACCGACCCCGATCACCCGCTTGTTGAGTTCACGGAGCTTGTGCACCAGCGGCGTGAAGTCGCTGTCCCCGGTGCAGATCACGAACGTGGAGATGTATCCCCGCTCGAAGGCCAACTCGACGGCGTCGACGGCCATCTTGATGTCGGCCGCGTTCTTTCGGGAGGCGCCCATCCGCTGCGGTATCTCGATGAGCTCGACGTGCGACCGGGTGAGCATCCGCCGGTCCTCGTCGAAGTACGACCAGTCCGCGTAGGCGCGGCGCACCACCACCCGGCCGCGCTCGGCGAGAGCGTCGGCGATCGGGCGGAAATCGAACGGCCGACCACCGTGATGGTCGCGCACACCCAGCGCCAGGTTCTCGTAGTCGAGGAACAGCGCGATCCGGTCTTCCTGATCCACGCCGGCCAGCCTAGCCGGGTTCCGGGTCCGGCCCGCTCACCGAGGCCGCTCGTCGCGGTAGAGGGTGTCACGGCGGGCCACGTGCTGGATCGCGTAGCTGCCGATCAGGAGCAGCAGGGCCAGCACGACCTCGACGCCGGCCACGGCGCCGTTGGCGACGGTGAGGCCGAGCAGCAGCAGGATCAGCCCGACCACCGCCAGCAGGCCGGCCAGGAGCAGGCGCCTGCGCCGCGTCGCCGACCGGTCCCCACCAGCGCCCACCGCCGCCACCTCCTTCCCGCCAGCCTAGGTGCTACGCCGGCACGTCCCGCCCCACTTCGTCGAAGGTCCCCCGCAGGACGCCGATGCCCACGCCGACCAGCCAGACGGCCGCGAGGAGCCGGAACGCCGGCTCCGGCCGGACGAGCGGCGGCACCAGGATCGAGAGGGCGGAGGCCGCCACCAGGGGGCCCACGACCCTTCCGTAGCCGAACACCCAGCGCGGCCGCCGGCGGGACCGCCGCGCGAGCGCCGAGGCCACGGTGATCAGGACGCCGGCGCCGAGCAGGTGCGCCGCACCGCCGAGCACCAGCGCGGCCCGGCCGAGAGCGGCGACGGTCGAGTCGCCGGCCCGCTCCGCGACCAGCAGCAGGACCAGCCCGCACAGCACCGAGGCGAGCAGCGACCCCGCCGTGATCGCGGTCCCCCAGCCCAACACGGCACCGGCACGGGTGCCTTCCGTCCGCAGGGCGGCGCGCAGCCGCCACCCGAACCGGTACAGGGCGACCGCCGCCAGGATCTGCAACGCCGACTGGACCAGCACCGCCACGGCGTTTCCGGCGTAGAAGTCCCGCAGCTGCGCGACCGACGCGTCGGGCAGGTAGAGGCTCTCCCCCACCTTCAGGGCGCTGCCGGCGGCGATGCTGGCCACGAAGGCGACCACGAAGACGATGCCCCACCAGCCCCAGCGCCGGCCCGGGGCCTCCGCCGACCGCGGCGATGCCGCACCGCCCGCCTCGCTAATCCGATTCGGTCCCATTTCCGCCCTCCCTTGTGTGGCCGGACGCGCCCGGACGAGCCGGGATGCGCCTCCATCGGCCAGTCATGGTGTCAGCGGGCGGGCGGCGTGCCATCCGACGTGGGGCGGCCTCCGGGGTACGCCAGGGCGGGTACAGGTCTACGCTTCCCGACGTAGTCGGCCACCCGTGTGGACGGTCGGCGTGGGCCCTAGTGGTCGCCCGGCGGGCGGCCGGTGCCCTGCGCCCGGGGCCGCCGGTGGTCGGTCAGCCGGAGTCCGACACCGCGCACCGCGACGACGGTGACGCCGGTGCCCAACTGGTCGAGCTTGCGGCGCAGCCGCTTGACCAGGGACTGGACATCCGCCTTGTGTCGCAGCCCCTCGTCGTGCCACACGGAGCGGTGCAGCTCGGCGTAGCTCCAGACCCGGACGGGCTCGCTGGTCAGGCAGGCCAGCAGGTCCCGTTCGAGGCGGGTGAGGACGATCTCCCGGTCGCCCCACCGGGCGGTCGAGCGGGCGGCGTCGATCACCAACGTGTCGTCCGGCGCCGGGGTGGCGGGCGGCGGCATGTCGGGATCCGCCGGTGGCGCGGCGGGCGTGAGCAGCTTGCGCAGCTCGTCGAGGTCGGCGACCAGGAGCAGCGGCGCGACGCCGTCGAGGAGTTCGGTGAGGCGGATCCGTTCAGCCGGCGACGACGTGACCCCGATCACCAGCGGGAACGGATGCTCCACCGGGTCGGGACCACCGGTGGCCCCGCTCGTGTCCTTCTCGGTCACCGTCACCCCCGCCCGGAGCAACCGGCGGCGCGGATCGCCGCTCTCGAGAATCGCCATGACAGTCAATGTCAACCGGGCCGACCGACGGGGGCCTGTTGGTGACATGTTGCTCACGTAGAGTGCTTGATCGCGCTTTCCTGTCGATCATAGTGTCCACTCAGGCAGCCGGCGTAGACCCGCACGGCGCGCCCAAGGGGGCTTGGGGGGCTCGTTCACACCGGTGCGATCCGAGGGGAGATGGGTTCTCCTGCGCCTTCCGCCATGGCTCGAACATCCGCGGGTCGTTCTGGAGGAGGCAGCACCGATGCTGAGACGTCCACACAGGAGGGGCCTGGCCGGTCGGCTGGTGAGCGCGGGCGCGGCCCTGGTTCTCGCCGCGACCGCGATGGCCGCCACCGGCACAGGCGCACAGGCTGCGCAGACCGGAACCGGCGCGTCCGCCGGCGACAAGATCCGCCCCGAACTCACCCGGCAGCTCCAGGGCAAGAGCGAGGGCGACTTCTGGATCCACTTCGGCGCCAAGGCGGACCTGGGCAAGGCCGGCGCCGTCAAGGACTGGGCCAAGCGGGGCACGGCGGTCGCCGACGCGCTGAAGAAGACCGCCGCCGACAGCCAGGCGAAGGTCCGCGCCGAGCTCGACCGCTCGGGCACGAAGTACCAGACCTTCTGGGCCACCAACGCCATCAAGGTCACCGGCGGCTCGCTCACCATGGCGCAGAACCTCGCCGCACACGCCGAGGTGGACGGCCTCTACGCCCCGGTGGAGTACAAGCTCCCGGAGGTCACCCAGGGCACCGACGAGAAGTCGGTGAACGCCCTGGAGTGGGGCATCGCGAACATCAACGCCGACGACGTCTGGTCCCAGTTCGGGGTCAAGGGCGCCGGCATCACCGTGGCGAGCATCGACAGCGGCGTCCAGTTCGACCACCCGGCGCTTGTCAACTCGTACCGCGGCAACAACGGTGACGGCACCTTCGACCACAACTACAACTGGTTCGACGCCGCCGGCACCTGCGCCACCGCCCCGTGCGACGAGGACGGCCACGGCACGCACACGATGGGCACCATGGCCGGCTCCGACGGCGCCAACCAGATCGGTGTCGCCCCCGAGGTCAAGTGGATCGCCGCGAACGGGTGCTGCCCGACCGACGCGGCGCTGGTCTCCTCCGGCCAGTGGATGCTGGAGCCCACCGACCTCAACGGGCAGAACCCGGACGCCAGCAAGCGGCCGAACATCATCAACAACTCGTGGGGCACCACGCTGCCCTCCACCGAGCCGTTCATGGAGGACGTGACCGACGCCTGGACCGCCTCGGGCATCTTCGGCACCTGGTCCAACGGCAACAATGGGCCGGCCTGCCAGACCAGCGGCTCCCCGGGCAGTCTGGCCAGCAACTACTCGGCCGGCGCGTACGACATCAACAACAACATCGCCAGCTTCTCCTCCCGCGGCGCCGGGCAGAACGGCGAGATCAAGCCCAACCTGTCGGCGCCCGGGGTCAACGTCCGGTCCAGCGTCCCGGACAACTCGTACGCCAGCTACAGCGGCACCTCGATGGCGGCGCCGCACCTCGCCGGGGCGATCGCCCTGCTCTGGTCGGCGGCGCCCACGCTCGTCGGTGACGTCACGGCGACCCGCGCGCTGCTGAACGACACCGCGGTGGACAAGGCCGACACCCAGTGCGGCGGCACCACCGACGACAACAACGTCTACGGCGAGGGCCGGCTGGACGCGCTGGCGCTGCTCAACGCCGCACCGATCGGCGACAACGGCACCCTGGCCGGCAAGGTAACCGACTCGGCCACCGGCGCACCGATCGCCGGCGCCACCATCGCCCTGACCGGTCCGGCGACCCGCTCGCTGACCACCGCCGCCGACGGGACGTACTCGTCGCTGCTGCCGGCGGGCGACTACCAGGTCACCGTCTCGGCGTTCGGCTACCAGAGCAGGACGCTCACGGCGACGGTGACCACGAACGCGACCACGACGCTCGACGTCGCGCTGACGGCGGTGCCGAGCGTCACCGTCAGCGGCCAGGTCACGGACGGCTCCGGACACGGCTGGCCGCTCTACGCGAAGGTGAGCGTCGAGGGCCTCCCCGTCTCCGACTACACCACCCCCGCCAACGGCCGCTACAGCCTGAAGCTGCCGGCCGGGGCGACCTACCGGCTCAAGGTCGAGTCGCAGTACCCGGGCTACCCGACCGTGACCAAGGAGGTCGTGGTCGGCTCGGGCAACACCACCAGCAACATCGCCGTCCCGGCCGATCCGAACGCGTGCGCCGCGGCGCCCGGCTACACCGACAGCTCCGACGGCGAGTACGAGACGTTCGACGGCACGAGCGTTCCCGACGGCTGGTCCGTCGTGGACAACGCCGGCACCGGCCAGGTCTGGAAGTTCACCGACAGCGGTGACCGGGGCAACCTGACCGGCGGCTCCGGCGGCTTCGCCATCATCGACAGCGACGACTACGGCAGCGGCGGCCGGCAGGACACCTCGCTGGTCAGCCCGGTCGTCAACCTGACCGACGTCGCCGCGCCGGTGATCCGGTTCAACCAGGACTTCAACTGGCTGAGCACCGACCGGGCAGACGTCGACCTGAGCCTCGACGGCGGCACCACCTGGAGCAACGTGCTCCGGCAGGCGGCCGACGTGCGCGGGCCGCGGGTCACCGAGGTGCCCATCCCGCAGGCGGCGGGCCAGGCGCAGGTCCGGGTCCGGTTCCACTACTACGACGCCTCCTGGGAATGGTGGTGGCAGGTCGACAACGTGCTGATCGGCAGCAAGATCGTCTGCAAGCCGATCGACGGCGGCCTGGTGCTCGGTCACGTCCGCGACAAGAACGACAACGGCTACGTCAACGGCGCCACCGTCACGAGTGACGACCGCCCGGCGGAGAAGGCCACCACCGTGGCCACCCCGGACGACACCGAACTCCCCGACGGCTTCTACTGGATGTTCTCGTCGCTGACCGGCCAGCACCCGTTCACCGCCAGGGCCGGCAACTACGTCAGCCAGACCAAGCAGGTCGACGTCGAGGCCGACTGGGCGACGGCGGCGAACTTCCAGCTCGCCGCGGGCCGGCTGGCCGTGCAGCCGACGTCCGTGACCGGCACCGTCCGGATGCCCACCGGAAAGGTCACCAAGTCCTTCACGGTGACCAATACCGGCGGAGCCCCGGTCACTGTCGAGTTCAGCGAGCAGGACGGCGGGTTCGTGCTGCAGCGGGCCGACGGGTCCCAGTTGTCCGAGCAGAAGCTGCTCGGCTCGACCGGCGCGCCGGCGCAGCGGCTCACCACCCCGACGTCGCTCGCCGCCCGCCCGTCCGGCAAGTCGGCCACCGCGGCCGCCGCGCCGGCGGGTCCCCAGGCGGAGCCCTGGACGGGCATCGCCAACTACCCGGCCAACGTGATGGACAACCGGGTGGTGAACCTCGACGGCAAGATCTACTCGATCGCCGGCGGTGACGGCACGACGTCCAGCGCGAAGAACTACGTCTACGACCCGATCGCCCAGAGCTGGACGGCGATCGCCGACCTCCCCGCCGCCCGCAACGCCATGACGGTCGGGGTGGTCGACGGCAAGATCATCGCCACCGGCGGCTGGGGCGCCGCCGGACCGGACGCCGCCACCTGGTCGTACGACCCGGCGGCCAACACCTGGACGAGGAAGGCCGACAACCCGGCGCCGCGCGCCGCCGCCGGCCAGGCCGTCGCGGACGGCAAGCTGTACGCCGTCGGCGGCTGCACCACGGCCAGCTGCCTGCCGATGTCCAACTCGGTGGTCCGGTACGACCCGGGCACCGACGCCTGGGAGACCCTGCCGAACTACCCGAAGTCGGTCGCGTTCGCGTCCTGCGGCGGGATCGGCGGCACGGTCTACTGCACCGGCGGCAACGACGGTTCCGTCGCACAGAAGGCCAGCTACGCGTTCGACCCGGCCGCCAACGCCTGGACCGCCGTCGCGGACGCCCCGGCCGACAACTGGGCCAGCTCGTTCGCCGTCGCGAACGGCAAGCTCCTGGTGGTCGGTGGCTCGCAGGGCGGCGCCATCACCAACGCCGGCTTCGCGTACGACCCGGCCACCGACTCGTGGGCGAACCTGCCCAACGCCAACACCCCCCGCTACCGCGGTGGCGCGGCGTGCGGCTTCTACAAGATCGGCGGCTCCTCGGGCAGCTTCAACGCCACGAAGGACAGCGAGGTGCTGCCCGGCCTCGAGGAGTGCGCCGAGGGGACGGCGGACGTCAGCTGGCTGACCATCGACAAGTCGAAGGTCACCCTGGCCCCCGGTGAGAAGGTCACGGTCACCGTCGGCATGACGGCCAACGTGGACCAGCCGGGCACCTACTCGGCGTCGGTCGCGATCAAGGAGAACACGCCGTACACCGTGCCGCCGGTGGCGGTCACGATGATCGCGCAGCCGCCGACCAGCTGGGGCAAGCTGATGGGCACGGTCTCCGGCAGGAGCTGCCAGGGCGCCGTCGCACCGCTTCCCGGCGCGGTCGTCCAGGTCGACTCGTGGGCGATGTCCTGGACGTTCGCCACCGACGCCGACGGCAGGTACGCCTACTGGATGGACCGGCGCAACAACCCGCTCAGCATCATCGTCGCCAAGGACGGCTGGAAGCCCCAGACGCGCCAGACGAAGATCAACAACACCACGCCCACCGTGGAGGACTTCACCCTGTCCCCCATCCGCTGTTGACCCCTGACCGCCGACTGTCAGGTCCGGCCCGCCCGGTGTTCCCCACCGGGCGGGCCGGACCGCGTTCACCGCTGCGATCAGGGGCTGTGCGCGGCTTCGGCATGCACGCCGGCGGGCGCGTGACGGGTCAGGACGGCGCGAGACGGAAGCCGATGCCGCGCACCGCCAGGATCGTCGGCACGGCGCCGATCCGGCCCAGCTTGCGGCGCACCCGGCGTACGACCGAGTGCATGTCGGAGCCGCGCCCGAGGTGGTCGTTGCCCCACACCGCCCGGTGCAGCTGCGCGTAGGTCCAGACCTGGCCCGGTGTGCGGGCGAGGCAGACCAGGAGGTCGTGCTCCAGCGGCGTCAACCCGACCTCGCGCTCCCGCCACCGCAGGACGCGCCGGTCGGAGTCCACGTCCAGGCCGGACGCCGGCGGGCCGGCCGGCGGCGGGCCGCCGGGGACCGCCTCGCGGGCGGCGGCCGGGCGCGCCGCACCGGGCGCGCGGAGCAGGTCGAGGAACCGTCGCGCCTGGTGCGCGCTGGAGACGATCAGGAACGTCTCGGTGCCGCCGAGCAGCTGGGCCAGCTGCCGGCGCTCCGCGGCCGAGGACGCGATACCGATGACCAAGGACGGCACCCCCGCCATCATCCGCCCTTCCGTTCCACCCTTTTCTGATGCTTTTTCCACGCGCCGGACAATGACCGGTGCACGTGCGGCACAGGCGGCGGGAATCGGCCGTCGGGCGCGGGTGGATTCGGACGCGCGGCGGCCGCAGGCGTGGAAAATGTGACTGAGGCTGGTGTCTTGTGAGGCGTTGCTGATCCGTTGATCGGCATCATATAGCCGTATAACGATGATGGGTATAGCAGTTAACGTCGATGTAACGCGGTGACACGAGTCAATCGGCGGAGATATCTGAATCCGGGCGCTTCGGGGCAAGGGTGAGGTTGAGCAGTTCCAGTCCCGACACCCGCCGGAAACCGATCTCGGCGTAGAGCGTCCGGGCGGGAGTGTTGTCGACCTCGGTCTGCAGGGACACGCGGAGCGCGCCGGCCGCCCGCGCCTCGTCGACGACGTGCTGGAGCAGGCTCTTCGCGACACCGCTGCGCCGGTGGTGCGGGGCGACGTAGAGATCGCGGATCGACCACGCGGCACCCAGCAGCAGCGACGCCGGGGTGACGGCCGTCGTGATGAAGCCGCAGACCTGTTCGCCGCGGACGGCGGCAGCGACCGCGAGCCGGCGCTGTGCGACCTGGTCGTGCAGCCAGGCGCGGGTGCGCGGAGGGGACGGTGGTTGGCCGTAGTGCGCACGGTAGTCGTCGAAGAGGGCGACCACCGGCTCGAACGCGTCGTGGCCCGGGGTCACCGGCGCGACCGTCGTCAGCATGCCGTTTAGTCTCGTCGAGGTGGACGGCAGGGGCGGGGCGGGGCCGCCCCTCCGCTACGCGGGGACGTCCTGCCAGAGTTCGTTGAAGGCGGTGCTGTCGAAGAAGGCGGTTCCCTCGACCACCTTGCCGTCCCGCATCCGCAGGAACCAGGCGACCGTGTCGGTGAACGTCGTGCCGATCGTGGTGGTGCCCGCGCCGTTCCACGCGACGATCACCGTGTCGGTGGTCGGGTCCTCGTGAATGCCCCGGATGAGCACGGGCCGGAAGGGGTCCTCGGCCGTGAAACGCGCGTCGAAGGGGGTCAGCACCTCGTCGACGAACTGGCGGGCCGGGTGGTAGCTCCCGGCGGCCACGGAGCGGCCGGTGATCTCCCACCGCATGTCCTCGGCGAAGATGCCGGTGATGCCGCCGGTGCCGGCGGACCAGGCGGCGAAGGCGTCCGCGACGATCTCCCGGTTGGCGGTCATCGGCGGCTCCCGTTCTCGTCCTGCGCCGGGCGCCCCGGACCTCGGCCGCCCCGGCTCATCCTCCGCCGGCGCGTCCACTGCAGGGGCGGATTCGGCGCGCCGTCCTCCCACCGGGCACACCGCACCCCACCGCCGCGCCACCTACCCTGAACGCGTGGATCGGTGTGACGAGTGCCTGTTCGTCTATTCCGCGCTCGACAGCGGCGCGCTGCCGCAGCGGTTGCGCGACGTGGCCGGGCGCTATCCGGCGGCCCTGCACGGGGTGCCGGACCCGCGCCGGCGCCCCGCGCCGGAGGTGTGGTCGCCGCTGGAGTACGCCTGCCACGTCCGGGACGTGTTCCGCGTGCAGGGCGAGCGGCTGGCCCTGGCCCTGCGCGTGGCCGTGCCGGAGTTCGCGCCGATGGGCCGCGACGAACTGGTGGTCACCGAGCGCTACAACGCGCAGGACCCGGAGGTGGTCCTCGCCGACCTGGCCACGGCCGCCGACGGGTTCGCCGCCCGCTTCGCGGCGCTCGGCGAGACCGAGCTGGCCCGCACCGGCGTCTACCCGTGGCCGCGGCGTGAGACGCGGACGCTGCGCTGGCTCGGCCGGCACACGGTCCACGAGGCCGAGCACCACCTGCTCGACATCCGCCGCGCCACCGGGGCCGGAACGGCCGGCGGGGCCTGACGCCCGTTCGGCGTCAGGCCCCGCGACGGCGAGCCGGACCGGGGTCGAACCGCCGGGCGTCGCCCGGCGGACCGACCGGCGGTCAGTGGATCGGCACCGGCGTCGGACGCTGCTCCTCGCCGGTCCCGCCGTCGAGCAGGTGCGACGGCTCCCGCCGGCGGGGCAGGAACGCGGCCGGGATGAAGGTGAGCAGCACCAGCGCGAAGCCGACCCAGAAGGTGGTCGCGAAGGAGCTGGCCGCGAAGTCGAGCCCGCGCTCGATCAGCGACGGCGGCACCGGGAACTGCTGGAGCAGCTCCGGCCGCTGCTGCGCGGCGATGGCCAGGCCCGCCTGGGTGACCGGCTTGCCGCTCGGGTCGGTCACGCCGGGGATCACCTCGGAACCGTTCAGCTTGCTGGTGAGGATCACCGACATCACCGCGGCGCCGACCGAGCCGCCGATCTGCTGGAGGATGTTGACCAGCGTGGAGCCGCAGGCCACCTCGGCGGCGTGCAGGGTCTTCAGCGCCGAGGTCATGATCGGCATCATGGTGCCGCCCATGCCCAGGCCCATCACGAACAGCGAGCCGCAGAGCAGCCAGTAGGACGTGTGCGGGTCGACCTGGGTGAAGGTGAAGAACCCGGCGGCGATGAGCACCAGCGCGAACGGCACCGTCCGGCCGACCGGCACCTTGTCGGCCAGCATGCCGGCGATCGGCATGGTCAGCATCGCGCCGAGACCCTGCGGCGCCATCAGCAGGCCGGCGGTCAGCGTCGACTCACCGCGGACCTGCAGGAAGTAGCTCGGGAAGAGCAGACCCGCACCCATGAACGCGATGATGAAGACGAACAGGGTCACCGTGGCGATGGTCAGGTTGCGGTTGCGGAACAGCCGCAGGTCGAGCAGCGGGTGCCGGGGCCGGAACGAGTAGAACACGAACGACACCACGAGCACGGCGCCGACCAGCATCGGCAGCCACACCTTGTTGTCGCGCACCGTGCCGGCCTCCGGCAGCGACGAGACGCCGTAGAGGAAGAGCGCCAGGCCCGGCGAGAGCATCAGCATGCCGAGGAAGTCGAACGACTCCGACGGCTCGGGGTTGTCCTTCGGCAGGGCGAGCTGGGCGTAGATCAGCGCGACCACGCCGATCGGCAGGTTGATCAGGAAGATCCAGTGCCAGCTGGCGGTGTCGATCAGCCAGCCGCCGAGGATCGGGCCGCCGATCGGGCCGAGCAGCATCGGGATGCCGAGGACGGCCATCAGCCGGCCGATCCGGTGCGGGCCGGCGGCCCGGGTCATGATCGTCATGCCGAGCGGCATGAGCATGCCGCCGCCGAGGCCCTGGACCACGCGCCAGGCGATCAGCTCACCGATCGAGTCGGCGGTGGCGCACAGCCCCGAGCCGATGGTGAACAGCGCGAGCGCCACCATGTAGAGGCGTTTGGTGCCGAACCGGTCGGCCGCCCACCCGCTGAGCGGGATGACCGTGGCCAGCGCGAGGGTGTAGCCGGTCATCGTCCACGCCACCCGGGCGTACGTGGCGCCGAACTCGCTCTGGAACGTCGGCAGCGCCACGCTGACGACCGTCACGTCGAGGATCGACATGATCGCACCGAGCACGACGACGCCGGCCACCTTGAGCACCGCGGCGTCGAGCTTGTTCGATGTCGCGACAGATTGCTGGGTCACAAACAGTCTCCTGGTTCGGGTCCGGTCGGAGGCCGTGGCCGCGCCGCGCCGGTGAGGGCGCGGGGTCACGTGCGGTGAGGGGCGGCGTCCGGCAGGAAGCGTAGCGACCGGCTGCGACATCGCGCGGCCGGTTTACCGGGATCGCCGGCGACGCCCGACGGGCTCAGACCGTGGCCCGATGGTCGCGCGGATTGACGCCGCGGACCCGTTTGAACGCCGCGCTGAGCGCGAAAGGGCTGCTGTAACCGACTCTGCGGGCCACCGCGGTGAGGGTCAGCTCGGTGTCGCGCAGCAGGTCGGCGGCGAGCGCGAGGCGCCAGTTGGTGACGAAGGTCATGGGCGGCTCGCCGACCAGTTCGGTGAACCGGCGGGCGAACGCGGCGCGGGAGGTGCCGGTGGCGGCGGCCAGACCGGCCACCGTCCAGGCCCCTGCCGGGTCGTGCTGGACCAGCCGGACCGCGTGACCGACGACCGGGTCGGCGTAGGACCGGTACCAGCCGGGCGGTCGCGCGCCGGGGCGGGCCAGCCAGGTGCGCAGCACCCCGATCACGAGCAGGTCGAGCAGCCGGTCCAGCACCGCCTCCTGCCCGGGTCCGTCGCGGTCCAGCTCCGCGGCGAGCAGCGCGACGACCGGCAGCTCGCCGTCGGCGGCGGTCAGCACCACCAGGGGCGGCAGGGCCGCGAGCAGACCGGCGCCGACCGCGCCGCTGCTGGCGTACGTGCCGGTGAGCAGCGCGGTGGCGCCGTCCGGCCGGGTGCCCCAGGTGCGCAGGCCCAGCGCCATGGTGTCGGTCAGCTCCTGCCCGGCGAGGGTGGTGCAGCGCTGCCCGGGATGGATCACCACCTGCGGCGGGGTGTCCGGGTGGTCGGCCACCGTGTACGGCTCGGGCCCGCGCAGCACGGCCACGTCCCCGGGGCGCAGCACCGCGGGGGCGCCACCGTCGGGCACCACCCAGGCGCTGCCCCGGACCACGGTGGTGACGCTCAGCGGGGCGGCGTCGCGGACCAGGATCGACCAGGGCGGGTCCATCACGGTACGGAGCAGGAACGCGTCCCGGGCGCGCAGCCCGCGGAGCACGTCGGCGAGCACGTCCACCCGGTGAGCGTAGACGCTCGCGTATGGTTTGGGGCGTTCCGGCCATGGAGCGTCCAGCGTTCCCCGTGTCCAATGGTCCTCATGACCGCATCGCACATCCGGGCCGGCGTGCTGCTGCTGGCCACCATGACGACGGGCCTGACGGCGGGGCTCTTCGCGGCCTTCGCGTACGCGGTGATGCCGGGCCTGGCCCGGGTCGACGACCGGGCGTTCGTCGCCGCCGTGCGGTCGATCAACCAGGCCATCCTCAACGGCTGGTTCGCGCTCTGCTTCGGCGGCGCGCTGGTCTGCGCCCTGGCGGCCGTCCTGCTGCACCTGCCCGCCCGGCTGCGCGAGCCGCTGCCCTGGCTGATCGCCGGCCTGGTGCTCTACGTGCTGGTGCTCGGGGTGACCGCCGCCGTGAACGTGCCGCTCAACGACCGGCTGGAGGCCGGGGCGGCCCGGCGGGCCGACCCGGCGGAGCTGCGCGCGGCGTTCGAGAGCGCCTGGGTGGGCTGGAACGTGGTCCGGGCGGTGCTGAACACCGCCGCCTTCGGCTGCCTCGGCTGGGCGCTGCTGGTGGCCCGGTCGCTGCCCGGCTGACCGGCGTCCGGGTCACCGGGCGCGCAGCTTCGCCAGCAACGCGACCTCGGCGGTGCGGGATCGGTCGATCCGGCCGGCGAGGTCGCGTACCCGGGCGCTCGTGCCGGCCTGGACCTGGGCGCGGGCCAGCTCGGCGGCGGTCCGCTGGTGGGCGCCGAGCACGTCGAGCAGCACCCGGTCGGCCTCGCCGGGCGGGGCGGCCCGCAGCCGCGCCAGCCCGGCCGCGGCGTCGCTGTGGCCGGAGTGGTCGTGCCGCTCGGCGGCCGCCGCCGCGGACGGGCCGGCCTCGCGCAGCCAGCCGCGCATGGTGGCCAGTTCGTCGGTCTCGGTGGCCCGGACGGCGGCGAGCAGCGTGCGGATCTCCGGGTCGGTGGTGCGGTCGAGCCCGAGCCCCACGATGTCCAGGGTCTGCTCGGTGTGCGCCACCATCATGGCCAGGAAGAGCGCGTCGATGCCGCTGGTCGCCGTCTCGGCGGCCGGCCCGGGACGGGTGGCGGCGGTCGGCGCCGGCTGGCTGGTGCAGCCGGCCCCGGCGAGCAGCACGGCCACCAGGGCGGCGGCGAGCGGGCGGCCCATGCCGGTCCTCCGATCGGCGTCTCGGCGGGTGCCGGGTGCGGCGCACGCGGAGCGTGGCCGCACCCGTCCGGTCAGAGCGGCAGCCACAGCGCCGGCACGTTCGGCGGTTCCCAGCCGGGGATCGCGGTGTGCGCCTGGCGGCAACGGTAGGTCCGGCCGTTGTAGGTGACCGTGTCCCCGACCTGGTAGGCGCGCCCGGCGGTCCAGGTGCCGCCCGGGGCCGGCGAACTGGTCGGGGTGGGGGTGGGCCGCGGGGTGGTCGGGGCCGGGGTGGGCGTCGGCGACGGCGTGGGGTTGCCGCCACCGCCTCCACCGATCTGGAGGTCGACGCAGGAGTAGAAGGCGTTCGCGGTGTCGGCGATGTTCCAGACGGCGAGGAGCTTCTGCCGGCCGGAGAAGCCACCCAGGTTGACGGTGTGCGAGACGGTCGCGTCGGGCTGGCGGCCGCCGCCGTCGACGACCGCGACCCGGGTGTTGCCGATCCAGTACTCCCAGTTGGACGTGGCGTGCCGGGCGGTGTTGACCCAGGTGAACGTCACCGAACTGCCGACCGAGGTGGCCGGCCAGCCACGGCTGTCGTCGTTGAGCACGGCGAACTGGGCGATGCCGGCGTGGCAGCTCTTGAGGCCCTTGGGTCCCTCGACGCTCTGCGGCTCGTACTTGATCTGGCCGCAGTCGGGCACCCGGTTCTGGGCGCAGAGCGCCTGGCGGCTGGGCGGCGACGAGACGTAGCCGTGGGCCTGGGCGGGTGCGGCGACCGCCAGGGTGGCGGTCACGGCACCCGTGGTGAGCAGCGGCAGGGTGATTCTTCGGCGCATGGCGGCAACTCCTTCGGGGGGCGGTGGCAGGAGATGTCAATGAACATAAATTAAACCTTGTTAACAGTAAAGACTCCTGTCTATAAATTAAGGCGCGTATCCGAGGTCTCCTTGAGCGCTGCGGCGCCGGCATGGGATCCTGGGACGTCGATGGCTCTGCGCGGGGCCGACGTCGTTCCTAGGGCACCCGGACGCCGGGAGGGCGACGCAGGACAGACGATCGCCCGACCCCCGAAGGAACCCCGCATGAGCAGAACCCCCTCCACCCCGCGCCGGGTCCCGGCCTACGCGGCGAGCCTGCTGCTCGCCCTCGCCGCGCCGGCCGCCGTCGGCCCGCCCGCCGCCGGCGCGGACGCCGACCCGGTGACGGTGACCGTGAACGCCCGCGCCGGGCTGGCGACCGTGCCGGACACCGCGCTCGGCGTCAACCACGCCATCTGGGACACGCAGCTCGGCAGCACCGAGACCTCGGACCTGCTCCGGGCGGCCGGCGTCACGATGCTGCGCTACCCGGGCGGCTCGTACGCCGACATCTACCACTGGCGGACGCACACCGCGCCGGGCGGGTACGTCGCCCCGAACACCGACTTCGACACCTTCATGGCCGCGGCCCGGCGGGTCGGCGCCGAGCCGATGATCATCGCCAACTACGGCACCGGCACCCCGGCCGAGGCCGCCGAGTGGGTGCGGTACGCCAACGTCACCAAGGGCTACGACGCGAGGTGGTGGACGGTCGGCAACGAGAACTACGGCAACGGCCACTACGGCTCGGCCTGGGAGGCCGACGACCACCCCGACAAGAGCGCCGGCCAGTACGCCCGCCTGGTCGTCGAGTACGCCGACGCCATGAAGGCGGTCGACCCGGACATCAAGGTCGGCGCGGTCCTGACCATGCCGGGCAACTGGCCGGACGGCCTGACCGCCGGCGCGGACCCCGGCCCCTGGAACCAGACCGTGCTCTCCCTCGCCGGCCCGAAGATCGACTTCGTCGACGTGCACTGGTACCCGGGCGGCACGGCGGCGGAGTCCCTCTCCCGGACCAGCCACCTCCCCGACGCCGCCTGGCTGCTGCGCCAGCAGATCGCCCGCTACGCCGGCCCGGACGCCGGCCGGATCGGGATCAGCTTCACCGAGCTGAACGTCGGCGCCGGCCAGAACACCCAGCCGGGTGCGCTCTTCCTGACCGACGCCTACAGCGGGCTGCTGGAGCAGGGTGTCTTCACCGTGCAGTGGTGGAACACGCACAACGGGATCGGCACGGTCTCCCAGGTCGCCGGGCAGACCGACTACGGCGACTTCGGGCTGCTCTCCAGCGGCGGCTGCACCGCCGACGGGTCGGTCTGCGAGCCGCCGTTCAACACGCCGTTCGCGCCCTACCACGGGTTGTCCATGATGAACCTCTTCGCCCGGGCCGGCGACCAGTTCGTCCGCGCCGCCACCGACCAGCCCCTGGTCACGGCGCACGCGGCCCGCCGGCCCGACGGCAGCCTCGCGGTCCTGCTGCTGAACAAGGACCCGGACACCGCGCACGCGGTAACCATCGACTACGCCGGCTTCACCCCGGCGGACGAGGCGCCGACGGTGCACACGCTGGCCAACGGCGCGGACGGAGTGGCCACCGGCCGGTCCGGCGACGCGACCAGCCGGACGCTGCCGCCGTACTCGCTGACCACGCTCGTGCTGCGCCCGGCCGGTGTGGTCGCCGGCCGGCCCGGCACGCCGGGCCGGCCCACCACCGGTGCGGTCACCGACCGGACGGCGACGATCACCTGGCCGCCGGCCGCGCCGGGCGGCGCGCCGATCGCCAAGTACGAGGTGTACCGGCAGCACGGGGCGGTCAGCGAGCAGCTCGGCGAGACGGCCCGCACCTCGCTCACCGTCGGCAACCTCGAACCGGGCACCCGGTACACCGTCAACGTGCTGGCCCGGGACACCGCGGGGCGGGTCTCCTGGTCCTCCCCGCCGCTCACCTTCGTCACCGGCAGCCCGGCCGCCAGCACCTGCGCCGTCCGCTTCCACCCGGACACCGACTGGGGCAACGGCTACGTGGCGACCGTGGACATCGTGAACACCGGCCCGAGCGCGATCGACGGCTGGACGCTCATCTGGACCTGGCCCACCGACTGGCAGCAGGTGAGCAGCGGCTGGAGCGCCAACTGGTCCCAGGTGGGGACCCGGGTCACGGCGACCAGCACCGCCGACAACCGCCGGCTCGCCGCCGGTGGCGGCAGCACCAGCGCCGGCTTCGTCGGTGCGTACAGCGGGCCGAACGTGCCGCCCGGCGCGTTCCGGCTCAACGGGACGGTGTGCTCCACCGGGTGAACCGGGCCGAGGTCACCCCCGGCGGGGTGGTCGGAGCCGGCCGTCGGCCGCCGACGGGGTCCGCGGGCTCCGCCGGCGGCCGGCACCGCCCGGGCGGCGCGGGGCCGGGACGACGTGCGGGCGCAGGCGCGCGGCGTACTCCGGCCCGGCCGGCCGCCGCCGGGACGCGCCCGGCCGGGGCAGCCCCGCCAGGATCACCCCGAGCAGCGTCACCGCGACGATCCCGTCGAGCCAGTAGTGGTTACCGGTGCCGACCACCACCAGCAAGGTGAGCACGGGGTGCGCCAGCCAGAGCCACCGCCACCGCCCCGAGGTGACCGTGACCAGCGCGACGGCGACGGCCAGGGCCCAGCCGACGTGCAGGGAGGGCATCGCGGCGTACTGGTTGCTCAGCGTGTCGGTGTCGGGCGGGCCGTAGACGGCGGGGCCGTACCGGCTGCCGGTGTCCACCAGGCCGGTGAGCGCGGTCATCCGGGGCGGGGCGAGCGGCACGAGGACGTGCAGGGCCAGCGCCGCCGCGGTGAGCACGGCGAGGGCCCGCCGCATCCACCGGTAGTGCACGGGATGGCGGAGGTAGAGCCACACCAGGCAGAGCACGGTGGCCGGGAAGTGCACGTAGGCGTAGTAGCAGTTGGCCAGCCGGACCGGCAGCTCGTGGACCAGCAACGGGGCCTGCACGGCGGCCTCGTTCGGCAGGTGGAGCAGCCGCTCCAGCCACCAGATCCGCTCTCCGTTGGCCCGGGCGGTGCCGGACCGCCCGGCCACCAGCACCCGGCCCGCCTTGTACGCGAGGAAGAGCGCGGCGACGAGGGTCAGCTCACGGACCGCCCGGCGCACCGCCCCGGCCGGCCGCGCGTCGACGGCCACCGGCGGTGGTGCGGGCTGCGTGGTGTCCACGGCGCCTCGATTCGGTCGCGGCCGGCGTCATGCCGGCCCGGGTGGGCACGGACCAGGGCCGCCGCCGGATCGGCGACGGCCCTGGGACGACGGGGCGTCAGCGGCGGGCGCGTTCACCCGGCCCCGCGACGTCCACGGCCACCTCGTCGAAGGCGGGCGCCCCGTCGACCGCGTCGGCCGCGACGGCGACCGAGCGGGCGGTGTCGGGCAGGTCCAGGCTGGACCGCAGGGTGACCGGCTTGAGCAGCAGCGCGGCCAGGATCCCGACGACCGCGATGGCGGCCGAGATCAGGAAGATGTGCCCGGTCGCGTCACCATACGCGGCCCGCACAATCTGCTGCACCGGCGCGGGCAGGGCGGCCAGGTTGAGCGTGCTGCTGCCGCCACCACCCGAGGTGGGGATTCCCGCCGCGGCCAGGTCGTGGGTGATCCGGTCGGTGACCTGGCGGGCCAGGACCGCGCCGAGCACCGACACGCCGATGGTGCCGCCGAGCGAGCGGAAGAACGCGACGCTGGAGCTGGCCGCGCCGATGTCCTTGAGCGCCACCGTGTTCTGCACCGCGAGCACCAGGTTCTGCATGGTCATGCCGACGCCCACGCCGACGATGAACATGGCGGCGCCGACCAGAACCAGCGAGGTCTCGTGGTCGATGGTGCCGAGCAGGGCGAAGCCGACGACCAGGATGATCGACCCGGCGACGATGTACGGCTTGATCTTCCCGGAGGACGTGATCAGCCGGCCGGCGACGATCGAGGAGAGGAGCACGCCGGCCATCATCGGGATGGTGAGCAGGCCGGCCTCGGTCGGGCTGTAGCCGCGGCCGATCTGGAAGTACTGGCCGAGGAAGACCGCGCCGCCGAACATCGCCATGCCGACCGCGAGGCTGCCGAGGATCGCCAGCGCCGTGGTGCGCTCGCGGACGATCTCCAGCGGCACGACCGGCTCGGCGGCCCGCGACTCCACCAGGACGGCGAGGGCGAGCAGCAGCACCGAGCCGCCGACCATCGCGCCGGTCTGCCAGGACAGCCAGGCGAACGAGTCGTCGACGAACGAGATCCAGATCAGCAGCAGGCTGACGCCGGCGGCGATCAGGGTCGCGCCCAGGTAGTCGATCTTCACGTTGTCCCGCCGCGCGGTGGGCAGGTGCAGGGTGGCCTGGAGCAGGAGCAGCGCGACGGCCGCGACCGGCACCCCGACGAAGAAGCACCAGCGCCAACCGAGCCAGGAGGTATCCACGATGAGGCCGCCGAGCAGCGGGCCGCCGACCGTGGCGAGGGCCATGACGCCACCCAGGTAGCCGTTGTAGCGACCGCGCTCCCGCGGCGGGATCATCGCGGCGATGGCCACCTGGACCAGGGCCTGGAGGCCACCGACGCCGATGCCCTGGAAGGCGCGGGCGGCGATGAGCTGGCCGGCCGAGTGCGCGAAGCCGGCCGCGACCGAACCGGCCAGGAAGACCACGATGGCGACCTGGATGAGCAGCTTCTTGTTGAACAGGTCGGCGAGCTTGCCCCAGATCGGGGTGGTCGCCGTGGCGGTGAGCAGGGTGGCGGTGACCACCCAGGTGTACTGGGTCTGCGAGCCGTTGAGGGCTCCGATGATCTTCGGTAGGGCGGTCGAGACGACCGTGCTGCTCAGCATGGCCACGAAGAGCACCAGCAACAGGCCGCTGAGGGCTTCCAGCGTCTTCCGCCGGCTCATGGGCGCGGCGTCCGCCGTCGCGGTGGGTGCGCTCATCGCGCGTCCTCCAGGTTGTCGTGTCGGGTGAGGGCGACCTCAAGGTCGCGGGTGAGGCGCGCGAGCGCGGTGCACAGGGCCGCCACCTCGTCGGGGGTCCAGTCGGCGAGCGCCCGGGAGACCACCGCGCCGTACCAGTCGTAGGCCTCGGTCATGGCGGCCCGGCCGGCCGGGGTGATCGTCAGGTGACTGGCCCGCCGGTCGTGCGGGTCGGTGCGCCGGTCGACCAGGCCGTCGGCGACCAGGGCGGCGACCGCCCGGCTCACCGTCGAGGGGTCGAGCCGGCTCCGCTCCGCCAGGTCGCGGGCGTGGCAGCCGGTGGCGCCGTCCCGGTCGATGTGCCGGAGCAGGCCCACCAGGCCGGGCGGCACGGCCGGACGGTCGTCCGCGCGCCGCTGCTTGAGCACCCGCACGCCGGTCAGCAGGTCCTGCAACCGGGCGACGAGTTCTCGGCTGGTCGCGTCCACGCTTTCCCCCTCCCCTACCTTGGTTGCCTCAAGCAATGATTCGCGAATCTTGCCCATCAGGCAAGTTTGCTCATTGAGAAACGGATCACGTACGCTGGGGAGCCATGGACGAGTCGACCGGGCTGCGCGAGCGGAAGAAGGCGGCGACCCGCCTCGCCCTGCACGAGGCGGCCCTGCGTCTCGCCGCCGAGCAGGGGCCCGACCGGGTCACCGTCGAGGCGATCGCCGACGCCGCCAACGTGTCCCGGCGCACCTTCTCCAACTACTTCTCCAGCAAGGAGGAGGCGCTCTTCCACGGCGACACCATGCGGCTGCGCCGGTTGCTCGACCTGATCGCCGAGCAACCCGCGGACCTGACACCGTGGGCGGCGCTGAGCCGGGCCGCCCTGCGCCAGGCCGACGAGATGTACGACGAGACCGCCGAATCCTGGCTCAACCGGCGCCGCCGGCTGCACGGCAACCCGGGCCTGCTGGCGCACCAGGTGGCCGCGTACACGGCGATCGAGCGGGAGCTGGCCGGGCAACTCGGCCGCCGGCTCACCGGCCCCGACGTGGCGCTGCGCGCGCGGATCCTGACCGCCACCTTCCTGGCCACCCTGCGGGTCGCCGTCCAGCAGTGGATCGAGCTGCCGGACCAGCCGCTGACCGACACGCTGCGGGCCGCGCTGGCCCACGCCGCCCCGGCGGCCGGCTGACTGTCGCACGGTGGGGCTAGCGTCCTCGGCGTGGTCACCGTCGACGACGTCCGTGCGCTGGCGCGCACGCTGCCCCGCACCACCGAGCACCTGATCCACGACCGGGTCAAGTTCCGGGTCGGCGCGATCGTCTACGTCGCGTTCAGCCGCGACGAGCGGAGCATGGGCTTCGGCTACCCGAAGGAGCAGCGGGACGGGCTGATCGCCGCCGAGCCGGGGCTGTTCTTCCTGCCCCGAGCCTCCGACCTGCGGTTCAACTGGGTCTGCTGCCACCTGGAACGGCTCGACCACGACCAGATGACGGAACTGGTCTGCGAGGCGTGGCGGATGGTGGTGCCGAAGTTCCTGGCCCGCCAGCGGCTGGGCGGATAGCCGCGGCGGGCGGGGCTTCGGTGAGAGCGATACCACGCCGTACGGTCCCGGCATGAGCGGCACCACGACATCCACGGCGGCCGTGCGGCCGTACCGGCCCGCCGACCACGACGCCGTCTACGACATCTGCGTGCGCACCGCCGACGCCGGCGGCGACGCCCGGGGCCGGTACGCCTCGGACGATCTCATGCCCGACCTCTTCGCCGGGCCCTACCTGCACCTCGAGCCGGACCTGGCGTTCGTCCTGGCCGACGCCGGCCGGGTGGTCGGCTACGTGGTCGGCACCGCCGACACCGCCGCCTTCGTCCGCGCCTACCGGCGCGTCTGGATCCCGCGGCTGGCACACCGCTACCCCGCGCCGGCCGGCGACCCGCGCACCCCGGACGAGGAAATGATCGCCCTGCACCACCACCCCGAGCGGATGCTCCTGCCGGAGCTGGCCGGCTACCCGGCCCACCTGCACATCGACCTGCTCCCCAGCCACCAGGGGCGCGGCCACGGCCGGCGGCTGCTGGAGACGTTCCTGGCCGCCGCCGCCCGCGCCGGCGCGCCCGCGCTGCACGTCGCCATGGTCACCGCCAACGTCCGCGCGCGGGGTTTCTACGACCGGCTGGGCTTCCATGTCATCCCGGTGCCCGAGCCGGGCCCGCTCACCTACCTCGGGCGTCCCACCACCTGAGCCGCGGCAACGGGCGGCCCCAGGGGGTCGGGACGGCGATCGATTCCGCCCCGCCGGCCGGTCCGGCGCTGACAGACTCGTGCGGTGGGCGGCGACCGGTGGCGCAAGGGGCTGGGCCCCGCCATGCCGATCGCCCCGGCCGCCCGGGTAGACAAATTCGAGATCTTCTTCGACCTCGTCTTCGTGGTGTCGTTCTTCATCATCACGCGGGCCACCGCGGCGAACGTGACCGGGCGCGAACTGCTGCACGCCATGCTGGTCCTCGCCGTGCTCTGGTGGTGCTGGGTGGTGCACAGCGTGGTGGCCAGCCGGCTCCGGCTGGGCGAGGGTTTCGTGCCGGCACTCATGGTGATCGGCATGATCGCCTTGTTCACCTTCGCGCTGGCCCTGCCGCAGACCTTCGGCGACCTCCAGCAGGGCAGCGCCGGGCCCATGCTGGTCACCGTCAGCTACGTGGTGATCCGCGCCGTGCACCTGGCGCTCTACATCTCCGCGACCCGGGGCGACCCGGCGGGCCGGCGCAAGCTGTGGCAGTTCGTGCCCGAGGTGCTGATCACCACCTGCCTGCTGCTGGTCGCGGCGCTGCTCCCGGCAAGGATCGCGGACCCGGGCCTCGGGCTGTGGCTGCGCGACGGACTCTGGATCGGCGTGGTCGTCGTGCAGTACGCCGGCGGCCTGCTGTCCGGCACGAAGGGCTGGCAGGTCACCTCCGCCGAGCACTGGACCGAGCGTTACGACCTGATCCTGATCATCGCGCTGGGCGAGTCGGTGATCTCGGTCGGCGTCGGCGGCAACCTGATCGGTAAGCCGGTCACCTGGCCGGCCATTCCCGCGGCGATCTTCGGCATCCTGTTCACCGCGGCACTCTGGTGGGTGCACTTCGACATGATCGGCCCGGCCGCCCGGATCGCCCTGCACGCCGCCGAGGGGCACCCGCGCGTGGCGATGGCCCGGGACGCGTACGCCTATCTCTACCTGCCCATGATCGCCGGGGTGATCCTGTTCGCGATCGGCGCGGAGGAGCTGGTGCGGACGATCACCGACCCGGTCGGCGGGGTGGCCGAGCGGGCCCACGGGCCAGCCGTGCCGCTGCTCTTCGCCGGGGTGATGATCTACCTGGCCGCCGACATGGGGTTCCAGCTACGCACCCTGAAGACCGTGTCGTGGACCCGGGTCGCCGCCCTGACCGCGCTCGCCGTCGGGCTACCGGTCGCCCGGCACCTGCCCGCGCTCGCCGCGCTCGGGCTGCTCACCGCGATCTGCGTCGCGCTCGTCGTGGTCGAGCTGCTGACGATGGCGGATGCCCGCACCGCGCTGCGCCGGGCGGTCTACGAGGAGAAGGCCAGCCACGAGGCGGGCGAGGCCGCCTTCCGCGCCCGCTGGCACGACGGCGGCGCGGACCGGCCCGCGGGGTAGTCGGTCGCCCGTTCCCCATGGTGGGACGGGGTGGCCTTAGAGTCTCCCGCGTGATCGAGATCGCCACCGAGGTCGACCTGTTCCACCCGCCCGCACGAATCTGGCGGGCGCTGACGGAACAGGCGCTGCTCGCCAAGTGGTTCGCCGGGAGCGAGTCGCTCGGTGACCGAACGCTGCTGCGGACCGGGGGGCTGCCCGGCTACGACGCCGACACCGAGGTGGAGGTGGTCGAGCTGCGCGCGCCGGAACGGCTGGTGCTGCGCTGCCGCGAGGGCGGCCGGAGCACCCGGCTGGCGTGCGACCTGGCCCCCATCGGCCACGGTTGCCGGCTGTCCGTGCGGGAAGTGCTGGAACAGGGCGACTGGGACGCCGACCGGCGCGCCGAGCAGCACCAGCGGGCGGTGACCGGACGACTTCCGGCAATCCTCGACTGGCTGGCGTTCCAGGAGGTCGACCTGCGCCGGGCCGAGGACGGGCTGACCGCCGAACTGCCGGTGGTCCGGCCCGGTGCGGCGGGCGGCCGGGCCGGGCGCCGTCTGGTGCTGCTGGCGGCCGGCGTGCTGGCGATGCTCGGCGTGGCCGCCGGCGCGACGGTGTGGGCCACCCGGCCCGCGCCGACCACGCCGGCCGCCGGGCCGGCGTCGACACCGCCGTCGTCGCTGGCCGCGCCGGCCGCGAGCAGCGCGCCGCCCCGGGCCACCCCGTCCCGGCCCACGCCGTCGGCCAGCCGCCGCAGCGCCGCGCCGACGACGAGCGCGCCCGCCTCCCCCACCCGCCGGCCCAGCCTCAGCCCGCCGCCGACCGCGCGCCTGACCGCCAGCTACGAGACCGTCTCCGACCGGGTCTTCGGCTACCGCGGTCAGGTGGTGCTGCGCAATCCCGGTCCGGCGGCGAAGCAGGACTGGACGGTGACCGTGACGCTGGGCGACGACGCCACGGTCAGCAGCGTCAACGGGGCCGAGGCCGACCAGGACGGGGCGGTCGTCACCTTCACGGGCGCGGCGGTGCCGGCGGGCGGGTCGACCACGATCCGGTTCGACGTGCGGGATCCCGACCTGTCGGCCACGGGCCCGGAGGGCTGCACGGTGGACGGGGCGGCCTGCGCCGGGGTGTGACGCGTTCGGCCACGGCACGGCGCCGCCGGGAGGACCGTTCCTCCCGGCGGCGCCGCTGAGCGAGGACTCAGTTCCGGTTGATGGTGAAGGTGCTTGTCGTGTTCCTGATGTCCTGGTAGTTGTCGCTGAGCCGGAGGTTGGTGAAGGTGGCGGAGCCGACCGCCGGGCCCTGCCCCGGCTCGGGCATCTCGTTGACCCAGATGCCGAAGCCGGACTTGGCGTCGAAGGCGTCACCGCTGCGCTTCGCCCCGGAGATCGACACGTTGGTCAGCACCGTGTCGGTGACCGGATTCTCCGGTTGGCTGCCGTTGTACTTGGTCTGGAACATGATCCCCGAGTACGTCGGGTCGACGATGTCCACGTCGGAGATCCGGATGCCGCGGAACTCCTTGGAGGCGGAGAAGAGCCACATTGCCGGGAAGGTCTGCTGGCCCCAGAAGTGCCCGCCCGACCGGATCAGCGAGACGTTCTGGAACTGGGTGGGTGGGCTCGCGCCGAACCCGACGAACGGGTAGCCGAAGTCCAGCGAGCTGATGGTGATGCCCGAGTACGTCAGCTGGTCGGCAATGTAGAGGTTGCGGAAGATGTTGTCGTACCCGCCGTACACCGCCACGCCGGCCGCCCGCCACGTCAGTGTGGCGGTGAGGTTCTCGAACACGTTGCCGTGGTTGCCGCCCGCGCCGCCCTGGTCGGTCGCGGAGAACAGCGCGAAGGCGTCGTCGCCGTTGGAGCGGCCCTCCGAGTTGGTGACCAGGTTGTTCGTGCTGGCGTTGGTCATGTTGACCGCGTCGGCGAAGGTGTCGCGGAACCGGCTGTCCCGGATGGTCAGCCCGCTGACGCTCACCCCCCAGTACGCGCACACGGTGTGCTCGACCCAGACGCTGTCCAGCGTCATGTTGTCGACGTCCTTCAGCTCGCCCCACACCTTGCCCGGACCGTCGATGCGGTTGGTGTAGTTGCCGAAGAAGGCCAGGTGGGCGAAGGTCGACCCACTCGCCGAGGACTCCACCCGGAAGCCGGCGTCGGTGTTCTGCTGGTTGGTGGGCGTCTGGAAGCGGGTGTACCACATGCCCGCGCCGACCACCCGGACCGGCTTGCCGTACACCTGGAACTTCTGGGCGGTGTCGTAGGTGCCGGGCGGCAGGTAGACGCCGACCAGGTTGCCGGTGGGGTCCATCCGGACGGCGTCCAGGGCGTTCTGCACGTCCGCGTGGCTGAAGCCGTTCGGCACGGCGTACCGGGCCGGGTCCGGGTTGGCCCGGGGCGACACCAGCTCGGTGTTGACGAAGTCGATCGCGTAGGTGGTGCTGTTGGCCGGGTCCTTTTGGAGCCGGATGGTGGCTCCGGCCGGGACGGTCGAGTTCAACATCACGTTGGCCTCGTCGTACAGGTGGCGGGGTGCGCCGGCGCCCGGGGAGTCGCTGGGGCCGGCCTCGGCGCCGTAGAGCCAGATGTGCTTCGAGGTCAGGTTGATCGGCTTGTGGAGCACCCCGTTGACGTAGATGTTCAACGTCGAGTCGATCCCGCCGCCGCCCGGGGCGTCCGGGATGGAGAAGCGGGTGACCAGGGTGTTGGTGGGCGCGCGGGTGGTCCACTCGACGTACGCGCCGGTGGTGTTCAAGGTGACCGCCCGGCGGCCGGACGCCTCACCGGCCAGGTCGCCGATGGTCCGGTTCGGCCCGAGCACCTGCGCGCCGCCGCCGACCCGGCCGTCCTCGGCCTCGTACATGTCGTACGGGACGTTCGCGCCCCGGCCGACGAAGAGCGGCCGGTCGCTGGTGTTGTTCTGCTGCTTGACCGGCAGCTCGTTGGCGTCGGCGGCGAGGGCCACCCGCACCGTGTACTTGCCGTTCGCCGCCGTCCAGCTGCCCAGGTTGACCGTCGGGCTGGTCGCCCCGGCCGCCAGGGTGCCGCTGTACGAGCCGGTCAGGGTCCGCACGACCGCGCCGGTGTCGCTGAGCACGGTGAGCGTGATGCCGTGCGCCCCACCGGCCGAGGCGACCGTGCCCTGGTTGCGGATCGACACCGCGAAGCTGACCGCGGTGCCGGCGCTCGGCGTGCCGGGTGACCAGCTCACCGCGCCCGCGACCAGGTCGGAGCTGGGCACCGGGCTGACGGTCAGCGCGGTGGTGCGGCTGTTGTTCGACTCGTTCTGCTCGATGACCGTGTTCGCCTCGTCGGCCGTGGCGGTCACCTCGTAGCTGCCGGCGTTGCGCGCGCCGATGTTCAGGGTGACGGTCGCCGACGCGCCGGCCGCGAGCGCGCCGACGGCCGCGGTGCCGACCTTGGTCGTACCCAGGTTGAACGTGACCGCCGAGGCGGCGGCCGGCGCGGTGCCGGCGTTGCGGACGGTGGCGGAGAGCGCGACGGCGTCGGTCTCCACCGGCGCGGACGGCGCCGCGGACAGCGCGGTGACGGTGAGGTCCGGGTTCGGCGCCGGCGTGCCGATCACCTGGAACTCGGCGACCTGCCCGTTGGACGAGCCGGAGTTGGCGGTGAACTGCAGCCGCACGTCCGCGGCCGTGGCGCTGACCGGGATGGTCACCGTGTTGCTGCTGCTCGGGTTGAACGAGTACGTCGCCGAGCCCACCACGCTGGTGAACCCGGACGCGGACTGCTCCCGGCCGAGCACCTGGAAGGTCTGGGTGCGCGGCCCCCAGACCGGGTCCGGGTTGAGCTTGACGACGACCGCGCTGATGCTGGCGTTGGCGCCGAGCGCGACGGTCAGCGTGCTCGGGTACGCCCCCGGCGCGCCCTCCCAGTAGGTCGTCACGTCGTTGTCGTTGGCGTTGACCGCGTTGAAGACGTGCACCACCGAGGAGGCGGTGATCGGCTTGCCGGCGGCCAGGTTGGTGCCGCCCGGAGTGCTGCCGGTGCGGGTGACCGTGTTGGAGGTCGCCGAGACGTTCCCGGCGGCGTCCCGGGCCCGGACGAAGTACGAGACGGTGGCGCTGTCCGGCTGGCTGTCGGTGTACGTCAGGGTCGAGCCGCCGACGCTGCCGCGCAGCGCGTTGTTGGCGTAGACGTCGTAGCCGGTGACCCCGACGTTGTCGGTCGACGCCGTCCAGGTCAGCCGGATCTGCCCGCTCGCCGGCTGGGTGTACGCGAGGTTGCCCGGCGCGGTCGGCGCGGTGGTGTCGCCGGTGTTGCCGGTGCGGGTGACGGTGTTGCTGTTGGCCGACTGGTTGCCGGCCGCGTCGCGGGCCCGGACGGTGTAGGCGACGGTGGCGCCGGCCGGCTGGGTGTCGGTCCAGGTGAGGGTCGACCCGCTGACGCTGGTGCGCAGCGTGCCGTTGGCGTAGACGTCGTAGCCGGTCACGCCGACGTTGTCGGTGGACGCCGTCCAGGTGAGCCGGACCTGGTCGGCGGCGGGCTCGGTGAAGGCCAGGTTGCCGGGGGCGCTCGGCGGCTGGGTGTCGCCGGTGGCCGGGCCGTAGACCTCCAGTTCGGCGAGCTGGCCGGCGGGCCAGCCGGTGTTGGCGGTGAACAGCAGCCGCACGTAGCGGGTGGTGGCCGTGCCGAAGGTGACGGTGACCGTGTTGCCGCTGCCGGGGTTGAACGCGTACGCGGCCGAGCCGGCGAGGGTGCCGAAGGTGGACCCGTCGGTGCTGCTCTGCACGGTGAGCGTCTGGGTGCGTGCCGGCCAGCCGGCGGGAAGCTTCAGCACCACCTTGTTGACCGCCACGGCGGCGCCGAGGTCGACCCGGATCCACTGCGGGAACGCGTTGTTGGCGCTCTCCCAGTAGGTGGCCGGGTTGCCGTCGTTGGCGTTGCCCGCGCCGTAGACGTCGGAGTGGCCGCTCTCCGCCATGGTCCGGCCCAGGGCCAGGTTGGCCGACGCGCTCGCCGACCCGTAGACCTCCAGCTCGGCGAGCTGCGCGGCGGCCCAGCCGGTGTTGGCGGTGACCGTGATCCGGACGTGGCGGGCGCTGGTCGCCGGGAAGCTCAGCGTGACCGTGTTGCCGTTGGCCGGGCTGAAGGTGCGGCCCGCCGAGGCGGCCAGGGTGGTGAAGGTGCCGCCGTCGGTGCTGCCCTGCACCGACAGGGTCTCGGTGCGGGTCTCCCAACCGGTGGGGAGCTTCAGCACGACCTGGTCGACCGACTGGGCGGAACCGAGGTCGACCTGGGCCCACTGGGGGAACGCGCCGGAGCTCTCCCAGTAGCTGCCGGCGTTGCCGTCGGTGAGGTTGCCGGCCGCGTAGGGGCCGTTGACGCTGCTGGCCGTGGCGGTGCGGCCGAGCGCGAGGTTCGGGCCGCCGGCCGCGGCGGCCGGAGACGGGGGCGGGGCCGTGACGGCCAGCGCGACCGCGGCGAGCACCGCGACCAGCCGGGTACGGAATCTGGACATGGTGGAGGGACACCTTCTTCCGGGGACGTGGAGAGGTGGGTGTGGTGGGGGGTGGCCGGGGTCCCCGCCGCGCCGCGGGGACCCCGGGGGGCGGTCAGCTGGCGTACACCTCGAACTCGCCGAGTTGTCCGGCGGGCCAGCCGGTGTTGCCGGTGAAGGTGAGCCGGAGGTGCCGGCGCCCGGCGGAGGGGAAGGTGATGGTGGCGGTGTTGCCGGTGGCCGGGTCGAAGGTGTATCCGGCCGACGCCTTCACGGTGGTCCACGTCGACCCGTCGGTGGAGCCGAGCACCGACAGGGTCTGGGTGCGGGTTTGCCAGGCCGACGCCGGTGGCAGCTTCAGCACCACCCGGGACACCGGGTACGTCGCGCCGAGGTCCACGGTCAGCGACTGCGGGAAGGCGTTGTTGGCGCTCTCCCAGTACGTCGCGGCGTTGCCGTCGACCGTGTTGGCCGCGCCGTACACGTCGGCGTGGCTGGTCTCGGTGACCGGCCGCCCGGCGGCCAGGTTGCCGGTGGGCGGTGGCGGGGTGGTGGTCGGGGGCGGGGTGGTGGTCGGCGGCGGGGTGGTGGTGCTGCCGCCGTACACCTCGAACTCGGCGGCCTGGCCGGCCGGCCAGCCGGTGTTGCCGGTGACGCTGAGCCGCAGGTGCCGCCGCTCCCCCGCCGGGAGCGCGATCGACACGCTGTTGCCGGTGGCCGGGTCGAAGGTGTAGCCGGCCGACGCCTTCAGCGTGCTCCAGGTCGAGCCGTCGGTGGAGCCGAGGACCGAGAGCGTCTCGGTACGCCGCTCCCAGCCGGGCGGCAGCTTGACCACCACCCGGTCGACGGCGCGCGCCGCGCCGAGGTCCACGCTCAGCGTCTGCGGGAACGCGTTGTTGGCGCTCTCCCAGTAGGTGCCGGCGTTGCCGTCCACGGCGTTCGCCGCCGCGTACGTCTGGGTGCTGCTGGACGCGGTGGCCGGCCGGCCGAGCGCGAGGTTGCCGCCCGACGGCGGCGGGGTGGTCGGGGTGGGGCTCGGCGTCGGGCTGGTCGGGGTCGGGGTGGGCGGGGTGGACGGGCCGTTGCCCCACTGCGGCTCGGGCCAGGGCCCGCAGTACGGGCTGGCCGAGTACCAGCCGGAGTTGCCGGCGCCCTGGGTGATCTGGAAGCCGCTGCCGACGCAGTTGTACATCGGGTTGGCCTGGGCGATACCGGTGGCCCGGACGTTGGTGAAGCTGACCTGGCTGGGCGCCTGCACCTGGAGCGCGAAGGTCCCCGCGCCGTCGATGCGCACGTTGTTCAGGTTGATCCCGCTGGTCTGGCCCTCGATCCAGTGCAGCGCGGCGTAGGAGCTGTCCAGGATGTCGGTGTCGGTGACGTTGATGGTGGCGCCCTGGATCGGCTCGTTGAGCGCCGAGAACCAGAGCGCGCCGACGCCGAAGCGCCAGTTGTAGTCGGAGTTGCCGTTGCGGATCAGGGTGTTGCGGGCGACGGTGATCGTGCCGGCGACGGCGGTCGGGCCGTTCACGCCGGGATAGCGGTTGGCCACGTGGATGCCGCCGCCGTTGGTGACCGAGTCGGCCGTGACGTTGTCGGTGATCCGGATGTCCCGGCCGCCGTAGGTGACCAGGTTGTTGGCCAGGATGGTGACGCCGACCGTGTTGAAGGTGAAGGCGTTGTTGACGTTCGGCACGCTCTGCGCCCACATGGCCAGGCCGTCGTCACCGGTGTTGCGGACGAACGTGTTCGTCACCGTGGAGTTGGTGACGCCCCAGTGGAAGTTCACCCCGTCGGCCGTCTGGTCGAGGATCCGGCTGTTGCGGATGGTGAAGTTGTCCATGGGGCCGTCCATCCAGGCGCCGACCTTGGTGTGCTGCAACCAGAGGTTGTCCACCACGGAGTTCGACATCGCCCCGCCGAGGGCGTTGACCTGGTCCTCGTCGACCCGCTCGCGGATGTCGCCGATGATGGCGAAGTCGCGCAGGGTGACGTTGCGGCTGGGCCCGCCGGCCTCGTGCGGCCGGATCCCACCGCTGTAGCCGCCACCGGGCACGTACTTGCCGTAGATGCCGGCGGCCCGCTTGCGGTCGGTGGGGTGCCGGCCGCCGAGCACCGAGTACCACGGCCCGGCGCCGCGCAGGGTCACCCCGTCGACCACCACGTGGTCCCACAGCGTGAACGTGCCGGCGGGGATCCAGACGGTCTTCCCCTGGGCCTTGCCGGCGTCCACGGCGGCCTGGAACTTCGCCGTCGAGTCGGTCGCGCCGCTCGGGTCGGCGCCGAAGTCGGTGACCACGTCCAGCACGCCGGCGGGCTTGGCGATCTGCCCGCCGACCAGCTCGAAGTCGGCCAGGTCGATGGTGAAGCTGGGCGACTGCGCGGTCGAGGAGACCTGGAGGCGGATCTTCGTGCCCGCCGGGTACGTGGTGCCGAACAGGGTGCGGGTCTCGTCGTAGAAGTGGTGCGGGTTCGTGTCGCCGGGGTTGTTGTTGAACGGGTACCCGCCGTAGTACCAGCCGTACCGGGAGGTCACGGGGACCGCCTTGACCAGGGCGCCGCCGGCGCGCAGGTCGATGCTGGCGTCCCGGCCGGTGCCGGCGGCGTTGTCCGGCAGGCTGTACCGGAAGGTGACCGCGTTGGCCGGCGCGGTGAGCGTGAACTCGACGTACTCGCCCACGGCGTCGAGGGTGACCGCCTCCCGGCCGGACGCCTCGGACGGGAGGGTGCCGTAGCGGCGGTCCGGGCCGATCCGGGTGCCGGTGTGAACGGCGTTCTCGGCCTCGTGCTCGACAAAGGGAACGGTGGCACCGCGACCGGCGATGTCGAACGGGGACAGCCCGGCGGCGCGGGCCGGGGTGGCGGTGGTGGTGAGCGCCACGACGGTGACGGAGGTGGCGGCCAGCGCGGCGCCGGCCAGGACGGCGAGCCCCGCGCGGAGCCGGCTGCGGCGGGGATGGTGCGGGGTGGTGTGCTCGGCCATGAGGGGTGCGCTCCCTTTCGTCGGATGGCCAGGTCCCCCGTGCGGTGCGGTGGTTCCTCCTCCCTCCTCTCGGGGTGGCGCGGCGGACGGCGCCGGCGGGGTGGTCCGCCGGCACCGGGGACGGGTCAGCCGGTCCGCAGCCAGACGGCGGTGTCCGGCGGCAGCCGGTCGTCGTCGAGCGGACCGCTGGCCAGCAGCAGCCGCTCGTGCCCGGGCAGCGGCACGGCGGCGGCGGAGAGGTTGACCAGGCAGGTGAAGCCGGGTTCCCGGGCGAAGGCGAGCACCCGGTCGGGGGCGGGCAGCCAGGTGAGCGTGCCGTCGCCGAGCGCGGCCTCGGACCGGCGGATCGCGATGGCCGCCCGGTAGAGCTCCAGCATCGAGTGCGGGTCGCCGGTCTGGGCGCGGACCGTGCGGTCCTTCCAGTCGGCCGGCTGAGGCAGCCAGGGCCCGGCCGCCGCGCCGTCGGGGCTGAACCCGAACGGCGGGGTGTCACCGGCCCAGGGCAGCGGCACCCGGCAGCCGTCCCGGCCCGGGTCGACCCGGCCGGACCGTTCCCACATGGGGTCCTGGCGCAGCTCGTACGGGATGTCCTCGACCTCCCAGAGGCCCAGCTCCTCCCCCTGGTAGACGTACGCGGCGCCGGGCAGCGCCAGGGAGAGCAGCGCGGCGGCCCGGGCCCGTCGGGTGCCCAGTTCCAGGTCGGTGGGGATGCCCTCCCGCTTGGCCGCGAAACTGAACCGGGTGTCCGCCCGGCCGTAGCGGGTGACGTGCCGGGTGACGTCGTGGTTGGAGAGCACCCAGGTGGCCGGGGCGCCGACCGGCGCGTGCGCGCTGAGCGTCCCGTCGATGCTCTCGCGCAGCGCCGAGGCGTCCCAGGCGCAGCCGAGGAAGTCGAAGTTGAAGGCGGCGTGCAGCTCGTCCGGGCGCAGGTAGTTGGCGAACCGCTGCCGGTCCGGCAGCCACACCTCGCCGATCAGCGCCCGGTCGCCGGGGTAGGAGTCGGCGACCCGCCGCCAGCTCCGGTAGATCTCGTGCACCCCGTCGAGGTCCCGGAAGGGGTGCGGCCGGTCGGGAAGGGTCTCGGGCAGCGTGCCGTCCTTGACCAGCAGGCCGGCCGAGTCGATCCGGATGCCGTCCACGCCCCGGTCGAACCAGAACCGCAGGACGTCCTCGAATTCGGCGCGCACCCGCGGGTGGTCCCAGTTGAAGTCCGGCTGCTCGGGGGCGAACAGGTGCAGGTACCAGTCGCCGGGCGTGCCGTCCGGGTTGACGGTCCGCGTCCAGGTGGGGCCGCCGAACTCGCCGACCCAGTCGGTGGGCCGCTGGTCGCCGTCCGGGCCGCGGCCCGGGCGGAACCAGAACAACTCCCGCTCCGGCGCGTCCGGCCCGCCGGCGAGGGCCGCCTGGAACCAGGGATGCGCGTCGGAGCAGTGGTTGGGCACGATGTCGACGATGGTCCGGATGCCCAGCTCGTGTGCCTCGCTGATCAGCGCCTCCGCCTCGGCGAGGGTGCCGAAGACCGGGTCGATGTCGCGGTAGTCGGCAACGTCGTAGCCGGCGTCGGCCATCGGGGAGGGATACCAGGGGCTGAACCAGATCGCGTCGATGCCGAGCTCGGACAGGTAGTGGAGCCGGGACCGGATGCCGGCGATGTCGCCGATGCCGTCGCCACCGCCGTCGGCGAAGCTCCGCGGGTACACCTGGTAGATCACCGCTCCACGCCACCACGGACCGCTGTCTGCTGTGGACACGAGCACCTGCTTTCTGCGTCGGTACGTCGGCGGGTTCGCCGGACCTGGATGTGTCGGGCGAACGGTCGTCGGTCGCCTCGGGTGGTTACGCCGGTGGTGTCCGGCCGGTCAGCCCTTGAGGCTGCCGGTGGTCAGGCCGGACATGATGTTGCGCTGGAAGATCAGGAAGATGACGACGGTCGGTATCGCGGCGATGACGGAGGCGGCGATCACCACGTTCATCGGGGTGCCACCGGCGAAGGCGTAGATGCCGACGCTGACCGTCCGGGTCTCGGGTGACGGCATGACCAGCTTCGGCCAGAGGAAGTCCTTCCAGACCGCCGTCACCGCGAAGATCGAGACGACGCCGAGGATGGGGCGCGACATCGGCAGGATGATCGACCAGAGCGTGCGCAGCGGGGTCGCCCCGTCCACGAAGGCCGCTGCCATGAGGTCCTCCGGGATCGAGTCGAAGAACCGTTTCAGCAGGAAGATGTTGAAGGCGTTGGCCACCAGGGGCAGCCAGATGGCGAACGGCGAGTCGAGCAGGTTGAGGTGCAGGATCGGCAGGTCGATCACCGTCACGTACTGCGGGACGATGAGGACCATCGCGGGGATCATCAGCGTCGCCAGCATCAGGCCGAGGATCGCGTTGCCGAAGATCGGCCGGAGCTTCGACAGCGAGTACGCCGCCGCCGTGTCCAGGACGAGTTGGAACAGCACGGCTCCGGTGGCGTAGTAGAACGTGTTGAACAACAGCTTTGCCAGGTCCAGGTTGTTCCACGCGTCGACGTAGTTCTGCGGCTGCGGGTCCTTGGGATACAGCGACGGCGGGGTCTGCGCGATCTCCTGACCGGACTTGAGCGCGCCGGTGACCATCCAGTAGAGCGGCCCGATGAAGACGAGCGTGAACCCCACCACGACGACGGCGAGCAGCGTCCAGTAGATGATCCGGCCGCGTCCCCGGTCGAGCTGGGCCTGGGAGATGAGGGTCCGGGTCCCGGAGTCCTGTGCCATTCCTCGTCCGTCCTAGTCCTGTTTCGCCGTCAGCCGCAGGTAGCCGGCGGAGAAGCCGGCCAGCACGACGAGCATGATCACGCCGAGCGCCGCGGCGCCGTTGAGGTCGTTCTGGAAGAACCCGTGCTGGTAGATGAGGTACGCCACCGACGTGGCCGAGTCGCCCGTGCCCGCGCCGTTGGCGAGGATCAGCGGCTCGATGAAGAGCTGCATGGTCGCGACGATCTGCATCATCGCCAGGAGCGCCAGGATCAGCCGGGTCTGCGGGATGGTCACGTGCCGGATCCGCCGCCAGATGCCGGCGCCGTCGAGTTCGGCCGCCTCGTAGAGTTCACCGGGGATGTTCTGCAGCGCCGCCAGGTAGATCAGCACGGCGCTGCCCATGTTCATCCAGGTCGACGCGAGCACCATGGCCGGCATGGTCATCCCGGGCGACTGCATCCACTCCGAGGTCGGCAGGTGCAGCGCCGCGAGGACCGCGTTGAACAGGCCCGCCTCACTGGGGTCGTAGGCGTAGAACTTGAAGAGGAAGAGCGCCGACGCGGGCGGCAGCATGACCGGCAGGTAGACCAGGATCCGCAGGTAGCCCCGGGCGTGGCGGAACTCGTTGAGCAGGATCGCCACGAAGAACGGCACCGCGTAGCCGAGGACCAGCGCGAGGAACGTGAAGTAGAACGTGTTCTTCCAGGCGGTCCAGAAGCTCGGGTCGGCGATGATGCGGGTGTAGTTGTCCCAGCCCACCCAGGTGGTCTCGCCCCGGCGTGTGCGCTGGAAGCTCATCACGATGCCGCGGACCATCGGGTACCAGGAGAAGACCGCGAAGCAGACGAGCGCGCCGATCAGGAACGTGTGCCCGGTGAGGTTGTCCCGTACCTTGCGGCCGAGGCTCGTCCGGCGGCGGCTCGACGGGTACGGCGGCTCGGGGCGACCCGGTTTCCTGGTGGTACCCGGGACGGTGGTGATCGCCAAGGCTTCTCCTGCGGACGTCGGTGACGGGACGGGGCGGGGTGTGGGGGCCGGCGCGCCGGCCCCCACACCGGTCGGCTCAGCTGCCGGTGGCCAGCAGCTGGTTGACCTTCTCTTCGGCCGTCTTGAGCAGCGCGTCGATGTTCGCGTTCGGGTTCGTGAGGACCCCGGACATCGCCGCGTCGAGCACCGCGTAGATCGCCTGCGCGTTGCGGGGTTCACCCTTGATCGGGACCGGGTTCGCCTCGAAGATCGCGAAGTTCGCCGTGTCGACGTTGGCGTTCGCCTTGCGCAGCTCCAGCTCCTTCTTCTGCGCGTCACTGCCGTTGGCGAACAGCAGCGGCTGGGGCAGACCCACCGGGTAGTTCTGCGGCTTGGCCCGGACGTAGTCGAACTGGCCCTTGCCCGGCGTCAACTTCTGGTACGCGACCCACTTCAGACCGGCCTTGACCTGCTCAGGCGTCAGGCCCTTCTTGAAGAAGTAGCCCTCGCCGCCACCGAGCGTCGCCTTCGCCGCGCCGTCCTGGCCGGGCAGCGGGCCCATGGCCCAGTCCTGGAACTTGCCCTGGAACTGGCTGACGATCGCCTGGGTGGCGTCCGGGGCGCCGATGAACATGCCGACCTTGCCCGCGCCGGCGTTGGTCAGCAGGTCACCCCACTGGAGCAGCTGGCGGCTGCCCATGCTGTTGTCGCCGTACCGCATGTCCTTGAGGTTCTGCAGGACCTGCTTGCCCATCGCGTTGTTGAAGTCGGCCTTCTTGCCGTCCTCGGTCAGCACCTGACCGCCCTGCGAGTAGAGCAGGGAGGTGAAGTGCCAGCCGCCGGTGTTGCCGGCGCTGTACTCGGAGTAGCCGGCGATGCCGTTGCCCAGGGCGGAGATCTTCTTGGCCGCCGCCCGGACCTCCGCCCACGTCTTGGGCGGGTTGTTCACGTCGAGGCCGGCCCGCTGGAACAGCACCTTGTTGTAGACCAGGCCCATGGAGTAGTTCTTCACCGGGACGGCGTAGAGCTTGCCGCCGTCGGTGAAGACCCCCTTGAGCGCCGGGTCGACGCTGTCCCAGGTCGGGATCGTGTCCTTGTTGACGTACTCCGTGATGTCCATGGCCTGACCGGAGTCCAGCACCTGCTGGAGATCGGTCATGTACCCGTAGAACACGTCGGTCACCGTGCCGCCGGCGAGGCGGGCGGTGAAGTCCGGCGGGTTGTTGCACTGCTCGCCGACGCTGACGCTCTTGATGACGATGTTCGGGTTCTGCCGCTGGAACTCGGCTACGTCGTCGTTCCAGTTCTTCAGCAGCTCTTTCTGGGCGCCGACCGGCTGGCAGTCGACAGTGATGGTGACCTTGCCGCTGGCGTCCTTCGCCGCGTCGTCGCTCTTCGTGGAGCACGCCGTCAGGCTGAGCCCCAGGCCGGCCACGAGCGCTATCGCCGCAGCCTTCCGGTACTGCGGTACGGACATCTGTCCATCCCTTCGGGGAACGGGTGTATCCATGGCCTTCGCTTGGTTTGCCGTGATCGCCACCGCCCGACGTCGGGGCCGGTGTGAGTGGAGTCACTGTAGCGAGGCGGACTCATTGCGGCAAGGTTTCGATCGTGACGTGAAAGGACACGACTTTGTGACGACAGATGTCGACAGCGGCTCCGCCCCTCGCGTTCGGGGTGCGGCAACGAGAACGGCCGCCGACCGCGGTTCAGCGGTCGACGGCCGGAGCGTCGTCGGAGGGTCGGGCAGGCGATCCGGGCCGGGCGCCCTCGGCGCCCGGCCCGGCGGTCAGCGACCGGGGGCGGGCGCGGTGGAGCCGCGCACCACCAGTTCGGGCTCGAACAGCAGCTCGTCGTGCAGCACCCCGGCCCCCTCGATCTGGGTGACCAGCAGGTCCACCGCGGCCTGCCCCATCGTCTCGATGGGCTGCCGCACCGTGGTCAGCGGCGGGTCGGTGCAGGTCATGAACGCGGAGTCGTCGTAGCCCACCACGGACACGTCGGTGGGCACCGCGTGGCCCAGCCGCCGCGCCGCCCGGATGGTGCCCAGGGCCAGCACGTCGCTGGCGCAGATGACGCCGGTGACGCCCCGCTCGATCAGCTTGCTCGCCGCGACCCGCGCCCCCTCCATGGAGAAGCTGGAGCGCTCGACGTACGCCGTGTCGTCGGCCCAGCCCGCCGCCTGGATCATCGCGGCCAGCTTCCGCCGGGACGGGACGTGCCCCTCCGGACCGAGCACCATGCCGATGCGCTCGTGCCCGAGCGAGCGCAGGTGCCCGTACGCCTGCTCGACGGCCACCGCGTCGTCGGTGGAGACCCGGGGGAAGCCCAGCTCGTCGACGCCGGCGTTGACCAGCACCACGGGCAGGCCCCGGTCGGTCAGCCGGCGGTAGTGCTCGTGCGTGGCGTCGGCCAGGGCGTACGACCCGCCCGCGAAGATCACGCCGGAGACCTGGTGGTCGAGGAGCATCTCGACGTAGTCCGACTCGGACACGCCGCCGATCGTGCGGGCGCAGAGCGCCGGGGTGAAGCCGCGCTGCGCGAGGGAGCCGGTGACCACCTCGGCGAGTGCCGGGAAGATCGGGTTCTGCAGCTCGGGCAGGACCAGGCCGACCAGCCGGGCCCGCTCGCCGCGCAGCTTGGTCGGGCGCTCGTAGCCGAGCACGTCGAGCGCGGTGAGCACCGCGGTCCGGGTCGCCTCGGACACGCCCCCGCGCCCGTTGAGCACCCGGCTCACGGTGGCCTCGCTGACGCCCGCCTTGCGGGCCACCTCCGTCAACCGTTTCGTCACGGCCGCAATCCTACGTCGTGTTCTTGCAAGAAATGAACAAGGGTTGGCGGTGAATGTGCCTGGTCCGGGCCGCGCGAGGGCCACGCGGACGGGGTCGGGGTCACCGCGAGTGCTAGAAAGATTCGAACAAACAGGAGCTTGAATATTGACAAACGCCGGGAATAACATGAGGCACTTCTCGGCGGGCGCGTCTCAGCCGCGCCGACGCCACCACCGTCTCCCCCGTCCCCCGGTGAAAGTGGGTAGTCCGATGCAGCGGAGCGTGGAAGGCGCGGCGGGCCGGCGCCCGGCCGTGCCGACAATCAGGATCCTCGCGGCGGCGGCCACCGCCCTCGCGCTGGCCGTACCGTCCGGGAGCGCCGCCCTGGCGGGCGGCCGCACCGGCCCGACCCCGGTGGTCACCCGGGCCGGGCTCGACCCGGCGCTGGTCGCCGGCCGGGGAGCCGACGTGGACTTCGTCGAGCAGGAGGCCGAGCACGCCCGAACCACCGGCACGGTCATCGGCCCGGACCGCGCCGCCTACACCCTCGCCGGCGAGGCGTCCGGGCGGCGGGCGGTCCGCCTCTCCCCCGGCCAGTACGTCGAGTTCACGCTCCCGCGGGCGGCCAACGCGCTCACCGTCCGGTACAGCATCCCCGACGCCCCCGGCGGCGGCGGGATCACCGCGCCGCTGCGCGTCACCGTCGGCCGCGGGCCGGCCCGCACCATGACGCTCACCTCCCAGTACGCCTGGCTCTACAACCAGTACCCGTTCACCAACGACCCGGGCGCCGACCTGCTCCACCCGGACTGGTGGATCACCGAGTGCTCGTGCGTGCCGGCGGCCACCACGCCCGCACCGACCATCACCAAGCCGTTCCGGCCGCACCACTTCTACGACGAGCAGCGCCTGCTGCTGGGCCGCACCCACCGGGCCGGCGAGGTGGTCCGGCTGACGGCGCCGACCGGCACGGCCGCCGCGTGGACGGTGATCGACCTGCTCGACGCGCACCTCGTCGCCCCGCCCCGGGTGCTGCCCCACGCCGTGAACGTGCTGGCCTTCGGGGCCGACCCGACCGGCCGCCGGGAGTCCGCCGACGCGTTCGACCGGGCCGTCGCGTACGCCCGCCGGGTCGACCGGACGCTGTACCTGCCGCCGGGCACGTACCAGGTGAACCGGCACATCACCGTCGACGACGTGACGATCACGGGCGCCGGCAGCTGGTACACGATCGTCAAGGGCCGCGAGGTCGCCCTGGACACCCCGGCACCCGACGGCTCGGTGCACACCGGCGTCGGCTTCTACGGCCGCGACGCCGCCGACGGCGGCAGCAGCGACGTCCACCTCTCCGGCTTCGCCATCGAGGGCGACGTGCGCGAGCGCATCGACACCGACCAGGTCAACGCCATCGGCGGGGCGCTCAACCACTCCACCGTCGACGGCCTCTACCTGCACCACACCAAGGTCGGCCTGTGGTTCGACGGCCCGATGACCGACCTGCGGGTCACCGGCACGGTCATCGCCGACCAGATCGCCGACGGGCTGAACTTCCACACCGGCGTCACCCACTCCTCGATCTCGCACAGCTTCATCCGCAACACCGGCGACGACGCCCTGGCCATGTGGTCGGAGGGGACCGCCAACGCGCACAACACCTTCGACCACAACACCGTGCAGTCCCCGGTGCTGGCCAACGGCATCGCCCTCTACGGCGGCAGCGACCTCACCGTCTCGCACAATCTGATCGCCGACCCGGTCCGCGAGGGCAGCGCCATCCAGGTCGGCTCCCGGTTCGGCGCCGAGCCGTTCGGCGGCCAGCTCCGGATCACCGGCAACACCACGGTCCGGGCCGGCACGTACGACCTGAACTGGAACATCGGCCTCGGCGCGATCTGGTTCTACGCCCTGGACCGCAGCATCGACGCCGACATCCAGGTGGTCGGCGACCGCTACCTCGACAACACCTACAACGCGATCATGCTGGTCAGCGACTGGCCGGTGAAGGACGCGGTCTCGATCAGCAACGTCCACTTCCGGGACATCCGGGTCGACGGCACCGGCACCTCGGTGGTGAGCGCCCGGACCGCCGGCTCCGCGTCCTTCGCCGACGTGGACGCGCGCAACGTCGGCGCGGTCCCGGTGAACAACTGCGGGTCGTTCCACTTCACCCCGGCCGGGTCGGAGTTCACCCTCACCGACCTCGGTGGCAACGACGGCGGCTGGCTCGCCCCCTGGCTGCTGCCCAACACCATCACCTGCGACGACCGCCCGCCCGTGACGCCTCCGCCACCGCCCGCGCCGTGGTGAGGTGACCCCTTCGACAGCGGCCCGGCGGGCGACTACCCGCCGGGCCGCTCCCGGCCCGGGGGCGGACGGATCTCGCTGCTGAGCGGAGGCGCTCAGCTGGTCAGCCAGCGGTGGATGCAGGTGAGCAGGTCCTCCGCGTCGACCGGCTTGGTCACGTAGTCGCTGGCGCCCGAGGAGATGCTCTTCTCCCGGTCCCCGCGCATCGCCTTGGCGGTCACCGCGATGATCGGCAGGTCCGCGTAGCGGGGCATGGCCCGGATCGCGGCGGTGGCCGCGTACCCGTCCATCTCGGGCATCATGACGTCCATCAGCACCAGGTCGATGTCGTCGTGCCGCATCAACGTCTCGATGCCCTTGCGCCCGTTCTCCGCGTAGACCACGTCCATGCCGTGCAGTTCGAGGATGTTGGTGAGGGCGAAGACGTTGCGGGCGTCGTCGTCGACCACGAGCACCTTGCGGCCGGACAGCTCCCGGACCACCGGGTCAACGGCCGGGCCGCGGTCCGCTGCCGGCGCCGTGAACGACGGCACCCGCTCCGGGGCATCCGCCGTCAGGTGCAGCACGATCCGCTCCCGCAGCTCGTCGAGGCTGCCGAGGATCTCCAGCGGACGGTCCGTGGCCATGCCGTGGAGCAGGGCGTCCTGCCCCGCCGCGAGCGGCTGCCCGTGGTACGCGAGCACCGCCAGGCCGCGCAGGCCCGGATGCTCGTGCAGCGCCTTGAGCAGCGCGGTGCCGCGCTCGTCGCCCGCGTCGAGCTGCAGGACGAGCAGGTGGTGGCGGTGCCGGGCGAGCGCGTCGACGGCCGCCTCGACGTCCAGCGCGGTCGACACCTCGACCGGGCCGCCGATCTCCGCGGCCACCCCGCGCGCGAGCAGGGTGAGCAGCCCCTTCTCGTGCGGTTCGAGCACCAGCACCCGCCGCTGCTGCTGCTCCACCCAGCGCTGGGCCTCCGACTCCGGCGGTGCCGCCATGAGGGCCGGAACGCCGGGGCCGGCCTCGGCCAGCGCAGCGGTGGCCGTGGCGGGCAGGTAGAGGGTGAAGGTGCTGCCCTGCCCGAGGACGCTCTCCGCGGTGATCTGCCCGCCGAGCAGCCTGGCGATCTCCCGGCTGATGGACAGGCCCAGGCCGGTGCCGCCGTAACGCCGGCTGGTGGTGCCGTCGGCCTGCTGGAACGCGTCGAAGATGGCGGTCAGGTGCTGCTCGGCGATGCCGATGCCGGTGTCGACCACGCGGAACGCGATGACCGTCTCCCCCGCCGACATCCCGGCCGGCAGCTCGTCCGGGCGGGCCCGCTCGATGCGCAGCTGCACCCGGCCCTTCTCGGTGAACTTGACCGCGTTGGAGACCAGGTTGCGCAGCACCTGCCGCAGCCGCTGCTCGTCGGTGTGCAGCCGGGCCGGCACGTCCGGGCCGGTGACCAGGTCCAGTTCCAGCCCGCGCGGCGTGGTGAGCGGGCGGAACGTGGCGTCGACGTAGTCGCGCAGCGTGGACAGCTCGAACGTCTCCGGGTTGATGTCCATCTTGCCGGCCTCGACCTTCGACAGGTCGAGGATGTCGTTGATGAGCTGGAGCAGGTCGGCGCCGGCCGAGTGGATGACGGTGGCGTACTCCACCTGCTTCGGGGTGAGGTTGCGGTTGGGGTTCTGGGCCAGCAGCTGGGCCAGGATGAGCAGCGAGTTCAGTGGCGTACGCAGCTCGTGGCTCATGTTGGCGAGGAACTCCGACTTGTACTTCGAGGCGAGCGCGAGCTGCTGGGCGCGTGCCTCCAGCTCCTGGCGGGCCTGCTCGATCTCGGAGTTCTTCGTCTCGATGTCGTGGTTCTGCCGGGCCAGCAGGGCGGCCTTCTCCTCCAGCTCGGCGTTGGAGCTCTGGAGTTCCTCGGAGCGGGCCTGCAGCTCCTCGGAGCGGGCCTGCAGCTCGGCCGCCAGCCGCTGCGACTCGGTCAGCAGGACGTCGGTACGGGCGTTGGCGACGATGGTGTTGACGTTGACGCCGATGGTCTCGGTGAGCTGCTCCAGGAAGTCCCGCTGGACGTCGGTGAACCGGCCCATGCTGGCCAGCTCGATGACGCCGAGGACCTGGTCCTCGAAGAGGATCGGCAGCACCACCAGGTGCAGCGGCACGGCCGCGCCCAGGCTGGACGAGACGGTGACGTAGTCGGCCGGCACGGCGTCCACCACGATGGCCCGCTTGCTGAGCGCGGCCTGCCCGACCAGCGAGTCGCCGAGGGCGTACCGGCGGCGGGTGGCGTCGTGGCCGTAGCCGCCGACCACCCGCAGGCCGCGGCCGTCGGCGGTGTCGTCGACCAGCAGGAACGTGCCGAGCTGCGCGGAGACCAGCGGGGCCAGCTCGTTCATCACCAGGCCGGCGACCACCTCCAGGTCCCGGTGGCCCTGCATGAGACCGGAGATCCGGGCCAGGTTGGTCTTGAGCCAGTCCTGTTCCTGGTTGGTCCGGGTGGTCTCGCGCAGCGACTCCACCATGGAGTTGATGTTGTCCTTCAGCTCGGCGACCTCGCCGGAGGCGTCGACGGTGATCGAGCGGGTCAGGTCGCCGGTGGCGACCGCGCTGGTCACCTCGGCGATCGCCCGCACCTGCCGGGTCAGGTTCCCGGCCAGCTCGTTGACGTTCTCGGTGAGCCGCTTCCAGGTGCCGGAGACGCCCTCGACCTCGGCCTGGCCGCCGAGGCGGCCCTCGCTGCCGACCTCCCGGGCCACCCGGGTCACCTCGGCCGCGAAGCTGGAGAGCTGGTCGACCATCGTGTTGATCGTGGTCTTGAGCTCCAGGATCTCGCCGCGGGCGTCGACGTCGATCTTCTTGGTGAGGTCGCCCTGCGCCACCGCGGTGGTCACCTGGGCGATGTTGCGCACCTGCCCGGTGAGGTTGTTCGCCATCGAGTTGACGTTGTCGGTCAGGTCCTTCCAGGTGCCGGCCACGTTCGGCACCCGGGCCTGGCCGCCCAGCTGCCCCTCGGTGCCGACCTCGCGGGCCACCCGGGTCACCTCGTCGGCGAACGCGCTGAGCGTACCGACCATCGTGTTGATGGTCTGGGCGAGCACGGCGACCTCGCCCTTGGCCTCGACGGTGATCTGCCGGCTCAGGTCGCCCTGGGCGACGGCGGTGGCGACCAGCGCGATGGAGCGCACCTGGTTGGTCAGGTTGTTCGCCATCTCGTTGACGTTGTCGGTCAGGTCCTTCCAGGTGCCGGCCACGTTGGAGACCCGCGCCTGACCGCCGAGCCGGCCCTCGGTGCCCACCTCGCGGGCCACCCGGGTCACCTCGTCGGCGAACGCGGAGAGCTGGTCGACCATCGTGTTGATGGTCTCCTTGAGGGCCAGGATCTCGCCCCGGGCGTCCACCCGGATCTTCTGCGTCAGGTCGCCCTTGGCGACCGCGGTGGTGACCTCGGCGATGCTGCGGACCTGGGCGGTGAGGTTGTCCGCCATGACGTTCACCGACTCGGTGAGGTCCTTCCAGGTGCCGGAGACGCCCTTGACGTCGGCCTGGCCGCCGAGCCGGCCCTCGGTGCCCACCTCGCGGGCCACCCGGGTCACCTCGTCGGCGAACGACGACAGCTGGTCCACCATCGTGTTGATCGTGTTCTTCAGCTCCAGGATCTCGCCGTGCGCGGTGACGGTGATCTTCTGGGAGAGGTCGCCCCGGGCCACCGCCGTGGCCACCTGGGCGATGCTGCGCACCTGGTCGGTCAGGTTGCCGGCCATCGAGTTCACCGAGTCGGTCAGGTCCCGCCAGGTGCCGGCAACCCCGCTGACCTGGGCCTGCCCGCCGAGCCGGCCGTCGGTGCCGACCTCCCGGGCCACCCGGGTCACCTCGTCGGCGAACGACGACAGCTGGTCCACCATCGTGTTGATGGTGCTCTTGAGCTCCAGGATCTCGCCCCGGGCGTCGACGGTGATCTTCTGGGAGAGGTCGCCCCGGGCCACCGCCGTGGTCACCTGGGCGATGTTGCGTACCTGGCTGGTCAGGTTGCCGGCCATGAAGTTCACCGAGTCGGTCAGGTCGCGCCAGGTGCCGGCGACGCCGGGCACCTCGGCCTGACCGCCCAGCCGGCCCTCGCTGCCGACCTCCCGGGCCACCCGGGTCACCTCGTCGGCGAACGACGACAGCTGGTCCACCATCGTGTTGATGGTGACCTTCAGCTCCAGGATCTCGCCGCGCACGTCGACCGTGATCTTCTGCGACAGGTCACCCCGGGCCACCGCCGTGGCCACCTCGGCGATGTCGCGCACCTGGTCGGTCAGGTTGCCGGCCATCGCGTTGACCGAATCGGTCAGGTCCTTCCACGTGCCCGAGACACCCGGCACGTCGGCCTGGCCGCCGAGCTGACCCTCGGTGCCGACCTCCCGGGCCACCCGGGTGACCTCGGAGGTGAACAGGGAGAGCTGGTCGACCATGCCGTTGAAGACGGTGGCGATCTCGCCGAGCAGGCCGTCGGCGTCCTCCGGCAGGCGGGTGCCGAAGTCGCCGTCCCGGACCGCGGTGAGACCGGCCAGCAACTGCCGGAGGCCCGGGTCGGCCATCGGGCCGCCCGCCGCCGGGGTCGTTTCGCGTCGCCGCGGGATCGTCTGGTCGACCACCACTACCGCCTCCGGGACAGCCGGGTGCCTCCCGGCAACGATTGCAACCGCGCAAGTATGCACAGACCCGCGCCGGCCCGGTGCGCGGGCGAGGCGTGGGAGAGGAAAACGCACCGCCACCGAGGGGAGTCGGTGGCGGTGCGTGGGCCCGGGCGAGGCGGCAGCGCCGTGCGTCGCACGGGATGGTGAAGGGCCGGGCGGTGGACCGCCCGGAACGGATCAGGCCTCGGTGAGCTGGCCCCGCAGCTTGGTCAGCGCGCGGGCGAGCAGCCGGGACACGTGCATCTGGGACACGCCGACCCGGGCGGCGATCTCGCTCTGGGTCAGGTTGCCGTAGAAGCGCAGGGTGAGAATCTTCTGCTCACGCTCGTCGAGGGTGGCGAGCGCCGGGCCGAGGGAGGCGCGCAGCTCGGCCAGCTCGTACTCGTTGTCCTCGGTGCCGATGGTGTCGCCCAGCTCGGTGGCGCTGTCGCCGTCACCGATCGGGGTGGACAGCGAGACGGCGTTGTAGGCGCGGGCGCCCTCCAGGCCCTCGAGCACCTCTTCCTCGGTGACGTCGAGGTGGCTGGCGATGTCGGCGACGGTCGGGGCCCGGTTGAGGGTCTGGGTCAGCGTGCTGTTCGCCTCGGAGATGCGCAGCCGCAGCTCCTGGAGGCGGCGCGGGACCCGGATGTTCCAGGTGCGGTCGCGGAAGTGCCGCTTGATCTCACCCAGGATGGTCGGGATGGCGAAGCCCGCGAAGTCCACGCCCCGGGAGGCGTCGAAGCGGTCCACGGCCTTGATGAGGCCGAGCGCCGCGGTCTGCGCCAGGTCGCCGGCCGGCTCGCCGCGGCCGCTGTAGCGGGCGGCGAGGTGGTTGGCCAGCGGCAGCCACGCCTCGATGACCTGGTTGCGCAGGGCCGGCCGCGCCGGGTGGCCCTCGGGCAGCTCGGCCAGAGCCGTGATCAGCTGGCTGGCCCGGGTCTCCTCGCCGGTCACCGCCGTGCGGTGCACCTCGCCGGTCGTGGTCGGCGCGATGGTCGTCGTGGTCATGCTGCCCTTCCTGTCCTGAGGAGAACGGGTGCCTCCTGAGCACCGGTCGTGCCAGTCACCCTAGACCAAAGGATGCCGTCTGATCAACCGAACGGACGATGGAGATTTCCCTCAGAAGCGGACAAATACCCGGTGGCGCATCCCACGCGAGCGGTCAGCGGTCCAGCAGTGGCCGGTAGTCGGCGGCCGTGAGAGGCAGCGACGACACGTTCCCGTCGGCCCGGGGCACCTCCAGCGGCTGCCCGCCCCGGCGGAACGCGACGCTGTCCACGTCGGGGCGCTGGGTCAGCGTGCAGACGATCTGCCCGAAGGCGAGGACCTCGTCGTTGCGGCCGGTCTCCTCGCCGGCCTGGCGCACGTCGACGGTCACCACCGTGCCGTCCAGGACGGCCCCGGCCACCGCGACCGTGCCGGGCAGGGCGGTGGCCAGCCCGCGGCCCCGCTCCGCGCTGTCCGGCCCGGCCAGCAGGTGTTGCAGGTGGGTGTCCACCCCCGGCAGGCCGTCGACCCGGCGGGTGACCGCCGCCAGCCCGTCGCCCCGGACGAAGCACAGCGGCTCGTCCACCCGCCCGTCCGGCTCGGCCGTCGCCGTGCCCGCCGGGGTCGGGAAGCCGCCGGCCGGCGGCCGCACCGGGCGGGGCTCGTCGTCGACGGGCACCCCGCAGCCGCCCAGCAGGGCCGCGGCGACCAGCACCGGGAGCAGCCGGCGGGTCATGCGCCCGCCCCCGGCAGCTCGACCCGGAACCGGGCGCCCGGCTCCCGGTCCACCACGGCCGCGTGCCCGCCGTGCGCGGCGGCGTGCTGGGCCACCAGGGCGAGACCGAGGCCGGTGCCGTCGGTGCCGGCCCGGGCGTGCGCGGCCCGGCCACGGACGAAGCGGTCGAAGATGACCTCCCGATCGGCCTCCGGCACGCCCGGTCCCTCGTCCTCGACCTCCAGGACGCCGATCCCGTCGCTCATCCCCAGGCGTACGGCGACCGGGCCGCCGCCGTAGCGCACGGCGTTGTCGAGCAGGTTCAGCAGGATCTGCTCGAACCGGCGCCGGTCGACCCGCCACCGGGCCGGGCTGCCGTCGACCATCTCGACGAGGCTCTCCGGCAGCGCCCGCTCGCGGCAGGCGGCGCGGGCCAGCGCGGCCACGTCGACCGTGTCGCGGTGCGCGGGCTGCTCGGTGCGGGCCAGCTGGATCAGGTCGTCCACCAGGCGCTGGAACCGGGCCACCTCGTCGGCGACCAGTCCCGCCGCGGTCGCGGTCCGCGCGTCCTGGTGCTCCCGGCGGCGGGTCAGCACGCTCGCGGCGGCGGCCAGGGTCTGCAACGGGGAGCGCAGCTCGTGACTCACGTCGGCGGCGAACCGGCGGTCCCGCTCGATCCGCCGCACCAACTGGTCGACCATGTGGTTGAACGAGGTGGAGAGCCGGGTGAGGTCCGGGTCGGTGGTGGGGTCGAGCCGGGTGGCGAAGTCGCCGGCCGCGATCCGCTCGGCGGCGTCGGCGACCGCGGTGAGCGGCCGGACGCTGTGCCGGGTCGCGTACCAGCCGAGGGCCGCGCCGGCCCCGGCCACCATGATGGCCACCGCGGTCAGCGCCAGCCCGACCACCTGGAAGGTCCCCTCGACCTCCCGCAACGAGGTCAGCTCGTAGTAGCCCCGTTCACCGGAGAGCGGGACGCCGACCAGCAGCGTCGGCTGCCCGTCGAGGCGGACCCGCTGCACGGCCGGCTGGCCGTCCGCGACCAGGCGTTGCAGCTCCACGGGGACCGAGCCGGCACCGACGTCGGCGGTGCGGGCGTACCAGCCGTCGCGCAGGTGCAGCAGCGGGCGGCGGCTGCTGCCGGTGTCCAGTGAGCGCAGCACCGCCACGACGTCCGGGGTCCCGGTGTCCAGCCCGGACCGGACCACTGCGGCGTCGTAGTAGGCGGCCCGGACGGCCGCGCGCTCCCGCTCGTCGAGCAGCGAGCGGCGGGTCAGGTCGTACGAGAAGAGGGCCATCACGGCGGCGAGCAGCAACGCGCCGACGGCGAACGCGGCGGTGACCCGGGCGCGCAGTCCGAGGCGGGTCATCGCTGGAGCTTGTAGCCGAGGCCGCGGAGCGTGACCAGATGCCGCGGGTTGGCGGGGTCCGGCTCGATCTTCTGCCGCAACCGGCCGACGTGCACGTCGACCAGCCGCTCGTCGCCGGTCTCGTACCCCCAGACCCGGCGCAGCAACTGCTGCCGGGACAGCACCCGGCCGGCGTGTTCGGCCAGCTCGCAGAGCAGCCGGAACTCGGTGCGGGTCACCGCGACGGGCCGGCCCGCGCGGCGGACCTCGCCGGCCTCGGCGCTGATCTCCAGGTCGCCGAAGACCTGGGCCGGGACGGCGTCCGTCACGACCCGGCCGCGCCGGCGCAGGGCCCGCAGCCGGGCGGACAGTTCCTTGATCGCCACGGGCTTGATGACGTAGTCGTCGGCGCCGGCCTCCAGCGCGGCGACGATGTCGTGGGTGTCGTCGCGGGCGCTGACCACCACGATCGGGACGTCGTCGTCGCGGCGGAGCCGGCGGATGCACTCGAACCCGTCGAGGCCGGGCAGCATGAGGTCGACCAGCACGTGGTCGGCCGGGTTCTCGCGCTGCCGGCGCAGCCCCTCCTCCGCGGTGGCCGCCCCGGACGCGGAATAGCCCTCCTCCTCCAGGGCGAGCAGCAGCGCGAGCCGGATGCGGTCGTCGTCCTCGATCACCAGTACGGCCGTCATATGCGCATCATGACGGCCCGCCCCCGGGGCGCCCACCCACGTCAGCCGTTCCCGGCTTTTGTCATGGAACTGTCACACAACCGCGCGGCGCCCTCCACGGTCGGTGCGCAGGGTGGAGCCGGACCGGACAGTCGCGGGCGGCGAGGGAGGAACGGTGAACGGCAGCACGCTGGTCGGAGCGCTCGTCGTCGGGCTCGCCGTCGGCGCGGTGGGTCGGCTGGTCGTGCCCGGGCGCACGGCCGCGCCGGTCTGGCTGACCCTCGCCCTCGGCGTGGCCGCCGCGCTGCTCGGCGCGATCGTCGTGGGCCTGGTGGACACCGGTCCCGGTGGGCCGGCGGTGTGGCCGCTTGTCGTGCAGTCCGGGTTTGCCGCCGTCGCGGTCGTGCTCGCGGTGCTGGCCGCCGGGCGTCCGGGGCCCGGGAAGCAACCGCCGCCCCGACCGGGCGCGCGGCGGAAGGAGGGATTGTGACGGTCGTACCCGCGGAGCACCTGATGCTGCTCATCTGCGACGGCTGCGGTGACAGCGTCACGGGCACCGGCTGCATCCTGCCGGACGCCGAGGTGGTCTGGACGCTGGTGTTCGACAACGGCTGGGTCGGCTCCCCCTTCGCGTCCGGGCCGCACCACTGCCCCCGGTGCGGCGCGCGGGCCGCCCTGCACGACGGCGGCCTCGGCGTCGACGACCTCGACGGGGTGGGTGGGGCGCCGGCCGTCCCCGAGGCCGACTCCGCCGATCGGGTACGCCGGGCGCTGGCGGAGGCCGCCACGGTGGGTGACCGGGTGCTTGTCGACCTCACCGAGGTCGAGGTGATCGACTCGGCCGGGCTCGGGCTGCTGGTCCGGGCCCACCAGGAGACCCGGCGGGACGGGCGACGGCTGTGCCTCGTGGCGCCGTCCCGGTTCGTGCGTACCGTGCTGCACACGATGCGGCTGGACGGGGTCTTCGCGGTCGTCGACAGCCGGGCCCGGGCGCTGGGCGGGTCGGCCGGTCCGGCGCCGCGTCGTCCCGCGGCGCCGGTGGAGAGCCGCGAACGAGCCGAAGGAGCCCGCAGCTCGTGATGTCCTGGCCGTACCCCGATTTCCCGTTCGCCGGCGACGGGCCCCCGCCCGACGGCGCGGACGTGCGGCTTGCCGCCCTGGTGGCGCAGCGGTTGAGCATCGACTGGACCACCCGGCGCCAGCAGATCACGGTCACGGCGCAGAACCGGGTGGTGATCCTGGCCGGGGTGGTGACCGATCCGGAGACCCGGCGGGCGGCCGGCGAGCTGGCCTGGGACGTCTCCGGGGTGTTCGACGTCTGCAACGCGCTCCGGCTGCGTTGCGGGTGGCGCCGCGGTCGCTGAGTGGTTGCACGGATCGACTCTCGCCTCTACCCTCGGCGTGGGAGCGCTCCCGTGGCTGCCACGTCGGACTTTCCGGGCGAGTTCCCGGCGGGCACCGTCCAACCACCACCCACCAGATGGGACGATCCCGCATGTTCTCGATCCCCCGCCCGTCCCGGCGGCACCTCCTCGTGGGCGGCGCCGTCGGTGCGCTGGCGCTGGCCGCGACCGCCGTCCTGCCCTCCACCAACGCCATGGCGGCGACCGGCTGCGCCGTCACCTACTCCACCAACTCCTGGCAGGGCGGCTTCACCGCCACGGTCACCGTGAAGAACCTCGGGGACCCGGTGAACGGCTGGACCCTGGGCTTCACGTTCCCCGACGCCGGGCAGCGGGTCACCCAGGGGTGGTCGGCGACCTGGCAGCAGAGCGGCAGCGCGGTCACCGCGCGGAGCATGAGCTACAACGGCTCCCTCGGCACCGGCGCGAGCACCACCGTCGGCTTCAACGGCTCCTGGACCGGCGCCAACCCCGCCCCGACCTCGTTCACCCTCAACGGCACGGCCTGCACCGGCGGGACCACCCCGACCACGCCGCCGCCGACCACCACTCCCCCGCCCAGCACCCCGCCGCCGACCACGCCGCCGCCGACGACGCCCCCGCCCACCGGCACCACCCCGGTGGCGATCAACGGCCAGCTGCGGGTGTGCGGGGTCAACCTCTGCAACCAGTACGGCCGGCCGATCCAGCTGCGCGGCATGAGCACGCACGGGCTGCAGTGGTTCGCCAACTGCTACAACGACGCCTCCCTCGACGCGCTGGCCGGCGACTGGCAGGCGGACCTGCTGCGCATCTCGATGTACGTGCAGGAGCAGGGCTACGAGACCAACCCGACCGGCTTCACCAACCAGGTCAACAACCTGGTGGACAAGGCCGCCGCGCGCGGCCTGTACGCGCTGATCGACTTCCACACGCTGACGCCGGGCGACCCGATGTACAACCTGGACCGGGCGAAGACGTTCTTCGCCGCGGTCTCGGCCCGCAACGCCGCGAAGAACAACGTGATCTACGAGATCACCAACGAGCCCAACGGCGTGAGCTGGTCGACCATCCGGAACTACGCCGAGCAGGTCATCCCGGTGATCCGGGCGAACGACCCGGACGCCGTGGTCATCGTCGGCACCCGGGGCTGGTCGTCGCTGGGCGTGTCCGAGGGCGGCAACTCCGACGAGATCGTCAACAACCCGGTCCGGGCCGACAACATCATGTACACGTTCCACTTCTACGCCGCGTCCCACAAGGACAACTACCGCAACGAGGTGCAGCGGGCGGCCGCCCGGCTGCCGCTGTTCGTCACCGAGTTCGGCACGGTGACCTACACCGGCGACGGCGCGGTCGACACGGCCAGCAGCACGGCCTGGCTCGACCTGCTGGACCGGCTGAAGATCAGCTACGCGAACTGGACGTACTCCGACGCGAGTGAGGGCAGCGCGGCGTTCCGGCCGGGCACCTGCGCGGGCGGCAGCTACGCCGGCACCGCCGTCCTCACCGACTCCGGGACCTTCCTGCGCAACCGCATCCGCACCCCGGACAACTTCCCCACGTCCTGATCCCGGCGCGGCCGGCGGCGGCCTCCTGAGGGGCCGCCGCCGGTCAGTCCGGCAGCAGTCCGGCGCGGCGCCAGAGCAGCCGGCCCGGACCGGCGATCAGGCCCAGCTCGCCGAGGTGCTCGGCGATGCGCTGGGCCGACCAGCGCAGCGTGGCCCGCCAGTGCGGGTTCGCCCGGGCCGCGGCCACCCCGTCCGCCGGCGGGATGCCGACGGCCGCGTACGCCCGCGGGTTGACCAGGCGGCGGGTGATCGAGTACGCGGCCCGCCCGATCACCAGCCGCGCGTAGCCCAGCGCGACCGGGCCGGCGGCCTCGACCTGACGGGCCAGCTCGTCCCGGGCGAAACGCACGTGCCGGGCCTCCTCGACCACGTGGATCCGGGACACCATCCGGATCAGCGGCTGGATGGACTCGTCGGCCATGGCCTCCCGCTGGAACGCGTCGAGCATCTCCTCGGCGATGAGGATGGCCGCGTACATCTGCGGGCCGGTGGCGGTGGCCTTGAGCCAGCGCCCGAGCAGGTGGTCGACCGGATCCGCCCGGTAGACCGGGCAGCCGAGGGCCTCGATGAGCCGGCCGAACATGATGGAGTGCCGGCACTCGTCGGCGACCTCGGTGAGCGCGTACTGGGCGTGCCGGCTGGTCGGGTCGGCGTCGTAGTAGTGCCGGATGAGCATCTGCATGAGGATCGTCTCGAACCACAGCCCGGCGCTGGCCACGCTGGCCACCTCGTGCCGGGTCAGCGCGATCCGCTGCTCCTCGCTCATCGCCTCCCACAGCGCGGTGCCGTAGAGGCTGCTGCGCCGCGGCGGCATCCAGTACGCCCCGGGGACGTGCGGCGCCGACCAGTCGATGTCGACGACGGGGTCGTAGCTCGTGCGCACCGAGGCGGCGAGCAGGCGGGTGGCCACCGCCTCGCGCGGGAATCCGGCCGACGTCCCCTCCATGACCCCTCCTGATTGACGTAACTTCGAGTAACTGTTACGACTGGTAGCATGCGACGCACCTCCACCGATGTCAATGGCTTGGACACACCGCCGGAGCCGGCCGCACCCGCGCGCACCGGCCGGCGCGACCGCTGGGCCGACCACCGCGAGCAGCGGCGGCAGGAGCTGATCGGGGCCGCCGTGCAGGCGCTGCTGCGGCACGGGCCGACCGTCGACATGGACCAGGTGGCCGCCACGGCCGGGGTCAGCAAGCCCGTGCTCTACCGCTACTTCGCCGACAAGGCCCAGCTCTGGCTGGCCGTCAGCGAGGTGGTGGCGGCCCGGGTCGTCGACGCCGTGGCCCCCGCCGTCGAGCGCGTCCGCGAGGAGCGCGCGCTGGTCGAGGCCACCATCGACGCGTACCTGAGCATCATCGAGTCCGAGCCGACGCTCTACCGGTTCCTGCTGCACGAGGCCGGGCATCCCGGCATCCAGCAGGTGGTGACCGGCACGAGCCGGCAGGTGGCCACCGGCCTGGCCCGGGTCATCGGCGACCGGCTGCGCGCGCTCGGGCTCGACGCCGGCCCGGCCGAACCCTGGGCGTACGGGCTGGTCGGGTTCGTGCAGGCGGTCGGTGACTGGTGGGCCACGCACGGCCAGCCGATCCGCCGGGCCGCGCTCACCGACTACCTCACCACCCTGCTCTGGAGCGGCATCGAGGGCGTCCGGCGCGGCGCCGACCTGCCCCACGAGCTGACCCGCGCCCACGAGCGGATCGAGCGGTGAGCTGGCAGGGTCCCGCGGAGATCGCCGGCACCCCGGTCCGGCTGCACGCCAGCGGGCGCTGGGAGCCGGTCGACGGGCGTTACCACTGGGCCGGGCGGATCGAGCCGGAGCCCCGGATGCTGCGGCTGCTCCGCTCCGGCCGGCGGGACGTCGAGGTCCGGGTCGGTGAGCGGGTCGCCCGGGGCCGGCTCGCCGAGGCCGACCCGTGGGGCGGGGTGCGGATCACCGGCGTGGGCGCCCCGCCGTGGCCGCCGGACTCCGAGGAGGACTGACCGCCGCGCGACGCGGGCGAGGACGGCCGCCGGCCGGCGTACCGTGGATCGGATGACGCCGACCGCCACCGTCCTGCTGGTGTTCGGGCGCGGGGTGCTCGCGGGCGACGACGGCTACCGGCTCAGCGCCGGGAGCGCCGCCCGGGCCCGGGCGGCCATCGGGTACGTCCGCGCGCACGCGGCCGAGTTCCGGCGGGCCGCCGGGGCGCGGGTGGTGTTCACCGGCGGCTGGCCGCACGGCCCCGCCGGGGCGCCAGGTCCGCCCGCCGGGTACCGGGAGGGCGAGCTGATGCTCGCCCTGGCCCGCGCCGCCGGGCTCGACGGATACGCCCGGCTGCACGCCGAGACGCGGTCCCGGACCACCCTGCAGAACCTGGCACACACCGTCCAGGACGGACTGCTCGCCGGCGAGGTCTTCACCCCGGCCCGGCCGCTCGGGCTGGTCTCCCACCCGTGGCACCTGCCCCGGATCCGGTTCCTCGCCGGCAAGGTGCTCGGCTTGTCCGGCGCGGCGCTGCTGGACGTGCCCGTGACCGGGCCCGATCCGGTGCCCGCCGGCCGCGAGCGGGTGGCCCGGGCCGCCAGCCGCGTGTGCTATCTCGGCCTGCGCAGCCCGGAGGCGCTGCTGCGCCGGGAACGCGGCCTGGCCCGCTCGGCGCAGCGCGTCGCGCACCTGTTCGGTGGCTGACCGGGAGGGGTTCGCCGGCCGGCGCCACGGGTAAGGACGGTCGTCGATCGGTTCCGACGGCGGGGCCGGCGGGCGACGGGTCCACCCGGGAGGTTCCGTGATCGTGCTGGTGCCGGTGTACCGACCCGGGGACCACCTGCTGCGGCTCGTCGTCGACCTGGCCGCCGCGCTGCCCGCGGCGCACGTCGTGGTCGTCGACGACGGCAGCGGCCCGACCGCGGCCGCGGTGCTCGCGGCCGCCCACGACCGGGGCGCCACCGTGCTCGGCCGCCGCGTCAACCGGGGCAAGGGCATCGTGCTGAAGACCGGCTTCCGCTACGTCGCCGGCCACCACCCGGGGCGCGACGTGGTGTGCGTGGACGCCGACGGGCAACACCTGATCCCCGACGTCGTCCGGGTCGCCGGCCGGATGCGCGACACCGGCGCGTTGGCACTGGGCGTGCGCCGGTTCGACGGCGAGGTGCCGCTGCGCAGCCGGCTCGGCAACGCGGTGACCCGGGCCGCGTTCCGGCTGGCCACCGGCGTCCCCGTGCGGGACACCCAGACCGGGCTGCGGGCGTACCCGGCCGGGCTGCTCGGCTGGCTGCGGACCGTCCCCGGCGAGCGGTTCGAGTACGAGATGAACGTGCTGCTGCACGCGGCCCGGGCCGGACTGCCGATCGCGCAGGTCCCGATCGCCACCCGCTACCAGGCCGGCAACGCCTCGTCGCACTTCTCCTCGCTGACCGACTCGGCCCGGATCTACGGGCCGCTGGCGCGGTTCGCCGCCGCCCGGGTGCTCGGGCCGGACCGCCGCGGCGACGGTATGGCCCCGGCCGGGGTCACGTCGTCGCGTCCCACACCTGCGACTCGAACTCCCTGAGCTGGTGCCGCAGCTCCTGCGGCCAGGCCGTCCGGAAGGAATGGTGGTCGGCCGGGATCAACCGGACCAGTTCCTCGACCATCTCCCCCGGGTCGCGCTGGTTCTCCAGGTAGTCGGCGAAGTCGGGCCGGTCCAGCAGGGCGGTCGAGGGGTCCCACCACTGGGACATCGCCTCGACACCGGTGTCGTTGTAGCCGGTCCGGTAGGGGCCGGGGTTGACCACGGCCACCCGGACGCCGCGCGGTTCCAGCTCGCCCTTCATGGCCCAGGCCAGCGCCTCGATGGCGTGCTTGGTGGCGGCGTAGACGCCGATGAACGGCCGGGTCCGGATGCCGACCGCGGAGGACACCCAGACGACCTTTCCGGCGCCCCGCGCCAGCATCGGCGGCACGAGGTCCTGCACGAGGTGCACGTGCGCGAACACGTTCACCTCGAAGGACCGGCGGATCCGGTCCATCGGGATCTCCACCACCGCCCCGGCCTCCTGGACGCCGGCGTTGAGCACCAGGATGTCCACGCGGTGCCGCCGGGCGGCGGCGCGGTCGGCCGGGTCCGTCACGTCCAGCTTGATCACGTCGAGGGCCACCCCGGCGCGCTCGGCCTCGGCGCGCAGGTCGCGCACCTGCGGCCAGATCTCGGCGCCGGCGATCACGTGGTGGCCGGCGCGGGCCAGGCCGAGGGCGGCGCCCCGGCCGAGGCCGCTGCCGGCCCCGGTGATCAGGATGTCGGCCACCTCGGTCAGCCCTGCCGCGCCTTCTGCCGGGGATCCGCCTTGTTGAGCACGAACACCTTGCCTCGGCGGCGTACCACGATCGAGTTGGCCTTGCGCTTCAGCGCGCGCAGGGAGCTTCGGACCTTCATCCCGTTCCTCCGTTCCCGCTGGTTTCCCGGTTCGCGGTCGGGTACCCGCCGGGGCCGCCGTCATGCGCGGTAACCGGGGGCGGCAGGCTGCTTCCCTGCCGCCCCCGGCCCGGGGTCACGGGTAGCTGACCACGTTCACCGGGACGGTGTTCGTGCCCTGGGCCGTGCCACCGGTGTCGTTGATGACGTGGGTGATCGACCCGTTGCCGCCCAGCGAGACGGTGAGCAGGCTGTGGAACCGCACGCCGGCCCTGGTCGGCGCCTCGAAGCCGTGGTACGCCGCGATGGTCGGGTCGACGTTGAAGTAGCAGTAGCTGCCCATCCCCCAGCCCTCGAACGCGCTGACCCCGTCGGCCACCTTGAACGCGGCGTAGCCGACCCGCGAGCCGCTCATCCAGGCCGACGCGCTCGGCGGGTCGTACGGCAACTCGTTCTGGAAGAAGATCGTCCGCCCGTTGTTGCCGTTCCAGATCACCTCGTACTTCTGGTAGTGCTCGACGAAGAGCCCGAGCGCCGTCACGTTGTTGCCGTTGACGATCAGGCCGGTGTCGGCGGTGTTCACCGTCCACCCGACGCCGGTGCCGTGGTCGCCGCGCCAGGCCCAGATGTGGTCGATCAACGCGTCGTTCTGGTTGACCACCAGGCTCGTGGTGGCCTTGCCCGCGCCGGCGCCGCCGATGCGGAAGAAGACGTCCTGGATGGAGGTCGGGTTGGTGGCGTGGCTCGCGGTCGCGCCGGCCGGGCCGACCTGGAGCAGCACCGGCGAGTTGGTGGGGCCGGCGTCGAAGAGCAGCCCGGCCAGCCGGACCCCGTCGACGTCGGCGACGGTCATGGGGACGACCCCGTTCTGCGGGATCAGCGTCGGGTAGCCCACGCCGAGCACCACGGTCCCGGGACGGGTGACCGTGATGGTCTGGCTGACCGGGTAGACGCCGGGGGTGAAGAGCAGGTTCAGGCCCTGGGCCAGGGCCGCGTTGATGGTGGCGGCCGAGTCACCCGGCTTGGCGACGTAGAACTGGCTCAGCGGCACCGAGGTGCCGGGGGTGGCCCCGCCCAGCCAGGACGCGCCGCTGGCGTTGGTCCGGGTCGACGGGACGAAGACCTGGTAGGCGCCGCCGCCGTCGAGGTAGAGGTAGGGGATGTCGCGGCTGACCGGGGTCTGCGCCAGGGTGGTGTACGCCGGGTTGGGGAAGCTGGTGGCCGGCGCACCGACCACCCCGGAGTTGGTCACGTTCCACACGGCGTTGAGGTAGCCGCCCACGTTGCTGTCCCGCGTGTACCACTGCTGCTGCGAGTACGGCTGGACCACGCCGGTGACCCGGCTGTCCGCGATGTAGCCGCCGCTGGCCCAGCCGTAGCCGTTGGGGGCCAGGTTGAGGTCGCCCTGGATGTCCATCCGGCGGAACGGCGCGGCCTGCGAGACGGCCCACCGGGTGAACCCGGCCGACGGGAACACCTGCATGTTCGACGCCGACCGCCAGAAGTTCTGGGTGGCGTTGCCGTTGAACCAGCCGGCGTCGACGGTGACGTCCCCGTGGATCCGGACGTCGCCGGGATTCCGGCCGAGCCCCATGATCGAGGTGTAGAAGCCGATCTGCGCGTTGATGCCCGAGTAGTCGCCCGGCTTGAACATGAGGGCGTACCGCTGGGTGCCGAACTGGTTCGACTCCTGGGTGCGGAAGACCGCGTCGAGCTGGCTCTGGATGCTCGCGCTCGACATCGACGGGTCGAAGGTGATGACGTTCGGCCCGAGCGAGCCGCCGCCCGGGATGGTGCCGCCGCCGGTGGTGTTCACGGTGAGCTCCCAGAGCGAGTATCCCCAGCCGGTGGCGCGGGCGGTGCCGTACATCCGCACGTAGCGGCCGGAACCGCTCACGGTGAGGGTGTCGCTCCCCCCGTCCCCGGTGGTGGTGGCGTACACGGTGGTCCAGGCGGCGCCGTCGGTCGAGGTCTGGATCTGGTAGGCCCGCCCGTAGGCGGCCTCCCAGCTCAGCACGACCCGGCAGAGGGTGCGGACGCTGCCGAGGTCGACCTGGAGCCACTGCGGGTCGCTCGCCGCGCTGGCCCACCGGGTGGTCGCGCTGCCGTCGACCGCCGCCCCGGCGGGGGTGCCGGCGTTCTCGGTGGACGAGGCGGTGGCCGGGCGGCCCTGGGCGGCGTTGGTCGCGGTGTCGCAGCCGGCGCCGCCGCCGGTGGCGCCGTAGACCTGGAACTCCCACAGCGAGTAGCCGTAGGCGGTGGCCCGGGCGGTGCCGGTCATCCGCACGTAGCGGCCGGTGCCGCTGACCGTGAGGTCGTCGGTGCCGCCGTCACCGGCCGCGGTGCTGAAGACGGTGGTCCAGGTGGTGCCGTCGGTCGAGGTCTGGATCTGGTACGCCCGGGCGTACGCGGCCTCCCAGGCCAGGGTGACCCGGGAGATGGTGGCGGTGGCGCCCAGGTCGACCTGGATCCACTGGGGATCGGCGAAGGCGCTGGCCCACCGGGTGCCGGTGTTGCCGTCGGTGGCGTTGCTGGCCGGCACGCCGGCGTTCTCCACCGAGGAGGCGGTGGTGGGCCGCCCCTGGGAGAGCAGCGGATCGGCGGCCCGGGCCGCGGACGGCGGCGCCACCAGGGCCACGGTGGCGAGCAGCGCGGCCAGCACGGCGAGCAGCCGGCGCAGCGGCGGGCGGGGTGGGTTGTGGTGCGGCGGGACGGGTGACATGGGCGTCTCCGTGGCGGGGGTGGAGGGGAGCGGAACGACAGACCGGTTACCGAGATGTTGCGGTCTGCCGTTCCGCTGGACCCTTCCTCCGGACAGGGACGTATGTCAATTCCTCGAAGCGCCTCGCGGGGCTTTTTTCGCGCCTTGTGAAAAGTCCGGAACTAAGCGGGGGACGGCCGCCGGGAGCGCCCTCCCGCGACCGCCGCCCGGGTCAGGTGACGGTGCAGGGAATGCCGTTGAGGGTGAAGGCGGCGGGCCGCCCGGTGTTGCCCGTGTGGGTGGCCTGGAAGCCGATGCTCACCGAGCCGTTCGGGGCGATGGTGCCGTTGTAGGAGACGTTGCGGGCGGTCACCGCCCCGCTGGCCGGGGCGTACGTGGCGTTCCAGCCGCTGGTGATGCTCTGCCCGCCGGGCAGGGTGAACGCGAGGGCCCAGCCGTTGACCGCCGTGCCGGCCGTGTTGGTGATCGTCACGGACGCCGTGAACCCGGTGTTCCACGCGTTCACCCCGTACGCGACCCGGCACCCACCCGACGGCGGCGGCGTGCTCGGCGGCGGCGTCGTGGGCGGGGGGCTCGTCGGCGGCGGGCTGGTGGGCGGAGGGCTGGTCGGCGGCGTCGTGGTGTCCAGACCGAAGAAGCGCACGGCCTGGGCCGCGTCGACCGGCAGGTTGTGCGAGACGCCCTGCATGCTGATCGCCTCGACCGTCGCGGTGCCGCCGGTGCCGCCGTAGCGGGTGCGGGTGTAGCCGGCCTGCGGGCTGTCGGTGTACGCCGGCGTCTGGCTCAACCCGTTCACGTCGGTCCACTGCTTGATCTCTTCGGTGAAGTTCGGGTACCGCAGCGTCTCGTCGTTGGTCCCGTGCCAGAGCTGCATCCGGGGCCGCCGCCCGCTGTATCCCGGGTACGCGTTGCGGACCAGGTCACCCCACTGCTGCGGGGTCTTCACGACCTGGCCGTTGGCGCACTCGCTGTTCCACTCCGAGCCGTTGGTGGTGGCGAAGCAGCCGAAGGGCACGCCGGCGAAGGCCGCGCCCGCGCTGAACACGTCCGGGTAGAGCCCGAGCAGCACGTTGGTCATCATGGCGCCCGAGGAGACGCCGGTGGCGAAGATCCGGTTCGGGTCGACGGGGTACCGCTGCCGCACGTGGTCGACCATCGACTTGATGCCGACCGGGTCGCTGCCGCCGTCGCGGCGCAGTGCCTGGGGCGAGGAGACATCGAAGCACTGGCTGCTGCGGGTCACCGACGGGTAGACGACGAGGTAGCCGTACCGGTCGGCCAGGGCCGCGAACTGGGTGCCGGAGTACATGGCCGGCCCGGACCCGGTGCAGTAGTGGTTGACCACGAGCAGGCCGGGCCGCGCCGCGACGGTGTTCGGGACGTACAGGTACATCCGCAGGTTGCTCGGGTTGGCGCCGAAGTTCGTCACCTCGGTCAGCGCGGCGGCTGTGGCGGGGCCGGGAGCGGTGAGCGCCGCCAGGGCGGCCAGCCCGGCGGCGGCCACGGCGGCGCCGAGCAGCCGTAGTCTTCTCCTTCTGGGCAGCATGGCATCTCCTGAGGTGGTGGGGACGCCGCGCAGGGCGGGTGCGCTCGCGGCGTGCTCGCCGGCGAGGCGCCTTCGACGGCGGCCCGGACCCTCGGAGACGAGATAGACGACCGCAGATCTGCGGTCCGAATCGGAGTTTAGGCCCCGACCGGGTGGTCGACAACAACTTCCGGAAGTCCTCGGGCCGGCCGGCCGCCTTCCTCCGGCGCCACGTCGACGCCCAGGCCCGCGACGCCGGGAGGGCGTGCTGCGCGCGGCGTTCCCGTTCCTCGGGGAGCGGCTCGACATCGAGGTGAGGTCGCTGCTGGCCCGCGAATGGCAGCCGGCCGCGCCGGCGACCCGCGCCTAACCCGACTGTGGACTCCCCCGTCTCACGCCCAGTCCTCCGGTTCCCAGGCGTGGAGCAGGTCGAGCAGCTCCGGGTCCCCGTCGAGGTGCAGGGCGTCCACGGAAATGCGTTGGTACAGGTAGAGGACCAGATCGCTGGCCGTGCCGCGAATGGAGAGGCCTGCCGCGTCCGGGTCCTCGCCTGCAGCGGGCAGCCGGGTGGTCCGTGCACCGTCGCCGTCGACCGTGAGGCGCCAGGAGCGGCCCTCGGTGGCGTGGAAGTCGAAGGCGGTGGGCTGGTGCGGCCAGGCGCTCGTCGTGAAGTGGGTGATGAACAGGTTCTCCTCGACACCGTCGAGCGCCACCTCGACAGGCAGTGCGGCCGGCTGGCCCACGGTGAGCTGGGCGTCGTAGGTGTGGACCGCGATCTCCTGGACCTGGTGCCGGGCGACGCCACCGGCGGTGTGCGGCGTCTGCGTGTAACCCCAGCCGGTGAAGCAGCCCTGGTCCGGGCCGGCCTCCCGCAGGGCCGCCAGCATCAGCTCGGTTGAGGCGGCCAGCCAGGCCAGCACGGCCTCGCGCTCCTGCGGCGCGACGGCGTCACCCTGGGCCGGGGTCCTGGACGTGGCGTCCGGCCCGGCGGCGACGGTGGCGGCCCAGCGGCGGCGGCCCTCGCCGATGTGCTGCACCAGGTCGGACAGCGTCCACCCGGGGCAGGTCGGCACGGGCAGGTCGAGGCGGGGCGCGGCGGCGATGGCGGCGCGGAAGGCGGTGGCACGTTCGTCGATCAGCCGCAGCAGATCGGGAAACTCCAGGGTCTTGTGCACAGCGGTCGTTCTATCACCTTGATCCATTTGTCCGACAGCGGTTTTCCCAGCCGGTACGGCGGGGAACTCCGGCCCCGTCCCACTCCCAGGTCCGGCTCGTCCGATCCGCCGTCGGGGCGCCCGTGTCAGACAGAGCGGGCCCCCGCACGCCGAGCCGTCGGGTCAGCGGATGAGGGCGCGGGTGAGGAGGTGCTGCAGGACGTCCTGCTCCTCGGGTGCGAGGGGGGACAGCGGGGAGTCTTCGGAGAGCAGCGCGAGGAGGCGTTCGCGCAGTTCGGTGCCCTTGGGGGTCAGGACGAGCTGCTTGGCGCGCCGGTCGCCGGGGTGGGGATGGCGTTCCAGGTAGCCCTGCTCCTCGAGGCGGTCGGCGATGAAGGTGACGTTGGAGGGCTCGCAGCTCATCCGTTCGGCGAGTTCGCGCAGGGTCATGGGGCCGGTCAGCTCGCGCAGCGCGGTGCCCTGCGAGGCGGTGAGACCGAGGGTGGCCGCCCGGACCCGAAGGTGGGCTTCGATGTGATTGGCCAGGTCCTTGACCAGCCCGCACAGCTGGCGGTCGCCGTCGGCTGGGGTCTCACGCTCAGTGGCCATGGCAACAGTCTACTGCAACTCACATAGTTGCAGTTAGAGCTGTTCTAGTTGTAACTTCCAGTCGTCTCCGCCACCCGGCGGCACCTTCCCCGAGCAAGAGGTAGGACCATATGGCCACGACGACCGGTTTCGACCGCGTACGGCTGACCAGCGCGCCGCGCGTTCGTTCACTCCGCCTGGGTGAACTGAAGATCACCTACATCCCGGACGGGCTGGCCCTGTGCAAACCGCAGGGCTGGCTGCCCGCCGCCACCGACGCCGACTGGGCGGCCAACCGCGACCATCTCGACGACGGCGGTTTCCTGCCCGCCGCCATCGGCGGGCTGCTGGTCGAGCGCGGTGACCGGGCCCTGCTCATCGACACCGGGTTCGGACCCGAGTCCCACCCCGACGACCCGGCCAACCCGATGCTGGGCAGCATCCACGGCGGTGGGCTGCTGGACGGCCTGCGGCGGCTGGGCCGCGAGCCGCGCCAGATCGAAGCGGTCGCCATCACCCACCTGCACCTCGACCACCTGGGCTGGGCCTGGAGCAACGAGCCCGGCACCGATGCGCCGCCGTTCGCGCACGCCACCCACTTCGTCGCGGCACCCGAGTGGGAGCGGCGCGCCCTGGCCGCCGAGGGCGGGGCGACCGAGGAACGTCTGGCCGCCTTCGCACCCCGCGTCCGGATGGCCGAGGACGGCGAGGAGATCTTCCCCGGCGTACGGGCCTCGTTCTCGGTCGGACACACCGTCGGCCACACCACGTACACCATCACCGACGGCGACCAGCGGCTCATCGCGTTCGGCGACGCGATGCACGCGCCGGTCCAGGTCACCCACCCCGAATGGGGCTGTGGGATCGACCACGACCCCGCCGAGGCCGGCGAGTACCGCCGCCGCCTGGTCCAGGAGCTGAGCCGTCCCGACACCATCGGCTACGGCTGCCACTTCGCCGACGTGGTCTTCGGACGCGCCGAGCGCCGCCCCGACGGCCGGTTCACCTGGGTCCCCGTCGCCTGACCGTCCCACCCGCTGGCTGCGGCGGAGCGTCCGCAGTGCCAGCAACCCGTACGAACTTCCAGAGAAACGGAGAACTGTCATGAAGCACATCAAGCTGGGGGACCTGGACGTCTCCCGTATCGGTCTGGGCCTGGTGTCGATGTCCTACGCCTACACGGGAGCCGGCACGGACGACGCCGAGTCGATCCGCACCATCCACCGGGCCCTGGAACTGGGCGTCACCTTCCTCGACACCGCCGAGGTCTACGGCCCGTACATCAACGAGGAACTCCTCGGCAAGGCGCTCAAGGGCCGCCGCGAGCAGGCCGTGGTGGCGACGAAGTTCGGCATGATCTCGCACGCGGGCGGCGGGGCAGGGCAACTGGACAGCAGCCCGGCCAACATCCGCACCGCCGTGGAGGGCTCGCTCAAGCGGCTGGGCACGGACTACATCGACCTGTACTACCAGCACCGGGTCGACCCGAACACGCCCATCGAGGACACCGTCGGGGCGCTGGCCGAACTGGTCAGCGAGGGCAAGATCCGCCACATCGGCCTGTCCGAGGCCGGACCGGAGACCATCCGCCGCGCCCACGCCGTGCATCCCATCGCTGCCGTCCAGTCGGAGTACTCCCTGTGGACCCGGCACCCGGAGGCAGAGGTGCTGCCCCTGCTGCGCGAGCTGAACATCGGATTCGTGCCCTACTCGCCCCTGGGACGCGGATTCCTCACCGGGCAGATCCGCTCGACCAGCGGCTTCGACGAGACCGACCTGCGTAAGAACAACCCGCGCTTCACCGGCGAGAACTTCCAGCGCAACCTGCGTCTCGCAGACGAGGTCCAGGCCGTCGCCGCCGAAGCGGGCGTCACCGCGGCGCAGGTCGCCCTGGCCTGGTTGCTGACCCGAGGCGACGACATCGCCCCGATCCCCGGCACCAAGCGCGTGGCACGCGTCGAGGAGAACAGCGCGGCCGACGCCGTGGAGCTGACCGCCGAGCAGATCGAGAAGCTCGACAACCTTCCTCCCGCTGTCGGCGAGACCCACGACGAAGCCGCGATGCGCCTGCTGGAGCGCTGACCGGCAACGTTCGATCCGGTCGAACCGGCGAACAGCTCGTCGAGCGGTTCGGTGCGCGGCGCGCAGACACCCTCACCGTGTCTGCACGCCGCGCACCACGGGCCGGCGGCCTTCGGGACGCCTTCCCGGCCAAGACCGGAGTCGGATGAGTCAGGTCAGCACCCGGGTCGGGCTGCCGTCGAGGAAGGCGCCGATGTCGTCCACGGCGTCCCGGAAGAACGTCGCGTAGTTCCGCTCGCTGACGTAGCCGAGGTGCGGCGTGGCCAGCACGTTCGGCAGCGTACGGAACTCATGGCCGGCGGGCAGCGGTTCCTCGTCGAACACGTCGAGCCCGGCCCCCGCGATCCGCCCCTCGCGCAGCGCGGACGCCAGGGCGGACTGGTCGACGATCGCGGCCCGCGAGGTGTTGACCAGGTAGGCGGTGGGCTTCATCAGCGCGAGTTCCCGCGCGCCGACGAGCCCGCGGGTCCGGTCGCTGAGCACGAGGTGAACGGAGACGACGTCGGAGCCGGCGAGCAGGGCGTCCAGGCCGGGGGCCAGCCGCGCGCCGCCCTCCTCCGCCCGCTCGCGCGTCAGGTTCTGGCTCCAGGCCAGCACGTCCATGCCGAACGCCCGGCCGATCGCCGCCACCTGCGACCCGATCCTGCCCAGGCCGAGCAGCCCGAGGGTACGTCCGTGCAGGTCGGTGCCGACGGTCTGCTGCCAGGTACCGTCGGTGCGCAGCGCGGTCGCCTCGGGCACCAGGTGGCGGGCCAGGCCGAGGATCAGCGCCCACGTCAGCTCGACCGTCGAGGTCGAGCCGCCGCCCGTGCCGCACACCGTGACGCCGTGCGCCCGCGCCGCCGCCAGGTCGATGGCGGCGTTGCTCATGCCGGTGGTGACGAGCAGCCGCAGGTGGGGCAACCGGTCGAACACCTCGGCGGGAAACGGCGTGCGTTCCCTCATGGCGACGACGATCTCACAGTCGTGGATGGCCGCCACGAGCTCCTCGGCGCTGCTGAAGTGCTCGCGGAAGCTGGTGGCCCGGACCCGGGACCAGTCCGCCAGGTCGAGTGCCACCCCCTGGTAGTCGTCCAGCACGGCGCAGCGCAGATCAGATGCCATGACGAACAATCGTACGGTCCGGGTCACCGGGTCATCGCCACTTCGCGGCTGGGGTCAGGGGCCTAGGCCGCCGCGGCGGCGGTGCGGCGGCGCACCTCGGCGAGCATCTCGTCCACCGAGCCGGCCGGGTCGGTGACCGGGAACTGCACCGCCCGCACCACCGCCTCCGGGTCCAGCAGCAGGGTGAGCCGCTTCAACCGGGCCACGCCCCCGGCCCGGAAGGTCGGCAGCAGCAGGCCGGCGGCGAGCCGACCGTCCTCGTCGGACAGCAACGGGAACGGCAACCTGGCGTGCGCGGCGAAGGCGGCGAGCTGGTCCGGGCGCTGGGTGCTCACCCCCCGCACCTCGGCTCCGGCCGCGCGGAACAGCGGGTGCCGGTCGGCGTACGTCCGCGACTCCAGCGTGCACCCGGCGGCGCCGGGGATCTCACCCCAGCCCGGCGGGAGGGCCGGTGCGCCGGGCGCGAACGCCCCCGGGAAGAGGTAGAGCACGGTCCACCGCCCGGGCGCCGCCGGCGGCTCCGCGCCGCCGTCGTGCCGGCGCAGGCTCATCGGGGGTACGCGGCGGCCGACCAGCCGGTGCGCCCGGCGGGCCTCGGCCGAGTCCTCGTCGGCGGTGGCGGTCAGCGCGCCGTCGCCCATCACGTGCCGGGTGCCCCAGTCCTGGAGCGCGACCAGCACCGGCAGCAGCGCCTCCCCTTTCGCGGTGAGCAGGTAGTCGTGGCGCGGCGGGTGTGCCGAGTAGGGCTCGCGGCGCAGCACGCCGTGCGTGACCAGTCCGCCGAGCCGCTCGGTGAGCGCCCGGCGGCTGACGCCCAACTCGCGCTGCAGCCCGTCGAACCGGGTGACGCCGCCGGCGACCTCGCGCACGATCAGCACGGTCCACCAGTCGCCCAGCACGCCGAGCGCCTGCGCGATGCCGCAGTCGGCGTCGCCGAGGTCCGCCCGTCTCACATCCCACCTCCGCTCGGCCCGCAGCCCCGACTATAGTGCGTTTCAGTTTGGAACTCGCTGGCTCGGATCGGGGGTTGGCGGCATGTCCGTCGGGCAGGGGGCCGGAGTGTTCTGGCGCTGGTGGACCGCCGGCACCACCAGTTCGGTGGGGTCGGCGGTCGGTGCCGTCGCGTTGCCGCTCACCGCACTGACCGTGCTGGACGCGTCCGCGTTCCAGATGGGGCTCGTGGCCGCCGCGAGCTACGTGGCCTGGCTGGTCATCGGGCTGCCCGCCGGCGTGATCGTGCAACGGCTGCCGCTGCGCGGGGCGCAGGTCGGCGCCGACCTGGCCCGGGCGGCCGCGGTGGCCTCCGTGCCGCTCGCCTGGTGGTGGGGCCGGCTCACCGTGACCCAGTTGGTGATCGTGGCGCTGGTGGTCAGCTTCGCCAACGTGCTGTTCGACGTCGCGAACGCCACCTTCCTGCCGGCCATCGTCGGCCGTGACCAGCTGCACGCCCGCAACAGCCTGACCTCGGCCACCCACGCCGCCACCCAGCTCAGCGGCCCGTCCCTGGGCGGCCTCGCGGTGCAGACCCTCGGCGCGGTGCCGGCCGTGCTGGTCGACGCGGCCAGCTACCTGTTCTCCGCGGCCCTGCTCGGGTCGCTGCCCGCCCGCCGGGTCGACGCACCGGACCGCTGGCCCCCGGTCCGCGCCATGATCGGCGAGGGCTGGCGGTACGTCACCCGGCACCCGGTGATGGGTCCGACCATGTGGACGGCCACCGCGGTCAACTTCGTCTGCGGGGCGCAGCTCGCCGTCTACCCCCTCTACCTGGTCCGCGAGCTGCACGCCCCGGCCGCGCTGGTCGGTGTGCTGCTCGCGGTCGAGGGGGTCGGCTCGCTGGTCGGCGCGACCCTGACCCCCTGGATCACCGGGCGCTGGGGCACCGCCCGGTCGCTGCTGGTCGCCTGCGTGGTGGCCGTCGGCGGGGCGTTCCTGGTGCCGCTGGGCGCCGGCTGGCCGGCGTACCTCGCGTTCGCGGCCGGCAACGTGCTCTTCGCCGGTGGCGTCGTGGTGCTCAGCGTGACCACCCGCACCTACCGGCAGACCGCCAGCCCACCCGCCCTGCTCTCCCGGGTGATGGCCACGGTCCGCTTCGTCTCCTGGGGCGCCATCCCGGTGGGCGGTCTGCTCGCCGGGGCGCTCGCCGGGCTCGCCGGCGGCCGGGTCACCCTGTTCTGCTTCGCCGCGGCCACCGTGTTGGCGCCCCTGGCCCTGCTGCTGTCCCCGGTGCGCCGCCTGCGCGACCTGGCCGACCTGCGGGTCGAGGAGCCGACCGGCCGGGAGAGCGTCGCGGCGGCCCGGTGACCTGAGGCCCTCAGTCCGGCAGGACGGCCTCGGCGACCCGGCGGGCCCGCGCCGGGCGGGTGAGCACGTCGACGTTGTCCAGGTACTGGTCCACCGCGCCGACCGGCGGGCGGGCACGCAGCGCCGGGTCCGCGATGGCGGCGCGCAGCGCGGCGGTGAACCGCTCGGCGTGCAGGACGAGGAACGGCCGGCCGTGGAACGGCCGGGCGGCCGGGTCGACCGGCACGGCCAGCCCGGTGTCGTTCGTCCACGCCGCCACCGCCTCCAGCGCCCGGACCAGCCCGGCCTGCCGCCGGGGCCACCCGCCCGCCCCGAGGGCGACGGTCAGCACGTCCACGACCGGCGCCGCGCCCGGCACCGTGGCGAAGACCGTGCCGAGCCATTTCGCGTACGGGGGCCAGCGGCGGTGCAGCAGCAGGCCGAGCCGCATCAGGTCACGGGCCAGCCCGGCGGTCACCACCCGGCTGCCCAGCTCGTCGCCGACCTCGGCGCAGCGGCCGGCCAGGTGCTCGGCCTGCCCGATCCGCTGCCACCCGGCCGCCAGCACGTGCCGCCAGACGTCGTCCGGATACCAGGCCAGGCGGGCCCGGACGTCGGTGAGCGACCCGCCCAGCCCGTCGTGGAACACCGCCCCGCCGGTCAGCTCGGCGAGCCGCTGGGTGGGCGTGGCCAGCCAGTCCGCCACCGTCATCCCGGCCCGCGGGTCCCCGCCCAGCCGGTCCCGCAGCCACGCCCCCAGCTCGTCGACGCTCACCCCGTGCCGCTCGCCGTCCGCGCGGGCCACACCGAGCCGGGCCGTCGGGCCGCCGGTGAACCGGGTCGGCCAGCCGAGGAACTCGGCCGGCAGTTCCGCGTCGAGGACCGCGCGCACGGGCGCCACCTCGGCCGCGTCGGCGACGAAGAGCTGGGCGCGCGGCCCCCAGTCGTGGTCGGTGGACCGGGGCGTGTCCAGGCCGAGCAGCTCGGAGCCGCCGTCGAGCAGCCCGGCCGCGTAGCGCAGGCCGGGCAGCCGGCGGGCCAGCAGCGGGGCGACCACCTCGTCGTGGAAGCGGTGCGCCAGGGTCAGCCCGGGTACGAATGTCACCCCGCCAGTCTGCGCACGGCGGGCCGCCCGCGCCGCCCGGTTTCCGCCCGACGCGGCCGGTCAGCGGAGGTGGTGGCGGTCCGCCCAGGCGGAGATGGCGGCGGCGATCTCGGCGGGCCGGTCCTCCGGCGCGTGGTGGCCGGCCGGCCCGCACGCCACCGTCTCCAGGGCCGCCATGTTCCGCGCGCACCAGTCGGCCAGCTCCGGGGTGATCAGCAACGTCGGTGAACCCTCGAAGGTCAGCAGCAGCTTCGGCACCCGGTCGCTGGCGGCCAGCCACCGGTCGTACGCCTCGATCCGGGCGACCAGCTCGGCCGGCTCGCCGCCGAGCGGCATCTGGCGCGCCCAGGCCAGCAGCGGCCGGCGGCTCTCCCGAGTCGGGTACGGAGCGAGGTAGGTCTTCAGGTCCTCCTCCCCCACCGGCTGGAGCACCCCGCCGGTGAACGCCTGCCGGACGAGCAGGTCCTGGTCGAGCACGAGCTGCTCGCCCACCCCCGGCGTGCGGAGCGCCTCGGACCGGGCCCGGGCCTGCGGCGAGAGTTCGTTCCAGGCCATCGGCCTGACCATGGTCTCCAGGAACGCCACGCCGCGGACCCGCTCGGGGTGCCGGGTTGCCCAGTCGAAGGCGAGCGCGCCGCCCCAGTCGTGGCCGACCAGCACCACGTCGGTCAGGTCGAGAGCGTCGAACCAGGCGTCCAGGTAGCGGGCATGGTCGGCGAAGAGGTACGGGGAGTCGGGCTTGCCGGAGCGGCCCATGCCGATGAGGTCGGGTGCGAGCAGCCGGCCCGCCCCGATCCGGGGCAGCACGCCGCGCCAGGTGTGCGACGAGCCGGGGTTGCCGTGCAGGAGGACGAACGCCGGCCCGTCGCCGGTCTCCGTGTGGTGGATGGTCGAGTCGAGCACGCGCGTCTCGGGCATGTCCCGGCGCTCCTTCGTCAGTCGGGTGGATCGGTTCGTCAGTCGGGTGGATCGAGCGGGGTGTCCAGCAGCGCCGTCAGGTCACGGACGAACCCCGCGGTGCGCGGGTCGTCCCGGCCGCCGAGGGGGGCGAGCAACTGGCCGAGCAGCGCCTGGACGGTGTCGATCGCCGGGCGGACCACCTCGCGGCCGCGGTCGGTCAGGGTGAGCCGGACCGCCCGGGTGTCGGCGGCGTCGCGCTCGCGCCCGACCAGGCCGTCGGCCTCCAGGGCCCGGGCCAGCTTCGACACGTAGAGCGGCTCCAGGCCGGTGTGGTCGGCCAGTTCCCGCTGGCTCGGGTGCAGGCCGGCGCGGCGCATCCCGTGCAGCGAGGAGAGCAGTACGTACTGCGCGTGGGTGAGGCCGAGCGGGGCGAGCGCCCGGTCGACCGCCACCCGCCAGCGCATCGCCAGCCGCCAGACCAGGTGGCCGGGGCTGGGACCGATCGGGATTCCGTCCATGCCAGAAACAGTACATGTATATGATGTACATGGCTAGTATTTTGCCGGTGGGTCCCCCACCTCGTCGGTGGGCTGTGCCAGGCTGTCGGCGTGGCACACCGACCCCCGATCCTGCTGATCGACTCCCCGAGCCTCTACTTCCGCGCCTACTTCGGCATCCCCGAGTCGGCGGCGAAGACGGACGACGGCCAGCCGGTCAACGCCGTCCGTGGCTTCCTCGACATGCTGGCCCAGCTGGTCCGCACCCGGCGGCCCGACCGGATGGTCTGCGCGCTCGACCACGACTGGCGCCCGGCGTGGCGGGTGGAGCTACTGCCGTCGTACAAGGCGCACCGGGTGGCGCCCGAGGGCGGCGAGGTGGTGCCGGACACGCTCTCCCCGCAGGTGCCGATGATCCTGGAGGTCCTCGACGCGCTCGGCATCACCGCGGTCGGCGCCACCGGCTACGAGGCCGACGACGTGCTCGGCACCCTGTCGGTGACCCAGCCCGGCCCGGTCGAGGTGGTCTCCGGCGACCGTGACCTGTTCCAACTCGTCGACGACGACCGCCCGGTGCGGTTGCTCTACGTCGGGCGCGGCGTGGCCAAGCTCGACGACTGCGACGACGCGGCGGTCCGCGCGCGCTACGGCGTCCCGGCCAACCGCTACGCCGACTTCGCGGCGCTGCGCGGCGACCCGAGCGACGGCCTGCCCGGCGTGCCCGGGGTGGGCGAGAAGACCGCGGCCCGCCTCATCGAACGCTACGACGGCCTGCCCGGCATCCTCGCCGCACTGGACGACCCGGGCTCCGGCTTCGCCCCCGGCCTGCGCACCAAGCTCAACGCGGCCCGGGACTACCTGGCCGTCGCGCCGAAGGTGGTCCAGGTCGCCCTCGACGTACCGCTGCCGGACCTGGCCACCGCGCTGCCGACGGCGCCCGCGGACCCGGACCGGCTGCTGGAGCTGGCGCAGCGGTGGAACCTCGCCGGCTCGTGCCGCCGCCTCGTGGACGCGCTCGCGATGCCCCGATCCTGACCACCCGGCCGGGCCAGGTGCGGCCCGGCCCGTTCAGGCGGCGGCGTGGTAGGCCAGCACGCCCCGGTTGACCGCCGCGATCGCCTGCCGGGCGGTGGAGCGCAGCTCGGTGGAGGCACCACCGGAATCGGCCAGCTGGCCGAGGAGGTCGACCACCTGCCGGGCCCAGCGGACGAAGTCGCCGGCCGGCATCTCGCCGTCGATCTGGTGCCCGCTGGCGAGCACCTTGGCGAGGGCCTCGCCGCGCGCCCACCGGTAGATCGGCCAGGCGAAGCCGAGATCCGGCTCGCGGGTGACCGCCAGCCCGCGGGAGGCCTCGTCCGCCTCGATGTCGCCCCACAGCTTCAGCGTCTCGTCGACCGCGTCGACGACCGCGCCGCGCGGCAGCGACGCCCGCTCGTCGACGTCGCGGCGGGCCTCGAAGACCACCACCGAGACCGCGGCGGCCAGCTCGGCCGGGGAGAGCCCGTCCCACACCTTGCGGCGCAGGCACTCGGCGACCAGCAGGTCGGCCTCGGTCCAGATCCGGCCCAACGTCCGGCCGGCGTCGGTGACCTCGCCGTCGGCGGAGAGGTAGCCGCGCGCGGTCAGCAGCGCGACGATCCGGTCGAACGTGCGGGCCAGCGAACCGGTCCGCCCGGCCACCCGCTGGCGCAGCTCCTCGGTGTCGCGCTCCAGGCGGCGCCGCCGCTCCGCCCAGCGGGCGTGCTCCTCCCGGTCCGGGCAGGCGTGGCAGGGGTGCCGGCGCAGCTCGGTGCGCAGCTGGCTGAGCTGGTGGTCCTCGCCGACCGCCTGCCGGGAGCGGCCGCCGCGGCGACCCCCGTGCCGGTCCAGCCCGGTGCCGCTGACCTCGGCCGCCAGGTCCCGGCGGGCCGCCGGCGAACGGTGGTTGAAGTGCTTGGGCACCCGGATCCGGGCGAGCACCTCCGCCGGGGTGCTGAAGTCCCCGGGGCTGACCCGCCCGGCCCACCGGTCCTGGGTGAGCACCAGCGGGCGCGGCTCGCCGAAGCCGCCGGTGGCCGGGTCGAGCACCACCGCCAGGCCGGCCCGCCGGCCCGAGGGCACCCGGATCACGTCGCCCACCCGCAGCCGCTCCAGCGAGGCGACGGCCGCCGCCTTGCGCTGCGTCTGGCCCTGCCGGGCCATGGCGCGCTCGCGGTCGGCGATGGCCACCCGCAGGGCGAAGTACTCGTCGAAGTCGCCCTGGTGGCAGGACGCCTCGGCCCCGTACGCCTCGATGGTCTCGGTGTTGCGCTGCACCTGCCGGGCCAGGCCGACCACCGACCGGTCGGCCTGGAACTGCGCGAAGGAGGACTCCAGCAGGGCCCGGGCCGGCTCCGCACCGACGGTGCCGACCAGGTTGACCGCCATGTTGTAGGAGGGCCGGAAGCTGGACCGCAGCGGGTAGGTGCGGGTGGAGGCGAGGCCGGCGACGTGCCGGGGGTCGGTCTCCGGCGACCAGACCACCACGGCGTGCCCCTCGACGTCGATGCCGCGCCGGCCGGCCCGCCCGGTGAGCTGCGTGTATTCGCCCGGGGTGAGGTCGACGTGCGCCTCGCCGTTGAACTTGACCAGACGCTCCAGCACCACGCAGCGGGCCGGCATGTTGATGCCCAGGGCGAGGGTCTCGGTGGCGAAGACGGCCTTGACCAGGCCGCGGACGAACAGCTCCTCGACGACCTCCTTGAACGCGGGCAGCATGCCGGCATGGTGGGCGGCGAGCCCGCGCTCCAAACCGTCGAGCCACTCCCAGTAGCCCAGCACGGCCAGGTCCTCGCCGGGGATGGCCGTGATCCGCGACTCGACCACCTGGCGGATCTCGGTGCGCTCCTCGGGCGAGGTGAGCCGCAGCCCGGCGGCGAGGCACTGCTGGACGGCCGCCTGGCAGCCCGCCCGGCTGAAGATGAACAGGATCGCCGGGAGCAGGTTCTCCCGGTCCAGCCGCTCGACGACGTCGGGGCGCATCGGCCCGCGCCACCGGGGCCCGCGACGGCCCGCACCGGGGCCGGCGCTGCGCCCCTCCCCCAACTCCAGCCGGCGCACGGTGTCCCGCGTGTAGCGCAGCAGCTCCGGATGGACGTCGTGCTTGCGGGCCGCGTCGGCGTCGTGGAACAGGTCGAACATCCGCTTGCCGACCAGCATGTGCTGCCAGAGCGGCACCGGGCGGTGCTCGCTGACCACCACGGCGGTCTCCCCGCGCACGGTGACCAGCCAGTCGGCGAACTCCTCGGCGTTGGAGACGGTGGCGGAGAGCGAGACCAGGGTGACCGAGGCGGGCAGGTGGATGATCACCTCTTCCCAGACGCCGCCGCGGAACCGGTCGGCGAGGTAGTGCACCTCGTCCATCACCACGTAGGCCAGGCCCTCCAGGGTGGCCGAGCCGGCGTAGAGCATGTTGCGCAGCACCTCGGTGGTCATCACCACCACGGGCGCGTCGCCGTTGATCGCGTTGTCGCCGGTGAGCAGGCCGACCTGCTCGGCGCCGTAGCGGTCGACCAGGTCGTGGTACTTCTGGTTGGACAGCGCCTTGATCGGCGTGGTGTAGAAGCACTTGCGCCGGGTGGTCGGCCCGCCGCCGCCGTCGGCCGCCGCCGGCTTACCGGGCGTGCCGCGCAGCGCCAGGTGTACGGCGAACTCGCCCACCACGGTCTTGCCGGCGCCGGTGGGCGCGCAGACCAGCACGCCGCTTCCCCGTTCCAGGGCCTCGCACGCCTCCCGCTGGAAGTCGTCCAGGTCGAACCCCAGATCGAGCGCGAATTCGTCCAGGGCCGGAAAGGCGGAAGCCTGCGCGGCCCGGCGGCGCGCCGCGGCGTACCGCTCGGCGGGACTCGACATGTCCCCAAGATTAATCGGTACCGACGACGACCACCCCCCAAGGCCGTCCGGCAGGTGGGTCGGAGCGGGTCGGTAGGGTGCACGACGTGCCGGATCATGCCGAACCGCCCCGACTCTCGAGCGGCGCCGACGACGCCGTCCGCCCGAGCCCGTCCCGCCGCCCCGTCGAGGCGGTGCTCTTCGACTTCCACGGCACCCTCGCGCAGGTGGAGGAGCCCCGCGACTGGGTGATCGCCGCCGCGGCGGCCTGCGGGGTCGCGCTGGACCGGGTGCGGGCCACCTCGCTGGCCGACCGGCTGCTCACCGCCGGCCGGGCGGGCGGGCCGCTGCCGGCCCGGGTGCCGCCCCGACTGGCGGAGCTCTGGGCCGACCGCGACCTCTACCCGCACGCCCACCGGGGCGCCTACACCGGCCTGGCCGAGACGGTCGACACCGGCATCGACGGCTTCGCCGACGCGCTCTACGAGCGGGTGCTGGTGCCCGAGGGCTGGGTGCCGTACCCGGACACCGAGCCGGTGCTGGCCACGCTCCGGGAGGCCGGCGTGAAGGTGGCGCTCGTCAGCAACATCGGCTTCGACCTCCGGCCGCTGTTCGCCGCCTGGAAGCTGGACGGGCTGGTCGACGCCTGGGCCCTGTCGTACGAGGTGGGGCGCTGCAAGCCGGACCCGGGGATCTTCCTCCGGGCCTGCGGGATGCTCGGCGTCGACCCGGAGCGGGCGCTCATGGTGGGCGACAGCCCCGCCGACGCGGGCGCCGTGGCGGCGGGTTGCGAGGTGCTGGTGCTGCCCGGCGCCGACCCGGGCCGGCCGAACGGGCTGGGCGCCGTGCTCGACCTCGCCCTCCGGACCTGACCGCACCGCCCGGGAGGCCCGGCGGCGCCGCAGCTGACCAGCGGCGCTAGCGTCACGGCATGACGCCCGACCGCTCCTTTCGTGCCCGGCTCACCGGACGGCTTTCCGGCGGCCGGCTCGGCGCCGTCGGGCTGGTGCTCGGCGGGGCGCTGTCGGTGCAGTTCGGCTCGGCCGTGGCCGCGCTGCTGTTCCCGCGTACCGGGGTGGCCGGGGCGGTCACCCTGCGGCTGACCATCGGCGCGCTGCTGATGCTCGCCGTGTGCCGCCCCCGGCTGCGCGGGCACGGCCGAGGCGGCTGGGCGGCCGTGGTCGCGTTCGGGCTGGCGCTGGCCGGCATGAACTCGATCTTCTACCAGGCCATCGAGCGGATCCCGCTGGGACCGGCGGTGACCCTGGAGGTGCTCGGCCCGCTGGCGCTGTCCGTGGTCACCGCCCGGCGGCTGGCCGCCTGGTGCTGGGCCGGGCTGGCCCTGGCCGGGGTGGCCCTGCTCGGGCAGGGCGGATTCGACCGGCTGGACCCGGTCGGCGCCGCGCTGGCGCTGGTCGCCGGCGCGCTGTGGGCGGCGTACATTGTCTGCTCCGCCCGGGTCGGCGGGCGGTTCCCCCGCGCCGACGGGCTGGCGCTGGCGCTCGCTGTGGCCGCGCTGGTCACCCTGCCCATCGGGCTGGTCGGGTCGGGCGGCCGGCTCTGGCACCCGGCGGTGCTCGGGCTCGGCACCGGGCTGGCCCTGCTCGCCTCGGTGCTGCCGTACACCCTGGAGCTGCTGGCGCTGCGGCGGCTGCCCACGGCGACGTTCGCCGTGCTGATGAGCCTCGGGCCGGCCATCGCCGCGCTGGCCGGGTGGCTGGTGCTCGACCAGGCGCTGCACCCGGTGGAGGTGCTGGCCATCGGCCTGGTGATCGCCGCGAGCATCGGCGCGGTACGCGCCGGCGCCCCGGCCGCCGCGCCGCCGCCCGCCGGGCCGGACGCCGAGAGCGGCGCGCTGGTCAGCGCAGCAGCCGCGCCGCCGCCGGCACCGCGCTGACCCGCACCGGCAGGTCGAACGCCCGCTCCCCGTCGGCGTACGTGGTGATGCCCTCGGCGTCCAGTTCCACGGTGCGGGCCCGGTAGCTGCGGACCAGCGGGTGCGTGACGTGGGTGCCCTGGTAGATGCGGGGCTTGACCCGCATGAGCGTGCGCCGGTCGAACCGGCCGCCGACCACCACGTCCAGCAGGCCGTCGTGCGGGTCGGCGTCGGGGCAGATCCGCATGCCGCCGCCGTAGCTTGCCGCGTTGCCCACCGCCACCAGCACCGCGTCCACCTCGTGTTCGGCGCCGTCGAGGCGCAGCCGGTAGCGGCGCGGCCGGAGCCGGGCCAGCTCGACGAGGATGGCCAGGTCGTAGCGGCGCGGGCCACGCGGCCAGCGCATCCGGTTGGCCCGCTCGTTGACGATCGCGTCGAAGCCGGCGGCCAGCACGGCGCCGTACCAGCGCTCGCCGCCGCCGGGGGTGGTCAGCCGGGCCAGGTCGACCGGGCGGGTGCGGCCGGCGCGCAGCGCGTCGGCGATCACCTCGACGGCGGCCAGGGGGTCGGCCGGGAAGCCGGTGTCCATCGCGAAGTCGTTGCCGGTGCCGGCGGGCACCGGCCCGAACGGCACCGTCGTGCCGGCGACCGCCTGCAACGCCCGGTGCACCGTGCCGTCCCCGCCGACGGCGACCAGCGCGCCGGCGCCGTCCGCGACCGCCGCCCGGCACGCCGCCTCGGCCTCCTCCGGGGTACGCGCCCGCAGCAGCTCGACCGGCCGGCCGGCGGCGCCCAGCCGCTCGAGAAGCTGGGGCAGCAGGCCCCGGTGCCGTCCCCGGCCGGCGGTCGGGTTGGCGAGCACGGCCACCGGGCCGGGCGGAACAAGATCGTGCGCGGTCACGGCGAGCACCGTACGGCACGAGCCACGCCCCTCACCAGGGGCGACACCCTCGTCCGCGATGGACGGGGCGGCGCGGCGAGCGACCGCCCGGCATACTCCCCGTGATGCGCACCCGCACCCTGCTCGCCGTCGCCGCTCCGATCGCGCTCGCCCCGCTCCTGCTGGCCGGCGGCCTCTGGTGGGCCCAGCGCCCGGTCGAGCCGGCCTGGCACGACAACGCGGTCGTCGACGCCACCGAGACCGCCGACCGGATCCAGGCGCGCTTCGTCCGCGATCACCTCTACAAGGCGGCCGACTACGCGCACACCGCCGGTCAGGAGCCCGGGGTGGCCGTGCTCCGGGTCCAGGGCGAGACACACTGGCAGACCGGGGTCACCCTGGTGCTCCGGGTCACCGGGCACGGGCAGGGGGTCAACGGCCACGGCACGGTCGTCGAGGGGGACGCACAGGTCTGCTTCCGGTTCCGGCTGGGCCCCGAGCGGGACAGCCGCGACGACGGCGTCGACTGCCCGTCGGGCGACCCGCTGCCGGTCCGCCCGGACCCCTCGCTCAGCGGCGTGGACGACCGCCTGAAGCGCGCCCTCGCGGCCGCCGGCCCGGACGAGGCGGCCGTCCGCGCCGCGGTCGACGGCCTCGGACTCGACCCGGCCGTGCGGCGGGAGGTCGCCGCCGCCCGCGGCACGGTCGGGGTGGCCCTGCGCGCCGCCCAGTACGACTGCCTGCTGGCCCGGGTCGGCCCGACCGGCGCCCAGACGTGGCGACCCGCCCACACCCAGCTCGCCCCCGGGGAGCTGCCGTGCACGGCCGGCACGGCGCTGAGCAGCCAGTTCGGCCGCTACCCGCACTGACGGTCAGAACGTGATGCGCACCTTCAGCGCGGTCCGCTCGTCCATCGCCCGGTAGCCGTCCGGCACCCCGTCGAGGGTCACCGAGCGGTCGAAGACCGGGGACGGGTCGATGGCGCCGTCCAGCACGTCGGCCAGCAGCTCGGGGATGTACGCGCGGGCCGGCGCGACGCCGCCGGCGACGGCCACGTTGCGGTCGAACATCTGCTGGATGTCCACCCCGGCGCTGCCGCCGTGCGGCACGCCCACGTAGCCCACCGCGCCGCCGTCCCGGGCGATCGAGATCGCGGTCCGCATCGACTCCTCGGTGCCGACCGCCTCCAGCACGGCGTGCGCGCCCTGCCCCCGGGTCAGCTCCCGGACCGCGGCGATCGCCGCCTCGCCCCGCTCGGCGACCACGTCGGTGGCCCCGAAGGAGCGGGCGATGTCGGTCCGCGCGGTGTGCCGGCCCAGCGCGATGATCTGCTCGGCGCCGAGCCGCTTCGCGGCGAGCACCCCGCAGAGCCCGACCGCGCCGTCACCGACCACGGCCACGGCGGCCCCGGGACGCACCCGGGCGGCGAGCGCCGCGTGGTGCCCGGTGGCCAGCACGTCGGAGAGCGCCAGCAGCGCGGTGAGCAGCCGCGGGTCGCCGGCCGCCTCGGCGGGCAGCTTCACCAGGGTGCCGTCGGCGTACGGGACCCGCACGGCCTCCCCCTGGCCACCGTCCGAGCCGACCGAACCCCAGAAGCCGCCGTGCGGGCAGGACGTGTGCAGCCCCTCGCGGCAGAAGTCGCAGGTGCCGTCGGACCAGACGAACGGCGCCACCACCAGGTCGCCGACCCGCACCGAGCCGACCTCGGCGCCGACGGCCTCGACCACGCCGAGGAACTCGTGACCGATGCGCTGCCCCGGCTGCCGCTGGGCGACGCCCCGGTACGCCCACAGGTCACTGCCGCAGATGCAGGCCAGCACGGTGCGGACGACGGCGTCGGTGGGGGTGCGGACGGCCGCGTCCGGCACCTCCTCGACCCGGATGTCGTTCGGGCCGTGGATCACGGTGGCGCGCATGGGCGGAGGTCCTCCGGTGGGCGGGGCGGGCGCCGGGGCGGTGCGGCCGGCGGCGGGGCGGGCGGCCCCGGGCGAACACTAGACCGCCCGGGACGCGCCGCGACTGTCGTTCACCGGCCGCGTGGCGGGGCTCACCGGTCAGCGCACCACGAGCTGCCTGGTCACCGGGGCGGCGCCGTCGCCCTTGATCTTCAACGTCCAGGTGCCGGCGCCGCCGAACGTCACGACCGCGTCCGCCGTGCCGTTCGGCCCGGCCTTGACCTCGGCCGCGCGCTTGCCGTCCGGGTCGAGCACGTCCAGCGTCCGGGCCGCCCCGGTCTTGTTGGTCACCCGGAACTGGATCTTCTCGCCCGGCTCGGCGATCAGCCCCTCCGCGCCGGTGATCCCGGCCGCCGTCAGCTCGACGGCGACCTCCCGGTCGTACGCCGTCTCGGCCGCGGCGCTGGCCACGGCGCCGTCGTCGGAGACGGTGATCCGGGTTCGCACGCCGTCGCCCTGCCGGCCCGGCTTGCACGCCACCTCGTACAGGCCGGTGGCGAGGGTGGCCCGCAGGTCCCCGGTCTTCCCGGGTGCGACGTCCGCCGCCTCGGCGACCACCTTCGTGAAACCGGCCCCCTCACGGCCGTACAGGTAGACCCCGGTGGCCTGCTGCCCCCGGTTGGTCACCGCGAAGGTGACCGCGCCCGGGTTGAAGAGGGTGGTGGCGACCTCGCAACTGGTGTCGGTGGCGGTCACCGGGACCTGCCAGCCGGTGGGGGCGGGGTCGTCGTCACCGCAGGCGGTGAGGGCGGCGGTGGCGCAGATCGCGGCCACGACGGCGGCGGTACGGCTCTTCATCGGCTCTCCGGGGCGGAGGTCAGCGCGCTGACCAGGACGGACGCCGACAACCACCCCGGGCACACCGCCCGGGGGACTTCGGCGGAGTCAGGAGAGTCTAAGCGCGCCGGCCGTCCTGGCAAGGGGACAGGTTGGCGCGGCCGCGGCCACCCGCCGGGGCGGGTCAGCGGGCGACATGGGCCAGCCCGCTGCCGATCACGTCCCGCCGCCCCCACCGGCCCGGCACGTCGAGCAGCTCCACCCGGCCGAACCGGGCCGGCACCCGCGGCGCCATCAGCAGGTGCTCGCCGGCCGCCTCCAGCCCGAGCAGGGCCCGCAGCAGCAGGAACGGGGCCGCCGTCGCCATCGCCTGCGGAGTGTTCGCGGTCGGGAAGCTGACCGGATACTCGGTCAGCACCCGGTCGTAGCCGGCGAACGCCTCGGGCAGCCGGCCGTGGAAATAGCGGGAGACATCCACGATGGCCTCGGCGACCCGCCCGGCCTCCTCGGCGAAGCCGTAGCGGCGCAGACCCCAGGTGATCAGCGCGTTGTCGAACGGCCACACCGCACCCACGTGGAAGCCGAGCGGGTTGTACCGCTCCTGCCCGGTGGCCAGGCTGCGGATGCCCCAGCCGGAGAAGAGCCGCGGCCCGAGCAGGTGGGCGGCCACCTCCGCGGCCCGCTCCGGCGGGACGATGCCGCTCCACAGCAGGTGGCCCATGTTGGACGCCAGCGCGTCGACCTGCCCGCCGTCGCCGTCGAGGGCCAGCGCGTAGTGGCCCTCGTCGGCGATCCAGAAGTCCCGGTCGAAGCGTTCCCGCAGCGCCGCGGCCTCCCGCTCCAGCCGGTCGGCGTAAGCCGGGTCACCCCAGAACTCCCGGGCCATCCGGGCGCCCCGCAGCTTCGCGTCGTACGCGTACCCCTGGAGTTCGCAGGTGGCCAGCGGCGGGCCGGGCAGCCGCCCGTCGGCGTGACAGATCGCCTCCGGCGAGTCCTTCCACCCCTGGTTCGCCACCCCCGAACGCTCGTTGCGGCACAGGTAGCGGACGTAGCCGTCGCCGAGCAGGTCGCCGTACTCGTCGATCCACCGCAGCGCCGCCCGCGCCTCGTCCTCGAACTCCCGCACCAGGTCCACGTCGCCGCTCCACCGCTCGTACTCGTCGAGCAGGATCACGTAGAGCGGGGTGGCGTCGGCGGTGCCGTAGTACGGGGACTGCGGGCGCTCCTCGAACGCCACCATCTCCCCGTACCGGAACTCGCGGAGGATCTTGCCGGGTTCCTCGTCGCGGAAGTCGTCGAGCACCGCGCCCTGGTCGATGCCGAGCATCCGCACCGTCGCCGACGCCAGCTCGGGCGCCACCGGCAGCGCCATGAAGCTGGTCAGGATGCTGTCGCGGCCGGTGATGGTGGCCGCCCAGGGCAGGCCGGCGGCGGGCATCACCTGGTCGGGCAGGGTCAGCGGCGAGTAGCGCAGCGCCGCCAGGTCCACCAGGCTGCGCCGGTAGGCCTCGGTCAGCGCCTCCCAGTCACAGGTGAGCTGCGGCGTGCGGGACAGCCACGCGTTCAAATCGTCCTGCCGTTCCTCGGCGCTGGCCCGGGGCCGCCGCTCCAACCGGTCCCGGACGTCGATGCCGTCCGGGCGCAGCACGTACGACCGCACCCGCAGGGTCGTGGTCCAGGCCTCCTTGGGCGTCAGCCGCACCGTCCAGGTGAGACCCCGCTCGTCCACCCGCACCGGTTCGCTGCTGGTCACCACGGTCTCCCGCTGGAACCTCTCCCGCTGGTAGCCGAGGCGCAGCCCGCGCTCCTCGACCTGCCGGTAGAGCCGCCCCGGCGGCGTGCGCTCGGCGGCGACGCCCAGGATCGGCGCGAAGTCGCTGCCCACGTCGAGCCGGACGGTGAACTCCTCCGGCACGTGGTGGTGGTTGAACAGGGTCAACCGCTCCTCGAAGGCGCCGCCGGTGATCGCGCGCTCCCGGATGAGCGACGACTTGGCGTCCACGTAGTGCGTCGGGGCGCCCGGGACCAGGAAGAACCGCATCTGGAGGTGGTCCCGCTCGGCGATGGACAGCGACGACAGCCGCTCGCCGTTGAGCGTGAGGCGCCAGACCGACAGGAACCGGGTGTCGAAGTCGAAGAAGCCCACCGGATTGGCCACGGTCGCCTCGATGTCGCCGTTGTCGTCGCTGAGCACGAAGACGTTGCCGTCCAGCACGCGCACCAGGTTCTGGTTCATCCGGGCCTCCGGAGGGCGCGTTCCCGCGGGTGCCGCATCCCGGGCGGCGCCGGGAAGAGGCGCTCCAGCAGCACCACGAACCGGAAGTGCCCGTCGGCGACGATCTCGTTGCGCAGCCAGGCGGTCAGCGGCTTGACCTCACCCCGGGCCATCCGCACGAAGAAGTCCCGCCGGGTCCGGATCACCGTGTCGGCGTACCGGGCGCGGTGTTCCACCGCGAGCCGGCCGTGGTGGATGGTGACGTGCCAGGCGTCGACCCCGTCGGACCCCTCCAGCTCGAAGCGGATCGTGCCGGTGGTGCGGCGCAGCACCCGCTGGGGTGCCTGCCGGGCGAGCTGCGCGAAGAACGCCTCGATCGGATCGGACACCGCACCGCCTCCCGGGAGAGGGCCGGCGCGCCGCCGGCACCGATGCCCGGCGGGCTGCGACGACGGGCGCGTCCGCACCGCCTCGGGCGCCGCCCCAGACTATCGCCGGGCCCCGGCACGGACCCGGGGATCGGGGGAACTGCGGTGGCCGGCAGGATGGCGGGATGCGCCTGGTCTCCCTGCTCCCCTCGGCCACCGAGATCGTCTACGCCCTGGGGCTCGGCGACGACCTGGTCGGGGTCACCTTCGAGTGTGCGGTGCCGCCCGCGTACCGGGCCGGCACCACAATCGTGGTCGGCGGCCGGGACACCCGCGGCATGAGCCCCGGCGAGATCGACGCCTACGTCAAGGGCCAGCTCGCCGCCGGCGCGGACCTCTACACCCTGCACGCCGGGGCGCTGGCCGGGCTGGACCCGGACCTGATCCTCACCCAGGACCTGTGCCGGGTCTGCGCGCTGCCCTCGGGCCGGGTGGCGGACGCCGTCGAGCACCTCGGCTGCCGGGCGGAGGTGCTGTCGCTCGACCCGTACACCCTGGCGGACGTGCTGGACACGATCCTGGCCGTGGGCGCGGCGGCCCGGGTGCCGGACCGGGCGGAGGCCCTGGTGGACGGGCTGCGGGCGCGGCTCGCGGCGGTCGGCGCGGCGGTGGCCGGCCGGCCCCGGCGGCGCGTCGCCGTGGTGGAGTGGGTCGACCCGCCGTTCGGCGCCGGACACTGGATCCCCGACCTGGTCGAGGCCGCCGGCGGCGAGCCGGTGGCGACCCACCCTGGTGCCCGGTCCACGCCGACCACCTGGGCGGCGCTGCGCGCCGCGCGGCCCGAGGTGGTGCTGGTCGCGCCGTGCGGCTTCGACCTGGACGGAGCCGCCGCGCAGGCCGCCGGGGTGACCGCGCACTTCCCCGGCGCGGAGGTCTGGGCGTTGGACGCCGACGGGCTGATCGTGCGGGCCGGCCCGCGCCTGGTCGACGGGGCCGAGGCGATCGCGGCGATCCTGCACCCGGACGCCGTCCCCGCCCCGCCGGAGGGCGCGGCCCGCCGGGTGGCCTGAGCCGGCCGGCTCCGATCACGCCCAGCGCGGGCGGCGGCGTCCCCCGGACCCGACCGCCTTACTTCGCCGACGGGACGTCCGCCCGGGTCAGGCGGCGCGGCGGGCCGGACGGCCGTCGTGACCGAGCGGGATGAGCCGGCGCCAGCGGGGCAGCTCGGTCACCACGGTGACCGCCGCCAGCAGGATCACCGTGACCGCGACCGGCCGCGGCCAGGCCGCCCAGGCCCCGAGCGCGGCGGCGACCAGTTGCAGCAGCACCAGCGCGACGGTGACCGGCCCGGACACCGGCACGATGACCTGCCGCTTGTCGCCGGGGGTGGCGAACACGGTGGGCAGGCCGATCAGCAGCACCACCGAGGCGACCGCCAGCACCACGGAGTGCCGGGCGAGAGCCCACGGGGTGGCGACCCAGGCGACCAGTTCGGTCAGGAAACGCAGCGCGGAGGGCAGGTCGGGGCGCCCGGCCCGGTCGTTGTCGATCACGGCCGACAGTATGCCGAGCCACCGTCGGCCCGGCTCTGACCGCCCCGGGTGCGCGAACGCCGCCCCTGGGTGCGGGGGCGGCGTTCGCGTCAGGTGCTCGGGTGGACCGGTCAGGTCATGTCGTCGTAGCGGCGCTCGATCGGCGCCGGGCCGGCGACCGGCTCGGGCGCTCCGACCGGGGCGGCCGTCTCGACCCCGCCGACGGCCCCGACCGGTTCGACGGTCAGGTCCAGCGGCGAGACCTCGTCGTCGGGCACGTCGGCGTACATCTCCCGACCGCGCCCCCGCCGCTTGTCGTTGACGAACGCCACCGCCACCGCGCCGAAGTAGAGCGCGGAGAGGCAGAACGCCAGCGCCGTCATGCCGAACGGGTCGGGCGTCGGCGTGACCACCGCGGAGAACGCGAAGAACACGAAGATCGCCACCCGCCACCAGCCCAGCAGGCGCTTGGCGCTGGCCAGCCCGACGAAGTTGAGCATCAGCACGATGAGCGGGAACTCGAACGCCACGCCGAACAGCAGGATCAGGTTCGTGACGAAACCGATGTAGCGGGTGATGTCCAGCGTCGTGGTGACGTCGCCGCCACCGGAGACGTTGAGCAGGAACTCCAGGCCCTTGGACGTGACGAAGAACGCCAGCACCGCGCCGGCCGCGAACAGCGGGGCGGCCAGGGCGGTGAAGAAGTAGGCGTACCGCCGCTCGTGCCGGTGCAGGCCCGGGGCGATGAACGCCCAGAGCTGGTAGAGCCAGATCGGCGCCGCGATGATCAGGCCGACCCAGAGCGCGACCTTCATCTGCAACAGGAACAGGTCGGCCGGACCGAGCTGCACGAAGTTGCAGGTGCCGTTGACGAGCCGCGCCTTCGGCAGGTCGCAGTAGGGCTTCTGCAACAGGTGCAGCACCGGCCCGGAGAGCCAGACGCCGAAGCCGAAGCCGACCAGGATCGCCAGCGACGCGCGGAACAGCCGGTTACGCAGCTCCCGGACGTGCTCGATGAGCGTCATCGAGCCGTCGGCGGCCCGTTCGAACGTGCTCGGGCCGCGCTTCTTCAACCCGAAGGCCACGGTGGTGGGGCCCTTTCGGATCAGTTCTCGCGGACGCGCTGCACCGGGTCGACCGGCGGGGCGACCGGCTGCTGCGGCTGCGGGGCGAACTGCGGCTGCTGCGGCGGGAGCGGCTGGTAGCCGGCCTGCGCGTCGGCCTTCTCGGCCAGGTCACGGTCGTCGTCGTGCAGGCTCTTGGTCTCGGCCTTGATGATCCGCAGCGAACGGCCCAGCGAGCGGGCCGCGTCGGGGAGCCGCTTCGCGCCGAAGAGCAGGATCAGCACGACCACGAGTACGGCGATGTGCCACGGCTTGAGGGCACCCATGGGAAGCTCCAGTCGCTCTGTGTCGGTGAGGGTGGTCGGAGCCCATCGTACGTGCGTCGAAGGCGGTTGCCACCCTGCCCGGCCCCCGGTTGCGGGCCTGGCCGGTGAAGTCTCGGCCAACCCGTAGTGTCCCGTCAACCACCCACGGGGCGCAATCGTGCGCGGATCCGGGCGCGAACGCGCAGCTACCGCGCAGCGGACCGACCGCCGTCGATCACTCCCCGCGCCGGGCCCTGATGACCGCCATCCGCTCCTGCGCGACGGTCGCCCGCTCCTGCAGCGACGCGGCCCGCGCCTGGAGCTCCTCGGCGGCGGAGCGCAGCGACTCCGCCTCGGTCGCGCGACGCTGGAGGGCCAGCGCGGCGCGGCGCAGCCGGGGCAGGCGCGCCAGCACCGGCCGGACCGCCAGGGCCAGCACGACCAGCGCGAACAGCACGACCCCGAGCACGATCCACGTCACCACGGCGGTCAGCCTACTGGGTGACGCCGGCCACCGCCGGGTCGGCGCGGTCGACCGGGGTGGCGTACGCGTCGAGCGCGGCGGCCGCCTGGGCCCGCACCTGCTCGGCCAGCTCGGTCGGCGCGACCACCGTCACGTCCGGCCCGAGGCCGAGCACGAACCGGCGAGCCCAGCCCAGGTCGGTGACCCGCAGCGACACCAGCCACTGCTCGCCGTCGGCCTCGACCCGCTCGCACGGGTAGTACTCGGTGATCCACCGCTCGCCCCGGCCTATCCGCAGGGTGATCAGCGGAAGGTCCGGTGACGGTCGGAACACCCCGTCGCTGAGGTCGTGCGGGCGGGCCTGCGGCGGGACCACCGCCTGCTCGGCCAGCTCGGTGACCGCGTCGATCCGGTCGGCCCGGAACAGCCGGACCGCCTCGGCCCGGCGGCACCACGCCTCCACGTACGCCCGGCCGCCGACCATCAGCATCCGCAGCGGGTCGATGGTGCGCTCGGTGGTCTCGTCGCGGGCGGCCGTGTAGTAGGTGATCCGCAACGCGCGGCCGCGCTCCACGGCGGCGCGCAGCTCGCGGACCCGGGCCGTGTCGCCGGGCAGCCGCACCTCGACCGGGGCGCCGGCCAGGTCACCGGCCGCGCTCTCGATCTTGGCGAGGGCCCGCTCGACCGCCTCCCGGTTGGCCACCCCGGGTGTCTCGGCCAGCATCCGCAGCGCCACCACCAGGGCCAGGGCCTCGTCGGGAGTGAGCCGCAGCGGGCGGTCGATGCCGGCGTCGTAGGTGATCGTCACCCGGTCACCGTCGAACGCCATGTCGATCAGGTCACCGGGGCCGTAACCGGGCAGCCCGCACACCCAGAGCAGCTCCAGGTCCTCGCGGAGCTGCTTCTCGGTCACCCCGAGGTCGTGCGCCGCCTCGGCGATCTCGATGCCGGGGCGGGCCAGCAGGTAGGGCACCAGGTTGAGCAGCCGGGCCAGCCGGTCCGCCGACGCGCGGCCGCCCCGGGCCGCCGGGCGGGTCACCGGGCGCCCCCCGTCACGGCCAGGTCGTCGTGCCGGGTCGCGATCTCCTTCAGCCGCTGGATGACCGCCTCGCGGACCTCCGGCGGCTCCAGCACCCGCACGTCCGGGCCGTAGCCGACGATGTGGCCGGCCAGGTAGTCGGCGTCGGCGTAGGGCAGGACGAGGCGGTCGCCGTCCGGCCCGGCCTGGGTCTCCACCGCCCAGCGACGCAGCCCCGCGGCGCGGCCGGCGGCGACCAGCACGGTGGCCCGGCCGGTCCGCTCCACCGGCCCGGACCAGCGGGCCACGTGACTGATCAGGTCCACCCCGGCGGGCGGCTCGTACGCCCCGGGCTGCCCGGTCACCCGGACCGCGCCCACCACGCGGGAGAGCCGGAAGCAGCGGGTCGCGGCCCGGTCCAGGTCGTGGCCGACCACGTACCAGCGGCCGCGCCAGCAGACCACGCCCCACGGCTGCACGCGGCGGCGGGTCGGCGCGTCCCGGTCGGGCACCCGGTAGTCGAAGTTGACCTCGCGCCGGTCGCGGGCGGCGGCGGTCAGCGGCGCGAACGCCGGGTCGACCGTGACCATCGGCTCCAGGCCCAGCGTGGCCTGCGGGTCCACGTCGATGCCGGCGGCGCGCAGCTTCGCCAGCCCGGAGGAGGCGGCGGCGGCCAGGCCGGCGTGCTGCCACAGCCGGGCGGCGATGCCCACGGCGGCGGCCTCGTCCGGTTCGAGGGGGATGTCGGGTAGGGCGTACTCCCGGGGCGCGATCCGGTAACCCGGCTCGGCGTCGAACACGCTGGCCGTGCCGGTCTCCAGCGGAACCCCGAGCTCCCGCAGCTCGGCCTTGTCCCGCTCGAACTTGCGCTGGAACGCCTCGTGGTCCTTGGCGTCGTCCGGATCGTGCTCGTAGCCGGGCACGGTCGCGGCGATCTGCGCGGCGGTCAGGAACCGTCGCGTGGACAGCAGGCAGATCACCAGGTTGACCAGGCGTTCGGTACGGGTCCGCGACACGTGGGAAACGCTAGCAGCCCGCACGTCCGCGGCGCGCACCCGCGCGGGCGCGGCGCGCGGGAGTCCCGCCGCGGAGGCGATGCGCACCACACCGCCCCCGGCCCGTCCCGCTCGCCGCGCGGAGGGCCGAGGGCGGCCATAGGGTGGTTCGCATGGCGGAGCCGGAGGTCAAGAGCGAGAGCGTCGGCACGGTCGTGGTGGCCGGCGCGGCGAACCTCGCCATCGCGATCGCCAAGCTGATCGCGGGCCTGCTCTCCGGCTCCGCGGCGATGCTCTCCGAGGCCGCGCACTCGGTCGCCGACACGACCACCGAGGTCCTGCTCTACATGGCGCTGCGCCGCGGGGCGCGGCCCGCCGACACCCGGCACCCCTTCGGGTACGGCAAGGAGAGCTACGTCTGGGCCTTCCTCGCCGCGCTGTTCACGTTCGTGGTCGGCGCCGGCTTCGCCATCACCCACGGCGTCACCACGATCCTCGTGCACGAGCACACCGGCAACTACCTGGCCTCGTACGTCGTGCTGGCGGTCTCCTTCGCCATCGAGTCGGTCTCGCTGGCCCGGGCCGTCCGGCAGGTCCGCAACGAGTCCCGGCGCTGGCGGGCCACCCCGCGCCGCTACCTGCGGCTGACCGCCGACACCACGGTGAAGGCGGTGTTCCTGGAGGACAGCGCCGCCCTGATCGGCCTGCTGCTCGCCGCCGCCGGGCTCACGCTGTCGCACCTCACCGGCGACGAGGTCTACGACGGCGTCGCCTCGATCCTCATCGGCGTGCTGCTGCTGGTGGTCGCCGGCATCCTGGCCCGCAGCAACATCTCGCTGCTGGTGGGCCGGGCGGTGTCCGACCGGGTGCACCGGCAGATCGAGCACGAGCTGGCCGGGCTTCCCGCGGTGGACCGGGTCGACACCCTGATGACCATGTTCCTCGGCCCCGAGGACATCCTGGTCGCCGCCAAGGTCGACTTCCACGACGACGCCACCGGCGCCGACATCGAGGCCGCCGCCGACGAGGCCGAGCGGCGGCTCACCGACCGGTTCCCGGAGATCGGGTACGTCTTCCTCGACCCGACCCGGTCGAGGCGCGGCAGCGACGGGCACCGGGCCCGGACCACCCAGGACGAGGACGAGCGGGCCGTGGACCAGGAGCCGGGCGGGGTGCCCTGACCGGCAGGCCGGCGACCCGGCCGCACCCCGGCCCGGCGCCGGCCGATACCGTGCCCGGCATGGTGCGATGGCGGTCCGGCACGGTGGCGGCGGTACGGCGGCGGTGGGCCGGCGCCGCCGAACTCGACGTCGACCTGCCCGGCGGCGGCCGGATGCGCGCCCTGGCCTACCCGGCTCTGGTCGGTGACCCGGAGCCCGGCGACCGGGTGCTGCTCAACGCCGGCGCGCTGCTGATGGGTCTCGGCACCGGCGGGTACGCCCTCGTCGTGGCCCTGCCCGACCGGCTCCCCGCCGACCCGCCGCAGGCCGCCGACACCCGCGACGCCGGGCACCTGGTCAAGGCCCGCTACACCCCGCTGCAGCCGATCCTGCTGGGCGTCGACGAGGAGGCCTCCCCGCACCACGCGCGCCTGGCCGCCGCCGAGTCCGTCGACGGGATGCCCGTGGTGACCGCCGACCTGCACTCCGCGCTGCCGGCGATCCTGGCCGGCGTCCACGCCGACGCCCCGGACGCCCGGGTCGCCTACCTGCTCACCGACGGCGGGGCGCTGCCGGCCTGGTTCTCCCGCACCCTCGCCGGACTCGCCGGCCACCTCGCCGGCACGGTCAGCGTGGGCCAGGCGTTCGGCGGCGACCTGGAGGCCAGCACCCTGCACAGCGGGCTGCTCGCCGCCCGGCACGTGCTCGGCGCCGACGTCGCGATCGTCGCCCAGGGGCCCGGCAACCTGGGCACCGGCACCCGCTGGGGCTTCTCCGGGGTGGCCGTCGGCGAGGCGGTCAACGCGGTCGCCACGCTGGGCGGGCGGCCGGTCGGCTCGCTGCGGATCTCCGCGGCCGACCCCCGCCCCCGGCACCGCGGCGTCTCCCACCACAGCCTCACCGCGTACGGGCGGGTCGCCCTGGCCCCCGCCGAGCTGGTCGTGCCGGACGGCCTGGATCCCGCTCTCGCGGCCGAGGTGGGTGCGGCGCTGGCCCCGCTCGCGGCGCGGCACCGGATCGTCACCGTGCCCACCGACGGCCTGGACGCGGCGCTGCGGGCCAGCCCGGTCGGCCTGTCGACGATGGGGCGCGGGCTCGACGGCGACCACGCCTACTTCCTGGCCGCGGCCGCCGCCGGCCGGCACGCGGCCCGCCTGCTCGGCTGACCCCTCAGCGCGGCCCGTAGCCGTGCGCGACGATGTGCTCCGCGGCCCGGGTGTAGCCCGCCGGGTCGGCCGGCGCCAGCGTGCCCAGGCCGTCGACGTAGCGGTTGTACATGCAGAACGCGGCGGCGATCAGCACCGTGTCGTGGATCTCCAGGTCGGTGGCACCCTCGGCGCGGGCCGCCTCGACCAGCGCGGTGGTGACCTCCCGGCCGCCGCGCTGCACCGCCCCGGCGATCCGCAGCAGCGCCCGCAGCTTCGGATCGACCGGCGCGCCGTCCAGGTCCCGGCGGACCTGCTCCACCAGCGGCATCCCGGCGGGCAACTGGGCGGCAGCGAACGCCGAGTGCGACGCGCAGCAGAACGTGCAGGCGTTCAAATCCGACACGTACGCGGCGATGAGCTCCCGCTCGCCCGCGCTCAGCGTGGGATGCGGGGCGTGCAGCAGCGTGTCGGCGAGGTCGAACAGCGGCTTGGCCGTCTCCGGGCGGTAGCGGGCCAGCCCGTTGATGCCGGGGTGGGCCTGCTCGTCCAGGCCGAGATCGATGTGTGCGATGACGTCACCCTCCCGTGCCGCGCCGGCCGGGGCCGGCGGGTCGAATCCGGTCGATGTGACAACCTTCCCGGGTGGCCGGGCCGGCGCGCAACTGCCCCGCCGCCGCTCCGGCGGTCAGCCGGCCAGGAAGATCAGCCCCAGCCAGGCAACCACGATCAGCACCAGCGCCGCCGCCAGCACCCAGGTCGGCACGGCGAACTCGCCGCGGCGGTTGCGCTCGACCTCGGCGCGGATCTTCTCCCGGCGCCGCTCAACCCAGTTGAGCTTCTCGGTGCCGCGGTCGCGGGCGGCGGACGTGTCGCGGCCCGGGCGGCCGGCAGGTTCGGAAGTGTTCATCGCGACGCCAGCGTACCCGTGGACGCGGCGGCCGGCGCCCCGGCACCGGCCGCCCGGCCCCAGGTCACATGCTCGCGATCAGCCGCTCCACCCGCTCGTCGTACGCCCGGAACGGGTCCTTGCACAGCACCGTGCGCTGCGCCTGGTCGTTCAGCTTGAGGTGCACCCAGTCGACGGTGAAGTCCCGCCGCTTCTCCTGGGCGTGCCGGATGAACTCGCCGCGCAGCCGCGCCCGGGTGGTCTGCGGCGGGGTCTCCTTCGCCTCGAAGATCTCCGGGTCGGTGGCCACCCGGTCCACCTCGCCGCGCCGCTCCAGCAGCCCGTAGAGCCCCCGGCCGCGCCGCAGGTCGTGGTAGGCCAGGTCCATCTGCGCCACCCGCGGGTGCGACAGCGGCAGGTCGTGCTTGCGCTGGTAGCGCTCGATCAGCCGCAGCTTCGTCACCCAGTCGATCTCCCGGGACACCGGGTCCAGGTCGCCGGTCTCCACGGCCCGCAGCACCCGCGCCCACAGGTCCACCACCCGCTTCGCGGTCTGGTCGCCGCCGCGGCGCTCCACGAACTCGGTCGCCTTCGCCAGGTATTCCTGCTGGATGTCCAGCGCCGAGACCTCCTTGCCGGAGGCCAGCCGCACCTTGCGCCGCCCGGTGATGTCGTGGGACACCTCCCGGATCGCGCGGATCGGGTTCTCCAGCGTCAGGTCCCGCATCACCACGCCGGCCTCGATCATCCGCAGCACGATGTCGGCCGTGCCGACCTTCAGCAGCGTGGTGACCTCGTTCATGTTCGAGTCGCCGACGATCACGTGCAGCCGCCGGTAGCGCTCGGCGTCGGCGTGCGGCTCGTCCCGGGTGTTGATGATGGGCCGGCTGCGGGTGGTCGCCGAGGAGACGCCCTCCCAGATGTGCTCGGCCCGCTGCGACAGGCAGTAGACCGCCCCGCGCGGCGTCTGGAGCACCTTGCCGGCGCCGCAGATCAACTGGCGGGTGACCAGGAACGGGATCAGCACGTCGGCCAGCCGGCCGAACTCGCCGTGCCGGGACACCAGGTAGTTCTCGTGGCAGCCGTACGAGTTGCCGGCCGAGTCGGTGTTGTTCTTGAACAGGTAGATCTCGCCCGCGATGCCCTCGTCGTGCAGCCGCTTCTCCGCGTCGACGAGCAGCCCCTCCAGGATCCGCTCCCCCGCCCGGTCGTGGGCCACGAGGTCGGTCACCGAGTCGCACTCCGGCGTCGCGTACTCGGGGTGCGAGCCCACGTCCAGGTAGAGGCGGGCTCCGTTGCGCAGGAAGACGTTGCTCGACCGGCCCCACGACACCACCCGCCGGAACAGGTACCGCGCGACCTCGTCGGGGGACAGTCGGCGTTGCCCGCGATAGGTGCAGGTGACGCCGTACTCGGTTTCGAGGCCGAAGATTCGCCGCTCCATGATGTGACATTAGCCGCCCGGGGCCCCGGATGGGCAGCGCTCAACCCACGGGTCTCATCCGCACCGGGCCGGGCATTCCCCGCGTTCGCACCTCCCACGGCCGGGTACGGTCCCAGCCGTGAGAATCCTCGTCACCGGCGGCGCCGGCTTCATCGGCTCGGCGTACGTCCGGCGGCTGCTCACCGGCGCCGAGCCGGACCTCACGGCGGACACCGTCACCGTGCTCGACGCCTGGACCTACGCCGCCACCGAGGGCGCCCTCGACCCCGTCCGCGCCGACCCGAGGCTGCGGGTCGTCCGCGGCGACATCCGCGACCCCGCCCTGGTCGACGTCACCGTCGCCGGCCACGACGCCGTCGTGCACTTCGCCGCCGAGTCGCACGTGGACCGCTCCATCGCCGCCGCCGCCGACTTCGTGACCACCAACGTGGTCGGCACCCAGACCCTGCTCGACGCGGCCCTGCGCCACGGGGTACGCCGCTTCGTCCAGGTCTCCACCGACGAGGTGTACGGCTCCATCGCCACCGGCGCCTGGACCGAACGGGCCCCGCTCGACCCCAGCTCCCCGTACTCGGCCAGCAAGGCCGCCGGCGACCTGCTCGCGCTGGCCTACCACCGCACCCACGGCCTCGACGTCGTGGTCACCCGCGGCGCCAACACCTACGGGCCCTACCAGTACCCCGAGAAGATCATTCCGCTGTTCGTCACCAACCTGCTCGACGGGCACGACGTGCCCCTCTACGGCGACGGCGGCAACGTGCGCGACTGGCTGCACGTCGACGACCACTGCCACGGCGTCGCGCTCGCCCAGACCCGCGGCCGGGCCGGCGGCGTCTACCACCTGGGCGGCGGCGCCGAACTCACCAACCGGGAACTCACCGGCCGGCTGCTCGCCGCGTGCGGCGCCGGCTGGGAGCGGGTCCGGCCGGTCGCCGACCGCAAGGGCCACGACCGTCGGTACGCCCTGGACACCACCACCACCCGCCGCGAGCTGGGCTGGGCGCCCACCGTCGACCTCGACCAGGGGCTCGCCGCCACCGTCGCCTGGTACCGGGACAACCGGGCCTGGTGGACGCCCCTGAAGCCGCACCGCTGACGGGTGCCGGGCCCACGACCCGGCACCCGGCCGGCGTCACTCCTCGGGCTGCTCCTCCTGCGGCTGACCCTCCAGGTCGGCCGAGCCCGCCGACGTGGTCGGCTTCTTCGCCTCCTCGGTCGGCACCGTCGGGGTCTTCGCCCGCCCGGCCGCCGGCGCCGCGTCCGCGCTCGCGTCGCCGTCCAGCAGCGCGGTCAGCGCCGCCCCGGTGATCCGCCGGAACGTCCGCCCCACCCGGCGCCGATCCAGGACCGCCACCTCCAGCTGGTTCGCCGCGATCGTGCGCGCCGCCCCGCCCTCGCCGCCGACGCTGCTCAGCGCCTTCATGGCCGCCCGGACCGCCTCCGACAGCGACATGTCCGGCCGGTGCTCGTTCTTCAGCACCCCGGTGATCGCCTCGGCCTGGCCGCCCATCGCCATCCGGCCCGGCTCGTCGTTGACCGACCCGTCGTAGGTCAGCCGGTAGAGCGCGTCGTCGTCCGGCGTGGCGCCCACCTCGGCGACGCAGATCTCCACCTCGAACGGCTTCGACTGCTCGGTGAAGATCGCGCCCAGCGTCTGCGCGAACGCGTTCGCCAGGCCCAGCCCGGTCACGTCCCGGCGGTCGTAGCTCAGGCCGTTCAGGTCGGCCATCCGCACCCCGGCCCGGCGCAGGTTCTCGAACTCGTTGTACCGGCCGACCGCGGCGAAGCCGATCCGGTCGTAGATCTCACTGACCTTGTGCAGGGTGCTGGACAGGTTCTCCGCGACGAAGAGCACCCCGCCCTCGTAGCTCAGGACGACCGCGCTGCGGCCCCGGGCGATGCCCTTGCGGGCCAGCTCGGAGCGGTCGCGCATGATCTGCTCGGGCGAGGCGTAGAACTGCATGGCCACGGCGGCGGTTCTCCTTCGGGCGCTGTGCTGCGGACTGCTGACTCAGGTGGTGGGAGCGGGGTCAGCCGCCCGGGTTCTCCATCCGGCCGGCCACCACACCCTCGGCGATCGCCGCCGTCTCGGCGTCGGTGAGCCGGTGCGTGCCCTCGGCGGTCGCGGTCATCACCACCGGGTAGATCCGGCGGGTCAGGTCCGGGCCACCGGTCGCGGTGTCGTCGTCGGCCGCGTCGTAGAGCGCCTCGACGGCCAGCCGGGTCGCGTCGTCGATCGACAGACCCGCCCGGAACCGCTTCTTCAGCGCGGACTTGGCGAACAGCGAGCCGGAGCCGATCGCGTCGTAGCCGGTCTCCTCGTAGGGGCCGCCGGTCACGTCGAAGCTGAAGATCCGCCCGGCGCGGGCCGGATCGGCGGCGGCCAGGTCGAAGCCGGCGAAGAGCGGGATCACGGCGAGACCCTGCATGGCGGCGCCCAAATTGCCCCGGATCATCGAGGCCAGCCGGTTGGCCTTGCCGTCGAGCGAGAGCATGGCGCCCTCGATCTTCTCGTAGTGCTCCAGCTCCACCTGGAACAGTCGCATCAGCTCGATGCCGATGCCCGCGGTGCCCGCGATGCCGACCAGCGAGTACGCGTCGGCCGGGTGGACCTTCTCGATGTCCCGCTGGGCGATCAGGTTGCCCATCGTGGCGCGCCGGTCGCCGGCCATCACCACGCCACCGCTGGCCGAGATGGCCACGATGGTCGTCGCGTGCGGCGCCAGGTCGGCGGCCATGCCGGGCGGCAGCGGCCGACGGCCGGGCAGCATCTCGGGAGCCACCCTGCTCAGGAACGTTGTGAAGGAGGACGTCCCCGCGTTGGTGAACACATCTGGAAGACGCCCGGATGGATCAAAACCCGCTGCCACGTGGTTCCTCTCAGGTACGTGATCGCCCTGGCCAGCCTCGCGGGACTGTCACGGAACTGGCCAAGACCACCGTTGCAGTTGAAGCAGAGTATCCCGCGCACCCATCCGGTGCGATGATCGTGGTCCAGGTGTTCCGGGTCGGGTGACCCGCAGATCGCGCACACGCCACCCTGCTCGGCGAGAAGCTCATCGAACTCCTTCTGCCCGATCCCATACCGCCGCCGCAGGTGATACTCGCGGCTACCGCCATACAGGCGCAGCGCGGTTTCCTTACCCTTCTCGTTGTGGCACGGCTTGCAGTATCGGCCGTAGCCGCCCCGGCCCGACCGATTACGCGGGAAGTGGTCGAGCTCCTTGGTCTCACCACACGTGGGACAGCGGCGGTAACCGTCCGGGACCGTTGGCAGCTCGCGCACCTCCCGACCGTGCTTCTCCTTCAGGCGCTTGGCATAACTGGCCTTCGAGCGAAGGTTGAAGCAAGGCTTGCAGTAGCTGCCACGGCCGTCGGGTCGACGGCTGTTAGCGCAGAAATCATCGAGCGGCTTCCACTCGTCGCAGTCACGACAGCGGCGGAGGCCGTCCCGATCATCGAGCGAGCGGGGCATGTCCGATTCGACCGACTATGCCCTACTCACCCCCCTTTTGTACATAGCCTCTGACAAATTCCTCTGCGTTCTCCTCCAGGACGGAGTCGATCTCGTCGAGCAGGTCGTCGACGTCCTCGGTGATCTCGGCGTGCCGCTCGGCAACCTCGGGGTTGGCCTGCGCGGTGACCTCCTCGACCTCCTCGTGCGACTTGCCGGACTGGGTCTGGCCGCCTTCTTGGGTCGCCATGGTGTGCCTCCTCCACGATCGCCTGCGATCAACTTACCTCGCGCCGACGACGAAAAGCCCGTCGCGCGCCGGGTACCGGCACGGAACGGGCTTTCCGGCATCCGGCTCAGCCGCCGGTCAGCATCTCCAGCAGGTCCTTGGCGGTGTCGCAACGGTCGAAGAGCGCCCCCACGTGCGTGCGGGTGCCCCGCTCCGGCTCCATCATCGGCACCCGGACCAGCGACTCCCGGCCCACGTCGAAGATGACCGAGTCCCAGCTCGCGGCGACCACCTCGGAGGCGTACTGGGCGAGGCAGCGGCCCCGGAAGTAGGCCCGGGTGTCCTCCGGCGGCTCGGTCATCGCCGAGCGGGTCTGCTCGTCGGTGAGCAGGGTCTTCATCGAGCCCCGCTGCACCAGCCGGTGGTAGAGGCCCTTCTCCGGCCGCACGTCCGAGTACTGCAGGTCCACCAGCTGGAGCTTGTGCGAGCCCCAGCCGAGCTTCTCCCGCTCCCGGTAGCCCTCCAGCAGCCGCAGCTTCGCCACCCAGTCCAGCTCGTCGGCGCAGAGGAAGGCGTCCCGGCCGAGCCGGTCCAGCACGCTCTCCCAGCGGTCGAGGACGTCGACGGTCTGGGCGTCGGCGTCGGCGCCGTAGCGGTCGTCCACGAAGGACCGGACCCGCTCCAGGTACGCCCACTGCACGTCCAGCGCGGTCAGCTTGCGGCCGTCGCGCAGCCGAATGAGGTGCGTGAGCGACGGGTCGTGGCTGACCGCGCGCAGCTCGCTGACGGGGTCGGCGATGCCCAGGTCGGAGCCGAGCGCCTTCTCCTCGATCATGGTGAGGATCAGCGCCGTGGTGCCGACCTTGAGATAGGTGGAGATCTCGGAGAGGTTGGCGTCGCCGATGATGACGTGCAGCCGGCGGTACTTGTCGGCGTCGGCGTGCGGCTCGTCCCGCGTGTTGATGATGGGCCGCTTGAGGGTGGTCTCCAGCCCCACCTCGACCTCGAAGAAGTCGGCGCGCTGGGAGATCTGGAAACCGCTCTGGCCGCCGTCCTGGCCGATGCCGACCCGGCCGGCGCCGCAGACGATCTGCCGGGTGACGAAGAACGGCGTCAGGTACGCCACGATGTCGGCGAACGGGGTCTGCCGCCGCATCAGGTAGTTCTCGTGGGAGCCGTAGCTGGCGCCCTTGTTGTCGGTGTTGTTCTTGTAGAGGTGGATGGGGTGGCTGCCCGGGATCGTGGCGGCCCGCTTGGACGCCTCGGCCATCACCCGCTCACCGGCCTTGTCCCAGCGCACCACGTCGAGGGGGTTGGTCACCTCGGGCGTCGAGTACTCGGGGTGCGCGTGGTCGACGTAGAGGCGGGCGCCGTTGGTGAGTATGACGTTGGCCAGCCCGAGATCCTCGTCGGCGAGCGCCTCGGCCGGGTCGTAGGCCGCCCCGGAGTAGGTGAAGCCGCGGGCGTCGCGCAGCGGCGACTCCTCCTCGTAGTCCCAGCGGGCCCGGCCGCCCCGGTTGAGTTCCGGCCGCGCCCCGTAGGCGTTGACCACCTGGGAGGAGGTGACCATCGGGTTGGCTCCGGCCTGGCCGGGCACGGAGATGCCGTACTCGACCTCGGTGCCCATGATCCGTCTAACGCTCATCGACCTGCCCGCTCCGCTCGCCCGTCCCGGTCCCCCGTCAGGTCGAGCGTAGTCGCCGTCACGCGGGAAGGGGGCGCGGCGGCGCGGGGCGTCCGGTGTGGCGGGGCGCGGCGGCGCGCGGGTGCGGACGCGCGGAGGCCCGCGGCGCGGTGCGCCGCGGGCCTCCGTCGTGCCGTCGGACTACAGGTACTGGCCGGTGTTGCTGGCGGTCTCGATGGACCGGCCGGCCTCGGCGCCCTTGCCGCCGGAGACGAGCGTGCGGATGTAGACGATCCGCTCGCCCTTCTTGCCGGAGATGCGGGCCCAGTCGTCGGGGTTGGTGGTGTTGGGCAGGTCCTCGTTCTCCCGGAACTCGTCGACGCAGGCGTCGAGGAGGTGCTGGAGCCGGAGGCCCTTGCGTCCGGAGGTGAGGAACTCCTTGATGGCCATCTTCTTGCCCCGGTCGACGATGTTCTGGATCATCGCGCCGGAGTTGAAGTCCTTGAAGTAGAGGACTTCCTTGTCGCCGTTGGCGTAGGTGACCTCGAGGAAGCGGTTCTCCTCGGTCTCCGAGTACATCCGCAGCACGACCGCGTCGATCATCGCCGCGACGGTGGCCTGCGGGTCACCGCCGTGCTCGGCGAGGTCGTCTGCGTGCAGCGGCAGGCCGGAGAGGATGTACTTGGAGAAGATGTCCTTCGCCGCCTCGGCGTCCGGCCGCTCGATCTTGATCTTCACGTCGAGCCGGCCGGGGCGCAGGATCGCCGGGTCGATCATGTCTTCCCGGTTGGAGGCGCCGATGACGATGACGTTCTCCAGGCCCTCCACGCCGTCGATCTCGCTGAGCAGCTGCGGGACGATCGTGTTCTCCACATCCGAGGAGACACCGGAGCCGCGGGTGCGGAAGACGGAGTCCATCTCGTCGAAGAACACGATCACCGGCGTGCCCTCGCCGGCCTTCTCCCGCGCCCGCTGGAAGATCAGCCGGATGTGCCGCTCGGTCTCGCCGACGTACTTGTTGAGCAGCTCGGGGCCCTTGATGTTGAGGAAGAAGCTGGTGTGCCGCTCCTTGCCCTCCCGCTCGGCGATCTTCTTGGCCAGCGAGTTGGCCACCGCCTTGGCGATGAGCGTCTTGCCGCAGCCGGGCGGGCCGTAGAGCAGGATGCCCTTCGGCGGCCGGAGCTGGTGCTCGCGGAACAGGTCGGCGTGCAGGAAGGGCAGCTCGACCGCGTCGCGGATCTGCTCGATCTGCGAGTGGAGGCCACCGATGTCGGTGTAGTCGACGTCGGGCACCTCCTCCAGGACGAGCTCCTCGACCTCGCTCTTCGGGATCCGCTCGTACGCGTACGCCGAGCGGGGCTCGATCATGAGCGAGTCACCGGCCCGGATCGGCGCACCGATCAGGGTCTCGGCGAGGTGCACGATCCGCTCCTCGTCGGAGTGCGAGACCACCAGCGCCCGGTCGCCCGGCGCGCCGTCGGGACCCGCGAGGATCTCCTTGAGCATCACGACCTCACCGACCCGCTCGTAGCCGAACGCGTCGACGATGTTGAGCGCGTCGTTGAGCAGGACCTCCTGGCCCCGGCGCAGCTCGTCGACCTCGAGTGAGGGCGAGACGGCCACCCGGAGCTTGCGCCCGCCGGTGAACACGTCCACCGTGCCGTCGTCGTGACTGGCCAGGAAGACGCCGTAGCCGCTCGGCGGCTGGGCGAGGCGGTCGATCTCCTCCTTGAGCGTCACGATCTGCGCGCGAGCCTCCTTGAGGGTGCTCACGAGCCGTTCGTTGTTCTCGGTCAGCCGCGCCAACTGCGCCTGGGTGGCCGCCAGCCGCTCCTCGAGCTGCCGGACGTGTCGGGGGCTTTCGGTCAACTTGCGCCGCACCAGGGCGAGTTCCTCTTGAAGGAACGCAACCTGCGTGGAGAGATCGTGGGCCTCCTTCTCCCACCGTGCGGCGCGCGAGTCCGCGTCGTCGCTGCGTGCCACGTCCCACCTCCCCGGGGGGCTTGAACGTTCTGACCTAACACTAGCCGCTATGAGCCCGATTCGGTCCTCCGCAACGCGCTCGTCACCGAAGCTTGATCGCCAAGGGCTGGTCGTCGGGCGGGTACGGGCGTTCGGGTACCGTCGGAGCGTGGGACGGGAGAACATGGGGGGTGCTTCGTGACCGACGTCGCGACGGACCAGCTGCAGGTCTGGGTCGATCAGGACCTGTGCACGGGTGACGGCCTGTGCGTGCAGTACGCGCCGGAGGTCTTCGAGTTCGACGTCGACGGCCTCGCGTACGTCAAGGGGCCGGACGGCGAGCTGCGCCAGGCCCCGGGCGCCCGGGTGGACGTGCCGGAGCACCTGCGCCTCGAGGTGATCGACTCCGCGAAGGAGTGCCCCGGCGAGTGCATCCACGTGGTGCGCGCCGGCGACGGCACGGAGGTGGCCGGCCCGGAGGCCGACGACTGAGCCGACGGACACGACGGGCCGGAGACCGCGAGGTCCCCGGCCCGCGGTGTCTCAGAGCATCGGGCGGCCGACGACCGAGGCGACCAGCCGGGCGAACTCCTCCAGCCGGGTGATCTGCCCGGCGCCGCCGTCGTCGAGGGTCTTGCCGAAGCGCAGCGCGTCGTGCCGGGGCGCGCCGGTCATCTCGTCGCTGGGCGGCGCCTCGTCCAGCGAGCTGAGCAGCAGGTAGACGTCGATGCTGTCGACCCGTACCTCGCCGGTGTCGGCGCGGGTGAGCCGCCGCCGGCAGCCCACCTCGGTGACCGTGGAGACCGGCACCACCCGCAGCGAGGAGGTCATCGAGCCGGCGGGCCCCTCCCCCGGCGGGACGTCCTCGCCGTGCCACAGCACGAGCCGGCTGCCGTCGCAGACGACGACCTCCTGCCACACCCCGTTGACCTCGTTGACGAAGCGTTCCAGGGTGAAGCCGAGCACGGAGGCGCCGCGCAGCACCCCGCCGAGGGCGTCCAGGGCGATGTCGGGGTCGCGCAGGTAGGCCCGGGCGGCCGACTCCAGGTCGGTGTACGGCGACCAGTCGGGGAACACGGCGGGCAGGTCGCCGTTGCCGTAGCCCGGGTTGCTCATGCCGCCGCCTCCCGGCCCGCGTGCCGCCGCCGGTCCGGACCGCCGGGGCGGGCGCGGCGCCCGCCGCGTGCCCCGATCCGCTCGCTCATGCCACCGTCTCCACCCGCTCGGTGTCGTCCCCGCCGGGACCCATGATCCGCCCGCTCATCCGCGCCCGCACCGCGGGGTCACGCCCGCTCGGGCTCCGCCTCCTCGGCGGCCGTCCGCCGGGCCGCCTCGGCGGCGCGCAGCGCGTCGCGGCGCTGGGCGTACGCCTCGGCGCCCTTGCTGGGCTTGCGCCGTCGCGGCGGGGCGGTGACCCCGGGGGCGAGCTTGCGCGCGGAGACCAGGAAGGCGGTGTGCGCGATCATGCGGTGGTCGGGCCGGACCGCGAGCCCCTCGGCGTGCCAGTCCCGGACCAGGGACTCCCAGGCGCGGGGCTCGGTCCAGCCGCCCCGCTCGCGCAGCGCCTCGACCAGCTCGGAGAGCTGCGGCGTGGTGGCCACGTAGCCGATCAGCACACCGCCGGGGACGAGGGCTCGCTCGACCATGTCGAGCATCTCCCAGGGGGTGAGCATGTCCAGGATGATCCGGTCGAAGCCGGTCTCGGCGCACTCGGCGACGTCGCCGACATGCAGCCGCCACGCGGGGTGCGGGCCGTTGAAGAACGCCTCGACGTTGCGCCGGGCGATCTGGGCGAAGTCGTCGCGCACCTCGAACGAGTGCAGCTCGCCCTCGGTGCCGACGGCCCGCAGCAGCGAGCAGGACAGCGCGCCGGAGCCGGCGCCGGCCTCCAGGACCTTCGCGCCGGGGAAGATGTCGCCCATGGCGACGATCTGCGCCGAGTCCTTCGGGTAGATCACCTGGGCGCCGCGCGGCATGGACAGCACGTAGTCGGACAGCAGCGGCCGCAGGGCCAGGAACGCGGTGCCGCCGCCGGCGGTGGTGACCACGCTGCCGTCGGGGAGGCCGATCAGCGTGTCGTGGCTGAGGATGCCCCGGTGGGTGTGGAACTCCTTGCCGGGCTCCAGCGTCACGGTGTGCATCCGGCCCTTCGGGTCGGTCAGCTGGACCCGGTCGCCGGGGCGGAACGGCCCCCGGTGGACCGGGGGCAGCGCCGGGACGGTGGAGGTTTCTGCGGTCACGTGTTCGTCTTCCGTTTGGGTTCCAGGAGCTGGGCGAGATCCGCGATGTGCAGGACGCCGACCACATCTTCGCCTGCCGTCACGACGTACTGCGCGCCCGGGTGGGTGCGCACGGTCTCCAGCACCCGCTCGCCGTCCGCGTCGACCGGCAGCGCGGGCACGCGGCCCAGGTCGCGGGCCACCGCGTCCACCGCGAGCCACGGACGCCGTTCCGGGGGTACGGCGGCGACGCGGGCCGGGTCGACCAGCGCCACCGGCCGGCCGGCGGAGTCGACCACGGCGAGCGCGGCGTCGGGCATGGCCCCCTCGGCGCGGCGGCGCTGCGCCTCGGCCAGCGGGGTGCCGGTGGGCACCGGCAGCAGCGGGCGGGCCAGCCGGGCCAGGTCGACCAGCGGCAGGCGGCGGCCGATCCGGGCCATCCGGATCGACTGGCCGGCGCCCCGCCACAGCGTCACGGCGACCAGCAGCATGAGCGGCAGGGCGAGCGGGGCGAGCGCCCGGCGCAGGGTGAGCAGCACGACCAGGGCCACGGTGGCGACCGCCACGGCACGGCCGACCCAGCCGGCCACCTCGGTGCCCCGGTGCCGGTCCCGGGTGACCGCCCAGACCGCGGCGCGCAGTGCCCGGCCGCCGTCCAGCGGCAGCCCGGGCAGGCTGTTGAAGACGGCGACCACGACGTTGCTGACCGCGAGCTGGAAGGCGAGCTGGTGGGCGAGGGTGCCGGCGGGCAGGGCCAGGGTGGCGGCGACCGCCCCGGCGCCGAGCACCGCCGAGACGGCCGGCCCGGCGAGGGAGACCAGCAGGTCGACCCTGGGGCTGGGGGCGTCCCGGTCCATCTCGGTGTAGCCGCCGAGCAGCTCCAGGGTGATCCCCCGCACACCGATGCCGTAGCGCCGGGCGGTCAGCGCGTGCCCCAGCTCGTGCAGCAGCACCGAGCCGAGCAGGGAGACCACGAAGCCGAGGCCGACCAGGTAGCCGCCGAGGTGGCCGAGGTCGAGCTGGCGGCGGGCGAGCGCGGCGTAGAGCACGGTGACGACCGCGCTGAGCAGCAGCATCGAGGCGTCGGCGCGCAGCGGCACCCCGAAGAGCCGGCCGAGGGTCAGACCGGGCCGGCGTGACGGTCGGGTCCGCTGCTCCACCGGCCCGATGCTACGTGAGCGCGAGGAGTGAGCCGGTTCTGCGAGCCCCGCGGTCGCGAACGAAGGACAGCGTCGCGGGGCCGATCATGCACCGGTGCGGCGACGGCAGCCCTGTCACACCGGTGCCCTAACCTTCCGGGCATGACGGCGGAACCGGTGATCGACACGCAGCACGGCCCGACAGCAGGGGCACCGGCCACCGTCCGGGCGTCGCTGTCGCCGTCGCGGGCGGCCGACTTCAAGACCTGCCCGCTGCTCTACCGGTTCCGCAGCATCGACCGGCTGCCCGAGCGACCCACCGTGGAGCAGGTCCGGGGCACGCTCGTGCACGCCGTGCTGGAGCGGCTGTTCGACCTGCCGGCGGGGGCGCGCACCCCGGAGTCGGCCGGCGACCTGGTCGCCCCGCAGTGGGACCGGCTGGTCACCGAGCAGCCGGAGCTGGCGACGCTGTTCGCCGAGGGCGACACGGCCGCCGTGGAGGGGTTCCTCCGCTCGGCGGCGGCGCTGCTGGATGGCTACTTCGCGGTGGAGGATCCGCGCCGGCTGGAGCCGGCCGAGCGGGAGGCGTTGATCTCCGCGGTGGTCGACGACGAGCTGCTCATCCGGGGCTACCTCGACCGGCTCGACGTGGCGCCCGACGGCGCCCTGCGGGTGGTCGACTACAAGACCGGCGGCGCCCCGCGCGAGGCGTTCGAGGCGCGGGCGCTGTTCCAGCTGAAGTTCTACGCCCTGGTGCTGTGGCGGACCCGGGGGGTGGTGCCGCGGGTGCTGCGGCTGCTCTACCTCAAGGACGCCGAGGTGTGCGACTACTCCCCCGACGCCGAGGAGCTGCTGCGCTTCGAGCGCACGGTGGTGGCGCTCTGGCAGGCCATCGAGCAGGCCACCGCCCGGCAGGACTTCCGGCCCCGGCCGAGCCGGCTCTGCGACTGGTGCAGCCACCAGGCGCTGTGCCCGAGCTTCGGCGGCACGCCGCCGCCGTTCCCGGTGGGCGGGCCGGCCGACCCGCTCACCGACGCCCGGTCCCGGCCGGCCGCGCCCGGCGCGGACGAGTGAGCATCCTCCTCGCGGAGGAGGCCGGGTTCGGCTTCGGCGACGAGGGCCCGCGCCGGGCGGCGGCTAGCGTCGGGGCATGACGAACCGGCTGCGCGCGTGGGCGCGGGACCGGCCGCTGGCCGCGGACGCCGCCACGGCCGTCGCGCTGGCGCTCGTGGACGCGGCGTTCCTGCTGCTGACCCCGCGGGAGCTGCGACCCGAGCAGCTCTGGGCGGCGCTGGGTTGGAGCGTGCTCTGCGCCGCTCCGGTGGCGATCCGCCGGGTCGCCCCCTGGCCCGCGGTGGGCGCGGCGGTGGCCACGCTGGCCGTGCCGGTGCTGTTCGCGCTGGCGCCCACCACCCAGGGGCTGGCCTTCATCGTCCTGACCTACACCATGGCGGCGCACCGGCCGCTGCGCGCGGCGGCCCTGGCCGCGCTGCTGCTCTGGGTGCCGGTGGTGCTGGCGAACGTGGTCGCGCCGCTGGACGGGGTGCTGGACATGGGCCCCGGCGTGCTGGTGCTCGACAACCTGCTCACCGCGTCGGTGGCGTTCGCGGTGGGCCGGGCGGTGCAGGCGCGCCGGCAGTCCACCCGGATGCTCCGGGAGCGGGCCCGGATCGCCGAGGCCACCCAGCGGTCGTTGACCGAGCAGGCGGTCGCCGACGAGCGGCGCCGGATCGCTCGGGAGCTGCACGACGTGGTGGCCCACCACGTCAGCGTGATGGGCGTGCTGGCCACCGGGGCGCGCCGGGTGCTGCGCCGGGACCCGGACGCGGCCGACGAGGCGATGGCCACGGTCGAGGAGACCGGCCGGGCCACGCTGCGGGAGCTGCGCCGGCTGCTGGACGTGCTGCGCACCGACGCCGAACCGGCCGCCGAGCTGACCCCGCAGCCGGGGCTGACCGGCATCGAGGCCCTCGTCGAGCAGGTCCGCGACGCGGGGCTGCCGGTCACGCTGCGGATCGACGGCACGCCCGGGCCGATGGAGGACGGGGTGGCGTTGACCGTCTACCGGATCGTGCAGGAGGCGCTGACCAACGCGCTCAAGCACGCCGGCCGGGCCACCGCGCTGGTCCGGCTCACCGTCACCCCGGGCTTCCTGGCGGTGGAGGTCACCGACACCGGGCGCGGCCCGGCGCCGGTGGCCGATCGGATCGGACACGGTCTGGTCGGCATGCGGGAGCGGGTCGCCCTCTACGGTGGGGTCCTGCGGACCGGCCCGCGGCCCGGCGGCGGCTTCCGGGTGTACGCGCGGATTCCGCTGGAGCCGGCCGGGGCGGTCCCGGCGTGACCGGCACCCGGCCGAACGAGGGAGACCGATGACCGACAGCACCGCCGGCCGACCGGTGCGGATCCTGCTCGCCGACGACCAGCCGCTGCTGCGTACCGGCTTCCGGATGGTGCTGGGCACCGAGGACGACCTGGACATCGTGGCCGAGGCCGGCGACGGGGTGGAGGCGGTGGAGCTGTCCCGGCGGCTGCTGCCGGACGTGGTGCTCATGGACATCCGGATGCCGCGGATGGACGGGGTGGCGGCCACCCGGGCGATCGTGGACGCCCGCCTGCCCGTGCGGGTGCTCATCCTCACCACCTTCGACCTGGACGAGTACGTGGTCGGCGCGCTGCGTGCCGGGGCCAGCGGCTTCCTGGCCAAGGACGTGCCGGCCGAGGACCTGGTGACCGCGATCCGGACGGTCGCGGCCGGCGAGGCGGTGGTGGCGCCCCGCATCCTGCGCCGGTTGCTGGACCGATTCGCCGACGTGCTGCCCGACCCGGCGGCCACCCCGCCGAAGGCGTTGGACGCGCTGACCGAGCGGGAGCGGGAGGTGCTCGTGCAGGTGGCGCGCGGGTTGTCCAACGCCGAGATCGCCCGGGAGCTGTCGGTGAGCGAGACCACCGTGAAGACCCACGTCGGGCACGTGCTGACCAAGCTCGGTCTGCGGGACCGGGTCCAGGCCGTGGTGCTGGCGTACGAGACCGGCCTGGTCCGCCCCGGCGGGTGAGGTGGCACCGGTCACCTACCGTGACCATCGGCGGCGCGGCGGGGTTGACCATGACGTGGCGTGAGGTCCTAGCGTCGGCGGCGCCGGCCGGTCAGGGATGACCCTGAGCCGGCGTCGGGGGTGACCCCAACGGAAATTCCGGCGCGGGTCCGCCCGGGGGCGGACGGATCCGGGCCCGGCGGCACGGAGGATGGACACTGCGCACCGACCAGCGGGGGCGGTGCGGATCAGCAGGCTGACGGAAGAGGTAGATGAACGTGACCGCGACGGTAGGGCAGCAGGCGCAGGCCGCGGCCCGCGCCAGCGACGTGTGGAAGGTGTACGGCAGCGGCGAGGCGCAGGTGATCGCGCTGCGGGGGGTGAGCGCCGAGTTCGAGCGGGGCCGGTTCACCGCGATCATGGGCCCGTCCGGCTCGGGCAAGTCGACGCTGATGCATTGCCTGGCGGGTCTGGACTCGGTGACCCGGGGCACCGTCATGATCGGTGACACCACGGTGACCGGGCTGGGCGACGCCGGCCTGACGAAGCTGCGCCGCGACAAGGTGGGCTTCATCTTCCAGCAGTTCAACCTGCTGCCCACGCTCACCGCGCAGGAGAACATCCTGCTGCCGCTGTCGATCGCCGGGCGCAAGCCCGACCCGGCCTGGTACGACACCGTGATCGACACGGTCGGCCTGCGGGAGCGGCTCGGGCACCGCCCGGCGCAGCTCTCCGGCGGCCAGCAGCAGCGGGTGGCGTGCGCCCGGGCCCTGGTCGCCCGCCCCGAGGTGATCTTCGCCGACGAGCCGACCGGCAACCTGGACTCCCGCTCCGGCGCCGAGGTGCTCAACTTCCTGCGCAACTCGGTCCGTGAGCACGGCCAGACCATCGTCATGGTCACCCACGACCCGACCGCCGCCGCGTACGCCGACCGGGTGGTCTTCCTGGCCGACGGTCAGATCGTCTCCGAGCTGATCGAGCCGACCGCCGACACGGTGCTGGACACCATGAAGAAGCTCGACGCGTCGGCCGAGGTGGGCAGCTGATGTTCCGCGCCACTCTGAAGAGCCTGCTGGCGCGCAAGCTGCGCCTGCTGCTGTCCGGCCTGGCGGTCGTGCTCGGCGTCATGTTCGTCTCCGGCGCGTTCGTGCTCACCGACACCCTCGGCCGTTCCTTCGACGCGGTCTTCTCCGACGCGTTCTCCGAGGTCGACGTGAACGTGGCCGCGAAGCCGAAGGTCGCCCTGTCCGAGGTCGAGGGCGAGCAGGTCGCCGCCCCGGTGCCCGCGTCGGTCGTCGACCGGGTCAAGGCGGTGCCGGGCGTCACCGACGTCCAGGGCGTGGTCAACGCCGACGGGGCCCGGCTGATCGGCAGCAACGGCAAGGTGGTCACCTCGTTCGGCCCGCCGCAGCTCGGCGAGAACTGGCTCGGCGAGGGCGACCTGGTGAAGCTGCGCGAGGGGCGCGCGCCGCAGGCCGACGACGAGATCGTGGTCAACGTCGCGCTCGCCGAGGCGGCCAAGGTCAAGGTCGGCGACCGGGTCGGCGTGCTGACCCTGGCGCCGAAGAAGGAGTTCACCCTCGTCGGCGTCTTCGGCTACAGCGGCGGCCGGGACTCGGTCGGCGGGGTCAACGAGGTGGCGTTCACCACCCCGGTCGCCCAGCAGCTGATGCTCGGCAAGCCGGGCGTGTTCTCCAACGTGACCGCGCGGGCCGCCGACGGCACCACGCCGGAGGCGCTGCGCGACGAGGTGTCCCGCGCCCTCGGCGCGGACTACGAGGTGAAGACCGGCAAGCAGCTCGCCGACGACGCGTCCGCCGGGCTGAAGGAGGGCCTGTCCTTCTTCAACAAGATCCTCCTCGGCTTCGCCGCGGTGGCGCTGCTGGTCGGCACCTTCCTGATCCTCAACACCTTCTCGATCATCGTGGCCCAGCGCACCCGCGAGCTGGCGCTCATGCGGGCCATCGGCGCGAGCGGGCGGCAGATCATCGGTTCGGTGGTGCTGGAGGCCGTGGCGGTCGGCCTGATCGCCTCGGTGCTCGGGCTCGCGGCCGGCATCGGGGTCGGCGCGCTGCTGGCGTACCTGTTCGGCAAGCTCGCCGGCGGGCTGACCCTGGCCGGTCTGGGCGTGCCGCCCGCGGCGGTCATCGGCGCCTTCGCGGTCGGCACGGTGATCACGGTGGTGGCGGCCCTGCTGCCCGCGCTGCGCGCCTCGCGCATCCCGCCGATCGCCGCCATGCAGGACGTCGCCACGCCGGACCGGCCGCTGACCAAGGTGACCGTCGGCGGTTCGGTGGTCACCGCGATCGGCGCGGGCCTGCTCCTTCTCGGGCTCAGCGGCAACGCCGGGGACAACACCCTCGCCACCATCCTCGGTGGCGTGCTGTTCGCGTTCATCGGCGTGGCCCTGCTGACCCCGCTGATCAGCCGGCCGGTCGTCGCCCTGCTGGGCACGATCTTCGCCTGGTCGGTGCCGGGCAAGCTGGGCCGGCTGAACTCCGGCCGTAACCCCCGCCGCACGGCGATCACGGCCGCCGCGCTGATGGTCGGCATCGCGCTGGTGACCGGGGTGACGGTGATCCTCGACTCGGCCAAGGGCAGCATCGGCGCCCTGGCGGAGGACACCATCAAGGCGGAGCTGGTGATCTCCGGCGCCCAGACCGGCCCGCGGCCGGCGAGCTTCGACCCGGCGGTGCTGGAGAAGGCCGCCGCCATCCCGGGGGTGCGGCTGGTCGACGGCGAGTACGGCGACATGGCCACGATGAACGGCCAGCGGACCTGGGTGGCCGCCTCCAGCGACGTGGCCGCGCTGGAGAAGATCTTCGGTGCGAAGGCGACCGCCGGTGACATCAGCCGGCTGAACCCGGACCAGATGCTGCTCAGCTCGGACACCGCGAAGTCCCGCAACCTGTCGGTCGGTTCGACGGTGAACGTCCAGCTGTCCCGGGGCGAGGCCCGCACCTACACGGTCAGCGGCATCTACGAGAGCTCCCAGCTGACCAACCCGGTGGTGCTGCCGCCGCAGGCGGCCACCGACTTCGCCATCCCGCAGCCGATCCAGGGCTTCCTGCAGCTCGCTCCGGGCACCTCGGTCGCCGCGGTGCAGCCGCAGGTCGAGCGGCTGCTCGCCGACAGCCCCGAGGTGTCGGTGGCGGACCGGGCCGCGTTCATCAAGCAGCAGACCAGCCAACTGGACACGCCGCTGCGGATGATCCAGATCCTGCTGGCGCTGGCCATCGTGATCGCGGTGCTGGGCATCATCAACACCCTGGCCCTGTCGGTGCTGGAGCGCACCCGGGAGCTGGGCCTGCTGCGGGCGATCGGCCTGCGCCGGGCGCAGACCATGCGGATGATCACCGTGGAGGCGGTGGTGATCTCGATCTTCGGCGCGCTGCTCGGCGTCGTGGTCGGCACCGGCCTCGGCGCGGCCGTGGTCCGGGCGCTCAAGGACGAGGGCATCACCGACCTGGTCCTGCCCTGGGGCCAGATGGCGACCTTCCTGGTCCTCGCGGCGATCATCGGGGTGGTGGCCGCGGTGCTGCCCGCGATCCGCGCCGCGCGGATCAACGTGCTGGGCGCCATCGCGCACGACTGATCCGGCGCACGACGGCCCCCGCCACCGAAGGGTGGCGGGGGCCGTTTCCGTCCCCGCCGGCTCCCCGCCCGCTGCCAGACTCGGGGCCAGGGGGTGAGGGGTGTGCCGGAGGACGCCTACGCGCGGGCGCTGGAGAACGCCGAGGGGCTGCTCGGCCGGCCGCTCACCCTGCCGCTCGGCCCCGGCGAGCCGGCCGTCGGCGCGGACTTCCGCCGGCTGGCCACCCAGCACACCTTCGGCGACGTGTGGCCGCGCGAGGGCCTGGACCTGCGCGCCCGCTGCCTGGTGTCGGTGGCGGTCGCCGCGGCGCTGGGCACCCACGAGCCGCTGCGCGGCCAGCTGCGGATCGCCCTGCACTCCGGGGTGACCCGCGAGGAGATCGTCGAGGTGTTCATCCACCTGGCCGCCTACGCCGGCGCCGCGCGCGCGTTCGACAGCTACCAGATCGCCGTGGCGGTGTTCGGCGAGGGCGACTGACCGACCGGCTCAGGCGGGGCGTTCGCCGAGCAGGGCCGAGAGCAGCTCCAGGTCCGCGGCGGTCAGGCTCGCCAACTGGTGTACGCCGTCGGCCGGCGGCAGCGGCACCTCGGCGGGTACGGCCAGCACGGCGGCCCCGGCCGCCAGGGCGCTGGCCACCCCGGTCGGCGAGTCCTCGATCGCCACGCACCGCTCGATCGGCACACCGAGCAGCCGCGCCGCGGTCAGGTACGGCTCCGGGTGCGGCTTGGCGGCCTCGACCTCGTCGCCGCAGACCACCGCGTCGAAGCTGTCCCGGCCCAGGGTGTCGAGGGCGACCTCGACCAGCGGCCGGGTGCTGGAGGTGACCAGGGCGGTGGGGATGCCCGCGGCGCGGACCGCGCGCAGCAGGGCCAGCGCCCCGGGCCGCCAGCGCAGCCCGTCGCGGAACAGCTCCAGGATCCGGGCGTTGATCCAGTCGGCGCTGGCCTGCGGGTCCCGCTCCGGCTGGCCCAGGTCGTCGTGCACGATCCGCATGGACACGGCCATGCTGGTGCCGATGATCGCCCTGCGGGCGGCCTCGGAGAGGGTGCCCCCGTAGACCGCGGCGAGCTCCTGCAACGCGACGTCCCACAGCTTCTCGCTGTCGACCAGGGTGCCGTCCATGTCGAAGAGCACGGCGGCGGGATGGGTGCTGCTCAGCGGGGGCCTCCTCGGGTGCGGGTCTCCGCCGATCCTCTCAGCCGCGCCCCGCCGGCCGGTCACCGTCCCCCGCGGCAGTGAGCTGCGGCATCAGCCGAGGTCGCAGGCGTCCAGGGAGTTCTCGTAGCCGCGGAAGAACGATTCGCTGCGCTGTTCGGCGGTGCCGTGCGAGCCCTCGGCGAACCAGGGCTGGTCCGGGTCGTCGCCGACCGCCAGCAGTCCCTCCCGGAACTCGTCCAGGTCGCCCTCGGCCAGGGTCAGCGTCCCCGAGCGCACGTTGTCACCGATGTACGCCCCGGCCATGCAGTCGGCCTGCAGCTCCTGCTGGATGGTGAAGTTGTAGCGGATGCCGAGGCGGACCTGGACGCCGTGGGCGTACTCGTGGCCGAGCAGGTAGAACAGGAAGGCGTCACCGACCTGCCGGAATGCCCCCACCGACCAGTTCACGTCGTAGGCGATGAAGTCGCCGGCCGAGCAGTAGACGGCGTTGTTGCGCGGCAGCCCCTCGCCCCCGCAGGACACCTCACCGGACCGGGTGTACGGCACGACCCGCCGGATCGGCTGGAACTGCTTGCCGGAGGCCCGGAACTGCGCCGTCCAGTAGCGCTGGGCGATGCCGACCGCGTCGGAGAAGTCCTGTTTGAACTCCGCGACGCTGGTCGTGCCGTCGGCCCGGGTCGCGTCCGCGCCGGCGGAGGCCGGCTGGCCGCTCGGCCGCGGGCGGGGCTGCTCCGGCTCGCCCTGGTCCAGCCCGCCGCCCATGCAGCCGGCCGCCACGACCACGGCGACCAGCAGTCCGGCGAGTGATCCCGGCCGCCGGCGTCCCGCGTTCTCCCCCACCGATGCCTCCCCGGCTGATCCGCTGTGTCAGCGCAGTACCCCGACCGTGCGCCGTTGATGCCACCCGGGATCACGTGCGCGCGCCGGCCTTCGTTCAGTCGGGGGTGGTGAACGGCGGCCACCGGACCGCCGCCGGGTGCCGGTGCTGCCCCGCGGCGTCAGCCGGTGAAGCCGTGGCCGCCGTTGTTCCAGCCGTCGTGCTGCGCGTGCTCCCGCTCGGCCGCCCGCCGGTGCCGCTCCCCCCTGGCCGCCCGCACCGCCGCCGGGTCCTCCTCGGTGGCGCGCCGCCGCCGGTCCCGCCAGGAGACGAACCCGACCATCACGGCCACGACCGCGGCCAGCGCCGCCAGCGTCACGAGGATCGTCGTCATGCGGCCACTGTAGGGCCCCGCCGCACGCCCGGTCACCGCTACGCTGCGGCGGTGGTCGGCACCGATTTCGACGCGCACGAACGGTCCCGGTGGGCGGGCCGCGGCGCCGCCGCCGGGGTGGCCGAGCTGCGCCGGGTGGTCCGCCCCGGCGGCCGGGTCGCGGGGCGGGCCGACGGCAGCCTGGCGCTGCCCACCGCCGCGCTGCTCGCCTCGGGTCGGGTCGACTGATCCGCCTCCGGGCTGGTGTCCGGGGCGGCCTCGCGGCTCCGACGTCCCGGGTGACCGGCGCCGCGGGGCGCCGGCCGAGAGGAGACACGATGAAATACCTGATCATGCTGTACGGCAGCCAGCGGGACTACGACGTGATGGCCGGGCGGCCCGGCGACCAGCCACCGATGAGTCCGGAGCAGCTCGCCGCGATGCACGCCCACATGGAGGCCGTCCACAGGGACCTGACCGAGACCGGGGAACTCGTCGACGCGCAGGGCCTGTCCGCGCCGGTGCACGCCCGGCGGGTCCGGCTGCGCGGCGGCGCGCCCGTGGTCACGGACGGCCCGTACGCCGAGACGCAGGAGGTGCTGGCCGGTTACACGGTCGTCGAGTGCGACGGCTTCGACCGGGCCACCGAGATCGCCGCCCGGTTCGTCAACCCGGACGCCGAGGGCGAGTACGTCGACGTGCGGCCCGTCCTCGACGGCATCGAGGAACTCCAGGGCTGACCGGTGCCCACCGCGCGCGTCGAGGACCTGCTGCGTGCCCTGGCGCCGCAGGTCCTCGGCGCGCTCGTCCGCCGGTACGGGCACTTCGACACCGCCGAGGACGCCACCCAGGAGGCACTGCTCGCCGCCGCCACCCGCTGGCCCGCCGGCGGGCTGCCGGACGACCCGAAGGCGTGGCTGATCACCGTGGCGTCCCGCCGGCTGACCGACCTGCTCCGGGCCGAGCAGGCCCGGCGCCGCCGGGAGGACGGCGTGGCCCGGGAGGCGCCGGCGGACCGCTGGGTGGCGCCGCCCGCGGACCGCGTGCCGGACGACGCCGACGACAGCCTGGTCCTGCTGTTTCTCTGCTGCCATCCGTCGCTGCCGCCGGCCGGGCAGATCGCGCTGACCCTGCGGGCGGTCGGCGGGTTGAGCACCGCCGAGGTCGCCCGGGCGTTCCTGGTGCCGGAGGCGACCATGACCCGGCGGATCACCCGGGCCAAGCAGCGCATCCGCGACAGCGGCCTGCCGTTCGCCCCGCCCGCCGGCCCGGACCGGGCCGCCCGGCTCGACGCCGTGCTGCACGTGCTCTACCTGATCTTCAACGAGGGGTACGCGAGCACCGCCGGAGAGCGGCTGCACCGGCCCGACCTGTGCGGCGAGGCGATCCGGCTGGCCCGGTTGCTGCACGGGCTCACCGACGACGCGGAGGTGGCCGGGCTGCTGGCGTTGATGCTGCTCACCGACGCGCGTACCCCGGCGCGGACCGGCCCGGACGGGACGCTCGTGCCGATGGCCGAGCAGGACCGGCGGCGCTGGAAGGCCGACCGGATCGCCGAGGGGACGGCGCTGGTCGCCGCCACGCTGCCCCGGGGCGCGGTGGGGCCGTACCAGCTCCAGGCGGCGATCGCCGCGCTGCACGACGAGGCGCCCGGCGTCGAGGCGACGGACTGGCCGCAGATCGTCGCGCTCTACGAGATGCTGCTGACCCTGCACGACAACCCGGTGGTCCGGCTGAACCACGCGGTGGCGGTGGCCATGGCGCGCGGTCCGCGCGCCGGCTTGGCGCTGCTCGACGCGCTGGGGAGCGACCGCCGGGTCGCCGAGGACCACCGCCGCCACGCGGCCCGGGCGCACCTGCTGAAGCTGGCCGGGGAGCCGGAGGCGGCCCGGACGGCGTACCTGGCGGCGGCCCGCCGGTCGATGAACCTGGCTCAGCAGCGCTACCTGCACGCCCGCGCCGCCCGGCTGGGTTGACCGGGCGGACCCGGCCCCCACCGGCGTCCGTCCACTGTCCCGGCCTCGCGCCCGGGGCGGGTGCCGGACACGCCGATGCGGCGCCCCGCCCGGGGCGCCTGCGATGTGGCGTGGCCTCAGTCCAGGCCGCGCATGATGTGGGGTTCGCCGTCGTCGTCACCGAAGCAGCGGTGCAGCGTCTGCGCCCGGGCCCACAGGTCCAGGCTGCTCGGCGGCCCGACCTGCGGTGGACCCGCCGGCGCGCTCAGCACGGGGGCCGGGTCCGGCGGAACCTCCGAAGCGATGTCGTCGGTCATCTCCGCCCCTTTCGTCGTACCCCCATGCTCGTCCTCGGACGTCACAGCCGCATCTCTGGGGCTGCCCCGCCGTGGACGGTGACCGCGGCACGCGCTGCGGGTCGCGGGCGCTTACCCGCCCGGGCCGGGCCGGTAACCCGTACTCCGGTCACCGTAGCGGGCCGGACCGGGCCGCACAGCGGGTTTCCCGCGCCCGGCGGTCATCCGCGGGCGTCGAGGAGCCGGTCGAGGTTCGACGCGGTGCTGATGAGGGACAGGTGGCTGAACGCCTGCGGGAAGTTGCCGGCCTGCTCCCCGGTCGGGGCGATCTCCTCGGAGTAGAGGCCGAGCTGGCTGCTGTAGGTGAGCATCTTCTCGAAGGTCAACTGCGCGTCGTCGAGCCGGCCGGACTCCGCCAGGGCCTGCACGTACCAGAAGGTGCACATGGTGAAGGTGCTCTCCCCGCCGGAGAGGCCGTCCGCGGTGGCGGCCGGGTCGTACCGGTAGACGAGGCTGTCGGAGACGAGGTCGGCGTCGATGGCCCGCAGCGTCGACTGCCACATCGGATCGGTCGGCGCGACGAAGCCGAGCGAGGGCATGGCGAGCAGCGACGCGTCGAGCACGTCGGTGCCGTAGTGCTGGACGAAGGCGCGTCGCCCCGGGTGGTAGCCGCGGGCCATGATCTGCTCGTAGACGCGGTTGCGGGTCGCCGCCCACCGGCCGACGTCGCCGGGGCGCCCGTGCCGGTGGGCAAGCCGGACGGCCCGGTCGAGCGCCACCCACGACATCAGGCGCCCGTAGGTGAAGTCCTGGCGACCGGCCCGCGTCTCCCAGATCCCGTCGTCGGGCTGGTCCCAGTGCGCGCAGAGCCAGTCCATCGTCCGGGCGAGGTGCTGCCACCCGTCGTGGGAGCCCTTCAGGCCGTGGTCGTTGGCGAGGTGCAGGGAGTTGAGCACCTCGCCGTAGATGTCGAGTTGCAGTTGCGTCGCCGCGCCGTTGCCGATCCGCACCGGCGCGGAGCCCCGGTAGCCCTCGAGGTGGCCCAGCACCTCCTCGGTGATGTCCGGTGAGCCGTCGACCCGGTACATGACCTGCAGCGGCACGCCGCCGGCCTCGGCGTCGCGGATCCGGTCCTCGACCCAGTGCTCGTACTGCCAGGCCTCGTCGGTGAAGCCCAGGCTCAGCAGGGCGTGCACCGAGAAGGAGGCGTCCCGGATCCAGGTGTAGCGGTAGTCCCAGTTGCGATCGCCGCCCACCCGCTCGGGCAGCCCCGCGGTGGGTGCGGCGATCAGCGCGCCGGTCGGCGCGTACGTCATGAGCTTGAGCGTCATGGCGGACCGCTCCACCATCTCCCGCCAACGTCCCTTGTAGCGCGAGCGGCTGAGCCAGCGCCGCCAGAAGTCGCGGGTCTGTTCGAGCAGGTCACGCGCCTCCTGGGGGGAGTAGAGACGCGGCGGCTCGGGTGCGTCGGTCTCCAGGATCACGCCGCCGACCTCGCCCTCGTGCAGGGTGGCGACGACGCAGACGCCGTCCTCGCTCCGCCGGCGCTCGTCCGTTTCGAGGAGCCGGTCGGCGTAGCGGACCGTGTTCAGGGTCAGGGAGAGTCCGGGACTGCGGAAGATCGTGCCGTCCCGGTGCGCCTCCTGCTCGTGCGGGTCCCGCCCGTAGTTGAACCGGGGACGGCAGTCCACCCGAAAGCGCATGGTGCCGCGCACCACCCGCAGCATGCGGACCAGCCGGTGGTGGTCGGTGGCCCGGTCGCCCGCCACCGGCATGAAGTCCACCAGTTCGCCGACCCCGTCCGCGCTGAGGAAGCGGGTGATGAGGATCGCGGTCCCCGGCAGGTAGAGCTGTTTGCTGGTGTAGTCGACGCCGTCCGGCGAGACCTGGAAGTAGCCGCCCCGACGCCGGTCGAGCAGGCCACCGAAGATGCTCGGCGAGTCGAACCGGGGGGCGCAGAACCAGTCCAGCGTGCCGTCCTTCGTGATGAGCGCCGCCGTCTGCAGGTCACCGATCAGACCGTGGTCCTCCACCGCCGGGTACGACTCCACCGGGACCTCCCGTCTGGTCTCGTCGCTGCCCCCGGCGTCTACCCCTGCCCCGCCGGCACACACCTGAGCCGTCGCGGGCCGCCGCCCGGTTCCGCACCCGCGGCGGTGTCCGTCCCGTTCGTCGTCATCCAGTGTTCACAGAACTTGATCTAGACCATTACTTCCAGCTCTGTCTATATGGGTGCCAGCACATGCCAATTCCACCCGGATGGAGTCCCATGAACCGCACCCTGCGCGCCACGGCCGTCAGCCTCGCCGCGATCCTGGCCGCCACCCTCGGCCCCACCCAGCCCGCCCCGGCCGCCGGCTACTCCGCCTCCCTGACCACCACGGTCGCCGGACTGCCCGTCGCCACCGAGGTCCGCACCGGCTACAGCCGCGACCTCTTTCCACACTGGATCGACGCCGACGGCGACGGCTGCACCACCCGCAACGAGGTCCTCCTGGCCGAAGCCACCACCAGACCCACGGTCACCGGCACCTGCACCCTCTCCGGCGGCCGCTGGTACTCCTACGACGACAACGCCTACTGGACGCTCACCGGCGACCTCGACATCGACCACATGGTGCCGCTCGCCGAGGCCTGGGACTCCGGCGCCCGCAACTGGACCACCAGCCGCCGCCAGGCGTACGCGAACGACCTGGGCGACTCCCGCGCGCTGGCCGCGGTCACCGACAACGTCAACCAGGCCAAGGGCGACCAGGACCCCGCCACCTGGCTGCCGTCGTACGCCTCCGCCCGCTGCCGCTACATCGGCGAGTGGGTGGCGGTGAAGGTGCGGTGGCGGCTCACCGTGGACAGCGCCGAGAAGAGCGCCCTGACCAGTTGGGCGAACACCTGCCCCGCCGCCACGATCTCGGTCACCTACGCGTACTGACGCCCGGGTTGCCGGCGCGGCGGCGCGTGCTAGTAGTAGTTGTCGATCGGCTGGCGCGCCTCGTCGAACAGCGCCGGCCCCTCGTAGCGCACCGGGGGCAACGGCGGGGTGGCCGGCTTGACCTTCTCGAACTGATCCGCGGACAGGGCGTACACCACCCGGCCGAGGCCGGAGCGGGCGATCGCGGTCGCGCACATCGGGCAGGGCTGGCAACTGGTGAACATCGTGGTGGTGGCGGCCTGGTCAGGGGCGAGTTCCCGAGCGGCCCAGCGGGCCAGTTTCAGTTCCGGGTGGGCGGTGATGTCGGAGTCGGAGACCACCGTGTTGTGGTCCTCGACCAGGACGGCGCCGTCCGCTCCGACCAGCAACGAGCCGAACGGCCGTTCGCCGGATGCCCCGGCCGTGCTGGCGAGTTCCACGGCACGGCGAAGGAACTTCTCGTCGTCGGGAGTCATCGGTCCTCCTGGGATCTGTGGTACGCGGCCACGGCCGCAAGGGTCTGCCAGGCGCGCTCGGGCTGGCGGATCTCGGTCGGATCGCCGTTGAACGGGTCGAGCACCACCGTCTGCGCGCCAAGCAGACGAATCCGGTCCAGGTCCGCGGTGATCTGGTCGAGGGTGCCGACACCGGCAAGCCGGTCCGAGACGGTGACCGCTTCCCGGGTCTCCCGGAGTTTGATACGAGGCATCAACGCGGGCACCGGGCGGCCGAGTTCATCGGCGGTGGCCTTCAGCCGCTCGGCTGCCTCCGCCAGCCATCCGGTCGTCACCCGCAGCGGGTGCCACGCGTCACCGAGCAGCACCGCGCGACGGATGCCGGCGTCGCTGTTGCCGCCGACCCAGATCGGGATCGCCGCGGTGTCGTAGTCGCCGGTGTTGCTCCAGGCGTCGCGCAGGGCGCGCAGATATTCGTCGGTCAGCGCGCCGCGCCGCCGGAACGGCACGCCGAGCGCCTCGAACTCCTGCCTGGCCCAGCCGACGCCGACGCCGAGGACGAACCGGCCGCCGCTGAGCCGGTTGAGGTTCGCCGCCATCCGGGCGGTCAGCAGCGGGTGCCGGTACGGGAGAATGAGGACCGTGGTGCCCAGCCGGATCCGGCCGGTTACGCCGGCCAGCCAGGACAGTGTCGTGAACGGCTCGTAGAACGGCGCCGGATACTGCTCGGCCACGTCCGGGGTCACCGCGATGTGATCGGAGACCATCAGCAGGTCGAACCCGAGGCCCTCGACCGTCTGCGCCCACCGCCGCAGCACATCGGGGTCGGTACCCGGGCCGAAGTTCGGCACGTTCACACCAATCTGCACGGGTCCAACGCTAGTCGCGAGTGGCCCGGGCGGGAACATCATGTTCCCGGCCCTTCCCGCTGTTCGCCGTGGATCCACCGGTAGAATGGCCGGATGGCCGAGGATCTTGACTCCGTCGATTGGTCCATCCTCATCGAGATGCAGGGCGATGGTCGCCTGCCCATCACCGAGCTCGGCCGCCGGGTCAAACTGAGCGCATCGGCCACCACCGAACGCGTGCGAAGGCTCGAGGCGGCCGGTGTGATCACCGGATACCGCGCCGAGATCGACCTGCCCAAGGCGGGCTTCCCCGTGCTCGCGGTGGTTCGGCTCAAGTACCCCGGCAGCCGGCACGAGCCGCTGCACAGGCTGCTGGAGCGACGGCCGGAGATTCTGGAGTGCCTGCGCACCACCGGAGACGACTGCTACGTGCTGAAGGTGGCCGCGACATCGATGGCGCACCTCGAACAGGTCGTCAACGAACTCGCCGGGTTCGGCAGCACCACCACCAACGTGGTCTACAGCACCACCCTGCCCTATCGCGGGCCGCGCCCGACACCGCCCGGCCCGCACACGGCATGATCTTGAGGATGCCGATCCTCCAGGCGGTCGCTCAGATCGGGGCCCGACGCTCGGCCCTGCCCCGATCGGGTCGCCGCACGCCCAGGGCGATCACTTGGCGTTGAAGTAGTTGGCCTCCGGGTGGTGGACGACGATCGCGTCCGTGGCCTGCTCCGGGACGAGCTGGAACTCCTCCGAGAGCTGCACGTTGATCCGCTCGGCACCCAGCAGCTCCACGATCTTCGCCCGGTCCTCCAGGTCCGGGCAGGCCGGGTAGCCGAACGCGTACCGGCAGCCCCGGTAGTCGGTGCGCAGCAGGCCGGCCAGGTCGGCCGGGTCCTCGTCGGCGACCGTACGCCCGCCCGGCAGGACCAGCTCGGCGCGGATCCGCCGGTGCCAATATTCGGCCAGCGCCTCGGTGAGCTGCACCGACAGGCCGTGCACCTCCAGGTAGTCGCGGTACTCGTTGCCGGCGAACATCTTCGCCGTGTACTCGCTGATCGGCTGCCCGACGGTGACCAGCTGCAACGCCACCACGTCCAGCTGCTCGCCCTTCGGGCGGAAGAAGTCGGCCAGGCACAGCCGCCGCTCCTGCCGCTGCCGCGGGAACGAGAACCGGGCCCGCTCGGAGTGCCCGTTCTCGTCCAGCACCACCAGGTCGTTGCCCTCCGAGTAGGCCGGGAAGTAGCCGTAGACCACGGCGGCCTCCAGGACCTGGTCGGCGATGAGCCGGTCCAACCAGTACCGCAGCCGCGGCCGGCCCTCGGTCTCCACCAGCTCCTCGTACGACGGGCCCTTGCCGCCCCGGGCCCCGCGCAGCCCCCACTGGCCGAGGAAGGTGGCCCGCTCGTCGAGCAGCGCCGCGTAGTCCGCCAGCGGCACGCCCTTGACCACCCGCGTGCCGAAGAACGGCGGGGTGGGCACCTCGACGTCGGCGGCCACGTCGGAGCGCACCGACGCGTCGTCCAGCTCCGGCAGCGCCTCGCGGACCAGGGCCCGCTGCCGCTCCCGCCGCTCCCGGCGGGCCGCCAGGGCGGCCTCCCGCTCCGGGTCCACCACCGGCGCGCCGCCCCGCTTGGCCGTCATCACCCGGTCCATGAGGGACAGCCCCTCGAACGCGTCCCGGGCGTAGTGCACCTGCCCGGGGAACACCGAGCGCAGGTCGTCCTCCACGTACGCCCGGGTGAGCGCCGCGCCGCCGAGCAGCACCGGCCAGCGCTCCGCGACCCCGCGGGCGGCCATCTCGGCCAGATTCTCCTTCATGATGACCGTGCTCTTGACCAGCAGGCCGGACATGCCGATGGCGTCGGCCCGGTGCTCCTCAGCCGCGTCCAGGATCGCGTTGATCGGCTGCTTGATGCCGATGTTGACGACGTCGTAGCCGTTGTTGGACAGGATGATGTCGACCAGGTTCTTGCCGATGTCGTGCACGTCGCCCTTGACGGTGGCGAGCACGATGCGCCCCTTGCCGTCGTCGTCGGTCTTCTCCATGTGCGGCTCCAGGTAGGCCACCGCGGTCTTCATCACCTCGGCGGACTGGAGCACGAACGGCAACTGCATCTGGCCGGAGCCGAACAGCTCACCGACCACCTTCATGCCGTCCAGCAGCAGGTCGTTGATGATGGACAGCGGCGTACGGCCCTCGGCCATGGCCGTGTCCAGGTCGGCCTCCAGGCCGTTGCGCTCCCCGTCGATGATCCGCCGCTTGAGCCGCTCGTCCAGCGGCAGCGCGGCCAGCTCCTCGGCCCGGGTGGCCCGCGCCGAGGCGGCGTCGACGCCCTCGAAGGCCTCGATGAACCGCTGCACCGGGTCGTAGCCCTCGCGGCGGCGGTCGTAGACCAGGTCGAGCGCGATCTCGCGCTGCTCGTCGGGGATCTTCGACATCGGCAGGATCTTGCTGGCGTGCACGATGGCCGAGGTCAGGCCGGCCTGCGCGCACTCGTGCAGGAACACGGAGTTGAGCACCTGCCGGGCCGCCGGATTCAGACCGAAGGAGACGTTCGAGATGCCCAGGGTGAAGTTGACCCCCGGGTAGCGGGTCGCGATCTCCCGGATGGCCTCGATCGTCTCGATGCCGTCGCGGCGGGTCTCCTCCTGCCCGGTGGCGATCGGGAAGGTCAGCGCGTCGATGAGGATGTCCTCCCGGCGCAGCCCCCACCGGCCGGTCAGGTCGTCGATGAGCCGGCACGCGACGCGTACCTTCCAGTCCCGGGTGCGGGCCTGGCCCTCCTCGTCGATGAGCAGCGCCACCACGGCGGCGCCGTGCTCCCGGACCACCGGCATCACCCGGGCGTAGCGGGACTCCGGGCCGTCGCCGTCCTCGAAGTTGACCGAGTTGACCACGCAGCGGCCGCCCAGCATCTCCAGCCCCGCCTCGACCACCGCCGGCTCCGTCGAGTCCAGCATGATCGGCAGGGTCGAGGCGGTGGCGAACCGGCCGGCCAGCTCGCGCATGTCCTGCGTGCCGTCCCGGCCGACGTAGTCGACGCAGAGGTCCAGCAGGTGCGAGCCGTCCCGGGCCTGGCCGCGGGCGATCTCGACACAGGCCTGCCAGTCGGCCGCGAGCATCGCCTCGCGGAACGCCTTGGAGCCGTTGGCGTTGCTCCGCTCCCCCACCATCAGGATGCTGGCGTCCTGGGCGAACGGCACGTGGTGGTAGATCGACGAGACGCCCGCCTCGGGACGCGGCTCCCGGGCCGCCGGCCGCCGGCCGCGCAGCCGCTCGACCAGCACCCGGATGTGCTCGGGGGTGGTGCCGCAGCAGCCGCCGACCAGGGACACGCCGTAGTCGGTGACGAACCGGTCCAGCGCGTCGGCCAGCTCGTCCGGGCTCAGCGGGAAGTAGGCCCCGTCGGCGGTCAGCACCGGCAGGCCGGCGTTCGGCATGACCGAGACAGGGATGCGGGAGTGCTGGGACAGGTAGCGCAGGTGCTCGCCCATCTCGGCCGGGCCGGTCGAGCAGTTGAGGCCGATCAGGTCGACGCCGAGCGGCTCGATGGCGGTCAGCGCCGCGCCGATCTCGCTGCCCAGCAGCATGGTGCCGGTGGTCTCCACGGCCACCTGGCAGATGATCGGGACGTCCCGCCCCAGCTCGGCCCGGGCCCGCTTGGCACCGACCACGGCGGCCTTGACCTGGAGCAGGTCCTGGCAGGTCTCGATGATCAACGCGTCCGCCCCACCGGCGATCAGGCCGGCCGCGTTCTCCTGGTACGCGTCCCGCAGGGTCGCATACGCCGCGTGCCCGAGGGTGGGCAGCTTCGTGCCGGGCCCCATCGAGCCGAGCACGAACCGCGGCTGCTCCGGCGTCGCGTACGCGTCGGCGGCCTCCCGGGCGAGCCGCGCGCCCGCCTCGGACAGCTCGCGGATCCGCTCGGCGATGCCGTACTCGGCCAGGTTGGGCAGGTTGGCGCCGAAGGTGTTGGTCTCCACGCAATCCGCGCCGACGGCCAGGTAGGCCTCGTGCACGCCGCGGACCACGTCCGGTCGGGTGACGTTGAGGATCTCGTTGCAGCCCTCAAGGCCGTCGAAGTCGTCCAGGGTCAGGTCGGCCGCCTGCAGCATCGTCCCCATCGCCCCGTCGGCGATGAGGATCCGGTCCGCCAGCACATCGAGCAACGAAGTCCGCACAGGGCCAGGTTAGTGCGGCGCGGCGTGGAGAGGTCACCGCAACATGGGCTTCCCACATACTGTCAGCGGGATCACCGCGTACCTTTCATCCGGTTCGCCCGACTGGTCGGGTCGGCGGACCGGCGCGGCCGACGGGCCGCGCCCGGCGGCGGCACGTAGGCTGGCGACGTGAAGGACATCAGGGACGCGACCGTACGACGGCTCGAGGTGACGGCGTGACCGAGTTCGACGGACTGCCGGTGCTGCGGTCCCCGGTAGCCATCGCGGCCTTCGAGGGGTGGAACGACGCCGCCGACGCCTCGACCGCGGCCGTGGAGCACCTGGAGCAGGTCTGGCAGGCCCGACAGGTGACCGAGCTGGACCCGGAGGACTTCTACGACTTCCAGGTGAGCCGGCCGACCATCACGATGGCCGACGGGGAGACCCGCCGGGTCGAGTGGCCGACCACCCGCTTCATGGTGGCCAGCCCCGAGGGCACCGAGCGCGACGTGGTGCTGATCCGCGGCATCGAGCCCAGCATGCGCTGGCGCACCTTCTGCGAGCAGGTGCTGGAGATCTGCCACAGCCTGGAGGTCGAGCGGGTCGTGCTGCTCGGCGCGCTGCTGGCCGACGTGCCCTACACCCGGCCGCTGCCGATCAGCGGCAGCGCCTCGGACGCCGACGCCGCCAAGCGCTACCAGCTCACCCCCACCCGCTACGACGGGCCGACCGGGATCGTCGGGGTGCTGCACGACGCCTGCACCCGGGCCGAGGTGGACGCCGTGTCGTTCTGGGTGCACGTGCCGCACTACGCCAACAACCCGCCCTGCCCCAAGGCCACCCTGGCGCTGCTGCACCGGGTCGAGGAGGTGCTCGACCTGCCGGTGCCGATGGCCGACCTGGCCGAGGAGGCCGCGGAGTGGGAGCAGCGGGTGCGCAGCGCCGCGGAGCAGGACGCCGAGCTGGGCGAGTACGTCCGTGAGCTGGAGGAACGGGTCGGCGACGCCGGCATCACCCCGCTGACCGGGGACGAGATCGCCCAGGAGTTCGAGAAGTACCTGCGCCGCCGGGGCGGTTCCGCCGGCCCCACGGCCGGCTCCTGGTAGCCCTGTCGCGTGGAGAACCGGGTCCCGGTGGGGCCCGGTTTTCGCGTGTCCGGGGTGGCGCGGTCACACCCGCTACGGCATCCTAGGAACCTAGCTGTCATGAGGAGGCGGGCATGCAGATCAATCCCGGCGCGGCCGAGTTCCCGCACCGGCAGATCGCCGCGCAGCTCAAGGCCCAGGTGCGCCGCGGCGACTGGGGGCCCGGCGAGCGGCTGCCGTCCATCCCGGCCATCGCCGAGATGTTCGGCGTCGCCAAGCAGACCGTGCAGCGCGCCGTCGACCAGCTGCGGGTCGAGGGCGTCCTGATCACCAAGCCCGGCTCCGGTACGTACGTCCGGGGCACCCGGCGCCGGCTCAACCGGCTCTCCCGCGGCCGGTACGGCGGCTTCCGCGGCTACCACACCGACCTGGCCGCCCGGTACCGGCAGCAGCTCGTCTCGGTCGGCCGCGCCGCCGCCCCGCCCGAGGTGGCCGACGCGTTCGGGGTGGCCGACGGCACCGAACTGCTCTGCCGGCGGCACCTGGTCCGCACCGACGACTCACCCGTCGAGGTCGGCGCCTCCTGGTTCCTGCCCGCCGACACCGCCGGCACCTCCCTGGAGCGCGCGGAGGCGTTCGGCCGGCCGCTCTACCAGGAGGCCGAGGAGGCCACCGGCCGCCGGTACGTCACCGCGACCGACACGATCAGCGCCCGCCAGCCCAGCCGGGAGGAGGCGGAGATCCTCCAGATCCGCCCCGACACCCCGGTCCTGCACCTGCTGCACGTCGCCTACGACGCCCAGCGCAAGCCGATCGAGGTCGCCCACGCCACCTGGCCCGGCCCGATGACCACGCTCACCGAGGAGTACCGCATCCCCGCGCCGGCACCCGACCAGGACCCCGACCCCGGCCTCGTCCTCGGCTAGTCCCTCCCCGGGCGGGACCACGCCGGGATGAGCCGCTCAGAGGCGGATGCCGAGGAGGGCGTCGACGGTGTCGGCGAACAGCTTCGGGGCGGCCGCGTCGTCGGCGACCCCGGCGAGGGCCTGGTCGGCCCATTCGTCGGCCACGGCCAGGGCGCCGGGGCTGTCCAGGTCGTCGGCGAGGCGGGCGCGTACCCCGGCCAGAAGCTCCTCGCCGGACGGGCCGGCCGGCGCGGCGGCGGCCCGGCGCCAGCGGGCCAGCCGCTCCTGCGCCTCGGCGAGCAGCTCGTCGGTCCACGAGCGGTCGCTGCGGTAGTGCCCGCTGAGCAGGGCCAGGCGGACCGCCATCGGGTCGACGTGGTCGGCGCGGAGCCGGGAGACGAAGACCAGGTTGCCCCGGGACTTCGACATCTTCTCGCCGTCCAGGCCGATCATGCCGGCGTGCACGTAGTGGTCGGCGAACGGGGCCTGGCCGGTCAGCCGCTCGGCGTGCGCCGCCGAGCACTCGTGGTGCGGGAAGAGCAGGTCGTTGCCGCCGCCCTGGACGGCGATCCGGTCGCCGAGCAGGTTCAACGCGATCACCGCGCACTCGATGTGCCAGCCGGGGCGCCCGGCGCCCAGCTCACCGCCCGGCCAGGACGGCTCGCCCTCGCGGGCGCCGCGCCACAGCAGTGGGTCGAGCGGGTCGCGCTTGCCGGCCCGGTCCGGGTCGCCGCCGCGCTCCGGGAAGATCTCCAGCATCTGCTCGCGCGACAGGTTGGACTCGTAGCCGAACGCGGGAGCGGCGGCGACGTCGAAGTAGACGTCGCCCGTGCCGTCGTCGAGCCGGTAGGCCGCGCCGTCCTTGAGCAGCACCAACACCTTCTCGGCGATGTCGGGGATCGACTCGACCGCGCCCACGTAGTGCTCCGGCGGGATGATCCGCAGCGCCTCCATGTCCTCGCGGAACAGCGCGGTCTCCCGCATGGCCAGGACCTTCCAGTCCTCGCCGTCGCGCTCCGCCCGCTCCAGCAGCGGGTCGTCGATGTCGGTGACGTTCTGCACGTACCGCACGGTCAGGCCGGCGTCCCGCCACATCCGCTGCACCAGGTCAAACGTGATCATGGTGGCGGCGTGGCCCAGGTGGGTCGCGTCGTACGGGGTGATGCCGCAGACGTACATGCTGGCCGCACCGTCGGGCTGACTGGAGTGGAGGCCCTGCCGCGCCGAGTCGTACAAGTTCAGTGGCGTGCCCTTGCCCGGCAGCCGTGGCACCTCGTGTCCCGCCCAAGACTCCATGATTTCCAGCCTAACGATCCGTCAGCCGCTCGGGTGGCGCGCCTCGGGTGATCAACGCGACAACGGCTCACATGGGCGGCCAGGGCATGGCCGGCCACTCCTCGGGCGGCAGCGGGAACCGCCCGGTCTCCCGCAACCGGTCCACCCGGGCCGCCACCTCGGCGACCTCGCTGATCGTGAGGTGCTCAGCCAGCTCGTCGCCGAGCGCACCGGTGAGCTGGCCGGCCAGGTCGTCGAGCATCGCCACCGCGTCCGGCGGGAGCTGCCGGCCGGCCCAGCCCCAGAGCACGGTGCGCAGCTTCTCCTCGACGTGGAAGCAGACCCCGTGGTCGACCCCGTAGACCCGGTCGTCGGGGCCGACGAGCACGTGGCCGCCCTTGCGGTCGGCGTTGTTGATCACGGCGTCGAGGACGGCCAGCCGGGCCAGCCGGGGATCGTCGGCGTGCGCCAACGCGTACGCGGCCCCGTCGTCGTCGCGCGCCGCGGCGACCGGGAACCAGCGCGGCGGCACCGTCTCGGCCGGCACGAACCCGACAAGCGGCTCGGCGTCCTCCGGCTCGTCGATCCAGAGCTGGCAGGAGCCGGGACCGAACGGACCGTCCCGCAGGACGGTCGGCGGCACCAGGTCCCAGCCGGTGGCCTGCGAGACCAGGTAGGCCGAGACCTCCCGGCCGGCGAGTGTCCCGTCCGGGAAGTCCCAGAGCGGGCGCTCGCCACGGACCGGCTTGTAGACGCAGCGCGCGGACGCCCCGTCGAGGGTGATGATGCCCCGCAGGGTGGTGTTGGAGGCGTCGACCAGCCGCCCCTCCAGGGTCAGTTCACCGTCGCTGAGCAGTCGCAGCGAGGAGGCGCCGTCCTGTCGGGGCTGGAGTTCGGACGACGTCACCGGTGGTAACCGTTGTGCCGGGGACAGAGGTGACCGGCCGGGTCGAGCGGCTGGCCGCAGAGCGGGCAGGGCGGACGGCCGGCGTTGACCACCCGCCGGGCCCGCTCGATGAACGCGCGGGTCGCCTCGGGGGTCAGCCGGACCCGGAGCCGATCGAGGTCGTCGTCCGGTTCGTCCGGGTCCTCGTCGGTGTCGTCGTCCGCGTCGCCGAGCTCGACCTCGGCCTCCGCCTCACCGGCGGCGATCGCCTCGATCACCACGGTGGCGGAGTCCACGTCGAAGGCCAGGCCCAGGGTGCCGACCCGGAACTCCTCGTCGACCGGGGTGTCGAGCGGGTCGTTGTCGCCCGTCACCGGGGCCGCCTCCGGAAGCTCGACGCCGAACCGGCGCTGCGCCTCGGAGAGCAGCTCCTCCAGCTTCTCGGCGAGCAGGGACACCTGGACCTTTTCCAGCGCGACGCTGACCAGCCGGCCCCCGCCGCGCGCCTGGAGGAAGAACGTGCGCTCCCCCGGCGGGCCGACGGTTCCGGCGACGAACCGCTCCGGCGGCTCGAAGGCGTGCACCTGGTGGGTCATACCCACGACCCTATCCGGCGTGCGGAACCGTCGCGCAGCGCACCGACGCCGAATCCGCCCAGGGCGAAACGCCAGGGCCGCCGCCCGCCGTTCCCGGGCGTGGCGAGGCCGCTCACCGGGTCGCCCCCGCGCCGCCGCCCACCGCCGCGTCCGAGTCGGTCGCCCGGGTCGCCCGCCGGCGCCGCTTTCGCGGCGGCGGGACCAGCCCGGCCAGGTCGCCGCCGGTGTCGTTGAGCCGGACCAGGAAGGGCCGCAGCGGCGTGTAGCGGATCGCGGTCACCGACGCCGGGTCGGCCACGATCCGCTGGAACAGATCCAGGTGTACGCCCAACGCGTCGGCCACGATCGCCTTGATCACGTCGCCGTGGCTGCACGCCAGCCAGACCGCCTCGGGCCCGTGCTCGGCGCTGACCCGGGCGTCCCAGGAGCGCACCGCGGCGACCGCCCGCGCCGACATGGCCGCCATCGACTCCCCCTCCGGGAACACGGCGGCGCTCGGGTGCTGCTGCACCACCGGCCAGAGCGGCTCCTTCGCCAGCTTCTTCAACGGCTGCCCCTCCCAGGCGCCGTAGCCGCACTCGATGAGCCCCTCCTCGACCACCGGCGCCGCCCCGGGCAGGGCAAGCTCCAGGGTCTGCCGGCAGCGGATCAGCGGGCTGGTCACCACCGCCGCGAGGGGCAGCCCCTTGAGCCGCTCACCCACCGCCGCGGCCTGGGCGCGCCCGGTCTCGTCCAGCTCGACCGGTTGCCGGCCAGCCAGGCCACCGTCGGCGTTCGCGGTGGTCCGGCCGTGTCGCAGAAGCAGAAGGGTCGCCACGCAGACCACCCTAGGCGCTCCCACCCCCTTGATCGACTGCACCACGGGATGTGGCGGTGTCGCCCGTCGGGCCGCGCCGCACCGGGGTGGCGGTGTGACGGCGGACACGCCGACGCCCGGAACACCGGGGCCGGTCGGGCCGTTGTGCAGAGCGTCGGTGTGTCCAGTGTCCCCGGGCCTCACCTAAATTGCCTTCGCGGAATACCGTCCGGCTGGAGCCGCGTCGTGCCACTCGCCGAGAGGCGACCTGCACACCGACACCCAAGCGCCGCCCGTCCCTCCGGGGCCGGGCGGCGCTGTTGTGTACGCCCAGCCTTCCGCGCACCCCGGTCCCGGGTCGCCGGGGGTCCGCCGCTGTCCGCCGTCGAGCGCACGTCGGGGCGGGTTCGCGCGCGGCGCCCGGCCCGCCCGGGTGGCAGGTCCTCACCCACCGCCTTTGCTCTGCAGCCCTCCCCGTAGCGCGCGGCCGCCCGGTCCGCCCGGGTGGCAAGTGCTCACCCACCGCCTCCGCTCTGCAGCCCTCGAAGCAGCGCGCGGCCGCCAGGGATCACCCACCGCCCCTAATCTGCAGCCCCTCACACAGCGAGCGCGGCCGCCTGGGCCGCCGGGTGGCAAGTGCTCACTCACCGCCTTTGCTCTGCAGCCATCGCCGCAGCGGGCACGGAGCGTAGGTGGTGCGTGGATGGCTGCAGAGCAAAGCGGGTCGGCTGGGTTGGGCGGGTGGCTACGTGGCCCGTGGGTGGGGCTGGGGCGGTCACGCCGATCCCGCCAGGTCGTCACGTTGCGCCGACACGGGCGGTGAGCTTGGGGCGGATGTCCGGTTCATGCCCGGCTTCCGGCGGTGAGTGGAGCGCTATGGATGCCTCCGGCGGCCGGATACCTCCATGGCGCTCCACCGAGCCGTGCGCGGGTGGGTGTGGTGTCCGGTTCGCGGGGTGACCGGCGGCATCCCGGCGGTGGAATGGCCGGTGGGCGGGGGTCGTTATACCCGGTGCACGACCGAGGACCACGGCCCCGCCCGACGGGATGCCCGGCCCCCGCGACCCGCCCGCCCGACCCGGGCCCTGCGGGAATGATGGTGGCCGGCCGGTCGTTGTACATGGTCCCGGCGCGACGAAAGGGCCCCCGCCCCGTGCGCCGGATGATCCCCCTAAGACTTTCTTGAGCGCCTGACGTGGTGCTTGCGCACAGCCGACCCCCATCGGCGTGTGCGCCAACCCCCGAATGGAGCTACCCCCATGAACACGATGCTGCGTAAGAGCGTGCTGGGTATCGCTGGTCTGGCCTTCACCGGTGGTGTGTTCGCCGGTCCGGTCGCCGCCCACGCCGAGCCGGTGAACAGCACCAAGCCGGCTGCGGTCGCTACGGTGCAGGGCGCCCAGTCGCACATCGACCTGAACGACGAGCAGACCGCCAACGCCAAGGCGATCATCGCGGCGACGAAGAAGGCCGGCCTGCCCGAGCGGGCCGCGGTCATCTCCATCGCCACGAGCCTGCAGGAGTCGAAGCTGGAGAACCTGGGCCACCTCGGCGACAAGAATGATCACGACTCGCTGGGCCTGTTCCAGCAGCGCCCCTCCAGCGGTTGGGGCACGCCGGAGCAGATCACCAACCCCGAGTACTCCACCCTCGCCTTCCTCAAGGGCCTCAAGCAGGTCGACGGCTGGGAGACCATGCCGCTGACCGACGCCGCGCAGACCGTGCAGGTCTCGGCCTACCCCGACGCCTACGCCCAGTGGGAGCAGCAGGCCACCGACATCGTCCACCAGCACTGGAACAGCTGACCCAACGCAATCGCCGCTGGCCGGCACCCCGAACACGGGGTGCCGGCCAGCGGCGTATCGGCATCAGGTCAGGTGGCCTCGATCGTGCCGGTGAGCAGCAGGCAGAGGACCAGGGAGCCGAGCGCCACCCGGTAGAGGACGAACAGGTACAGGGTGTGGTGCGCGACGTAGCGCAGCAGCCAGGCGATGGCCGCGTACCCGATGCCGAAGGCGATCACGGTGGCGACGACCATCTGCGCCACGCTCGGCGCGGCGGTGCCCGGCGCGGACGGCTCGAAGACGTCCGGGATGCTGAACACCCCGGAGATCACCACGGCCGGGATGGCGAGCAGGAACGAGTAGCGCGCCGCCGTCTCCCGGGTGAGGTTGAGCAGCAGGCCGGCGGTGAGGGTGCCGCCGGAGCGGGAGACACCGGGGACCAGCGCGGCGGCCTGGGCGAAGCCCATGATGACGCCGTCGCGCATCCGGAAGTTCTCCAGCGTGCGGGTCTGCCGCCCCCAGTACTCGGCGAAGGCGAGCACGATCGCGCCGAGGATCAGCGTGGTGGAGACCAGCCGCAGGTCGCGGCCGGCGGTGCGGATCTGGTCCTTGAACAGCAGCCCGAAGATGCCGATCGGGATGGTGCCGACGATGACGTACCAGCCCATGCGGTAGTCGAGGCTGGAGCGCACCGAGCTGTCGAACAGGCCGAGCACCCAGGTCCGGACGATCCGCCAGATGTCCTTGAAGAAGTAGATGAGCACCGCCGCCTCGGTGCCCAGCTGGGTCACCGCGGTGAACGACGCGCCGGCGTCCCGGTCGAAGAAGATCGCCGAGGTGATCCGCAGGTGCCCGGAGGACGAGACCGGGAGGAATTCCGTGAGCCCCTGGACGATGCCCAGGACGATGGCCTCGACCCAGGTCACTCGCCGACTCCGGAGAGGTCCAGCGCCTCGGCGACGGTCCGCAGGGTCTGCACGCCGCTGTCCCGGTCCGCCACGAACAGGGTGACCGACAGGGTGGTCACGCCGGCGGCCGCGTACTCCCGCATCCGCTCGGCGATGCGCTCCTTCGGGCCGAGCAGCGAGGTGCGGTCGATGAACTCCATGGGCACCGCGGCAGCCGCGTCGCGCTGCCGCTTGGCCAGGTAGAGGTCCTGCACCTCGCGGGCGGCGTCGCCGTAGCCCATCCGGGTGGCGAGCTGGTTGTAGAAGTTCTGCTGCCGGCTGCCCATGCCGCCGACGTAGAGGGCCGCGTACCAGCGGACCAGTTCGGCGCAGGTGGCGATGTCGTCGCCGACCACCACGGGAACGGACGGGACGACGTCGAAGCCGGCCAGCTCCTTGCCCGCCTTGGCCCGCCCGGCGCGGACCGAGGCGAGCTGCTCCTCGGCGAACTCCGGTGCGTAGAAGACGGCCAGCCAGCCGTCGGCGATCTCGCCGGCCAGCTCCAGGTTCTTCGGGCCGACGGCGGCCAGGTAGATCGGGATGTGCTCGCGCGGCGGGTGGAAGCCCAGCCGCAGCGCCTTGCCCGGGCCGTCCGGCAGCGGCAGCGTGTAGTGCTCGCCGTCGTACGCGACCTCCTTGCGGGCCACGGCCAGCTTGACGATGTCGACGTACTCGCGGGTGCGGGCCAGGGGCTTGGCGAAGCGGACGCCGTGCCAGCCCTCGGAGACCTGCGGGCCGGAGACGCCCAGGCCGAGCCGGAACCGGCCGCCGGAGAGCGCGTCGATGGTCGCCGCGGTCATCGCGGTCATCGCCGGGGTGCGCGCGGGGATCTGCATCACCGCGGCGCCCACGTCGATCCGCTCGGTCTGGCCGGCCATCCAGGCCAGCATGCTCGGCGAGTCGGAGCCGTAGGCCTCCGCCGCCCACACCACCGAGTAGCCGAGCCGATCCGCCTCCTGGGCCAGCGCCAGGTGGTCGGCCGGCGTGCTCCACGCCGTCTGGTATCCGAGGCTGAGCCCGAGTCGCACTGGTCCTCCCACCATCCGCACCACAGGTCGCATCAGGTTACGCAATGGCAGTGGTGGCGCGGACCACCGGCTCACCTCGAACACGTCACACCCGCGGGAGGTCGCGCGGGAAGTTGACTGCGGCGAGGATATCCGTGAAGCCGGCTTCGAAATAAGGTTCACCCATGCAACAGCGACCGCTCGGCCGAAGCGGGCTGGCGGTTTCGCGGCTCGCGCTCGGCACCATGACCTGGGGACGGGACACCGATGCCGATGACGCGGCCGCCCAGCTGAAGAGCTACCTCGACGCGGGCGGCAACCTCGTGGACACCGCCGACGTCTACGCCGACGGCGACGCGGAGTCGGTGATCGGCTCCCTGCTGGGCAGCCTGGTGCCCCGCGACGACCTGCTCATCGCCACGAAGGCGGGGCTGCGCCCGGGCAGCGGCCGCCGCCGGGACGGCTCGCGGGGGCACCTGCTGCGCACCCTGGAGGCCTCGCTGCGCCGGCTCGGCACCGACCATGTCGACCTGTGGCAGGTGCACGGGTACGACCCGGACACCCCGCTGGAGGAGACGCTCTCCGCGCTCGACCACGCGGTGTCCAGCGGCAAGGCCCGGTATGTCGGGGTGTCGAACTTCTCCGGCTGGCAGACCGCCCGCGCCGCCGCCTGGCAGGCCGCCTGGCCGGGGCGTGCCCCGGTGGTCGCCGCCCAGGTGGAGTACTCGCTGCTGGAGCGGGGCGTGGAGCGCGAGGTGCTGCCCGCCTGCGAGGCCATGGGGCTGGGCGTGCTGCCCTGGTCGCCGCTGGGTCGCGGGGTGCTCACCGGCAAGTACCGCAACGGCCGCCCGGCGGACTCGCGGGCCGTGTCGCCGCACTTCGAGCGCTTCGTCGCCACCTACCTGGAGCCGCGCTGTTCGAGCATCGTGGAGGCGGTCGCCATCGCGGCCGGGGGCCTGGGCGTGTCACCGCTGGAGGTGGCGCTGGCGTGGGTCCGGGACCGGCCCGGCGTGACCGCGCCGATCCTCGGCGCCCGGACGGTGGGGCAGCTCCTCGGCGCGCTGCAGGTGGAGCGGATGACGCTGCCCGAGGAGATCGTCACGGCGCTGGACGACGTCTCGGCGGTGCCGGTGGGCTACCCGGAACGGGACGGCTGACCCCCCGCCGGCTGGGCGCCGGTGCGCGAAAGAGGCGACGCGGGTCACCCTCAGGGGGTGGCGGCGGGCTGCCGGGCTGGGCAGCATGGAAGCCATGGACTACGAATACGCGCCGCTCCGGTTGCCCTCGAATGTTGATCGGTTGACCGCCGCGGCGCAGCTGGCGATCCAGGCGGAGTTCTCCGGCTGGGAGCTGGCCCGGGTGCGGCTCTACCGGGACGGCACGCGGCAGGTCATGCTGCGCCGGCGCCGGGTCAACCAGCCGCAGCCGGGCCTCTCCTACTGACGGCTGCCGGGCGGGACCGTCCCCGGAGCCACCGTGCGGTGGCTCCGGGGGCGTCGCTGCCTAGTGGGCGTGGTCGTGTTCCTCGTCGAGCTCCAGGAACGGGTGCTCGTCGAGCCGGCCGACCAGCCGGTCGTCGGCGGCCGGCTGGAACGGGCCGACCGGGTCGTCGTCGTCGAACGACTCCAGGTCGACCGGGGTGCCGACCTCGCTGACCATGACCACGCCGTCGAGCGGCTCCAGCTCGGGCACGTCGAGGGCGGAGAGCGAGCCGTCGCCGCCCTGCAGCAGCTCCAGGACCGCCTCGCCGACGCCCTCGACCGGGGCCGGCTCGTCCTCCTCCGGGGTGCCCTCGCGGCGGGCCGCCTCGGCCGCCCGGATCAGGGCGGAGACGCTGGGGACGCGGTAGTCCCGCCGCTGCCGCACCGAGATCACCCGCGGGTGCGGGTCGGTCGCCTCGACGCCCTCGGCCCCGCCGAAGCGCTCGTCGGCCTCGTCCGGGTCGATCGACTCGACGTCCCACGGCGTCACCTCGCCGAACGCGTCGAGCAGCTGCTCGTCGTAGGCGAACGAGGCGTTGTTCAAATTGACGTACGCCTGCCAGACGGCGTCGTCGTCGATCCGGCCCTGGGCGGCGCGGACGGCGGCCAGGTGGGCGCGGGCCGCGTCGATCACCCGCTCGAGGGCGGCGTCCAGCTCACCGTGCTGGTCGGTCATGTGAGGCAGTCCCTTCGCGATGGGGGAGGTTCCGCGCCGGCGGCGCGACGGGCACGGTCAGCAGCTGCGGAGAAAGCGGTCGAGAACCCGCACGCCGAACTGTAGTCCGTCCAGCGGAACCCGCTCGTCGATGCCATGGAACAGGCCGGAGAAATTGAGGTCGGCGGGCAGCCGGAGCGGCGCGAACCCGAAGCACCGGATGCCGAGCTGCGAGAACGCCTTGGCGTCGGTGCCGCCGGAGAGCATGTACGGCACCGGCAGGGCGCCCGGGTCCTCGGCGCGCAGCGCGGCGGACATCGCCTCGACCAGGTCGCCGTCGAAGGTGGTCTCCAGGGCCGGCTGGCGCTGGATGTACTCGATGGCGATGTCCGGCCCGACCAGCTCGCGCAGCTGCCGCTCCAGCACCTCGCTCTGCCCGGGCAGGCTGCGGCAGTCGATGGTGGCCGTGGCCCGGCCCGGGATGACGTTGTCCTTGTAGCCGGCGGTCAGCCGGGTCGGGTTGGCGGTGTTGCGGATGGTCGCGCCGATGATGTTGGCGATCGGGCCGAGCTTGGCGATCGCGGTCTCCGGGTCGTCGGGGTCGATCTCGATGCCGAGGACGTCGGAGATCTCGGCCAGGAACGCCCGTACGGTGTCGGTCATGACCACCGGGAAGCGGTGCCCGCCGATCCGGGCGACCGCCTCGGCGAGCGCGGTCACGGCGTTGTCGTCGTGCACCATCGAGCCGTGGCCCGGGCGGCCCTTGGCGTGCAGGCGCAGCCAGTCGATGCCCTTCTCGGCGGTCTCGATCAGGTAGAGCCGCCGCGACTCGTCCACCGAGTAGGAGAAGCCGCCGACCTCGCCGATCGCCTCCGTGCAGCCGTCGAAGAGGTGGCGGTGCCGCTGGGCGAGGAAGTGCGCGCCGTAGTCGCTGCCGGCCTCCTCGTCGGCGGTGAAGGCGAGCACGATGTCGCGGGACGGGCGGACCCCGGCGCGCTGCCAGCCGCGGACCACGGCCAGCACCATCGCGTCGAAGTCCTTCATGTCGATGGCGCCGCGGCCCCACAGGTAGCCGTCGCGGATCTCGCCGGAGAACGGGTGCACCGACCACTCGTCCGGGTCGGCGGGCACCACGTCGAGGTGCCCGTGCACGAGCAGCGCGTCCCGGCCCGGGTCGGTGCCGGGGATCCGGGCGACCAGGTTGGCCCGGCCCGGCGCGGACTCGTGGAGTTCCACGTCGACGCCGACCTCGGCGAGCTTCTCGGCGACGTACTCCGCGGCCCGGCGCTCCCCGACGCTGGTGTCGTTGTCCCCGGTGTTGGTGGTGTCGATGCGCAGCAGGTCGCGGCAGAGGTCCACGACCTCGTCGGTGGGGTCCGGTCGGGCGGAGGCGGGGTCGCTCGTCATCGCTTCTTCATACCAGCAGGGCCGGCCGGCCGGTCGCCCCCGGTCGGGGCACGGTTTCGCGGATCGCGCGGGCGGGTACCGCCGGACCACCACACCCGTCGATCGGCTGTTCCGCGGCGCCAGAGGCGCCGAGCCCGGATGGCCCTGGCCGCCAGCTCACGGAGGGCACCATGACCGTCCCCCTGCCGCCGTTGCCACCCACCGCCGACGACGCGTACCGGCCGGGCGGGCGGAGCCTGGCCGACCTCGTGGACCGGGAGCACCGGGTGCTGCTCGGGCTGGCCGAGCAGGCCGGCGACGCGAGCCTGGACCCGGCGCGCCGCCGTGAGGTGCTGGACGTGCTGACGGCCGCGGTGTCCCGGCACGTCTCCGCCGAGGAGCAGTACCTTTTCCCGGCCGCCCGGGCCGCCGTTCCGGAGAGCGCCGAACTGGTGGACCGGGAGATCGAGGCGGACGCCGCGCTGCTGACCGCGCTGAAGGGACTGTCCGGGCCGGACGACCCGGCGGTGGCTGACGTCGCCGACCGGGTACGCCGGCACGTCGGCCGGGTCGCCGCGCTGGTGACGCCGCTGCGCGAGGTGGCCAGCGACGCCGAGCTGATCCGGCTGGGCAACCGCTGGGAGATCGCCGAGGAGGCGGCGCCGACCCGGCCGCACCCGGGCACCCCGGCCACCCCGCCGTGGAACAAGATCGTCGAGCCGGCGGTGGGTGTGCTGGACAAGGTGCGCGACGTGGTCTCCGGGCGGCGGACCCGCCTCGCGGACCTGGAGCGCCCCCGCGACGTCTGACGGCTGTCCCATACAGGTATACCGATGCCGTAAGACCCTTCCGCCCAGCCGTTGGGTGGTCCTACCGTCACGTTATGAATCTGGAGCTGCGACACCTGCGGGTGGTGTGCGCGATCGCGGAGACGGGGAGCGTCACGAAGGCGGCCTCCACGCTCGGCCTGGCCCAGCCGGCGCTGACCGCCCAGCTCCAACGCATCGAGCGGGCCCTGGGCGGGCCGCTGTTCGAGCGGGACCGCCGGGGCGCCCGGCCCACCGCGCTGGGTGAGCTGGTGCTGGACCGGGCCCGGGTGCTGCTGCCGGCCATGAAGGGCCTGCAGGACGAGGCGGCCCGCCTGGCCGGGGCGGGCGACGCGCTGAGCCGGTACCGGTTCGGCGGGGTGAACAGCCCCATCCTCGGCCGGCTGGTGCACCGGCTCGCCGCCGAGCGCCCCGACGTGCAGATCACCATGTACGCGTCGTGGTCGGTGGACGAACTGGCCCAGCTGGTGGCCGGCGGGCGGCTCGACTTCGCGCTCACCGGGGTGTGCGGCGACGCCACCCCGTCGGCGGAGTCCGGGCTGAGCTGGCGGGAGGTGGCCGTCGACCCGGTCTTCGTGCTCCTGCCGCAGACCCACCCGATGGCCGACCGGGACGAGGTGCGCCTCGTCGACCTGCGCCGCGAGCAGTGGGCGGCCGCGCCCGGCGACGGTTGCTTCGGCGACTGCTTCGCCGCCGCCTGCGCCCGCGCCGGCTTCACCCCCCGCAAGGTCTACGAGGCGGACGTGCGGGGCTGCCTCGACCTGGTCGACGCCGGCGAGGCCGTGGCGCTGTGCCAGGCCACGTTCCGCCCGGTGGCCGGCCTGGTGACCCGCCGGCTCGCCGGGGCGCCGCTGCGCTGGCGGCTGCTGCTCGGTTGGCATCCGGACGCCCCGGCGGCCCGGGTCGCCGAGCCGGTGCTGGAGGCGGCGGTGGCGGCGTACACCGACGCGCTGGCGAACCACCCGGACTACCTGGCGTGGCTGCTGTCCCACCCGGACTTCGGCGTGCAGTCGACCACCCCGAGCGGGGTGCGAACCGCCTGAGCGCGGGTATCTGGGCGACATGACTGATCTGTACCCCGCCGCCGACCAGCGGGAGCTGCTGCGCCAGGCGGCCGCCGCGCACACCGCCGCCTCCGCCGACCTGGAGGCGTTCCTGCGCCGGTTGCCGGAGGTGCCGGAGCCGGCCGACATCACCGAGTTCGCCAACCTGCTCAGCCGGGAGGAGCGGGCCCGCGGCGAACGGCAGGACGCCGCGGACGCCGCCGGGCTGATGCTGCCCAGCCTGGAATCGGAGTAGACCGACGGCGGCGGCACCCGGGACGCGTTCCCGGGTGCCGCCGCGTGCCGCGGTCAGCGTTCGATGAGGACGTCGTGGCCGAGGTCGAGCAGGGAGTGCCGCCACTCGTCGTCGGCGTTGCCCCGGCTCGGCTTCTCCGCGCTGAGCGCCCGGATCCGCTCGATGGCGTCCCGCATCACCTCGATGTCCTCCGGGGTCAGGTCCACCTTGCGCTTGGTGAGCACCTGGAGGATCCGCCGCCCCGGTTCGGGCAGGTCAAGGTCCGGGTTCGGGCCGAACGCCTCCTCCCCGGAGCCGCGGGTGAGCAGCCACTGCCGGAGCTGCTCGGAGGGGACGTTCACCTCGGCGTGGAAGTCGTCCCAGATCACCTCGACCTCCGGATCGAGTCGCGCCTCGCGTACCATCACGCCTCCTCTCCCGACGGCGACCCGGACGGCGTCGGGTCGCCCTCGCCCTTGTCGGTCTGCTGCTTCAAGCCCTCCGGCGGCACCTTGACCCGGGCCGGGTTGGCCGTCGGCGGCGCCACGATGGGTTCGCTGCGTTCGGTGTCCTCCCGGGTCTCCTCGGGTTCGGTCATGTCCGCCCTCCGATCCGTCGGGTGTGGGGCGCCTTCCCTCATCGCGGATGGGACGTCGTCGCGGCGGTGTAGCCGCGGTCGCCGGCGGCCACGTCGATGGCGAGCTGGCCGTCCCGGGCGTCGACGGTGATCTGCTGGCCGGGCGAGATCTGGTTCTCCAGCAGCATCCGGGACAGCCGGTTGTCGACCTCGCGCTGGATGACCCGGCGCAGCGGCCGGGCGCCGAACTCGGGCTGGTAGCCGTGCTCGGCCAGCCAGTCCACGCCGGCGGTGGTGAACTCGACGCGGATGTCCTGGGCGTGCAGCCGGCGGCGGGTCTCCTCCAGCAGCAGCCCGGTGATCTGGCGGAGCTGCTCGGCCTCCAGCCGCTGAAAGATGATGACCTCGTCGATGCGGTTGATGAACTCGGGCCGGAAGTTCTCCTGGAGGCGGCGCATGAGTCGCTCGCGCAGGTCGCTGGCCTCCTGCTCGCCGGGCTCACCGGCGCCGAAGCCGACCGTGCGCTGGGTGCCGGTGATCAGCTCCGAACCGAGGTTGCTCGTCATGATCAGCACGGTGTTCTTGAAGTTGACCGTGCGCCCCTGGCTGTCGGTGAGCCGGCCGTCGTCGAGCACCTGGAGCAGGATGTTGAAGACGTCCGGGTGGGCCTTCTCGATCTCGTCGAGCAGCACCACCGCGTACGGGCGGCGGCGCACCGCCTCGGTGAGCTGGCCGGCCTCCTCGTAGCCGACGTAGCCGGGGGGCGCGCCGACCAGCCGGCTGACCGTGTGCCGCTCCTGGAACTCGCTCATGTCCACCCGGACCATCCGGTCGGCCTCGCCGAACAGCGCCTCGGCGAGGGCCCGGCCCAGCTCGGTCTTGCCGACGCCGGTGGGGCCGAGGAAGAGGAAGCTGCCCATCGGCCGGTTCGGGTCGGCCAGGCCGGTACGCGAGCGGCGCACCGCCTCGGCCACCGCGCTGACCGCCTCGTCCTGGCCGATCACCTTCTCGTGCAGGTGCCCCTCCAGGCGCAGCAGCCGGTCCCGTTCCTCCTCGGTGAGCTGGTTGACCGGGATGCCGGTGGCCCGGGAGACCACCTCGGCGATCTCCCGCGGCCCGACCTCGGGCACGTGGTTGGGGCCCTCGTCGCCGCGGGCGCGGCGGACCTGGTCCTCCAGCTCGGCGATCCGGTCGCGCAGGGTGGACGCCCGTTCGTACTGCTCGTCGGAGACGGCCTGTTCCTTGTCCCGGCGTACCTCGTCGAGCTGCTGCTCCAGGTCGCGCACGTCGGCGGCGGGCGTGCGGGTGCGCAGCCGGACGCGGGCACCGGCCTGGTCGATGAGGTCGATGGCCTTGTCCGGCAGGTAGCGGTCGGTGACGTACCGGTCGGAGAGTTCGGCGGCGGCGACCAGCGCCTCGTCGGTGAAGCGGACCTGGTGGTGCGCCTCGTAGCGGTCGCGCAGCCCGCGCAGGATGGCCACGGTGTCCTCGACGGTCGGCTCGGGAACCAGGACGGGCTGGAACCGGCGGGCCAGGGCGGCGTCCTTCTCGATGCTGCGCCGGTACTCGTCCAGCGTGGTCGCGCCGATCACCCGCAGTTCGCCGCGGGCCAGGGCGGGCTTGAGCATGTTGGACGCGTCCATGCCGCCCTCGCTGCCGGCGCCGCCCGCGCCGACCAGGGTGTGGATCTCGTCCAGGAAGACGATCAGCTCCTCGCGGTGGGCGCGGATCTCGTCGATCACCTTCTTGAGCCGTTCCTCGAAGTCGCCCCGGTAGCGGGTGCCGGCGACCAGGCTGGCCAGGTCGAGCTGAATGACCCGCTTGCCGAGCAGCGTCTGCGGGACGTCGCCGTCGCAGATCCGCTCGGCCAGCCCCTCCACGATGGCGGTCTTGCCGACGCCGGCCTCACCGATCAGCACCGGGTTGTTCTTGGTGCGCCGGGACAGGATCTCCACGGCCTGCTCGATCTCGTCGGCCCGGCCGATCACCGGGTCGATCTGGTCCATCCGGGCCAGGTCGGTGAGGTCCTGGCCGTACTGGTCGAGGGTGGGGGTGCCGCGGTCCGGCTTCGGGCCGGTCATCGGGCCGCGCTCGGCGCTGGCCGCCTGGAGCGACTCGGGCTGGATCCGCCCGGCGGCGAGCATCCGGCCGGCCGGCGACTCGGGGTTGAGCGGGAGCGCCATGAGGATGTGCTCGGGGCCGATGTAGTTGGCGCCCATGGCCCGGGACAGCTGGTGGGCGTCGAGCAGCGCCCGCTTGGCGGCCGGGGTGAGCGACAGGTTCGGCGGGACCTCCCCCCGGGGCGCCCCGTCACCGCGCCCGCCGAGCGCGTTGACCAGCGCGTCCGGGTCGGCCCCGGCCCGGCGGACCAGGTCGCGCAGCGGCTCGCGCTGCAACGCCGCCCACAACAGGTGGTCGGTGTCCAGGTCGTTGCTGTGTTTCTGGGCCGCGCGGCGGGCCGCGTCGGCCAGCATCTCCCGCGCGTCGGCGGTCATGAGCCGGGTGATGTCGACCCGGTGCGCCGGCCGGCGTCCCCCCTCGCCCCGCCCGAAGTACCGGGCCAGGAACTCGTCCCACGGGTCGTTGCCGAAGTCACCGGGTCCCATCATCTCTGTCCTCCGCAGTCGGTCGGCACGGCCGCCGGGGCGCGACATGGCGCGGCACGGTCGGCGGTGGCTACCCGGCGGTCGGCGCGACAAACGCGGGCGGGTGGCACGCTGAGGGCATGGAGACCCGGCCACTGCTCATCGTCGACGGCGCGAACGTCGTGGGCTCGCGCCCCGACGGGTGGTGGCGGGACCGGGCCGGGGCCGCCGCCCGGCTGCGCGACGCGCTGGTGCCCGTCGCCGGGGCCGGCCTGCCGCCGGAGCTGCCGCCGCCCGTGGAGGTGGTGCTCGTGGTGGAGGGCGCGGCCCGGGACGTCCCGGCGGTGCCCGGGTGCGCGGTGGTCTCCGCGCCCGGATCGGGCGACGACACGATCGTCGCGCTGGTCGCGGCCGCCCCGGACCGCCGGCGGGCGGTGGTCACCGCCGACCGGGAGCTGCGGTCCCGGGTGGGCGCGCTCGGCGCCGAGGTGTACGGCCCGCGCCGGGTCCCCCGCTGACGCCTACGGCGCGTCCCGTGCACGGGACCCGAGGGTGCACCGGCGGGACTCCCGGCACCCTCCTGGAGCGCCTTTCCGCACGTCAGAGCGACAATCGGACAGCCGGGCAGGAACGCCGCGAGGGTGGATGTTCTCCCGCCCAACGGGATGGGTTGTAATGGAGATCTCCCCGCCCCCAGGAGGTCCCCCGTGGCGAGCGTCGCCGAGCTGAAGGCAGCCATCGATGTCGCTCTCCAGCAGATAGGAGACGGGCAGACAGCGGTGCAGGCGGCCGGGGAGAAGCTGGCCGAGGCGCAGCAGACCCTCGCCGGCGCGCTGGAGGGCAGCGGCCACGAGACCGTCGAGGCGGCCCAGGCCTCGCTGACCCAGGCCAGCCAGGAGCTGGAGGAGTGTCTCGCCGCCACGCTGGTGGCGGTCGAGCAGGCGCAGCTCTACGTCGCGACCCTCTGAGGACCGGTCGTGTCCATCGTCGAGGACATCGGCGCGCAGGTCCGCGCCGCCGCCGAGGAACTGCCCCTGGCCCAGCTCGCCGCCGCGCTGGAGAAGTTCGGCCAGGCCACCGAGCGGCTGCGCTGGGTGCGTCAGGAGTCCGCCAACCCCATGGGGGTGCCGGAGCTGTCCGCCGCGACCGAGCACGCCGAGACCGCCGGCTACGCGCTGCGGGTGGCGCAGGAGCAGCTGTCGGCGTACCTGGCCGCGATCGGGCTGGCCGCCGACGGGGCGCCCGCGCCGAAGGCCGCCGACCGCCGGCCGCGGCACGACGCGGCCCGCGGCGAGGCCGGACCACCGGCCCCGGGCGCCGCCCCCGAACCCGACGAGCAGCCGGCGGTGCGCCGCTGGTGGGCGGTGCGGGTGGCGGAGCTGACCGGCGGCCGGGAGGGCGCACCGGACGAGCCGGACGAGCGGGTCGGCGACTCCCGCGAGCTGCTGCGCCGGGTCGTGACCGGGATCCGCGCCGGCGACCGGGACCGGCTGCACCGGGAGCTGCGCCGGGCGCACGCCGACGTCGGGCTGGGGCTGGCCGCGATCGCCCCGCCGATGCTGCGCGGCCTGGCCGGCGAGCTGCTCGGCCACCCGCCGCGCGCCGACGACCTGGCCCGGCTGCGCCGGGAGCTGGACGGTCGGGTCCGCGACCTGCTGCCCGGCCTGCCCCCACCGGTGCTGGACACCCTGCTCACCCGGGTCTGCCGGATGCCGCCGCCGCGCCGCGCCGACGACCAGGAGCAGCCGCACGCCGCCGACCCGGCCGTCACGGCCGGGGTGGTCACCGGGGTGCTGCTCGACCGGCTCGGCCGCGACCTGCCGAAGGACACCGACGACCGGGAGCCGTCCCGTGGCTGACGTCCGCGCGCAACTGGTGACGCGGGTCCGGGGAATGCTCTCCGAGGCCCTGGGCGCCACCCGGAACCGGCTCGCCGCCGCCGAAGCCGAGCTGGCCACCGGCCGGGACCGGCTGGCCCGGGTGCGGCGGGCCGCCGCCGCCGTGCCCGAGCGGGTGGGCGCGGCACGCGACCACCGGCTCGCCGAGATCGACTCGCGGCACGCCGCCCGGATCGCCGAGCTGGCCCGCCGGGCCGCCGCCGCGGCCGGGCGGGAGGCGCCGGGTGCGGCGTCCGCGCCCTGGGACGACTGGCGGGCCACCCCCGCCGGCCGGGCCGAGCCACCCGGCGCGGTCCGGGTCGGCACCGTCCGCATCCCCGGCGCCGAGCCGGTCCCGGCGCTGGTCCCGCTGCTCGACGCCGGCCACGTGCACCTCGCCGGCGGCGACCGGGAGGGCGTCGCCGCGGTCGTGCCCGCGCTGCTGCTGCGCTCGGTCGGCCGGGCCGACCCCGGCGGGGTCCGGCTCTTCGGGTACGACCCGGAGCACCTGGGCGGCGGGCTGGCCGGGTTCGCCCCGCTCGGCACCGCCGGGCTGCTCACCTTCGTCGGCCCCGGCGGCCTGGGCCGGCTGCTCGACGACCTGGTGGAGCAGATCCGCCGGATCAACGAGACGGTGCTGGCCGGCGAGTACGCGTCGCTGCGCGAGCTGGCCGCCGCGACCGGCCGGCGCCCGGAGCCGTGGCGGGTGGCGGTGCTGCTCGGCGGCGACGAGCTGTCCCGGCACGAGCGCGGCCAGCTGGACCGGGTGGTGCGCACCGGGGCGGCGTGCGGCGTGCACCTGGTCGTCCGCGGGATCGACCTGCCCGACGGGCCGACCGTCACTCGGGTGGTGGTCGATCCGGGCGACGCCCGGATCGGCGGCCTGCCGGTGGCGCTGGACGACCCGCCGCCGGCCGGGCTGGTCACCGAGACCTGCCGCGAGGTGGCCTCCCGGGTCAACGCCGGTCCGCCGCCGGCGCCCTTCACCGACCTGCTCCCCCCGCCCGGCGAGTACTGGCGGGAGGACTCGGCGCACGGGCTGACCGCGCCGATCGGCGAGGGCCCGCACGGCCGGCAGGTGCTGCTCACCCTCGGCGACTACCCGCCGCACGCGCTGATCGGCGGCCCGTCCGGCACCGGCAAGACCAACCTGATCTTCGCGTGGATCGGCGCGCTCGCCGCCCGCTACTCCCCCGCCGAGCTGGAGTTCTACCTGCTCGACTTCAAGGAGGGGGTGTCCTTCGCCCGGTTCGCCCAGGGCCGGCGGGACCCGAGCTGGCTGCCGCACATGCGGCTGGTCGGGATCAACGTGAACACCGACCGGGAGTTCGGGCTGGCGCTGCTGCGCTTCCTCGCCGAGGAGCTGCGCCGCCGGGCCGACGCCGCGAAGAAGCACGAGGTGACCAAGCTGGCCGAGCTGCGCGCTGTGGACCCGACCGGGCACTGGCCGCGCATCGTGGCGGTGGTCGACGAGTTCCAGGCGCTGCTCGCCGGCCGGGACGTGGTCGCCCGGGAGGCCGCCGACCTGTTGGAGGACCTGGCCCGGCGGGGCCGGTCGCAGGGCATCCACCTGGTCCTCGCCTCCCAGGACGTGCGCGGCATCGAGGCGCTGTGGGGGCGGCCCGCCCTGGTCGCCCAGTTCACCCTGCGCATCGCGCTGCCCAAGGCGCTGCGGATCCTGGCCGAACGCAACGACGCCGCGCAGTCGCTGCCCCGGCACCACGCCGTGGTCAACGCCGAGTCCGGCCTGGCCGAGGGGAACGAGGTCGCCCGGATCCCGTCGGCCGGGGACTGGGAGACGTGGAGCCAGCTCCAGCACCGGCTGTGGCGGATGCGCCCGCAGGACGCCGCCCCGGCCCGCCTCTTCGACGGCGACGCGATCCCGAGGCTGACCGAGGCGCCCGACTTCCGGGCGCTCACCGCCCCCGAGCAGGGGGTGCCGCGCAGCCCGGTGGCGCTGCTCGGCGAGATCATCGACGTGCAGTCCCGCTCGGCGGCGCTGCGGCTGCCCCGGGCCCCCGGGCGGAACCTGGCCGTGCTCGGCACCCGGGTCGACGAGGCGTGCGCGGTGCTCGACGCCGCCGCCCGCTCCCTGGCGCGGCAGTACCGGCCCGGCACCGCCCGGTTCTCCATCGCCTGCCTCGACCCGGACGCCGACCCGGCCGCCCGCGCCCTCTACGAGGACCTGGCCGACGACGCCGCCTGGTACGACGAGGAGACGGTGCCCGAGCTGATGGCCGAGGTGGGCGACGCGCTCGGCGCCCCGGGCACCCCGCAGACCCCGCACTTCCTGCTGCTGTACGCGGTGGACGCGGCCGCCGGGCAGCTGGCCGGGAAGGCCGGCGCGCGGACCGGGTTGGAGCAGCTGCGCCGGATCCTGCACGACGGTCCGGAGCGGCGTACCCACGTGCTGGCCTGGTGGCGCGGTGTGGCCCGGATGCGGGTCGACCTGGGCGGGCCGGCGGCGCGCACCGACCAGATCGGCGCCTGGGTGGCGCTCGACGTGCAAGGCGCCGAGCTGGGCTCCTCGCTCTATCCGGGCACGGGTGGCCCGGACTGGTACCCCCGCCCGTGGCGGGGCCTCTACTTCGACCGGGCGGTGCACCGTACCGGACAGGTGATCATCCCTTATGGTCCGTCGCGATGAACGAACCGGTTGCCAGTGAGACGTACACCGCCCACCTCCGCCGCCTCGCCGACCTGACCGCCCGGGTGGCCGCCCAGCGGGACGAGGCACACGACTGGTACGCCCAGCAGGTCGCCGCCGCCGACCGCGCGGTGGCCGACGCCGCCGCGCAGGTGCGTCAGGCCGAGGCGGAGGTGGCCGAGGCGCGGCGGATGGTGGAGCGGGTGGACACCGAGGCCGCCCACCTGTGGGGGCAGCTCCGGGAGCGGATCGGCGCCGGCGGCCGGCGGTTGGGTGACCCGCCCGGGCCGGCCCGGGACGCCACCGGCGACCCGGTGCCGCTGCTGCGCGGCGTGCGCGAGCTGCTGGATCGCACCCGGCAGCCGGGCGAGCTGCCCGGATCCGCGAATCCGCTGCTGGTGGGCTGCGGCATCGGCGGCGCGCTGCTGGCGTACGCCCTGGGCGAGGGCGCCCGGGCGCTGGGCGCCGGTTCCGGCGGGGACCTGGCGGTCGGTATGCCGGTGCTGGCGCTGGTGGTGACGCTGCTCGGCCCGCTGGTCGGGCTGGCGCCGGCCCGCCTGCTCGCCGACCGCCGCCACGCCGTGCTGACCCCCCGCCCGATCCTGCTGGTGGCGGCCGCCGGCCTGGCCACCACGGCCCTCCTGCTGACCCTGACCGCAACCCGCTGACCCCACCCTGTCCCCTGCCCCGCCCCCCGGGCCCGGCCCGTTGATCATGAAGTTGTTGCCACGACACGCCGTCGTGGCGGGCAACAGCTTCATGATCGACGCGCTCGGGGCGGGGTGTGGTGGGGAGGCAGGGTGGGGTGGTCAGGCGGGGGTGAGGACGGCTTCCTTCAGGAGGCGGCGGGTCAGGACCAGGCGGTCGGCGTCGTCGTCCAGGCCGGGCAGGTCGCCCACCCGGGTCACCTCGCCGGCGAGCAGCGCGCGCAGGGCCGGCTCGCAGGTGCCGGGCAGGGTGATGGTGCGGTCGACGAGGCGCAGGGCCACCTTCCCGTCCCCCGTCGGGGCGAGCTGCCAGCGCAGCCCGGCCCGGGGCGCGACCCGGCTGTCCGCGTCGAGCGTGGCCAGGGCGGCGGCCTGGGCGAGGGGCCGGATCGGCGCCGGGCGGGCGGCCGGCCAGGCCCGGTCGCGCAGCCGCGCGGCCACCGCGGCCGGGTCGGCCCGCAGCAGCCAGTCGCGCAGCGCCTCGACCGTCTCGGTCAGCTCCGGCTCGATGGCGTCCGGGTCGGCCACGTCGACGCCGAACGGCAGCCCGGCGCGCAGCCGGGCGTCCTCGGCGGCGAGCGCCAGCAGCTCCTCGACCAGGGCGTACCGGGTCAGCGCCCGGATGCCGACGGTCAGGTGCAGTGAGCTGCACTCCTGCGCCTGGGCGCTGTGCAGCCAGCCGCGCGGCAGGTAGAGCGCGTCGCCGGGTTCGAGCACCACGTCCAGCGCGGGCCGCCCCTCGGCGACCGCGGAGACCTCGTCGGCCCGGCCGCCCCACGGTTGCCGCTCCAGCGGGTCGGGCAGCACCGGCGGGTGGATCCGCCAGTGCTTGCGGCCGTCCACCTGGAGCACGAACACGTCGTGGGTGTCGTAGTGGGTCGCGAACCCCTGGTTGCCGGCCGGGGTCAGGTAGGCGTTGACCTGCAACGGTTGGGCCAGCGCGGCGCCCAGGTCGCGGGCGAAGTCGATCACCGCCGGCCAGGTGCGGTGCAGGCCCTGGAGGACCAGGGTGGCGCCGTCGGCGTACAGGGCGAGGATCTTCTCGTCGAGGACCTGGTCGCCGATCTCGGCGCCCGCGCCGCCGCCGCCGGTGAAGCGCGCCGCCGGCACCAGCTGGCCCTCCTTGGCGACCCGCAGGAACGGGGTACGCAGACCGCGCCGGCTGAGCAGCTCGTCGGCGTCGGCGGGGCTGAGCAGGTCGGTGAAGCCGGCCGGGTTGGGCAGCTCGGCGGCCCGGGACAGCAGTGGGCTGCGCCCCCAGTGGTCGGCGGCGAACTTGGCCGGCTCGACGGCCACGCAGCGCGCGAGGGCGTCGGCCGCGGAAGACGGAACCGCCGGGCGGCCGTGGCCGCCCGGCGGGTCGAGGTGCGTCACGGCCATGCGTCAGGCGCTGCCGTCGGCGCCGCCGTCGCGCTGACCGGGGGTCGCGCCACCGTCGGCCGGGCCCTCGGCGCTGCCGTCCGCGCCGCCGTCGTGCTGGCCCGGGGTCGCGCCACCGTCGGCCGGACCCTCCGCGCCGGTGTCGGCACCCTCGTCCAGGCCGCGCTCCGCGCCGCGGTCCGCGCCGCCGTCGGCGCCGCCGTCCTGCTGGCCCGGGGTCGCGCCACCGTCGGCCGGGCCTTCGGCACCGCCGCCACCGGTGGTCTGCATGTCGTCGTCGTTGAGTGCCATGGGTGCTCCCTCGGTGTGCCGCCCCGTCGCCGGGGTCCGTGTGCAGCGGGTGGTACCCCACGCCTGATCTTCTCTAACCACACCGTAGACGCCCGAACCCCGCCGCACGGACGGTTCGCCGGGCCCCGGCGAGGTCGCCGCGCGGTGGGGCGCGTCCGGTGCCAGGATGGCGGGAAGGAAAGACGGGAAGGGGGTGGCCGTGGGGCAGCCGGAGCCGTTGACGCCGCTGGCCGAGGACTGGCAGCGGGCGCTCGCCGTGGTGGCCCACCCGGACGACCTGGAGTTCGGCGCGGCCGCCGCGGTGGCCCGCTGGACCGGGCAGGGCAAGCAGGTCGTCTACTGCCTGCTCACCAGCGGCGAGGCGGGCATCGACGCCATGCCCCCGGAACGCAGCCGGGTGCTGCGCGAGGAGGAGCAGCGGGCCTCGGCCGCCGTGGTCGGGGTGGACACCGTGGAGTTCCTCGGCCTCCCCGACGGGCTGCTCGAGTACGGCGTGGCGCTGCGCCGCGCCATCGCCGCCGTGGTGCGCCGGCACCGGCCGGACATCGTGCTCACGAACAACTTCCGGGAGACCTGGGACGGGGCGTACGCGTTGAACCAGGCCGACCACATCGCCTGCGGCCGGGCCACGCTGGACGCCGTCCGCGACGCCGGCAACCGCTGGGTCTTCCCGGAGCAGCTCACGGACGGGGTGGAGCCGTGGTCCCGGGTCCGGGAGGTGTGGGCGGCCGGCTCGCCGCAGGCCCGGCACGGGGTCGACGTGACGGCCAGCTTCGACCGGGGCGTGGCGTCGCTGCGGGCGCACGGTGCCTACCTGAGCGGGCTGGGCGACGGCGGTTTCGACGCCGAGGAGTTCCTCGAGGGGCTGGCCCGTCCGGCCGGCGCCCGGCTGGGCGTCCGGTACGGGGCCGCCTTCGAGGTGTTCCGGATCGACCTCGCGTAGGCGGGCCGCGATGATCCTGGTCGGCACGTCGGGCTGGCAGTACCGGGACTGGCGGGAGCGCTTCTACCCGGCGAAGCTGCCGCAGCGGCTCTGGCTGGAGCACTTCGCCGACCGGTTCGCCACGGTCGAGGTCAACAACGCCTTCTACCGGCTGCCCGAGCGGGACACGTTCGTGACGTGGCGGGACCGCACACCCGACGACTTCTGCGTGGCGGTGAAGATGAGCCGCTACCTCACCCACATCAAGCGGCTGCGGGAACCGGCCGAGCCGGTGGCCCGCTTCCTGGACCGGGCGGCCGGGCTGGGCGACCGGCTGGGGCCCGTGCTGGTGCAGCTCCCGCCCACCATGCGGGCCGACCCGGCGGCCCTCGACGCGACCCTACGGCTGTTCCCCGCGCAGGTGCGGGTGGCCGTCGAGCCCCGGCACCCGTCCTGGTGGACCGACGACACCCGGCGGGTCCTGGAGCGGCACCGGGCGGCGCTGGTCTGGGCCGATCGGCTCAGCCGCCCGATCACGCCGCTGTGGCGCACCACCGACTTCGGCTACCTGCGGCTGCACGAGGGCCGGGCCCGGCCCTGGCCCCGCTACGGCCGCGCCGCGCTGGCCACCTGGGTGCGCCGGCTGGCCACCGCCTTCCCGGGCGGCGAGCCGGCGTACGTCTACTTCAACAACGACCCGGGCGGGGCGGCCGTCGTCGACGCGGTGGCCTTCGCCGGGCTGGCCCGGCGGGCCGGGCTGCCGGTCACCCGGACGCCGCCGGCCCGCCCCGCCGGTGCGGCGGAGCGGGCCGGGAACGGACCCGGTCAGGGAATCATGTGACCCAGGTCCTTCGGCATGGTGGCCTTCACGTCTTCCCACTCGCCCTGCGTCACGTGCCGGCGCAGGGTGTCCAGCACCACCTGCACCACCCGCTGCGGGCCGCCCTCCACGTCGTACGGGAAGCCCTGCCGGACCTCGTAGAGGAAGTCGTCGCGGTTCAGCTTGATCGGCACGTTCTCCGGCTGCCAGCCGTCGAAGTAGATGCCGCGTACCAGCACCGGCAGCTGCTGGGCGAACTCGGCGCTCTCCTGCACCGGCATCCGGTCCCGCAGCAGGTGCAGCACCGTGCGCAGCGCCGCGTAGGACTGGTTGCGCTGTGCCTTCGGCCAGCCGTACGCCGACTCGATCTCCTTGAGGATCACGTTCGTCTTGTCCAGCGAGGACTCGAACGCGGAAATCAACTGCTCAGCCATCTGCCCACCCCCGTGCGTCGTTCTCCCAGCGTCGGTCGTCGGTGCGTCGCGGCGGCCCGCTGGGCCCCCGCCAGAGCCGGGTCGGGCTGAACCGACCGGGCCGCCCGCCGCGCCGGGGCACGTCGGGACTCCCGACCACGTGCAGCACCCCGCCGCGGCGTCGATCCGCTACGACCCGCACCGTCATGACCCCACCTCCTCCTCGGCCGCGCGGTCGCGCCGGTCGACGGACCGCGCACACCGTCCATGCTGCGCGGCGGACGGGTGAGGCGGGCTCACCCTCTCCGGATGAACCGTCGGCCGGAGTCGCGCAGGGGGGTGAGGGTGGTGACGCCCGCGGCGAGGCAGCAGCCGGCTAGACCGAACCGGCGGCGGCGAGCCGCGTGCCGCTCTTCTCGCGGGACGGTCCGTCGGCAGGTCGTACGGATGTCCACAGCCGCCACACGAGGATCGGGCCGATCAACCAGTACCCGAGCGACGTGTAGAAGCCGGGGAAGCCCAGGTCGCCGGAGACGACGTCGTAGACGAGGTGACCGACGGCGTTGCCCATCGCACCCATGACGGCGAAGAACCACGTGATCAGCAGGGGGACCCGCCAACCGCGGTAGATGGCGATGCCACCGACGGCGAAGGCCGCGTACGAGATCATGTTGATCCAGACGAACGTGTCGAGGCTCATCGGGGCGGCCCCGAAGACCTCGGTCGGCCAGCGGCGGTTGAACCCGGCGGTGAACTCCTCCGCGAAGTGGACGAACTGCCAGGCGAAGCCGAGCAGGTAGATCGGGAGCACCTCGGCCGGATCGGGCGCCCGCCGGTTCGTGGTCGCCAGGTGGGCGAGGTACGCGAGGACCATCGCGGGGATGAAGGTCAGCCACAGGGCCAGCCCCGGTGACAGCCAGGCGAACAGGCAGATCAGGGCGAGAGCGACGGCGCCCGCCGCGACGGCGTTCCTCCGGGTCTCGGTCATGGTGTCCTCCGGGTCTGGGGCGGGCTCCACGGTGGAGCCCACAACGTTTGCCAACGGCGTTGGCATGTTGATGCTATGCATCCCAACGTCGTTTGCCAACACCGTTGGCTAGACTGGGGGAATGGTCTTCACCGAACGGTCCGCCCGGGCGCGGGCGGCCATCCTCGCGGCCGCGGCACGGCGGTTCGCCGACGACGGCTACGAATCGACGACGGTCCGCGCGATCGCCGCCGACGCCGGTGTGGATCCCTCCATGGTGATCCGGTACTTCACCAGCAAGGCGGACCTGTTCTACGCGGTGGCCGCCGCTGAGCTACCCCCGCTCGAGATGCCGACCGGCGCCGACTTCGCGGCCGCCTACGCCAGGACGTTCGTCGACGTCTGGGAGAACGGCGGCCACGCCCTGGCGAACCTGTTCCGCGCTGCCCCCACCCACGCCGACGCCGCCCACCAGCTGCAGCAGTTCCTCGACCGGCAGCTGATGCCGTTCTTCCGGGCGGCCTTCCCGGACCGGGACATCGACCAGGAGGCGGCGCTCGTGCTGAGCCAGACCATCGGCGTCATCTACTGCCGCTACCTGCTCAAGTTGGAGCCGCTCGCCTCCATGAGCAGGCACACCGTCGAGGCGGCGATCGCCGGCGTCATCCGGCACCACGTGGGCGGAGCGTGACCGGAGCGCGCTCAGTCGGCCAGGAGGTCCTGTAGCTGCTGCCCGTTCCGCTGGGCGTAGTCGCGGTAGCAGTTGTTCATGAGGACGTGGGTGCGCTCGGCCTCCCCGGCGAGTTCGCGCAGCTTCGGCGCCCAGTCGCGCAGCTCCCGCTCGGAGTAGTCGTAGCCGAACTTCTCGTGGATGTCCTTGCTGGTCCACTTGCCGCTGTGCCCGTGGAAGCGCACCACCGCGAGGTCCGCGGTGGCCGCGAGCACCGGGGGTACGGACGACCTGTGCCCCTGCGGCATGTCCACACAGACGAACGGCAGCCGGTGCTCGCGCAGGAAGCCGAGCGTCTCCTCGGCGTTGTCGCCGTCGAACCAGGAGGCGTGCCGGAATTCGAAGACCGGGCGCAGCGGCGCGCACCGCCGGGCCACCTCGAGCAGGTACTGCTTGTTGTCCCGCTTGATGGTGAACCAGGGCGGGAACTGGAACAGGATGGCGCCCAGCTTGCCGGCCTCGACCAGCGGGTCCAGGGCGGACAGGAACCGGGTCCACACCTCCTCGTACGCCTGCGGCGGCAGGTCGTCCGGGTAGAGGTTCTTCTTCTCCGTCTCCGGGCGCAGGTCCTTGTAGAGCGCGGAGACCCGGGTCGGGTGCCCGGTCAGCAGGCTGAACGCCTTGATGTTGAAGGTGAAGCCGGGCGGGGTGCGGTCCACCCACAGCCGCGCGGTCCGCTCGGCGGGCGGCGAGTAGTAGGTGGCGTCCACCTCGACCAGCGGGAACTGCCGGGCGTACCAGGACAGCCGCTTCTCCGGGGTGTCGGCGTTCGCCGGGTACCAGCCGGAGTCGAGCAGGGTCCGGTCGGTCCAGGAGGCGGTGCCCACCTTGATGTCACCCATCTGGTGAGTCCACCGCTACCGGGGCCGACCGGCAACTCCGGGCGCCGGTCAGGCCGCCCGCCGCTCCCGGGTCTGCTTGCAGGACACGCAGGAGGTTGCGGACGGGAAGATCTCCAGCCGCTCCACCGGGATCGGCGCCGAGCAGCCCTCGCAGAAGCCGTACGTGCCCTCGTCGAGGCGGGTGAGCGCGTGCTCGAACTGGGCGCGCCGGTCGAGGATGGTACGCAGCAGGGACTGGGCGGTGTCCCGCTCGGCGGTCTTGGTGCCGCTGTCGGCCTGGTCGTCGCCGGCGGTGTCGCCGACCTCGACCAGCCGGAGCACCTGGCTCTGCAGCACGGCCTGCTCGTACTCCGCGGTCAGCTCGTCGTACCGCGACGTCAGGGACTGCCGGATCTGGTCGACCTCCGCCTGGGAGCGGCCCGTGGCTGTCGTGTCGTGGACGAGCATCGCTGCCTGCCTTTCCTGGGGCCTCATAACGTCTCCGGGGCGCGAACGCCCCGGAACGTGGTCCGATGGATGCACGGGCGAGATCACCCGTGCTCTGTGAGCCGGGCGATTACCCGCCCGCTCCGCCGGTCAAACCGGGGATTTCCGCGTTCTTCGTCGCCGTTCGTACCCGGCTGCGCCGCCCGGACCGTCCCCGTTCCCGCCGCCCCGGCCCCGGTCGTCCCGAACCGGGCCGATCGCCCGGGTCAGCCGGCCTCCACGAGGGCGGGGTGCCGCGGGTCGTCGGCCCGGACCACCACGTCGGCGAAGGAGGCGGGATCGACCTCGTCGGCGTACCGGGCGAACGCCGGGAGGGTCCAGCGCAGCTCGGGGTCGGTCCGGCGGTCCAGCGCCGCCGGGGAGAGCACCAGGTGGACGGCGACGTCGAACGGCAGGCCGCCGCCGAGCAGCAGCGCGCCGCTGACCAGGACCACCCCGCCGGGCGGCAGGTCGACGTACGGGGCGCGGCTGGCCCGGTCGGCGGCGGCGTCCCAGAGCGACGGGAGCACCCGGCCCGACCCGTCCGGTCCGGCCGGGTCGAGGACCTCCCGACGCAGGCCGGTCTCGTCGACCCACCCCTCGTAGTAGGCGTCCGGGTTGGTCCGGCCGTGTTCCAGGCGGACCGAGGCGGGCCGGAGGAAGTCGGCGGCCCGGACGTGCAGGACCGGGCGGCCGGCGGCCCGTAGCGGGTCCACCAGGGCGGCGGCGAGCGCGTCCGGGTCGGCGGCCGGCGGGCCGTCCACGGCCACCCGCAGCCGGCCGGGCACGGCCGCGCCGGCAAGCCGGTCGGCCAGCTCGGCGACGAGCAGCTCGGGCGTGATGGGGCGGACGCGCATCCGACCATCCTGCCCGGCGGGACGGGTCACGGTGCGACCGGCCGGGCGGCCGGGCTCCCTCCTTGCGGGACGGGTCATGGTGCGACCGGCCGGGCGGCCGGGGCTCCGTCCCTGCGGAGCGGGTCATGGGGCGATCGGCCGGGCGGTCGGGGCTCCGTCCGGATGGCGATCGGCAGGGGGCGGCCGGACCGGGAGGTGTCAGCCGGTGCGGTCGATGGTGACCCGGGCGTCGTCGGCGAGCCGGTAGCCGACGCCGTAGACGGTGGTGACCAGCGGGACGTCCACCCCGACCTTGCCGCGCAGGCGGCGCACGTGCACGTCGACGGTGCGGACGCCGGCGTGCTCGTAGCCCCAGACCGCGTTGAGAAGTTGCAGGCGGGTGAACACCCGGCGGGGGTGGGCGACGAGGTGCAGCAGCAGGTCGAACTCCAGGCGGGTCAGCGGCAGCGGCTCGCCGTCGCGGAGCACGGACCGGGAGGCGGCCAGGATGTGCAGGCTCGGGATGGTCGGCGCGAGCGGGCGCCCCGGTGAGCGGTTGGCCGGCACCGCGTCGGGACGGCGTTCCGCCGGGGCCGCGGTGCTGATCACGGCGTCGCCGCGTTCGAGCAGCTCACGGGCCGCGTCCAGCAGCCGGCGGGCGGCCGGGGTGAGCGACTCCTCGCAGGCCAGCGGGATGTTCAGGGTCACCGTGAGCATGGGCGCCGAGGTGTTGGCGGGCCGGCGCTGGCCGCCGGGGGGACGACCCGGGACCGCGGGTTGGGACGTATGCCATCCGGCGCGCGACGAGGCGGGGCTGACCGACATGGTCCTCCTTGGCTGGTCCGGGTATCTCCCCACGGCCCGGGACGCCGCTTCATCGATGCTTCCCGGCGCCTGTGCGAGGGTCAAGGGGCGGCTGCGTTGCATGAATGTGACAATTGACGAACACATCGGAGCCGGATGCTCGCTCTGCGTACGAGGTCCGTTGATTACAGCAGAGCGACGAGTTGACCCGGTACGGGGGGTACCCGCCCGGTTCACAATGGCCGGTGCCGGGCCGGCCGGCGCGGAAACGTGAACGCGGCGCACCCGGATCCCGGGTACGCCGCGCACCGGCCGGCGACGCCTCAGCGCTCGCGGTCCACCACGATCCGGGCCTCGTCGGCCAGCCGGTAGCCGATGCCGTACACGGTCGTCACCAGCGGTGTGTCGACGCCGAGCTTGGCGCGCAGCCGGCGCACGTGGACGTCGACGGTGCGGGCCACCGCGTGTTCGTAGCCCCAGACGTTGGCGAGAAGTTGCCGCCGGGTGAACACCCGCCGGGGATGTTCGGCGAGGAACAGCAGCAGGTCGTACTCGATCCGGGTGAGAGTGACCTCGACGCCGTCGTGGCGGACCCGGCGGGTGCCGGTGAGGATGGTCACCGTGCCGGGTTCCTCGGGCCCGGCGGGCGGTGCGGGCGGCTCCGGCGGCGCGGTGGCGCGGCGCAGGTCGAGCACCGCGCGGGCGGCCTGGTGCTCCTCGGGCCGGAGCAGGCCCTCGCCGGAGGCGGCGAGTTCGTCCAGCAGGTCGACCAGCCGCGCCAGGCCGGGCGTCAGCGCGCCGGCGCCCAGGTCGAGGGTGATGGTCAGGGTCGGGGTGGTACGCGGCCGGTGCGGCGCGACCCGGTCGGGGCGGCCCGGTCGGGCCGGGCGGGAGGAGATGGCGACGACGGACATGGGAGCCTCCTGTGCGGGCGGTCGCCCCGCCCCACCGGGGGTGCGGCGGGACGGTCAGCGGGGCGCCCGGCCGGCGGTCACCGGGGGCGCGGCGGGCGAGGGTCGGAGCGGCGGGGTGGGGCCGAGGGTGGGCAGGCCGGCGATGCGCCAGGCGGCGAAGCCGCCCGCCACGTCGGTGGCCCGGTGCAGGCCGAGGTCGTGGAGGGCGGCGGCGGCCAGCGAGGAGGTGTAGCCCTCCTGGCACAGCACGATCACCGGCACGTCGTAGCCGACGGCCTGGGGCAGGCGGGCCGCGCAGCGCGGGTCGAAGCGCCACTCCAGGACGTTGCGCTCGACGGCGAGGGCGCCCGGCACGGTGCCGTGCGCGGCACGCTGGCCGGCGGGCCGGATGTCCACGAGCAGGGCCCCGCCGCGGACCGCCAGGTGCGCCTGCTCGGGGTCGAGCCGGCGCAGCCGCGCGCGGGCGGCGGCGAGGATCTCGTCGATGCCCCGGGAGCCGGGCGGTGGGACCGGACAGCTCCCGGTGCGGGTGGGGGTGTGCGCCATCGTGGCGTCCTTTCCGGTGGCGACGGTCGGGGGTCGGAGTGCGGGGCGGTTCACCAGGCGACCCCGGCCTCGGCCACCTCGGCGACCTGGAGCCGCCCGGCGTCGAGGCGGTAGCGGGTCATCCGGCGCAGCGCGGGCCGGTAGACGTGCACGCTGACCGCCGGCTGGTCGCCCCGGTTGCCGACCACGTGGACGTGCCGGGGGCCGAAGCGGCGGCCGGCGCCGGCGGCGAGCTGGTGCGGGCGCAGCCGGCCGCCGACGACGGTCTCCTCGGTGAGGGCGCCGGCGACGACCAGGAAGGCGCCCGCGGACCCGCCGTGGTCGTGCAGGTCGGTGCCCTGTCCGGGCAGCCAGCTCAGCGCCCACACCTCGTGCTCGGCGTCGGCGGTCAGCCGCGCGTACCACCGCTCGGCGCGGTCGAAGCACAGCGCCACCGGCCAGCCGGTCGGGTCGGCCCAGCGGGCGGCGACGGCGAGCAGGTCGGACGGGTCGGAGCTGGTCATCGGCGGAGCGTCCTCACGGTACGGGGGCGGCGTGCCTCCTCAGCATAGTCTTTAAACCCTATGGGTTTAGTAGGTAATACCGCATGCTGGGACGGTCCGGTTCGCGCATCGGGAGGTCAGCGCAGGACGGGCGGGTCGACCCGGTAGCCGGGAACCGACGGCCAGCGCACGGTGAGCACCACCGACTCACGCTCGGCGTACCAGGAGTGGTCCACGCCCCGGCCCCAGACCACGTAGTCGCCGGGCGCGCGCAGCACCACGGTGCGATCCGGCAGCTCGATCCGGAAGGCCCCGCTGATCAGCACCAGCAGGGCCGTGCGGCGCTCGCCGGTGGCCCACCGCGAGCGGGTCTCCCCCGCCGGGTGCGCGCCCCACTTCACCTCGACCTCGTTGCTGTGCCGGACATCGCCGGGCGGCTTGAAGTGGCCCAGCAGCCAGCCCGCGTCGGCCGCCCCGTCCACCGCCGCGTTGCCGACGTACACCCGATCGTCCATCCGCGCCTCCCGTGCCGGCTCGGCAAGCTACCAGGCGCGCCCGGCGGGCTCCCACTAACCTGGACGGATGCCCCAGGAACTCGACGCCGAGACGCTCGCCTTCGCCCACCGGATGTTCGACCTGGCCCGCGCCGGGGCGACCGACGAGCTGGCGGCGAACGTGGACGCCGGGCTCCCGGTCAACCTGACCAACGGCAAGGGCGACACGCTGCTGATCCTGGCCGCGTACCACGCCCACCCGGAGACCGTGGGCGCGCTGCTCGCCCGCGGCGCCGACCCCGCCCGGACCAACGACCGGGGGCAGACCGCGCTCGCCGCGGCGGTGTTCCGCCGCAACGCCGAGGCCGTCCGGGCACTGCTCGACGCCGGCGCCGACCCGGAGCACGGCGACCCGTCGGCGGTCGAGACGGCCCGCTTCTTCGACCTTCCCGAGATGCTCACCCTCCTCGGCCGGAGCTGACCGGCCCGGCCGAGGAGCCGGCGCGCCCGACACGACCGGCGGCGGGGCGGTATACAGGTGCGGTGGAGGATCCCGTACCCGAGCAGATGCGCGCCGCGGCCGGCGCGCTGCTGGCGGCGCTCGACGAGCCGGCCCGGCAGCGGGCCCGGCACGACTTCGACGACGAGCCGGCCCGCCGGTGGCTGGAGTACCGGCCCCGGCCCCGGCCCGGCGCCAGCCTCGCCGACCTGGACGTCACGGCCCGCAAGGCCGCCCACCGGCTGCTCGCCACCGCGCTCAGCCCCGCCGCCTACGCCCAGGCCATGGCCGTCGTGGCGCTGGAGGAGGTGCTCGACCGGGCGGAGGGCTGGGCGCGTGGCCGGCACAGCGGCGACTACTGGGTGGCCGTCTTCGGCGATCCCGGGCGCGACGACCGGTGGGCCTGGCGGTTCGAGGGGCACCACCTGTCGGTCAGCATGACCGTGGTCGACGACCAGGTCTCCCCCGCCCCGATCTTCCTGGGCGCCAACCCGGCCACCGTCCGGCACGCCGGCCGGCCGGTCTCCCGGCCGCTCGGGCCGGAGGAGGACCTGGCCCGGGAGCTGCTCGACGCGCTCGGGCCGGCCGGTCGGGCCGCCGCGGTCGTCACCGACGAGGCGCCGGCCGACATCATCAGCGCCACCCGGGCCACCGCGCCGGGGCGGCTCGACCCGCTCGGCGTGCCCCGCGGCCGGCTCGCCCCGTCGGGCCGGGCGCTGCTCGACCGGCTCGTCGCGCTCTACCTCGACCGGCTCCCGCCGGAGCTGGCCACCCGCGAGGTGCGCCGGCTGGCCGGCGGCGAGCTGCACTTCGCCTGGGCCGGCCCGGTCGGGCCGGGTCAGCGGCACTACTACCGAATCCAGGGCGACGACCTGCTGATCGAGTACGACAACACCACCGAGGACGGCAACCACGCGCACACCGTGCTGCGCCGCCCGGCCAGCGACTTCGGCGCGGACGTGCTGGCCGCCCACCACTCCGCCGCGCACTGACCGCGGCCGGGTCAGGCCGGCGGGCGGGTCAGGGCGGCGGCCGGGTCAGGCCGGCGGCCGGGTCAGGCCGGCGGCCGGGTCAGGGACGGCGGGCGGTCAGGGACGGCGGGCGGTCAGGGACGGCGGGCCTCGATGAGGAAGCGCCGGGCGTGCGCCACGAACGGGCCCTCGGCACGGATGCGCTCGTGCAGGCGGCGCAGCTCGGCGCGGTACCGGTCGACGGTGAAGCCGGGCACCGTCCAGACCACCTTGCGCAGGAACCAGACCACCGCGCCGATGTCGTGGAAGACGGTCCGCAGGGTCGCCGTGCGCAGGTCCACCACGGTCAGTCCGGCGGCCTCGGCGGCGGCGACCGCCTGCTCGGGGTGGCGGCTGGCCGGCGGCGGCAGCGGCCCGAGGATCGCCTCGCTCAGCTCGCGGACCGTGCCGGCGCCGATCTGCTGGGACAGGTAGCTGCCGCCGGGGCGCAGCACCCGGGCGACCTCGTCCCACCACGTGTCCACCGGGTGCCGGCTCACGACGAGGTCGAACGCCGCGTCGCGGAACGGCAGCGGCGGCCGGTCGGCGACCTGGACCACGGCCGCCCCGACCCGGCGCAGGGTGCGCCGGGCGACCGGCACGTTCGGCGGCCACGCCTCGGTGGCGACCAGCAGCGGCGGCGGCGCGGGGACCCCGGCCAGGACCTCTCCCCCGCCGGTGTCGATGTCCAGGGCGGCACGCGCGGTGGCCATCCGGGCGCCGACCAGGCGGGCGTACCCCCAGGGCGGGCGTTCCTCGGTGGCCCGCCCGGCCAGCCAGGAGAAGTCCCAGCCCTCGACCGGCGCGGCCGCCGCCTCGGCGATCAGATCGTCGGCGTCCCGTTCGGTGTCCACCGGACGAGCCTGGCGGCCGGGGCGGCCGACGGCAAGGCGTTTTCAGGCCTTCGGGCGGATGATCTCCACGGTGGCGCCGGGGATGTCCCGCAGCGCCTCGAAGCCGGTCGGCTCCGCGGCCCGGCGCCTGTCCAACTGGCGCATCAGCCGGGAGCCCAGCGCCACCCCCACCGAGCCCACGGCCAGCGCGAGCAGCTCGACGGCCACCTCGACGCCGTTCGCGCCGCGCTGCGGCGCCTGGGCCCGGATCAGGCAGGTGAGCAGGAACAGCGCCGCCATCGCGGCGTTGACCAGGTTGAAGGTGATCGCGGTCCGCCTGGTCCGGTCGGCCCGGGCGTCCCACAGGTCGACCATCCCGGCGACCGCCGTGAGCGCGGCGGCCACCAGGGCGGCGACGGCCGTCCAGTAGCCCACCTCGCCGAGGAAGGCCGGGCCGCCGCCCACGTCGGCGAGGTCGAAGACCGCGGCGCTGACGAAGAGCCCGAAGGGGAACGTCACCAGCATCGGTTGGATCGGGTTGCCCTGCACCCGCAGCCGGCTCTCCATCGGTTCCTCCCCAGGTCCGAGCAGCTCACCAGTCCAGGGTGCTACCCGGGGCCAACCGGGGCGAAACGAATGTCGCTCAGTTGTCCCGGGGGCGGGAGACGGTGAGCAGGAGCCGCTCGGCCACCTCGCGCAGCGGTATGTCCAACGAGGAGGCGGCGCTGCGGAGGACGTCCAGCGCCTCCGGGGCGGGGCAGCCGCGCTGCGTCATGATCACGCCGACGGCCTGCCCGACGGCCCCGTCGGCCAGGGCCGCGGTGTCGAGCTGGTCGGCGCGGGCGGCCAGCCGCTCCCGGTCCCGGGTGGCCGCCAGCAGCAGCCCGGCGTGCTCGGCGAGGAGCATCGCGGTGAGCTGGTGCCGGGGGGTGAGCGCGCCGGCCGACTCGGCGTAGAGGTTGATCGCGCCGATCACCTGCTCGTCGACGTCCACCGGCGCGGCGATGACCCCGTGCACGCCCAGCCCGCGGGCCCGCTCCGCCCACGCCGGCCAGCGCGACTCGCCGGCCAGGTCGGCCGCGGTGATCATCTCGCGCCGCCGGATGGCGGTCAGGGCCGGCGTGTCCGGGCCGTGCCGCAGGTCGTCCAGCTCGGCCCGCTCCGGGTCGGAGGCGGCCACCCCGGCGGGCTCACCGGCGCGCAGCGCGGTGAACCCACAGCAGTCCACCCCGGGTACGGCGTCCCGGGCGATCCGCACCAGCCGGTCGAGCGCCTCGTCGAAGTCGGTGACCGCGATGAGCCCGGCGGTCAGCTCCCGCAGCAGCGCGGCGGTCTCCAGCACCCCGAGCGTGTCGGTCATGGGGTCCCGCGTGTCGACGTTCACCGGGCCACGGCCTCCGCCACCTCCGCGCCCGTCCATGCGGTGTGCCCGTCCGGCGCCGTTGCCTGTCCCATGATCGCTCTCTCCCTGAGTCGAAGCCCCGGCCTACTACCCTCCCAAACCAGGATCGAAACCGCGCAAAGGGGTCCCTTCCGGCGCGGTACGCACCGGAAGGGACCCCTCGCGGAGGGTCAGCGGGAGCCGGAGATGAGCCGGCGCCCCACCGAGGCGATCAGCCGGTCGAGCTCCGAGCCGAACGGGTTGTCGTGCACCAGGTACGTCCACGTCGCGGTCGGCCGCACCAGCTTGGCGGCGTCCGGCTCCCACCCGTCGGAGAACTCGGTCTCCTCGAAGGTGGCGATGGTCCGCGTCTCGATCTCGGGGATCAGCGCGTTGAACGCCGGCACCGCGCTGCGGTGGAACTCGTCCAGCGGGTCGAGCCGGCCCAGGGCCCGCAGGTGCACGCCCTCGCGGACCTCGGAGAGCTCGGCCAGGTGCTCGGCCCAGAGCCGGTCCAGGTGGTAGAGGGCGATCTTGCGGGCCACGTCGGCGAGCAGGTCCTCGTCCATCTCGCCGGCCTTCTCGGGCACCCGCTCCAGCAGCATGAGCGCGGCGATGTCGCTGGTGAGCAGCCGCTCCCGGCGCTCGGCCAGCGCCTTGCGCTGCTGCTCGATCACCTGGCTGTACCGCCAGGTGTTGCGGTGGATCTCGTGGTTGACGCCCTCGGCGACCCGCTGGGCGTGCTCCACGGCGTAGTCGACCTGCGGGTCGGTGACCAGGCCGTCGGCGTTCATCCGGGGCGACGCCGGGACGGTGTCGCCGGCGTGCCGCACGACCAGGTCGTCCTCCAGGCTGACGAAGAAGACCGAGCCACCCGGGTCGCCCTGCCGGCCGGCCCGGCCCCGGAGCTGGTCGTCGACGCGGCGGCTGTCGTGCCGGCCGCTGCCGATCACGTAGAGGCCGCCCAGCTCGGCGACCCGCTCCCGGTCGGCCTGGTCGCTGCCGCCGAGCCGGATGTCCACACCCCGGCCGGCCATCTGCGTGGAGACGGTCACCGCGCCGTACGCGCCGGCCTCGGCGATGATCCCCGCCTCCTCGTCGTCGTTCTTGGCGTTGAGCACGACGCAGGACACGCCGGCGGCGTGCAGGCCGGCGGCGAGCCCCTCGGACTCCTTCACGTCCAGGGTGCCGACCAGCACCGGACGGCCGGCCTCGTGGCAGCGCCGGATCTCGTCGATCAGCGCCTCCTCCTTTTCGGCCCGGGTGGCGTAGATCCGGTCCGTCTCGTCCTCGCGGACGCAGGGGGTGTTCGGCGGGATCACCGCCACCTCGAGGCCGAAGAACTCGCGGAGCTGGTCGCCGACGAGGACCGCGGTCGCGGTCATGCCGCAGACGGTCGGGTAGAGCGCGATGTAGGCCTGCACCGTGATGGTGCCGAGCACCTCGCCCTCGGCCGTGGCGTCCAGGCCCTCCTTGGCCTCGACCGCCGCCTGGAGCCCGTCCGGCCAGCGGCGGCGCTGGGCCACCCGGCCACGCATCTCGTCGATCAGCTCGACCGACTTGTCCCGCACGATGTAGTCCACGTCGCGGTGCAGCAGGGCGTGCGCGTGCAGCGCCACGTTGACCGCGGAGAGCTGCCCGACGTGCTCCTCGTCGTAGAGGTCGATGCCGCCCAGCTTGGCCTCGACCGTGGCCAGGCCGACCGAGGTGAAGGCGACGCTGCGCCCGTCCTCGGCGATCGTGTAGTGCCGGTCCTTGCGCAGCCCGCGCACCAGCGCGGCGGCGGCGTGCACCGGGTCCTGCTCGCCGGGGACCGCACCGGCCAGGACCATCGGCACCCGGGCCTCGTCGATGAGGATCGAGTCGGCCTCGTCGACGATGGCGGTCCGCAGCGCCGGCTGGACCCGCTCGGACAGGTCGGTGACGAGCTGGTCGCGGAGGAAGTCGAAGCCGGCCTCGCTGACCGCGATGTAGGTGACGTCGCAGGCGTAGGCGGCGCGCCGCTCCTCGGGGGTGGACGCCTCGTTGACCCAGCCGACGGTGAGGCCCAGCAGGGCGTAGACCGGGCCCATCCACTCGGCGTCGCGGCGGGCCAGGTAGTCGTTGACGGTGAGCACGTGCACCGGGCCGTTGCCCATCCGGACGTGCCCGTAGGCCGCGATGGCCGCGGTCAGCGTCTTGCCCTCACCGGTGGCCATCTCGGCGACCTTGCCGGACAGCAGCGCCATGGCGCCGAGCAGCTGGACGTCGTACGGCCGCTGGTCGAGGCCGCGGCGGGCCGCCTCGCGGCCGATCGCGCACAGCTCCTCGTAGCCGGAGGCCTGCCCGGCCGCCTCGGTCAGCTCCGCGTCGGTGAGCTTCTCCAGCTCGGCCTCGCGGGCCTCGATCGCCGGCAGCAGCTTCTCCAGCGGGGCCAGGTCGACCGTCGTTCCCGGGCGCTGGAGGAACCGCCGGAACCTGGTCTTCAGACGTTGCGACACACCCATGAGCGGCAACGGTACGCGAACGGGAGCCGATTGTGACACCCGTGCGGCGCGGTCGCCGGGGGGTGTCCGAATTGCGGGCTGTTTCCGCAGGTCAGGGCGCTTCGTGCGGTCAGCCGACGAGGAGCTGGTGGGTGGCCAGCTCGCGGTAGAGCGGGCTGGTCGAGGTCAGCTCGTCGTGGGTGCCGACGGCGACCACCCGGCCGGCGTCCAGCACCACGATCTGGTCGGCGTCCACCACGGTGGAGAGGCGGTGCGCCACGATCAGCAGGGTACGGCGCACCGCGACGGCGTCGATGGCCCGGCGCAGCGCCGCCTCGTTGCGGGCGTCGAGGTTGCTGGTCGGCTCGTCGAGCAGCAGCACCGGCGGCCCGGCCAGCAGCGCCCGGGCGATCGCCAGCCGCTGCCGCTCGCCGCCGGAGAGCAGCACGCCGCCCTCGCCGACCTGCACGTCCAGCCCGTCGGCGGTCCGCTCGGCCAGGTGCCCGAGGTTGACCTCGTCGAGCACGGCGTGCAGCCGGTCGTCGGTGGCGTCCGGCGCGGTGATCAGCAGGTTGTCCCGGAGCGTGCCGGCGAGCACCGGGGCCTCCTGCTCCACGTAGCCCAGCCGGGCCCGCAGCGCGTCCCGGGGCAGGTCGCGCACGTCGACCCCGTCCAGGCGCAGCGTGCCCCCGGTCACCTCGTAGAAGCGCTCGACCAGGGCGAGCAGGGTGGACTTGCCGGCACCCGACGGGCCGACCAGGGCGGTGCGGGTGCCGGCCGGCACGGTGAAGCTCACCTCGTGCAGCACCGCCGGACCACCCGGGTAGCCGAAGTCGACCCGGTCGAACTCCAGCGCCGCCGGGCCGGTCGCGCCGGGCCGGGCGGTGACCGGAGCCGCCAGGTCGTCCGCCCCCTCCCCCGGCACCGCGAGGATCTCCTCGATCCGGGCCAGCGCGCCGAGCCCGGTCTGCAGCTGGGTGTACGCGTGCACCGCCTGCCCCAACGGCAGCACCAGGAAGAACAGGAACATCACGAAGGCCACCAGGTCGCCCACGCCGATCGCGCCGGACGCCACCCGCGCCCCGCCCACGGCCAGCACCAGCAGGAAGGCGCCCTGGACGGTGACCGTGCTGGCCGGGCCCACCACCGCCTGCGCCCGGGCCACCCGCAGCCCGGCCGCGTACGCCTCGGTCGCGCTCGACACCACGGTCGCCGTCTCCCGCCGCTCGGCGCGGCTGGCCCGGATGGTCCGGGCCGCGGAGATGGCCCGCTCGACGGCGGAGGTCATCTCACCGACCCGCTCCTGGGCCTGACGGGCCAGCCCGCGGACCCGCCGGGCGACCGTGAGGGCGAAGCCGACGCCGACCGCGACGGCGGCCAGGGTCACCCCGAACAGCAGCGGGTCGAGCAGCAGCATGGCGGTGCCGGCGCCGAGCACCATGACGGCCCCGGTGACGGTCTCGAAGAGGCCGGAGGTGACCACGGCCCGCAGCAGCGTGGTGTCCGCGCCGACCCGGGAGAGCAGGTCGCCCGTGCGGCGCCGGTCGTACTCGGCGATCGGCAGCCGCAGCACGTGCCCGGCGAGCCGCCGCCGGGTGCCCAGCACGAGCCCCTCGGCGGTGCGCTGGAGCAGGAAGTCGCGGAGCCCGCCGAGCAGCGCGCCGACCACCACGAGGGCCACCAGGACGGCGACCAGCCCGGTGGCCGGGCGGCCGGCGGTGATCCGGTCGAGCACGCCCCGGGTGAGCAGGGGCTGGGCCAGCGCCGCCCCGGCGCCGGTGAGCGACAGCACGCCGACCGCCACGAGGGTGCCGCGGTGGGCGCGCAGGTAGGGCAGCAGGGCGGCGAGCCCCGGCGGTCGGCCGGCGTCGGTGGTCATGGCAGCACGGTAACCGGGCCGGCCCAGGCTCAGCCGGTGAGCACCACCTGCAGCTCGGAGCGGCGCCGCTCGGCCAGGTCGGTGAGCAGCGCCGGCGCCTCCTCCAGCGGCACCACCGCGGAGACGAGGTGCTTGCGGACCAGGTCGCCGTACTGGCGGAGCAGCTCGATGGTCTCCGCGGAGAGCCGCTCCCGGTCCCAGGTCGGCGCCAGCCCGCGCGGCACCCGGCCGATCTGGGCGCAGCGCAGCGCCAGCCCGTTGTGGTGGAACTCCTCGCCGAGCCGGACCGCGTCCGCGCCGGCCTGGTAGAACGCCAGGTCGATCACGGTGCCCTGGGGGCGCAGCAGGCGCAGCGCGAGCTGGAGCGCCCAGTCCTGGCCCCGGCACTGGAAGACCAGGTCCGCGCCCCGGTCGCCGGCGGCGTGGTTCCAGCGGGTCTTGAGCACCACGGCCGGGTCGTCCGCCGCCGGGTCGAGGGTCTCCAGGCCCAGCGCCTCGGCCACCTCCCGCCGGGCCGGGGTGGGGTCGAGAACCACCACGGAGGCGGCACCGTGCCGCCGGGCGAACAGCGCGGTGAGCAGCCCGACCACCCCGCTGCCGACCACCGCCACCCGCCGCCCGCGCACCCCGTCCCCGAGCGAGCGGACGTCGGTGCCGCACAGGTCGGCGGCGGCGTGCAGCAGGCCGTTGGCGCAGATCGGGCCCATGTGCGCGACGTAGACGCCGAGCAGCGGGTCGAGGTCGTCGGGCAGCGGCACGAACCGTTCGGCGACCGGGTCGGCGACATGTCCGCTGCGGTGGCCGTACGTCATGGCGCCGACCGTGCCCACGGCGACGGCCGGGGTGCGGCTCTCCACCACCCGCCCGACCTGCATGTAGCCGAGCCGGGTGACCGGGTACGGCGTGCTGGCCGCGCCGGGCTGGAACAGCCCGAGGCCGGCGTTCCAGGTGACGTGCAGGTAGGGGTTGGTGCCCTTGACATAGCTCAACTCGGTGCCGGCGGAGACCCCGCTGTAGAGGGTCTCCACCCGGAAGGTGCCCTCGCGCAGCTCGGCCGCCTCCTGATCGACCAGCTCGACCCGGCCCGGTCCGCTGACCACCACCACCCGGTCACGCATCGACCGTCACCCCCGTCGGCCCGGCCGGCGCCGCGTCGGCGACCGCGGCGGTGAGCCGCGCGGCCGGCCCGGTGGGCAGCGCCACCGCCCGCCCGGTACGCGCCGACTCGGCCACCGCCAGGGCGAGTCGCTGGGTGCGCAGCGCCTCGGCGTACGGGACCCGGACGTCGTCGCCGATCCCCCGGACCGCGTCGACGAAGGCCCGGTCGACGGCCACCCGGGCGCCGTCCGGGTCGGCGGGAAGGCGCCGCTCGCCGTCGGCGTCGCAGACGGTCAGGCCGTCCTCGGCCAGGGACAGGGCCAGCCCGTCGGCGAGGACCTCCAGGCCGGCCCGGTGCTTCCAGCCGAGCACGCAGGCCGCCGCGAGGGTGCCCACCGCGCCGGAGGCGAAGCGCAGGGTGGCCGCCGTGACGGAGTCGATGTCCGCGCCCTCGACCGGCGGTGGGCTGCCGTCGCCGTACGCGGTCACCTCGGTCGCCTCGCCGACCAGCAGCCGGACCAGGTCCAGCACGTGCGCCGCCTGTTCGACGACCGGGCCGCCGGAGCGGTCCCGGCGGGCCCACCAGGCCACCGGCGGCACCTTGTCCAACCAGGCCCCGTTGACCATCCGCACCGGCCGGCCGGCGAGCAGTTGCCGGGCCTCCTCCACCACGTGCAGGTAGCGCCAGTGGTGGCCGACCGCGGTGAGCAGGCCGCGCCGCTCGACCAGCGCGGCGACCCGCTCCGCGGTCTCCAGGTCCACCGCCACCGGCTTCTCCACGAACATCGGCACGCCCGCCGCGATCACCGCCTCCTCGACCGGGCCGTGCGCGAACGGCGGCACGCAGACGTAGACCGCGTCCGGGCCGGCGGCGAGCAGCTCGTCCACGTCGCGGAAGGTCCGCGCCCCGTGTGCGCCGGCGAGCGCCGCCGCCGCGTCCGGGGCGACATCGGTCACCCCGAGCAGTTCCACGTCCTCGAAGCCGGTCAGCACCCGGGCGTGGCGCTGCGCCACCCCGCCGGCTCCGACGAGTCCCACCCGGCACACCCGCATGCTCCCGACCCTTCCACCGCGGAAAACGGACCGTCGAGACCTCTCCCCGCGGGGCCGCTCGGCCAAACGTGTACCGGAGGCGCAATCAGACGTTCACCGGCCGGGAACCGCCCGGAACCACCCTGGTGATCAGGTGTTCGGCATGATCCGGTTAGCACGGGCGGCGGATTGGGCAAACCAGAAGCCCGTGGATCCGCCACGACCTGGGAGCGTGCCTGTGCCGGATACAGCGTCGACCGTCTCACCCGTGGTGGAGGCCTGGGCCACATACCGCACCACGTCCGCCGACGACTGGCCGGCGCGGCGCCTGCTGCGCGCCAAGGGCGCGAGCCGGGTCAGCGTGGTGCTGCCCGCGCGCAACGAGGAGGCGACCGTCGGGGCGATCGTCTCGACGATCCGCCAGCACCTGATGGACCGGGTGCCGCTGGTGGACGAGCTGATCGTGGTGGACTCGCGGTCCACCGACCGGACCGCGCAGGTGGCCCGGGCGGCCGGCGCCGAGGTGGTCAGCCAGGACGCCATGACCCGCGGGCTGCCCCGGCTCACCGGCAAGGGGGACGCGCTCTGGGCCGGGCTGGCGGCGGCGGAGGGCGACGTGGTCGCGTTCGTCGACGCCGACCTGCGGGAGTTCCGGCCGCACTTCGTCACCGGGCTGGTCGGGCCGCTGCTCACCGACCCGTCGGTCGACTTCGTCAAGGGCTTCTACCACCGGCCCCTGGTCCGGACCACCGGGGTGGAGGCCGACGGCGGGGGCCGGGTGACCGAGCTGATGGCCCGGCCGCTGCTGAACCTGTTCTGGCCGGAGCTGGCCGGTTTCGTGCAGCCGCTCGCCGGCGAGTACGCGGGCCGCCGCGAGGTGCTCGCGCAGGTGCCGTTCGTCTCCGGCTACGGCGTCGAGACGGCCATGCTCATCGACCTGCTGGAGCTGGTCGGGCTGGACGCGCTGGCCCAGGTGGACCTGGGCGAGCGCAAGCACCGCCACCAGGACACCGCCGCGCTGGGCCGGATGTCGGCGCAGATCCTGCTGACCGCCTGGTCCCGGTTGCAGCGGCGCGGCTGGGCGGTGCCCGGCCTGGAGCCGACCGCCCTGCTGACCCAGTTCCGGCGGGGCGGCTCGGAGGCACTGCCCCACCTGGACCGCGAGATCGTGGTCAGCGACGTCTCGATCGAGGAGCGGCCGCCGCTGGCGCAGCTGCGACACCGAGTGCCGCGGCGGCGGGTCGCGGCGTGATCCCGTGAGCGCCGCCCGAGGAAGGGACGCCGCACGATGACTCTCACTGTCCTGATGAACGCGGGTCCCTGGCTGTCCGTGCCGCCACCCGGCTACGGCGGGATCGAGAACGTCGTCGCCACGCTGGTGCCGGAGCTGCGCCGGCTCGGCGTGCGGGTGGTGCTCGCCTCGGTGGCGAGCAGCACGCTGCCGGTCGACGAGCGGATCTCGGTCTTCCCGGACGGGCAGTTCCACGCCCTGCAACGTCCGTACAACCAGGTCTGCGGGGTGGCCCAGGCGCACCTGCACGGGGTGGTCCGCGCGCTGCACGCCCGCGACGACATCGACCTGGTGCACGACCACGTGGAGGCGGTCGGGCTGGCCACCATGGCGGCGATGGGCCCGGACGCCCCGCCGGCGCTGCACACCCTGCACTGGGACCTGGCCAAGCACCCGGAGCTGTACGGCAACCTCGACGGCGGCGGCCGGGTGCGCGTCAGCGGCGTCTCGGCCAGCCAGCTCGCCCGCGCGCCGCGGGCCCTCCAGGAGCACTCGGTCGGCCACGTGCACCTGTCCACGCCGCTGGCGGTGGGCGCGGACCGCCGGCCGCGGGTGGCGAAGGGTGAGCACGTGGTCATCCTGGGCCGGATCAACCCGGGCAAGGGGCAGGACCTGGGCGCCCGGCTGGCCCGGAAGGTCGGCTTCCCGCTGGTGCTGGCGGGGCCCGTGGGGCCGTACCACCGGCCCGAGGACCTGGCCGCGGCGGGCGACGAGGCCCGGCAGAACCCGGACGTCCGGTTCTTCTACGACCACGTGGCCCCGCACGTCGACGGCGACCTGGTGCGGTGGGTGGGCACGGTCGCCGGGCCGGAGCGCGACGACCTGGTGGCGGGGGCGCGCGCCTCGCTGTTCCCGCTGCGCTGGGAGGAGCCCGGCGGCACCGCGGTGGTCGAGTCGCTCGCGCTCGGCACGCCGGTGGTGGCCACCGCTCGCGGCTGCCTGCCGGAGCTGATCGAGCACGGCCGCACCGGCCTGCTCACCGCCGACGAGGAGGAGCTGGGCGACCTGGTGCTGGCCGCCGGCCTGCTCGACGGGGACGAGTGCCGGCGCGAGGCGGCCACCCGGTTCACCCCGGAGCTGATGGCCCAGCGGTACGTGGAGCTGTACCAGGAGGTGCGCCGGCTCGCCGCCCGGTCGTTGCAGCTCGCCTGAGCGGACGGGTCCGGTCCCCCGGGGGCGTTTGCCCCCCGTGGGCCCGGGAAAGCCGCCCGGTCCCTTGTCTGGCGAGGAGGCCGGCATGACGAACTCGATGGCCCACTCCCGTGGGCGGCGGAACCCGGCCGACGGCCGGGCCCCGGTACGCCGGGCCGCGGCGACCGTCGGCGTGCTCTTCCTGGTGATCGGCGTGCTGGGTTTCATCCCCGGCATCACGACCCACATCGGCGACCTCAAGTTCGCCGGGCACGACTCCGACGCGAAGCTGCTCGGGCTGTTCCAGATCTCGGTGCTGCACAACATCGTGCACCTGCTGTTCGGGGTCGCCGGCCTGCTGCTGGCCCGGACGGTCTCCGGGGCGCGGGCGTTCCTGATCGGCGGCGGCGCGATCTACCTCGTGCTCTGGCTCTACGGTCTGGTGGTCGACCACGACAGCGGGGCGAACTTCATCCCGCTCAACGGCGCGGACAACTGGCTGCACTTCCTGCTCGGGGTCGGCATGATCGCCCTCGGGCTGCTCACCACCCGGGGCGCGAACCGCCGCTGACCAGGCCCGCCCGGGCCGGCTGTCCGGTTTCGCCCGGCCCGGGCGGGGGTACCTTCCAGGTCCTCCGACGAGATGGAAACGAGGACCTCGATGTCGACCCGGATCAGGTGCGAGGTCCGTGACGAGACGCCGGTCACCGTCGTGCGGCTGGCGGGCGCGCTCGACCTGGGCACGATGCGCTCGGTGCACTCGGTCCTGGACCGGTGCCTCGCCGCGCAGCCGGATGCTCTCGTGGTCGACCTGGAGAAGCTCGACGTCACGGACCCGCTCGCGCTGTCCGTCTTCGCCGCCGCGGCCCGCCGGGCCGCGGACTGGCCGGCCGTGCCGATGGTGCTGTCCGCCCCGCCGCGGGAGACGGCCGCCTGGCTCGCCGAGACGACCGCCTGCCGGGTGGTGCCGGTCCGCCGCGACTGCGCGGAGGCGGCGGCGCTGGCCGGGACGGTGGCGGCCCCGCGGCTGCGCGCCCGGCTGGAGCCGGTGGCCGGCGCCTGCCGGCGGGCCCGCGAGCTGGTCACCGACGCGTGCGGCAGGTGGAACATCCCCGAACTGGCCGGCCCGGCCTCGCTGGTCCTCAGCGAGCTGGTCGGCAACGTCGTCCGGCACGCCGGCACCCCCATGCAGGTGACGCTGACCCTGCGCCGGCCGTACCTGCGGGTGGCGGTCATGGACGGCAGCCCGGCCGACCCGCGGGCGGGGACGGTCCAGGACCTGCGGTCCGAGGGTGGCCGGGGGCTCATGCTGGTCCGCGAGCTGACCCAGCGCTGGGGCAGCACCCCGGCGGGTGCGGGCAAGGTGGTCTGGGCCATGCTACCGGCGAACTGACCGAATTCTCCGCTCTCGCCTGCTTTGATGGGCAGAGGGGTCGGGTACGCGTGCCCGTCCTGTCTGTCGTCACACGGGGTGAGAAGCCATGCCGAAGCAGGTAGTCAGGGAGCCACGAGACCGGGGACCTGCGATCCTCGCGCCGGCCCGGTTCGGCGGCTACCCCGGCCCGGTACGGGAGCCGATCAAGGGCAACTCGCTGTGGCGGCTGGCGCGGACCACCGACGCGAAGCTCATCGGCCTGCTCTACCTGATCACGGCCTTCGCGTGGTTCATCATCGGCGGGATCATGGCGATGCTCATCCGGGCGGAGCTGGGCCAGCCCGGGATGCAGTTCCTCTCCCCCGAGCAGTACAACCAGCTGTTCACCATGCACGGCACGATCATGCTGCTGCTGTTCGCGACGCCCATGGTGTTCGGGTTCGGCAACTACATCGTGCCGTTGCAGATCGGCGCGCCGGACGTGGCGTTCCCCCGGCTCAACGCCTTCGCCTACTGGCTCTACTTCTTCGGGGGCCTGATCGTCCTGGGCGGGTTCATCACGCCGCAGGGCGCCGCGGACTTCGGCTGGACCGCCTACACCCCGCTGAGCACCGCGCAGCACAGCCCGGGCGTCGGCGGGAACATGTGGGTGGTCGGCCTGGCGCTGTCCGGTCTGGGCACCATCCTCGGCGCGGTCAACCTGATCACCACGATCCTCACCCTGCGCGCGCCCGGCATGACGCTGTTCCGGATGCCGATCTTCACCTGGAACCTGCTGCTCACCAGCGTCCTGGTGATCCTCGTCTTCCCGCTGCTGGCCGCCGCGCTGTTCGCGCTCGCCGCGGACCGGATCCTGCACGCGCACGTGTTCGACCCGACCACCGGCGGGCCGATGCTCTGGCAGCACCTGTTCTGGTTCTTCGGCCATCCCGAGGTCTACATCGTCGCGCTGCCGTTCTTCGGCATCATCACCGAGATCATCCCGGTCTTCTCCCGGAAGCCGATCTTCGGCTACACCGGTCTGGTGCTCGCCACCATCGCGATCACCGTGCTGTCGATGACCGTCTGGGCGCACCACATGTTCGCCACCGGCCAGGTGCTGCTGCCGTTCTTCAGCATCCTCAGCTATCTCATCGCGGTGCCGACGGGCGTGAAGTTCTTCAACTGGATCGGCACCATGTGGAAGGGCCAGATCACCTTCGAGACGCCGATGCTGTTCGCCATCGGGTTCCTGGTCACATTCCTGCTCGGCGGGCTCACCGGGGTGCTGCTGGCCAGCCCGCCGGCCGACTTCCAGGTCACCGACACCTACTTCGTGGTGGCCCACTTCCACTACGTGCTCTTCGGCACCATCGTCTTCGCCGCGTTCGGCGGCCTCTACTTCTGGTTCCCGAAGATGACCGGGCGGCTGCTCGACGAGCGCCTGGGCAAGATCCACTTCTGGACCATGTTCATCGGCTTCCACGCCACCTTCCTCGTCCAGCACTGGCTCGGCGCCGAGGGCATGCCCCGCCGGTACGCCGACTACCTGCCCAGCGACGGCTTCACCACGCTCAACGTGATCAGCACCCTCGGCTCCTTCCTGCTCGGCGCGTCCACCCTCTTCGTGATCTGGAACATCTGGAAGTCCTGGCGCTACGGCGCCATGGTGACCGTGGACGACCCCTGGGGCTTCGGCAACTCCCTCGAGTGGGCCACCACCTGCCCGCCCCCGCTGCGCAACTTCGACCGGATGCCGCGGATCCGCTCCGAGCGGCCGGCCTTCGACCTGAAGTACGGCCCGCTCGTCGCCGACCTCGGCCGCGACCTGCCGCAGCGCACCACCAAGCCGCCGCAGCACTTCGGCGAGGAGCTGCACCACGTGCGCCACCTTCCGGAGTCGCCGGCCGCCGAGGGCGCGCACGGCGCCCGCGAGGCCGTCGAGTACCAGCCCGCGCCGCAGTCCGGCGCCCGCCCGGTGGAGGTGCCGGAGCCGGAGAACGTGCGGCGGCCCAGCTTCGACGGTTCCGACGAACCGGAGGAGACCCAGTTGGGTCCGCAGCGCAGCACACCGTCGAACCCCCGCTGGGAACACCCGCGGGGGAACGGGGACACCACGGAGAACTGACCGGACCCGGAAGGGGCCGGCGCTCGTCGGGCGCCGGCCCTTCCGGGTCGGGTACGCGTGGGCGACCTCCCTCGGACCGCGGGTACGCGTGGCGGGCGACGTCCCTCGGACACGGCGCCGCGCCGGCCCCCGGGACGGGAGCCGGCGCGGTCCGGATCGGTCAGTCGGCGGCGGGCAGGCCGGCCGCGGCGAGCGAGCGGCGGACCGCGGGCTGCACCCGGGTCAGCCGTAGCGGCACCCCGGTGCGGGCGGCGGCGTCCCGGCCGGCCATCAGCGCGGCGATCCCGCCCGCGTCGAAGCCGCCCGCGCCCACCAGGTCGACCACCACCTCGCGGGGTTGCCCGGTGACCGCCTCCAGCATGGCCTTCCGGAGCCGGTCCGCGCCGTCCCGGTCGACCTCTCCCCCGACCTCGACGACCACCCGGTCGCCGTTCTGCTTCACCGAGATCCTCGCGCGGGTCGGCTCGGACTCGGCCGCGCCGTTCTGCCACGGTGGCGGGGCGTCGGCGAGCATCGCCTGGCGCAGCCAGGTCAGCGCCCGGGAGAGCAGCCGCGACACGTGCATCTGCGAGATGCCGAACCGGGCCGCGATCTCCGCCTGGGTCTGGTTGCCGTAGAACCGCATGGCGAGGATCCGCCGCTCGCGCCACGGCAACCGGTGCAGCAGCCCGCTGACCGTGACCCGGTCGTCGACCGACTCCAGCGCGTTGTCCGACTCGCCGACCAGGTCGCCGAACTCGGCGGAACTCTCCCCGCCGACCGGCGCGTTGAGCGAGGCCGGGCTGTAGCCGGCGGCCGACTCCAGCGCGGCGAGGATCTCCTCCTCCGGCGTCTCCAGCCGCTCGGCCAGCTCGGCGACCGTGGGCGCCCGGGACAGCTCGCTGGTCAGCGCCGCCGTCGCCTGCCCGACCTCGAGGATCAGGTCGCGCAGCCGGCGCGGCACGTGCACACCCCAGGTGCGGTCCCGGAAGTGCCGTTTGATCTCACCGACGATGGTGATCGCCGCGTACGCCGTGAACGAGCCGCGCTCCGGGTCGTACCGGTCGACGGCGTTCACCAGGCCGAGGCGGGCCACCTGCTCCAGGTCCTCCAGCGGTTCCCCACGACCCCGGTAGCGGCGCGCCAGCCGCCCGGCGAAGGGCAGCGCGAAGCGCACCAGGTCGTCGCGTGCCTCCTGCCGCCGCTCCGGTGGCAGGGCGGCGATCCGTGCCGCGTACGCCAGCGCCGCGGCATCGAGGTCCTCCAGGCCCCGCTCGGTCGGTGGTGGTGTGGGTGTGGTGGTCTGTCCGAACATCCGCGCCTCCCTCAGGAAGGTCCCCCGCCCGGATCGGAACCGGTCGTGCGCGTGGTCGGGCCACGCACCGGGCCGGAAGTTGGGTTACGTGACGGCACGCCGGAAGCGGCGGCCGCCCGCCGCACGGCGTCGTGGGCCGTTCCGCGGCGAGCGGTGTTCCCGCTCCGTAGGTACTCAATCACGGTCCGCAGGATCGCGAGGATGTTTCGCCAGGTTGCTCGGCGGCCCCCCGGCGGCCGCGCTCAGGAGACCAGCAACCCCTGGTGGGCGCCCGCGTCGCGCAGCGCGGTGAGGGCCTCGGCCATCCGCAGCGGCGGCGGCACGGGCAGGTCGTACGGCTGGTTGCGCAACACCTCCGTGGCACGGCGGGTGGGCACCGCGCCGACCGGGTAGCCCCGCGCGGAGCCCCGGTCCAGGGCGCGCCGGCGGCGGCCGAACCCGGCCACCGCGAGCCACTGGGGCAGGCCCGCGAGGGCGGGCGACCGGACCCCGGGCGGCTCCGGCAGCACGTCCACCGAGCTGAACGGCTCGCTGCCGGCGAGCCACCACTCGGCCCCCTGCACCCGGCGGCGGGTCGCGTTCTCGCACCAGTAGGGCACCAGGCCCGCCCGGAGCACCTGCCACGGGTCGAGCAGCCGGCCGCACTCGACCACGAGGCGGTCGCCGGTCTTGCCGGCCCGGCGCAGCCAGCGCCGGTACAGGTCGGCGGTGGCCGCGCTCAACGCGTCCGGCTGCGGGACGACGACCCGGTGCAGCGGGTGCCCCCGCCGGCCGCCCCACTCCCGGGCGTCGTGCTCGAAACCGGACTCCACGCCGTTCTCGGCGAACGCGGCCGGGGAGGTGACGTCCGGCGGGGTCCAGCGCGCCCCGTCGCCGCCCGCCGAGCGGAGCACCTGGCGCAGCGCGTGCGCGTCCGGGTGGAAGTCGACCGGGTCGAGGCCGCTGGCCGGGCAGCCGACCTGGAAGCTGTGGCCGCTCCCCTCGTCCCGCACCGGCCAGGTGCGCGCGTCGTGCAGCAGCAGCACCGGCGCCCCGGGCTCCAGCCCCTCGGCCAGGAACCGGGCGTACGCCGCGGGCAGCGCCCGCCAGCGCACCGCGAGGCTCACCGTGGCGGCCGCCGACGCGCCCCGGCTGGCGGGGCAGTGCACCTGCCGGACGTGCACCAGGGCGTTGCCGGCGAGCAGCCGGCCGGCCAGCGCGGCCCCGTGGTCGAGGGCGGCGTCCGGGCGGTCCACCGCGCCCCGGGCCCAGTGCGCGGCCACCTCGAACCCGGCCGGCAGCCACGGCACCCCGAGCGCCACCGCGAGGTGCGCGGCGGCGCCGTGCGGCGATCCGAGCACCGCGCCGGGCCAGCGGCGGGTCGGGTACTGGCCGACGAACCACGCGGCCACCCGCTCGGCGTCCAGGTCGGCGACCTGGGCGGGGGTGAGCGCGGTCCGGCCGGCGGCCCGCGCCGCGGCGGCCCGGCGCACCGGCTCCGGGGCCCCGCTGAAGCGCGACAGCGCCCCTACGTGGCCGAGGTCCCCGCAGTCGTCGCCGCGCAGCGCCCGGGCCGTCACGGCGACCAGGAGCCGGGCGGCGCTGCCCGCCGCCACCACCCGCTCGCCGGCCAGACCGGCGCCGGACGCCGCCGGCCCCACCGGCACCTTCCGACCCGGCCCCACCTTGCCTCGTTCGCTCACCACGCGGCCCGGCTTCCCGTCCCTCTGGGGTCTAAACGGGGCATCCCCCCACGGGTCGGACCAATCAGCGGGCGGGCGGCGGCACCGCGCGCGGCACGCACCGGAGCCCTTCCGCCGTGCCCCGCCGTCCGGGGCGGAACGGGGGCGAAAGCAGCGGGGCCGGGCGGCGGCACGGCAGCGGCCGGCGCCGCCCCGGTGGGGCGGCGCCGGCCGGAAGGTGACCCGGTTCCCGCTAGACCAGGTCCTCCGCCTCCACGGCCGTCCCGGTCTCCAGCACCCGCTCCCGCACCCGCCGGGCGGCGTCCCCGTCGGCGAACAGGCCGCGCAGGTCGGCCAGGGCCGGCTCGGGCGGGTCCAGCGCCACCGCCGGGTCGACCACGGCCTCCAGCACGCTGGGCCGGTCCGCGGCGAGCACCTCGTCCCAGGCGGGCCCGACCAGGTCGGGGCGGTCCACCCGCACCCCGTGCAGGCCGAGCAGCCGGGCCCAGCCGGCGTACGGCACGTCGGGGCGGCGGTCGGCGAACGCGCCGGGCGGGCGCCCGCCGCCCATTCCGGACTGGTCGCGGTTGTTCAACACCAGCACCACGAGCCGGGGATCCCGCCACTCCCGCCAGTGGTGCGCCACGGTGATCAGCTCGGCGAGCCCGTTGAGCTGCATGGCGCCGTCCCCGAGCAGCGCGATCACCGGCTCGTCGGGCCGGGCCAGCTTGGCGGCGACGGCGTACGGCAGCGCGCAGCCCATCGAGCCGAGCGTGCCGCAGAGCTGCGCCCGCACGCCCGGTGGCAGTTGCAGGTGCCGGGCGTACCAGTAGATGACCGAACCGACGTCCACCGCGACGGAGCCGTCGCGCGGTAGCCGGGCGGAGAGCTCGTGCAGCACGAGCTGCGGGTTCACCGGCTCGGCCGGGGCGGCGGCCCGCTCGGCCGCGGCGTCACGCCACCTGTCGACCGAGCTCTCCACCACGCCCCGCCACTGTGGGTTGGGCCGGTCCGGCACGCGGGCCAGCAGCGCGCGCAGGGTCTCGGCGGCGTCGCCGACCAGCGGCACGTCCACCGGGTAGCGGGTGCCGATGCGCCGGCCGTCGATGTCGATCTGGACGGTGCGGACCTGGCCCGGCATCGGGAACCAGTCGGTCCACGGGTCGTTGGTGCCGACCATGAGCAGTGTGTCGCAACCGCCCATGAGCTGCGCGGCGGCGGTGGTGCCCACCTCGCCGAGCACCCCGGTGTGGAAGGGCAGCCGCTCGTCCAGCACCGGCTTGCCCAGCAGCGAGGTGGCCACGCCCGCACCGAGCCGGTCGGCCAGGGCGACCACCTCGTCGGCCGCGCCGTGCGCCCCCTGGCCGACCAGGATCGCCAGCCGCTGGCCGGTGCCGAGCAGCGCGGCGGCGGCGTCCAGATCGGCGTCGTGCGGCAGCACGCGGGCCAGCGGCTCCCCCGGGGTCGCCGACATCACGCCGGCGGTCTGCGGCAGCAGGTCGGGAACCGCGGCGAGCTGCAACGCGTGCGGCAGCACCACGCAGGTCGGGCTGCGGGTCGCCGCCGCCGTGCGGAACGCCTGGTCCAGCAGCACCGGCACCTGGTCGGGGCTGCGGCCGTAGCGGACGAACTGGTTGCAGACGTCGCCGAAGAGCCGGCTCAGCCCGATCTCCTCGTGCGCCCCGCCCAGCGGCCCGGTCACGTCCTCGCCGACGATCGCCACCACCGGCTTGCTGTCCAGCTTGGCGTCGTACAGGCCGTTGAGCAGGTGCACCGCGGCCGGGCCCTGGGTGGCCAGGCACACCCCGATCTCGCCGGTGAACTTGGCGTGGCCGGTGGCCATGAACGCGGCGGTCTCCTCGTGCCGGGCGGGGATGAACTCCGGATCCCCGCCCGCGGCGTCGAGCGCGGCGACCAGGGGGGCGATGGCCGCCCCCGGGTAGCCGAACGCCCGGGGCACCCGCCAGGCGCGCAGCCGTTCGACGACGAGGTCCGCCACCGTGCGGTCAGCCATTGCCCCGCCCGGGCGTGCTGGCGTCGACGTAGCGCAGCACCGCGCCGACCCCGTCGGTGAGTTCCGGCGCCTCCTCGGGTGCGAGCACGGTGAGTTCGGCGTCGGTGCCGATGAGGGCGCGCAGCAGCGCCGCGTCGGCGCGTACCTTCTGCGGGTCGGCCACCGACATGTCCCGCAGCTGTGCCGGGTCGGTGGCGATCTCGGTGGGTTCCGGACCGATCCACAGCTCGCCGTCGGCGGACGCGTCGTCGACGATCAGCATGGTGTCGACCTGGTCGCGTTGCAGGGCGGAGACCACCGCGTCGAGGCCGCCGCCGACGTCCTCCTGCACGCCGAAGCGGTCGAGCGCGGTGGCGATCCGCTGGTCGGCGACCTCGGCGACGGTCTGCACGGTGATGTCGTCCATGAGGGTGTCGTCGGCGCCGATGGGGTCGCGGGCGCCGGCGTCCGTGCGCACGAGAACGTCCTGCCAGCGCTCCGGCAGCTGGGCCGCGATCATCCCGGTGGCCCGGATGTCCCCGGCCACCACCACGACGTCCGCACCGACCCGGTCGGCCAGCTCGGCGGTGGCCGCGGCGACGTCACCGGCGTTGTGGTGCCACGCCTCCATGGCGGCCCGCTGGTAGCGGGACTGCGACCAGCCGCCCGGCTGCACCCGGCGCAGCTGCCTGCTCTCCCGCCCCTTCACCGTGGCCCGGCGCGGCACCCCGCCGGCGCTGACCGCGACCGCGTCGGCGCCGGTACGGTCCGCCAGCACCCGCACCCACGCGATCTGCTCGCCGCGCTGGGCGACCAATGGCATGGTGTGCGGCAGCGCGGACCAGGTGGCCAGGTCGCGCAGTGGCGGCGCGGAGAGGTATTCGGTGAGCACCACCCGCCCGTGGGCGGCGAAGACCGCGATGCCGTAGTCGCCGGGCATCGGTTGGTGCCGGCGGACCACCTCCTCGACGGCCTCGATCGTCACCGGGTCGGCGCCCTGCCCGATCAGGTCCCCCTTGAGCGCGCGCCAGCGCAGGTCGACCTGCGGGCGTGCGTCGTGGGTGTCCCGCGAGGCGTCCAGGTACACCGAGCACCAGGGCCCGGGACGGTCGTAGAGCGGGCGCAGGAAGGACAGCTGCATGCTCGACCCCTTTCCAGCTCGGCCGCACGCATACCCGCGCGACCCGGGATGTCACCTTCCGGGCCGGGCCCGTGACCGCCGTTCATTCACGTCGTTCAACTCGGGGAGTCGATACCATGAGTGAACACGACAGGACTCTCGGTGGTGAACATGAACACGGAGCTGCACATCCGCCGCCCCGTCCACCCGACGGAACGGATCGTCACCGGCCGGTTGGTCCGTCTCCTGGAGGGCTACGCCCGCGAGGTGCGGGTGGGGCAGCCGGTGCTGCTCGGGGTGCTGACCGCGGCGGGGGTGGTGGGGCTCCTGCTCCGCCTGGTGCGGGCGCTGCTCAGCAGCGGCGGCGGAGGCGCGCGGCGCAGCTTCAAGGAGCTCAAGAAGGGGCCGGAGTTCCTGGTCACCCCGGTCCGGGTGCGCGACGCCGCCGGCCGGCTGGTCGAGGTCGAGCTGCACGGCCACCTGCCGCAGAGCGCCCTGCACTCCGGCGACCTCGTGCAGTTGACCCTGCGCCCGCAGCACGACGCCGACCTCCCGCCGCGGATCGAGCGGATCGTCAACCTGACCACCGGCCAGCTGCTGACCCCGCGCACCGCGACGGTCTGGTCGCACCTGGGTCCGGCGCTGCTGCTCCAGGCGGCGCTCGGCGTGCTGCTGCTGGCGGGCGTCGCCGCGTGCTCGGCGCTCGGCTGAGGTTTCCGCCGCCGCCCGCCGGGGCACCGGCTCGGCCATGTTCCCCGGATTCACGCTGGAGCAGATCGACGTCGGCCCGGTGCGCCTGCGGGTCCGGCACGGCGGCTCCGGGCCGCCCGTGGTGCTGCTGCACGGGCATCCGCGTACCCACGCCACCTGGCACCGGGTCGCGCCGCTGCTCGCCGCCCGGCACACCGTGATCTGCCCGGACCTGCGCGGGTACGGCGGCTCGTCGAAACCGCCGAGCGATCCGGCGCACACGGCCTACTCGAAGCGGGCGATGGCCGGCGACGTGGTGGCGCTGCTCGACGCGCTGGGCCACCCCCGGGCGGCGGTCGTCGGCCACGACCGCGGCTGCTACGTGGCCATGCGGACCGCCCTGGACCACCCGGACCGGGTGACCCGGCTCGGCGTGCTGGACGGCGTGCCGATCGGCGAGGCCCTCGCCCGCTGCGACGCCCGGTTCGCGGCCCGCTGGTGGCACTGGTTCTTCCTGGGCCAGCTCACGAAGCCGGCCGAGCGTGTGATCAACGCCGACCCCGACGCCTGGTACGGCGGCTCACCGGAGGTGATGGGCGCGGAGGCGTACGCCGACTACCGCCGCGCCATCCACGACCCGGCCACCGTGCACGCGATGTGCGAGGACTACCGGGCGGGACTCGGCCCGGACCGGGCGGCGGACGACGCCGACCGGGCCGCCGGCCGGCGGATCGGCTGCCCGGTCCTCTTCGCCTGGTCCGAGCGGGACGACATGGTCGACCTGTACGGCGACCCGGCGGCGATCTGGCGGAACTGGGCCGACGACGTGCGCGCGGCGTCGATCCCGTCCGGCCACCACATGGCCGAGGAGGCCCCGGCGGAACTGGCCGCCCTGCTCGGCGACTTCCTGGCGGGATGACCCGCGGGCGGTCAGCCGACCGGGGTGAGCGGGCGCTCGGCGGCGGCCGGGGTGCCGAGGAGGCCGCGGCGGCGGGCCCAGCGCTCGAAGAGCACGGTGGCGAACGGCGGCACCGCGCAGGCCAGCGCGACGGCGGTGTGCCACAGCGACCAGCGCCGCTGCCGGGCCACGACCAGCACGAGCAGCCCGTACGCCACGAAGAGCGCCCCGTGGATCGGGCCGAACACGTGCACGCCGGTCTCGTCGCGCGGCGGCCCGTACTTGACGGCCATCCCGGCCAGCAGGGCGGCCCACGAGCAGGCCTCGGCGATGGCCGCCGCCACGAACAGCCGGGTGGTGATCTCGCGCATCCGGCCATGCTAGCCACCCGGGCCGGTCGGACCGGCCCCGACACTGTGCGACGCGACAGGGATCACCGGCCGGACAGCTGGGTAGTAAGGGATCCCCCGGGCCTTTCCGCGCGCCGCGGTGGCGTGCGAGGTTAGGGGGACCAACGGTGACAGGGTGGTGACCATGGGCGAGGACGTCGGCGTGCGCACCTTCAGCCGGGAGGACCGGGCCCGCTACCGCGACAAGGTGCGGCGTTGCCTGGACGTGTTCGCCGAGATGCTGCGCGAGTCCCGCTTCGACGTGGAGCGGCCGATGACCGGGCTGGAGATCGAGCTCAACCTGGTCGACGGGGAGTCCCAGCCGGCCATGCGCAACGCCGACGTGCTGGAGGCGATCGCCGATCCCAGCTTCCAGACCGAGCTGGGCCAGTTCAACGTGGAGATCAACGTCGCGCCGCGCCGGTTGACCGGCACCGGCACGGCACAGTTCGAGGAGCATGTCCGGGCCAGCCTCAACGCCGCCGAGGAGAAGGCCCGCGCGGTCGGCGCGCACATGGTGATGATCGGCATCCTGCCGACCCTGCGGCCGGAGCACCTGACCGCCGAGACCCTCTCGGCCAACCCGCGGTACGCGCTGCTCAACGAGCAGATCTTCGCCGCCCGGGGTGAGGACCTGCGGATCTCGATCAGCGGGGTGGAGCGGCTGGCCACCACCGCGGACACCATCACCCCCGAGGCCGCCTGCACCAGCACCCAGTTCCACCTCCAGGTCAGCCCGGCCCAGTTCGCCGACTACTGGAACGCCGCCCAGGCGATCGCCGGCGTCCAGGTCGCGCTCGGTGCGAACTCGCCGCTGCTGTTCGGCCGGGAACTGTGGCGGGAGACCCGGGTGCCGCTGTTCCAGCAGGCCACCGACACGCGCGCCGAGGAGATCAAGGCCCAGGGGGTACGCCCCAGGGTGTGGTTCGGGGAACGCTGGATCACCAGCGTCTTCGACCTCTTCGAGGAGAACGTGCGCTACTTCCCGGCGCTGCTGCCGGTCTGCGACCCGGAGGACCCGGCGGAGACGCTGGCCGCCGGCGGCGTGCCGAAGCTCGCCGAGCTTCGGCTGCACAACGGCACGATCTACCGGTGGAACCGGCCGGTCTACGACGTGCTGAAGGGCCGCCCGCACCTGCGGGTCGAGAACCGGGTGCTGCCCGCCGGGCCGACCGTGCTGGACACGGTCGCCAACGGCGCCTTCTACTTCGGTCTGGTCCGCGCCCTCGCCGAGTCCGACCGGCCGCTCTGGTCGCAGATGTCGTTCAGCGCGGCCGAGGAGAACTTCACCAACTGCGCCCGGCACGGCATCGACGCCCAGGTGTTCTGGCCGGGGCTGGGCTACCTGCCGGTGACCGAGCTGGTGCTGCGCCGGCTGCTGCCGCTGGCCCACCACGGGCTGGACCGGTGGGGCCTCGACCCCGGTGAGCGGGACCGGCTGCTCGGCATCGTCGAGCAGCGCTGCCTGACCGGCCGCAACGGCGCCACCTGGCAGGTGGAGACGCTGCACCGGCTGGAGTCGGCCGACCACCTGGACCGGCCGGAGGCGCTGCGCGAGGTGGTCCGCCACTACGTCGACCTCATGCACAGCAACCGCCCGGTCCACGAGTGGCCGATCCCCTGACCGTCCCGGATCAGAGCGGGGACGGGTCGTCGCGCAGCCGGCTGTACAGCCAGCCGTCGCGCCAGGCACCGGCCCGGAACTCGCAGGCCCGGACGACCCCTTCGAGCTGGAAGCCGGCCTTCGCCAGCGACCGCTGCTCGGCGACGTTCTCGGGGTGGGTGCCGGCCTGGATCCGCTGCGCCGGCGTGTGCGCGAACAGGTAGTCGCAGAGCAGTGCCTGCGCCCGCCACCCGATCCCCCGCCCGCGCCACTCGGGCAGGAGCGCGATACCGATCTCCCAGTACGGCGCGCGCCCGCCGTAGCTACCCGACTGGTAGCTCACCAGGCCGGCGGCGGCCTCCTCGGGCTCGACCTGGACGATGAGCCGGCCGTCCCGCTCGCCCAGGTAGCCGTCCTCGGCGTACCGGCGGGCGGGCGCGCCCGCGTCCCGGAAGCCGGCCCAGTCCAGCCCGATCAGGCCCGGCTCGGTGAGGAACCGGCGGAACATCGCCAGGTCCGGTTCGGTGACCGGGCGCAGCCGGATCGTGCCGCCGCCCGCCTCGTGCGCGACACCGGCGAGTCCCGGTCCGGCCTCGTCCATGCCCGGAACGCTAGCGGCCGGCGTCCCGCGTCGCTGCCCCGTGGGCGCACGCCGACCGGACCCGTCGAGGCCCCACGTTTGCTGCACGTCCGTTCCACGCCCGGTGGCGACGCTTCTCGCACAGACCCAGCAGCAAGGAGAAGCGTCATGACACACCGTTTCCTCTCCACACCGCGGACCGGTCGCCGGGCCATCTCGGTGGTCGGGGCACTCGTCCTGGCCACCGCGGGGCTGGCCGGCGGCGCCGCCGCGCCGGCGTCCGCGGCCGTCGTGGTGGTCCCCGCCGACTGCGGCCCCTACTCCGGGGCGCCGGTGCCGGCCGGCTACGCCACACAGTTCGTTCCCGCCGGCGGGCTCTACACCAGCACCAACAACAACGGCCCGGAGTTCATCATCGGCACGACCGCTCGCGACGTCATCGTCGGAAGCGTCGCCGGCGACATCATCTGCGGACTCGACGGGAACGACGACATCCAGGCCAACGGCGGCAACGACATCGTCTACGGCGGGGCGGTCGGCGACAGCATCTGGGGCGACCTGGGCAACGACAACCTCCACGGCGACGGCGGCGCCGACACCATCCACGGGGACCGTTTCATCGGGCCGAGCGCCCTGGACGGCAACGACCGCGTGGACGGCGGGAGCAACGACGACCACCTCTTCGGCGACCAGGGCGGGGACACCCTGGTCGGCGGTCCCGGTCTCTTCGACGACGGTGACGGGGGCCCGGACGCCGTGTTCGACGACTGCCGGCCCACCGTGGACATCCCCACCAACTGCCCCTGATGCGATCGCCACGGCGGTGCGCGGGTCGGGAAACCGGCCCGCGGACCGCCGCGCCCCCGGCTGTCGGATCCGAGTCAGGCCCGCGCCGACCACTGTCGACGGCGGCTAGCGTCGTAGGCCGTGGCGGTGGAGTTCCGGGTACTCGGCGACCTGGACGTCCGGATCGACGGCCGGACGGTCGGGATCGGTCACGCCCGTCAGCAGTGCGTCCTCGCCGCCCTGCTGGTCGAGCCCAACCGGGTGGTCGCGACCGAACAGCTCGTCAACCGGGTCTGGGGCGGCGACATCCCGGACGCGGCCGCCGTCACCCTGCGCGGCTATCTGTCCCGGCTCCGCCGGGCGCTGGCCGGTACGGACGAGGTCCGCATCGTCCGGCGCCATCCCGGCTACCTGCTCGCCGTCGACCCCGACTGCGTCGACCTGCACCGCTTCCACGAGCTGACCGAGCAGGCCCGGCGCACCGACGACGACGCGACCGCGATCCGCTGCCTGGAGCGGGCGCTGGGGCTCTGGCGAGGCGAGGCGTTCGACGGGCTGGCCACACCGTGGTTGGTGGCCTTTCGGCAGACCCTCGACCGACAGCGGGTCGCGGCCGCGCTGGACCGCAACGACCTGGCCCTGCGCCACGGCCAGCACGCGCGCCTGCTCCCCGACGTCCTGGCGCTGAGCAGCCGGTACCCGTGGGACGAGCGCCTCGCGGCGCAGGCGATGCTCGCGTTGTACCGGTGCGGGCGGCAGGCCGACGCACTCGAGCAGTTCCATCAGATGCGCCGCCGGCTGGCCGCCGAGGTCGGCACCGATCCCAGCCCGCCCCTGGCACTGCTCTACCAGCGGATCCTCACGGCCGACCCGGTGCTCGCGGCGCCGGACATCCCGCCGGCGGGCGGCGCCGAACCGGGGGCGGCCACGGGCCCGCCGCCCGGACGGCCCGGCGCGGCACCGGACACGGCCACGGTGCCCCGGCAGTTGCCGGCGTCCCCCGGGGTCTTCGCCGGCCGGGCAGCCCAGCTCGCACGCCTCGACGACCAACTCGGCGACGCGGCGCACCCGGACGGCGGATCACCGGTGGTGATCTCGTCCATCGGTGGCGGCGGCGGGGTGGGCAAGACCTGGCTGGCCCTGCGCTGGGCGCACGCCAACGCCTGTCGCTTTCCCGACGGGCAGCTCTACGTCAACCTGCGCGGCTTCGACCCGACCGCCCTCCCGGTGGGCTGGCCGGCAGCCGTGCGCGGCTTCCTCGAAGCGCTCGGTGTCGAGCCGGCACGCGTCCCGGCCGAGCCGGACGCGCAGGCGTCGCTGTACCGCACGCTGGTCGCCGGCCGCCGGATGCTCGTCGTCCTCGACGACGCCCCTGACGCCGCCACGGTGATCCCGCTGCTGCCCGGGACGCCCACGAGTGCGGTCCTGGTGACCAGCCGTCGGCAGCTGGCCAGCCTCGTCACCACCCACGGTGCACGACCGCTGCCGCTGGACGTGCTGCCCGACGGCGAGGCACACGAGCTGCTGGTCCGGCAGGTGGGCGCCGCGCGGGTCGCGGCACAGCCCGACGCCGTCGCCGACATCCTGCGGTTCTGCGGTGGCCTGCCGCTGGCCCTCGGGATCGTGGCGGCCCGCGCCGCGCTCCGCCCCGACCTCGCCCTGTCGTCGATCGCGGCGGAACTGGTCACCGCGGCCAGCCCGCTGGACGTGCTCGACGGCGACGAGGTGACGACGAACCTGCGAGTGGTGCTGTCCAGCTCCGTGCGGGCGCTGACGCCGCCCGCGGCGGAGGTCTTCACGCTGCTCGGTCTGGCCCCGGGCGCGGACATCGGCCGGGCCGCCGCGGCCAGCCTGACCGCCCGTACGCCGGACGAGCTGCGCCCGCTGCTGCGCGAGCTCACCGACGCGCATCTCCTCCGGGAGCACGTCGCGGGCCGGTACCGCATGCACGACCTGGTCCGGGCGTTCGCGGTCGAGCGGGCGGCCGGGGATCCGACCGGTTCCCGGTCCGCGCTGTGCCGGCTGGTCGACCACCACCTGCACACCGCGCACGCGGCCGCGCTGCTGCTGTCCCCGCAGCGCGATCCGCTGACCCTGACCCCCACCGCGCCCGGGGTGACCGCCGAGCGGCTCGGGGACCTCGCGGCGGCGCTCGCCTGGTTCACCCGCGAACACCAGGTGCTCCTCGCGATCATCGAATACGCCGGCGGCAACGGTCTGGACGCCGCGACCGGGCAGCTGTCGTGGACCCTGGCCACCTACTTCGACCGGCAGGGCCACTGGCACGACTGGGCCACGGTGGCCGGCAGGGCGGTCGAGTCGACCCGCCGGCTGGGTGACCGCCCGGCACAGGCCCAGGCGCACCGCCTCCTGGCCGGAGCCTGCTCCAATCTCGGCCGGTACGAGGAGGCGCAGCGCAACCTGCTCGCGGCGCTGGACCTGTTCGCCGCGCTGGCCGACGACGAGGGGCGGGCGCACACCCACTTCGACCTCGGCATGCTCCACGACCGGCAGCGGCGGCCCCGGGAGGCCCTGCCGCACGCGCGGCAGAGCCTCGCCCTGTACGAGCGGGTCGGGAGCCCGCTCAAGCAGGCGGTCGCGCTCAACGCGATCGGCTGGTACCACTCGCAGCTCGGCGAGCACCGCGACGCGATCACCTTCTGCCGCCGGGCGCTCGCCCTGTCCGAGCAGGTCGGCAGCGCGTACGGGCAGGCGAACACGTGGGACAGCATCGGCTTCGCCCACCACCACCTGGGCGAGCACGGGCAGGCCGTCGACTGCTTCCAGCAGGCGCTCGCCCTCTTCGCCGAGATGGGTGACCGGCACGCCGAAGGCATCGTGCTGGATCATCTGGGCGACACGTGGGCGGCCGCGGGCCGGCCGGCCGCGGCCCGGGACGCCTGGCGACGTTCACTCGCGCGGTTCGAGGAGCTCGGCCACGCCGACTCCGAGGCGGTACGGCAGAAGTTGACGGCGCGCCCGGACCGATAGGGCTTTCCGAACCCGCCGGACCGACGGCGATCGGCACGGAACCTCCGCGTTCTCTCTTCGAGCCGATCCATTCACCTGGTTCTACCGAAGAAATCCCTGATGAGGACCACGTTTACCGAGCTGTTACCAAGGGCGGACTTCTCAGGCTCGGCGCCGCCTATACGTTTCTGGCACATCAACAGGCTTGGAGGAATTCATGAGGAAAGCAACGGCGAGGCGACTCGCGGCGGCAGGTGGAGCACTCATGCTCACCTTTACCGGCATCCTCTCTGTCGCGGCACCCGCGGCTGCGGCGGAGGAAAACGTCCCGAGCGCCGCGGCGAACGGGGTGGACGCCGCACCGGTGGACGTCGGCACCATGGCCTCGTGCTCGAACTGGACGCCGCACATGAGGCGAGTCATTGTCGCCAGTGCCAAGGTGCACACCAGCTATTCGGGGTCGTCATCGGTGATCGCCACCTGGAAGTACAAGACGCTCTTCCGTGTCGACAAGCGTTGTGTCAACGATGCCGGAAACCTGTGGTGGCACTCCGACTGCTGCACCGGGGTCCAGGGCTGGATCTGGAACGACTACACGGAGTTCGCCCACTACAATTAACAGTTTCCGGAAGCCGGTGGTTGCCGGCCCAGGATTCGAATATCAGCAGCCAGGGCGGCAAGGTACGGCGTCGTGCCTGACCGCCAGCCTTGTCGCCCTGACCGCTCCCGCCGCTGAAACGGCACGCTGATTCTGTTCGACGCGCCGAGTCGGCCACGACTCTTCTCAGAGCGCGACGACCGCCGCCGTTTCCGCTGGTAACTCGATCCGGTCGCGCATCACGGTGACCCCGTCCCCGGAGGCCAACAGCACCCGCCGCACCACCCCCGGCAGTGAGATGCCCTGCCCCCGGCCGGCCAGGTTGGCCACGACCAGGGTGTTTCCGCGCCGCATCAGCAGGAACTGGTCGCCGTGGCGGACGTCGACCTGGCCGAGCCGGGGGTCGGACAGGTCGGGACGCTGCTTGCGCAGGGCGATGAGCCGGCGGTAGAAGTCGTACATCTCCCGGTGTTCGGGCTTGTCCAGCTCGGCCCAGTCGAGCCGGGAGCGGACGAAGGTCTGGGGGTCCTGCGGGTCGGGCACGTCCCCCGGCGGCCAGCCGTGCGCGGCGAACTCCCGCCGGCGGCCGGTCGCGACCGCGGTGGCCAGCTCGGGCTCGGGGTGGCTGGTGAAGAACTGCCACGGGGTGCTGGCCGCCCACTCCTCCCCCATGAACAGCATCGGGGTGAAGGGCGCGGTCATCAGCAGGGTGGCCCCGACGCGCAGCAGCCCGGCGGAGAGCGTCTGGGAGATCCGGTCGCCGGTGGCCCGGTTGCCGATCTGGTCGTGGTTCTGCAGGTACGCCACGAACCGGTGCCCCGGCGTGCGCTGCCGGTCGACGGGCCGGCCGTGGCTGCGGTTGCGGAAGCTGGACCAGGTGCCGGCGTGGAAGAACGCGCCGGTCAGCACGTCGGTCAGGCATTCGAGGGAGCCGAAGTCAGCGTAGTAGCCCTGCCGTTCGCCGGTGAGCAGGGTGTGCAGCGCGTGGTGGGCGTCGTCGTTCCACTGGGCGTGCAGCCCGTACCCGCCGGCCTCCCGAGGGGTGATCAGCTTCGGGTCGTTGAGGTCGCTCTCGGCGATCAGCGACAGCGGCCGGCCCAGGTGGGTGGAGAGCGCCTCCACCTCGGCGGCCACCTCTTCCAGGAGGTGGGTGGCCCGGGAGTCGGGCATGGCGTGCACGGCGTCCAGCCGCAGCCCGTCCACGTGGTAGTCGCGCAGCCACATGAGCACGCTGTCGACGATGTAGCGGCGTACCCCGTCGGAGTGCGGGCCGTCCAGGTTGACCGTGCGGCCCCAGGTGTTGCTCTGCTCGGTGAGGTACGGCGCGAAGCGCGGCGCGTAGGCCCCGGAGGGCCCGAAATGGTTGTAGACGACGTCGAGGATCACCCCCAACCCCTTCGCGTGCGCCGCGTCGACGAAGCGCTTGAGCCCGTCCGGCCCCCCGTACGGCTCGTGCGGCGCGTACCAGCACACCCCGTCGTAGCCCCAGTTGTGCTCGCCGTTGAAGGCGTTGACCGGGAGCAGCTCGACCAGGTCGACGCCGAGGTCGACCAGGTGGTCGAGGCGGCCGATCGCCGCGTCGAAGGTGCCCTCCGGGGTGAAGGTGCCGATGTGCAGCTCGTAGAGGACGCTGCCGGGCAGCTGCCGCCCGGTCCAGCCCTGGTCGGTCCAGTCGAACGCGGCGTGGTCGTAGCGGCGGCTCGGCCCGTGCACGCCCTGCGGCTGCCAGGCCGACCGGGGGTCGGGCAGGGCCTGCTCGTCGTCGTCGAGCAGGAACGCGTAGTCGGTGCCCGGCCCGGCGCCGGGCACCTCGACCCGCCACCAGCCGCCCGGCCCGGGGCGCATGTCGTGGTCGGCGACGCCGGGCAGGCGCAGCCGGACCCGGGCGGCTTCGGGCGCCCACACCGTGAACTCGGTCATGCGGCTGCCTCCACGGAAACGGTGGGAACGAGGAGGGCGACGGGATAGCTGCTCAGCAGATCGTGCATCGGCAGGTCAGACCCACTGTAGACCCGACCGGTGAACACGTCGGTAACACTGTTGCCGGAAATCGACAGCGTCGTGTCGCGCCAGCCGCCGGCGCGGGCCAGCCGCAGCGGCAGGCGGGTGGCCACGGCGACGGCGCCGCCCCGGTCGAAGGCCACCGCGTGCGCGCCGGCCGGCCCGTGCGCCGGCACCGGCCGGTAGCCGGTGAACAGCTCCGGGCGGTCCCGGCGCAGCCGCAGGGTCCGCGAGACCACGAGCAGCTTGGCCGCGCCGTCGGCGGCCACCGCGGGCCGCCAGCCGGCGTCGAGCCGGGCCAGCAGCTCCCGGCGTACGGCGAAGTCGACCGGGCGGCGGTTGTCGGGGTCGACCAGGGAGTTCTCCCACAGCTCGGTGCCCTGGTAGGTGTCCGGCACCCCGGGCATGGCGAGCTGGACCAGCTTCTGCCCGAGCGAGTTCGACCAGCCGGCCGGGGTGATCTCGTCGGCGAACGCGGTGAGCTGGGCGTGCAGCTCCGGGTCGTCGTACATGCGGTCGACGAGGGCGTGCAGCTCGTGCTCGAACGCCGGGTCGGGGTCGGCCCAGCTGGTCGACACGGACGCCTCCCGGGCGGCCTTCTCCGCGTACCCGTGCAGCCGCTCGCGCTCGATGGGCCAGGCCCCGACGGCGGTCTGCCAGAGCAGGTGGGCGAAGGCGGGATCGGCCAGCGGGGCGCGGGACATCCAGTCGCCGACCCGCTCGGCCCAGCGGCCGGGCAGCTCGGACAGGACCGCGAGCCGGGCCCGGACGTCCTCGCCGCGCTTGGTGTCGTGGGTGGACAGGGTGGTCATGCCGGCCGGCCAGCGCACCTGCCGGGCGGCGGCGGCGCGGTGGAACTCGGCGGGCGGCACGCCGAAGTGGGCGGGGCTGCCGCCCACCTCGTTGAGCGCGACGAACCGGCTCCACCGGTAGTAGGCGGTGTCCTCCACCCCCTTGGCCATCACCGCGCCGGAGAACTGCGGGAAGCGGGCGGCCAGCTCGTGGTCGGGGTCGCGGAGCCGGGCGGTCACCGCGTCCAGCACGGCGGCCAGGTCGGGGCGGCGGCGGCCGGCCTCGGCGCGGGCGGCGGCGAGGTGCCGGGCGCCCTCCGGCGGGTAGCCGCGGTAGACCGGGAAGGCGGCGGCCAGCTCGGCGAGGGCCGACCGGACCTGCTCGCGGGGCAGCTCCGGGACGAGCGCGGCGAGCCGGCTCAGCTCGGCGGCGAGCAGCCGGGTGGCGGCCGCCAGCTTGGTGTCGTGGGTGAGGTCCTGCCACGAGGTGTGCCGGCCGGTGAGCCGCCCGTCCAGCGCCGTGAAGTCCGCCTCCGCGTCCGGGTCGACGAAGAGCCCGCACGCCGCGGCCAGGGCGTCGTAGCCGGTGGTGCCGTCGACGGGCCAGTCCGGCAGCTCCTCGCCGTACTCCAGGATCTTCTCCACGACCAGCCAGGCGCCGGGCGCGGCGGCGCGCAGCCGGGCCAGGTAGCCGGCGGGGTGGCGCAGGCCGTCCGGGTGGTCGACCCGGATGCCGTCGAGGTCGCCGGCGGCGGCCCAGCGCAGGATCTCGGCGTGGGTGGCGCGGAAGACCTCCGGGTCCTCCACCCGCAGCCCGGCCAGGTCGGACACGGCGAAGAACCGGCGGTACGTCAGCTCGCTGTCGCCGCGCCGCCAGTCGACCAGCTCGTAGTGCTGCCGGTCGTGCACCTCGCGCGGCGTCCCGTCCCCGGTGCCGTCGGCGATCGGGAAGCGGTGCTCGTGGTAGCGCAGCTCGCCGTCGACGACCTTGAGGTCGTCCAGGGCGTCCGGGGTGTCGGCGAGCACCGGCAGCAGCAGCCGGCCCCGGTCCCAGTCGATGTCGAACCAGTCCGCGTACGCCGAGGAGCGGCCCCGGCGCAGCACGTCCCACCAGGCCGGGTTGGCGGCCGGCCGGGCCACCCCGGCGTGGTTGGGCACGATGTCCACGACCAGGCCGAGCCCGGCCGCGCGCAGCGCCCGGACGAGGCGCCGGCGGCCGCCCTCGCCGCCGAGTTCCGGGTTGACCGCCCGGTGGTCGACCACGTCGTAGCCGTGCTGGGAGCCGGGGGTGGCGGTGAGCAGGGGCGCGCTGTAGAGGTGGGTGACGCCGAGGTCGGCCAGGTAGCCGGCGAGGCCGGCGGTGGCGTCGAGGTCGAAGCCGGGGCGGACCTGGACGCGGTAGGTCGACCCCACCCGCGTCGTCGGCGCCGTCGTCTCGGGGTGGGGGGTGTCGGGCATGGTCAGGCCGTCCTCTCCAGGACCAGCAGCGAGCGGTCGGGGACGCAGACACTCCCGCCCGCCTCGACCGTCAGTGTCTTCTCCGGATCCGGGTCCGCGGTGCTGATGACCAGTTCCCACCGCTGGCCGAACTCGGCCGGCGGCAGGGTGAAGTCCAGGGGCGCGTCGTGCGCGTTGAACAGCAGCAGGAAGGAGTCGTCCCGGTGGCGCTGGCCGTAGTGGCCGCGTTCCGGGATGCCGTCGCCGTTGACGAAGAGGGCCACCGAGCGGCCGAAGTCGTTGCCCCAGTCCTCGCCGGTCATCTCCCGGCCGTCGGGCGTGTACCAGGCCAGGTCGGGCAGGGCGGAGCCGGCCGCCCGGCCGCCGACAGGAAGGCCGGTGAAGAACCGCCGGCGGCGGAACACCTGGTGCCGGGTGCGGAACTCGGTGAGCCGCCGGACGAAGGCCAGCAGCTCCTCGTCGGCCCTCGTCCAGTCCACCCAGGCCAGCTCGCTGTCCTGGCAGTAGGCGTTGTTGTTGCCGTGCTGGGTGCGGCCCAGCTCGTCGCCGTGGCCGAGCATCGGCACGCCCTGGGACAGGATGAGGGTGGCCAGGAAGTTGCGCCGCTGCCGGGCGCGCAGGGCCAGCACGCCGGGGTCGTCGGTGTCGCCCTCGACGCCGCAGTTCCAGGAGCGGTTGTGGCTCTCCCCGTCCCGGTTCTCCTCGCCGTTGGCCTCGTTGTGCTTGTCGTTGTAGGAGACGAGGTCGTTCAGGGTGAACCCGTCGTGGCAGGTGACGAAGTTGATGCTGTGGAAGGGGCGGCGCCCGTCGTCCTGGTAGAGGTCGGCGGAGCCGGAGATCCGGGAGGCGAACTCCGCCAGGGTGGCCGGCTCGCCGCGCCAGAAGTCCCGCACGGTGTCCCGGTACTTGCCGTTCCACTCGGTCCACTGCGGCGGGAAGTTGCCCACCTGGTAGCCGCCCGGGCCGACGTCCCACGGCTCGGCGATCAGCTTGACCCGGCCGACCACCGGGTCCTGCTGCACCACCTCGAAGAAGGTGGAGAGGCGGTCCACCTCGTAGAACTCCCGCGCCAGGGTGGCCGCCAGGTCGAAGCGGAAGCCGTCGACGTGCATCTCGGTGACCCAGTAGCGCAGCGAATCCATGATCAGCTGGAGGGAGTGCGGGCTGCGCACGTTGAGGCTGTTGCCGGTGCCGGTGTAGTCGACGAAGTAGCGCCGGTCGTCCTCGGAGAGCCGGTAGTAGCTCGGGGTGTCGATGCCCTTGAAGCTCAGCGACGGCCCGAGGTGGTTGCCCTCGGCGGTGTGGTTGTAGACCACGTCGAGGATGACCTCGATGCCGGCCGCGTGCAGCGCCTTGACCATGCCGCGGAACTCCTGCACCTGCTGGCCGAGCCGGCCCAGCGCCGAGTAGCCGTGGTGCGGGGCGAAGAAGCCGATGGTGTTGTAGCCCCAGTAGTTGCGCAGCCCCAGGTCGGCCAGGCGGTGGTCGTGCACGAACTCGTGCACCGGCATCAGCTCGACCGCGGTCACCCCGAGCCGCTGGAAGTAGTCGATCATCACGGGTGAGGCGATCGCCGCGTACGTGCCGCGCAGCTCCTCGGGGATGTCGGGGTGGCGCATGGTCAGGCCGCGCACGTGCGCCTCGTAGATCACCGAGTGGTGGTAGGGCGTGCGCGGGGGCCGGTCGTTGCCCCAGTCGAAGTAGGGGTTCACCACGACGGACTTCGGCATGAACGGCGCCGAGTCGGTCTCGTTGCGCCGGTCCGGGTCGCCGCCCACCTCGTAGTCGTAGACGGCCGGGTCCCAGGTGACCTCGCCGTCGACCGCCTTGGCGTACGGGTCGAGCAGCAGCTTGTGGGGGTTGCACCGCAGCCCGTTGGCCGGGTCCCACGGCCCGTGCACCCGGTAGCCGTAGCGCTGTCCGGGCTCGACGCCCGGCAGGTAGGCGTGCCAGACGTACGCGTCGACCTCGCGCAGCTCGACCCGGCGCTCGGCGCCGGTGTCCCACTCGTCGAACAGGCAGAGCTCGATCTTCTCCGCCACCTCGGAGAAGATCGCGAAATTGGTTCCCATCCCGTCGTAGGTGGCGCCGAGGGGATAGCTCTCGCCCGGCCAGACCTGCATGTCGCTCCTTCGGCCATGATCATGAGCGCACCGGACGGGCGGACCGCCGGTGCGCACGCCGCTTATGCCCCGCCACACGCTCCGCCAATCCACCCGTTCGGACCGTAACCGATTTCCACCCACCTGAGGCCGCCTGGACCTTCGGGTGTTGTCCGTCACGATCGCCCTTTTCGAGATGCGGGTTCGCGCCGGATGGCTTTTCCTGGATCGCGGACGCGCGTGCCCGCGCGGGTCCGCCCCGGCCGTTCGGCCGACCCACCACGCTCCCCACGCCGCCATCGACGTCGGCGCGTACCAGCATGCATGGACGGAGATCGATGTGACCACCCTGCGGGTCGGCGCGCAGCCCGCCACCGCGACGGACCGGACCCACCGGCCCACCCTCACCTCCCGCCCGACCCTCCCCCCGCAGCCCGGCGTGCCGGCCCGCAAGCAGCGCATCCTCATGCTGTCGTGGGAGTACCCGCCGGTGCTCGTCGGCGGCCTCGGCCGCCACGTGCACGCGCTCTCCGTCGCCCTGGCCGCCGCCGGCCACGAGGTCACCGTCGTCACCCGCCACGCCGACGGCGCGCCCCTGGAGGAGTACGCCGACGGCGTGCGGATCGTCCGCGCCGCCGAGGACCCGGTCACCTTCCCGCTCGCCACCGGATCGCTGCTCGCCTGGACCATGGCGTTCAACCACACCCTCACCCGGGCCGCCCTGCGCGCCGCCGAGTCCGGCGCGTACGACGTCATCCACGCCCACGACTGGCTCGTCGCGCACACCGCCATGACCCTGCGCGAGCACCTGGACGTGCCGCTGGTCACCACCATCCACGCCACCGAGGCCGGCCGGCACCAGGGCTGGCTGCCCGAGGAGATGAACCGCACCATCCACGGCGTCGAGCACTGGCTGGCCAGCGAGTCGGGCCGGGTGATCGTCTGCTCCGGCTACATGCGCGACGAGGTGGGCGCGCTGTTCGGGGTGGAGCCCGGCCGGGTCGACGTGGTGCCCAACGGGGTCGAGCCGCACCGCTGGCGGGTGCCCGGCTCGGCGGTCGCCGCCGCCCGCGCCCGGTTCGCCGGCGACGGCCCGCTGGTCACCTTCGCCGGCCGGCTGGTCTACGAGAAGGGCGTGCAGCACCTGCTCGCCGGCCTGCCCCGGCTGCGCGACCGGCACCCCGGGCTGCGCGCCGTGATCGTCGGCGACGGGCCGTACCGGGCGACCCTGGAGGACGAGGTGCACCGGCTCGGGCTCGCCGGCACCGTGAGCATGCCGGGCTTCCTCGGCGGCACCGACCTGCCGGCCGTGATGGCCGCCTCGGACTGCTTCGCGGTGCCGAGCATCTACGAGCCGTTCGGCATGGTGGCCCTGGAGGGCGCCGCCGCCGGCGCGCCGCTCGCGGTGGCCCGCACCGGCGGGCTGGCCGAGATCGTCGAGCCGGGGGTCACCGGGCTGACCTTCGCCCCGCAGGACCCGGACGGACTGGCCGAGGCGGTGCACGCGCTGCTCTCCGACCGGGACCGGGCGCGACTGCTCGCCCGGCGCGCCCGCGCCATGGTCCACGAGCAGTACGGCTGGTCGGCCATCGCGTCCCGCACGGCCTCCGCGTACGCCGCGGCCGTCGCGGGCGACCCCGCGTTCACCGCCGCGCGGACCGAGCAGCGGATGACCGCCGGCCGGACCCTGCCCGCCCTGCCCGAGGGCAACCTGCTGGCCGCCGCCGGCCTGCGCTGACCCCGATCGCGACGGCACGCCGGCCCCACGTGGGGCCGGCGTGCCGGTGTGTGGGCAGGCGTCGGGGCCGTCCGATGACCAGCGGTACGCCCGTCCGCGCGTCGGGTGCGGAGGATCAGCGGGATCGTCGGCCCAGCACCTGCGCGGCGTCGCGGAGGAAGCGGTCCTCCGCCGCGGCGGCGGCCGGTGACACGTCCCGCAGGGTCGGGAAGTCGTGGACCAGTCCGGGCTCCCGTCGGTGCGTCACCGGCACGCCGGCGGCCCGCAGGCGCGCGGCGTAGGCCTCGCCCTCGTCGCGCAGTGGATCGTGCTCGGCGGTCACGACGACGGCCGGCGGCAGGTCCCGCAGGTCCGCGACGAGCGGGTTGGTCGACGGCGAGTCGCGGGTGTCGGGATCGGGCAGCCACATGGCGACCCACCGGCGAAGGGTGCCCGCATCGAGCAGCCAGCCGTGCCCCTTGTCCTCGACGCTCGGACACCGGAGCGTGGGATCGGCGTTCGGGCAGAGCAGCAGCTGCGCCAGCAGAGGGACCTCGTCGCGCAGCCGCAGCGCCGCCAGGATCGCGATGAGACCGCCGGCCGAGTCCCCTGCCACCGCCACCGGTGCCCCGTCGGCGGCCACCCGCCGGACCACCCCCACCGCATCGTCGACCGCCGCCGGCCAGGGATGCTCCGGCGCGCGTCGGTAGTCGACCGCGACCACCGACGCCGCCGTGGCCACGGCGAGCCGCCGCGCCCGCGCGTCGTGCGTGTCGAGGTCGCCGAGGACGAACCCGCCGCCGTGGAGGTAGACGACCACCGGGTCCGCGCCCGGCGCGTACACCCGTACCGGGACACCCGCCATCGTCGTGTCGACCGTCGGCACGTCCGGTCCCGGCGTCCGTGCCGCGGCTCTGGCGCGGGACGCCTCACGCGCCGTCGCCACGTCGGGTTCGCCGACGGCGGGTTGGGCCCTCGCGGTGCGCAGAAACGCGGCCAGCTGGTCGTCAGCGATGAAGTCCTCCGGCACGGGATCATGCTAGTGGGCCGGCCGGCCCCGGCTGGCCGGAAGCTGCACGCCGACGGTCCTGCGCCGGGGGTGCCGCCGTGGAATGATTCCGCGATGGCCAGCTATGACGTGGCGCTCGTCCTGCTCGTCGACCCCTCGGGCGCCGTCCTCCTGCAGCATCGCGACGAGCACGCGCCCGTCTCGCCGAACCAGTGGGGTCTGCCCGGCGGGCGCATCGAGCCGGGTGAGACGCCGGAGCGGGCCGCCCGCCGGGAACTGCTGGAGGAGACCGGCCTGACCGCGGGCGAGCTGCATCCCTTCTGGAGCGGCCCGCGCCCGGACGAGGAGGGCTTCCCGCACACGGTGACGGTCCACGTCTTCCGCGGCGCGACCGACGCCCGTCAGGAGGACGTCGTGCTCGGCGAGGGCCGGGCCATGGTCTTCGTCCCGCGCGAGGAGGTGCTCGACCGGGACCTGGCGGTCTCCTCCGCGCTGGTCCTCCCGCTGCACCTGGGGGTCGGCCCGACGGCTCGACCCGCATGATCGTCTGGTCGTGATCTTTCGTCCGGGCTGGTCGCGGCGGGCACGGATCGGACAGACTCGCGTGAACCTGTCGCATGAGGTTCGAGGAGACGCGGTGCGGGTGCTTCTGGTGGAGGACGACCTGCGAGTCGCGTCCGCGCTCGCCGCCGCGCTGCGCCGCCGGGGCAACTCCGTCATCACGGCCACGACCGCCTCGGAGGCGGTCGAGGCCGGGCCGGTCGACCTCCTGCTGCTCGACCTCAACCTGCCGGACCGGGACGGCCTGTCGCTGTGCCGGGAGATCCGCCGGCACAACGAGGACATCGCGATCATCGCGGTGACCGCCCGCGGCGACGAGCGGGACCGGGTGGCGGGGTTGCGGGCCGGCGCCGACGACTACGTCGTGAAGCCGTTCTCCATGGCGGAGCTTCAGGCCCGGATCGAGGCGGTGATGCGCCGCGCGTCCCGCGCGTCCCGGGCGGAGGCGGCGCTGGAGGTCGGCGACCTGCGCCTGGACCTCAACGCGCGGCGGGTCTGGCTCGCCGGCCGTGAGGTGGTCCTGACCCGCAAGGAGTTCGCGCTGCTCATGGCGCTGGCCCGGCAGGCCGGGACGGTGGTGCCCCGGGAGCGGCTGCTCATGGACGTCTGGCAGACCACCTGGGGCGGCGGCCACACCCTCGACGTCCACGTCGCGGCCCTGCGGGGCAAGCTCGACGACGCCGGCCTGGTCGAGACCGTGCGCGGGGTGGGCTACCGGCTGCGGGCGGCCTGAGCCTCGATCCTCAGATCCACCTCAAGAAATCGCCCGCTGTCGACCATGGACGGGTGGAGGAGCGTGTGCTGTCCGGACCGAGTCATCCCACCTGTTCTGGAGCCTCCATGAGAGACAGACGGACGACGGCCCTTCTCGCCGCCCTGCTCGCCGCGAGCCTCGCGGCGTTCGCCGGGCCCGTGCCCGCACAGGCCGATCCGGCCGAACCGCACCAGGTCCAGGGCCTGACGGTCGTGCAGGGCGACGGCTACGCCACCCTGGCCTGGACGCCGGTCGACGGCGCCACCGACTACCAGATCGAGCGCACCCCGGTCGCCGCGGACGACACGGCGACCGGACCCGCCGTGATCACCGGCGTCTGGCGGCCGAACCGCCAGATCGACAACTCCTCCCCCACCTTCGCCGACGCGGGCTTCAACCCGGGCGCCCGGTTCCAGTGGCGGGTCCGCGCCCGCCTCGGCGCCACCGCCGAGCCGTACTCGGCGCCGGTCTCCGGCACCACCAGGCCCCCGTGGGGCGACCCCGCCGTGCCGGGTCAGAACCTCCGGACGCAGTGGGAGACCACGCTCGCGGCGCAGTACACCAGCGACGTCAACGAGTACGCGTACACCGCGGCGGTCGACGAGCTGAGCGACCGGGTCCGGGTGACCGAGATCGGCCGGACCGCGCTGGGCCGCCCGATCAACATGTTCGTCATCGGCTACCCCACCCCGCCGGCCACCCCGGCGGCGGTGGCGGCGACCTCACCGCTGATGGTCAACTGCAACGTGCACGGCAACGAGCCGAACGACCGGGAGGCGTGCCTGATCATGGCGCGCCAGCTCGCCTTCAGCGACGACCCCCGCACGCTGGACCTGCTGTCGCACACCACCGTGCTGATCGTGCCCACGATCAACGGGGACGGCCGGGCGGCCAACACCCGGGGCAACTCCACCGGCCAGGACCTCAACCGGGACTACTCGCTGATCCGCCAGCCGGAGACCTTCGCGCTGGTGCGGATGCTGCGTGACTACCGCCCGGTGGCCGGCTACGACGGGCACGAGTTCGGCAACTCCAGCGCCGGCGACCTGCCGATGCTGCCGCCCCGGCACCAGAACGTCGCCCAGCCGATCTTCGACGAGTCGCAGCACATGATCGAGGGCCACATGTACACGCAGGGCGCGAAGGACGGTTGGTGGCCCTGCCCGTACGGGTGCAACGGCGGCGGGAACGTGGGGCTCAGCGAGGAGACCATCCTGCGCAACACGCTGGGACTCAAGAACGTGGTGAACTCCCTGCTGGAGCTGCGCAGCGCCGGCGGCACCACCCGGCCGGACGAGGGCAACACGGCGAACAACCGGCGGCGCAAGGCGTACTCGGCGCTCTGGACGTTCCAGCAGTTCCTCGACTACCACCGGGCCAACCTCAAGGAGATCACCTCGGCGCGGGCCGACGGGATCACCTTCCAGGTGTCGAACACCGGCCGGATCGTCTTCCGCGGCTCCCGGCCGATCCCCGCACACCCGGCGCCGCACCCGGGCGAGGCCCCGCCGCCGCTGGACGCCCCGCGCGAGGACCAGATCCTCACCGAGGCGCCGTGCGCCTACCGGCTCACCGAGGAGCAGTACCACGGGGAGCGCACCGACGGCCCGGCCGGCCAGCGGACCACCGTGGCGCAGCGGCTCGCCGCGCACGGCTGGAAGGTGGTCAAGGCCGCCGACGGGTACGTGGTGCCGCTGGCCCAGCCCGAGCGGGGCCTGATCCCGCTGCTGCTCGACGGGCAGGCCGTGGAGGAACTGGTCGACGCCGAGCGGGTGTACCCGACGGTGACCGGCCGGCACACCGGCCCGCTGGTGGTCTCCGGCTTCACCTGCCTGCGGGACGCCACGGTGACCGGCCCGGTCCGGGTCCGGCCCGGCGCCACGCTCGTCGCCACCGGCTCGTCGATCACCGGCCCGGTGGACGCCACCGGCGCGGCCGGCGTGTTCCTGACCGACAGCACGGTGACCGGCCCGGTCCGGATCGCGCAGGGCACCGGGCCGGTGGTGGTCGTCGACGCGACGGTCACCGGCCCGGTCGAGGTGTCGAACAACCGGGGTGAGGCGCCGCTGGTGGCGGCCAACACCGTGACCGGCCCGCTGCGCTGCGGGGGCAACACCGAGGCGCCGGTGAATCTCGGGCTGACCAATTCGGCGCAGGGCCCGAAGAGCGGCCAGTGCGCGAGCCTCTGACCCGCTGACCGTCGTACCGGCAGGTCCGGCCCCCCGGGCCTGCCGGTGCGACCCGACCCGACGGGAGAACGCCGTGGACCGGCCCGTCATCCCCCCGCGATCCCGATCTCTCCCCCGGCTCCGGTGGCCGGCCCGCCGGCGACGGGCCGGTGCGCTCGCCGCGGTCGCGCTGTCCCTGGTGCTCGCCGGCACGGGCTGCTCCGGCGCCGGCACGCCGGCCGCGGCCGGCGGCGCCGCACCGGACGCGGCGCCCGCCGTGCGCGGTCCGCTGTGCGACCTGCTGCCCTCCGGCAGCGACCCGGGCAACCCGGCGGCGCTGGCCGGTCAGCCGGCCGAGGTGGCCCTGCAGTGGCTGCCCGTCCTCACCACGTTCGAGGCGGCGGTGCGGGCGTCCGGCATGTCCGCCGACCTGCACGGCGGCTCCGGGGTGACGATCCTGGCCCCGACCGACGACGCCTTCGCCGCGAAGTTCTCCGAGGACGACCTGGACCACCTGTTGCTGACCGACAAGGACAAACTCCGCGGCCTGCTCCGCGAGCACCTCGTCGCCGGGTCGCTGTCGCTGGCCGACCTGGTGGCCGCCGGTAGCGTCACCACGCTCGCCGGCACCACGGTGACGGTCACCGGGGGCGGAGGGACCGCCCGCCTGGCCGGCCAGGCCGACACCGTGTGCGCCGACTACCGGGTCGCCAACGCGCGGATCCACCTCATCGACCACGTGCTCGGCAGCCTGCCCACCACCGGCGGCGAGGGCGGCCACCGCTCCCACTGACCGCACGATCCGGGTCTTGACCCGGGATAGCGCCGGTCATACGTTCCGATCGATCTCGCTAGATCTCCACCGAGTGAAACGAGGCATCCCGATGCGCCTGTCGAAGCGTCCGCCCGGGACGGTCCACACGAGAAGAACGGCCGGCGTCGCCGCGCTGCTCCTGCTGGCCGGTCTGACGCCGTTGCTCGGAGGCGCGCCGGCCGGCGCCGCCCCCACGGCCCCCGGCTGCAGCAACGACCCCGCCGCCCGGCTGTCCACCGTGCCCAGCCCCGAGTCCGCGCTGGGCTTCCCGCTCGGCACCGGCCAGGAGCGGGTCGTCACCAACGACGAGGTCCGTGGCTACCTGAAGGCCGTCGACTCCGCCTCCGACCGTGTGGTCACCGGCGTCATGGCGACGAGCGTGCTCGGCCAGCCGCTGCCGTACGCCATCGTCTCCAACGAGCGGCACGTCCGGCCGGGCGCGCTGAAGCAGATCGCGGACGACATCCGCGACCTGCGGGACCCGCGCCGGACCAGGGCGAAGAAGGCCGCCGAGACCGCGTCCGACCGCCCGGCCATCGTCTGGGTGGCCGGGAACGTGCACGGCGGAGAGAAGAGCGGCACCGACGCCGCGCTCAAGACCCTGTACGAGCTGGCCTCCGGGCTGTCCTGCGCGGTCGCGGAGCGCAACGACAACCTGCTGACCGTCATCGTGCCGACCCAGAACCCCGACGGCCGCGACGCCAGCCGCCGGCAGAACGAGTACGGCTTCGACATGAACCGGGACTGGTTCGCCCGCACCCAGCAGGAGACCGACGGGAAGATCGAACTCCTGCGGCGGTACCCGCCGCAGGTCTTCGTCGACGCGCACGAGATGGGCGGCCGGCAGTACTTCTTCCCGCCCAACGCCGACCCGATCCACCACGAGATAGCCAGCGAGAACGTCGACTGGATCAACCGCATCGGCGAGGCCAACAAGGCCGGCTTCGGCTTCAACGGCGCCTGCGGCGGCGCCGTCACCACGGAGTGCTACTTCAACTACTCGACCTACGACCTGTTCTTCATGGGCTACGGCGACACCGTCCCGTCCGCCGGCTTCGGCGCCGCCGGGATGACCTTCGAGAAGGGCAGCGCGTCGGCGGTGGCCGACCGGGTCCAGCAGCAGTTCCACACCCAGTGGGCCACCCTCGGGTGGGCCGCCGCGAACAAGCACGAGGTGCTGACCAGTTACTACAAGATCTGGACGGACGCGCTCGCCGAGGGCAGGGCCGGGACGCTGGAGCCGAACGAGGTGGTCCAGCCGACCAACAGCGTCCAGTTCCCGGTGCCGGACATCGAGGTGCGCTCGTACTTCCTGCTCCCCGACCGGCAGCTCGCCGACGTGCGCCAGCTGGTCGAGCGGCTGCGCCGGATGGACGTCGAGGTTTACGAGGTGACCAGGCCGACGACGGTGCCCACCGCCCGGGTCTTCGGCGGGCGCACCGCCACCGACGTCACCGTGCCGGTCGGCGCCTACTGGATCCCCATGGACCAGCCGCAGAAGCACTGGATCCAGGCGATCATGGGCGAGGACCCGTACGTCCCGTTCCCCTACTTCTACGACGTGTCCTCCTGGAGCAACCCGCTGCTCATGGGCGTGGACACCATCTACACCGGCGACGACGTCCGGCCGCACGCCCGGCCGGTCCGGCAGATCACCGGCGGCACGTCCTCGGCGGCCGGGGCGAAGGGGTCGTACGCGTACCCGCTGGACTCGGCGGCGGCGGCCGAACTCACCTTCCGGCTGCTCGGCCGGGGCGTGCCGCTCGTCCGGGACCTCGACACCAGCGTGGTCGGCTTCCCCGCGAGGAGCCTGACCCGGGAGATCGACCAACTGGCCCGGTCGCTCGGGGTGACCCTCCGCCCGAGCCGCGCGGCGGCCAGCGGGAGCCCGGTGGACCTGCCGGACGTCGGGCTGTTCGAGGGCACCGGCATCTCCACCACCTCCGGCTCCCACGGCGAGGCCCGCTACGTGCTCGGCAAGCGGTGGGGGCTGGACCTCACGCCGGTGACCACCGCCGACATCAACGACAACACCCCGGCGTTCACCGGGCGCACCGTGCTGCTCGTGCCCGACGGCAGCAGCGCGACCGGCGGGCTCACCGCCGCCGGGCAGGCCAACCTGCGGAACTGGATCGCCCAGGGCCACACCTACGTCGGCCTGCGCAACGAGGGCACCCGGCTGGCCCGGGCCGCCGGCCTCACCTCCACCACGGAGAAGACGAAGCCGGCGGACTACCGGATGATCGGGTCGCACCTGCGGGTCGACGTCGACGGCGGCAGCCCGGTCGCGCTGGGCCGCCCGGCCGAGGACTTCGAGTTCAACAACAGCGACTCGATTCTGAACCCGAGCAGCACCGGCACCAACGTGCTCACCTACCCGTCCGACGACACCTTCTGGGCGAACGGCTACACCGTGCGCAGCGACGTGTTGAAGGGGACTGTCGCACTGGTGGACGAACCCACCGGCGCCGGTCGGGCCGTGCTGTTCGCGTTCAACCCGCTCTTCCGGGCGTACAACGAGAACGGGCTGCACCTGGTGGCCAACGCCCTGCTCTACCCCTCGGGGGCGGCGGCGGACCGCGCGACCCCGCGGCGTACGACAGGTGTCGAGCCCGCCCGGGCGGCCGCGGCGGCCCAGCCGGTCGCGGACAACCTGGGCGGCGAGTGGCGGCCGATCACCGTCGAGGTGGCGGCCGGCGACCGCGGTCGCGCCGAGGCGGTCGTCGCCCGGTACACCGACACCGCCCGGGTCTCGGTGGCGAACGGGTCGGCCTACCTGGTGATTCCGAACCCGGCCGGCCTGCAGGCCGACGAGCACCCGTACCTGCGTGACCTGGTGGGCGCCCTCCGGGACGCGGGGATCCCGCTGCGTTCCCTGGTGGGCTGACGCGCCGGCCCGCAGACACGAAGGCCGCCGACCCGCACGGGGTCGGCGGCCTTCGCCGTCGGGACCGGACTCAGCGCTCCGTGGCGGGGACGTAGTCCCGCTCGGCGTAGCCGGTGTAGATCTGCCGCGGGCGGCCGATCTTGGTCTCCGGGTCGTTGATCATCTCGCGCCACTGGGCGATCCAGCCGGGGAGCCGGCCCAGCGCGAAGAGCACCGTGAACATCTTGGTCGGGAAGCCCATGGCCTTGTAGATGAGGCCGGTGTAGAAGTCCACGTTCGGGTAGAGCCGGCGGGAGACGAAGAAGTCGTCGGCGAGCGCGATCTCCTCCAGCTGCACCGCGAGGTCGAGCAGCGGGTCCGGCTTGGCCATCCGGCCGAGCACGTCCTGGGCGGCCTTCTTCACGATGGCGGCGCGCGGGTCGTAGTTCTTGTAGACCCGGTGGCCGAAGCCCATGAGCTTCACGCCGTCCTGCTTGTCCTTGACCTTCTGCACGAAGGACCGGACGTCGCCGCCGTCGGCCTGGATCTTCTGGAGCATCTCCAGCACGGCCTGGTTGGCGCCGCCGTGCAGCGGGCCGAACAGCGCGTTCACGCCGGCCGACACCGAGGCGAACAGGTTGGCGTTGCTGGAGCCGACCAGCCGGACGGTCGAGGTGGAGCAGTTCTGCTCGTGGTCGGCGTGCAGGACGAACAGCATGTCGAGCACCTTCGACATCACCGGGTCGACCTCGTACTCCTCGGCCGGCACACCGAAGGTCATCCGCAGCAGGTTGTCGACGTAGCCCAGCGAGTTGTCCGGGTAGAGCAGCGGCTGGCCGATCGACTTCTTGTACGCGTACGAGGCGATGGTGGGGACCTTCGCCATCAGCCGGATCGTCGACATCTCCACGTGCTCGGAGTCGAACGGGTCCAGGCTGTCCTGGTAGAAGGTCGAGATCGCGCTCACCGCCGAGGAGAGCACGGCCATCGGGTGCGCGTCGCGCGGGAAGCCGTCGAAGAAGCGGCGCATCTCCTCGTGCAGCAGCGAGTGCCGGCGGATCCGGTCGCTGAACTCGGTGAGCTGCGTCTGGCTCGGCAGCTCGCCGTAGATCAGCAGGTAGGAGACCTCCAGGAAGGAGGACTTCTCGGCCAGCTGCTCGATCGGGTAGCCGCGGTACCGCAGGATGCCCGCGTCACCGTCGATATAGGTGATCGCGGACGAGCAGGACGCCGTGTTCACGAAACCGGGGTCGTACGTCGTCATCCCGGTTTCCTTCAGCAGCTTGCCCACCCCGATCCCGGCGGGCCCCTCGACCGCGGACTGCACCGGCATCGACAGCTGCCCACCGGGGTGGTCGAGCTTGACTTCCGTCATCTGTTCCTCGCTTCGCCGGCAAGATCTTCGTTGAGTTGCCTTCGCTTTTACCGTAATCACGGTGGGGAGGACACCGCTCGTCATGGTTCGGTGGTGAGGTATGCGTCACCCGATTCCCGACTTGCCGGCTCGGAAACCCGGTGGAAGCGCGACCACCCCGAGCTGGGAAGGCTACCCGGCGATCCCGCGGATGATCACGAGAGGGTGAGCCGGCGCAGCGATCCGTCGGTGCCCACCCGGTAGAGGTCGAGGCGGTTGGCCCCGGCGGCGAAGAGCCGGTCGTCGGGCAGCAGCGCGGCGAAGCGCCGGCCCGCGGAGTCCGGCGCGACCACCGGGACGACGGCCCCGACCGTGCCGTTCACCGCCACGGCGAGCCGCGTGCCGTCCGGCACCGAGGCGGGCACGGTCCCCCAGACCAGCGCGGGCAGCTCGCCGTGCGCCGGGTCGACGTCGCGGAACGAGGCGAGGTTGGCCACGGTCGCCGTACCCCCGGACGGCACCGCGCCGACCGTGGTGCCCACCAGCGGGTCGGGGGCCGGTGACGCGGGCGGGGACGGGACCCCGCCGGGGAACGTGAGCGGCTGGCCGGGCGTGTCGTAGAAGCGCTTGTCGGCGCCGTCGCGCGGGGCCTGGCTCGCCGGGCGGCCGTCCATCCGCCAGGGGACCCGGATGTGGGTCTCGTCGGCGATCGTCGGCAGCAGGTCCACGTGCTGCCAGTTCCGGTCGTCGACCCGGCCGGTCCGCTGGCCCGGTTCCTTCAGGAACATCGGCACCCAGGCGACCTGGTCGGGCGCGTGGTTGATGGCGTCCAGCCCCCGGCCCTGCCAGTCCTTGCGGAAGCTCACGCCGTGGTCGGCGGTGACCACCACCAGCGCCTGGTCGTAGAGGCCGGTGGCGCGCAGGGTGCGCAGCGTCTCGCCGATCAGCCGGTCGGTGTAGCCGAGCTGGGCGAGGTGCCGGGCCCGGGCCAGGTCCACCCACCCGGTCCCGTCGCTGCGCAGGTCCTCGGGGGCGACGTAGCGCGCCCCGGACGGCAGGTAGACCCAGGGCGAGTGCGGCATGAGCAGGTGCAGGAAGTGCAGCGTGGGCCGGTCGGCGGGGCGCAGCCCGGCGAGGAAGGTGGTGAACCGGGCCGGCTGGTTGTCGTCGAGGGTGTCCCAGCGGAACTTCGGGTCGTTCGGCACCGGCTCGGCCGCGTCCAGCCCCGCCTCGGCCCGGGTCTGCTCCCGGTAGGAGTCCTCCGGGTCGATCCGGCTGTCCACCGGGGCGGTGACCTGGCGCAGCAGCTTGCCGCTCTCCCGGACCAGCACCCCGAGCCCCTGCTCCGGGCTGACCGGCTGTTCGCAGCGGCTGGGCGGGCAGAGCCGGGTGATGCTCTCCTCGGCCTTGATGTCGTACAGGCCGCCGAGCGCGGTGAACAGGTTGTCCGGGTACCGCGAGTAGTGCGGTGCGATCGGCTCGGCCGGGTAGCGCCCGGTGAGCATGGCCGGCAGCGCGTAGGGCGTCCAGCCGCTGACGCCGGTGGCGTTGCGGTACCAGGTGGAGCCGGCGGCCAGCTCCGCGAAGTGCGGATACCGGGCGGCGTCGATCCGGTGGTCGGGGCCCAGCAGGGAGACCAGCGGCAGCTCGTCCAGGACGATCATGACCACCGGCGGGTGGGCGCCCGCCCCGGCCACCCCGGCGGCGCCGCCGTGCCCGCGGGGCAGCACCACGGCCGAGGCCGGCGAGGCGAACACGAACAGGCCGACGAAGACCAGCGGCCCGACCGCGGCCACCCGCAGCACCCGGGCGAGGGCCCGCCACCGCCGGTGGGCGGCGGCCGCGGCGGCGCCTGCCGCGACGGCCGCCAGCAGCAGGGGTACGCCCCGCAGCGGCGTGACGTGCCGGCCGACCTGGACCGCGAGCGCGGCCAGCAGCAGCCCCACGACCAGGGTGTGCAGGGCCGCCCGGGCGGGCCGGGGGGCGACCAGGCCGAGCGCGCCGAGCAGGGCGAACGGCACGGTCGGTGCGATCGCGATCAGCGCCACCAGCAGCAGCACGTCGGTCCGGGTGGCGCGGTGGAACAGGAAGAAGTCCGGGCTGCGGCCGAGCACGTCCAGCAGCGGCTGGGTGACCACCAGCCCGACCAGGGCCACCACCTCCAGCAGCCGGCCCGCCTCGCCGCGCCAGCCGCCCCGGACGCGGGTGCGGTCCGGGGCCGCCGGCGGGGCCTGCGGTGGCGCGAGCGTGTCCTCAGCCACCCACCACCACCTGGTAGAGGGTGCGGGTGCCCGACGGCAGCTCGGTGCGGCCGACGACCCGCCCGTGTACCGCGAGCAGCGACTCGAACACCTCCCGGCGGTAGTCCGGGAAGAGCCCGTCCGGCTTGTTGGCCAGCAGCCGGCGGGCCATCGGGTCGTCCGGGTGCACGAACTCGACCACCAGGCTGCCGCCGGTCACGGTCAGCGCGGCGAGCTGATCCAGCACCTCCGGCAGCGGCACGTTCCGGCCGATCGCCAGGTGGTGCACCACGGCCAGGGCGAGCACCACGTCGGCCCGGGCGCGGTCGGCGAAGGCGGCCCGCTCGGCGCCCCGCCAGCCACCGCCGGGCGAGGGGTCGGCCAGGTCCATCACCAGCGGGAGGATCCGCGTCTCCCCCTCCTCGCGCAGCGCGCGGTAGAGGGCGTCCACCACCGCCGGATCCTGCTCGACGGCGACCACGTGGTCGGCGTGCCGGGCGGCGATCCGGGCGTAGCGGCCGTCGTTGGCGCCCAGGTCGAGCACCCGGCCCGGCCCGGTGGCGGCCACCGCCCGGTCGACGAACTGCTCCTTGGCCTGCCGGTCCGGCACCGAGTACGCGCACGTGCGCTGGTAGTCCGACCAGTGGGTCGCCCCCGGGCGGCGGTCCAGCCGGCGGACCAGCTTCGTCAGCCCGCGCACGGTGGCCAGGGCCAGCTCGCGCGAGTAGCCGGCGGACCGGAGCTGGGCGCGTACCGCACTGGTGCTGGCCTCGGCGTTGCTGTCCTGCATCGCGCCGTGCAGGTGCACGTGGGTGGGCACCCCGGCCCGCCAGCGCCGGGCCCCACCGAAGAGCCGGCGCATCTGGTCCGGCTCGATGCCGTCGATCCGGGCCCGCAGGAAGGGCTGGAAGTCCAGACCGAGGTGGGCCTGGACCAGCAGCGGGTACAGCAGCGTCTGGCAGAACTGCCGGTAGCCGGCCCACGGCTCGCCGTCGCGGGCCGCCTCGAACGAGCCGACGTCGATGAAGACCGGCCGGGCGCCGCGCCACTGCACGTTGTAGGCGGAGCCGTCCTTCGTGGTGAAGCCGGCGGCCAGCGCGGCGCGCAGCACCTCCAGGTGCAGCAGGGCGGCGTCGCGGAGCATCCCGTACGACCACTCGTAGGGGTGCGACACGAACGGGATCCGCTCGTGGCGCAGCACCGCGGCCCACGGCACGTCGACCGGGGTCGGGAACAGCTCCTCCGTGCCGCAGACCTGCCGGTTGGCGAGCAGGTCGCGGAAGAAGTCGCTGGCGGCCAGGGCGCGCCAGTCGCGGGCGGACCGCTCGTCCAGCCCGCGCAGCACCTCGCCGGCACGGTGGAAGACCCGGTTGCCGGGGTCGCGGAAGGAGCCGGGGTCGGCGCGCAGGCCGGCGTCGGGGAGCGCCACGCCGGTCAGCCCTGGTCGGTGGGCTGCCGGCGGAACCGGGCCACCAGGCGTCTCCAGTAGAGCTTGGCGGCGACCGCCACGCCGGCCACCCCGCCGACCACCGCCTGCACGATGAGGCTGCCGGATCCCGCGTCCAGGTAGGCCAGGTGCGTCACTGCTGCTTCCTTCCCCTCGCCAGTCATCGGAGTCCAGCCCGATATGTGAGCTTTACTGCTCTAAGCCGGACTTGCCCCACCGTACGCCTGTGCTCCTGATTCTGCGGGCCACACCGGCGACTCGTCCCCCGTCCGATCCGTTCAAGACGGGCCGCCGCGCCGGCCTCTACGGTGGCCGCATGACACCGCAGTTCGATCTCATCGGCATGGTCGTCACCGACATGGGACGCACCCTGGACTTCTACCGCCGGCTCGGGCTGCCGGTCCCGCCCGGCGCCGAACACGAGCCGCACGTGGAGGTGACCCTCGACAACGGCGTCCGGCTGGCCTGGGACACCGTCGAGACGATCCGCAGCTTCGACCCGGACCACACCCCGGCAACCGGGAGCCCCCGCGCCAGCCTGGCCTTCCGCTGCGCCGACCCGGCCGAGGTGGACCGCTGGTACGCCGAGCTGACCGCCGCCGGCCACCACGGCCACCTGGCGCCGTGGGACGCCTTCTGGGGCCAGCGGTACGCGGTCCTGCACGACCCCGACGGCAACGGCGTCGACCTGTTCGCCCCGCTGACGTCCGCGTGACGCCGCCGACGAGCCGTGTCAGGCGGCGGGCGGCAGCAGGCGGGTCGGTGGGACGCCCGCCAGTTCCTTCACCTCGCGGGTGAGGTGGGCCTGATCGGCGTACCCGGCCAGGGCGGCGACCTCGACCAGCGGGGTCCCGGCGCCGGCCAGGTCGAGGGCCCGGCGCATGCGCAGGATGCGGGCGAGGGTCTTCGGGCCGTACCCGAAGAGGAGCCGGCTGCGCCGGTGCAGGGCCCGCGCGCCGAGGCCGACCTCGGCGGCGGTCGCGGCGACGGTCGCGCCGGCCGCCAGCCGGGCGGCGACCGCACGGCCGAGCGGGTCCGGGCCGCCGGCGGCCCGCAGCCGGGCCAGGGCGACCTCCTCCAGCAGGGCGGCGATCGACGACCCGCGGAACGCCGAGGCGCCGGGGCGGCCACCGGCGCGGCCGGAGGTCGCACCGGCGCCGCGGGCATCCTCCGCGGCGACGCGGTCGGCCAGGTCGGCGGCGGCCCGTCCCCAGAGGTCGGCGAGGGGCACCCGCCGGTCCCGCAGCTCCTCGGCGGGCACCCCGAACACGGTCGGTCCGGTGCCCGGCGGCAGCCGCAGCCCGACCCACCGCTCCCCCGGAATGCTCCGCGACAGGTGCGCGGTGCGGTCCGGCCCGGCGACGAGCAGCCCGGACCGGCTGGACCAGAGCAGGTCCAGGCACCCGTCCGGCAGCACCCGCACCGGCCCGTCGCCGCGCGCGACGCTCGCCCACCGCACGGCGCCGGGGACAGCCGGCGCCGGTCCCTCCCGGTACATCCCTCCACCCTGCCACGCCGTCACCGGATCCCCGCCGCGCGCATCCTGGCGCGTTCCCGCCGCACGGGGAACGCGCCGGGATCCGGCGGTCAGGGGCGGTGGTGCAGGGCGAGGCGGAGCAGGGTGAAACGGAGGACGGTCGCCGCGAGGTTGGCCGCGATCAGCACGGCCAGCTCCAGGGCGCGGGGCGGTGTGCCGGCGGTGGCGTGCAGGACCGCCAGGGAGCCGCTGGTCAGGGCCAGGCCGAGGGCGAAGGCGAGCAGCCCCTGGAGATGGTGCCGGCCGGCGTGCCAGCGGCCGGTGACGCCGAAGGTCAGCCGCCGGTTGGCGGCCGTGTTGGCCACCGCGGTGACCAGCAGCGCCAGCAGGTTCGCCGGCTGTGCCCCGAGCGGGCCGCGGGCCAGCACGAACAGCACCAGGTACGCGAGCGTGCTGGCCACCCCGACCACGGCGAACCGGGCGAGCTGTCGGGGCAACCCGGCCGGCACCTGGGCCGGCGGGGTGCGCAGCGGCGCCCGGCCGAGCCGCGCGCGCACGTCGGCCAGGGGCAGCGCCCCGGTCACCAGGCCCCGGCCCAACCGCCCGATGCCGCGCAGGTCGGCCAGGGCGGTGGCCACGATGTCCACCCGGCTGTCCGGGTCGTCCACCCAGTCCACCGGCACCTCGTGGATCCGCAGGCCGGCCCGCTGGGCCAGCACCAGCAGCTCGGTGTCGAAGAACCAGCCGCTGTCCTGCACCAGCGGCAGCAGCCCGGCCGCCACGTCGGCGCGGATCGCCTTGAACCCGCACTGCGCGTCGGAGAAGCGCACCGCGAGGGTGCCGCGCAGCAGCAGGTTGTAGCCGCGCGAGATCACCTCCCGCTTGGCGCCCCGGACCACCCGGCTGGTCCGGGCCAGCCGGGTGCCGATGGCCAGGTCCGAGTGACCGGTGATGAGCGGGGCGACCAGCGGCAGCAGCGCGGCCAGGTCGGTGGAGAGGTCCACGTCCATGTACGCCAGCACCGGCGCCGGGGAGGCCGACCAGGCGGCCCGCAGCGCCCGGCCCCGCCCCTTGGCCGCCAGGTGCAGCACCCCCACCTCGGGCAGCTCGGCGGCGAGCGCCTCGGCCACCGCGAGCGTGCCGTCCACGCTGGCGTTGTCCGCCACGGTGATCCGGAACGGGTACGGGAAGTGGGCGGTGAGGTGGGCGTGCAGCCGCCGGACGCAGGGCCCCAGGTCGGCCTCCTCGTTGTGGACGGGCACCACCACGTCCAGCACCGCGGTGGGCGCCGTGGGCCGCGCCCGCACGGCGGCCCGGGGTTCGCGGGTGTCGGTCATCGCTCAGCCCTGCTTCCCGCTGCTCAGGTCGTACACGGTCACGCCGCCGACGGTCTGCGCCGTGAAGTTCCCGGTCACCCACGCGGCGATCTCGGCGGAGGCGTTGCTGCCGCCGTTGGCCCGGAACCCGCCGCCGCCGACGAAGAAGTGGATCCGTCCGGCGGCGACGTACCGCTGGAACTCGGCGAGGGTCGGGGACGGGTCGCTGCCGTTGAAGCCGCCGATCGGCAGCACCGGCCGGCGGGTGGCGAGCTGGTAGCCGGAGGCGTTGTTCGAGCCGACCGTCGCGGCGACCCAGGTGTAGTCGTCCGCGTCCGCCGCCAGCAGCGCCCTCAGCTCGGCGCTCGGCTCGCGGGCGTCGAGCAGCCCGCCCATGGCGCCGCCGCGCGCCGACCGGCCGTCGCCGGGAACCTGCCCGGTGCCACCGCCCGGGAACGCCGGGAACTGGCCGTTCTGGCCGGTGCCGGGGAACTGGCCGGCCGGGGGCATGCCGGCCGGCATCCGGCCGCCGCCCGGGAAGCCGCCGCGACCTCCCGGGCCGAAACCGCCCTGCACGGCCGGGCCGGCGCTCGGGATCGAGCCGGTGTGCGGGGTCGCCGCCGTCTGCAGCGAGTAGGCCACCGGGCCGGCGAGCGCGGCCGCCGCGCCCAGGGCCAGCAGCACCGGCGCCGCGCGGCGGTGCAGCCGGTCGGCGAGGACGAGCAGCGCGGCGGCGGCCAGGCCGGCCACCAGCACGGCGGTCCGCAGCCACGGGTACCAGTCGGCGCTGCGGCCAAGCAGGCGCCACGACCACCACGCGGTCACCGCCACGGCGGCGGCCAGGACGACGGTCGCGGCGAGCCGGCGCCGGCCCGGGGCGAACGGCCCGTCCGCCGGCGTGGTCCGGGCCCGCCAGAGCACCGTCGCTCCGATGCCGACCAGCGCGCCGACCGCCGGGGCCAGGGCCACCGTGTAGTACGGGTGGAAGATCCCGGACATGAAGCTGAAGATCAGCCCGGTGACGAGCAGCCAGCCGCCCCACAGGAGCAGCCCGGCCCGGGTCCGGTCGGTACGCGCCGCGCGCCCGGCCAGCCACAGCCCGGCGACCAGCAGGATCAGCGCGGCCGGCAGCAGCCAGGAGATCTGCCCGCCGACCTCGGTGCCGAACATCCGCAGCAGGCCGGACTGTCCGGAGAACGGGCCCCCGCCCCCGCCGCCCATCCGGCCGCCGCCGCCGACGCTGCCCTCCTCGTCGCCGGTGATCCGGCCGAGTCCGTTGTAGCCGAGGGTCAGCTCCAGGATGCTGTTGTGCTGCGAGCCGCCGACGTACGGGCGGGCGCTCGCCGGGACCAGCTCCACGATCGCCACCCACCAGCCGGCGGCGACCACCACGGCCAGCCCGGAGAGCAGCAGCTGGCGGATCCGCCGCCAGAAGCCGGTCGGCGCGGCCAGCAGGTAGACGCCGGCGAAGACCGGGATCACCAGGAACGCCTGGAGCATCTTGGTGAGGAAGCCGAGACCCACCAGCGCGCCGGTCAGCGTGATCCACCGGGTGCTCGCCGTCTCGACGGCACGCACCGTGGCGTACGCGGCGGCGACCAGCAGGAACACCAGCAGGGCGTCGGGGTTGTTGAACCGGAACATCAGCGTGGCCACCGGGGTGGCCGCGAGCACCGCGCCGGCCAGGAGGCCGGCGACCGGCCCGTACCAGCGGCGCACGGCGGCGTACAGGACGCCGACGGAGGCGACGCCGAGCAGCGCCTGCGGCACCAGGATCGACCAGCTGCTCAGCCCGAAGATGCGGACCGAGAGGGCCATCAGCCAGAGCGAGGCCGGGGTCTTGTCCACGGTGATCGAGTTGGCCGCGTCCGAGGAGCCGTAGAAGAACGCCTTCCCGCTCTCCGCGCCGGCCTGCACGGCCGCCGAGTAGAAGGCGTTGCCCCAGCCCGAGGCGCCCAGGCCCCAGAGGTAGAGCAGCGCGGTGGCCAGCAGCAGGCCGAGCAGGGCCGGTCGCGTCCAGCGCGGGTCGCGACGGGGCGGCTCGGCCGGCGGCTGCGCCGGGGTCCGGACCGGTTCCGGGGCGGGCGCGGGCACCGGGTCGGTCGCGGGCGACCCGGCCGTGGGCGCGGTCAGCAGGCTCTCTGTTCTGTCCATGCCGGCAAGCCTCCGGCCGGCCGCTGACCCGCCCCCGTGCGCGGCCTATGCGTCGGCTGTGGATCCCGGCAGCCGCACCGTGAACACCGTCCGCCCGGGACGGCTCGCCACGGCGACCTCGCCGTGGTGGGCCTCCACCACGGCGGCCACGATGGCCAGGCCGAGGCCGGTGCTGCCGTGCGTGCGGGAGCGGGAGCTGTCGCCGCGGGCGAACCGCTCGAACACCTCGGGTTGCAGCTCGGCGGGCACACCGGGGCCGTCGTCGGTGACGCTCAGTTCGACGCCGCCGGCCACCGGCGCGAGCCGGGTGGTCACCGTGGTGCCGGGCGGGGTGTGCACGCGGGCGTTGGCGAGCAGGTTCGCCAGCACCTGGTGCAGCCGGTGGGCGTCGCCGGTGACGCTGACCGGCTCGTCGGGCAGGTCGAGCTGCCAGCGGTGCTCGGGGCCGGCCACGTGCGCGTCGCTGACCGCGTCGACCACCATGGCGGTGAGGTCGACCGGCTCGGTCGCGAGTGGGCGACCGGAGTCGAGGCGGGCGAGCAGCAGCAGGTCGTCGACGAGGCTGGTCATCCGGGTGCTCTCGGACTCCACCCGGCGCAGGGCGTGCGCCACGTCCGCCGGCACCTCGTCCCGGCCGCGCCGGGCCACCTCGGCGTAGCCGCGGATGGCGGCCAGGGGGGTGCGCAGCTCATGGCTCGCGTCGGCGACGAACTGGCGTACCCGCATCTCGCTGGCCTGCCGGGCGGCGAGCGCGGCGGCGACGTGGCCGAGCATCCGGTTGAGGGCCCCGCCCACCTGCCCGACCTCGGTGCGCGGGTCGGTGTCCGCCTCCGGCACCCGCACCGACAGGGCCACCTCGCCCCGGTCCAGCGGCAGTTCGGTGACCCGGCCGGCGGTGGCGGCGACCCGGTTCAGCGGGCGCAGCGCGGCCCGGACGATCAGCGCGCCCAGGCCGCCCGCGATGACCAGCCCGGCGGCGATCAGGCCGGCCTGGGCGACCAGCACCCACATGACGGTGTCCTGGACCCCGGCGAGCGGGATGGCGACGGCCGCGAGCACCTGGCCGTCCGGCGACCGGTGGGCCACCGCGCGGTAGTCACCCCGGTCGCCGATCTCGACGGTACGGGGCCGCCCGTCGGGCGGCAGCGTGGCGAGCGCGGCCGCGTCGGCGGCCGGCAACTCGTCGGCCTCCCCCGATTCGGCCCGCACCGTGGCGGTGGTCGCGCCGCAGGCGGTCCGCAGGGCGATCGAGCCGGGCGGGAAGCCGCGCGGCGGCTCCGGTAGCGGCTGGTCGCAGGGGTCGGCCCGGCGCGGGTCACCGGGCGGGCGCAGCCACGGCGGCACGTCGCCGGTCCGCCGGTCCGCCATGGTGAGCTGCTTGTCCACCTCGCCGACCAGGAAGTGCCGCAGCGCGATGGTGGTCAGGCCGCCGATGCCGACGCTGACCAGGGCCAGCAGCGCCACCACGGAGAGCACCAGGCGCCGGCGCAGCGACCAGCCGGCGAGCCGGCGCCGCAGCCTCCCGCCCCGGTCAGTCCGCGGGCTTGAGGACATAACCCGCCCCGCGCAAGGTGTGGATCATGGGCTCACGGCCCGCGTCGATCTTCTTGCGCAGGTACGAGATGTACAGCTCGACCACGTTGGCCTGGCCGCCGAAGTCGTAGTTCCAGACCCGGTCGAGGATCTGCGCCTTGCTCAGCACCCGGCGCGGGTTGCGCATGAGGTAGCGCAGCAGCTCGAACTCGGTGGCGGTGAGGGTGACGAGGTCGCCGCCGCGGCGTACCTCGTGGCTGTCCTCGTCGAGGCTCAGGTCGCCGACGGTGAGCACGGCCTCCTCGCGGGCGGCGACGGCGAACCCGGAGCGGCGCAGCAGGGCGCGCAGCCGGGCGATCACCTCCTCGAGGCTGAACGGCTTGGTGACGTAGTCGTCGCCGCCGACGGTGAGCCCGGCGATCCGCTCCTCGACCGCGTCCCGCGCGGTCAGGAAGAGCACCGGCACGGTGGGCGCCTGCTCGCGCAGCCGGCGCAGCACCTGGAAGCCGTCCAGGTCCGGGAGCATGACGTCGAGCACCACGGCGTCGGGCTTGAACTGCCGGGCCGCGCTGATCGCCGCCATCCCGTTGCCGGCGGTGGTCACCTGCCAGCCCTCGTAGCGCAGCGCCATCGAGAGCAGGTCGGTGAGCGTCGGCTCGTCGTCCACCACCAGCACCCGCACCGGCTCACCGTCCGGCCGGCGCAGCTCGATCCGGCCCTGTGCGGCCTGCCCGTTCATGACCATGCTCCCCATCGTGGGCGCACCCGCTGTACCGGGCCTGTCCCGATCCTGTGTACCAGCTGTGCGGGTCGCACGGCGGGACCACCGCCCTTCCCCGGCACGCTACCCGGTGGTAACTTGCCGGCATGTCCATCGACGGTCGTCCCGCCGGCCGGCTGGCCGGCAAGGTGGTGCTGGTGACCGGCGCGGCCCGGGGCATCGGCGCGCACACCGCCCGGCTCGCCGCCGCCCGGGGCGCGCGGCTGGCCCTGGTCGGCCTGGAACCCGACCGCCTCGCCGCGCTCGCCACCGAGCTGGGTCCCGGCCACGTGTGGTTCCCCGCCGACGTCACCGACCAGGCCGAGCTGGCCGCGGCGGTCGACGGCACGGTCACGGAGCTGGGCGGCATCGACGCCGTGGTGGCGAACGCCGGGGTCGCCAACCGGGGCACCATCGCCGTCGGCGACGTCGAGGCGCTGGTCCGCACGGTCGAGGTGAACCTGATCGGGGTGGTGCGCACCGCGGCGGCGACCGTGCCGGCGCTCACCGCCCGCCGCGGCTACCTGCTGATCGTCTCCTCCGCCGCCGCGTTCGCCGCGCTGCCCGGCATGGCCGCCTACTGCGCCTCGAAGGCCGGCGTCGAGCACTTCGGCACCGCCATCCGGCTGGAGCTGGCGCACCGCGGCGTGGCCGTGGGCACGGCGCACCCGTCCTGGGTGGACACCGACCTGGTCCGGGAGGCGCGGGCCGACCTGCCGGCATTCGGGACGGCGTTGGCGAAGCTGCCCTGGCCGATGCGGCGCACCACCACGGTGCAGGAGTGCGCGGCGGCCTTCGTCCGGGCGATCGAGCGCCGCAGCCGCCGGGTCTACGTGCCGCGCGCCGTCGGCGGCGTGCAGGCGATCCGTTCGCTGCTGGTGAGCCCTCTCGCCGACAGGCTGGTCGGGCGGACCGCGAGGGAGACCGTCCCGCTCATCGAGGAGCAGTCCCGGGCGTTGGGGCGCGGCTTCGGGGCGAGCACCCCGGAGGTGACGGCGGGCGCGAGGAGTGTGCCGGTTCCGGGAGCAGCGCGGTCACGAGCGGAGGAGACGCGGCGATGAGCGCTCCCGTGGAGGTGGTCTTCGAACGGCGCGGGGCCGGCGCGCCACTGGTGTTGCTGCACGGCATCGGCCACCACTGGGCGGCCTGGTCGCCGGTGCTGGACCGGCTCGCCGAGGCGCACGACGTGATCGCCGTCGACCTGCCCGGGTTCGGCCGCTCGCCGGTGCCCGCGGCCGGCCTGCCGGCGGACATGCCCGGCCTGGTGGCCGCGATCGTCGAGCTGTTCGCCGCGCTCGGGCTGGACCGCCCGCACGTGGCGGGCAACAGCCTCGGCGGCGCGATCGCCCTGGAGCTCGCCGCCGCCGGGAAGGTCTCCTCCGCAACGGCCCTCTCCCCCGCCGGCTTCTGCACCCCTCGTGAGCTGCGCTGGGCGCTCACCGTGCTCAGCCTGCACCGCAACGCGGCCCGGCTGCCGGAGCCGGTGCTGCGGTCGCTGTTCGCCAACCCGGCGCTGCGCACCCTCGCGCTGGGCATGATCCTGGCCCGGCCGAACCGGATGGCGCTGGCCGAGGCGCTCGCCGACGCGCGGGCGCTGCGCGAGGCGCGGGCGTTCCGCGCGGTGGCCCGCGCCGGCCGGGGCTACGCCTTCGCCGGCACGCCGGCCGTGCCGGTGACGGTCGCCTGGGGCACCCGGGACCGGATCCTGCCCTACCGGCAGGCCGCGCTGGCGCGGACCCGGCTACCGGCGGCCCGGCACCTGGAGCTGGCCGGCTGCGGGCACGTGCCGATGCACGACGACCCGGAGCTGGTCGCCTCGGTCATCCTCGGCACCACCGGCGCGCGGGCGGCCTGACCGGGGTCACTCGGTGGCGCCGAACGGGTCGGTGCGCACGTACCGCATCGTCCAGTCGCCTCCCCCGCCGCGGTGGTGGTCGCGCTCGTAGAGGTGGTCGGCCTCGCCGCCGGGCGGCCGGTCGGGGTGACGCAGGATCCACCGCGGCGGCGGCGCCCCGTCCGGCTCGGCGGGCAGGTCCCGGACCAGGTCGTCGGCGGGCCCACCGACGAACCGCACGCGCACCAGAGCCACGGTCACCCTCCGTCTCACCGTCGACACGGTCCCCTGCTCGCGAAGCTACCCCGCCCCGGGGCCGCCCGGTGGCCGGAATCCCCGGCGGTTTGCCCTGCTCCGGGGCCGGGTAGCGAAACCGGAGGGACCGACGAGGGCGAGGAGTGGTCGATGAGGACGCTGGGCGAGCGGTACGAGCTCGAACGGCGGATCGGCATCGGCGGGATGTCCGAGGTGTGGCGGGCGCACGACCTCGTGCTCGACCGGACGGTCGCCGTGAAGCTGATCTCGCCAGGGCTGGACGGGGAGTCCACCTCGGTGGACCGGATCCGGCGCGAGGCCCGCTCGGCGGCCCGGCTCGTGCACCCAAACGTGGCAAGCGTGCACGACTTCGGCACCGCCGCCCTGCCGGACGGCCGGGCGGTGCCCTACATCGTGATGGAGCTGGCCGAGGGCGAGACGCTCGCCGCCCACCTGCGCCGCGGCCGGCTCGACTGGCGGATCGCCGTGCGGGTCTGCGCCGAGGTGAGCGCCGCCCTGGCCGCCGCGCACACGCACGGCATCGTGCACCGGGACGTGAAGCCGGCGAACGTGATCCTCACCCCGGCCGGTGTGAAGGTGCTCGACTTCGGGATCGCCAGCCCGGCCGGCGCACCCGACCACACCCCGGACGGGATCGTGGTCGGCACGCCGGCGTACCTGGCGCCGGAGCAGCTCGACCGGCAGCCCGCCACCCCGGCCGCGGACATGTACGCCCTGGGCGTGCTCCTCTACTACTGCCTGACCGGCCGGCTGCCGTACCCGGCCGACAGCACCACCCAACTGCTCGGCTCGGGCCGGCGTCGGGTGCCGGAGCCGCTGCCCGACATCGACGGGTTGCCGGCCGAGGCGGCCGACCTGTGCCGCCGCTGCCTCGCCGTGGACCCGACCGCCCGGCCCAGCAGCCTGATGGCGGCGTTGCTGCTCGCCGAGGTGGTGGACGCCCGGGTCTACGTGCCGATGGTCGCGCCGACACCCCGGCAGCGTGGCGCCACGGTGTCCGCGTGGACCGACCAGGCGGCGGCCGAGGCGACCGAGGCGATCGCCGTCGACGCGCAGCCGACCGGCCGGGCCCACTGACGCCCTGCCTGCTCAGGCAGGGTTTCGCCGGCCCGGGGCCGGGAAGCCGGGCGGGTGAGTGACGGGAGGAACGCGATGCCGGATCCGAGTTCCTGGCTGGCTGAGACGGCCACGGCGACCGCCGCGGGCGGTCACGTACGCACCGACGACGGCGGTCTCTCCTCCGCCCTGGCGTCGCCGTTGGCGCCGCACTGCACCGGCCTGACGCCCGAGCAGCTCCTGGCGGCCGCGTTCGCCTCCTGCCTGCACCACGCGGCGGTGGAGGCGGCCGGTGAGATCACCGACGAGGCGCACACCGTCGAGGTGACCGCGGCGGCGAAGCTGGGGCGCGACGACGACGGCCGCTACCGGGCCGATGTGCACGCCGAGATCTCCTCGGCCGGTCTCACCCGGGAGCAGCTGGCCGACCTGGTCGCGCACGCCGACCGGCTCTGGCCGTTCTCCAGCGGCGACAACAGCCGGCACCGGCTGACCGTCACCCCGGCGGAGAACGGCCGGCACTGACCGCTCACCAGCGGAAACCGGCGGTCACCGCGCGGTGGTCGCTGTCCGGGGTGCGCAGCACCCCGGCCGCGGTGGGGGTGAGCCCCCGGTAGAGGACGTGGTCCGGGCGGGTCACCGGGAGTTCTGCCGGCCAGGTGAAACCGAAGCCCTGCCCGGCCTTGGCCTGGGCGTCGCCGAGCAGGCGGGTGAGGGGCCCGAAGACCCGGTCGGTGGTGGCGGTGTTCAGGTCGCCGAGCACCAGGAGTCGCGGCGCGTCGTCGGCCCGGACGGTCGCGGCGAGCGCGGCGAGCGTCTCGTCGCGGGTGGCGGTGTGCCCGGCCCGGGCCGAACCGAGGTGCACCACGTAGACCGCCAGGTCGCCCTGCGGGGTGGCGACCACGGCCCGCAGCGCGCGGTCCCACCCGAGGCCGGTGTCCACGCCGTGCGCCTCACGGATCGGCCAGCGGCTCCACAGCCCGACCGTGGAGACCGCGGCCCGGTGCGGGTAGCGCCCGCCCAGCGCGCCGGCGACCTGCTCGCCGTCGTCGATCTCCTGAAGCCCGATGAGGTCCGGGGCGGCGTCGACGAGGGCGTCGACGGTGGCGGCCGGGTCGGGGTTGCCGGAGCGCAGGTTCTGGCTGGCCACCCGCAGCGATGCGGCGCCCGCGCCGGCGGCCGGAGGCAACCACGCGCCGCCGTAGCACGCCAGCCACACCAGCGCCGGCAGCAGGACCACGAGCAGGGCCCGGCGGGACCGGCGCAGCAGCGCCGCGAGGGCGAGCAGGGGTACGCCGAGCCCGAGCAGCGGGGTGGCGCTGTCCACCAGGCTGCCCAGGCCGTGCACGTTGGGCACCGCCCGGTGGCCGACGATCAGCAGGGCGAGCAGGACGGCGCACAGGGCGACGACGAGCCCCCGCCGGCCCTGGCGGCCGGCGGGTTCGTCGGCGGCCCGCTCATCGACCATCTGCTCCGTCACCGTCCGCATCGTATCGAGCGACGGGATCTCCGGTGGGGTCGATCCGGACACCCGGGGTCTCCGGCGACCTGGGCTGTCCGGCCCACGCTCATTCGCCCAGGTGACGGGCATGCACCTCACCCGAACGGAGGAGGGCGGGCGGAACCGCCGAGAGGAAGATCATGCGCGGGGTTTGTCCGTCCCTTTCCGGCATGAACGGAAAATGCGAAAGACGTGGATGATCGAATTCGTGGTCCACCGAGCGTAATGTGCGGGCCGATCATGGCAAAGTGTGGCGCATGCCACCAATCACCCCGATGGCAAGCGCCGGGAAGCTCTCTAGCCTCGGCGGGTGCATCCCGACCACCCCGACACGCAGCAGACGACCGAGACGCGGCCCGTTCGCCGTACGATCGACCCGGCATCAGCCGAACGGAGGATCGGGCGGCACCGGGCCCCGGAGCCGGCCCGCCGCGGACCCGTCCGCTCCACCCCCGCCCGGCTCGCCGTCGCCACCGGCGTGACCTGCTGCCTCGGTCTGATCGGCGTCATCGGCGCGCGCGAGCCCGGGCAGCGGCACGAGCCGGTCCAGGAGGCGCTCGCCGACCGGGCTGCCGCAGCCGCCGAGCAGCGGGCGTCCCGGGACTTCGAGCGCGCCGCCCCGCCGGTCGCCGTGCCGGTCACACCGATACCGGCCGCCACCCCGACCCCGGCGCCCACGAGGAAGAAGACGCCGAAGAAGCCGGTCCGACCCAAGCACCCCCGGCCCGTCGCCGGGCTGGACCAGCGGCAGATGGACAACGCCAAGGCGATCGTCGACGCCGGCCTGGCCATGAAGATGCCGCGCCGGGCGCTCGTGGTGGCCGTGGCCACCGCCATGCAGGAGAGCAACCTCTACAACCTGGCCAGCGACGTGCTCCCCGAGTCGTTCGACTACCCGCACCAGGGCAGCGGCTCCGACCACGACTCGATCGGCTTGTTCCAGCAGCGACCCAGCAGCGGCTGGGGCACGGTCGCCGAGATCATGCGTCCGGCGTACGCGGCCCGCGCCTTCTTCACCGCGCTCAACGAGGTGCCCGGCTGGACCGAGATGAGCCTCACCGCGGCGGCCCAGGCCGTGCAGGTCTCCGCCTTCCCCGACGCGTACGCGCAGCACGAGGAGCGGGCCACCATGGTGGTGGCGGCGCTGGTCTGAGCCGCGCTCAGGCGGCGCTGCGCCCGGCGGCGCCGGCGGTCGGCACGCCCGCGGCGGCGGTGGGCGTGTCCGGGGGCACCGTGTCGCCCCGTGCCCCGGCGAGGATCTCGTCGACGCGGGCCTCCCGGCGGCGGCGGGCCAGCAGCGCCGCCTCGAAGTCCCGGCGCGCCCGGACCGCGTCGGCGTACGCCTGCTCGCGTACCCGCCGGGCCTCCTCCCGGGCGGCCTCCAGCTCGCCGCGGGCCTCGTCCAGCAGCGCGGCGGCCTCCCGCTCGGCGGCCGTCCCGGCGGCCTCCTCGCCGTCCACGACGGCGGTCCGGCGGCGCAGGAAGTCGCAGAGGTGGGTGGCGTCCTCCCGGACCTGGTCCCACTCGCGTCCGGCGCCGGCGTTCTCCGCGCGGGCCGCGAGCCGGACCAACCGGATCTTCAGCTCGTCCAGGCAGGCGTCGACCTGCCGCTGGTCGTATCCGGTCTCGACCACGGAGAACCTCATCTGTGTCGCCCCCCAGGCAGCTGGTGTCACGTCCCCCACCTGACGATCCTGGGCGGCCGGCGGCCACGCCCGCGGCGCTTCCCGCAAAATGTTCAGCATCCGGACGCCCGGACGAAGCGCTCAGGGGTGCTTGGGGAGCACGACCACCCGGCCGAAGAACTCGTCGATGCGGCGCACCACGTCGTTGAAGTCGTCCAGGTCGATCGGCTTCGTCACGTACGCGTTGGCCTGGAGGGTGTAGCTGCCGAGGATGTCGGTGTCGGCGTTGGAGGTGGTGAGCACCACGATCGGGATGGTGCGCAGGTTCTCGTCCCGCTTCACCTCGCCGAGCACCTGACGCCCGTCCATCCGCGGCATGTTCAGGTCGAGCAGGATGACGTCGGGGCGCCGGGCCTCGGTGTGCCGGCCCTCGCGACGGAGGAACTCCATCGCCTCCTGGCCGTCGTTGACCACGTCGATGACCTTCTCGACGTCCGAGTCCTCGAGGGCTTCCTCGATCATCAGGACGTCGCCCGGGTCGTCGTCCACCACCAGGATGCGAACGGGGCTCGGGGTGCCATGACCCATGGGACTACCTGCTTCGTCTCGGGAGGCGGACGCCGACGGCGGAGTCGACGGCTGGCGGGGCAATCTATCCGATCAGGAGGCGGCCGGCGTGGCCGGGTCGGCCACGTCCGCCTCGTGGCTCAACACCTCGGCCAGGCCGGTCACCTGGAGCACCCGGGCCACCCGCCCGGTCGCCCCGGTGATCCGCAGCCAGCCACCCGCCGCAGTGGCGAGATTGTCGCCGCGGACGAACGCAGCGATGCCGCTGGAATCGCAGAAGGTCAGCTCGGTGAGGTCCAGCAGGAGCTCGCGGTGCCCCTCGGCCGCCAGCCGGTCGATGGCGGCGTTGAGCTCCGGCGCGGTGCCCAGGTCGAGCTCGCCCGCGAGCCGCAGGCGGGCCGGAACGCCCTCCCGCTGGCCGTGCGTGACGGAGAACGTCACCGTGGCCCCTCTCGCTCCGACCGCAGGCCGATCCTTGCAGTGCGCCAAGTATACGCGGGTCGCCCCGGTGTGCCCGCGCCCGCCGGTCAGCGCCCCGATCCGGCAGACAGCCCGCCGACCAGCGCGCGGGCCCGGTCGAGGAACCGGCCGGCCCGGGGAAAGTCGCGCAGCCGCTGTCCATAGTGGTCGAGGGTCAGCCCGACCGCGCCCGCCGGAACCCCGCGGCTGACCAGGATCGCCACCAGCCACTCGACGAACTCGGTGAAGAGGGTCTCGTCGTCGACGTAGAGGGCGGCGGCGAGGAAGTCGACGATGTAGCCGAGGTCGCTGACGGTCGAGTCGAACTGCGCCGGGCTGTAGTCGCGCACCCCCGGCACCCGCTCCCGCAGGTCGGCCAGGGCGCTGTCGATCAGCTCACCGCGCCGCTTGGCCAGGCTCGCGTACTCGTCGTCGGCGAGGTGGCCGAGCCGGACCGGCGCCACCGCCCGCAGCGCCCGCTCGTCGGCCACCAGGTCCGCCGCGGTCGGCGCGTCCGGCGCCCACGACACGCCGAGCGCCCGGGCCCAGCGCCCGTCGGCCCCGAAGCCGCGCCCGCCGACCACCACCGGCACGTCCGAGCGGCGGCACGCCTCGACCATGCGGTGCGCGTGCGGCAGCCGCATCGGCAGCGCGCAGGCGAGGGCCACCGCGTGCGCGTCGTGGCGGTGCAGGTAGGACACCAGGTGTGCGGCGGGCACGCTGGCACCGAGGAAGGTGATCTGCCAGCCGCGCAGCCGCAGCACCTCGGCCACCAGCCGGGCCGGCAGGGCGTGCCACTCGCCGTCCATGCAGGCGACCACGATCCGGCCGCGGGTCGGGCGCGGATTCGCGTACGCGGCGACGGCCGCCACGACCCGCTCGCTGATGTGGGTGGCGGCGTGCTCCTGGGCCACGCTCCACTCGTCGCGCGCCCACCGCTCCCCCACCTCGGCCTGCGCCGGCGCGACCAGGTCCAGGAGCACCCGCTCGGCCGGCACACCGGACTCCAGCAGCCCGAGGGCCACCTCGACCGCGGCCTGCTCGTCGGCCTCCGCCAGACATTCCAGGTAGCCGGGAAAAACCTGCGCCGGGTCGGCCTCCGTGGTCGTCGAGGTCACGCGTCGGTCTCCCTCGTCCGCTCGGCGTCGGTCAGGCCGGGCACGGCGTGCAGGTGGCGGCCGGAACGGACCGGGCCGGTCGCCCGCAACGCGAGCACGGCGATGTCGTCGTGGTCGCCGTGACCGAGCCAGTCGCAGGTCACCTGCTCGACGCGCTCGGCCAGCGCCGGGGCGGGCATCCGGTGACAGCCGGTCACGGCGTGCACCAGCCGTTCGGGGCCGAACTGCTCGTCACCCCGCCGGCCGCCGCGCGCCTCGGTCACCCCGTCGCTGTAGAGCAGGCAGGTCTCGCCCGGCGCCAGGCGCACGGTCACCTCGCCGATCCGGGGATCCGGCACCACACCGATCAGCATCCCGCTCAGCGGCACCACCTCGACCTCGCCGGAGGCCCGCAGCACCAGGGGCGGGAGGTGGCCACCGCCGGCCATGGCCAGGGTGAGGCCGCCGTCGCGCTGCGGGCGGACCACGCCCAGCACCACGGTGGCGAACCGGCCCTGCCCGTTCGCCTGGGTGGTCTCCAGCAGCGCGTCGTTGAGCAGCTTCAGCAGCCGACCCGGCTGCGACTCGACCCGGTGCAGCGCCTGCAGGCACTGGCGGAGCTGGCCGGTGAAAACGGCCGCCTCGACGCCCTTGCCGGAGATGTCGCCGAGGAAGAAGACCGAGCCGCCGTCGAGGAGCCGGTGCGAGCCGTAGAAGTCCCCGCCGATCCGCAGCCCGGCCTGCGCCGGCCGGTAGGCGGTCCCCCACTGCACGCCCGGGGCCGCCGCCGGCTCGACGGGCAGGAGGCTGGCCTGGAGGGTGTCGGCGACCTCGGCCTGGTCGCGGTAGAGCAGCGCGGTCGTGAGCGCGGCGCCGGCCCGGGCCGCGAACGCGCGGACCAGGTCGAGGTCGGCGTCGTCGTACCAGCGGTCGGCCCGGCGGGCGACCACCAGCACCCCGGCCGGGGCGTCCCGCCCGGGCAGCGGCACCACCCGCGCGGTGGCGCCGGCCGCGTCGACACCGGGCAGCCAGCCCGCCTCGACGGCCTGCTCCACAAGCCAGTCCAGGGCGTGCGGCTCGACACCGCCGAGCCCCTCCCCGATCGCCGTCGGCAGCTCCGCGGCGGCGAGCACGCCGCTGTCGACGGCGGGCACCTCGTCGTCCGCGGGCACGGCCCGCCACCAGCGGGCCCGGCCGGAGCGCGGGGTCAGCACCAGCACGGCGACGTCGGCCACCGTCGGCACGGCCAGCCGCACCACCGCGGCGGCGGCACGGTCGGGGTGCAGGGGGTTGCCGAGCTTCTCCCCGACCACCGCGAGGAACGCCGAGCGGGCCCGCTCGGCGAGCAGCGCGTCGGCCCGGCTGACGCTCTCGGTGACGTCCTCGACGTACCAGCAGCGGCGGCCGGCGGAGAGGCCGACCCGGCGCAGGCGCAGTCGCCGGCCGTGATGGGTGAACTCGCCCGGGTCGCCGCCGAGGGCGGGCACGCCGGCCGCGGCGAGCACCTTGCCGGGCACCACCTCGGGGACCAGCCGCTCGGCGACCGGGCTGAGGTGCCGCACCACGCCGTCGGCGTCGCAGACGATCAGACCCTCGCGGAAGTGCTCCACCACCTCCGACAGGTCGGGGGTGCCCGGGCCGCGGTCCGGGGCCAGGGGCGGCAGGGCCTGCGACCACGCCCGAGGCCGTCTGGCACCCGGCGTGGAGATCCGTCCGTCGCCCGGGTCAGCGCCCCTGACGTCGGCAGCAGTCACCAGCTGAGCCCCACTCCTGTCGATACCCGCGGTCCCCGCGAAACGGCGCGTATGGTCAAATCTTCCTTCGCCCACCCTACGCCGGTGCGCCGGTACCGCCACCCCACGCTCATGCCCCGGCCTGCGGACGCGCCGTCCGGCGGGGCGGTCCGAGGGTTGTTACGATCCGGGCGACCCGGTCCGACCGGCAGCCGCGAAAGGCGTGATGGTGGCACCCCGACGGAGAATCCCCGAGGCGACCCCGCTGCGCATCTCCGTGGACCGATCCGACCCGACCGCGCCGGCCATCCGGATCGGCGGGGACCTCGCCTACACCACGGCCGCCCCGCTGCGCACCGAGGTGGACCGGCTGCTGGCCCGGACCCCCCGGACGCTCGTGCTGGACTTCCGCGACCTGCTCTTCATCGACAGCACCGGCCTGTCGCTGATCGTCCACGCCTGGCGGGACGGCCAGCGGGGCGGCACGGCCGTCCAGCTCCGGGAGACGCCCCGCTTCCTCGCCACCATCCTCGACATGACCGGGGTCGCCGGCCTGCTGTCCCGCCCGCAGCCCGATCGGCCCACGACCGGCCCGTCCGCTCGTGTCTGAGCACTCTGGGCTTTGCGGGGCCGGCTCGAGCTGGAAACATGGCGGCATGCGCCCGCAGCTGTTGACCATCGAGGTGGACCGGCTCGACGCCGGACGTGCCCGGCTTCGGCTGACCGGCGAGCTGGACTTCGACAGCGCGCCGGAACTCGTCGCCGCCGCCGCCGAGCTGCGGCGCGACGGCTGCCGGGAGCTGCTTCTCGACTTCTCCGGCGTGGCGCTCTGCGACTCCTCCGGCCTCAGCGCGCTGGTGGTCATCCACCGGGCCGGCGACGGTCCGGTGCGGCTGGACGCCGTGAGCCCCCGGGTGCGGCAGCTGCTCGACCGCACCGGGCTGGCCGAGCTGCTGGCCGTCCGGCCCTTCGGGGAGACGGCGGCGACCCGCGACGTCGGCTGACGGCGGACGGGGGGTGGCCCCCGACCCTGGGACCAGGGGCCGGGGGCCGGGGAGGGTGGCTCAGCCGGCGGGGACGGCCTGCAGGCGCGGGCCGGACTCGCGCAGCTCCCCCACCGTGGGCGACGCCGCGTCCTCCGGCGTGCCCGAATCGGGCGTCTGGAACAGGTAACGGACGAACTCCCCACCCACCTCGTTGTCGTCGGCTCCCGGCCACTGCCCCACACAGTCGACGCCGACGACCTCGCGTCCGCCGCCGTCGTTCTCCTCCAGCAGCGCCCAGAGGGTCACCGGGTAGCTGCGGGTGGCCTCCGGGTCGACCTGCCACCTCGCGTACCAGCCGGGCCGGGCGGGGACGATCTCCACGATCCGTTTCATGACGACCTGCCCTTCCGCGTGCGTCGGAAGTTCTTCCGGTCCACCGCGATCGTGCGGCTCACCGGGGTGACCGGCCCTCACCCGCAGGGAGTGAAGCTGTCGGTCCGCCGGCGGCCGTTTCCTTCCCGGCAGCGCCGGGAAGGCCACCGGCGCAAGCGCAACCGACCAGGAACGAGGTGCGACGATGCGCAAGCAGATGGAGGGCGACAACCAGCGCCGCCGGGCTCTGGCCCGGGACGCGCGGGGACGCGGTCGGCTTCCCAGCCAGACCGGCGCCAGCCTGAGCGCGTCCAAGCAGATCACCTCGCTGGACCGAAACGAACGGTCCGGCCCGCCGCCGGCCGGCCGGCGCAAGCCGGACACGACGCGCGGCGGCCCCGCCCCGCCGCCCGCGGCCGTGGCGGAGCGCCCGCGCCCGCTGCCCGACGAGCGGCCGGCCCCGGTGACCACCCTGGGCTACCGGGACCTCGTCGGCGACGTGAGCCGGCGGGCGGGAGTCGACTTCGCCACCGCCAAGGTGGCGGCGGAGGCGACCGTGCTCGCACTGGCCCGGGCGCTCGACGAGACCGAGCGGGAACGGCTGCTCGAGGCGGTGCCGGTGAAGCTGCACGACGTGGTGCCGGTCGACGGGCTCGCACGGCGGCACGACCTGCCCGGCTTCCTCGCCGAGGTGGGCCGCCGCAGTCGGCTGACCCCGGAGCAGGCCCGCTACCAGGCGCAGGCCACCCTGGCCGCGCTGGCCGAGGCGGACGGCGAACTCGTCGAGTCCCTGCGCGTACCGGACGGCTTGCAGGACCTGCTCGCGCCGCCGCCGGCGGTCGGCGGCGGGCTGGTGGGCGCGACGTCCGCCACCGCCCCGCTGGACGAGGCGGAACTGCGCGACGCGCTCGGCCGGCTGCCGTACTGGTCCAGCGACCGGCAGTCGCTGGTGCGCACCATCGAGCTGCCGAACGGCAACCTGGACCGGGTGCTCGACCGGCTCGACCAGCTCCGGGGCGAGACCGGGCGCGGCCCGCAGATCGGCCGCCCCGACCCGGACAGCGCCGTGCTCACCGTGCGCAGCCAGCAGGTCGACGGGGTGACGGCGGCGGACGTGGACCTGGCCCGGCGGGTCGACGACGCGATCGACGAGGCCGGCGCCGGGATGGCCGCCGGCTGAGCCTCGGCCGGTCCGGGCCGGCGGGCGCCTCGCCCGCCGGCCCGGGGTGCGCCGGGTACCGTTGCCCGCCGTGAACAGCGACGCCGAGGCCCTGGAGATCGTCGTGGACCCGGTCCGGCCCACCGGCCGGACGCTGCTCGCCGCGGGGGTCGAACAGTCGTACGTCGACGTGGCGGACCCGCGTCACCTGCACTTCGAGTACGTGCGGCGGATGGCCGCCGTGGTCGACCTGGCCGCCCCGCCGGGTCGGCCGTTGGCCGTGCTGCACCTGGGCGGCGGGGCGCTCACCCTGCCCCGCTGGCTGGCCGCCGCCCGGCCCGGCTCACCCCAGCGGGTGATCGAGCGGGACCCGGCGGTGGTCGAGCTGGTCCGCCGCGAGCTGCCCCCGGTGCCGCCCGAGGTGGTCGTCGAGATCGGCGACGCCCGGGACGCGGTCACCGCCGCTCCGGCCGGGGGGTACGACGTGGTGCTGGCCGACGTCTACCGGGCGGCCCGGATGCCCCGGCACGTGGCCAGCGTGGAGTTCGCCGCCGAGGTGGCCCGGGTGCTCCGCCCGGACGGCGTCTTCCTGGTCAACGTCACCGACCTGCCGCCGCTCGTGCACACCCGGACCCAGGTGGCCACCCTGCGGGCGGTCTTCGCCGACGTCCTCCTGGTCGCCGACCGGCGGATGCTGCGCGGCCGGCGGTACGGCAACCTGGTCCTCGCCGCGTCCTCAGGCCCCGACCGGCTGCCGGTACGCCGGCTCGTGGCCCGCGCCGCCGGCGACCCGGTGCCCGGCGGCGTGCTGCACGGGGCGACGCTGGACGCGTTCGTCGCGGGGACCCGGCCGGCCACCGACGCCACCCTCGCCGAGCGCTGACCGGCGGGGTTTCCACTCATCCGGTGCGGGTAGCCGCGCCGGATGAGCAGAGCCGAGGACCGGTCCACCGCCCGCCGGGCGCTGATCGTGATCGGTCTGGTGCTCGCCACGCTGACGGGGCTGGCGCTGGTGTGGGCGACCCGGCGGGTGCTGGTCTGGGGTCTCGTCGCGGCGTTCTTCGCGGTGGCCCTGAACCCCCTGGTCGACCGGGTGGAACGGCGGCTGGTCCGGCGCCGCGCACTGGCCACCCTGCTGGTCTTCCTGGCCACCTTCGTGCTGCTGGCCGCGCTGGGCGCGATGATCGTGCTGCCGCTGGCCGACGAGCTGGGCCGGTTCGCCGACCGGGCGCCGGAGCTGCTCCGCGAGGCACGCGCCGGGCGGGGACCGGTCGGCGAGGTGCTCAACCGGTTCCACCTGCTCCGGTACGCCGACACCCACGCCGACCAGATCGAGCGCTACGGCTCCCGGCTCGGCCAGCCGGCGGTCGGGGTGCTCCGGGGCGTGCTGGAGATCGTCGCCGCGGTGCTCACCGTGGTGGTGCTGGCCTACCTGATGGTGCTGGAGGCCCCGAAGATCATCGCGGGCACGCTGCAGCTGATCGGCGACGGCGCGGCGGAACGGCTGCGGCGCATCGGCCGGGACTCCTCCCGGATCATCACCGGCTACCTGAGCGGCAACCTGCTCATCAGCGTCATCTGCGGCGGGCTGACCTTCGCGGTGCTCGCCCTCGTCGGCGTGCCGTTCGCCGGGGTGATCGCCCTGGTGGTCGCGCTGGCGGACCTGGTGCCGCTGGTCGGGGCCACCATCGGGGCGATCGTCGCGGCGGGGGCCGGGTTCCTGCACTCCCCCACGGCCGGCGTGGTGGTGCTGGTCTTCTTCGTGGTCTACCAGCAGGTCGAGAACCACCTGCTGCAACCGGTCATCATGGCCCGTGCGGTCCGGTTGAACCCGTTGACCGTGCTGGTGAGCGTGCTGCTCGCCGCCGAGCTGGCCGGGCTGGTGGGCGCCCTGCTGGCCATCCCGGTGGCCGGGATCGGGCAGGTGCTGCTGCGCGAGTTCGCCCGGACCGGGCGGGAGGCCCTGCCCGTCCCGGCGCCCGCGCCGGACGCCGCGGCCGGCGGACGGGCTCCCGGGGACGGGAAGCCGCCGCCGGCCGGCGGGTGAGCCGCGCGGACCGGAGTCAGCGGTGCCGGACCATCTCGGGCGACTCGCTCTCCAGCGGCACCGCGTTCGCCGGGACCAGGCCGAGCTGCACGGCCGGCCGGGGCAGGGTGGCGTCGAGCAGCCAGTCCGCGCCGACCCGGGCCCGGTTGCTCGGCATGGCGTACAGGTGGTAGCCGCGGGTGACCGTCTTGGCCGGCAGGCCGGCCAGCGGCACGTGCAGCGGGTTCGCCGCCGCCTCCTTGCCGCCCAGGTCGACCACCCAGCCCAGGTCGCGGTGCTTGTACGTCTTCCGGGTGCCCCTGCCGTAGGAGGCGGCGATGTTGTGCGCGGCGAGCTTGCCCTGCCGCTGCGCGTGCTGGGCGGTCATGGCGCAGATCTGCCCGGGGCGGGTCGGATCGGGCACGGCCGCCGCGTCGCCGCAGGCGAACACCTCCGGGTAGCCGGGGACGTTGAGGTACTCGTCCACCACGAGGCGGCCCTTCTCGGTACGCAGCCCCAGCTCGGCGACGAACGGGTCGGGGCGCACCCCGACGCACCAGACCAGGCTGCACGTGGGGACGTATTCGCCGTCGGTGAGCAGCACCCCGTCCGGGGTGGCCTCGGAAACCGAGGTGCCCATCCGCACGTCGACGCCGCGCCGGCGCAGCACCCGGTCGGCCGTGACGGAGAGCCGCGGGTCCAGCTCGGGCAGCACGCGCGGGGCCACGTCCAGCAGCATCCAGCGGGGCCGCACCTTGAGGTGGGGCCGCTGGGCCATCAGCCGGTCGGTGAAGAGCTGGCCGTGCGCGGCGACCTCGGTCCCGGTGTAGCCCGCGCCGACCACCACGAAGGTGGTCCGGGAGCGCTGCTCGGCCGGGTCCTCGGCCAGCTCGGCCAGCTCGATCTGCCGGACCACGTGGTCGTGCAGGTAGAGCGCCTCGGGCAGGCCGCGGAAGCCGTGCGCGTACTCGGTGACCCCGGGGATCGGCAGCAGCTTGTTGACGCTGCCGACCGACAGCACCAGCCGGTCGTACGCGAGCTGGCCGTGGTCGCCCTCGACAGAGCGGTAGCCGACCCAGCGGTTCTGCAGGTCGACCCGTTCCGCCTCGCCGATGACCACGCGGACGCCGTCGAGGGTGCCGGCGAGCGGCACGGCGATCCGGGTGGGCTCGACCACGCCGGCGGCGACCTCGGGCAGCAGCGGCAGGTAGAGGAAGTAGTCGGTCGTGTTCAGCACGACGATCTCGGCCCGCTTGCCGGCCAGCCGGCTCAACGTCTTCGCCGCGTGGTATCCGGCGAACCCGGCCCCCACGATCACCACACGAGGTTTCGTCATGCCCGCTGCCGTTCCCGTCGAGGACCCCGACAAACGTGGCGGTCAGTCGGGGGCGAGCCGGACGTACCCGGTCCGGCCGACCGCTTCGAGGTCCCAGCAGCGGCCGAAGGCGCGGACCCGCTCGGCGGTGACCCGGCCCAGTTCGGGCGGTACGTCCGGGTCGAGTTCCAGCCGCCCGTCGACCGGGTTGATGTCGAGCATGGCCCGGATCAGGGCCAGCGGAGCGCCGGCCGCCCACGCCTGCGGGCTGCACGCGGTGGGGTACGGCACGGCGAACATGGTCCGGTGCCGGTCGTACCCGCTGAGCGCCTCGGGCAGCCGGTGGCCGAACTGCTCGGCCACGTCGAGCAGGGCCAGGGCGACCCGGTTGGCCTCGGCCCGGTAGCCGTAGCGGGTCAGCCCAAGGGCCGCGATCGAGTTGTCGTGCGGCCACACCGTGCCGAGGTGGTAGCCGAGGGCGTTGTACGGCCGGTCCTCCCGGGACAGGGTGCGGATGCCCCAGCCGGTGAACATGTCCGGATGCATGAGCTGGCGCACCACCGCCTCGGCGCGCTCCGGCGGGACGATGCCGCTCCACAGCAGGTGGCCCATGTTGGAGGTCTTCGAGTCGATCGGGGTCTTGTCGCCGTCCAGGCCGACCGCGTAGAAGCCGCCCCGCTCGTCGAGCCAGAAGTCCCGGTTGAACCGCTCGTAGAGCCGCGCGGCGTCGGCGCGCAGTCGGGCGGCCAGCGACGCGTCGGCCAGCGGGCCCTCCGCCAGCTCGGCCAGCCGCAGCTTCGCGTCGTAGGTGTAGCCCTGGATCTCGCACGTGGCGATCGGCAGCACGGGGATCCGGCCGTCGGAGAAGCAGACCCCGTCCGGGGAGTCCCGCCAACACTGGTTGCCCAGCCCTTCCGGCGAGCGGGTGGCGTACTCGACGTAGCCGTCGCCGTCCCGGTCGCCGTAGGTGTCGATCCAGTTCAACGCGGCCAGCGCGTGCTCGCGAAGCCGGCGGACGAGGTCGTCGTCCCCGCTCCACCGCCAGTACTCGGACAGCAGGATCAACCAGAGCTGGGTGGCGTCGGACGTCCCGTAGTACGGGGTGTACGGCTTGGTCCCGGTGCGGGTCAGCTCGCCGCTGCGCACCTCGTGGAGGATGCGGCCGGGCTCCTCGTCGGTGAAGTCGTCGCACCGGGTCCCCTGGAGCCGGGCGAGTGCCAGCAGCGCGCCCTGGGCCAGGCCCGGCCCGGCCACCAGCGTCTGGTAGGCGGTGATCAGGGTGTCCCGGCCGAACACGGTCAGGAACCAGGGCAGCCCGGCCCCGGGGAGCATGACCCGCTGGCCCTTGACCTCCAGGTCGAGCCGGAGCGCCGCCAGGTCGTAGCGGGTCCGGCGGGCGACCCGTTCCAGGACCGGGTTGTCGCTGTGCAGGAGCGCGCGGCTCTCCGTCCACCGGCGCAGCGGGTCGTCGGCCCGGCGGTGCACCACCTCGGCGATGTCGCCGCGCACCGCTTCCACCACCCCCAGCCCGGGCGGCAGCGGCACCTGCAGGTCGACCTTCCAGTCCTCGCGCGGGTCCAGCTCCACCTGCCAGACCAGGTCGTCGCCCTCGATCCGGTCCGGCGGCCGGCTGGAGCGCACCTCGGTGGTGGCCGTGAAGCCGTCCCGGTCGTACCGGAATTGGAGCGCGGCGCCGGCGGCGCCGTGCCGGCGGACGATGTCGGCGGAGCGGTCCCGCACCCCGGACTTGACCTCGAACAGGTCGGCGAAGTCGGCGGCGACGGCCAGCCGCAGCTCGAACCGGACCGGTTCCGTGTAGAACGACACCACCTCGATGCGCTCGTGGAACCCGTCGCCGACGTAGCGCAGCCGCCGCGCGGTGAGGCTGTCCGGCGGCAGCCCGGGCAGTTCGGGATTGGTGAGCATGAACTGCGCGGAGTAGTGGTCGATGGTCTCCGAGCGCAGCACCGGGAACCGGTGGCCGTCGATGGTCAGCACCCAGCCGCTGACCAGCCGGGTATCCAGGTGGACCAGCCCGCCGATGCTGCCCGGGGGCACGTCCCCGGTGGGGTCGGAGTACATGAAGGTGGGCCCGCTCAGCACCGCGAGCGACTCGGGGCCCAGCTCGGGCGGGACGGCTCGCTGGTCACCGGGCTCGGCGGCGGCCGCCAGGCCGGGGGTCGGGTCGGCGGGAGTCGGACGCGCGACAGCCATACCGCCCACGGTAGGAGGAGCGCGGGCGAGGCCGGCATCACCCGCTCCGGGTGAAATCCCCGTTATCAACAGTCGTCGATATGGACAACTGTCATCCTCGGGGCGAGGATGCCCTGATGGGAACCCACGAGACCGCCGGGGGTCGGCCCACGAGGTCCACCCGGCGCACCTTCCTCACCGCCTCCGCCGCGGCCACCGCCGCCACCGTCGCCGCACCGCTGGCCGGCACGCCGGCCGCCGCCACCGGCGCCACCACGCCGCCCGGCCCCGGACGCCCGGTCCGGCCGCAGCCGCCGGGCCGCGAACTCACCGCGCTGCTGCGCGAGATCGACCAGGACCGCATCGAGGCCACCGTCCGCCGGCTCGCCGCGTTCGGCACCCGGCACACGCTGTCCGCACAGGACGATCCGGTACGCGGGATCGGCGCCGCCCGGGACTGGATCCACGCCCAGCTCACCGGGTACGCCGCCGCCTCCGGCGGCCGGATGACCGTGGCCCTCCAGTCGTACGTCCAGCAGCCCGCCTCCCGCATCCCCACGCCCACCACCATCACCAACGTGGTGGCCACCCTGCGCGGCGACACCGCGCCGGACCGGGTCTACGTGATCACCGGCCACTACGACTCCCGGGCCACCGACGTGATGGACGCGGTCAGCGACGCCCCGGGCGCCGACGACGACGCCTCCGGCGTGGCGGTCGTGCTGGAACTGGCCCGGGTGCTCGCCACCCGGCGCACCGAGGCCACCATCGTCCTCGCCGCGGTGGCCGCCGAGGAGCAGGGGCTGTACGGCTCGGCGTACCTGGCCGGGCAGCTCAAGGCCGCCGGGGTGGACGTCCAGGGCATGTTCAGCAACGACATCGTCGGCAGCAGCACCGCCGACGACGGCACCCGCGACCCGCGGACCGTCCGGCTCTTCGCCGAGGGCGTGCCGACCGCCGAGACCCCGGCCGAGGCCAGCGTGCGCCAGTCCGTCGGCGGCGAGAACGACTCCCCGTCCCGGCAGCTCGCCCGGTTCGTGTCCGACGTGGCCGACAACGGCGCCACCGGGATGCGGGTCCGGGTGATCTACCGGCGGGACCGCTACCTGCGCGGCAGCGACCACATCTCGTTCCTGCGCGAGGGCTGGCCGGCCGGCCGGTTCACCGAACCGAACGAGGACTTCGCCCACCAGCACCAGGACGTCCGGGTGGTCGACGGCGTCCAGTACGGCGACCTGCCGGAGTTCTGCGACTTCGACTACATCACCCGGGTGGCCCGGGTGAACGCCGCGACGCTGTGGTCCCTCGCGCAGGCGCCGGGCACCCCGAAGGGGGTCACCGTCGTCACCACCAACCTGACCAACGACACCACCCTGCGGTGGCAGCGCGGCACCGAGCCGGACCTCGCCGGCTACGAGGTGGTGTGGCGGGAGACCACCGCCCCCGAGTGGCAGAAGGTGCTCCCGGTCGGCGACGTCACCGAGGTGACCATCGACCTGTCCAAGGACAACGTGTTCTTCGGCGTCCGGGCGGTGGACCGGGCGGGGCACCGCAGCCCGGTGGCGTTCCCCCGGCCGGGCAGCTGACCCGGCGGGGCGACGAGACCGGTGGCGGCCGCCGCGGCCGCCACCGCGCCGTCAGCCCCGCCCCGGCTCCGGCGCGGTGATCGCCCAGCGCTCGTGGTCCCGCCAGGCGCCGTCGATGAACAGGTAGTCCGGCGAGAAACCCTCCCGCCGGAAACCGAGCCGCCGGGCCAGCTTCTTCGACGGCTCGTTGCCGGGCTGGATGTTCGCCTCCAGGCGGTGCAGCCCCAGCGCGGTGAACGCGTGCTCGACGACCAGCCGGACCCCGGCCGAGGCTTGCCCGGTGCCGGCGTACGGCCGGAAGGCGGCGTAGCCCAGGTAGCCGCCGCGCAGCGCGCCCAGCACGATGCCGCTGATGTTCGCGTACCCGGCGATCTCGCCGGTGGCCCGGTCGCAGAGCAGGTACCCGGAGCTGTTCCGCGCCCGGATCTTGCGCAGGTAGGCGGCGTACTGCTCGGCGTCGTCGGGCGCGGCGAGCCACGGGTGGTGCAGGTCGCGGCTGCGCCGCGCGGCGGCGACGAACTCCTCCTCGTCGGCGGGGCGGGGACGGCGGATCGCGACGCGGCCGTCGCTGCGCAGGTACCTCACGGTGATCCACTCTCGGTCACCCGCCCGCCCGCTGTCCAACCGGGTCACGCCACCCCGCGCGGTCCGTGCCCGCCTGTCCGGGTCACCACCCAACCGCCGCCTCTCGGTCACCTCGGCGTCATGTCGGTGTCGCCGCGCCGACCGATGCCTCCAGCAGGTTGGGGTCACGCCGGAGCGGCCGGCCGACCAGCGGAGGACCAGCAGTGGCACACGACGAGGCGACACCGCCGCGCCGCGGCCGGATCGTCATGCTCGTCGACAACAAGGTCGAGGGCGACTCCCGGGTGCAGAAGATCGCCCGGTCGGCCGCCGAGGCCGGGTGGGACGTCACCCTGCTCGGCCGCTCCCCGGACGGCGTCGAGCGGACCTGGCGGCTGGGCGCCGCCGAGGTGCGGCTGCTGCCGGTGCCGGAGCCGCTGCACCGGCGCCGGCACGAGTTCCGCCGCTCGCTGCGCTGGCCGCTCGCGTACCGGTCGGGCGGCATCGCCGAGCACCGCGCCCAGTGGGTCCGGGCCTGGCGGGCCGACCTGGCCGTCCGCGGCGCCCTGGTGGCCCGGCGGGCCGCCGACGGCGAGCTGGCCGGCGCCCGCCTGGGCCGGGCGCGGCGGGCGCTGCGCCGGCGGGAGGTCGCCGCCCGGCTGCTCGACCGCTGGGTGTGGCTGCGCACGAAGATGATGAACCGGGTGCGGTACGGCCGCCGCTTCCGGGGACCGTGGGACCGGGCCTACACGCTGTTCTGGCAGCTCGCCCAGGGCGACCGCGCGTGGCGGCGGCTGGAGCCGGGGCTCTGGGACTACGAGCTGGCGTACGGCCCCGAGGTGGACCGGCTGCGCCCGGACCTGATCCACGCGCACGACTTCCGGATGCTCGGCGTCGGCGCCCGCGCCAAGATCCGCGCGGCCGGCCGGGGCCGCCGGATCGCGCTGGTCTGGGACGCCCACGAGTTCCTTCCCGGGATCAAGCCGTGGCGGGACCACGCCCGCTGGCTGCCCGCCCACCGGGCCCACGAGCGGGAGTACGCCCCGTACGCCGACGCGGTGCTCACCGTCTCGGCGGACCTGGCCGAGCTGCTGCGCCGCGAGCACCGGCTCGCCGAGACGCCCGGCGTGCTGCTCAACGCCCCCGCCGACGAGCACCGCCCGGCCGACGACGCGCCGCCGCCGGACCTGCGCGCCGAGTGCGGGCTCGCCGCCGACGTCCCGCTGCTGGTCTACAGCGGCGCGGCGGCCCCGCAGCGCGGCCTGGACACCCTGGTCGAGGCGTTGCCGCGGCTGCCGGGCGTGCACCTCGCGCTGGTGGTCAACCCGGCGCTGCGGTACGTCGAGCGGCTCGCCGAACGGGCCGCCCGGCTCGGCGTCGCCGACCGGCTGCACGTGCTGCCGTACGTGCCGCACTGGCAGGTGGTGCCCTTCCTGTCCGGCGCCGACGTCGGGGTGATCCCGATCCACCACTGGCCCAACCACGAGATCGCCCTGATCACCAAGTTCTTCGAGTACGCGCACGCGCGGCTGCCGGTGGTGGTCAGCGACGTGCGGACCATGGCGGCGACGGTGCGGGAGACCGGCCAGGGCGAGGTGTTCCGGGCCGGCGACGTCGACGACCTCGTCCGCGCGGTGACCGCCGTGCTGGCCGACCCGGCCCGGCACCGCGCCGCGTACGACCGGCCGGGGCTGCTCGCCGCCTGGACCTGGTCGGCGCAGGCCGAGGTGCTGGAGGCGGCGTACCGCCGGCTGCTGCCCGACGCCCCGCCCCCGCCCGACACGGACCCGTCCGAATCGTCGACTTCCCGAGGAGCGCTCCGGTGCCCACCCCAGACGTGAGCGTCGTCATCCCGGTCTACAACACCCGGCCCTACCTGCGGGCCTGCCTGGACTCGCTGCTGCGCCAGACGATCGGCCGCGACCGCCTGGAGATCGTGGCGGTGGACGACGGCTCCACCGACGGCAGCGGCCGGCTGCTGGACCGGCTCGCCGCCCGCCACCCCGGCACCGTGAAGGTGCTCCACCAGGCCAACTCCGGCGGCCCGGCCGCACCCTGCAACCGCGGCCTGGAGGTGGCGACCGGCCGGTACGTCTTCTTCCTCGGCTCCGACGACCACCTCGGCCCCGAGGCCCTGGAACGGCTGGTCGCCGCCGCCGACCGGTACGGCTCGGACGTGGTCCTCGGCAAGGTGGTCGGTGTCAACGGCCGGCACGTCTTCTCCGACGTCTTCGCCGCCGGCAACGTGGTCGACGTGAGCCTGTTCGACTCCGCGCTGCCCTGGTCGCTGGCGAACACCAAGCTGTTCCGCCGGGAGCTCGTGGACCGGCTCGGGCTGCGCTTCCCCGAGGACATGCCGGTGCTCAGCGACCAGCCGTTCACGCTGGCCGCCTGCTACCACGCCCGGCGGATCTCGGTGCTCGCCGACTACGACTACTACCACGCGGTGCGCCGCCTGGACGCCCGCAACATCACCTACCACAGCCGCGTCGACCAGCGCCTGGTCAGCGTGGAGCGGCTGTTCGCCTTCGTGGCCGGGCTGATCCCGGCCGGCCCGCGGCGGGACGCGGTGCTGCGCCGGCACGTCGGGCTGGAGCTGGCCAACCTGGTCGGCGACGACTTCCGCCGCCTGGACCGCGCCGCGCAGGAGCGGGTGCACGCGGCGGTGCGCCGCCTCGTCGAGCGGTACGTCACCGACGGGCTCCGCGACCGGCTCGACATCGAGGCCCGGCTGCGGCTGGGCGCGGTGACCGCCGGGGGCGTCGACGAGCTGCTGGCGGTCATCGAGCAGGACGCCGAGCGGGGCGTCCCGGCCACGGTGGTGGAAGACGGCCGCTGGCACGCCGGCTACCCGGGCGCGCCGGCCGACTGGACCGACGTCACCGCGGTACGCGCGGACTGGCTGGCCCGGCTGGACACCGTCACGGTGAGCTGGACGGACGCCCACACGCTCGCGGTGACCACGCGCAGCCCGTACCCCCGTTTCGCCGCGGAGGCGGGGCCGGTGCGGCTGGTGGCTGGCCCGGTCACCGGCACCACCCTGCTGGACGCCACCGACCCGACCGGCCGGACGGTGCGGACCGACTTCCCGGTCGACCGGCTCCTCGCCGGCAGCGCGGCCAGCGGCCAGCGCCACCCGGTGCGGGCGGAGGTCGACGGCGGCCACGGCCGGGGCAGCGCCCCGGTCCGCGCGCCCCGGCTCGCCGCCGGGCGCCCCCGGCTGCTGCGCCAGGGCGCCCGCCTGTACGGGATCGCCGCCACCGTCGACCCGCGCAACGGCCAGCTCGTGCTGTCGGTGGTGCCGGTGACCGCCGGGCAGCTGGTCAGCCGGCTGCGCCGGCGGTGGCGGCGGACCGCGCCGGCCGCCGCCCGCCCGGTCCCGGCGCCGGCCCGGCCGGTGGGCGCCCCGGCGCCGCTCCACCCGACGAACCACGCCGAGCCGACCCCGAGCCAGGTGGGTCAGCTCACCGTCGCGTCCTGAGCCGCCGACCCGGTCGTCCGGGGCGGCGTCAGAGCGGGCGGGGGTGCGGCTGGTCGAGGGCCATGGGCACCTGGAGGAAGGTGGTGCCGCGCAGGTCGAGCCAGGCCCGGTCGGGGGCGCGGACCAGCCGCACCATCACCTCGGAGCACGCCGGGCAGCGCCCGATCAGCCCGGGCGCGTGCGAGTAGACGTGCAGCCCGGCCACGGGGCCGGTCATGCCGCAGTGGTCGCAGCGCCCGGTGGCGGAGCTCAGGTCGACCGCGAAGAGGTCGCGCAGCGGCCCGTCGAGCATGTTGCCGTCCAGGTAGGACATGTCGGTCATGCGCTCTCCTCGGGTGGTCAGCCGGTCGGGCCGAACCGCTCGGTCTTCACCCGCCGGGTCGGATGGCCCAGCCCGACCAGCAGGTCCGCCACGGTCTCCACGAACCCGGTGGGGCCGCAGACGTAACAGAGCGGCTCCAGGTCGGGCGGCCAGCCGTGGCTGTTCACGTCGGCCAGGCCGATCCGGTGCGGCTCCCCCCGCCAGCCCTCCGGCGCCGCCCGGGTGTAGACGTACGCGACGTCGAGGCCCTGGTCATCGCGGGTGCGGCGGCGCAGCTCGTCGGCGTAGATGACGTCGTCGGGGGTGCGCACCGAGTAGATGAGCCGGAACGGCGCCCGGCTGCCGGCGGCCCGCCGGGCCCGGACCATCGCCATCAGTGGCACCACGCCGGAACCGCCGGCGACCAGCAGCACCGGCGCGGTCTCGTCGGTGCGCCAGACGAACCAACCGCCGACCGGCCCGCGCACCTCCACCGGGTCGCCCTCGGCGTAGGTGTCGGTGAGGTACGGCGACACCTCCCCGTCGGGCACCCGCTGCACGGTCACCGCGATCCGTTCCCCCTCGGCCGGCCCGGCCAGGGAGTACGAGCGGGCCGCCTGGTAACCGTCGGCGGCGGTGAGCCGGATGTCCAGGTGCTGCCCGGGCTCGTGCCCCGGCCAGCCGGGCACGTCCAGCACCAGGGTCTGCGCGCTCGGTGTCTCGACGCGCCGCTCCACCAGCCGGGCGACGCGCCAGGTCAGGGGAGCGACCATCCGGCCGCCGGTCGTCGGGGCGGCCACCTCAGTCGCCCTGGTAGCGCTGCTCGCGCCACGGGTCGCCGTAGTCGTGGTAGCCGGCGGTCTCCCAGAAGCCCGGCTGGTCGTCGGCGAACAGCCGGACCCCCCGCACCCATTTGGCCGACTTCCAGAAGTAGAGGTGCGGCACGAGCAGCCGGGCCGGGCCGCCGTGCTCGGCCGGCAGCGGGCCGCCCTCGTAGGTGTGGACCACCCAAGCCCGGCCGCCCCGCAGGTCGTCCAGCGGCAGGTTGGTGGTGTAGCCGCCGTAGGAGTGGGCCAGCGCGTACCAGGCGGTGGTGTCGACGCCGTCGAGCAGGGTGTCCAGCGAGACCCCCTGCCAGTCGGTGCCCAGCTTGGACCAGCGGGTGACGCAGTGGATGTCCACGTGCGGCGTCTCCTGCGGCAGGCCCATCAGCTCGTCCCACGACCAGCGGTACTCGGCGCCCGTCTCCGTGGTGAGCACGAACTCCCAGGTGTCCAGCGGCACCCGGGGCGTCGGCCCGGCGGAGAGCACCGGGAAGTCCTGGGTGAGGTACTGGCCCGGCGGCAGGGCCGGTTCGGCCGTACGGGGCCGGCCCTGAAAGCCTGGCGAGACGATTCCCACGCGTCAGTCGTACCACCTGGGGTGGGCCGCGGCCACGGGTTCGGCCGGGAGCCGCCGCGCCGGGTGACCGGCGCGGCGGCCGGGCTCAGCGCCGCTCGGCGACCACGGCCTCCTCGCCGGTGGCGCGGTCGCGGGTGGCCCGCAGGCTGGTCAGCGTCACGATCACCAGGATGCCGATGATGACGCCGAGCGAGGCCAGGGTCGGGATCTGCGGCACCCCGGGCCAGATGCCGTGCGCCCAGTGCAGGCCCAGCTTGAGGCCGATGAAGGCCAGGATGGCGGCCAGGCCGTAGCTGAGGTGCACGAGGCGGCTCAGGGCGGCGTGCAGGACGAAGTAGAGCGCCCGCAGGCCGAGCAGGGCGAAGGCGTTGGTGGCGAAGACCAGGTAGGGGTCCTCGGTGATGCCGTAGACGGCGGGTACCGAGTCGACGGCGAAGACCACGTCGGTGGCGAGGACGGCGACCACCACGAGGGCGAACGGGGTGAGCGCCCGCCGGCCGTCCCGCCGGACGGTCATCTTCGGACCGTGGTACTCGTCGACCACCGGCATGACCTTGCGCAGCAGCCGGACCGACCGCATCTTGTCGATGTCGACCTCCTGCTCGTGCCCGGTGAGGGCGTCACGCAGCAGCTTGACCGCGGTGGCGACCAGGATGAGCGCGAAGAGCAGGAAGGCGAAGTCGAGGGTCTGCAGGGCGGCGGCGCCCAGGGCGATGAAGATCGCGCGCAGCACCAGCGCGCCGGCGATGCCGTAGAGCAGCACCCGCTGGGCCAGCACGGCGGGCACCGCGAACGCGGCCAGCAGCAGCATGAAGACGAAGAGGTTGTCGACCGAGAGCGACTTCTCCACCAGGTAGCCGGTGAGATACTGGACGCCCTGCTCCGAGCCGTAGCGACCCCACACCCAGGCGCCGAAGGCCAGCGGCAGGGCGACGTAGAAGGCCGACCAGCCCAGCGCCTCCTTCAGGGAGACCTCGTGCGGCTTCCGGGTGACCAGGAAGTCCAGCACCAGCAGCGCCAGCACACCGGCGACGGTCACCGCCCAGAGGGTGGGGGTGCCGACCGACGACAACTCGGCGGCGGACAGGTACGGCAACTCGGTCATGGAGCCTCCTCGAACACGGTGCCATGTCCGAGGTCTCCTTCACCCACCGATCGTGGGCAACCACCCGAGGCGGGCCCGGGGCCCGCCGTACTGACCGGAATGGTTCGTGGGAAGTACTCCCCTCGCGGGTCCAAGGTTAGGCCAACCTCAACCCGCGCGCCAAGTCTCGACGCGGATGATTGCCCTGGTCAACCGCTGTGCGGGGCGGTGGGGCGTGGTGCCCCGCCGGCGGGGGCCTATGGTGGCGCGATGAGCAGTCAGGGGCCGCTGACCGGCGTACGGGTGATCGAGCTGGCCGGCATCGGCCCCGGCCCGTTCGCCGCCATGATGCTCGCCGACCTCGGCGCGGACGTGGTGCGGGTGGACCGGATCGGCGGCGGCGGCTTCGGCGACGTCCCGGGCGACCTGCTGAACCGCAACCGCCGGTCGGTCGCCGTCGACCTCAAGACGCCCGAGGGACGCGAGGTGGTGCTCGCCCTGGTCGCCGGGGCGGACGTGCTGATCGAGGGCTTCCGGCCCGGAGTCACCGAGCGGCTCGGCCTCGGCCCGGACGACTGCCGCGCCGTCAACCCCCGCCTGGTGTACGGGCGGATGACCGGCTGGGGGCAGGACGGCCCGCTCGCCCACACGGCCGGACACGACATCGACTACCTGGCCCTGACCGGCGCGCTGCACGGCGTCGGCCGGGCCGGCGAACGCCCGGTGCCGCCCATGAACCTGCTCGGCGACTTCGGCGGCGGCGGGATGATGCTGGCCCTCGGCGTCGTGGCGGCGCTCTACGCGGTAGGCGCCGGCGCTCCCGGCCAGGTGGTCGACGCGGCCATCGTGGACGGCGTGTCGGTGCTGTCCACCCAGATCCACGCGCTGCGCCGCGCCGGCATGTGGCAGGACCCGCGCGGGGTGAACCTGCTCGACGGCGGCGCGCCCTTCTACGACACGTACGAGTGCGCCGACGGGCGGCACCTCGCCGTCGGCGCGCTGGAGCCGCGCTTCTACGACGAGCTGGTCCGGCTCACCGGTTTCCCGCTCGACGGCGACGAGGCCCCCGACCGGCACGACCCGGCGAACTGGCCGGCGCTGCGGGCGGCCTGGGCCCGGCTGTTCCGCACCCGCACCCGCGACGAGTGGGCCGCGCTGCTGGCCGGCTCGGACGCCTGCGTGGCGCCGGTGCTCGACTGGGCCGAGGCCCCGCAGCACCCGCACCTGGCCGCCCGGGAGGTCTTCGTCGCGCCCGACGGGGTCACCCAGCCGGCCCCCGCGCCGCGCTTCTCCGCCACCCCCACCTCGGTACGCCGGCCCCCGCCGCGGCCCGGCGAGCACACCGACGAACTGCTGGCCGAGGCCGGTCTCGACGCCGCCCGGATCGCCGCCCTGCGCGCCGCCGGCACGGTCGCCTGACCACGTCATCGGGGCGCCGGAGCGGCCAGGGGCCTCAGGTCCGGCGGGAGGCCGGCGCCAGGGCCGGCTCCACCATGTCCCGGAAGTCGCGCGGCAACTGGACCGCCACGTCCTGGAACTCCCCGCTGGTGATCGCCTCGTGCAGGGTGCAGAACACGGCCCGGATCGCGTCCCGGGCGGCGTTCTCGTCGACGGCGGCCCGTCGGGCGACCCGGGCGACGAACTCGGCCGCCCCGAAACGGTCCGCGGCCTCGGTGCGGGGGTGCGGGTTGAGCACCCGCTGGAGGGGCTTCGGCAGCTGCGCGGCGAGGTCCAGCACCTCACCCCCGGTCAGCCGCTCGGTCAGCGTCTCCAGCGTGGCCCGGGTCAGTTCGGCGGCCCGCTCCGGCGCCGTCCGGGCCCGCCCGGCCACCCGGTCGACGAAGGTCTCGTAATCCATCGGTGTACCCCCTCAGGGCTGCTCACGCGCCCCGCGGCGTACCCGCCGGGGCGGGCCGGAAACGGCCGCATTTTCCGCACCGGCGGGTGCGTGACCGGCCCGGCGCCGGGTAACCGCCGCCGGTCGTGACCGCAACTACAGGCGCGAGGAGCCCCACCCATGGCGAGTTACACCGACGTCCTCGAGTACCTGTCCGCGCTGGACTACCCGGCCGGCAAGGACGACGTCATCCAGGAGGCCGAACGGGAGGGCGCGCCGCCGGAGGTGTTGAAGGCGCTGCGGGCGCTGCCGCCGGTGGACTACGCCAACGGCACCGAGGTGGCCCGCTCGGCGGGCATCGACGCCGCCCCCGAGGTGGGCCGCTCCCAGCGCGCCGCGCAGGCCCGGGAGCCGCACACGCGGGTTTCGCAGCACCTGCGCGGCATCTGACCCCGCCCGGTGCCCCGCCCGACGGCCGCGCGGGTCCACGAGCACATCCCGGCGGCGGTCCAGCTCGTGGTGATGGCGCTGGTCGGCGTCTTCGCCGCCGCTGCCGCCGCCACCATGCTCACGCCGGCCCTCGCCCCGCTCGTCGGCTGGGACGGCGCCGCGCTGAGCTGGCTCGTCCTCCAGTGGGGGCGGCTGTCCCGGCTGGACGCGGTCCGGACCGCCCGATTGGCGAAGCTGGAGGACCCCAACCGGGCGACACGCGACGCCCTGCTGCTGGCCGCCTGCCTGGCCAGCCTGCTGGCGGTCGGTCTGGTGCTGACCACCGCGCACAGCGTCCCGCCCGGACTGCCCCGGGACCTCTACGGGGGGCTCGGCGTGCTGAGCATCGTGGTGTCCTGGTTCGTGGTGCACACCGTCTTCACCACCCGGTACGCCCGGCTGTACTACAGCGGCGAGCCGGGCGGGATCAACTTCCACCAGGACGAACCGCCCTGCTTCTCCGACTTCGCGTACGTCGGCTTCACGGTCGGCGCGACCTTCCAGGTCTCCGACACCGACCTGTGCAGCTCCGAGATGCGCCGCACGGCACTGCGGCACCTGCTGCTGTCGTACCTGTTCGGCGCGGTCATCATCGCCGCCACCGTGAACCTGCTCGCCAGCCTCGCCCAGTGAGACCCGGGCAGCCCCCCAGGCAGGCGGGCGCCCCGGGTCACGAACCGCGACCTGGGGCGCCACGCAGCACCTGTCCCCGCCGGTCCGCGCCCGAACCGGGTCGCGACCGACAGGCGGTGGATGTTCGCCCGAACCGGGCGGGCATCGCTGCCACGATCATCATACGACAGGGCATCAGCCGAACGGGTGAGTATCGCGTTATTGTGGCCCGCGGCACGTGCCGCGCCCGGCGACCGCGCGGCGCGTCATCCGCCGCGCCGCGACCCGGCGCCGCCGGCCGTCACCTCGGCGTACCGCTTCTCCAGATCCACCCGGGCCAGCGCCCCGACCAGCCAGGCCAGGCGCTCCGACTCGCGGCTGCCGGCCAGTTCCGCCAGGTCGTCGGCGGAGCGGCCCAGCCCCAACCGGCGGGCCGCCGCGAGCGCCCGCCGGTCGGCCACCGGCGCCACCTCGCGCCACACCGCCTGCACCTCGCGCAGGAACAGGTCCGCGACCTCGTCGTCCACACCGGGCAGCCCGGTCAGCAACCGCCGCTCCCGGCCCGGATCCTGGTGCGCCTCGGTGCGCAACCGGCGCAGGTCCCCCCGGTACGCGTCGACCACGTGCTGCGCCAGGTCACCGAGCGTGGCGGCCAGCGCGTCCAGATCACCGCGCTGCCCCGCGGCGCGCAGCACGCGGACCCGGTCGGCGTGCAACGACCGGGCCAGCCGGGCCGCGCTGTCCCAGCCGGCGTCCCGCAACCCCGTCGCCGCGTCGATCGCCTTGTGGAAGTCGCCCCGCCGGGCGAGCAGAACGGACAGGTAGAGCACCTGGAACAGCTGGGACGGGTTGTTCGTGACCCGGAACCCGTACCGTTCGGCGAACCCCCGCCCGTCCCCGGCGAGCCGGCGGACCAGCCGCTTCTTGTCCTCGACACTGGAAATCGCACTGGTGGTGGGCATGCCCGCCGTCTACCCGGGGCGGGCCGGGGCATTCAGCCGACCATGCCGCCGCGCCGGTCCCGCGCCTTGAGCCGGGTGGTGGGCAGCGCCGGGGCGGGCAGCGGAGGCGCGGCGTCGTCGGCGACCGTGCCGAACCGGCGGCCGGCCATCCAGTCCTCGCGGGCGGCCACCACCTCCTCGTGCGACCGGCCCACGAAGTTCCACCACATCACCAGCGGCTCCTCGAACGGGGTGCCGCCGAGCAGCAGCAACCGGCTGCCCGGGGCGGCCCGCAGGGTCAGTGCGTCCCGGCCGGCGCCCAGGTAGAGCAGCGCGCCGGGGGCGAAGGCCACGCCGTCCACCTCGGCCGAGCCGGACATGGCGAGCAACCCGTACTCGAAGTCGCGGCGCAGCGGCAGCGTGGCCGGCGCGGGGCCGCGGACCTCGAGCTGCGCGCCGACCAGCGGCGTGTGCACCACGGCCGGGGAGCGTTCCCCGCCCACCTCGCCGACGAGCAGGGTGACGTCCAGGTCGCCGTCGCGCCACCGGGGCAGCTCGGCGTGGTGGGCGAAGTCGGCCGCGCCGGCCCGCGCGGGGTCCGGCAGCGCCACCCAGAGCTGCACGCCGTGCATCACCGGCGGATGCACGAGGGGTGAGCGTTCCGAGTGGGCGATGCCGTGCCCCGAGGTCATCACGTTGAGCTGGCCGGGCCGGATCGGCTGGACGTTGCCCAGGCTGTCCCGGTGCAGGATCTCCCCGTCGAGCAGCCAGGTGACCGTCTGCAGCCCGGTGTGCGGGTGCGGCGGCACCTCCATGCCGGGGCGCTCGGCCACGTCGTCCGGTCCGAAATGGTCGACGAAGCACCAGGCGCCGACCAGCCGCCGCTGCCGCTGCGGCAGCAGGCGGCGCACCGTCGTGTAGCGCCCGAGCGGCACGTCGTGGCCGGGCAGCAGCACGCTGCCCGGGTCCGTGGGGCCCACGCCAGGTGGGAGAGTCTGCGCGGGCAGGGATTCGGTACGGTCCACCGCCCGACTGTACGCTCAGCCGACCGCGACGCTCGCGGCGTTCCCCCCGGCTCAGCCTGCGGAAACGCGTACCGTGTTCGCGCCGGCCGCCAGGTCGAGGTCGAGCCGGTCCCGGGCCCCGTCCCAGCCGGGTGAGCTGATGAGCTGGCCGGCGGCCACCCCGGTGCGGCGGACGTCGTACACGGCCACCGAGCCGGCACCGGCCGCGACCCGGACCCGGGCCGGCGACCCGCCGGGAACGATCACGGTCAGCTCGCTGACGCCGCCGCTCACCCGGACGGTCAGCGCGCCGCGCAGCGGGGGCAGCCGCAGCCCGGTCCGGGACGCCCCGCCGGCCAGCTCGATCCCGGCCAGCCGGGCCGAACCCAGGTCGAGCTGCTGCTCGCTGACCCCGCCGGCCAGGCGCAGCCGCCAGGTCACCCCGGAGTTGAGCACCACCTCCACGGCGGCCGGCCCGGACCGGCCGTTGCCCTGGACGCGCAGCCGGACCAGGTCACCGGTGACCTCGGGCCGCGGGGTGACGCCCGCACCGTCCGGCGCGCCGACCCGGTACAGGTCGTCGCCGAGGTCGGCGGCCCGCAGGGTGAAGCTCGCGATTGGGTCGACCAGCTCGAAATCGGCCTGCCGCCGGTCGCCGCGCGGGGCGGTGAGCGTCTCCTCGGCCGCGGTGGTCACGCCGCCCGGCCGGCTGTCCTCCCCCGCCGTGGGACGGTGACCGTCGGCGGGGGCCGGCTCCGGCGGCGTGGACCCGTGGCCCTCGGCCGGCGCCGGGTCGTGGCACACCGAGGGCGTGGGATCGTGGCACACCGTGGGCGTGGGACCGTGGCCCCGGGCCGGCGGGGGTGCCTCGCCGGAGAAGGCGATCCCGAGTCGGGTCGGGTGGGACAGGGTCGCGACCACGGCCGCCACGCCGAGCGCCACCACCAGCACGGCGGCGGCGGCCAGCACGCGGGTGGTTCGGGACCATCCCGACCCGGTCGGCTCGGTGTCGGTCATGGTCGTCCCCTCTCGCCGGTCCCCGTCGGCTGATACGTCTCCGTTCCGGGCGCAGTTCATTCCTCGGATACGCCGCTGGCCGGCACCCCGTGTTCCGGGGTGCCGGCCAGTTTGCGTTGGGTCAGCTGTTCCAGTGCTGGTGGACGATGTCGGTGGCCT
>NZ_JBVJHI010000006.1:0-559434 GCF_055586885.1 Micromonospora sp. NPDC048907
GGCCGGGTCGCCGCCGGAGAGCTTGAGCCCCTCCCACGGGATGGAGATCAGGCACTCCCGCAGGTGCTCCCGTGACTCGTCGAGGGTGGGCAGCGGCGCACCGGGCCGCGCTGCTGGCCGCGGTGCCCGCGCTCGCCCAGGCCCGCTGGTTCCCGGCCCGCCAGGGCGAGCACTCGGTGCTGCGCCGCGCGCTGGTCGGCTGGGCCGCCGACGAGGGACTGCGCCGGGCCAGCTCCCGCCCGCCGGAGCCACCCGGCGCCCACGGCCGGGTGCCCGTGGTGGCCGGCACCGAGCCAACCGACCTCACCGAGCGGATCGACCGCCAGGCCCGCTCCTGCGCCCAGCGCATCCGCCAGCACCTCGCCCTGGAGCTGGCCAACATCCACCTCCGCGTGGTGCAGGAGATCGTCTTCGGGGTCGGCTGCGCCGGCCTGCCGCAGCTGCTCGACCGCGAGATGGAGGCGCTGTCGCTGCTCGCCACCGCGCAGTGCGACGAGGCGGTCCGCGGCATCGTCGACGACGCGGCCGCCCGCGTCTTCGGCGCGCCGCTCGCCGAGGGCGTGCGCCGGCGGATCGTGCACGCCGTCCGCTGGGGCCTGGCCGACCACCCGGACGGCCGCGAGCTGGACCGCGTGCTCCTCGTCACGAGCACCGCCGGGGTGGCCGGGCTGGCCGGCACCGGCGCCCTCGACGCGCTGGCCGGCTATCCCCGCGCCGAGCGCGACGAGGCGCTCCCGCCCGTCGGCGTGGCCCTCAACGGCGGGTGCTGGCAGCACTGGCGGCTGCCCGGCAACGCCGACCCCAACGTGGCCCGCTCCTGGGCCCAGCGGGCGCTGCGCGAGGTCGAGTTGGAGCTCTCCCGCCAGGTGTCCCGTCGCTTCGAGGTGATCCGCCTCTCGCTCGCCGCGGTCCTCGCCGATGCTGTCGACCACGGCATCCTCCTCGCCTGAGGTCGGGGCCGCCGCACCGCCGTCGCCGTCGACGTACGCGGCCCGGGCGGGTGATCCCGACCGCCGCGCCGTTCCGGTTCATCGGTTCCCCGGATCCGGTGGCACGATGGGGGGCATGGCGGCTCCACAGGTTGCGCCGGTCGAGACGCCGGACACCGACGAGGTGCCGGTCTCCGACCGGCCATGGGTGACCATCGTCTGGGACGATCCGGTCAACCTCATGACGTACGTGACCTGGGTGTTCCAGAAGCTCTTCGGATACAGCCGGGAGAAGGCCGAGCAGCTCATGCTGGACGTGCACCACAAGGGCAAGGCCGTCGTCTCCAGCGGCGCCCGGGAGCGGATGGAGCACGACGCGTCGCAACTGCACGCGTACGGCCTCTGGGCGACGGTGGACCGGTCATGAGCATGTTCCGCCGGCAGGGCGACCACTACGCGGCCATCTTCGCGGTCGACGAGGTCCGGGTGCTGCGCAAGGTCGCCTCCGAGGTGGTCGGGCTGCTCACCGACGGCTTCGACCACGGCGACCCGGTGGTCGGCCGGCTCTTCCCCGAGGTCTACCCGGACGACGCGGCGGGCAGCGCCGAGTTCCGCCGCTACACCGAGGGCGACCTCAAGACCGCCAAGATCGACCAGGCCGGCGCGATCCTGGCCGCGCTGCCCGACGGCGAGGCCGGCGGCGAGGTGCGGCTCGACGCCGAGGCGGCCGAGGCGTGGCTGCGCGCGCTCAACGACGCCCGGCTGGCCATGGGCGTCCGGCTGGAGATCAAGGACGGCACCGACCTGGGCGAGGAGCTGGACGACGCGGTCGCGGAGGACCCCACCTCGTCGCGGGTGTTCCAACTGTCGGTCTACGCGTACCTGGGTTATCTCCAGGAATCCCTGCTCAACGCCCTGATCGACTGAGTGGTGACGGTCACCACCTCGCGGCCCGGGACGGCCAGCGGCTAGGCTTGGCGGCGTGCTGAGCATCGACCGGTCGATCATCGACGCGATCGTGGCCCACGCGCGTCGGGACCACCCGGACGAGGCGTGCGGCGTGGTCGCCGGTCCCGCCGGCAGCGACACCCCGACCCGGCACATCCCGATGGACAACGCCGCCCGCTCCATGACCTTCTACGAATTCGACTCGATGGAGCAGTTGCGGGTGTGGCGGGAGATGGACGACCGCGACGAGGAGCCGGTCGTCATCTACCACTCGCACACCGCGACGGAGGCCTACCCGTCCCGCACGGACGTGTCCTTCGCCGGGGAGCCGGGGGCGCACTACCTGCTCGTCTCGACCCGCGAGCCCGACACCGAGGAGATCCGCTCCTTCCGGATCGTCGACGGCGTGGTCACCGAGGAGCCGGTCGAGATCGTGGCTGCCGTGGACCCGCACGCCGTCCAGTCCTACATGTTCGGGCAGAGCCCGGCGACGGTCGACTACGAGTGTTCCGACCGCTGACCTTCCAGCGCCGGCACACCTTTCTTCTTCCCGTCACCTGGCACGATCCGAACAAGGAGCACGAGACATCATGGCCATCGAGGTTCGCATCCCCACCATCCTGCGCAGCTACACCGGCGGCGCGAAGGTCGTCGAGGGCAGCGGCGACACCCTGGGCGACCTGCTCGCCGACCTGGACTCCCGGCACGCCGGCCTGCGGGCCCGGCTGGTCACCGACGCCGGCGCGCTGCACCGGTTCGTCAACGTCTACGTCAACGACGAGGACGTCCGCTTCCTCGGCGCGCTCGACGCCAAGCTCAACGACGGCGACAGCGTGACCATCCTGCCGGCCGTGGCCGGTGGCGCGTTCGGCTTCGCCGCCGCGGCGGCGATCGCGCAGCACAATGCCTCCGCGGCGGCGATCGCGCAGCACAGTGCCTCCGCGGCGGCGATCGCGCAGCACGGCGCAGCGCACGCAGTGCGCCGCTGAGGGCGGGCGGCATGGCACGGTACGACAGCCTGCTCGACGCCAGCGGCGGCACGCCCCTGGTCGGGCTGCCGCGGCTCTCGCCGACGGTCCCCGACGGCGCGCCGCCGGTGCGGCTGTGGGCGAAGCTGGAGGACCGGAACCCGACCGGCAGCATCAAGGACCGGGCGGCCCTGTTCATGGTCCGCGCGGCCGAGGAGGCGGGCCGGCTCCGCCCCGGTGACACCATCCTGGAGCCGACCAGCGGCAACACCGGCATCTCGCTGGCCATGGTGGCCAAGCTGCGCGGCTACCGGCTGGTCTGCGTGATGCCGGAGAACGTCTCCACCGAGCGGGTCCAACTGCTCCGGATGTACGGCGCGGAGATCATCTTCTCGCCGGCGGCGGGCGGCTCGAACCAGGCCGTCGCCACCGCCAAGCAGATCGCCGCCGAGCACCCGGACTGGGTGATGCTCTACCAGTACGGCAACGAGGCGAACGCGCGGGCGCACTACGAGACGACCGGGCCGGAGCTGCTGCACGACCTGCCGACCATCACCCACTTCGTGGCCGGCCTGGGCACCACCGGCACGCTGATGGGCACGGGGCGCTACCTGCGAGAGAAGGTCGACGGCATCCAGGTCGTCGCGGCCGAGCCCCGCTACGGCGAGCTGGTCTACGGGCTGCGCAACATCGACGAGGGCTACGTGCCCGAGCTGTACGACGCCACGGTGCTCTCCCGGCGTTTCTCGGTGGGCACCCGCGACGCGGTGCTGCGGACCCGGCAGCTCGTGGAGGTGGAGGGCATCTTCGCCGGCTTCTCCACCGGGGCGATCCTGCACGCCGCCCTCGCGGTGGCGCACGAGGCGGTCCGGGCGGGCCGCCGCGCCGACGTGGCCTTCGTGGTCTGCGACGGCGGCTGGAAGTACCTGTCGACCGGGGCGTACGGCGGCACCCTGGCGGACGCCGAGGACGCTCTGGAGGGGCAGCTCTGGGCCTGACGGCCGGACGGTCGGTTCGGTCGGCGCACGCCGCTGACCGAACCGACCGTAACCTCCCGGGACCGTACGTGTGCGGGTGTCACGTTGATGACAACTTCCGGCAGATGATTCTTGCCCGACCGGGCCGACGCGTAGGCTGCGCAGCGTGGCGAACGCGTCGGTAGAGATCATCGGCGGAGCGACCGCCGGCGTGTCGACTACCGAGCGTGAGATCGAGGCGACCGGATGCGACTGACCGTCCTCGGGTGCGCGGGCAGTTTCCCCGGGCCCGAGTCTCCCTGCTCGGCCTACCTCATGGAGGCCGACGGGTTCCGGCTCCTGATCGACTTCGGGGTGGGTTCGCTCTCCACGCTCCAGCGCTACGTCGGGCTGCACGCCCCCGACGCCATCCTCCTCACCCACCTGCACTGCGACCACATGTTCGACGCGGTGTCCTACGTGGTGGTCCGCCGGTACGCGCCGGACGGCCCGTACCCGCCCCTGCCCATGTACGCCCCCTCCGGCGCGCCCGACCGGCTGGCCAGCGCGTACGGGCAGGAGGAGGGCTCGGTGGAGGACGTCTACCAGTTCTACGGCCTGCAGCCGGGCACCTTCCCGATCGGCCCGTTCACCGTCACCGTCGACCGGATGAACCATCCGGTCGAGACGTACGGGGTGCGGCTGGAGCACGGCGGCCGGGTGTTCTGCTACTCGGCGGACACCGCGCCCTGCGACGCGCTGCTGCGCCTGGCCCAGGGCGCCGACGTGTTCCTCTGCGAGGCCAGCTACATGGACGGGGTGGACAACCCACCGGACCTGCACCTGACCGGCCGGGAGGCCGGCGAGGCGGCCACCAAGGCGGGGGTGGGCCGGTTGCTGCTCACCCACCTCGTCCCCGCCTGGGGCAGCGAGTCGCACACGGTGGAGTCGGCGGCCGGCGCGTACAGCGGGCCGCTCGAGGTGGTCCGCGCCGGCGCCTCCTACGAGGTCTGACCACGCCGGTCGGCGCGCCAGGTTGCCGGCGGTCGTCGCCGCGGACGTGATCCCGAAGCCGCTGTTGGTGCGCATCGCTCTGTGACACTCCGTGTCCCGCCCGGTCCGGGCGCAGGGTGCTGACACCGGCCTTTGCTCTGCAGCCATCCGCGCAGCGGTGCGGTGAGCTGCGGTTCTCTGCGTGACCTCCCGGCGGATCCTTGCCCGGCTGATGACTCCCGGTAGCTGCCGCGTCCGTGGCTGCAGAGCAAAGGCGGCCGGGGACCCCCGCCGCGGCAGCCCGGCCTCACCGACCGTGTGCTGCCGGCGAGTGTTCAGACCTCGCCACCGTGACGACTGAGGGCGACCGGGGGAGACCCCGGCCCGGTTCGATCACGGCACCGCATAGGGTGCAGGCATGGCGCGACCTGACGGGCGGCGGCCCGACCAACTCCGACCGGTGACCCTGACCCGCGGCTGGAGCACCCACCCGGAGGGCTCGGTCCTCGTCGAGTTCGGCGCGACCCGGGTGCTCTGCACGGCTAGCGTGACCGAGGGCGTGCCCCGCTGGCGCAAGGGCTCCGGGCTCGGCTGGGTGACCGCCGAGTACGCGATGCTGCCCCGGGCCACGAACACCCGCTCGGACCGGGAGAGCGTCAAGGGCCGCGTCGGCGGCCGGACCCACGAGATCTCCCGGCTCATCGGCCGCAGCCTGCGGGCCTGCGTCGACCTCAAGGCGCTCGGCGAGAACTCGGTGGTGCTCGACTGCGACGTGCTCCAGGCCGACGGCGGCACCCGGACGGCGGCCATCACGGGCGCGTACGTCGCACTGCACGACGCGGTGACCTGGCTCGCCGAGCGCAAGGCCCTGGCCGGCAAGGTCGACAAGGTCATGCACCGGTCGGTGGCGGCGGTCAGCGTCGGCATCATCGCCGGCGAGCCGCGACTCGACCTCTGCTACGAGGAGGACGTGGCCGCCGAGGTCGACATGAACGTGGTCTGCACCGGGACGGGTGACTTCGTCGAGGTGCAGGGGACGGGCGAGGCCGGCGTCTTCGCCCGGGAGCAGCTGGACGCCCTGCTCGACCTGGGCGTGGCGGGCTGCCTGGACCTGGCCGACGCGCAGCGGAAGGCGCTGAACTGATGAACCGGCTGACGCGCAGTGGAAGGCGTTGAACATGAACACGGTGCTCCTGGCCACCCGCAACCGGAAGAAGCTCGTCGAGCTGCAGCGGATCCTCGACGGCGCGCTCGGCGCCCACCGGATCGCCCTGCTCGGCCTGGACGACGTCGAGGAATACCCGGAGCTGCCCGAGTCGGGCCTGACCTTCGGCGAGAACGCGCTCATCAAGGCCCGGGAGGGCTGCCGGCGTACCGGCCTGCCGACCATCGCCGACGACTCCGGTCTGGCGGTGGACGCGCTGAACGGCATGCCGGGCGTGTTCAGCGCCCGCTGGGCCGGCCGGCACGGCGACGACCACGCCAACCTGCAGCTCGTGCTGGACCAGATCGCCGACCTGCCGGACGAGCACCGGGGTGCCGCCTTCGTCTGCACGGTGGCGATGGTCCTTCCCAGCGGCAAGGAGCACCTGGTCGACGGCCGGCAGCCGGGCCGCCTGCTGCGCGCCCCGCGCGGCGACGGCGGCTTCGGCTACGACCCGATCTTCCTCGGCGACGGGCAGGAGCGGACCAACGCGGAGCTGACCCCGGAGGAGAAGGACGCGGTCAGCCACCGCGGCAAGGCGCTGCGCGAGCTGGCCAAGCTGGTCGCCAAGGTGCTCCCGCCGGCCGCCTGACCGCGACGGGCCGGCCGGCCCCGCCGTCCGCCGAGGCGGACGGCGAGGAGAGACACACCGGTCAGACCAGCCGGTGTCCGCCGTCGACGTGCAGCACGGTCCCGGTGATGAAGCTGTTCTCCAGGATCGCCACGAAGGCCCGGGCGATGTCGGCCGGGTCGCCCACCCGGCCACCGGGCAGCCGCCCGGCCAGGGCCGCCAGCCGGTCGTGCTTCGCGTCGCCGGCGAAGGTGTCCCAGATCGGCGTGTCCACCCAGCCCGGCGAGACCGCGTTGACCCGGACCGGGGCGAGTTCCAGCGCCAACGCCCGCACGAGGGACTCCAGCGCCCCGTTCGCGGTCGCGACCATCGAGCCGCCCGGCGCGGGCCGGTAGGCGGCGATGCCGGACGTGACGGTGAGCGAACCGGTCGGGGCCACCGCGACGTGCTTGGCGACCAGCCACGGCCCGAGCACCTTGGTGCCGAGGACCGCACGCGCCGCGTCGAGGTCGAAGTCGGCGAGCGGACCGTACGCGCCGGTCATGTCGGCGGCGGTGACCACGACGTGGTCCAGCTGCCCACACTCGCCGGCCAGCCGCCGTACCTGCTCCTCGTCGGCGATGTCGACGGGGTGGGTGCTCAGCCGCTCGGGTGCGCCCAGCCGGCGGGCCGCCTCGGCCAGGCGGCCGGCGGAACGGCCGGCGATGGCCACCTCCGCGCCGCCGTGCAGCAACAGTTCCGCCAGCGCCAGCCCCATGCCCGAGCTGCCGCCGACGATCAGGATTCGGGATCGTTCCATGCCGTCGAGGTTTCCGGTCCGCCCGTGAGCCCGGAAGACCGCGGCGGGACCGGCCCTGACAGGGCCACCCCGCGTGCCGGTCGGGGATGTCAGACTCTGCGGGTGGCGGAGCACGGCGCACTCGGTGAGTTCCTGCGCAACCGACGGGGCCGGATCGGGCCGGCCGACGTCGGTCTGCCGCCCGGCGCCGGCCGCCGGCAGACCCCGGGGCTGCGCCGCGAGGAGCTGGCCGCACTGGCCGGCGTGAGCGTCGACTACTACATCCGGCTGGAGCGCGGCCGGGACACCAACCCCGGCCCGGCCGTCCTCGACGCGCTGGCCACGGCGTTGCGCCTCGACGACGACGAGCGGGCGCACCTGCACGCGTTGGCCCACCACGCGTCCGGCCGTCCCGCCCGCCGCCCGCGCCCGGTCACCGGGGTCCGGCCCGGGCTCCGGCTGCTGCTGGAGAGCGTCCGGCCCACCCCGGCGTACGTGCTGAGCCAGACCAGCGACGTCCTCGCCGCCAATCCCGAGGGGCTGCGGTTGCTGGCCGGGATCGAGCAGTGGCCCGGGGAACGACGGAACCTGATCCGGTACGTCTTCGTGCACCCGGCGGCCCGCACGCTGTTCGTGCCGTGGCGGCGGATGGCCGAGGACTGCGTGGCGCACCTGCGGACGGTCGCCGCCGCCGACCCGGAGTCGCCGGAGCTGGCCCGGCTGGTGGCCGAGCTGTCCGGGGTCGCCGAAGAGTTCGCGGCGCTCTGGCGGCACTACGACGTACGGGTCAAGAGCGGCTCACGACGCAGCTTCCAGCACCCCGGGGTGGGCCGGCTGGAGCTGACGTCCGAGATCCTGACCGCCCCGGACGGGCAGCGGTTCGTCGCCTTCCAGGCCGACCCGGCCAGCCCCGACCGGGACGCGGTCGCCCTGCTCGCCCACGCCCCGGCATACCGCTGACCGGCTCCCCGGGACGCGGACGGACCGACCGCGCCCGGGGCTCAGCCCAGCGGGCCGACCTCGCGCTCGATGGCGGCGCGCAGCGCGGGGCCGCCCACCACGTCCCGCGCCGCCTCCATGAGCGGGGCGAGGAACACGTCCGGCCCCGGCTCGCCGATCGCCTCGCCGAGCGCGGCCACCGCGGCCCGGCCGGCCGGTGACGGGGTCAGCGGGGCGCGGAGCTGGAGCCCGCGCACGGCGGCCAGCAGCTCGACCGCGAGCAGGCTGGTCAGGTTGTCCAGCACGGTGCGCAGCTTCTTGGTCGCCGCCCAGCCCATCGAGACGTGGTCCTCCTGCATGCCGCTGGTGGGCAGCGAGTCGACCGAGGCGGGTGCGGCGAGCCGGCGGTTCTCCGCGACGATCCCGGCGGCCGTGTACTGGGCGATCATCAGGCCGGAGTTGACCCCGGCGTCGGGGGAGAGGAACGCCGGCAGCTCCCGGGAGCGGGTGACGTCGAGCAGCCGGTCCACCCGGCGTTCGGCGATCGCGCCCACCTCGGACGCGGCGATGGCGAGGTAGTCGGCGGCGAAGCCGAGCGGCGCGCCGTGGAAGTTGCCTGTCGACTCGACCCGCCCGTCCGGCAGCACCACCGGGTTGTCCACCACCGAGAGCAGCTCCCGCCCGGCCACCACCTCGACGAAGTCGAGGGTGTCGCGGGCGGCGCCGGCCACCTGCGGCGCGCAGCGCATCGAGTAGGCGTCCTGCACCGCGTGCGCCAGGTCGTCGCGGTGCGAGTCCATGACCGCCGAGTTCTGCAGCAGCTTGTGGATGTTGGCGGCCGAGGCGGCCTGGCCGGGGTGCGGCCGGATGGCGTGCAGCTCGGGCAGGAACGGCCGCTCCGAGCCGAGCATCGCCTCGATGGCCAGCGCGGCAGTCACGTCGGCCATGGCGAACAGGTGCCGGGCGTCGTGGACGGCCAGCAGCAGCATGCCGAGCATGCCGTCGGTGCCGTTGATCAGCGCCAGCCCCTCCTTGGCGGCCAGCTCGAGCGGCTGCAGCCCGACCCGGCGCAGTGCGTCGCCGGCCGGGATCCGGTCGCCCGCCGGGCCGAGCACCCAGCCCTCACCGAGCAGCACCAGCGCGCAGTGCGCGAGGGGCGCCAGGTCGCCGGAGGCGCCGAGCGAGCCGTGCTCCGGCACCCACGGGGTCACCTCGTGGTTGAGCAGGTCCACCAGGGCCTCGGCGACCCGCGGGCGGACCCCGGAGCGGCCGAGAGCCAGGGAGCGCACCCGCAGCAGCATCATGGCGCGGACCACCTCGCGGGGCATCGGCGCGCCCACCCCGGCGGCGTGCGAGCGGATCAGCGCGTGCTGGAGCTCGGCCCGCCGCTCCGGCGCGACGAACGTGTTGGCGAGCGCCCCGAACCCGGTGGAGACGCCGTACACGGGCCGGCCGGCGGCCTCGATCCCGTCCACGATGGACCGGCTGGTGGCCATCGCCTCCACCGTGGCGGGGTCGAGGACGACCTTGGCGGTGCCGCGGGCCACGGCGAGCACGTCGGCGGGGGAGATCCCGGTGGGCTGGATGACTACGGTCGACATTGCGGTACTCCGTTGTGCAGGACCTGGCGGATCAGCGGGACACCGGGCCGGTAGGCCAGGTGCAGGTGGGACGGGGCGTCGAGGATCGTCAGGTCGGCCCGCGCGCCCCGCGCGAGCCGCCCCACGTCGTCGCGGCGCAGCGCCGCCGCCCCGCCGGCCGTCGCGGCCCACACCGCCTCCGCCGGGGTCATCCGCATCTCGCGTACGGCGAGGGCGATGCAGAACGGCATGGACGACGTGTACGACGACCCGGGGTTGCAGTCGGTGGCCAGCGCCACGGTGACGCCCGCGTCGAGCAGCCGGCGCGCGTCCGGGTACGGCGACCGGGTGGAGAACTCGGCGCCGGGCAGCAGGGTGGCGACGGTGGTGGTGTGCGGGCCGTCCGGGCGGCGGTGCGACGCGAGCGCGTCGACGTCGGCGTCGGACAGGTGGGTGCAGTGGTCCACGCTGGCCGCGCCCAGCTCCACGCCGAGCCGCACGCCCGGCCCGGGGCCGAGCTGGTTGGCGTGCACCCGCACGCCCAGCCCGACGGCCTGCCCGCAGGCGAGGATCGCCCGGGCGTGGTCCACGTCGAAGGCGCCCCGCTCGCAGAACACGTCGATCCAACGCGCGTGGGGCGCGGCGGCGGCCAGCATCGGCCCGCACACCAGGCCCACGTAGTCGTCGGGGCGGTCGGCGTACTCGGCGGGGACCACGTGCGCGCCGAGGAACGTGGTGTCCTCGGTGAACTCGGCGGCGACCCGCAGCGAGCGGGCCTCGTCGGCGACGGTCAGCCCGTACCCGCTCTTGATCTCGATGGTGGTGGTGCCCTGCCGCATCGCCTCGCCGCGCAGCCGCCGGACGGTGTCCCGCAGCTGGTCGTCGGAGGCGGCCCGGGTGGCGCCGACGGTCGTCCGGATGCCGCCCCCGGTGTAGGGCTCGCCGGCCATCCGGGCGGCGAACTCGGCGGCCCGGTCGCCCGCGAAGACCAGGTGGGCGTGGCTGTCCACGAAGCCGGGCAGCACGGCGCCGCCCTCGGCGTCGATCCGCCGGTCGGCGGCCGGGGCGTACCGGGCCGGGCCGATCCAGGCCACCTGGCCGTCCTCGACCAGCACGGCGGCGTCCCGGCGGATGCCGAGCGGCCCGCCCTCGCCGCCGGTGTCGTTGGTGACCAGTTCCCCGATGTTGTCGACCAGCAGGCTGCCGCTGTTCCGCGGCGCCGGCCGCACCGGGTCGCCCGGCCGCACCGGACGGTCGCCCGGGCTCATGACGTCACCTCCTGGATGGCGTCCCGCAGCTCGGTGGGCACGTCCACGGTCCGGTGCCGGCCGTCGGCCACGACCGTCCGCCCGTCCACCACCACGTGGGTCACGTCGGCGGCGGTGGCCGCGAAGAACGCGCCGACCGGCGGCACCCCGGCGGTGCGGGCGCTGTCCAGCCGCACCGTCACGAGGTCGGCCCGGTCGCCGACGGACAGGCGGCCCGCGTCGCCCCAGCCGAGCGCGGCGTGCCCGGCGACGGTGGCCGCGGTGACCAGCTCGGCGGCGCTGAAGTGCCCCCGCCGGCGCGTGCGCAGGCGCTCGTCCAGCTCCACGGCGCGGGCCTCCTCGAAGAGGTCCACCACGGCGTGGCTGTCGCTGCCCAGGCTGAGCGGGCTGCCCGCCTCGGCCATCCGCCGGGCCGGCCCGATCCCGTCGGCCAGGTCCCGCTCGGTGGTGGGGCAGAGGCATACCCCGGTCCGGCTGTCCCCGAGCAACGCGACGTCGGCGCTGGTGGGGTGGGTCGTGTGCACCGCCGTGGTGTGCGGGCCGAGCACCCCGTGGTCGGCCAGCAGCCGGGTCGGTGTGCAGCCGTGCACGGCCCGGCAGGCGTCGTTCTCGGCCGGCTGCTCGGAGAGGTGCACGTGCAGCGGCACGCCGTTGCGGTCGGCCCAGCCGGCCACGGTGGCGAGCTGCTCGGCGGGCACCGCGCGGACCGAGTGGATGGCCGCGCCCAGCCGGGCGTGGTCGTTCTCGGGGCGGAACGCGTCGACCCGCTCGACCCAGCGCAGCGCGTCGCCGTCACCGAACCGGCGCTGCGTACCGACCAGCTCCGCGCCGTCCACGCTCGCGGTCAGGTACGCGGTGTCCAGCAGGGTGAGCCGGATCCCGGCGTGCGCGGCGGCCTCGACCAGCGCGGCCGACATGGCGTTCGGGTCGGCGTACGGCCGGCCCTCCGGGCCGTGGTGCAGGTAGTGGAACTCGCCCACGCAGGTGATCCCCGCGAGGGCCATCTCCGCGTACGCGGCCCGGGCCAGGGCCAGGTACGAGTCGGGGTCGAGCCGGGCCGCGACGTCGTACATGACGTCCCGCCAGCTCCAGAAGTCGCCGCGCCCGCCGTGGGTGCGCCCGCGCAGCGCCCGGTGGAAGGCGTGCGAGTGGGCGTTGGCCAGGCCGGGCAGGGTGAGCCCGGGCAGGCGTGTCGCGTCGCCGAGCACCTCGACCCCGGCGGGGGCCGCGCCACCGCCGACCAGCGGGGTGACCGCGGTGATCCGCCCGGCCTCGGCCTCGATCAGCACGTCGGGGGTGGGCTCGGCGTGGTCGGGCAGCCAGGCGTACTCGGCCAGCCAGCGGGTCAGCGGCATGCCAGCTCCTCCAGCACCCGGGCCAGGGCCGTCACCCCGGCCGCGCAGTCGGCGTCGGTGGCGTACTCGGCCGGCGAGTGCGACACCCCGGTCGGGTTGCGCACGAAGAGCATCGCGGTCGGCAGGTGCGCGGCCAGCACCCCGGCGTCGTGCCCGGCCCCGGTGGGCAGCACCGGCGCGTCGAGCAGCGCGGCCAGCCGGCCGGCCAGCCCGCCGTCGAAGGCCACCAGCGGGGTGGCCGACTCCTGGGTGCAGGTCAGCTCGGTGCCGTCCCGCTTCGCCCGCTCCGCGGCCTTGGCCCGGACCGCCTCGACCAGGCCGTGCAGCGTCTCCGGTTCGGCCGCCCGGGCGTCCAGCCAGCCGGTCACCCTCGACGGGATGGCGTTCGTGGCGTTCGGCTCGACGGCCACCCGGCCCACCGTGGCGTGCGCGTCGCGAAGCCGGGCCTCCTTGTTCGCCGCGAGCACGGTGAACGCGTAGGTGAGCATCGGGTCGCGGCGGTCGGCCATCCGGGTCGTACCCGCGTGGTTGCCCTCACCGGCGAAGTCGAAGCGCCAGCGGCCGTGCGGCCAGATGGCGCTGGCGACCGCGACCGGCGTGCCCAGGTCGACGAGCGCGCGGCCCTGCTCGACGTGCAGCTCCACGAAGGACGCGAAGCGGCCGAGCAGGCCGGGGTCGGCGCCCGCCGGCCGGTCGCCCAGCGCGTCGGCGAAGCTCACCCCCGCCGCGTCGCGCAGCCCGGCCGCGCGCTCCACCGGGATCTCCCCGGTGAGCAGCCGCGAGCCCAGGCAGGGTACGCCGAACCGGCCGCCCTCCTCCTCCACGAACGCGGCCACCGCCACCGGCCGGACCGGGGCGACCCCGGCGGCCCGCAGCTCGTCCACGGCCAGGAACGCGCTGACGATGCCGAGCGGCCCGTCGTACGCCCCGCCGTGCGGCACCGAGTCGAAGTGGCTGCCGGTGAGCACCGCGTCCCCGGCGGCCGGGTCGCCCCACCAGGCGAACAGGTTGCCGTTGCCGTCCTCGGTGACCGGCATGCCCCGCTGCCCGGCCTGCTCCCGGAACCAGCCGCGCAGCGTGCGCTCTGGCTCGGTGAGCGCGTAGCGCAGGTAGCCGCCGCTGCCCGCGTCCCGCCCGACCGGCGCGATCTCGTCCCACAGCTTGCGGAACCGGACGGCGAGATCGCTCACGCGGCACCTCGGTTGTTCGCGGCTGCGAGGCGGCGCTGCGCTGCACTCCTCGCGCTCACGCCGTACCCTCCGTGCCCTCCGCCATGGGCACGCGGACGCCGGTGCGGGCGGCGACCTCGCGGGCGTCGTCGTAGCCGGCGTCGACGTGCCGGATGACGCCCATGGCCGGGTCGTTGGTGAGCACCCGCTCGATCTTCTGCCCGGCCAGGGCGGTGCCGTCGGCCACGCAGACCTGCCCGGCGTGGATCGACCGGCCGATGCCCACGCCGCCGCCGTGGTGGATCGACACCCAGGACGCCCCGCTGGCGGTGTTGACCAGCGCGTTGAGCAGCGGCCAGTCGGCGATCGCGTCGGAGCCGTCCGCCATGGCCTCGGTCTCCCGGTAGGGGCTGGCCACGCTGCCGCAGTCCAGGTGGTCCCGGCCGATCACCACGGGCGCGCTCAGCTCGCCGGACGCGACCATCTCGTTGAACCGCACCCCGGCCTTGTCCCGCTCGCCGTAGCCGAGCCAGCAGATCCGGGCCGGCAGCCCCTGGAAGGCGACCCGCTCGCCGGCCATCCGGATCCACCGGGCGAGGGACTCGTTCTCGGGGAACAGGTCGAGGATGGCCCGGTCGGTGGCCGCGATGTCCTTCGGGTCACCGGAGAGCGCGGCCCAGCGGAACGGGCCCCTGCCCTCGCAGAACAGCGGCCGGATGTAGGCCGGCACGAAGCCCGGGAAGTCGAAGGCCCGCTCGTAGCCGCCGAGCTTCGCCTCGCCGCGGATGGAGTTGCCGTAGTCGAAGACCTCGGCGCCGGCGTCGAGGAAGCCCACCATCGCCTCGACGTGCGTGGCCATCGAGGCCCGCGCCCGGTCGGTGAACTCGGCCGGCTTCGTCGCCGCGTAGTCCCGGGCGTCGGCCAGTTCCACGCCCTCCGGCAGGTACGACAGGGGGTCGTGCGCGCTGGTCTGGTCGGTGACGATGTCGATGGCGACGCCCCGGCGCAGCAGCTCCGGGAAGACCGTGGCGGCGTTGCCGACCACCCCGACGCTGAGCGCCCGGCGGTCCCGCCTGGCGGCGAGCGCCCGCTCGACGGCGTCGTCCAGGGAGTCGGCGATCTCGTCCAGGTAACGGTCGTGCGCCCGGCGTTCCAGCCGGGTGCGGTCCACGTCGACGATCAGGCAGGCGCCGCCGTTCATGGTGACCGCCAGGGGCTGCGCCCCGCCCATCCCGCCGCAGCCGGCGGTCAGCGTCAGCGTGCCGGCCAGGGTGCCCCCGAACCGCTTCTCGGCCACCGCCGCGAACGTCTCGTAGGTGCCCTGGAGGATGCCCTGGGTGCCGATGTAGATCCAGGAGCCGGCGGTCATCTGCCCGTACATGGTCAGGCCGAGCGCTTCGAGCCGGCGGAACTCCGGCCAGGTGGCCCAGTCGCCGACCAGGTTCGAGTTGGCCAGCAGCACCCGGGGCGCCCACTCGTGGGTGCGCATGACGCCGACCGGGCGGCCCGACTGCACCAGCATGGTCTCGTCGTCGCGCAGGTCGGTCAGCGTCCGGACCAGCGCGTGGTACGACGGCCAGTCCCGGGCCGCCTTGCCGGTGCCGCCGTAGACCACCAGGTCCTCGGGGCGCTCGGCCACCTCCGGGTCGAGGTTGTTCATCAGCATCCGCAGCGCGGCCTCCTGGGGCCACCCCTTCGCGGTGCGTGCGGTGCCGCGGGCGGCGCGGACGGGCTGGTGCATCTCGTACTCCTCTCAGCCGAGGAACAACTGACGACGGGTGGCGGACGACTCGAACGCCTCGAGCCGGGCCTGGGTTTCGGCGGGGGTGGCGTCGCAGATCGCCTGGAGCACCACCATGGCCAGGGTCATCGGGGCGGTGTGCAGGTCGAAGACCAGGTCGGTGCCGACGGCGGCGGGGAGCACGACGTCGGCGTGGTCGGTGGCCGGGCTCACCGGGGAGTCGGTGATGGCCACGACGGTCAGCCCGGCGTCCCGGGCCTCGCGCAGCGCGTCGAGGGTCTCCCGGGGGTAGCGGGGGAGCACGAAGGCGAGCAGGGCGCGCGCCCCGGCCGCGGCGGCCTGTTCGAGCCGGTCGGCCAGGAGGCTGCCGCCGTCGTCGACGACCCGCACGTCCGGGTGCACCTTCGCGGCGAAGTACGCGAAGTACGCCGCGAGCGGCGCGGCGGCGCGCAGTCCGAGCACCGGCAGCGGGCGGCTGGCCGCGAGCAGCTTGCCCACGTCGGCGATCCGGCCGGCGTCGGCGAGCTGCGCGGCGAGCCGGTCGAGGTTGCCCATCTCGGCGTGGACCGCCCGCTGGAGGGCGTTGCCGGCCCCGGCCGGGTCGGCGGCGCCGGTGGCGGTCAGCTCGCGCAGCCGGCGGCGCAGCGCGGGGTAGCCGTCGTGCCCGAGCGCCATGGCGAACCGGGTCACCGACGGCTGGCTGACCCCGGCCAGCTCGGCCACCTCCGCCGCGGACAGGTACGCCGCCGCGCCCGCCTGCTGGACCAGGCAGTGCGCGATGCGGCGCTGGGTCGGGGTGAGCCGGACGCCGTGGAAGAGGTCGAGCAGGCGGTCGGTGGGTGCCGCACCGCTTTCATTCACGTCCTGACTCTATGCATGAAAACTTTCACAACGCAACCTTCGGCCGGTGTCCGTGCGGCGACCGGAGGACGAGCCGGGAGGCGTGCGCTCTGTACTATCCGCACGGCGGAAAAACCAGAGGAGTTGTCGCATGCAGCCGGTCGGCCCGTACAGGTTCACCGAGGCGCTGGGCGTCTGCCAGGTCGGCACGGCGTGGTGGGCCATCGACGGGCAGGACCGGCTGGTGACGGTGGCCGTGCTCGAGGGCGCGGCGGCGGCCGACCCGCCGTGGCGGGAGGCATTCGCCAACGCGGCCAACGCCATGGCGCTGACCTCGGGCGGCCAGCGTTACGTCAACGCCGACTTCGCCGCCGCCAAGCCGTGGGTGGCGTACCCCTCGGAGGAGGGGATGGGGGCGCAGCGGCTGTTCCAGACCCTCGGCATGGAGCTGCACCCGGCGGAGTCCGAGACCCAGGTCCTGATCCCCGAGTCCGGCGCCGTCGGCGGACCGCCCCAGCCGGTCTCCGGGGCGCCGACCTCCGGCACGCCGAGCCCCACCTCGGGAGCGCCGCTGCCCTGGGCCATGCACGCCGCCGTGCCGCACCAGGTGTCGTCCCCGCCCCAGCAGGTGTCCCCGGCGCCGCAGCAGGTGTCCCCCGCGCCGCAGCCGGTCAGCGCCCCGCCGCAGGACCCGTTCACCGCGCCGGTCCGCCGGATCACGCCGTCCGAGCCGCGCCCCCGCCGGACCGGGCTCTGGATCGGGATCGCCGCGATCGTCCTGGTGCTCGTCGCCGGTGTCGGCGGCGCCGTCGTCTGGTTCGGACCGGACGACCCCGGCACGCCGAAGACCGAGGGGACCACCAGCCCGGCGCTGCAGCCGGAGCAGAAGACGCCGCCCCAGTCGCCCGGCCTCGAGCCGCCCAGCGCCGGCGACTGGCCGAAGGAGTGGCCGAAGTTCACGCCGGGCGACTCGGTGCGCACCATCGCCGACCTCGACGGCCTGGGCTTCGCCCTCAAGGTGCCGGCGGAGTGGGACTGCACGCCGGCCGGCCGCGCGCAGGGGTTCGTCAAGTACAACTGCGGCGTCTCGAACGACAAGCAGCAGATCGGCGGCGAGCTGATCGTGCGCGAGTGCCCGGTGCCGTGCGACGTGCAGCGGCAGACCGCGATGCGCCAGGAGGAGGAGGCCTGGGGTCTGCAGTGGATGCGGGGCGGCCAGTTCGTCTCCTACGCCGACTCCAGCAAACTCCAGCTCGACGGTGAGCGCCGGTACGGCCTGGTGCTCGTCGCGTACTGGCGGGGCGGGAACAGCGGGCAGATCGACCGCCAGGTCGTCTTCCGGATGACCTCCCCGATCGACGGTGCGGGTCGGCTGCGCCGGGTGGCCAACCACCTGCGCGACACCCTGATCTTCTGACCGCCCGACCCCTCCTCGCCGCGCGGAGTTCCGACATGCCCTCTGGTACGGCCCTGGCACGTCGGTTCGCCGTCCTGCTGGGCACCGTCGCGATCGGCTGTGCCGCCGCCGTCCCCGGTGCGGCGGCGGTACCGACGTACGCCCGCAACGAGCCGGCGGTCGCCGTGGCCACCCCGGCGACCGCCTTCCTCGAGGCGCGGTACGCCGGCTACCTCCGGAACACCGCCACGGGCGCCCTGGTCCGTCCCGAACAGGTGGTCGTGGTGCGCCGGTGCAGCGGGGCGGTGGTGAACCCCGACGGCTACGTGGTGACGACCACGGTCTGCGTGCAGCCGAGCCGGGAGGTGCTCCTGGTCAACGCCCTCTACCGGCTCGGCCGCACGCTGGTGCAGCGCAACGAGCTGCCGGCCGAGCGGCTGGACGGTTTCGTCGCCGGCCTCCAGGGTTCGTCCGCGTTCACCGGGGCCCGGCGCGGCACCGCGCCGACCCTGCGGCTGACCGGCCAGTTCGGTGCGGCGACCTCGGGGGACAGCTCCGTACCGGCCGTCGCCGGCGCGGTCACGAAGGCCCTGCCGGCGGTCGACGGCAACGTGGCGCTGGTGAAGCTGCGCCGCACCGGCCTCCCGGCCGTCGAGATCGCCCCCGACCCCGACCTGCGCGCCGGGTCCTCCGTGGACATCCTCGGCTACGCGCTGGGCGAGGGCACCGGCGACTCCGGCACCTGGACCGTCCGCGACCGCACGGTCGAGGTCATCGGGCGTACCGGGACCAACCGCACCGGGGTCAGCGGCCAGCTCGGTCCCGACTCCCGGGGCGGCCCGGTGGTGGACTCCGCCGGCCGGCTCGTCGCGCTCCTGGACACCGACACCTCCGCCGAGGGCGAACCCATCCGCGACCTGATCGGCACCGCCAACATCGACCGCCTGCTCGCCCAGAGCGGCGTCGACAACCGGCTGAGCGAGACCGACCGCGCCTTCCGGTCGGCCCTGGCCGTCTACTTCGCCGGCCACTACTCGCAGGCGATCGAGCGGTTCGACGGCGTGCTCGGCCAGGACCCCGGGCACGCCGCCGCCCGGGCGTACCGGCAGCGGGCGCAGGAGCGGCTGCGGCTGGACGGGGACGCCACGGAGAACGCCGCGAACTGGTGGTCGTATCTCCTCTCCGCCGCCGGCGGGGTGCTGGTCATCGGCGCGGTGACCCTCGGGCAGCGCGCGCTCCGCCGCCGGCCGCGGCCGGTCGGAGCGGGCGGGCCCGGCTCCGACGCGGAAACGGTGGCCGTCGGCGGCGCGCCGACCGCCACCCCGGTGGAGGCCGCCCCGCCGGCCACGAGCGCCCCGCCGGTGCCGCCGTCCGCCGAGGACACCCTCGTGCTGACCGTGCCCGCGGCCCGCCGGACGGAGGCGCCCGCGCGGCCCGCGCCGGAGGACACCGCCGGCCCGGACCGGACGGACGTGCCGTCCGCCCTGGACGACACCGTGGTGCTGCACCTGCCCGAGGCCGGACCCGGCACGCCGGCGGCGGAGCAGGCCGACGGTGGCGGGTCGGCGCCGGCCACCGACGCCGGGACGCCCCGCGAGCGGCCCCGGAGCGCGTTCCGCCCGGACATCGAGGGTCTCCGCGCGCTCGCCGTGGTGTTGGTGGTGCTCTGGCACGCGGGCATCCCGTACGTCTCCGGCGGCTTCGTCGGGGTGGACGTCTTCTTCGTCATCTCCGGCTACCTGATCACCACCGGGATGGCCGCCGAGGTGGCCGCCCGGGGCCGGTTGTCGCTCGGCCGGTTCTGGGCCAGGCGGGCCAAGCGGCTGCTGCCCAGCTCCGCGCTCGTCCTGCTCGCGGCCCTGGTCCTGACGTACCTCCTGCTGCCGGACATCCGCTGGCGGGACACCGCGGGCGACGTCGTGAGCAGCGCCCTCTACCTGGTCAACTGGCGGCTCGCCGACCAGTCCGTCGACTACCTGGCCGCCGGCCAGGCCCCGAGCATCGTGCAGCACTACTGGTCGCTCGCGGTCGAGGAGCAGTTCTACCTCGTGTGGCCGGTGCTGCTGGTGGGCGTCGCCTGGCTGGCCCGGCGGGGACGCACCCCGGCCCCCCGGTTCCGCACCCTCGCGTTCGCCGCCGTGGCTGTCGTCTGGGCGGCCTCCTTCGCCTGGTCGGTGCTGCTGGTCGAGGCCGACCCCGGCCGGGCCTACTTCGTCACCACCACGCGGATGTGGGAACTCGCCGTCGGCGCGCTGCTCGCGCTGGCGCCGATCCTGCGGCTGACCGGCGCGGTCGCCGCGGCGGCGGGCTGGCTCGGCGTCGCGGCCATCGCCGTCTCCGCGGTGGTGCTGAGCACCTCGACCCCGTTCCCGGGCACGATGGCGCTGCCCGCCACCGTCGGCGCGGCCCTCGTCATCGCCGCCGGGGCCACCGCGCGGTACGGTCCGGTCGCGCTCCTGCGGTTGCCGCCGATGCAGTTCCTGGGCGGGATCTCGTACACGCTCTACCTCTGGCACTGGCCGCTGCTGGTGGTCCTCACGGCGCGGATGCCCGACCCGGGCACGCTGGCCGTGGGTGCCACCGTGGCCCTGTCGGTGGTGCTCGCCTACCTGACCAGCCGGCTGGTGGAACGGCCGGTCTGGCACTCGCCGCGGCTCGCGGTGCGGCCCCGGGTGGCGCTCGCGGTCGGGGCGGCCTGCACCGTGCTGTCGGTCTGCGCGGGGCTGGCCTTCCAGACCGCCACCGGCCCGGCCGCGCCGGCCAGCGGCGACGTGCGCGACGCGCCGGGCGCCGCCGTGCTGACCGCCGGCGGCGCGACCGGCGCGGGGGTGCCCGTCGACCGCGCGCCGTCGGTGGTGCCCGACCCGGCGGTGGCCCGGGACGACCTGCCGTCGGTCTACGCCGACCGGTGCCACGCCGGTCCCACCGAACCCGAGGTGCTGCGCTGCGCGTACGGCCCGCAGGACGCCACGGTCACCATCGCCGTGGTCGGCGACTCGCACGCCGCGCAGTGGGTGCCGACGCTGCGGGCGGTCGCGGAGCGGCGGAACTGGCGGCTGCTGACGTACACCAAGTCGAGCTGCCCGGTCCTCGACGTCGAGGTGGTCGGCGCGGACGGCCAGCGGCCCGCCGACACCTGCGCGGCGTGGAACCGGGAGCTGCCCGGCCGGCTCGCCGCCGACCACCCGAACCTGGTCGTGACGAGCAGCTACAACTACTCCGCCTACCGGGACGGCCGGCCGCTCACGGGGTCGGCGGGCCGCGCCGCGCTGGTGGACGGGATGCGCCGGACCTGGCGGTCGCTGGCCGGAATCGCCCCCGTGGTGGTGCTGCGGGACACCCCGGCGCCGCGCCTGGACGTCGCGGAGTGCGTGTCGGCCCACCGGGAGGAGCTGACCCGGTGCGCGGTGCCGCGCGACGAGGCCCTGGCGGGCATCGGCCCGCTCCAGGTGGACGCGGCGCGGGGCCTGACCGGGGTACGGCTGGTCGACCTGAACGACGCCATCTGTCCCGCCGACCGGTGCGCGGCGGTGATCGGTGGGGTGCTCGTGTACCGCGACACGAATCACCTCACGGCGACGTACGCGCGGACGCTGGCGGCCCGGCTCGACGAGCAGTTGCAGATGGTGATGGGGTGAGCGGAATGATCAGCAGGGACGGCGACGTCGCCGGGGTCGATCCTGCTGGCGTGGGCGCGGGCGGCCCGCTGCTGGCCGGCCGGTCGGTCGCCCTCGTGCACGAGTGGTTCGGCGCCACCGGCGGCTCGGAGAACGTCTTCCTGGCGATCCAGGAGGTGCTGCCCGACGCGAAGGGGTTCGTGCTGTGGCGCGACCGCGACGCGCGACGCGGCCTCGACCTCCAGGAGTCGTGGCTGGCCCGGACCCCGTTGCGGCGGTCCAAGGCGCTGGCGTTGCCGCTCATGCCGCTGACCTGGCGCACGCTCAGCAGCGAGCGGTTCGACGTGGTCATCTCGTCGAGCCACGCCTTCGCGCACACCGTGAAGTTCCGGTCCGCCCCGGACGCGCGCTACCTGAGCTACATCCACTCGCCGGCCCGCTACCTGTGGAGCCCGGACTTCGACGGCCGGGGCTCGAACGGGGTGCTGACCGTGCCCCGGCGCGTGCTCCAGGGCGCCGACGTCCGCCTCAGCCGGCACGTCCACAGCTACGCCGCCAACTCCCGTGAGGTGCAGGCCCGCATCCAGCGGTTCTGGCGGCGCGACGCCCGCATCATCCACCCGCCGGTCGACGTGGACCACTTCGCCGACGCCCCGGCCGCGCAGCGCCGGCAGGACCGCGACTACCTGCTCGGCGTCGGACGCTGGATCCCGTACAAGAAGTTCGACCTGATGATCGACATCGCCGACGCCGCCGGGATGCCGCTGGTCATCGCCGGGTCGGGGCCGGAGGAGGAGGCCCTGCGCCGGCAGGCGGCCCGCGTCGGGGTCCCCGTCACCTTCGAGCGGCAGCCGTCCCGGGACCGGCTCCGCGAGCTGTACTGGGGGGCACGGTGCCTGCTCTTCCCCACCCACGAGGACTTCGGCATCATCCCGGTGGAGGCGATGGCCTGCGGCACCCCGGTGCTGGGGCTGCGCCGGGGTGGGGTGCTGGAGACGGTCGTCGACGGCGAGACCGGTTTCCTGGTCGACTCGGACGACCCGCGGGCGTACGCCGCCATGCTGCGGCACGTCGACGGCCTGGACCGGGACCGGGTCCACGCCCACGCCGCCCGGTTCTCCACCGCGGTCTTCCGCGCCAACGTCGCCTCGTGGGTCGCCGATGAGACCGCCTGAGGCCGCCCCGCGCCTGCGCAGGCCGGGCGGGCACGCCCTGGTCGTGGCCGCCGCGGTGCTGGCCGTCGTCACGGCCCTCGGGGTGACCACCGTGCTGCCCCGCCCGACCGTCGCCGGTGGGCTCGGCCTCGTCGTGGTGGCGGTGTGCCTGACGGCCCTCTACCAGACCACCCGGTCGGCGTCGTTCAGCCCGGTCTCCGTGACGTTCTGGGCCTTCGTCACGGTCTGGGTGGGCTTCGCGCCGCTGCTGCAGATCCGGGACCGGCGGCTGCCCTGGCCCGACCTGCCGCTGGACCAGTACTACGTCAGCGCGCAGGTCATCCTCCTGTTCGCGGTGCTGGCCTACTGGGCCGGCAACACCCGACGCCTGCCCGCGCCGCGGTCGCGCACCTCGTCCCGCACCCGGATCACCGTCGAGAAGGCGCTCGCGGTCACCGTCACCGCCGCGGTGCTGGCCGTCGTCTGCCTGCCGATGACCGGCGGCCTGGCCGTCCGGTTCGGCAGCCGCGACGACCTCCAGCGCGCCATCGCCGAGGCCGGCCTGAAGAGCCGGCAGGACTTGGCGCTGCTCGGCCTGCTCAGCACCTTCCCGGCCGCCGTCGCCGCGGTCGCCCTGGTGCTGTGCCTGCTCTGCTGGCGGAGCCGGAGCTACGCCGGACCGAGGGCGCGGTGGGTGCTGCTGGGCACCACGGCCACCGCGGTGCTCCTCAACGTCGTCTACAACAACCCGCTCTCCGCGAACCGGTTCACCGCCTTCGGTGTGCTGCTCGCCGCCGGCCTGGCGATCGTGCGGTTCGAGCGGCGACGCTGGCGGACCCTGTTCTCGCTCGGCATGCTCACCGGCCTCGCCGTGCTCTACCCGCTGGCGAACCTGTTCCGCAACGAGCGCTCGCGCGGCGACCTCCGGCTGGGCCTGGACGCCTACTACACGTGGGACTTCGACGGGTTCCAGCAGACCGTGAACGCCGTCTACTACGCCCGCGTGCACGGCCACAGCTGGGGCCACCACCTCGTATCCGCGCTGCTGTTCTGGGTGCCCCGGTCCTGGTGGGAGGGGAAGGCCATCCCGGCCGGCAACGCGGTGGCGGCCAGCCGGGGCTACTCCTTCCAGAACCTGGCCCTGCCGTTCTGGGCCGAGACGTACCTGGAGTTCGCCTTCGTCGGCGTGGTCGTGCTGTTCTTCTTCTACGGGCTGCTCGCCCGGCGGCTCGACCGCGCGTTGAGCGCCACGCCGGCCGGCCTGGGGACGGCCCTCACGGTCACCTTCGCCGCCTTCCAGATCGGCCTGCTGCGCGGTCCCCTCGGCGCGCAGATCCCGTTCGTCGGCGCCGCGTTCGCGGTGCTCGTCGTGGGCGTGCTCGCCCTGCCCGACCGGGGCTGGCGGCTGACCCGACCGCACCCACCGGTCGACCACGACCCCCCGACCGTGGCACCCACCCGAACCGAGGAGATGGCGCCCCATGACTGATCCCCGGCCCCGGGTCGCCGTCCTCGCCGACTGGTGGTGGCCCGACGAGGTCGGCGGCGCGGAGCGCTCCGCCCGCGCGGCCGCGCGGGAACTGGCCGGCTTCGCCGACGTGTCGGTCTTCGTGCCGTCCACCGCCGACAACACGTACGCCGACGGTCCGCTCACCGTGCACGCCGTCCGGCGGCCCCTCGCCCGGCGGCAGCACGCGGACACCCGGGTCCGGCGCGGGCTGGAGTTCCTGACCGCCTGGCTGCTGCCCCTCGTCGCGTCCCGCCTGACCCGGCGGATCCGGGCGTTCCGGCCCGACGTCGTGGTGGCCACCAACATCTCCCGCACCGGTCCCTGGCTGCCCCGCTGGGTGCGGGCGCGCGGCCTGCGCTACGTCCGGGTCTTCCACGACCTGAGCGACACCTGCTGGCGCCGGTCGCGGCTGAAGGACTCCCGCACCTGCGCGACCCTGTGCGGGGAGTGCCGGGTCAAGGCCGGGATCATGCGGGGCGCCACCCCGCGCGGCGCGGTGAGCGTCTGCGTCTCCGGCTTCGTCCGCGACGAACTCGCCGGGGCGGGCCTGACCACCCCGGCGGCGAGCCTCGTCGGCTACCCGCTGATCGGCCCGCCGGAAGCGGTACGCCCGGCCCGGCGGATCGACGAGACCCGGCTCGTGGTCGGCTACCTCGGCCGCCTTGACCCGGTGAAGGGCATCGAGTCGGCCATCCGCACGGCCGGCGCCCACCAGCGGAGCACCGGCACGCCGGTGCGGATGCTGGTCGCCGGTGAGGGGCAGCCCGACTACACCCGGACGCTGGCCGAGCTGGCCCGCTCGGAGGAGGTCGACCTGCACCTGGCCGGCCACATGACGGTCGACGCGTTCTGCGACGCGGTCGACGTCGTCCTCATCCCGTCCCGCTGGATGGAGCCGTTCGGCCGGGTCGCCGTCGAGGTCGGGCGCACCGGGAAGCCGATGCTCGTCGCGCCGCTCGGCGGCCTGCCCGAGGCGGCGGCCGTGTCCGGCGGCGCCTACGCGTACGCCGACTTCCAGGACCCGGCCGCGGCCGCGGCCGCGCTCGGTGAGCTGCTGGCGGGCGCGGCGCCACCGGTCGCCGGGGCCGGCGGCGCGGCGGCGACGCTGCCGCAGGCCGTCGTGGTCGCCACCCGGCGGGCGCTGTCCGGCGCGGCCGGCGCGACGGCGGGGCGGCGGCCGTGACCGGGACGGTCGCCAGGCCCCGGGCCGCCGCCGGGCGCAACTGGGCCCGGCTCGCCCTGACCCTCGGGCAACTGGCCCTCATGGGCACGAGCCTGGTGTTCAGCCTGGCCCTCGGCTACGCCGGCGACCTGTCCGCGGTCGGCGCCACCGCGCCCGCGATGCTGGTGTTCCAACTGACCTGCGGCGTCCTGCAGCGGTCCCTCGCCGAGGCGACGCTGCTCGCCGAGGCGCACGCCGAGCGGGCCGCCGAGCGGACGGAGTGCCAGCGGTCGGTGGCCGCCGCGTTCACCGGCGGGCTCGCCGGCGCGGTGCTGGCGGTGGCGTCGGCGGTGGCCGTGTCCGGCGGGTCGATCGAGCTGGCCGTCGCCTACGCGGCCGGCATCCCGTTCGCGATCGCGCTGGACATCGGCCGGGCCGCGGGTGTGGCGGCCGGCGCCGCCCGGTCCGTGTTCCTGGAGACGGGCGCGTGGCTGGCCGCGCAGCTCGTCGTGCTGGTGGTCGCGGCCACCCGGTCGCCGCTGGCCGTCTGCCTGTCCTGGACCGTGGTGAACGTGGTGTTCCTGCTGGCCGCGGCCGGCCGGCCCGAGCGGCGGCCGCGCTTCGCCGGGCTGCCGGGCTGGGTGCGGTCCCGCCGCGGCGTGATGGGCGCGGCCTCCCTGGACGCCCTGCTCGTCGGTCTCACCCCGGTGCTCGCCCTGCAGGCCACCGCGTTCGTCGCCGAGGCCGCCACGCTCGGCGTCATCCGCATCACCCAGCAGCTGTTCGGGCCGTTGGCGTTCGTGTCGATCACCGTCCGGCGGGTGCTTGTCTACCAGCGCACGGCCGACGTCGGCACGACCCGGCGGCAGGACCTGCGGGACGGGGCGCTGGCGTGGGCGTTCCTGGCCGCCGGTTCGGCCGCCCTCGGGCTGGCGGTGCTCGTCGGTCAGGAGTTCGTCCCCGCGCTGTCCTTCCTGCCGGTGGGCTGGGTCCTGGTCGCCGCCGGGCTGGAGAAGGCCGCGCTCGGGTTCTCCTACGGCTGCTCGCTGAGCAGGTTCATCCGGGGCGAGTTCGCGCTGCTCCTGCGCGCCCGCTACGTCATGCTGGGCCTGACGGTGCTCGCCGCGCCGCTGCTGACAGTCCGATTCGGAGCGTCCGGCTACCTGGTCGCGTCGGCCGTCGGAATGGCCGTCTACTCGCTGGTTCTCGTCGCGCTGCCGGCCGGTGACCGTCCACGGCCGACACCTGTCGCGTCGGACACCGGTCTGTCCTGACCGGCGGCCCTCGCTAAGGTTGTCGGCATGAGCGACAGTGTCGGCCTGCTGCTGCGGCGTGCCGGATTCGGCCCGACCGCGGTCGAGCTCGCCGCCGCTCGCCAGGCCGGCTACGCCGCCGCACTGACCGGTCTGACCGCCCCGCCCGGCCCGGACGTCGGCGCGACGGGCGCGCCCGTCCCGGACCTCGGGCCCGACGCGTACGCGGGCAAGCGCGACCTGACCTACGAGGAGAAGGTCCGGCTGGAGGACCTCCGCGACGCGCAGACCGCGCAGCTCACCGAGTGGTGGCTGAACCGGATGACGGTGGCCAGCCACCAGGCCGTCGAGAAGCTGATCTTCTTCTGGCACGGGCACTGGGCCACGTCGGTCAAGAAGGTGCGCAGCCCCCAGCTGATGCTCAGCCAGCACCGGACGCTGCGCGGCGCACCCGACTTCACCGTGATGGCCCGGCGGATGGTCGTCGACGCGGCGCTGAACCACTACCTGGACGGGCACCTCAACACCCGGCAGGCGCCCAACGAGAACCTCGCCCGTGAGCTGTGCGAGCTGTTCCTGCTGGGGATCGGCAACTACACCGAGAAGGACGTCAAGGAGGCCGGGCGGGCGCTGACCGGCTGGCGGTTCAGCCTCACCATGGGCCGTTCGGTGTTCGACGCGCGGGCCCACGACCCGGGCCGCAAGTCCATCCTGGGCCGCACCGGGAACTTCACCGCGCAGAGCCTCGTCGACCTGCTGGTGGCCCAGGATGCCTGTCCCCGGTTCGTCGCCGCCCGCCTCTGGTTCCGGTACGGCTCGTCCACCCGGCCCATCCCGAAGGGGCTCCAGGAGAAGATGGCCCGCGCCTTCCCGGCGCCGATGGCCATGCTCCGGGTGCTCCTCGCCGACGAGGCGTTCCAGGCGACCGCCGGCACCATGGTGAAGCAGCCGGTCGAGTGGCTCGTCGGTGCGCTGCGGCAACTGGGTGTGCGGCCGGCCAACCTGCCCGCGGAGACCCGCAAGGCCGTGCTGCACGACCTGGAGAACCTGGGGCAGTTGCCGTTCGCGCCCCCCAACGTGGGTGGCTGGCCCTCCGGCGGCTCCTGGTTGACCTCCGCCGCCGCGCAGGTCCGCCTGCGCCTGGCCGGCCGGGTCGCCGAGCAGGCGCCGGTCGACCAGCTGACCCCGGAGAGCCTGGCGTACCTGCTGGGCGTCGACCGGTGGACGAATCGCACCTACGCCGTGCTACGTGGCACGCAGGACCGGCGGCAGTTGTTGACCCTGGGCCTGGCGAGTCCGGAATACCTGGTGACATGACGATGGACCTGCAAACCCGACGTCGCTTCCTGCTCGCCTCGGGCGTCACGGCGGGTGCCGCGCTCGCCGCCGGTGCCGGCGGGATGGGGCTCGCCCAGCTGCTGCGGACCGCGGGGCAGGACCGGGCCGCCGCGCCGTCGAAGAAGCTCGTCCTCGTGACCCTCTACGGCGGCAACGACGGGTTGAACACCGTCGTCCCCTACGCCGATCCCGCCTACCACGACGCGCGGCCGGAGCTGGCGTACGACCCGGAAAAGGTGCTGCACCTGGACGACGCCCTGGGCCTGAACCCGGTCATGCGGGGCCTGAAGCAGCTCTGGGACGAGAAGCGGCTGGCGGTCGTCCTCGGGGCGGGCTACCCCCGGCCGGACCGCAGCCACTTCCGGTCCATGGACATCTGGCAGACCGCGTCCCCGGCCGAGCCGGTGACGACCGGCTGGGTGGGCCGCTGGCTCGACGGCACGAAGGCCGCTCCGGAGGCCGCGGTCAGTTTCGAACCGGTGCTGCCCCCGGTGCTCGCGGGGGAGACCCGGGCGGGTTCCTGCGTCAACGTGGGCGGCCTCGAACTGCCACCGGGCATCGGCGCGGACGCCGTCGCCGCCCTCGGCCGCGGGGAGCCCGGCGAGCCGGAGCTGCAGGCCCGCGCGGCGCGCGCCTACGGCGACCTGCTCCGGGTGGAGCAGCTGGTCCGCGACGCCGAACAGCACCAGAGCCCCACCCCGGGCGGCGTCGAGCAGGAGGTCCTCACGACCGGCCCCGGCAGCCGCAGCGTCCTGGAGACGCAGCTGGCGCTCGTGGCCCGCTGCGTCGAGGCCGGGGTGCCCACCCGGGTCTACTCGGTGAGCCTCGACGGGTTCGACACCCACGCCATGGAGCGGGCCGGCCACGAGAGCCTGCTCACCCGGCTCGACCGCGCGCTGTCCGCGTTCGTGGCCCGGATGGCGCGCACCGAGGCGGGCCGCCAGGTGACCGTCGTCGTCTACAGCGAGTTCGGCCGGCGGGTCCGCGCCAACGCCTCCCAGGGCACCGACCACGGGACGGCCGGGCCGGTGTTCGTCCTGGGGCCGGCGGTGGCCGGCGGGCTCCACGGCGAGCAGCCCAGCCTCACCGACCTGGACGACGGCGACCTGAAGGCCACCGTGGACTTCCGGGACGTCTTCGGCACGGTCCTGGCCTCGGTGCTCGACGCCGAACCCGACCGTTACCTGGGCAGCGGCTACCGGGCCACGCCGCTGCCGCTGCTCGCCGTCGACTGAGGACCGGTCACCGCCCGCCCGCCCGGAACACCTCCGCGACGGTCCGCAGGATCACCTTGACGTCCAGCCACAGCGACCAGTTCTCGATGTAGTAGTTGTCGAACCTCGCCCGGTCGGAGATCGGGGTGTCCCCGCGCAGGCCGCTGACCTGGGCCAGCCCGGTCAGCCCGACCGGCACCCGGTGGCGCATCGCGTAGTTCGGGTACTCGGCGGAGAACTTCTCCACGAAGTACGGCCGCTCGGGCCGGGGCCCCACCACGCTCATCTCCCCGCGCAGGATGTTCCACAGCTGGGGCAGCTCGTCCAGCGACGTACGGCGCATGAACCGCCCGATCGGCCCGACCCGCCGGTCGTGCGCGATGGACCAGTTCGTCTGCGACTCGTGCTCGTCCACCGGCCGCATCGACCGGAACTTGACCACCCGGAAGGGCTTGCCGTAACGGCCGATCCGCTCCTGGTGGAAGAAGATGCCGCGACCACCGTCGAGGAACGTGGCGATCGCGCACAGCAGCAGCACCGGGCTCAGCAGCAGCAACGCCGTCGTGGCGAGGACCACGTCGGAGGCGCGCTTCACCGCCCACCGCGGGCCGGAGAACGTGGTGTCGCCGATCTTCACGATCGGGATGGCGCCGATGTGGTCGGGGTAGCCGCCGTGCGACCGGGACCCCCACAGCCGCGGCACCGCCCACAGGTCACACGCCGAATCGGCCTGCCGGAGCAGCGTCTCCATGAGCACCGACTCGGGACAGTCCGGGTCCGCGATGACCAGCACCTCGCACTCCAGCAACCGGACCAGATGCTCGAGGTCGGCCAGGGTGCCGATCAACGGGACCGCCGCCCCGTGGTCCGGCGGCGCCGTGTCGACGGAGCCCACGAAGCGCAGGCCGTACTCCGGGTAGCGGCGCAGCAGCCGGGCCAGCTCCACCCCGATCGGGCCGGCGCCCACGACGATCGCGTTGTGCTCCACCCACCGGCGCCGGCGGGCCAGGAGGGTCACCTTCCGGCTGCACACCCGACCCAGGACCACGAGCGCCGCGGAGAGCGCCACGCCGTGCATGAAACCACTGACGTACGGCACCGAGTCGTGCCGGTAGGCCGCCACGATGGCGACCACCGCGCCCGACGCCAGCAGCCGGCCCGAGAGGCTCGGCAGCTCGTCCAGGATGCTGAGGTGCCGGCGCGCCCGGTAGAGGCCACCGGCCGCGAAGACGGACACCGTGAGGACGGCGTTGGCCAGCGTGCCGCGCCAGTAGTTCTGGGTCACCAGCAGCGGCGCGAGCAGCGCGACGACGTCGACCGGCGCCGTCATCATCCAGGCCCGGAGCCAGCGCGTGCGCGTCGAGGCCCGGGAACTGGCGTACGGCAGCACCGCCGTCGTGTCGAGACCGGCGCGCGGCCCCGCGGCCGGCGCCGGCCCGGTCCCGGACCGGGCCCCGGGGACGGCCGAGGGCACAGCGCTGCCCCGGTCCGTCTCCGGCCGCCGCATCATCATCTGCGGTGACTCGTGCCAGCGACCGGTCGCCGCCGGCTCTGTCGTAGCCGGTTGGCCTGACATGGTCGATCCTCCCCCGTGACAGCCCTCCCCGGCGCGAGCACAGCGAGGGCGATCGAAGGATATGAGCGCGTGGCTCCCGCCGCCAGAGCCGGGACGCCAATCCGACGTCCTACTTATCGGCGGAAAGGATCTCCGAGACCGAGTCGCGGCGGACCGCGTCGAAGAGGGCCTTGGCCTTCGCCGAGTCCGCGAACACCACGCTCTCGCTGCCCACGCGGCCGGTTCCCTTCACCGGACAGGTGTAGAACCCGAGGTTGCCGCTGCGCAGGTGGCGCATCTCCATCGCCAGGTCCACAAGCGACATCGACTTGTCGACGGCCACCGAGTTCGCGGTGGCCCGGACGAACGAGTTCAGCCTGGTGGGGCTGCTCAGCGTGCCGCCGGAGGCCGCCTTGTCGAGGATCGCCTTGATGACCTGCTGCTGGTGCTTGATGCGGGTGAAGTCGCCGTTGGCGAAGGCGTACCGCTCCCGGGCGTAGTCCAGCGCGGTGGCCCCGTCCATGGTCTGCCGGCCCTTCACGAACTCCCGCTTGCCGCTCGGGTCGAGCGAGTGGGTCGAGGTGAAGTTCTGCTCCACGTCGATGTCGATGCCGCCCAGCGCGTCCACGATCTCCTTGAAGCCGGCGAAGTCCACCATGGTCACGTGGTCGACGCGCACGCCGGTGAACTTCTCCACGGTCTGCACCATGAGCGGCACGCCACCCCACGCGTACGCTGCGTTGATCTTGGCGTCCCGGCCGCCCCGGCCCTCCTTGGACCGCGGAATCGCCGTCCAGGTGTCCCGCGGGATCGAGATGAGCTGCGCGCTCGACCGGTCCTTCGGCAGGTGGGCCAGGATGATCGTGTCGCTGCGGGAGCCCCCGGTGTTCTCCGGGTCGCGGGAGTCGCTGCCCAGGATCATGATGTTCATGGCGCCCTTGGCCACGACCGGCGGCCGGGCCTCCTCCGGCACCCCGGTGAACGCGTCCATTCGATCGATCGAGGAGTTGACCGACCGGTAGTACAGGCCGCCCGCCAGCAGGCCACCGCCCGCGAGCAGCACCACCACCAGCAGCACGATCAGGGCGATCCGCCGGCCACGGCGGCGACGTGGCGCCGGCGTGGGGCTCTCCTCCGCCGCGCCGGTGTCCACTCCCGACGACGGGAAGCGGGTGTCGGGGTGGGCGAGCGGGTGGCGATCTGACATGGCCGCGATGCTACTGACTCACGTTCCGTCACGGGGACCCTCGTCCGACCGGCCAGCCCCGCCCACCCGTTCGGCGCTTTCCTCTCGACCGACGCCGCGGACCTGATACAACGGCACGGGTGGATGCAACGAAGCTCCGCCGGGCCATCGCCCGGACCCGGCTCGCGCCGGTCGCCGCCTTCCCGAAGCGCCTGGCCCGGGTCGCCCGGCACGACGCCCGGGTGCTGCGCACTTCCGCCCGGTGGCTGCTCACCTCCCGGGAGCACCACAACTACACCTACGAGCTGACCAAGCTCAGCCGGCATCACCTGGCCTGGTTCGTCAGCGTGGTCTGCGACGTCCCCGTCGGGCAGGTGCGCCGCTGGTTCGCCGAGATCGAGGGCGACGACAAGCTGCGCACCCACATCGAGGCCGCCACCGCCGCCGCCTCCCGCCGCGGCCTCGCCGACCGGCAGGTCCGCTACGCCCGCCGCATCGGCTGGTACGCCGTCGTCCGCGCCCGCAGACCCACCCACGTCGTGGAGACCGGAGTCGACAAGGGCCTCGGCAGCTGCGTCCTGGCCGCCGCCCTGCTCCGCAACGCCGCCGAGGGCCACCCCGGCCGGGTCACCTCGCTCGACATCAACCCCGAGGCCGGCTACCTGGCCCGGGCCACCCCCTGGGCCGACGTGGTCGACCTCGTCATCGGCGACTCGGTCGCCTCGATCCGCGCGCTGGAACGGCCGGTCGACCTCTTCCTGCACGACAGCGACCACAGCCGCGTGCACGAACGCAGCGAGTTCGAGGCGGTCGAACCGAAACTCGCCCCCGGCGCCATGCTCCTCACCGACAACGTCACCGCCACCAACGTCCTCGCCGAGCACGCCGAACGCACCGGCCGCCGGTTCCTCGCCTACCGGGAGACACCCGCCCGCCACTGGTATCCGGGCGACGGCATCGGCGTCGCCTGGTGACGAACCCGCCTTAGCTTTCGCTTAGCCCGCTTGTCCGCCGCCCCACCGGTCCGGCAGCATCGACCGGCGTGACCGACGGCAGCGCTCCCGGCCGCACCCCGCCCACCGCCGACCAGCACCCACCCGCCCGGGCCGGCCGCCGCCGCGCCCCGGCCGGCCCCCGCCGCCGGCTGCTCGCCGCCGGCGGTCTCGCCGCGCTCGCCGCCGTGGTCGCCGTGACCCTCGCCGTACGCGGCGGCGCCACCCCCGCCTGCGCGGCCCCACCGCCGCGCGCCCTGCCCGCCGCCGCCCCACCGCTCGGCGGCACCGTCCACAGCGGAACGGCGACCTTCTACGACTCGAAGGGTGCCGGCGGCAACTGCTCCCGGCCCGCCGCCCCCACCAACCGGCTCTACGTCGCCCTCGGCCCCGGCGAGTACGCCGCCGGCGCCTCCTGCGGCGGCCACCTCGACGTCACCGGCCCCAAGGGAACCGTCCGCGTCCTCGTCATGGACCAGTGCCCGGAATGCGAACCCGGCCACCTCGACCTCTCCGCCGAGGCGTTCGCCCGGATCGCCGACCCGGTGCAGGGCGTCGTCACGGTCAGCTACCGCGCCGTGGTCGACCCGCCACTGCCCGGCCCGCTCACCTTCCGCATCAAGGAGGGCGCCTCGCAGTGGTGGTTCGCCGTCCTGGTCGGCGACCACGGCAACCCGCTGCGCGCCGTCGAGGTGCGGCAGGGCGACTCCTGGCGGGCCGCCACCCGCCAGGACTACAACTACTGGCTCATCGCCTCCGGCGCCGGCCCCGGGCCGTACCGCATCCGCGTCACCGACGTGTACGGCCACCGCGCCACCGCCACCGGCATCCGGATGCTCCCCGGCCAGGTCCAGCGCAGCACGGTCCGCATGTACGGCGCCGCCGCCCCGGCCCGACCGGCCACGCCCCGCCGCTCGCCCCCGGCTCGGCCCAGCCCCCGGCCGAGCGTCTCCGCCACCCCGACGGTCACCGCGCCGCCCGGCGCCCCCGCCGTGCTGGACGCGGCCGCCGCCCCGCCGGCCACCCCCGCGCCGGTTGCGGCCGCCTGCGACTGACCTGGACCGTGCGTGCCGGGTTCGCCCCGATGGCGGCGGTCAGGCCGCCTCGGCGCCCAGGTCGAGCCACATGAAGACCTCGTCCCGGTCGTCGCCCGGGGCGAGCCGCAGCGCGCCGGGCAGCCGCCCGACCTCCCGGTACCCGAGGCGCTCGTAGAACCCGCCCAGGCCCAGCCCGTCCCGGACGGTCACGTGCAGCGCCGCCAGGCCCAACTCCCGACCGATCCGCTCGGCCTCGCGCATCAGCGCCGCGCCGTAGCCGCGTCCCTGCGTGTCGGGGTGCACCATGACCCGCTTCAGCACCCGCCAGTGCGCCTTCAGGTGGAACCGGTTGTCCGCGATGATCAGGACGCCGACGAGGCGGTCGCCCTCGTAGCCGACCAGCAGCCGGTCCGGCCCGTCGGCGATCGCGGCGAAGGTCGCCGCGGCCATGGGCCGCACGTCGGCGTCGGTCACCGGGGCGACGAAGCCGACGGCGCCGCCGGCGTTTGTCACGTCCACCCAGAGCGCGATGATCTGGTCGCGCAGCTCAGGGGTGAGATCGGGGTCGAGGACGAAGCGCAGGTTCACGCCCGCCATCCTCCGCGAGCCGACGCGACCCCGACCCGGGTTCGTGATCCACGTGACACCGCTGTTGTGCGGGAGGGGGGTTTCGAACCCCCACGTCCTCTCGGACACAGGCTCCTAAGGCCTGCGCGTCTGCCGTTCCGCCACTCCCGCCGACCCGCCGAGTCTAAGGCGTCGCGCCGAGGCGGTGTGCAGTCCGGCCCGTCGCAGCGCATTCGAAACCGTCCCATGGCTGATCGTCAGCGTGCCGCCGGATGCCGCCCGGATCACATCGGCGAGTTTGCGTGGCCCCAGGTCGGGGTTTGCCAGCGCGTGTCGCACCACGACGTCGTCCCACGGCCTGCTCGGGATCGACCGGGGTGCGGGCGCGAGGGTGCCCCGCGTGGCGAGACGCGCCCGGAGCCGGGCCACGTGGTTGCGATGGCACCCGATCCGGCGCGCCGCCTCGCCCGGACCGAGAATTCCCTGTTCCACCTGCCGGAGCAGATCCTCCACGCGGTCCACCGGCAGACGTTCCCCCTCCGCGGGAGTCACCGGGTCGGGTGGTGGTGGCGGATGGGGCCGGGCCTCGCTCTTGTTGCGGCCGGCGTAGGTGTCGGTCTGGCTGTGGCAGTTCGGGCAGAGGATCCTCAGGTTGGGTGGGCGGTTGTCGAGGAAGTCGCCGTTGAGGTGGTCGACATGGAGGGTCAGCGGCCGGCCGCGCCAGACCGGGCCGACGCGGCACTCCTCACACTCCTCGGGCACGCCGATGTCGTCCAGGGCCCATTTCAGCCGGCTGCCGGGCGTGCGTCGCGAACCGGCGGGCAGTTGCACCAGCAACTGGGACGAGGTGGTGCGCCGCACCCCGCGCTGCCCCTTGTTGTGCGCTGCGCCGGTGAAGTGTGAGGTGTCGATGCCGAAGCGCTTGAGCTGGCGGCTGATGTGCGCGTGTGACCCGCCGCTCACCCGGACCCCGAGCAGCCGCATGACCTCGGTGACGCTGCGCGCCTGCGACGCCGCTGCCGCCAGCCGCTCGGGCGAGTATTTGTAGCGAGGCATGCGCCGACGGTAACGGCGCCCTCCGACAGGCTCAGTCGAGCCCGAGGTCGCGGCGCAGCTTGGCGACGTGCCCGGTGGCCTTGACGTTGTAGAGCGCCCGTTCGATCTTCCCGTCCTCGTCGACGACGAAGGTCGAGCGGATCACGCCGGTGACGGTGCGGCCGTACATCTGCTTCTCACCGAACGCGCCGTACGCGGTCAGCACCGACTTGTCGGTGTCGGCGACCAGCGGGAAGGTGATGGCGTCGCGGTCGCGGAACTTGGCCAGCTTCTCCGGCTTGTCGGGGGAGATGCCGACGACCTCGTAGCCGGCGGCCTGGAGCGAGGCGAGGGAGTCGCGGAAGTCGCAGGCCTGCTTGGTGCAGCCGGGCGTCATGGCGGCCGGGTACGCGTACAGGATGACCTTGCGGCCGCGCAGGTCGGCCAGGGAGAGGGTCCCGCCGCTGTCGGTGGGGAGGGTGAACTCGGGGGCGGGGTCGCCGGGGCTCAGGCGGTCGGTCATGGCGCAGACGATACCGCCGTCGCCGGGTCCGGTGCGGGTGGTGACGCGCCGGCCGCCGTGATGATCACCATGGCTTGTTGCAAGGGATTGGCAACAGCGACTCCTGACAAATAAGCTCGGTCCGTGGAAACCCTGGCGATGCACATCTCGAACGGGATCATCGACGGTCCCGTCGCCGCGGTGTTCGCGGCCCTCGCGCTGGCCGTGCTCACCTTCTGCGTTCTGCGCGGGCGCCGTGACCTCGACGACCGGCTGGCCCCGATGGCCGGCCTGGTGGCCGCGTTCATCTTCGCCGTGCAGATGCTCAACTTCCCGATCTTCACGGCCGGGGTCAGCGGCCACCTGCTGGGTGGCGCCCTCGCGGCGCTGCTGGTCGGCCCGTGGGTGGGCGCGCTCTGCGTCGCCGTGGTGCTGGTCGTGCAGGCGCTGGTGTTCGGCGACGGCGGGGTGGCCATGCTCGGCCTCAACATCACCAACATGGCGCTGCTCGGCACGGCCGCCGCCTACCTGCTGATCGCGCTGCTGCTGCGGGTGCTCCCGCGCACGCCGGCCGGACTGGGCGTCACCGCCTTCGTCTCGGCGCTGGTCAGCGTCGTGGTGGCGTCCCAGGGGTTCGTGCTCGAGTACTGGCTGGGCGGCACCACCGACCTGGGCGGCAACCTGGCCGGACTGTCCGGCACGATGGCCGGCGTCCACCTGCTGATCGGCATCGGCGAGGGTCTGATCACCGCGACCACCGTGGTCACCGTCGCCAAGGTCCGCCCCGACCTGGTGTACGCGCTGCGCGCCCTCAAGCCGGCCGTGCCGGCTCCCGCCGTCCCGGTCGCCGGAGGTGCCCGATGAGCAAGCGTTCCTGGCCGTTCCTGCTCGGCGGCCTGCTGGTCGCGCTGCTGCTGGCCGGCGTGGTGAGCAACTACGCCTCGTCGCATCCGGACGGGCTCGACTCGTCGCTGCTCAAGGGCTGCACGGTCAACGCCGACGACGAGATCACCGGCGGCAGCTGCCCGGCCCAGCAGGCCAAGGACCACGAGCTGGCCGACAGCCCGCTGGCCGACTACGGCGTGCGCGGGGTGAGCAACGACTTCCTCTCGACCGGCCTGTCCGGCGTGCTCGGCGTGCTGCTCACCTTCGCCGTCGGCGGCGGCCTGTTCTGGCTGGCCCGCCGCCGCGGCCCGGCGACGGACCCGGCGGGTGGCACGGGGACCGGCGCGGCCGGCCCGACCGGCGACGAGCGTCCGGCGCGCGCCGCCGGCACCCGCTGAGTCCCGGATGGGTGCCGGCCACGCCCACGTGCTCTACCGCGAGTCGTCCTCGCCGGTGCACCGCCTCCCGCCGGAGGTGAAGATCGCTGCGATGGTGCTGCTCACCGTCGCGGTGGTCGCCACGCCCCGGGCGGCGTACTGGGCCTTCGGCGGTTACGCCCTGCTGGTCGTCGCCGTGGCGGCGCTGGCCCGGGTGGGGCCGCGCTGGCTGCTCGGCCGGGCGCTGATCGAGCTGCCGTTCGTGCTGTTCGCGTTCGCGCTGCCGTTCCTCGGCTCCGGGGAGCGGGTCGACGTGGCCGGGTTGAGCCTCTCGGTCGACGGGCTGCACGGCGCGTGGAACATCCTGGCCAAGGGCACGCTCGGCGTACTCGCGTCGCTCCTGCTGGCGGCGACCACGACGACGCGGGACCTGATCGTGGGCCTGGACCGGCTGCGCTGCCCGCAGATCCTCACCCAGATCGCCACGTTCATGCTGCGCTACCTGGACGTGCTGGTGGGGGAGGCCCGGCGGATGCGGGTGGCCCGGATGTCCCGGGGCGACGACCCGCGCTTCCTCTGGCAGCTCCGCGGGTTCGCCGCCGGGGTCGGCGCGCTGTTCCTGCGGGCCTTCGAGCGGGGCGAGCGGGTCTACCTGGCCATGGTCTCCCGTGGCTACACGGGCCGGATGCCGGCGGTGTGGCAGGGCGCGGGCGCGGCCACCGCGGGCCAGTGGGCGGCCGCCGCGACGGTGCCGGCGATCGCGGCCACCATCGCCGCCGTCGCGCTCGTCCTGACATGATCGGGTACGTGCAGCAGCCGCCCTCCCTGGACGTCCGTGGCGTCCGGTATGCGTACCCCGACGGTCACGTCGCCCTGCACGGGGTGGACCTGACCGTGCCGCGCGGCGAGCGGGTGGCCCTGCTCGGGCCGAACGGCGCCGGCAAGACGACACTGGTGCTGCACCTCAACGGCATCCTCACCCCGACCGAGGGCACGGTCAGCGTGGGCGGCCTGGCGGTGAGCCGGGACCGGGACACGCTCGCGGAGATCCGCCGCCGGGTGGGCATCGTCTTCCAGGACCCGGACGACCAGCTCTTCCTGCCCACCGTCGCCGAGGATGTCGCGTTCGGGCCGGCGAACCTGGGGTTGCGCGGGGCGGAGCTGGCGGCCCGGGTGGACGAGGCGCTCGCCGCGGTGGGGATGGCCGAGCACCGGGACCGGGCGCCGCACCACCTGTCGTTCGGGCAGCGCCGCCGGGTGGCGGTGGCCACCGTGCTGGCCATGCGCCCGGAGATCCTGGTGCTGGACGAGCCGTCGTCCAACCTCGATCCGGCGGCCCGCCGGGAGCTGGCGGAGATCCTGCGCGGCCTCCCGGTGACCCTGCTGATGGTCACCCACGACCTGCCGTACGCGGCGGAGCTCTGCGACCGTTCGGTGATCCTGGACGCCGGCCGGGTCGTCGCGGACGGGCCCACCCTGGAGCTGCTCTCCGACGAGCGGCTGCTCGCCGCGCACCGCCTGGAGCTGCCGTACGGCTTCGTGCCCCGCCCGTCCTGAGTCAGCGCGCGACGGGCGCCGCGGGCGTGGCGCGGGCGGCCCGCGAGGCGGTGCGCAGGCGCAGGAGGCCGGCGGCGACCGCGCCGAGGCCGGTGGCCAGGGCCACGGTGACCAGCACCCGGGCGAGGGTGGGCGGGCCGGCGACCGGGGCCACCGAGCGGGACAGGACGGCCAGGTTCCCCACGCCGGCGAACAGGGTCAGGCAGGCGCCCGCCAGGGCCAGCGCGAAGTCGGCGGCCGGGCGGCGGGCCAGCGCGTAGCCGCCGGCCGCGAGCGCGCCGAGCCCGGTGAGCAGCGTCCACGCCTGCCCGGTGAGCAGGTTGACCAGCACCCCGCCGGCCCCGGCGGCGCCGGCGTCCACGGCCTTGCCGACGGTGAGCGCCGCGGTCGCGGCCCCGCCCAGGGCGAGCAGCGCGCCCGCTCCGCGCAGCGCGCGGACGCCGGCGGCGGTGCCGGCCGGCACCAGGCCGGCCGCGCCGATCACCAGGAAGCCGAGGGTGGCGGCCACCCACCAGGGGTACGCGTCGGGCGGCGGCACCCAGTCCAGGGTGCCGCGCACCTCAGCGGTGCCGGTGCCGGCGCGCAGCGGCACCACCCAGTCGCGGACCCGCTGCTCCCGCTCGGGGGCGGCGGTCACCTGGGCCGGCGGGTCGGACTCCAGCCAGAGCGTCCGCTGGTCGTGCCAGCGGGCCGTCGGCCCGTCGGCGATCCGCCGCCACACCGGCGCGGCGGCCGGGTCGGCCTCCGGCGGGAGCTGGGTGTCCCCGGCGAGGGTGCGGTTGAGGTAGGTCGCGGGGGAGCGGGTGTTCTCGTACACGCCGCCGGGCCCGATCCGCAGGTACGGCTCGCCGGAGTAGCCGAGCACCTCGACGTCGGCCGCGGTGCGGTTGGTCAGTTCGAGGCGGGCGCCGGCCTCGACCATCCGGGCGGTGAGCCCGGGCCGGGCCGGAGCGATGCCGGTGACCTCGGCCCGGTAGTCGGTGCCGTCCGGGGCGTCCGCGCCGTGCGCGGCGGCCGGGGTGGCGAGGGCGAGGAGGGTGGTGAGCGCGGCGGTGACCACCAGAGCGGCCCGCCGCAGCGGTGCGGGGATCACTTGCCGGCCGCCTCCACGGCCGCCCTGATCCCCTCCGGGCTGCGGTCCGTGACGTCCTTGCCGTCGACCCGGATGGTCGGGGTGCCGGTCACGCCGGACTTGCTGGCGTCGTCGGTGACGTGCTCGGTCCACGCCGTGTATTTTCCGTCCTTCACGCAGGAGCCGAAGTCGTCGCGGTCGAGCCCGACGCCCGCGCCGATGTCGATCAGCTCGTCGTCGCTGAGCCCGGCGCTGCCCTCGGCCGGCTGCCGGGCGAAGAGCTGGTCGGTGAACTCCTTGAACTTGCCGCCCTGTGCGGCGCAGCCGGCGGCGGCCGAGGAGCGGGTGGAGTACTCGGTGGTGGAGAAGCGGTTGAGGAAGGCCACCGGGTGGAAGTTCACCCGGATCTTGTCCTCGTTGATCAACTGGTTGATCGTGTCGCCGCTGGTCTGCTGGAACTGCTTGCAGACCGGGCAGAGGTAGTCCTCGTACAGGTCGACGGAGACCGGGCCCTGGCCGAGGACGATGGCGGTGCCGGGCGGGTTGGCGCCGGGCGGGGTGGTGAACGTGTCCGACTTCTGGCTGGAGTAGACCGTCCAGCCGATCAGGCCGGCGATCACCAGCACCACCACCGCGGCGACGGAGGTCCAGATCGTGCGGGTGCGCCGCTTCTCCCGGGCGATCTGGGCGCGGACCACCTGGGCCGCGTTCTTCCGCCCCTTGCGACTACTCATCGTCGACCTCCACGGTGTCGCCCGCCAGCCAGCCGTCCACGGAGAACGGGGTGCGGGGCCAGGTCAGCAGGAACCCGGCCAGTACCAGGAATCCCAGGTCCCGGAGGATCTCCGGGAGGTAGCTCGGTGCCTGGCCGGCGGCAAGCTGCCCGCCGCTGCCGAAGCACCCGCAGTCGATGGCCAGGCCGCGGGACCAGGCCGAGGTGATGCCGGCGATGAAGACGACGAGCAGCGCCGCGGAGACGCCGGCGGCGAGCCGGGTGGCCAGACCGAGGAGCAGGAGCACGCCGAGCGCCAGCTCGACGAAGGGCAGCGCGGCGCCGATCACGGTGGCCAGGTCGTACGGCATCACCTGGTAGGCGTTGACCGCCCGGCCGGAGGCGGCCAGGTCGCCGACCTTGGCGGCGCCGGCGACCAGCCAGACGGCGGCCAGGCCGAGGCGGGCCGCGATGCCGAGCCAGGGCCGGACGGCGGGCCAGCGGGCGGCCCGGGTGGGGGGTGCGGTCACGGTCATTGGTCGTCCCGTTTCCGAGGAAAGTTCCACGATCAGCCGGTCAACGCGTCGCCGGCGGCCTCGACCAGGTCGTCGCGGGCCCGGGCGACGCGGGAGCGGATGGTGCCCACGGGCACCCCCTCCACGGCGGCGGCCTCGGCGTACGACAGGCCGAGCAGTTGGGTGAGCACGAACGCGGAACGCCGTTCGGCGGGGAGCCGGCGGACCAGGTCGGTGGCGCCGAGCTGCCCGGCCGGGTCCGGGTGGGGCCGGTCGGTGGCGGCGTGCGCGGCGAGCCGCGCGTCCAGCCGCCGGCGGCGGATCACGGTGCGGAGGTGGTCGGCGCAGGCCCGGCGGGCGATGCCGAGCAGCCAGGTGCGCGCGGTGGACCGCCCCTCGAAGGCGGGCAGCGCCCGGAACGCACGCAGGTACGTCTCCTGGGTCAGGTCGTCCGCGCTGTCCGGGTCGACCAGGGCGGCGGCGAAGCGCCACACCTCGGCCTGGGTGGCCCGGACGAAGGCGGCCTGGGCCACCGGGTCACCCGCCCGGGCGGCCAGTGCCCAGTCGGTCGCGGCGTCCCGCGCAGCCTCGCCCGCCGGCGCCGCGGGGCGGCCGGCGGAGGTGTCGCGCGGGGCGGGGATCACGACAGACGAGGTTACGCGGCGTACCTGTGCCGGACCGGGTCCTTCGGCTCATTACGTGGTCCCGCCCACGCCGGGAACTTTTTCCGCCCGCCCGCCGACTACCCGCTCATGACGTGCGACGACGTGCGCGTGGCGCCTCCCGCCCGGCCGGACGGGGAGGACCCGCGGGCCCGGGCCGGGCGGCTCCGGGTGGCGGAGCTCCGGCCGCGTACGGCGCCGGCGTCGGGGCGCGGATGAGGTCGGGTCGCCGGGGGCCGCACGGTTCGGGAAGCATGATGGTCATGACTGCTGCCGTACGCCGCCGCCCCGTGGCCGTCGCCGACCGTCCGTGGGCCGCCCGGCTGGGGACCGCCGCCGGGCTGCTGATCACCCTCGTCGCCCTGCTGCTGGCTCCGGCCACCCCGGCCAGCGCCCACGCGGTGCTGGTGAGCAGCAGCCCCGCCGCCGCGGCCGTGGTGTCCAGCGCGCCCGCCGACGTGGTGATCACCTTCAGCGAGGGGGTCCGCAAGGTCCCCGACAAGATCCGGGTGATCGCGCCCGACGGCTCCCGGGCCGACCGGGGCGAGCCCACCGTCAAGGGCGCGGTGGTCACCATCCCGGTGGACCCGTCCGGCGCGCGCGGCACCTACCTGGTCAGCTACCGGGTGATCTCGGCGGACAGCCACCCGGTCTCCGGCGCGTTCACCTACTCGGTCGGCGCGCCGTCGACGCCGCCGACGGACACCGGCGCGGACACCCGGGCGAACCCGGTGGTGGGCAACGCGGTCAAGGTCGCCAAGTACCTCGGCTACGTCGGGCTGCTGCTGCTCGTCGGCCCGGCGCTGGTGCTGGCCGCGCTCTGGCCCCGCCGGCTGTCCCGGCGCGGCCCGGCCCGGCTGGCCTGGTCGGCGCTGGGCCTGCTCGCCGTGGCCACGCTCGCGGAGCTGTGGCTCCAGGTCCCCTACACCAACGGCGGCGGCCTGTTCGACGCCACCGGGTCCGGCTTCGGCGACGTGCTGGGCAGCACCTACGGCGCCACGCACCTGGTCCGGCTCGGCCTGCTGGCCGCGGCGGCGTTCCTGCTCCGCCCGCTCTTCGCCGGGCCGGTCGGCCGCACCGACGGGCTCATCCTGGCGATCCTCGGCGGGGCGGCGCTGTTCACCTGGCCCCTCGCCGGCCACCCGGCCGCGTCGCCCGCGCCCGCCGTCTCGGTGGTGGTGGACGCCGTGCACCTCGGCGGCATGGCCGTCTGGCTGGGCGGCCTGGTCATGCTCGCGGTCTTCCTGCTGCGCCGGGCCGACGAGCGGGAGCTGGACGCCATCCTGCCGATCTGGTCCCGCTGGGCGGCGCTGGCGGTGGCCGCGCTGCTGCTCGCCGGCACCGTGCAGGGGCTGATCGAGGTGGCCACGCCGAAGGCGCTCGTCGACACCACCTACGGGCAGCTGCTGCTCGCCAAGATCGTGCTGTTCGCGCTGGTGATCGGGGTGGCCGCGTACTCCCGGGCGCTGGTCCGGAAGCGCACCGCCGCGGGCCGCCCGGGGTCCATGCGGCGGGCGGTGGTGGCCGAGCTGGCGATCACCGCGGTGGTGCTCGGCCTGTCGGCGACGCTGGTGCAGACCACCCCGGCCCGGACCGCCTCCACCACCGTGGCCGGCGCCCCGGACGGCTTCTTCTCCACCACGCTGAGCAGCCCGCTCTACTCGCTGCAGGTCGAGCTGGACCCGGCCGAGACCGGCAGTAACTCGCTGCACCTCTACGCGTACACGCCCAAGGACAACCGGCCTCAGCCCGTGCAGGAGTGGAAGGCCACCGCCGCGCTGCCGTCGGCCGGCATCGAGCCGATCACGATCCCGCTGCTTCCACTGACCGACAACCACGCCTTCGGCGAGATCAACCTCCCGGCGGCGGGGCAGTGGCAGCTCCGCTTCACCGTCCGCACGTCCGACATCGACCAGGCCACGGTGACCGCCACCGTGCCCGTCAGGTAACCGAAAGGCTCGCTCACATGACCCGTCTCCGGCGTCCCGCAACCGCCGCCGCGCTCACCCTCGCCGCCGTGGCCACGGCCGTGCTCGGCCTGGCCGGGCCGGCCTCGGCGCACGTCACGGTCAACCCGAAGGAGGCCACGCAGGGCAGCTACGGCCGCTTCGCCTTCCGGGTGCCGAACGAGAGCGACGCGGCGTCGACCACGAAGGTCGAGGTCAACCTGCCGGAGAACGCCCCGGTCGGCTCGGTCTCCACCATGCCGGTCCCCGGGTGGACGGTCGCGGTGGAGAAGCGCAAGGTCGACCCGCCCGTCGAGGTGCACGGCAGCCAGCTCACCGAGGCGGTCTCCAAGCTGACCTGGACGGCCGCGCCCAACGGTGGGGTCAAGCCGGGCGAGTTCCAGGAGTTCCCGGTGTCGATGGGCCCGCTGCCGCAGGTCGACCGGATGGTGTTCAAGGTGCTCCAGACCTACTCGGACGGCAACGTCTCGCGCTGGATCGAGGAGCCCACGCCGGGCGGGGAGGAGCCGGAGAACCCGGCGCCGGTTCTCACCCTGGCCGCCGCCTCGGCGTCCGCCTCGCCGGTCGCGAGCGCCCCGGCCGCCGCCGACGACGACGATGACGAGGACGCCGACACCGGCACGGCCACCGCGTTCGGCGTGGCCGGTCTGGTCGCCGGCCTGGCCGGCCTGATCCTCGGCGGGCTGGCCTTCCTGCGTACCCGCCGGGAGCCCGCCGCGAAGTCCTGACCTGCGCAGTCACGCCGGCCCGTCGGTTCTTCCGGCGGGCCGGCGGTCGTTCCGCGGTCCTTGGGGTGCTTGCCGTGGATATGCGGCGAATCGTCGGTCGACGTCGGTAAGGTCGGCGGGTACTTCGCTACCGAGGGGGACGACGCGAATGCGTTTCGTGCGCACGATCGCCGGCATGCTGCTGTTGACCGTGGGGCTGCCGGCCCTGCTGGCGGGCGCGGGGCTGTGGTTCGCCGCCCGGCACGCCGACCCGGACGGCGGCTTCGGCGCCCGCTTCGAGACGATCCGCACCCCTGCCCGGGCGGTCGTGGTGACCGACGTGGACGCCCTGCTCCGCGCCGACGCGCCGGTCGCCCGGGCCGGGCAGGCCCGGCTCCGGCTCACCGCGCGGACCGCCGACGGTCCCGCCTTCCTCGGCCTCGCCCCGACCGACCAGGTGCGACGGTGGCTGGCCGACGTCCCGCACACCACGGTGAGCCGGGTGGCGCTGTCCCGGGGGCCGTTGCCGGTCCGCCTGGACCCGCCCACCGCCGGCACCGCGGCCGCCGTCCCGCTCGGCCAGACCCTCTGGGTACGCGAGGGCGTCGGCGCGCTGGAGTGGAGCCCGGCCGAGCTGGCCGGCCGGTCCCTGAGCCTGGTGGTGATGCGGCCGGACGGGCGGGCCGACCTGGCCCTGGACCTGCGCGCCGAGCTGCGCGCCGGCTGGTTCCCCGGCGTGGCCTGGGCGCTGCTGGCCGGCGGGACGCTGCTGGTGGTGCTCGCCGTGCTGGTGCTGCTGCGCCCGGTCCGCCCGCGCGAGGTGGTCTTCGTGGTGGAGCCGGACCAGGTTCCGGTGCTGGCCGGCCGGCTGGGCGTCAGCTCGCTCAGCGGGCTGGGCCAGCGGGCCGAGCCGGCCACCCTGCCCGACCGGCAGCTGGTCTCGGTCGGGTCGGCGTCCGGCGAGCGGTCCCGCGTGGCCATCGGCCCGGTGCCGAGCCGGCGGCCCGAGAGCCTGGCCGACCTGCCGGTCAACCCGGACTGGTCGTGGCCCCCGGTGACCACCGCCGAGACGCCCCGCCCGGTCCGGCCGGCCACGCCGGTCGACGAGTGACCCGGCCCCTACGGCGGTGGCCCTCCGCGCTGCCGACGCGGAGGGCCACCGTCACCGGGGGATCGGTGCTACCTGGGAGAAACCTGAGGTAGTTGGGACCAGATTAGCGCTGAACGGCGCTTGTCGCGAGATCTGTCCGGTTACTGCCTGTTTCCGACCGGCACGTCGGCCGGCTCGCGCACCGGCCGGCGGCTCGGCAGCACGGCCAGCAGCAGCAGGCTGAGCAGGACGTACGCGTTGCGGACAACGAAGTCCACCGGATCGTCGGTGCGCGCCGGGGCGACGCCCCAGTCCTGGAAGGTGACCACCCCGTAGACGATCACGAAGCCGGTGCCGGCGGCCAGGGCGAGCAGCCGGCGCCGCCGGCGGGCACCCTCCACGGTGGCCGGGTCCGCGGCCAGCGCCGCGTCGACCAGCACCACCACCGCGGGGATGAACCAGTACAGGTGGTGGGTCCAGGTGATCGGGCTGACCAGCCCGCCGACCAGGCCGGTCAGGGTGAGGCCGGCCAGCGCGTCCCCGGCCCGCGCCGCCCGGGCGGCCCGCCACAGCCCGTACCCGGCGACGAGCAGGGCCAGCAGCAGCCAGGGGAGCTGGCTCGGCTTGTCCGGCGCGGTGATCCGGCTGAGGAGGCCGAACAGCGACTGGTTGCCGGTGTAGTCGGTCCGGCCCACCCGGTCGGTCGCCCACAGCTCGTGGGTCCAGAACCGCCACGAGTCGCGGGGCGCGACCACCGCCGCGAGCAGCGTGGCCAGCGTCGCGGTCACGGCCGCCACCACGGCGGCCCGCCAGCGCCGGGTGGCCAGCAGGTAGAGCACGAAGATGCCGGGGAAGAGCTTGAGCGCCGCCGCCAACCCGACGCCCACGCCGGCCCAGCGCCGCCCCTGGGGTACGGCGAACAGCAGGTCGCCCAGGATCAGCACCACCAGCAGCATGTTGATCTGGCCGAAGGTGATCGTCTCCCGGGTGCTCTCCACGGCGAGGACCAGCAACACGGCCACCGTGACGCTGAACATCTTCGGCAGGTCGTGCCGCCGCACCACGGGCAGCACCAGCCACCGGGTGGTCACCACCACCCCGACCACGGTGAGCACCGTGAAGATGGCGATGGTGACGCCGAGCCGCGGGAGCGCGAACGGCCACAGCACCAGGCCGGCGAGCGGGGGATAGGTGAAGTACAGCAGGCCCTGGACCCGGTCCGGTTGCACGTAGTCGTAGAGCGGATGGCCGTCCCGCCACCAGTCCATCGCGCTCATGTAGATCTTGAGGTCGAGGAAGTTGTGGTTGAGGCCCGGACGGTAGAGCGCCGGCAGCAACGCCGCGAGTGCCACCACCGTGACCAGCCGACGGGCCGTACGCCCGCCCGGATCGTCCTCGGTGACGGCTGGTGGTGCGACGGGTTCGGCTGGCACGGGGAAACCCTAGCGGTCCACCTCGGCCCGGGTGCTTCAGGCGCGGGCGGGTCGGCGGCGCGTAGTCTGTGGCGGTGGCTGATCTTCTCGTCTGGATCGACTGTGAGATGACCGGGTTGGACCTCGGCCGGGACAGGCTGATCGAGGTCGCCGCGCTCGTCACCGATCCCGACCTCAACGTGCTCGGAGAGGGCGTCGACGTGGTCATCCACGCCGACGAGGCGGCGCTGGAGGCGATGCCGGAGATCGTGCAGACCATGCACGGCAAGTCCGGCCTCACCGAGGAGGTGCGCCGCTCCACGGTCACCCTGGCCGAGGCCGAGGACATGGTGCTCGACTACGTGGCCAGCCACGTCAAGGACCCGCGCACCGCCCCGCTGTGCGGCAACTCGATCGCCACCGACCGGGGCTTCATCGCCCGCGACATGCCCCGGCTCGACGCCCACCTGCACTACCGGATGATCGACGTCTCCTCGATCAAGGAGCTGTGCCGGCGCTGGTACCCGCGGGTGTACTTCGGTCAGCCGCAGAAGGGGCTGGCCCACCGGGCGCTGGCCGACATCCGGGAGAGCATCCGGGAACTGGAGTACTACCGGCGGACCGTCTTCGTGCCGCTGCCCGGCCCGGACGTGGAGAGCGCCAAGGCCATCGCCGCCCAGCTCTGAGCCCCGCCGGGCGGGGCCGCCCGAACCCGGTGGACGGGGCCGGCCGGGGTGTGGCTATTATTAGTCCGCGCCCCGCCCGGGTCGACCGGCGCGGAGAGCATGGTGGCTGTAGCTCAGTTGGCAGAGCACCGGGTTGTGGTCCCGGTTGTCGTGGGTTCAATTCCCATCAGTCACCCCAGATGACGCGAGCCCCCTCCTCCGGGAGGGGGCTCGCGCCGTTCGCGGTCCGCGAAGCGGGAAACGGCCCCCTCCCGGTGGGAGGGGGCCGTTGCGCGTTGCCGGTCGGATCAGGGGGTCGGCTCGACGCTCGGCTCGTCGGCGGCCGGGCTGGTGTCGTCCCCGGGCGCGGCCGGCGGCTCGTACGGCAGGGCGCTGCCCTTGACGTACTCGTCCCAGCTCATGTTCCAGTCGGTCCAGCCGTTGCCGTTCTGGAGCTTGCGCTCGGTGCCCTTCACGGTGATCGGGTCGCCGATGCGGGTGTTGGCGAAGAGCCAGTTGCCGTCCTTCATCGAGACGTTCACGCAGCCGTGTGACACGTTCGACCTGCCCTGCACCCCCTCGGACCAGGGGGCCGCGTGGATGAACTCGCCACCCCAGGTGAGCCGCTGGGCGTAGTCGATCTCGGTGCGGTAGCCCTCCTCGGGGCCCAGCTCCTCCATGGTGTCGAAGACCGTGTGGCGGAGCTTCTCGATCACCACCATGGTGCCGCTGGACGACGGGGTGCTCTTCTTGCCGAGGCTCACCAGGATCGTCTTGACCGCCTTGCCGTCCCTGGTGACCGTCATCTTCTTGGTGCGGTTGTCCACGGTCATCACGAACGAGGGGCCGATCTTGACGTCGACGGTGAGGTCGGAGCGGCCGTACCAGCCGTCGCCGAGCGGCAGCCCACCTGCCTGCACCTTGTAGGTCACCGTGCTGTTGGCCTTCCAGAACGTCTTCGGCCGGTAGCGCACCTCGGTGGGGCTCACCCAGTGCCAGATGCCCTCCTGGGCCGGCTTCGCGGTGACCGTCATCCGGCGCTGCAGGTCGTCGCGGTAGTCCTCCGGGATGGCCCGGCCGAACTTGACGATCAGCGGCATGGCCACCCCGACGACCTGGTTGTCGCCGAGGAAGCTGCTCACCCGGATCTGCTTGCCCGGCTTCGCCATCGTGGTGAAGGTGCTGGTCGCGGTGGCCGGCTTGCCGTCGTCGCCGGTCGCGGTGACGGTGGCCGTGTACGTCTCGCCGTAGGCCAGCGCGCCGTCCGGCAGCCAGCTCTTCCCGTCCTTCGCGAGCTGGCCCTCCACGACCTTGCCGGCGGAGTCCTTCAGCTCGACGGTGGTCTCCTGCGCCTCCTTCGTGGTGAAGGTGACGGCGGTGGAGGCCGGCACGTCCTTGGCGTCGGCCGCGGGCTCGGTGATGGTGGCCGCCGCCTTCGGGCCGCTCTCGCCGCCGCCCTGCCAGCTCGACCCCTTGTCGTCCCCGCCCTTGTCGCTGGTGCACCCGGTCAGGGCCATGGCGGCGGCGAGCACCGCGGCCGCGAACACGCGGCGTCGCCCGCCGCGCCGGGCCGCCCCGCCCCGGATCAGCTCGTCCTGGCTAGCTCGCATGTTTCCCTCACAGTCGTGGTCCGGGTCCCATCGTCCTTACCGACGCGCCGCAACGGCTACCGGTTGCCGGAAGTGAACCGAAACACCCCGCCCGCGATGTAACGATTCTGATATCGTGCGGCGCTTTGTCGGGCGGAGTGGTCTCCCCTCCGCCCGACGGTACGCGGACGAACGACCACCGCCGGTGGCGCATCCGCCCACGTTACGCCTGCTCAGAAGGGCGACCCCTGGCCACCCTCGGGCACCGGCACGGCGCTGCCGGCGACGAACTGCGACCAACTCATGCTCCAGGCCGTCCAGCCGTTACCCGGCTCCAGCCGCCGCTCGGTGCCCTTCACCGTGATCGGGTCGCCCACCAGCGTCTTGCCGAAGAGCCACCGGCCGTCCGCCATCGAGACGTTGACGCAGCCGTGCGAGACGTTCACCCGGCCCTGCACGCCCTCCGACCAGGGCGCGGCGTGGATGTACTCGCCGCCCCAGGTGAGCCGCTGAGCGAAGTCGATCTTCGTGACGTACTGGTTGCGGGGGTCCGGCTCGTCCCGGGTGTCGAAGACCGTGGACTCCTTCTTCTCCATCACCACCATCGTGCCGCTGGAGGAGGGCGTGCTCTTCTTGCCCAGGCTCACCGGCACGGTGCGGATCACCGACCCGTTCTCGTACACGGTCATCCGCTTGGTCGCGTTGTCGACCTTCATCTCGAACGCGCGCCCGATCTTGGCGGTGGCGCTCCGGTCGACGTTGCCGTAGCGGCCGTTGCTCAGCGGGATCCCGGCCAGTGCCAGCCGGACCGTGATCGTGGTGCCCGGCTTCCAGTACTCCGGCGCCCGGTAGTACGCCTGCGTGCCGTTGTAGACCCAGTGCCAGGCGCCCGGCTGCGGCGGGTCGGTCTGCACGAACATCCGCTTCTGCACCGCGGCGCGGTCCTTCTTCGGGATGCCCGGCGAGAACTCGGCGACCACCGGCATGCCCACCCCGTAGGTCTTGCCGCTGAACATGTAGAGCCCGGAGCCGATCATCGACTTCGGCTTGGCCATCGTGGTGAAGCTGCTGGTGCCCTGCCGGGTCTGGCCGTCCGTGCCGGTGCCCGTGACCGTGGCGGTGTACCGGGTCCCGTACTTCAGCGGAGCCGACGGCACCCAGGACGAGCCGTCCCGGCGCAGCCGCCCCGCGACGGTCGCGCCGTTGGCGGCCGTCAGGACGACCTTCGACACCTTGCCGCCACCGGGGATCCGCGCGCTGATCTCGGTGCTGACCGGGCGCTTGTCGGACCCGTCGGCCGGGTTCACCGTCAGCGTCGGCAGGGCGGGCCGGCTCGGCTCGCCCGTCGCGTCCGGCGATGCGGTCGCCGCCGGGTCGCCCTGCTGCGCGCCGGCCACGAACGCCGGCTTCTTCTGGTCGTCGCCGCACCCGGTCAGTGCCAGTGACGCCGTGAGGACCAGGACACCCACCAACGCCCCGGACCGCGCGAACCTGCCCATCCCCACCTCTGTTCTCGCGTACCTGGCGGACATCGTGCCGCATGAGGGCCCGCGTCCCGCGCCCCTCGACCGGACAGACGCGAACTTTGGGGGCTTTCGCCGGTTAAGCTCGACCGAAGGGTGGAGCCCGGTATCGGATTGGAACCCGGGTCGGCGTGCGTGCTAAGGTTCTTCCCGTTGTCAGCGAGCGCCGCTAGCTCAACTGGCAGAGCAGCGGACTCTTAATCCGCGGGTTCGGGGTTCGAGTCCCTGGCGGCGCACACTTCAGGTCAGGCCCGGTGCAGTGCACCGGGCCTGACCTTTTTCCCGGGCCGCCGGTCGCCGGTGGCCAGAATGAGGACATGCGAGCCGCCTACGTCGAGGGTCCGGGGCCGGCCGCCGACATCCGCTACGGGGAGCTGCCGGCACCGCGTCCCGGCCCGACCGACGCGCTTGTCGACGTCCTCGCCACCACGGTCAACCCGGTCGACACCCTCGTCCGCTCCGGGGCGTTCCGCACGGCACTGCCCCTGCCCTTCGTGGTCGGCAGGGACCTGGTCGGCCGGGTCGCCGAGGCCGGCCCCGGTGTGCCCGGCGTCCGCCCTGGTGACCTGGTCTGGTGCAACAGCCTCGGGCACGGCGGCCGGCAGGGTGCCGCCGCCGAGCAGGCCGTGGTGCCGGCGGACCGGCTCTACCCGCTGCCCCACGGCGTGGATCCCGCCGTGGCGGTGACCGTGCTGCACCCGGCCGCCACGGCGTACCTGGCGTTGTTCACGCACGGCCGCCTGCGGCCCGGGGAGACCGTGGTGGTGGGCGGCGGTGCTGGCAACGTCGGCGCGGCGCTCGTCGTCCTGGCCGCCCGAACCGGCGCCCGGGTGGTGGCCACCGCGTCGACGGCCGACGCCGATTACTGCCGGCGACTCGGCGCGGCCGAGGTGCTCGACTACCGGGATCCCGACCTGGCACACCGGCTGCGGTCGGCACTGCCCGACGGCGCCGACGTGTACCTCGACACCTCGGGCCGCAACGAGTTGGAGCAGGCCGTCGACCTGCTGGCGCTCCGGGGCCGGATCGTGCTGATGGCCGGACCCCGGACCCGGCCGGTCCTGCCCGCCGGGCCGCTCTACACCAACGACCGCAGCGTGATCGGCTTCGCCATCTCGCACGCCACCGTCACCGAACTGGCCGAGGCCGCGGGCGCGGTGAACCGGCTGCTCGCCGCCGGCCGCCTGGCGCCGCGCGAGGTCGTGTCCCTGCCGCTGGCCGCGACCGGCGAGGCGCACCGGATGCTGGAGCAGGGGGAGCTGCGGGGCCGGCGGGTGGTCATCCGGCCCTGACGGCCGGGGCGGGGGCCACCCTCGTCGGGCCGGCCCGGCGACGTGTTACCGTGCTCCCCGTTGTCAGCGAGCGCCGCTAGCTCAACTGGCAGAGCAGCGGACTCTTAATCCGCGGGTTCGGGGTTCGAGTCCCTGGCGGCGCACGGTTCACTCAGGCCCGGTCCTTCGCGGACCGGGCCTGCCGCGTTTTCAGCCCCCACCGGCCCCACCTGCCTGGCGCGCCCCGACAACCCGGGCGCGCGGCGCCGCCGTCCCCGCTCGCCGTTCGCAGGGAAGATCGTCAACCGATGGTTGACGGTCTGCCTTCGTCAACCTATGGTTGACGCATGACGGACGAGATTGACCCGCTGAAGCTGACCCATCCGGTACGCCTCGATGAGCTGATCGAGGGCATCAAGAAGGTGCACGGCGACGCGCTGGACCAGCTCGCCGGCGCCGTTCTGGTCGCCGACCACCTGGGCGACCTCGCCGACCACCTGGTCGGGCACTTCGTCGACCAGGCCCGCCGCTCGGGGGCCTCGTGGACGGAGATCGGCCGCAGCATGGGAGTGAGCAAGCAGGCCGCCCAGAAGCGGTCTGCCGCGAAGGCCGAGACGGCGGCGGCCCTCGACCCGAACGCCGGCTTCGGCCGGTTCACCCCGCGGGCCCGGAACGTGGTCGTGTCCTCGCAGGAGGAGGCGCGGGCCGCCGGCAACGCCGAGATCACGCCGGGGCATGTCGCCCTGGGCCTGCTGGCCGAGCCCGAGGGGCTGGCGGCCGCGCTGATCGTCGCTCGGGGCGTACCCCTGGAGCGGCTGCGGGAGGCGGTCACCGCGACCCTGCCGGCGAAGGCCGACACGGTCCCGGACCTGATCCCCTACGACGCGCGGGCCAAGAAGGTGCTGGAGTTGACCTTCCGGGAGGCGCTGCGGATGGGCCACAACTACATCGGCACCGAGCACATCCTGCTCGCCCTGCTCGAGGAGGAGGCCGGCGACGGCGTGCTCACCGGGCTCGGGCTGGAGAAGGCGGCCCTGGAGTCGGCGGTCGAGGGCGCCCTCGCCGAGATCACCCGCAAGCGGGCCTGACTCCGAAATCCGGTGCCGGACCGGCCGGGGGCGCGCCCCCCGGGGGGGGGGGGGCCCCGCCGGGCGGCGGGGGGGGGGGCGCGGGGGGGGCCCGCCGCCCGTCCACCGCATGCCCGGGCGCCCTCCCACCCTTTCGGGGGCGGCGCCCGGGGGGCCCCCCCCCCCGGGGGGGGCGCCCCCGGCCGGCGGCGTCAGGCGGCGGGGAAGCCGTAGCGGGCGGCGTGCTCCGGGTCGGCCGGGTCGACCTGGCGGATCCCCGCGTCGGCGAGGCGCTTGTTCACCTCGTCGAGCTGCTCGCGGACGAGCCGGGCCTCCTCCTCGGTGACCCGGCCCCGGTGCGGCTTCCCGGCGTGCTCGATGGTGCCGTAGTCGACCTTCTCGGCGGAGCGGCGGGCCTTGGGCGGCTTGACCCGCTCGGCGGTGCGCAGCAACTGCGCCATCGGCATGTCGGTGGCCATGGCGTCGAACTCGCTGGCGGTCAGCACCACCCGGCGCGGCTCGCCCCCGCCGTGGCGGTCGTGGATCTCCACGACGGCCACGTCCAGCGCCGCGTCGTCGATGCTCTCCACCTCGACCGGGGTGGCGTCGAGTTGCACGGGCCCGGCGACGAGGTCCGGGTGCTCCAGCACGACGACCTTGACCACCTCGTCGTCGGGGCGCAGCACCTGGCCGCTGAAGTCGGAGACGTGGATCGTCTTCTTGCCCATGCGCGAAGCTTCTCCTGTGGTAGCCGGGATTCGGACCACAAGACGCTACAGGACAGGTGTGCGAAAGCTCGGTGCGGAGCGCCCGGTGTGTCGGGCGCGTCAACGGGCGGTGAGGCCGCGCCGGGGCGAGGCGCCCGCCGGCAGCGCGTTCAGCTCGGCCCAGGACAGCGTCCCGCGGCGAGCCCCCCGGTAGTCGGCCTGCGCCGGGAACCGCCCGGCGGCCTCGACGGCCCGCCAGCGCTGCTCGGCGTCCTGCTGGTACCGGTCATTCGGCTGATTCGGCATGACCATTACCGTCCCAGAGAAACTTGTACATGTATGGAAATGAATATGACGCGGCATCGATGCCTGAGGTTCCCGCCGCCGCCGGTGCTGTTCTGACGTCGTCTACCCGCCCGCCGGGCACCCCAATCACCCCGGTGGATCCGGCACGCCGGAGGGCCACGGTGGGCGTACCATGATCACGTGCTCGACCGGCGGCTGTTCCTGCACCTGGCGACCTGGTTGGGGCAGTGGCCGGCGGGTCCCGGGCTGCACGTGGTCCGCTCGCACCGGCGGGCCCGGCCGGCCTGGGACGGGCGGCTGCGCCCGGCCATCGCGGTCGCGTCACCGGAGTGCGCGATCCTCTCGGTGCCGCCGGACCGGGCCGGCCTGGTGCGGGACCTGGTCCGGGAGCGGCCCGGCGAACGACTGCTGCCGGCCCTTCCGTCGGCGGTCGGCGTGCCCGACTTCACCACCCACTCCGGGCTGTTCCGCTGGAGCACCGCACCGGCGCCGCTGCCGGACGCCGGTGACTGGGTCGCGCCGACCACACCCGGGCTGCCGCCCTGGCTGCGGCTGTTCGACCGGGAGGTGCTGGTGGTCCGGGACGCCGACGGGGCGTACCTGGCCGGGGCGGGGATCAAGCGGCACGACGCGTACGGGCACGAGTTGGCCGTGGGGACCGTGCCGGCGGCGCGGGGGCAGGGGCTGGCCCGGCGGCTGGTCGCCCAGGCGGCCCGGCGGGTGCTGGACGAGGGAGCCGTTCCCACCTACCTGCACAACCACGACAACCACGCCTCCGCACGGGTGGCCGAGGCGGCCGGCTTCCCGGACCGGGGCTGGACCTCGTACGGGGTGTTCCCCCGCTGACCGCGCTGACCGGGGCGGGCGCGGACCGTGGATCCCGGGCCGGATCCACGGTCCGCCGCCTCTCCCCCCAGGTCCCGACCCTGGTAACGCTATGTGTCCGCCGCGTGTCGGGCAAGGGGTGAAGGGCCGCTGACCCCTGTCCGGTTGCGGACTTGACCTGCGGTTCAGCCCTGTGAGGTGGTGCGGCGGTCAGTGACGCAGCGTGTGGATCAGGCCGACCACCTGGCGGGTCACGGGGCGCAGCACCCGCAGCCGGGACAGCTTCACCAGCCGGTCGACCAGCGGGACCGCGCCGTCGATGAGCTGGCGGGTCTTGGCCTGGCCGGGGGAGCGGTCGTGCACCCAGTAGAGCACCACGCCCATGTAGCCGAGCCAGAGCAGCTCCGGCAGGGGCTCGCGCAGTTCGGCGTCCACCGTGGCGGCCGAGCCCTCCAGCACCTCGCGGAACAGCGACACCGAGGCGTCCCGCGGGCCGGACGACTCGGTGGAGAACGGGCTGAGCGGCGAGGTCGGTTCGGCCGCCGTCTTGAAGAAGCTGGCGGCGAACGAGTGGTACGGCGTGAGCACGTCCACCCCGGCGTGCAGCACGGCGGCCAGCCGGGCGGCGAAGTCCCGCTCCCGGGCCAGCGCGGGCGCGGCCGCCACCCGGTGTTCCCGCTGGGTCTCCGCGTAGAACTCCTGGATCAGGTGTTCCTTCGAGCCGAAGTAGTAGTAGGCGTTGCCCACCGCCACGCCGGCCTCCTGGGCGATGGCACGCATGGTGGTGCGCGCGTACCCCCGCTCGCGGAACAGCCGCAGGGCGGTGTCCAGGATCAGCTGGCGGGTCTGCTCACCCCGGGCCGTCGCCCCGGTGCTCGGGCCACCCGCAGCGGTCGTCGGCGCAGTCTGCTCGGTCATCGTCGTCACCGTATCCCGGGTCCGGGCGGGGTTCCCGGACCAGCTCACGTGCCGCGGAGGCGGTCGTCACCATCCGCCGGGCCAGCGGCAGCAGGTGCGGGCGGGCCAGCCGCTCGGCGGTGCCCCGGTGGTCGACCAGGGCCCAGAGGCAGGCGAGGAAGGCGCCGTCGCCCGCGTAGACCGCGCCGGTGTCGGCCACCACGGTCAGGTCCCGCAGCGTGGCGTCGTGGTCGAGCCCGGGGAAGCGCCGCCGGGCCTCCGCCGAACCGGCCGGCACGAACTCCAGGGGTACGAGCTGGGCGCGCGAGGCGAGCCACTGCCGGGCGGCCCGGCACAGCGGGCAGTGCGCGTCGTAGAGGACGGTGAACCCGCGGATCCCACCGGCCCCGTGCCCGGTGGGATCCGTCGGGCGCCCGCCCGGGACGGACGTCATCGTGGCGGGGCCGGCGGCGCCTGTCCGGGCGTGGGCCCGGCCGGCGCCGGTGGGGCCGGGTGGGCCGGCCGGGGGCCGCCCTGCGGCGGGAGGTAGCCGACCGGGGCGAGCGGCGGATGGGTGGCCGCCGCCTGCTGGCGCAGCCGGCCGCGCCGGTAGCGGCCGAGCGCGAAGACGTTGAAGAAGTGCAGGGCGCCGAGGACCAGCAGCACCCAGCCGACCTTCATGGACAGCTGTTCCAGCGCCTGGCTGGTGGTGCCCACCGGGTCGGCCTCCTTCATGGCCACCGTGACGTAGCCGAGGTTGAGCAGGTAGAAGCCGACCACCAGCAGGCTGTTGACCGCGTCGGCCAGCCGCTTGTCGGCGAAGACGTCCTCCAGGAACACCAGCCCGTTGCGGGCGAGCGTCCGGGCCACCCACACGGTCAGCGCGATGCTGACCGCGAGGTAGGCCAGGTACATCCAGACCTTCACGTCCATCCCCGCCACCCTTCTTGAACGCGTTCAAATCGATGTCGGGCTGAGCGTACGACAGATTTTGAACGTGTTCAAGTTCGTTGGCGGGCTGCCCTGCCGGTATGGTCGCGACGACGTCGATCGGGAGCGGACGGGCGGGTCATGGAGATCGGTACGCGGGACGCGGGGGCGGGACGGCTGGTCGTCAGCCCGGTCGGCGACCTGGACATGGCCGGAGCCCCCGCGCTGGACCGGGCGCTCGACGCCGTGCTGGACCGGCCCGACCTGGTGGAGATCCTGGTCGACCTCGGCGCGGTCACGTTCCTCGACTCCACCGGGGTGGCCGCCCTGCTGCGCGGCGCCGCCGAGGCGGTCGGCCGGGGCGCCACCCTCCGGGTGACCGACCCGCAGCCCCCGGTGGCGCGGGTGCTGCGGATCACCGCGGTCGACGTCCTGCTCGGTTGGCCGGGCGGGCGGGACGGCGACGGCAGCGACCTGGAGCGCGGCTGGCGCCGCCTGCGGTGAACCGCCCTCAGGGCTCCGTCCGGGCCGCCGCCGCGCCGGACCACTCCACCAGCACCATGCTGGCGTCGTCGTGGGAAGCGGTGCCCCGGTACGCGGCCACGGCGTGGCTCAGCCGGCGCAGCGTCTCCGGCCCGGGCAGGTCCGAGCCGATGAGCCGCTCGGCGAGATCGGCGAGCCGCGGCAGCCCGAACATCTCCCCGGCCGCGTCGCGGGCCTCGGTCACCCCGTCGGTGTAGAGCAGCAGCCGGTCGTCCGGCTCCAGCCGGGCGACACCCGGCTCGCCGCCGGGCAGGTGCAGTCCGAGCGGCGGGCGGCGGCCGCCGGTGAGGGCGCGCACGGCCCGTCCCCGGCGCAGCAGCACCGGGGCGGGGTGCCCGGCGTTGACGTACCGGACCCGTCCGCTGTGGACGTCGACCTCGGCCAGGACGGCGGTCACGAAGCGCCCGTCCCGCCACTGGCTGAACAGGGCCGCGTCGACCGCGTCGACCTGCTCGGCCAGCCCGCCGCCGTCGCGCCGGGCGGCCCGCAGCGCGGCGAGCGCGACCGAGGTGGTCAGGGTCGCCGGCAGCCCGTGTCCGACCCCGTCCAGCACGGCGAGCGCGAGCCGGCCGTCGTCCAGCGCGTAGTCGAACGCGTCCCCGCCCACCTCGTAGCAGGGTTCGAGGATCGCGCTGACCGCGACCGTGTCGGTGGCGAAGGTGAGCGGGGGGAGCAGCGGCCAGAGCAGCTCGGCCGAGACGGCCATGGGTTCGCTCCGCCGGGCCCGGACCAGGGCGTCGCCGTACGCCGTCTTGCTGGCCAGCAGGTGCCCCACGAGGCCGGCGAGCATCCGGCAGCCGTCGCGCAGGGCGGGGTCGTCCGGGTCCGCGCCGGCCGGCAACCGGACCTCCAGCAGCCCCAGCCGCTCGGTGCCGTCGACGATCGGCACCCACAGCCGGCCGTCGTGCCCGGCCCGCGCCCGCACCTCCGTGTAGGCGCGGCCGGGCAGGCTGGTGTCGATGGGCAGCGGCTCCGGCACCGGCCGGCCCGGCTCGGGCAGCGGGCGCAGCAGTTCCTGCTCGACGTCCACCACGTACAGGGTCACGGCCACGCCGAGGTCGCGCACCGCCGCGCTCACCGCCGCGGGCACCGCGTCGGGCGGCACCCGGTGGGAGCGGGAGATCAGGTCGGCCGCCGCCCGGTGCCAGGGGTCGGTTGCGCTCATCCGACCCGTGTACCCCGGAACGGCGCCGGGCAGACCTCAGCCGGCCAGACCGAGCACATGTGCGGCCGCCCGGCCGTTGGCGTGGCTGGCGCCGTACGTGGTCACGAAGGCCCGCGCGCCGGCCGGCCGCCAGCCGCCCGGCCAGCCCATCTCCACCACCGTCACCGGATGCGTGGCGGCCAGCGCCTCGACCAGTTCCCGCGCCCCGGGCAGCCGGTGCAGGTGCCGGCCGACCAGCACGACGGGCCGGTCCCCGGCGAGAGCGCGCAGCTCGTCCGGATCGGTCTCGCCGGCCACCGCGCGGACCACCTCCGCCCCGGCCAGGTGCGGGCCCAGCCCCCACGGGACCCGCCCCTCGGCGATGGTGGAGGTCGCGTGCACCTGCACCACCAGCGGCGCGGTCAGGCCGGTGACGTCGCCCTCGACCCGCACCGCGCGCAGGGCGGCGGCGTAGCCGAGGCCGTCCGGGGTCTCCGCCACGGCGCCGCCCGCGCCCGTCCAGGCGGCCAGCTCGGCGGCCCGGCCGGCGGCCTCCTCGACGCGGGCCCGGTCCAGCCGGCCGTCGGCGAGCGCGGCGACGATCTCCTCGACGACGTGCTCCACCAGGCCGGCGTCGACCTTCGCGCCGATGCAGAGCAGGTCCGCCCCGGCGGCCAGGGCGCGGACCGCGGCCGGCCCGACCCCGCCGGCGGCCAGCGCGGCGCCCTTCATCTCCAGCGCGTCGGTGATCACCGCGCCGGTGAAGCCGTACTCGGTGCGCAGCAGGTCGACCAGCACGGCCCGGCTGAAGGTGGCCGGACCGTCGCCGGTCAGCGCGGGTACCCGGATGTGCGCGGTCATGACGGCGCGTACCCCGGCGTCGACCACCGCGGCGAACGGCGGCAGGTCCCGCTCGCGCAGCACGGCCGGCGGCACGTCGACGGTCGGCAGCTCGTGGTGGGAGTCGGCGACCGTCGCGCCGTGCCCGGGGAAGTGCTTGGCGCAGGCCGCGACCCCGGCGGACTGGAGGCCGACGACCGCGGCGGCCGAGTGGACGGCCACCCGGACCGGGTCGGCGCCGAACGAGCGGGTGCCGATCACCGGGTTCTCGTCGGCGGTGTTCACGTCGACGGTCGGGGCGAGGTCCAGGTTGATGCCGAGGGCGGCCAGCTCCGCGCCGATGGCCGCGTACACCTGGCGGGTCAGGGTCGGGTCGTCGACCGCGCCGAGGGCGGCGTTGCCCGGGTACGGGCTGCCGGTGGCGTGGGCCAGCCGGGTGACGTCCCCGCCCTCCTCGTCGATCGCGATGAGCACGTCGGGGCGGCCGGCGCGCAGCGCCGCGGTGGTCGCCGCCACCTGGGCCGGGTCGTGGACGTTGGTGCCGAACAGGGTGTGCCCGGCGAGCCCGTCGGCGAGCAGGTCGACCGCCCAGTCGGGCGGGACCGGGCCGGGGTACGCCGCCAGCAGGGTGCCCAGCGCGAGCCGACGGAGTCCTTGATCCAACCCCACGAGTATCCCCTTTCCCTGCCGGGTTGTCCGACGGCCCCGGATCGAGGTGGCCGATACGCTAACGGACACCCTCGGCAGGCGTTTTGTGGTTCGAAACCTTACTGAAAATTGAGGACGTGGCATGAGTGCGACCCGGCTGCCCGGCACCCCCCGACTCTTGCGGGCGCTCAACGACCGTGCGGCGCTGGAGCTGCTCCTCGAGCAGGGGCCGCTGACCCGGGCGCGGATCGGGGAGCTGACCGGGCTTTCCAAGGTCACCGCGTCGCAGCTGGTCGAGCGGCTGGAGGAGCGGGGCCTGGTCACCCGGGTCGGCGAGCAGGCCGGCGGGCGGGGCCCGAACGCCCAGCTCTACGCGGTCCGGCCGGGCAGCGCGTACGTGGTCGGTGTCGACGTCGGCGCCGAGCGGGTGGTGGCCGCCTGCGCGGACATCACCGGTGCGGTGGTCGGCCGGGTCGAGCAGTCCACGAAGGACACCGACGACCCGGTCGGCGTGGTGCACAACGCGGTGGTCCAGGCGGCCAGCAGCGCCGGCGCCGAGCTGTCCAGCGTGCGGCGGATCGTCCTCGGCACCCCGGGCCTGGTGGACCCGGGCACCGGCGACATCACCTTCGCGTTCAACCTGCCCCGCTGGCACAGCGGCCTGCTCGCCGCGCTCCGCGAGGACCTGCACACCCCGGTGGTCTTCGAGAACGACGTGAACCTGGCCGCCGTGGCCGAGGCCCAGTCCGGCGCGGCCCAGGGGACGGCGGACTTCGTGCTGGTCTGGGTGGACGCCGGCGTCGGCCTGGCGATCATGCTGGGCGGGCGGCTGCACCACGGCAGCAGCGGCGCGGCCGGCGAGATCGGCTACCTGCCGGTGCCCGGCGTGCCCATCCCGCGCGACGTGTCGAAGCGGGCCAAGCCGGCGTTCCAGCAGCTCGCCGGGGCCGACGCGGTCCGCGCCGTGGCCGCCGAGCACGGGTTCGCGGCGGCCGGCGCGGCCGACGCGGTGCGTGCGGCGATCGAGGCCGGCCCGGCGGGCGGCCCGCTGCTGGACGAGCTGGCGCGCCGGCTGGCGCTCGGGGTGGCCAGCACCTGCGTGGTCCTCGACCCGCCGCTGGTGGTGCTGGCCGGCGAGGTGGGGCGGGCCGGCGGGGCGGCGCTGGCCGAGCGGGTGCAGCACGAGGTCGCCGCGATCACCCTGGTCCGGCCGCGGGTGGTGAGCACCGGGCTGACCGAGGAGCCGATCCTGCGCGGGGCGCTGCGCACCGCCCTGGACGCCGTGCGCGACGAGGTGTTCGGCTCGACGGTCGGCTGACCGCCGGCCCGTCGCCACCGGTGCCACCATGTGAAGGAATTCTTCACGAGGTGACGAATCTCTGCAAGCAGTTGCCGGTGCGGTCCCGGATCGGGACCGCACCGGCGCCCCTCAGATCAGGTCGCGGCGGCGGAACACCGAGAAGGCCGCCACGGTCAGGGCGGCGGTCAGGCCGAGCAGGACCACCAGCCCCGGCACCCAGCCCAGCGTGTAGTACCCGTCGCAGAATCCCGCGATGTCACCGGCGCAGGCGTCGTTGTCCCAGAAGCGGGCCTCGCCGCTGAGCCACGCCGCCAGGTAGCTGGAGAGCATGAACCGGTCCGGACGGGTCACCGACAGGATCTGGAACACCAGTCGCGCGCCCAGCTCCCACACCACCAGGTAGGCGGCCACCGTGCCGAGCGCCGCCGAGGTGTGCCGGCCGAGCGTGGCCATGGCGAAGCCGAGCGCCGCGGCGAGCAGCACCAGCACCAGGCCGCGCACCCAGACCGCGGCGAGCGACGACCAGAACTCGCCGCTCAGCCGGCCGGTGAGCCCGGAGGCCTCGCCGATCAGCCAGAACACCCCCAGGTACGCCACCGAGGCCAGCGCGGAGAGCCCGAGCAGCCCGCCGAGCAGCGTGCCCAGCTTCGCGCCGAGCACGACGAGCCGGCGCGGCCGCCAGAGCAGCAGGTTGACCACGCCACCCGAGTTCAGGTCGGCGCCGATGTAGGAGGCGCCCACCAGGAACCCGAACATCGCCAGGAACGCGATCAGGAAGTAGAGCAGCGGTTGGGCCTCGTTGGCGAAGACGAACACCCCGGTCAGGTAGTCGGACGCGGCCGGCAGCTTCTCCATGAGGGCCGGGTCGATCTGCGCGCAGTCCCGCGGCAGGTAGTCGTTCTCGTCCGGGGTCACGGTGCCGGCCTTGATCCGCAGGCAGCGGTCGTGCGCCAACTCCATGTTGCGCACCTCCTCGGCGGCCTGCGCCTGGGCCCGGCCCAGCTCCACCGGGGTGGGCCGGTGCGAGCCGGCCAGCGTGGTCGCCACGGTCACCGCGAAGGCGGCCACCAGCAGCAGCATCATGAGCTGGACGAAACGGCGGGCGGCCAGCCGCTCCAGCTCGGCACGGACCAGGTTCACGCGTCCACCTCCCGGCTCTCCCGGACGTCCAGGTCGATCACGCCGTCGTTCGGCGGCGCGCCGTCCACCTGGCGGGGCAGCGCCGGATGCGGGTGGCCGCCGGTCAGCTCCAGGAAGACGCTCTCCAGGTCGGGCCGGAGCGGGATCAGCTCGCGCACCCAGAGGCCCTGCTCGCCCAGTGTGCGGCTGATCAGCTCGGGGTCGACGACGCCGGTCACCACCAGGTGGTCGGGGCCGGCGGTCACCACCATGCCGGCGCGGCCGAGCAGCTCCGCGGCCCGCTCGGGCTCGGCCACCCGGACCTGCCACTGGTGCTGGTCGAAGCCGGCCAGCACGTCCGCCACCGGCCCGTACGCGACCCGCCGGCCCCGGCTGATGATCGTCACGTGGTCGCAGATGAGCTGGATCTCGGCCAGGATGTGGCTGGAGAGCAGCACGGTGACCCCGGCCGCGGCCAGCGACCGGGTGAGATCCCGCATCTCCCGGATGCCGGCCGGGTCCAGGCCGTTCGCCGGCTCGTCCAGGATCAGCAGCTCCGGGTCCTTGAGCAGCGCCGAGGCGACCGCGAGCCGCTGCTTCATGCCCAGCGAGTAGCCCTTGACCCGCTCGTCGCCCCGGTCCCGCAGACCGACCTGCTCCAGCACCTCGTCGACCCGGGCGGTGGGCACGCCACCGGCCAGGGCCAGCAGCCGCAACGTCTTGTGGGCGGTGAAGTTGCCGAAGAACTGCGGGCTCTCCACGATCGCGCCGACCCGCCCGGCCACCTCGGCCAGCCGCTCCGGCGACTCGGCCCCGAGCACCCTCATCCGGCCCGCGTCCGCCCGGACCAGCCCGAGCAGGGCGCGCAGCGTGGTGGTCTTCCCCGAGCCGTTCGGGCCGAGGAAGCCGTGCACCTGACCGGTCTCGACCAGCAGATCGAACCCGTCGACCGCGATCCGGCGGCCCTGACGCAGGGTGTGGAACGTCTTGCGGAGACCGGCGATCTCGATGACCGCGCTCATCCGCACGCCTCCCGGCAGCGGTCGGGCATGAGGCGTCCTCCCGGATTGGTGACCAACGACACGGCGCCCCACCCTATGGCCGTGACGCCGCCCGTGGGGGGCACCGTGCCGACTGCGTGGTTGGATGGACCGGTGACTGGTGACCTGATCCCCGGCGCCGCCGGCGCCCCCGCCCCCGCACCCGTGGACGCGGATCTGGTGGTCAGCCTCGACGGTGTCGGCGTCCGGCGCTCCGGCAGCACGCTGGTGCAGGACGTCGACTGGCAGGTCGAGCTGGACGAACGCTGGGTGGTGCTCGGCCCGAACGGCGCCGGCAAGACCACGCTGCTCAACCTCGCCGCCGGCCGGCTGCACCCGACCACCGGCACGGCCCACGTGCTCGGCGAGCGGATCGGCCGCACCGACGTCAACGAGCTGCGGACCCGGATCGGCCTCTCCACCGCCACGCTCGCCGAACGGATCCCCGCCGACGAGCGGGTCACCGACGTCGTGGTGACCGCGGCCTGGTCGGTGGTGGGGCGCTGGCGGGAGAGCTACGACCGCACCGACGAAGCCCGCGCCCGCGCGCTGCTCGGCCAGCTCGGCGTCGCCCACCTGGCCGAGCGGACGTACGGCACGCTCTCCGAGGGCGAGCGCAAGCGGGTGCAGATCGCCCGGGCCCTGATGACCGACCCGGAGCTGCTGCTGCTCGACGAGCCCGCCGCCGGGCTCGACCTGGGCGGCCGCGAGGACCTGGTGGCCCGCCTCGCCGAGCTGGCGTACGACCCGGACGCGCCGGCCATGGTGCTGGTCACCCACCACGTCGAGGAGATCCCGCCGGGCTTCACCCACGCGCTGCTGCTGCGCGAGGGGGGCGTCGTGGCGCAGGGCCTGCTCGCCGAGACGCTCACCGCCGACAACCTGTCGAAGACGTTCGGCCTGCCGCTGGTCGTCGCGCGGGCCGGCGAGCGCTGGACCGCGCGCGCCGCCTGAGCCGGACGGGAGACCTCGCCGTGCCGCAGACCCGGATCGCCGTGGTGGGCAGCGCGAACATGGACCTGGTCGGCACCGCGGCGGCGCTGCCCCGGCCGTGGGAGACCGTGCTCGGCGACGACTTCGTCATGCTGCCCGGCGGCAAGGGCGCCAACCAGGCCGTCGCCGCCGTGCGCGCCGGCGCGTCCTGTGTGTTCCTCGGCGCGATCGGCTCGGACGCCTTCGGGGTCACGCTCAAGGCGCGGATCACCGCGGCCGGCGTCGACACCGGCCACCTCCGGGTGGTGTACGGCGCCTCCGGCGTGGCCCTGGTGATGGTCGGCGGGGCGGGGGAGCACGCCATCCTGGTCACCCCGGGTGCCAACGACGCGTTCGCCGGCCTCACCGAGGGCGAGCTGGCCGCCGTACGCGAGGCGGACGTGCTGGTCGCCCAGCTGGAGGTGCCGGTGGAGACGGTGACCGAGGCGGCGCTGGCGGCCCGGTCGGCCGGCACCCGGGTCGTGCTCAACGCGGCGCCGGTCCGGCCGGTGCCGGCGGAGCTGCTGGCCGCGACCGACCTGCTGGTGGTCAACGAGGCCGAGGCGCGGGCGCTCACCGGCCGGGGCGGCGACGAGCCGGGGGCGCTGCTGGAGCTGGTGCCCCGGGCGGTGCTCACCCTCGGCGGTGCGGGCGCCTGGTACGTCGAGCGTGACCGGCCGGCCGTGCACGTGCCGGCCGTGAAGGTCGACGTGGTCGACTCCACCGCCGCCGGCGACGCCTTCACGGCCGCCCTGGCGGTGGCCTGGGGCGAGGGGCGCGAGCTGGTCGAGGCGGTGCACTGGGCGGCGGCGGCCGGGGCGGCCTGCGTCCGCAAGCTGGGCGCCTCGGTGGCGCTGCCCCGCCGGACGGAGATCGACGAGCTGTTCAGCCGGCCGGCCTGACCTCAGTCGACCGGCTCGTCGGTGCGGCGTTCGCCCCGCCGGCGCAGCATGCCGAGCCCGGGGATGCCGGCCACCGCCAGCTTAAGGTCCCGGGTGACCGCCAGCAGGTCGTGCAGGTCCGGGCCGACCCGGTCCAGGGTGGCCAGGATCGGCAGCACGTCCGAGGTCAGGTGCTCCTTCAGCTTCGGCAGCTCGTCGACCAGCCGGATGGCCGCGGTCACCTCCTCCGGGCTGAGCTGCTGGACGAACCGGGTCGCCATGGGCGCGGCGCGGCGCAGCGCCGGCCCGTACGCGCCCAGCAGCTCGGCCGCCGTGCCGGCCGCCTCCTCGGCGGTGACCACCGTGCCGGCGGCCCGGACGGCCACCGCGTCGGCCTCGGCGACCAGGGTGGCCGCCGCCCGGGCCACCCGGTCGGCCTCGCCCACCACCGCGGCCGCGGCCGTGGCGACGCCGGTCGCCGACTCGATCGCCTCGGTGGCCGCGGCGCTGATCACGGCGACCTCCCGGACCGCCGCGTCGGCGTCGTCCAGCACGCGGTCGGTGCGGGCCAGGGTGTCCTCGATCCGGTCGACCACCCCGTTGATCCGCCGCAGCAGCGTCTCCACCTCGTCGAGCACCGCGAAGGCGCGGGCCGGCACGGCGGCGAACGCGGCGGCCGAGCCGAGCGCCTGGTCCAGGGCGGAACGGGTGAGCCCGACGACGGCGCCGGGACGGGGGAGGGGAATCGCCATGCCACCCAGTGTGCGTGCCGCCGGCCAGGCCCGCCGGGTGGCGGCGGCGCGGCCACCGTCACACCCCCGCCGGTCGGTCAGCGGCGGTCGCCCTGCTGCTCGACGGCGCGCTGCACGGCCCGGTAGATCTGCCCGAACCGGAGCGCGTCGGGCGTGCGCAGCAGCAGGGTCTCCCGCCCGTGGTGCTGCACCCACAGCTCGTGCACCCGGTTGCCCCGCTCGTAGGAGCGGTCCAGCCAGCTGAGCGGCACCTCCAGGAACGGGGTCAGGGCCAGCCCGACCACCACGAACGCGGCCAGGATGACCAGCGCCAGCTTCCAGTCGCCCCGGTCCTGCGCGGCCCAGGCGAGGGAGAGCACGCAGACCAGCGCCACGAGCGGCGGCAGCGACAGCAGCAGGACCAGCACGCCGCGCCCCAGGACCCGGCCCCGGACCGCCAGGGTGGTCGCGCCGCGGGCGTGCCAGACGTACGTGACGTCGGCGAGCGCGACGACGTGCCCGCCGGCGTGGATGGCCTCGGAGGTGACCTGTACCGCGTCGTCCCGGTAATAGAGGGTCATCACTCAGCCTAACCACGCGTCGTCCAGAGGGGACGGTGCCCGCGGCTCGACCGGTGGTGGGGTGCGGCGCCTACGGCCTGCTGCGCGGCCTCGGGCTGCTGCCCGATGTGCCGATCGCGTTCTGACCGGTGCGCTGCGCGCGCTGACCGGCGGGCCTGCTCTCCATGGCCCGCTGCACCGCACGGTAGATCTGGCCGAAGCGCAGCGCGTCGCCGGTGTGCAGCAGCCGCACCGGCCGGCCCCGCCAGCGCGCCCACATCTCCAGCTCCCGGCTGCCGCGGGCGTAGGACCGGTCGAGGTGTTCGAAGAGCACGTCGGCGAGCGGCCCGATGCCGAGGCCGACCAGCACGGACGCCCCGACGATGGCGATCGTGACCACGGCGGAGCGGTGCAGCCAGACCGCCAGCCCGATGCCGAGCACGGCGGCCACCAGCGGGCCGGCGAGGGCGGCGCCGATCGCGCCGCGGCCGGCGAGGACCCGCCAGGAGCGGTCGCCCCGCCGGTGCCACACCATGCTCAGTTCGGCGAGGGGATAGCTGAGCCCGTCCACCCGGACGGCGGTGGAGGTGACCTGGACCGACTTGTCGTCGTAGTAGGTGATCATGGCCTCACTCCCGGTGCAGGGGCGGCGACAACTCCAGCGCAGCGACCTGAAGCCGTCGACACCACACTGTCTACCCCAACGACACTGGTCGTAAGGTTGGCACGCGACTTCGACGAGGAAGTGAGGGCAGCGTGGGCGAGTTCGTCAGGCTGGAAGTGAAGGACGGCATCGGCACCATCCGGCTGGAGCGGCCGCCGATGAACGCGCTCAACACCCAGGTGCAGGAGGAGTTGCGCGCCGCCGCCGCGGCGGCCACCGCCGACGCCGAGGTCCGCGCGGTCATCGTGTACGGCGGCGAGAAGGTCTTCGCGGCCGGCGCGGACATCAAGGAGATGGCCGACATGTCCTACGTGGACATGTCGGGTCGGGCGGCCGACCTGTCCAGCGCCCTGGGCGCGATCGCCCGGATCCCCAAGCCGGTGGTCGCCGCGATCACCGGGTACGCCCTGGGCGGCGGCTGCGAGCTGGCCCTGGCCTGTGACTGGCGGATCGTGGCCGAGGACGCCAAGCTCGGCCAGCCGGAGATCAAGCTCGGCATCATCCCGGGCGCCGGCGGCACCCAGCGGCTGGCGCGGCTGGTCGGCCCGGCCCGCGCCAAGGACCTGATCATGACGGGCCGGATGGTCGACGCCGACGAGGCGCTGCGGATCGGCCTGGCCGACAAGGTGGTCCCGGCCGCCGAGGTCTACGAGGCCGCGGTCGCCTACGTGAAGCCGTACCTGACCGGCCCGGTGCAGGCGCTGCGGGCGGCCAAGCTGGCCGTCGACGGCGGCCTGGACATGGACCTCACCTCCGGCCTGGCCTGGGAGAGCCAGCTCTTCGCGGCGCTGTTCGCCACCGACGACCGGCGCGAGGGCATGGCCGCGTTCGTCGAGAAGCGCAAGCCGGGGTTCACCGGCCGCTGAACCGCCGGTCCGGGTCGGCGGCCCACCGTGGCCGCCGACCCGAGAACGGTTCACATCCCGCCTACCGGCCAGTAGCGTGTGACTCCGGTCATGACGAAGGGAAGTGGCGATGACGGAACGGGTCGAGGGGCACGGCGGCGAGCTGGCACTCGCGGCGCTGCGCGCACACGGCGTACGGGAGATGTTCACCCTCTCCGGGGGGCACGTCTTCCCGCTCTACGACGCCGCGCACCGGACCGGCTTCCCGATCTACGACGTCCGGCACGAGCAGTCCGCCGTCTTCGCCGCCGAGGCGGTGGCGAAGCTCCAGCGCCGCCCCGGCCTGGCCGTGCTCACCGCCGGCCCCGGCGTCACCAACGGCGTCTCCGGCCTGACCAGCGCCTTCTTCAACGCCTCACCGGTGCTGGTGCTGGGCGGGCGGGCCCCGCAGTTCCGCTGGGGCTCCGGCAGCCTCCAGGAGATGGACCACCTGCCGCTCGTCGCCCCGGTCACCAAGCACACCGAGACGGTGTTCAGCGCCGACGACATCCCGCGCGCGGTCACCGCGGCCCTCACCGCCGCGCTCACCCCGCACCGCGGCCCGGCCTTCCTCGACTTCCCCCTGGAGGCGGTCTTCTCGGTCGGCGACGCGGACCTCCCGGCGGTCACCCCGCCCGCCCCGGTCGAGGCCGACCCGGACGAGGTCGCGAAGGCCGCCGCCCTGATCGCCGCCGCGTCCCGGCCGGTGATCATCGCGGGCTCCGACGTGTACGCGGGCGACGCCGTCGAGGCGCTGCGGGCCGCCGCCGAGTCCCTCCAGGTGCCCGTCTTCACCAACGGCATGGGCCGCGGCGCGCTGCCGCCGGAGCACCCGCTCGCCTTCGCCAAGGCCCGCCGCGTCGCCCTGAAGAACGCCGACGTCGTCGTCGTGGTCGGCACCCCGCTCGACTTCCGGCTGGCCTTCGGCGACTTCGGCGACGCGCGGGTGGTGCACGTCGTCGACGCGCCCAGCCAGCGCGCCGGGCACGTCCAGCCGGCCGCCGCTCCCGCCGGTGACCTGCGACTGATCCTCACCGGGTTCGCCGAGCACCACGGTGACCGGGCCGACCACGCCGACTGGATCGCCCAGCTGCGCACCGCCGAGGACGCCGCGAAGGCGCGCGACGCCGAGGAGATGGCCGCCGAGACCGACCCGATCCGCCCGGCCCGCGTCTACGGCGAGCTGCGCAAGGTGCTCGCCCCCGACGCGATCACCATCGGCGACGGCGGCGACTTCGTCTCCTACGCCGGGAAGTACCTGGAGCCCGCCCAGCCCGGCACCTGGCTCGACCCCGGCCCGTACGGCTGCCTGGGCACCGGGATGGGCTACGCCATGGGGGCGCGGGTCAGCCACCCCGACCGGCAGATCTGCGTGCTCATGGGCGACGGCGCGGCCGGCTTCTCGCTGATGGACGTGGAGTCCCTGGCCCGCCAGCGGCTCCCGGTCGTGATCGTGGTCGGCAACAACGGCATCTGGGGCCTGGAGAAGCACCCCATGCGGGCCATGTACGGCTACGACGTGGCCGCCGACCTCCAGCCCGGGCTGCGCTACGACAAGGTCGTCGAGGCGCTCGGCGGGGCGGGCGAGACGGTGGAGAAGGCCGCCGACCTCGGCCCGGCCCTGGCCCGCGCGTTCGACGCCAGCGTGCCGTACCTGGTCAACGTGCTGACCGACCCGGCCGACGCGTACCCCCGCTCGTCGAACCTGGCCTGACCTCGACGCCGCGACCGCCGCCGCCGGGTGACCGGCGACGGCGGTCGCGGCGTTCTGCCCGCGGGAAAATCAGCGGTCTGTCAGCGGTTGTAGCCGTACCGTCAGCGCCGTCGCTCAAGGTGGGGTGACCAGCGAGAACGACGGGAGCAACGATGACCTACGCGATCCGCGCGGAGGGCCTGGTGCGCCGCTTCGGCGCCACCACCGCGCTGGCCGGGGTGGACCTGGCCGTCCCCACCGGGACGGTGTTCGGCCTGCTCGGGCCGAACGGGGCCGGCAAGACCACGGCGGTCCGGGTGCTGGCCACCCTGCTCGCCGCCGACGAGGGGCACGCCACCGTCGGCGGCTACGACGTCCGCCGCGACGCCCACCGGGTGCGCCAGCTGATCGGCCTCACCGGCCAGTACGCCTCGGTCGACGAGAACCTCACCGGCACCGAGAACCTGCTGCTCATCGGCCGGCTGCTCGGGCTGTCCCGGGCCGACGCCCGGGCCCGTGCCCGGGCACTGCTGGCCGACTTCCAGCTCAGCGACGCCGCCGAGCGGGCCGCCAAGACCTACTCCGGCGGCATGCGCCGCCGACTCGACCTGGCCGCCAGCCTGGTCGGCCGCCCGCAGGTGCTCTTCCTCGACGAGCCGACCACCGGGCTCGACCCGCGCAGCCGCAACGAGCTGTGGGATGTCGTCCGCACCCTGGTCGCCGACGGGGTGACCGTGCTGCTCACCACCCAGTACCTGGAGGAGGCCGACCAGCTCGCCGGCGAGATCGCGGTGGTCGACCACGGCCGGGTGATCGCCCAGGGCACCCCGGAGGAGCTGAAGGCGAAGGTGGGCGGGCAGGTGCTCACCGTCCGTCCGGTGGACCCGGCCGACCTGGCCACGGTGCTCGCCGTCACCGCCGAGGTGGCCCGGGCCACCCCGGAGGTGACCCACCAGACCGTGACCGTCGGCGTCAACGACCCGGAGGTGCTGCCCGCGGTGGTCCGCCGCCTCGACGACGCCGGAGTGGGCGTGGCCGAGCTGGCCCTGCGCGGCTCCAGCCTCGACGAGGTCTTCCTCTCCCTCACCGGCCACCGGGCCGAGGAGGCCACCCCGACCCTGGAAGGGAGCCCGGCATGACCACCCTCACCGCCACCGCGTCCCCCGTCGCGCCGGCCCGTCGGCCGGGGCTCCTCGCCGGCCTGCGACACACGCTCACCCTGGCCTGGCGCAGCCTCGTGCAGATCAAGCACAACCCGATGGAGCTGCTCGACCTGAGCGTCCAGCCGGTGATGTTCGTGCTGCTGTTCACGTACGTCTTCGGCACGGCGATCTCCGGCTCGCCCGGGACGTACCTGAAGTTCGCGCTGCCCGGCATCATCGTGCAGACCGCCCTGTTCGCCACCATGACCACCGGGTTCGGGCTCAACCAGGACCTCACCAAGGGCGTCTTCGACCGGCTCCGCGCCCTGCCGGTGGCGCGGTGGGCGCCGCTGGCCGGCCGGATCGTCGCCGACACGGTCAAGCAGGCCTGGTCCCTGGCGCTGCTGCTCGGGGTCGGCATGATCCTCGGGTTCCGGCTCGGCAACGGCGTGGCCGGCCTGCTCGGCGCGCTCGTCCTGCTGCTCGTCTTCTCGCTGGCCGCCTCGTGGATCTCGGTGCTGGTCGGGGTGCTGGTCAGCGAGCCGGACAAGGTGCAGATCTTCGGCTTCACGGTGATCTTCCCGTTGACCTTCACCAGCAACGTCTTCGTGCCGACCGACCGGATGCCGAGCTGGTTGCAGCACTGGGTGGAGGTCAACCCGGTGACGATCCTGGCCGACGCGCTGCGGGGGCTGCTGGTCGGCGGGCCGGTGGCCGGGCCGGTCGGGCAGTCGCTGCTCTGGGCCGCCGGGATCCTGCTGGTGTTCGCCCCGCTGTCGGTGCGCGCGCTCAGTCGTCGAGTGTGACCCGGACCGCCTCCGTGGCGGTCTCCCAGCGGTAGGCCAGCCCGCCCGCGTACGCCTCGGCGAAACCCGCCTCGCCGAGCGCGTCGCGGGCGGCCGCCTCCACCCGGGCCCGCTCCAGCACCGTGTGGTCCGGGCCGCCCCGGATCCCGGTGGCCGCACCGAGCAGCCGGGCGGCGGCGGCCGGCCGGTCCAGCCGCAGCGCCAGGTCGGCGTAGCCGACCAGCACCGCCGCGACCACGGGGGCGTCCTGCGAGCCGACGGCCAGCTTCAGGGCCTGGTCGTGCCGGGTGCGGGCGGAGACCAGGTCGCCGTCGGCGGCGTCGAGCACGCCCAGCGTGGAGGCGTTGAGCGCCCGCCACTGCGGGGCGACCGCGCGGTCGCCCACCAGCCGGGCGCCCTCGGTGAGGCACCGCCGCGCCCCGGCCCGGTCACCCTCCGCGCGCAGCAGCTCCGCCCTGCCGTACGCCAGCGCCGCCCGGGTCTCGTCCGATCCGAGAGTCTCGGCCTCGCGCGCCGCCCGGTCCAGCTCCGCCCATGCCCCGCGCCGGTCGCCGCGCCGCCACAGGTTGTGCGCCAGCCGCAGCCGCATCTCCGGCACGTCGTCGCGGACGCCCAGCGCCTCGAAGTAGGTCATGGCCTCCTCGTGGTACGGCGTGGCCTCGGCGGCCTCGCCGCGCCGGTCCAGCAGGTCGGCCAGCGAGGTGAGGCTGAACGACATGCCCCACCGGTCGCCGACCTGCCGGTAGTGCGCCAGCCCGGCCCGCAGGTCCGCCTCCGCCTCTGAGTCGGGGAGGCCGCCGTTGAGCAGGGCGTGCGCCCGGATCAGCCGGGCGATGCCGGCCACCCACGGGTCCGGGTCGTCGAACAGGGCGACCATGCCGGCCATGGCCGGGGGCTGGAAGTTCGTCTCGAACGCCGTCCCGATGGGCGCGGCCAGGCGCAGCAGCGGGTGTTCGTGCTCGCGGCCGAGGGACAGCTCCGCGGCCCGGGCCAGCCGCTCCTGGCTGACCGCGATGTTGTCGGCGCCGGTGGCGATCAGGTTCAGCGCGGCGGTGGCGAGCGCGAGCGCGGTGGCGGCGGGCGGCGCGTCGCCCACCCCGGGCAGTGCCAGCGCCTGGCCGGCCAGGTCGGCGCCCTCGGCGCGCTGGCCGGTCAGCCACCAGTACCAGCCCAGCGCGGCGGCGTACCGGACGGCGGTGGTGGCGTCGCCGACGGCGATCGCGTGGCGCAGCCCGGCGTGCAGGTTGTCCTGGTCGGCCGAGAGCCGGCGCAGCCAGTCCAGCTGCGCCGCCCCGCGCAGCTCCGGCTCGGCCGCCTCGGCCAGCGCGAGGTACTCGGCGGCGTGCGCCCGCCGGACCCGGTCCGCCTCGCCCGCCTCGGCCAGCCGGTCCAGGCCGTACTCGCGGATGGTCTCCAGCATCCGGTAGCGCGGCTCGGCCGTGCCGCCCGCCACCACCAGTGACTTGTCCACCAGCGCGGTGATGTCGTCGAGGACGTCCGCGACCGCTTCCGGTCGTGGCGCGACGGCAGACGCGCCGAGCTGGAGTGGTCGTACGACGGCGCAGACCCGCTCGACCGCGTCCAGGGTGGCGCCGCCGGCGAAGACGGCCAGCCGCCGCCAGAGCGCGCGCTCGCCGTCGCCGAGCAGGTCCCAGCTCCAGTCGACCACGGCGCGCAGCGTCTGGTGCCGGGGCAGGGCCGTTCGGCTGCCGCCGGTGAGCAGCCGGAACCGGTCGTCCAGCCGGGTGGCCACCTGCGCCGCGGTCATCGCGCGCAGCCGTGCGGCGGCCAGCTCGATGGCGAGCGGCATGCCGTCCAGCGCCCGGCAGATGCGCACCACCGGGCCGACCGTGACGGCGTCCACCGCGAAGTCCGGGCGGACCGCGCCAGCCCGGTCGGCGAAGAGCCGCACCGCGGGGTACGCCAGCGCGGCCGCCGGGTCCGCCCCGGCCGGCGGCAGGGCCAGCGACTCCACCGGCCGCAGCACCTCCCCGGTGATGCCCAGCGGCTCCCGGCTGGTGGCCAGCACCCGCACCCGGGGACAGGCGGTGAGCAGCCGTTCGGTGAGGCCGGCCGCCGCGTCGAGCAGGTGCTCGCAGTTGTCCAGCAGCAGCAGGGCGGTGCGCCCGGCGAGCGCGTCGACCAGCCGCCCGACCGGGTCGGCCGGTTCGGGCGCGGTACGCCCGGCGCGGCCCAGCAGCGCCTGCTCGCGCAGGCCGAGCGCGGCGAGGACGGCCTGCGGCACCTCGGCCGGGTCGGTGACCGGGGCGAGCGGAACCAGCCACACCCCGTCCGGGAAGCGGCCGGCCACCGCCCGGCCCGACTCGATCGCGAGCCGGGTCTTGCCGGCTCCGCCCGGTCCGGTGAGGGTGGCCAGGCGGGACCGGTCGAGCAGCCCGGCGACCCGGGCCACCTCCTCCTCGCGTCCCACGAAGCTGGTGAGGGTGGCGGGCAGGTTTCCCCGGGCGGCCCGGTCGTCGCCCGCACCGACCGGTCCGGCCGGGACGCGGGCGCCGGCGCGCGCGGGGACGACCGCCGGCTCGCCGCGCAGGATCTCCAGGTGCAGGGCGGCCAGCTCGGGGCCGGGGTCGGTGCCGAGCGTGTCGGCGAGGGTGGCGCGCAGCCGTTCGTACTCGGCGAGGGCCTCGGCCGGGTGCCCGGCCCGGTGCAGCGCCCGGATCAGCAGCCCGGTCAGCCGCTCCCGCAGCGGGTGGGCGGCGGCCAGCTCGCGCAGCCGCGGCAGCACGGCGCCCGGCGCCGCCCGGTCCAGTTGCGCCTCGACCAGATCCTCCGTGGCGGCGAGCCGCAGCTCGGTGAGCCGGGCCACCGGCGCCCGGGCGAAGTCGGCGTCGGCCACGTCGGCCAGGGCCGGGCCCCGCCAGAGCGCCAGCGCCTCGGTGAGCCGGCGGCAGCCCTCGGCCGGGTCGTCGGCGAGCCGGGCCCGGCCGGTCCGGACGGCGGCCTCGAACCGGTGCGCGTCCACGTCGTCCGGCGCGACGGCGAGCCGGTAGCCGCCGGGTCGCGCCTCGACGGGCAGCCCGGCCCGGCGGAGCCGCGAGACCAGGGCCTGGAGCGCGTTCGCGACCCCGGCCGGGGGTTCGCCCGCCCACAGCGCCTCGGTGAGCCGGCCCACGGTGACCGTGCGACCCGGCTCCAGGGCCAGCAGGATCAGCAGCCGACGCAGCCGGGCGCCGCCCACCTCCACCGGCGTGCCGGTGTCGGCGCGCAGCTCCAGGGGGCCGAGCAGGCTGATCCGCACGGCGTCGATTGTGCCCGCCCGGCGCCCGCCGGCCGCGCTCAGACCTCCGGCCGGTCCCGGTCGTCCTGCCCGCGGCGCAGCTCCTCCTCACGCCGGCGCAGGTCCTCCTCCCAGCGGCGGAGTCGTTCCTGGTCGTCGGCCCGCTTGCGCTCGGCGAGGGAGGAGAGGAACTCGGGGTCGTCGTCCGGCGCGACCGGCCGGGGACGGTGCTGCTCGGAGAAGCCGTTTCCCACGGGCCACGCGGTTCGCGTCCGCCGGGCGCCGGCCTCCCGGCCGGCCACGAACCAGGCGATGGAGCCGACCAGCGGGAAGAACAGGATGATCAGCACCCAGGCGACCCGGGGCAGCGCGCGGATCTCGCCCTCCTCGGCGGAGAGGCAGCTGATCAGGGCGCAGACGGCAAGCACGAGCTGGGCCAGGAAGAGCAGCCCGTAGAGGCGAACCATGCCGGACATCATGGCGCACCGGGGACGGTCAGCGCAGCCCGCGCAGGACGTGCAGCACGCCCAGCAGCGCCAGCCCGGCCGCCGCCAGCGCGGTGAGCGGGATCGACAGGCGCTCCGGCCCCCGCGGCCCGACGCCGGTGGCCCGCCGCCAGCCGACCAGCAGGACGCCCAGCCAGGTGACCACCGCCAGCCCGGCCAGCAGCGCGTCGACCGGACGCCCGGTGAACGCCAGCCGGAGTTCCAGCACCAGGATCGCGGTGACCGCGAGCAGCGTCCGCCGCCAGGCCAGCCGGGTGCGTTCCGGTTGCAGCCCCGGGTCCCGGCTCACCGGAGGCCCCGGGCCAGCACGACGGCCACCAGGAGCAGCGCACCGAGCGCGACCACGAGGGCCAGGACGGCCGGGAAGCGGGACGCGGGCAGCTCCTCGTCCAGCCGGATGGCCCGTTCGGTGCGGGCCCAGTGGTCCACCGCCCGGACCGCGACCGTGGCGCCGAGCAGCAGCAGCGCGACGGCGATCACCTCGCGCAGGTGGGCCAGGGGGAGCCGGGGGAGGAACTGCGCGGCGGCCAGCCCACCGGCGATCAGCGCGAGTCCGGTGCGCAGCCAGGCCAGGAAGGTCCGCTCGTTGGCCAGCGAGAAGCGGTAGTCCGGCCTGCTGCCGACCGACCGCAGCTCGCGCGGGTCGAACCAGCTCTTGATCGCTTCCCACACGTCGTCGATTATCCGCTTTGCCCGGTGCCTAGCCTGAAGGGATGACCGATCTTGACGCGCGGAGTCTGCGCGACGCCTACGACACCCAGATCCGCCCCGAGCTTCCGGACCCGGTGCCGGCCGGAGTGACCATCGACCGGGACGGCCCGCTGTTCCGCGTCCTCAACCTGGATCGGGGCGGTTTCCTCACCTACCGCACGCTGGACGGGCTGGCCGGCGCCGAGCTGGACGCGCTGATCGCCCGGCAGGTCGAGTTCTTCCGTGCCCGGGGCGAGTCGGTCGAGTGGAAGCTCAACGGGCACGACGAGCCGGCCGACCTGGGCGACCGGTTGCGGGCCGCCGGCTTCGTGCCGGAGGACCTGGAGACCGTCGTGGTCGGCCCGGTCGCGGCCCTGGCCGCCGCCGTCCCGACACCGCCGGAGGGGGTACGCCTGCGCGAGGTCACCAGCCACGAGGACCTGCGCCGGATCGCCGCCATGGAGGAGGCGGTCTGGCAGGAGGACCGGAGCCACCTGGTGACCGGGCTGGCCCGGGAGATCGAGGCCGACCCGCAGTCGATCACGATCGTGGTGGCCGAGGCGGGCGACACCGTGGTGAGCGCCGGGTGGGTGCGCTACCTGCGCGGCACCGGCTTCGCCACGCTCTGGGGCGGCTCGACGCTGCCGGAGTGGCGGCGCAAGGGCGTCTACCGGGCGCTGGTGGCCTACCGGGCGCGGCTGGCCGAGCAGCGCGGCAAGACCCTCGTGCAGGTGGACTGCTCGCCGGACAGCCGGCCGATCCTGGAGCGGCTCGGTCTCGTTGCGGTCACCACGACCACCCCGTACGTCTACACTCCGTGATCATGGAGCGGTTGACGGCGGACGAGCAGCTCACCCTCAAGACCGGAGCCTTCGGGGCCGTGTTCCTGGTCTCCAACGCGGTGCCCGGGATGCTGGGAATGGTGCGGGAGAGCATCGCCGCGTCCGGGGCGCTGGGCGACGCCAGCGGTGTGGTCAAGGAGGCGCTGACCACCGGCCCGTTGCCGCAGCTGCCCCGGGACTCGGCGCTGGAGATCGAGGCGACCGTGCTGCCGGCGCTCGGCCGGGCGGTGGAGATCCTCCGCAGCAAGTCGCCGGGCGACGTCGAGGCGTACCGGTCGGTGGTGCTGGCGGCCGCCGACCGGGTGGCGCAGGCTCACCGGGGTGTCGCGCCGGCCGAGGCGGCGGTGATCGACAAGATCAGGCACGCGCTGGCCGAGCCGGCCTGACCGGCTCGGCCGACCACAGCGCCCGCACGCTGGTCCGGACGCAGCGGTCGCGGACCCCGCCGCAGGCGCAGCGGTAGGTGTCGGGGAGCATGCGGCGGCAGGCCCGGCGGGCGGTCCGGGGGCCGTCCGCCACGTCTCGCCGTCCCGTCGAAACGCTCTTTTCTGGCATATCCGTCACCTCCCTGTTTCGGGAGTTTACCCGCCGCGACGGATCCCGGTGACCTGTGTCACTCTGAGGCGCCGGGGAGCGGATGCTACTTGCGGGTAACATAGCCCCCGTGGGCAACTGCACAGCTCCGCGCGGTTGACCGGACGTTAAGTCACGCGCAAGGCTGCGCCCGTGACCGGGCGAGTGATCGCTACACCAAACAGGAGGGTCGTCGAAGCGCGATGAACATCGTCGTACTCGTCAAGCAGGTGCCCGATTCGGGCGCGGACCGCAACCTGCGTCCTGACGACAACACCGTCGACCGCGGTTCGGCGAACAACGTCATCAACGAGATGGACGAGTACGCCATCGAGGAGGCGTTGAAGATCAAGGAGGCGCACGGCGGCGAGGTGACCGTCCTGACCATGGGTCCGGACCGGGCGACCGAGTCGATCCGCAAGGCGCTCTCCATGGGGCCGGACAAGGCCGTGCACGTGGTGGACGACGCGCTGCACGGGTCCTGCGCCGTGACCACCTCGAAGGTGCTCGCCGCCGCCCTGGGACAGCTCAACGCCGACCTGGTCATCTGTGGCGCCGAGTCGACCGACGGCCGGGTCCAGGTCATGCCGCACATGATCGCCGAGCGGCTCGGCGTGGCCGCGCTGACCGGCGCGCGCAAGCTCACCGTCGACGGCGCCACGCTGACCGTCGAGCGGCAGACCGAGGAGGGCTACGAGGTGGTCACCGCCTCGACGCCCGCCGTCGTCTCCGTCTGGGACACCATCAACGAGCCGCGCTACCCCTCCTTCAAGGGCATCATGGCCGCCAAGAAGAAGCCGGTGCAGACGCTCGCCCTCGGTGACCTGGGCGTCGCTCCCGCCGAGGTGGGCTTCGACGGCGCGACCAGCGCCGTGCTCGAGCACACCAAGCGCCCGCCGCGCTCCGGCGGCGAGAAGATCACCGACGAGGGCGAGGGCGGCGTGAAGCTGGTCGAGTTCCTCGCCACCGAGAAGTTCGTGTGAGAGGTCTGGGACATGTCTGAGGTTCTCGTCGTCGTCGAAGCCACCAAGGAATTCGGCGTCAAGAAGGTCACCCTGGAGATGCTCACCCTCGCCCGCGAGCTGGGCACCCCGAGCGCGGTCGTGCTCGGCGGCGCCGGCGCCGCCGAGGCGCTGAGCGCCAAGCTGGGCGAGTACGGCGCGGAGAAGATCTACGCCGCCGAGGGTGAGGAGATCGACGGCTACCTGGTGGCCCCGAAGGCCACCGTGCTGGCCGAGCTGGTCCGGCGGGTGCAGCCGGCCGCCGTGCTGCTCGCCTCCTCCCAGGAGGGCAAGGAGATCGCCGCCCGCCTGGCCGTCAAGCTGGACAACGGCATCCTGACCGACGTGGTGGCCCTCGCCGCCGACGGCACCGCCACGCAGGTCGCCTTCGCCGGCTCCACCATCGTCAAGTCCAAGGTCACCAAGGGCCTGCCGCTGGTCACCGTCCGGCCCAACTCGCTCAACCCGGCCCCGGCCGCGGCCACCCCGGCCGTGGAGCAGCTCACCGTGTCGGTCTCCGACGCCGACAAGCTGGCCAAGGTCGTCGAGCGGGTCGCCGAGCAGAAGGGCTCCCGCCCGGAGCTCACCGAGGCGTCGGTCGTCGTCTCCGGCGGTCGCGGCGTCGGCAACGCCGACAACTTCAAGCTGGTCGAGGAACTGGCCGATCTGCTCGGCGGCGCGGTCGGCGCGTCCCGCGCGGCGGTCGACTCCGGCTTCTACCCGCACCAGTTCCAGGTGGGCCAGACCGGCAAGACCGTCTCCCCGCAGCTCTACGTCGCGCTGGGCATCTCCGGCGCGATCCAGCACCGGGCCGGCATGCAGACCTCGAAGACCATCGTCGCGGTGAACAAGGACGCCGAGGCGCCGATCTTCGAGCTGGCCGACTTCGGCGTCGTCGGCGACCTGTTCAAGGTCGTCCCGCAGGCCGCCGAGGAGATCCGCAAGCGCAAGTGACCCCGTCACGACGCGAGCCGCCGTCCGGTGATCCGGGCGGCGGCTCGCCGTGTGTCGCGGGCCCTTCGGTGGAAGGGAGCTGATCGGCGGGCCGGGGAGCTGAGCCGGCCCGCCGATCAGCCCGTCAGGGTGCCCCTCAGCAGACTGTCGCCGGAGTGGGCGGGCTTGTTGTCGAACTGTTCGGCGGAGACGTCGACCACCGAGTAGGTCCGGAGGTCCACGTTCGGAGGCATCGGCAGCAGTTCGTCTCCCGACGCCTTGTTCAGCGTACCGACGGGGAACATCTCCATCGTCCGAGGGTCGATCAGCCAGACCTGGTAGTACCCCGGAATGCGCGGGAGATTCGCCACGTGCAGGTGCAACTGGTTGTCGTCGAGAACCCGGGCGTCGCCGGAGGCATCCGGTGGCGTCGATCCGTACGCGGCCAGCGCGGCCCGGGCCAGCACCGCCGGCTGCGACGGATCTCCGTCTCCCGGGCGGAGCACCGCCAGGGTGCCCACCACCGGCCACGTCGACAGCTCCGACCAGGGCAAGGGGGCGTTCTTCCGGCTGCGCGATCTGGACCGGGGCGACCTGTTCACCGCCACCGGCTCCGACGGCCGGGAGCGCCGCTACCGGGTGGTGGCCCGCGAGGAGTACGCCAAGACGCGGATCCCGCTCGACCGGTACTTCGCCCGGGACGGCAGCCCCCGGCTGACCCTGATCACCTGCGGCGGCCCGTTCGACGCGAGGACCCGGCACTACCGGGACAACATCGTCGTCACCGCGGTTCCCACCTGAGTGTCCGGACCGCCCGCGCCGCCCCCGTGCGGGACGGGCGGTCCGGCATCGGGCGGCACGCCGGTGGGCCGTTAGGCTGAGCGGTGATGGCATACCTGGATCACGCGGCGACGACCCCGATGCTCGACGAGGCACTCGAGGCGTACGTCGCCACGGCCCGCGAGGTGGGCAACGCGTCGTCGCTGCACGCGGCGGGCCGGCGTGCCCGGCGGCGGGTGGAGGAGTCCCGGGAGCGGGTGGCCGCCGTGCTCGGCGCCCGCCCGTCCGAGGTGATCTTCACCGGGGGTGGCACGGAGAGCGACAACCTGGCCGTGAAGGGCATCTTCTGGGCCCGCCGCGCCGCCCGGGCCGAGCGGGTGCGGGTGGTCTCCAGCGCCGTCGAGCACCACGCCGTGCTGGACGCGGTGGACTGGCTGGCCGGGCACGAGGGCGCCGAGGTCGGGTGGCTGCCGGTCGACGCCGCCGGCCGGCTCGACCCGGAGCGGCTCCGCGCCGAACTGGCCGCGCACGGCGACCGGGTGGCCCTGGTCACCGCGATGTGGGCCAACAACGAGGTGGGCACCGTGCAGCCGGTGGCCGAGCTGGCCGCGGTCGCCGCCGAGCACGGGGTGCCGTTCCACACCGACGCGATCCAGGCGGTCGGCCAGGTGCCCGTCGACTTCGCCGCCAGCGGCGCCGCCGCGCTCACCGTCACCGGCCACAAGCTCGGCGGCCCGACCGGGGTCGGCGCGCTGCTGCTGGCCCGCGACGTGGCCGCCACCCCGCTGCTGCACGGCGGCGGCCAGGAGCGCGACGTCCGCTCCGGCACCCTCGACACCGCCGGCATCGTCGCCTTCGCGGTCGCCGTGGAGGCCGCCGTGAAGGGCCAGCAGGAGTACGCGGCCCGCGTCGCCGCGCTCCGCGACGACCTGGTCGAGCGGGTCCGGCAGGCGGTCCCCGAGGTGATCTTCAACGGCGACCCGGCCGACCGGCTCCCCGGCAACGCGCACTTCTCGTTCCCGGGCTGCGAGGGGGACGCGCTGCTGCTGCTCCTCGACGCCCAAGGCATCGCCTGCTCGACCGGCTCGGCCTGCTCCGCCGGGGTGGCCCAGCCCTCGCACGTGCTGCTAGCGATGGGCGCCGACGACGACCGGGCCCGCTCGTCGCTGCGCTTCACCCTCGGCCACACCAGCGCCAGGGCGGACGTGGACGCGCTGATCGCCGCGCTTCCGGGCGCCGTGGAGCGGGCCCGCCGCGCGGCCGCCCTCCGCACCCCCCGCTGACCCGGATACCCTCGGTGATGACGAGGGGAGTGGGCTGGTGAGGGTTCTGGCGGCAATGTCGGGCGGGGTGGACTCCGCCGTGGCGGCGGCGCGCGCGGTGGAGGCCGGGCACGACGTGACAGGCGTGCACCTGGCGCTGGCCCGCAACCCGCAGACGTACCGCACCGGCGCCCGGGGCTGCTGCACCCTGGAGGACTCCCGGGACGCCCGCCGGGCCGCCGACGTGCTCGGCATCCCCTTCTACGTCTGGGACATGGCCGACCGGTTCCACTCCGACGTGGTGGACGACTTCGTGGCCGAGTACGCGGCCGGGCGCACCCCGAACCCGTGCCTGCGCTGCAACGAGAAGATCAAGTTCGCGGCGGTGCTGGACCGGGCGGTGGCCCTGGGCTTCGACGCGGTGGTCACCGGCCACCACGCCCGGCTCGGCGCGGACGGCCTGCTGCGCCGCAGCGTCGACGCGGCCAAGGACCAGTCGTACGTCCTCGCCGTGCTGACCCGGGCGCAGCTCGACCGGTCGATCTTCCCGCTCGGCGACTCGACCAAGGCGGAGGTGCGCGCGGAGGCCGCCCGGCGCGGCCTCGCCGTGGCCGACAAGCCCGACTCGCACGACATCTGCTTCATCGCCGACGGCGACACCCGGGGCTTCCTGTCCCAGCGGCTCGGCGAGGCCCCCGGCGAGGTGGTGGACGCGCTCACCGGCGCGGTCGTCGGCAGCCACACGGGCGCCTACCAGTACACCGTCGGGCAGCGGCGCGGCCTGCACCTGGACCGCCCCGCGCCGGACGGCCGCCCGCGCTACGTGCTCTCGATCACCCCGAAGACCAACACGGTCACCGTGGGCCCGGCAGAGGCGCTGGAGGTCGCCGAGGTCCGCGCCGCCCGCCCGGTCTGGACCGGCGGCGCGCGTCCCGACGGGCCGATCGAGTGCGAGGTGCAGCTCCGGGCCCACGGCGACGTGGTGCCGGCGACCGTGTCGCTGGACGCCGACGGGTTGCACGCCGACCTGCGCCGCCCGGTCCGCGGGGTGGCCGCCGGCCAGGCGATCGTGGCGTACCGCCCGGACCCGGCCGGCGACGTCGTGCTCGGGTCGGCCACCATCACCGGCTGAGCCCCGGCGCGCGCGGGCCGGTGGCATAGGCTGCGGCGGTGACTGAGACGACCTGGCCGTGGGGAGTGGGCACGGCGACGGGGATCGGGTCGTTGCCCGGCACCGACGTCGCCGAGGCGCAGCGCATCGTGCTCGGTGAGCTGCCCGACCTGCCGCACCTGCCGGAGCTGCCCGCCCGCGGCCCCGGCGCCGACCTGATCGGCCGCACCGGCGGGCTCCTCGTCGAGATGCCGGTCGAGCTGTACGCGGCCCGCTGGCGGATCGCCCCGCGCCCCGGCAGGGACCTGCGCCGCGCCCGCGACCTGATGGAACGCGACCTCGACCAGCTCGCCGAGCAGGCCGAGGAGTACGCCGGCCCGGTCAAGGTCCAGGCCGCCGGTCCCTTCACCCTGGCCGCCTCGGTGGAGCTGCCGATCGGCGGCCGGCTGCTGCGCGACCCCGGCGCGGTCCGGGACCTCGCCGGCTCGCTCGGCGAGGGGCTGCGCGGGCACGTGGCGGCGCTGGCCCGGCGGCTGCCCCACGCCTCGGTGCTCCTCCAGCTCGACGAGCCGTCGCTGCCCGCCGTGCTGGCCGGCCGGGTGCCCACCGAGAGCGGCCTCGGCACCCACCGGGCCGTCGAGTCCGAGGTGGCCCGCACGCTGCTGCGCGGTGTGATCGAGGCGGCCGGCGTGCCCACCGTCGTGCACTGCTGCGCGCCGGACGTGCCGCTGGAACTGATCCGCACCGCCGGTGCCGTCGGCGTCGCTCTCGACCTGGCCCTGGTCACCGACCTGGACCCGCTCGGCGAGGCCATCGACGCCGGGTTCGGCCTGCTGGCCGGCGCCGCTCCCGCGCTGCCGCCGCCGGCCGGTCGCGCGCCCACGTCGGCCCAGGTCGCCGACCGGGTACGCCGGATCTGGGACAAGCTCGGCTTCCCCCGCCGCCGGCTCGCCGAGCAGGTGGTGGTCACCCCCGCCTGCGGCCTGGCCGGGGCCACCCCGGCGTACGTGCGGGAGGTCCTCGCCGCCTGCCGGGACGCCGGCCGCCGGCTCGCCGAGGAGTGAGGTTTCCCGTCGTACGGCGGGGGCAGGATGACCGGCATGATTGGACAGCTGCGTTCCGTGGTGATCGACTGCCCTGATCCGCGCGCGCTGGCCGGCTTCTACGCGGAGCTGCTCGGCCTTCCGCTGATCGAGGACAACTCCGACGGCGACGAGTGGGTGGTGCTCGGTGGCCCACCGGGTCACCAGCCCCGCCTCGCCTTCCAGAAGGCGCTCAACCTGCGTGCCCCGGCCTGGCCCGACCCCGAGCGGCCGCAGCAGTTCCACCTCGACGTCACCGTCGACGACATCGAGGTGGCCGAGAAGGCGGCGCTGGCCCTGGGCGCCCGCCGGCTGCCCGGCGAGGGGGAGGGCTTCCGGGTCTACGCCGACCCGGCCGGCCACCCGTTCTGCCTCTGCTGGGACTGATCACGCCGGGCCTGCGCGGGCCGGGTGGCGCCCGGCTCGCAGGGGCGTGCGTGCCTGGCTCGCAGGGGGGTGCCGTGCCTGGCTCGCAGGGGCGTGCCGTGCCCGGCTCGCTCGGCTCGCGGGTCGTGCCCTGCTCGGGTTGCGCGGGCGGGGCATGATCACCACCGTGATCGACTCCGCCCCGCGCCGCGCGTCCGGCTCGCTCTTCGGCCTCGCCTACGGCGACGCCCTGGGCAGGCCCACCGAGTTCCTCACCGTCGCCGAGATCGTCCGCCGCTACGGCCCGGCCGGCCCGCGCCAGCTGACCGGTGACCCGGCGCTGGTCACCGACGACACCCAGATGGCGCTCGCGGTGGCGTGGGCGCTGCACGACGCCCCGGCCCTCACGGCGGAGGCGGTGGAGCCGTTGCTGCGCCGGCGCTTCCTCGACTGGGCGGTCAGCCCCGACAACAACCGCGCGCCCGGCATGACCTGCCTGCGCGCCTGCGCCGAGCTGGACCGGGGGACCCGCTGGCAGGACGCGACGGTCGCCGGCTCGAAGGGCTGCGGAGCGAACATGCGGGTCACTCCCGTCGGGCTGCTCGACGTCGACCTCGACACCCTGGCCGGGTTGGCCCAGCTCCAGGCCGGCCTGACCCACGGCCACCCGACCGGCCTGGCGGCGAGCGAGCTGACCGCGTACGCGGTCCGGCTGCTCCGCGACGGCGCCCCGCTGGCCGACCTGCCCGGGCTGCTCACCGAGCGGGCGCAGACCCAGCGCACGGTCTACCGGGACGACTGGCTCGGCGACCTGTGGCGGCGCTCGGGCGACCCGACGCCGGCGGAGTTCATCGCCCGGGGCTGGGACGACTGCCTGCGGGTGCTCGGCCGGCTCGACGCGGCGCTGGCCCGCCCCGACGACGGCGGCGACCCGTGCCTGCTCACCGGTGAGGGCTGGATCGCCGAGGAGGCGCTGGCCACGGCCCTGCTCTGCGCGCTGCGCCACCCCGACGACCCGGTCGGCGCGCTGGCCCGGGGCGCCACCACGGCCGGTGACTCGGACTCCATCGCCGCCCTGGCCGGCGCCTTCGTGGGCGCGGCACACGGCATGAACGCCTGGCCCCCGGAGTGGTCCACCCGCATCGAGTACGCCGACCAACTGCGCGCCCTCACCACCCCCCTGGACTGACCCGGCCCGCACCGCCCCCGCCGGCGTTGATCATGAAGTTGTTGCCACGCCACGCCGGTGGCCGGCGCAACAACTTCATGATCGACGAGGTCTGGGCGTGGCCGGTCGGACGGTGGTCGGGGGTGGTGGGGGGTGGGGGTGCCGGGTCAGGGCGTCAGGTGGGGGAGGCGGCGGATGCCGTGCCAGAGGTCGGGGTCGCAGGCGCCGGCCCGGTTCGAGAAGGCCGTGCGGGGCAGCGCGATGGGCTCGCTGATGTCCAGGAAGCTGTCGTGGTCGGCGTCCGGGTCCCAGCTCCGGGTGGGGATCGGCAGATGGTCGTCCCGGCCCGACTTATCCTGGCTGGTGATCTTCAGGACGTCGGCGTCCCGGCCGCCGACCCGCAGCACCAGGCAGGGACGCACCTTCGAGCCGGTCCCGTCGGCATAGGGCACGTCGGCCCACCAGATCTCCCCGGGGCGGGGTGCGGTCGCCGGCCCCGGCCCGGCCACCCGGGGCCGCGGTGCCGCGCCGGTCCGCCCCTTCCGGCGCCCCGCCCGCGGGGCGGCCTCGGTGGACCGGTCCGCCGCCCGGCGGCGCCACTCGCCCCACAGCCAGCCGGCCGCGACACAGGCCACGATCACCGCGGCCCAGAGCAACCCGTCGCGCATGCGTACCCCCGCCTCTCACCGTGCAAGCCACCACCGCCCGGCGATAGTCGCACGCCGACCACCCACCGCCTCCCAGCCGCCCGCACCCGGTCGCTCCCCGCCGATCATGAGGTTGACGGGGTGGGATGTCCGGTTCGGTGCCGCCAACCTCATGATCGGCGGAGAACGCACCGGTCTGCCGGCGGCGGTTGTCAGCCCCGCCCGATACCGTGCGGAGGTAGCACGATCACGGGAGGTCGACAGCGGTGTCCGAAGGCGGCAGGGTGTCCGAAGAAGCGATTCCCCAGGCGGTCAGCCCCGCGCAGGAGGCGGCGGCCGGCGCCGAGCCGACCCCGGAGGCGCGGGAGCGGCACGCCACGCTGAGCCAGGAGCTCACCGAGCACCAGTACCGCTACTACGTGCTGGACGCGCCGACCATCTCCGACGCCGAGTTCGACAAGCAGCTGCGGGAGCTGGAGGCGCTGGAGGAGCAGTACCCGGCGCTGCGCACCCCCGACTCGCCGACCCAGCGCGTCGGCGGCACCTTCTCCACCGACTTCACCCCGGTCACCCACGCCGAGCGGATGCTCTCGCTCGACAACGCCTTCGCCGACGAGGAGCTGGCGGCCTGGGCCGAGCGGGTCGAGCGGGACGCCGGCGGCCCGGTGCCCTACCTGTGCGAGCTGAAGGTCGACGGCCTGGCCATCAACCTCACCTACGAGAAGGGGCGGCTGATCCGGGCCGCCACCCGGGGTGACGGGCGCACGGGTGAGGACGTCACCGCCAACGTGCGCAGCATCCGGGACGTGCCGGCCCGGCTGACCCCGTCCGACGACTTCCCCGACGTGCCGGAGTTCCTCGAGGTGCGCGGCGAGATCTACTTCCCGGTGGCCGCCTTCGCCGACCTCAACGCCGGCCTGGTCGAGCAGGGCAAGGCGCCGTTCGCCAACCCGCGCAACGCGGCCGCCGGCAGCCTGCGCCAGAAGGACCCGCGGATCACCGCCTCCCGCCCGCTGCGCCTGGTGGTGCACGGCATCGGCGCCCGCCGGGGCTTCCAGCCGGCCGCGCAGTCCGAGTCCTACGCGGCGCTCAGGGCGTGGGGGCTGCCGACCAGCGACCGCTGGCGGGTGGTGCCCGACCTGGCCGGGGTGGCGGAATACATCGCCTACTACGCCGAGCACCGGCACGACGTCGAGCACGAGATCGACGGCGTGGTGGTCAAGGTCGACCCGGTCTCCATCCAGGGGCGGCTCGGCTCGACCAGCCGCGCGCCGCGCTGGGCCATCGCCTTCAAGTACCCGCCCGAGGAGGTCACCACCAAGCTCCTCGACATCGACGTCAACGTCGGGCGCACCGGCCGGGTCACCCCGTTCGCCGTCCTCGAACCGGTCCGGGTGGCCGGCTCCACGGTCGCCCTGGCCACCCTGCACAACGCCCGCGAGGTCGAGCGCAAGGGCGTGCTCATCGGCGACACGGTGGTGCTGCGCAAGGCCGGCGACGTCATCCCCGAGGTGCTCGGCCCGGTGGTCGACCTCCGCCCGGCCGACGCCCGCCCGTTCGTCATGCCCACCGCCTGCCCGGCCTGCGGCACACCGCTCGCGCCGGCCAAGGAGGGCGACGTCGACATCCGCTGCCCCAACTCGCGCAGCTGCCCGGCGCAGCTCCGGGAACGGGTCTTCCACCTGGCCGGCCGCGGCGCCTTCGACATCGAGGTGCTCGGCTACAAGGGCGCCGCCGCGCTGCTCGACGCCGGGATCATCCAGGACGAGGGCGACCTGTTCGCGCTCGACGCCGAGCAGCTCTCCCGCTCGCCGTTCTTCGTCAACAAGGACGGCACGCTGGGCAGCAACGCCACCAAGCTGCTCGACAACCTGGCCGTGGCCAAGGAGCGGGAGCTGTGGCGGGTGCTGGTCGCGCTCTCCATCCGGCACGTCGGCCCGACCGCGGCGCAGGCGCTCGCCCGGCACTTCCGCTCGGTCGAGGCGATCGACGCGGCCGGCGAGGAGGAGCTGTCCTCGGTGGACGGCGTCGGCCCGACCATCGCCGCCAGCATCAAGGAGTGGTTCGCCGTCGACTGGCACCGCGAGGTGGTGCGCAAGTGGGCCGAGTCCGGCGTGCGGATGGCCGAGGAGGCCGGCGAGGAGGGCCCGCGCCCGCTCGAAGGGGTGACCGTGGTGGTCACCGGCACGCTGGCCGGGTTCAGCCGCGACCAGGCGTCCGAGGCGATCCAGAGCCGGGGAGGCAAGGTCACCGGTTCGGTCTCCAAGAAGACCGGCTTCGTGGTGGTGGGCGACAATCCCGGGTCCAAGGCCGACAAGGCCGCCGACCTCAAGCTGCCGATCCTCGACGAGGAGGGCTTCCGGGTGCTGCTGGAGTCCGGCCCGGACGCGGCCCGCGAGGTGGCCCGCGTCGAGGGCTGACCCGCTCCCGGCGGCTCTGCCGCGCATTCCAACTTAATTACGACTACGACCGATTCGTGACTGTCGTGTCGGGGAAATCGGCACCGAGGGCGTTTCATTGGCGTACGGCGCGTGACCGCGCGTGCCAGGGCCGACCCCGGGAGGTGCGATGGAGACCGGCGACCCGCGAAACTCCGTCCCGCCCGGGCGGACCGGGCCGTTCTTCGGCTTCGTCACCGTGGTCGGCGTCCTGGCCCTGCTCGTCTCGGCCGGGCCGCTGGCCGCGCTTCCCGACGACCTGCCGCACCTGCCGGCCGCCTTCTGGACCATGGCGGCGCTCGCCGTCGCCTGCGACGCCCGCCCGTTCGTGCCGCCCGGCCGACGGCAGACCTCGGCGGTCTTCCCGTCGACCTGCTTCACGTTCGCCATCCTCCTCGGCTGGGGGCTCGGCCCGGCCGTCGCCGTGCAGGCCGTGGCGGTGGCCGTCTCCGGCTGGCGGCTCGGCTACGCCGGCTGGCGCACCGCCTTCAACGGGGCCCAGTACGCGTGCGCGCTGGGCGCCGCGTACGCCGTCAGCCGGCTCGGCCCGGGCGAGCTCTTCGGCGACGGCCGGCTGCACTGGACCGACGTGGCGGCGGTGGGTGGCGCCACGGCCACCTGGTTCGTCGTCAACTACGGCCTGGTCAGCTGCGCGATCCGGCTGCGGTTCGGCGACCGCTGGTGGCCCAGCGTCCGGCAGGGCCTGGCCTACGAGCTGCTCTCCACCGGCTCGCTCCTGCTGCTCGCCCCGGTGCTGGTGGCCGCCGCCCGGGCCAGCGCCGCGCTGATCCCGCTGGTGCTGGTGCCGCTGTTCGCGGTCTACCGGATGGCCCGGCTCTCCGCCGAGCGGGAGCAGCTCGCCGACCTCGACCCACTCACCGGGCTGCCCAACCGCAAGGCCCTGCTCACCGAGGTGGCCGAGCAGGTGCACCTGCACGCCGAGCGGGCCGCCCGCGGCGAGCCGGACGCCCACCTGGCCCTGCTGCTGCTGGACCTCGACCGGTTCAAGCACGTCAACGACGCGCTCGGGCACGCGGTGGGTGACCGGCTGCTGGTCGAGGTGAGCGCCCGCCTCATCGAGGTGGCCGACGGGGAGGAGCTGGTGGCGCGGCTCGGCGGCGACGAGTTCGCCATCGTCGTACCCGGCCTCACCGGCACCGACCAGGCCCGCGAGCGGGCCGACCGGGTGGTGGCCGCGCTCACCGAGCCGGTGCCGCTGGACGGCCTGCCGCTGGACGTGGGCGGTTCCATCGGCATCGCCCTCTTCCCGGAGCACGGCGAGGACTTCGCCACCCTGATGCGCCACGCCGACGTGGCCATGTACGACGCGAAGCACCGCAACGACACCGTGGCCGTCTACGCGCCCGAGTCCGACCACAACTCCGCCGAGCGGTTGAGCCTCCTCGCCGACCTGCGCCGGGTGCTGGAGTCCGGGCCGCCGGTCCGGGCCGAGGAGCCGACGGGCGTCCGCGGCGGCGACGGCGCGGCGCTCGCCCCGGCGCCCGGCCTGTCCGCCCCGGCGGCCCGGCCGGCCCGTGGCGACGGCCTGCCCCGCAACGGCGGGCGGGCCGGCGGGGCGCGGGCCGGGTCCCCCGGCGGGGCGCGCCTGACGCCGCGCCGGGACCTGGAGCCGCCGGCGCGGTGGCGGCTGCGGCGGCGCGAGCGGGTGGAGGTGCGGCACGACGACGAGTTGATCAACCGGATCGTCACGGGCGCCGACCCGATCCGCCGCCGGGCCACCCGCGCGACCCCGCCGGAGACCCCGTCGCCCGGCGACGGCGACCGGCTGCACCCGGCCTACGGCGGCGACACCGGGGCGGTGCCCGACGCCCGGGCCGGGGCGGTCGCCGACGACCTGCCCGGCGCGGTGGCCGAGGCCCGGCCCGGGGCGGTGGCCGAGGCCCGGCCCGGCGCGGTGGCCGAGTCCGGGGCGGTGGCCGAGTCGGGGGCGGTGCCCGGCGGTCGGCCCGGGGCGGTGGCCGAGTCGGGGGCGGTGCCCGGTGGCCGCGCCGAGACGGTGTCCGCCGCGCGTCCGGAGGGCGGCGCTTCCGATCTCCTGGCCGGCCGGGTCGGGGTTGCCGGCGGTGGCGCGAGCCGGGCGGCCGCGCAGCGCGGCACCGGTTCTGCCGGGCTCGACGACCCGGCCGGGGATCCGGGCGAGATCACCATGTACTACCAGCCGCAGATCGCCATCGCGACCGGCGAGGTGGTCGGCGTCGAGGCGCTGCTGCGCTGGCGGCACCCGCGCCGGGGCATGGTCGACCCCGGTGAGCTGATCCAGGTCGCCGAACAGAGCGCGGTGATGCGGCTGCTCACCCGCCGGGTGGTGGACGACGTGGTGGAGCAGGTCGCCAAGTGGTCCGCCGCCGGCGTCACGCTGCGCGCCGCGCTCAACGTCAGCGTCCGGGACCTGCACACCGGCGAGATCGCCGACCAGATCGCCGACCGGCTGGCCCGGTACGGCGTGCCGCCGGACCGGTTGCAGGTGGAGATCACCGAGGGCGCGCTGATGGCCGACCCGCGGCGGGTGCTGGCCAGCATCACCCAGCTCCACCGGATCGGGGTCGGCATCGCGCTTGACGACTTCGGCACCGGCTACTCGTCGCTGCAGCACCTGCGCCGGCTGCCGCTGTCCGAGGTGAAGGTGGACCGGTCGTTCGTGCTCGGGATGGCCGACGACGCCGACGACGCGGCGATCGTCCGCTCGATGATCGAGCTGGCCGGGGCGCTCGGGCTGCGGGTGGTGGCCGAGGGCGTCGAGGACGAGCGCACCTGGCGGCTGCTGCACGCGGCCGGCTGCGACGTGGCGCAGGGCTGGTTCTACGCCCGGCCCATGCCGGCCGGGGAGCTGGTCACCTGGCTGTCCCGGTACCGGCCGGTCCACCCGGCCGTGACGGCGGACGGCGAGGGACCACGCCGCCCGGCCCGCTGAACGGCACACCGGCCGGCGGGCCCGGCCCGTTGAACGGCACACCGGCCCGGCGGGCCCGGCCCGTTGAACGGCACACCGGCTGGCGGGCCGGCGGGCGGGCACCGGGAGTCGGAGGCGTCGACCCGACCCGAGGGCAATAGACTCGCTCCGGTCACCGCGTGTCATCGTCCCCGGCGAGCGCGCGGCCGGCACACCGCAGACGCAGCAGGACAGCCACGAAGGGGGCACCCGATGGCCGCCATCTCCCGCGAGGAGGTCGCGCATCTCGCGCGACTGTCGCGGCTCGCCGTCACCGAGGAGGAGTTGGACACCTTCGCCGGCCAGCTGGACGTGATCCTCCAGTCGGTCGCCCAGGTCGGCGAGGTCGCCGCGGCGGACATCCCGCCGACGTCCCACTCGGTGCCGCTGACCAACGTCCTCCGCGAGGACGTGGTGACGCCGTGCCTGACCCCGCAGGAGGCGCTGTCGGGTGCGCCCGACGCCGAGGAGCAGCGGTTCCGCGTCCCGCGGATCCTGGACGAGGATGTGGCTTCATGACTGACCTGACCCGGCTCACCGCCGCCGAGATCGCCGGCCTGGTGGCGACGGGCGAGACCTCCGCCGTGGAGGTCACGCGGGCCCACCTGGACCGGATCGCCGCGGTCGACGAGCAGGTCCACGCCTTCCTGCACGTCGACACCGAGGGGGCGCTGGCCGCCGCCCGGAGCGTGGACGAGCGCCGGGCCGCCGGCGAGGAACTGGGGCCGCTGGCCGGCGTGCCGGTCGCCGTGAAGGACGTGCTCACCACGAAGGGCGTGCCGACCACGGTGGGCTCGAAGATCCTGGAGGGCTGGCGCCCGCCGTACGACTCGACGATCGTCGAGCGGCTGCGCGCCGCCGGCACGGTGATGCTCGGCAAGACCAACATGGACGAGTTCGCCATGGGCTCCTCCACCGAATACTCGGCGTACGGTCCGACCCGCAACCCGTGGGACCTGGAGCGGATCCCCGGCGGCTCCGGTGGTGGCAGCGCCGCGGCGCTGGCCGCGTACGAGGCGCCGCTGTCAATCGGCTCGGACACCGGCGGCTCGATCCGCCAGCCCGGCGCGGTCACCGGCACCGTCGGGGCGAAGCCCACCTACGGCGGCACCTCCCGTTACGGCCTGGTGGCGTTCTCCTCCTCGCTGGACACCCCCGGCCCGTGCGCGCGCAACGTGCTGGACGCCGCGCTGCTGCACCAGGTGATCGGCGGTCACGACCCGCGCGACTCCACGTCGATCCCGGCCCCGGTGCCGGACGTGGTCGGCGCGGCGCGGCTCGGCGCGTCCGGCGACCTGACCGGGGTGAAGCTCGGTGTGGTCACCGAGTTCACCGGCGAGGGCGCCGAGCCGGGTGTGATGGCCGCGTTCCGCGAGGCCGTGGAGGCCCTGGCGAAGCTGGGCGCCGAAATCGTCGACGTCTCGTGCCCGCACTTCAAGTACGCGCTGCCGGCCTACTACCTGATCGCGCCGAGCGAGTGCTCCTCCAACCTGGCCCGGTTCGACGGCGTCCGGTTCGGCCTGCGGGTCGGCGACGACGGCAACCGGTCCCTCGAAGAGGTCATGTCGCTGACCCGGGAGGCGGGCTTCGGCCCCGAGGTCAAGCGGCGCATCATGATCGGCACCTACGCGCTGTCCTCGGGCTACTACGACGCCTACTACGGGCAGGCGCAGAAGGTCCGGACGCTGATCACCCGGGACTTCACGGCCGCCTTCGAGGGGGTGGACGCGCTCATCTCGCCGACCACCCCGTTCGTGGCCTTCCCGATCGGGGCGCGCACCGCCGACCCCTACCAGATGTACCTGGCCGACCTGTTCACCATCCCGACCAACCTGTACGGCGGACCGGCCATCTCGGTGCCGTGCGGCCTGTCCGAGGGGCTTCCGGTCGGTTTCCAGATCATGGCCCCGACGATGGCCGACGACCGGATGTACCGGATCGCCGCCGCGCTGGAGTCCACGGTCGGCACCTTCACCCCACCGGCACTGTGAGGCAGGAGCACCGATGACGACGACACTGCCCGCGTACGACGAGGTCGTGGCGCGCTGGGAACCGGTGATCGGCCTGGAGACCCACGTCGAGCTGGGCACGAACACCAAGATGTGGTGCGGCTGCCCGACGGACTTCGGCGGCGAGCCGAACACCCGGGTCTGCCCGGTCTGCCTGGGCCTGCCCGGCTCGCTGCCGGTGGCCAACAAGGCGGCCATCGAGGCGACCATCCGGATCGGCCTGGCGCTGAACTGCTCGATCGCCGAGTGGTGCCGGTTCGCCCGGAAGAACTACTTCTACCCGGACATGCCGAAGAACTTCCAGATCAGCCAGTACGACGAGCCGCTCTGCGTCGACGGCTACCTGGACGTCGACGTCAACGGCGAGACCGTGCGGATCGGCATCGAGCGGGTGCACCTGGAGGAGGACACCGGCAAGACGCTGCACGTCGGCGGGGCGACCGGCCGGATCCACGGCGCCACCGAGTCGCTCGTCGACTACAACCGTGCCGGCATCCCCCTCGTCGAGATCGTCACCAAGCCGATCCCCGGCACGGGGGCGCTCGCTCCCGAGGTGGCCCGGGCGTACGTCACCGAGCTGCGCGACGTGATCCGCTCGCTGGGTGTCTCCGACGTCCGGATGGAGGAGGGCTCGCTGCGCTGCGACGTCAACACGTCGCTGAACCGGCCGGGCGAGGAGTGGGGCACCCGCACCGAGACCAAGAACGTCAACTCGCTGCGTTCGGTCGAGCGGGCGGTCCGCTCGGAGATGCTGCGCCAGGCGTCGGTGCTCGACGCCGGCGGCAGCATCACCCAGGAGACCCGGCACTTCCACGAGGACACCGGGGACACCACCCCCGGCCGGTCCAAGGAGACCGCCACCGACTACCGGTACTTCCCGGAGCCGGACCTGGTCCCGCTCGCGCCGGACACCGCCTGGGTGGCCGAGCTGAAGGCGGCCCTGCCGGAGCTGCCGCGGCTGCGCCGCAAGCGGATCCAGCAGGACTGGGGCCTGTCCGACCTGGACATGCAGTCGGTGGTCAACGCCGGCGCGGTCGAGCTGATCGAGGCGACGGTGGCCGCCGGGGCGACCCCGGCCGGCGCCCGCAAGTGGTGGCTGGGCGAGCTGTCCCGCCGGGCCAACGAGAGCGGCGTGGAGCTGGCCGACGTCGGGGCCACCCCGGTGCAGGTCGCCGAGCTGCAGGGCCTGGTCGACGCCGGCAAGCTCAACGACAAGCTGGCCCGTACGGTGCTGGAGGGCGTGGTGGCCGGCGAGGGCTCGCCGACCGAGATCATGACCAACCGCAACCTCGAGGTGGTCTCCGACACCGGCGCGCTCACCGCCGCCGTGGACGAGGCGATCGCCGCCAACCCGGGCATCGCCGACAAGATCCGCAGCGGCAAGGTCGCGGCGGCCGGCGCGCTGGTCGGCGCGGTCATGAAGACCACCCGCGGCCAGGCCGACGCCAAGACCGTCCGCGAGCTGATCCTGGCGCGCCTCGGCGTCCAGGGCTGAGTCCCGTCCCGAGGGCCGCCGTCGTGACCCGGCGGCGGCCCCCGGTCTGTTCCGCACACGCGGCCACCCCGCACCCCTCGCGCGTGGGCGTCAACGGCGACGCCCGGATGGAGTCACCGTGAACCAGCACGACCTCGACGTCCTCGACGAGATCCAGCGGCGGGTGCTCTGGCTCGCCACCCGCATCGTGGACGCGGCGAACCACGACCGGGACACCGGCGACGGCGTGAAGGTCGGCGGCCACCAGGCGTCCAGCGCCTCGCTGGTCACCGCCATGACCGCGCTCTGGTTCGCCCACCTGGACGCCGAGGACCGGGTCGCGGTCAAGCCGCACGCCTCGCCGGTCTACCACGCCGTCCAGTACCTGCTCGGCAACCTGGACCGGTCCTACCTGCCGAAGCTGCGGGCGCGCGGCGGGCTGCAGTCGTACCCGTCGCGGACCAAGGACCCGGACGGGGTGGACTTCTCGACCGGCTCGGTCGGCCTGGGCGCGGCCGCGCCGCTGTTCGCGGCGGTCACCCGCCGCTACGTCGACGCGCACTTCGGCGAGCGGCCGCACTCCCGGTTCATCGCCCTCATCGGCGACGCCGAACTGGACGAGGGCAATATCTGGGAGGCCGTCGCCGACCCGGCCACCACCGGGCTGGGCAACGTGATGTGGCTTGTCGACTTCAACCGCCAGTCGCTGGACCGGGTCGTCCCCGGGGTGCGGATCAACCAGTGGCGCGGCCAGTTCGAGGCCGCCGGCTGGCACGTGGTCGAGGTCAAGTACGGCCGCAAGCTCGCCGAGGCGTACGCGCGGCCGGGCGGGGCGGCGCTGCGCGACTGGATCGACCTGATGCCCAACGAGCAGTACCAGTCGCTGTTCGGGCTGGCCGGGCCGGCCCTGCGCAAGCAGTTCCTGGACGGCGCCCCGGCCGAGGTGGCCGCCTTCGTGGCCGACATCCCCGACGACGAGCTGGGCCCGCTCGTCACCGACCTGGGCGGGCACGACCTCCAGGCGATGCTCGACGCGTACGCCCAGTGCGACGCGGTCACCGACCGGCCCAGCGTGGTCTTCGCCTACACGGTCAAGGGCTGGGGCCTGCCGATCGCCGGCAACCCGCGCAACCACTCGGCGCTGCTCACCAGCGAGCAGGTCGACGCGCTGCGCGCCGCGCACGGCCTGACCCGCGACACCGAGTGGGACCGGCTCGACCCGGCGTCCCCGGCCGGCATCCGGGCCGGCGAGCGCCGGGAGGCGCTGGCCCGCGCGCCGCGGGAGCGGGCGCTGGGGGTCACCGTCCCGGAGACCACGAAGGTACGGGTGAACAAGCCCGTCTCCACCCAGGAGGTCTTCGGCCGGGTGCTCGTCGACCTGGCCCGCGACCCGAAGGTCGCGCCCTACCTGGTCACCACCGCGCCGGACGTGGCCACCTCCACCAACCTGGCCGGGTTCATCAACAAGACCGGGGTGTTCGCCCCCACCGAGCAGCGTTCCTGGACCGAGGACCGGATGCTGCGCTGGACGGAGACCCCGGCCGGTCAGCACATCGAGCTGGGCATCTCCGAGATGAACCTGTTCCTGCTCCTCGGCCAGCTCGGCCTGTCGTGGGACCTGTCCGGGCAGCCGCTGCTGCCGGTCGGCACGGTCTACGACCCGTTCGTGCTGCGCGGCCTGGACGCGTTCCTCTACGGCACCTACTCCGGCTCCCGGTTCGTGGTGGCCGGCACCCCGTCCGGCATCACCCTGGCCCCCGAGGGTGGGGCCCACCAGTCGACCATCACCGCCTCGGTGGGCCTGGAGCTGCCCGGCGTCACCTTCTGCGAGCCCGCGTACGCGGGCAGCCTCGACTGGCTGCTCTGCGACGCGCTCGGCCAGATCGCCGGGGGAGCGGCCCCGGCCGCCACGGCCGCGCCGGCCGAGGACGGCGCGTACTACTTCCGCCTCAGCACCCGCCCGGTCGACCAGGCGCCGTTCGAGGCGGCCCGGGCGCGGATCGGCGACGCGGTGCTGCGCCGGCAGGTGGTGGCGGGCGCGTACCGGCTCGTCGACGCGCACGAGGCGTACCCCCATCTGGCGGACGCCCCGGTCGTGCAGCTCGCCGCCTCCGGCGCGGTGCTGCCGGAGGTCCTCGCGGCCGCCGCGGAGCTGGCGGAGGAGGGCGTCGCGGCGCACGTGGTCGACGTGACCAGCCTGGACCGGCTCTACCGGGCCTGGCAGCGGACCCTGCGCCAGGGCGTGCGGACCGCGACCGTGCCGAGCGTGCCCGGCGCGCTGCGGTCGGCCTTCGCCGACCGGGTGCCGGTGGTCACCGTGCACGACGCCGCCTCGCACGCGATGGCCTGGCTCGGTTCGGCGCTCGGCGCCCCGGCCGTGCCGCTCGGGGTGGACGAGTTCGGCCAGTCCGGCAGTGTCGGCGAACTGTACGAGCTCCACGACCTGCTGCCCGGCAGCATCGTCAACGCGGCGCTGGCCGCCCTGTCGCTGCGCTGAGGCTCAGCCGGTGGGGCTGGGCGTCGCGGTCGGGCTGCCGTTCGGGGCGGGCGAGACGGGCCCGCCCCGGGTCGGGGTCGGGGTGACCGGCACCTGGTCGCCCTTCGTCGGGTCCTGGATGATGTGCCGTTCCAGGTTGACCTGCGACTGCCCGGTGCCGCCCACGGTGATGTCGTCGTAGGCCTGGAGCAGCTTCTGCTGGTCGAAGTAGAGCACCGACATCGACAGCGGGGTGGGCTTCTCGCCCTCCAGGCCGCGCAGCCCGGCGCCGCCCGTGGAGCCCTCCACGAAGAGCTGGGTGGGCTGCTTGTCCGGCACCTGCGGCAGCTTCGACACCTGCCGGGCGTGGGTGTGCCCGGCCAGCACCAGCGGGCAGGTGCCGGAGAGCGGGCCGGCCGAGGCCGGGTCGTGCACCAGCGCGATGTTCACCGGCTTCGGCGAGTTCCGCACCGTGGCGGCGAGCTGCTCGCCGGCCCCGATCACCTGGTCGGCGACCACGTTGGTGAGCCCGCTGCCGGCCGGCGAGGTCTCCTTGTCCGGGGTGAACCGCGGGTCGCCGATGCCGGCGATGGTCAGCCCGGCGACGGTGGTCGTGGAGTTGTTCAGCACGACGGCGTTCGGCTGGGCGGCCACGGCGGCGGCGGTGCGCGCCGAGTCGTGGTTGCCGCGGATGTAGACGTACGGCTTCTTGAGCAGGCCGATCGAGCCGACGAAGGACGCCTCGGGCTCGCTGCCCCAGTCGGTGATGTCGCCGGTGTCGATCACCACGTCGATGCCGAACTGCTCCACCACCGTGCGGATGAGCTGCCAGCCGGTGGGATTGAGGTGCATGTCGGAGACGTGCAGCACCCGCGTGGTGCCGGGCGACGGCTGGACCACCGGCAGCGCGGAGACCGTCGTGTAGAGCTTGCTGACGTTGCCGACCAACCGTTGCAGCTGCTCGGCGTACTTGGTGTAGTCGTTGGCGATCCGCCGCGCGTCACCGACGATCGCCGGCGCGTTGACCAGCAGCCCCTCGTAGCGCGGCTCCTCGATGGCCTGGGGCCGGATGGTGGCGGCGGCCAGGCCGAGGCTGCCGGCGGTGACCACCAGCGCCAGCCCGCCGGCCCACGCGGTGCGCCGCACGTCCCGGAAGAGCAGTCCGGCCAGCAGCAGGGTGGCCAGCACCGCCGAGGCCAGGGTCTTCAGGCCGAGCCGCATGACCCCGGCCCGCACGTCCTCGACCGCCGACTGGCTGGCCCGGCTGATGCTGGCCGGGTCGTCGATCAGCGCCTCGGTCCGCCGCTGGTCGAGCGCGCCCAGCTCGACGGTCAGATAGGCCGGCCCGTCGTGGCTGTCCAGCAGCAGCGCGCCCAGCGGCGGAATGTCGACGGTGGTGCCGCCGGTCAGCGACGGGCTGAGGTTGAGCTGGGCGCGGAACGGCCCGATGTCGGTGCCCACGTGCCCGCCCGCGTACGTGCCGGCCACCACCCCCGTGAAGGTGACCGCGAGCACGGCCAGCACGACGCCGAGCCGGCGCAGACCGCTGCCGGGACGCCACCGGCGGCGGGCGCGCCCGTCCTCCGGTGTCGCCCCGTCCCCGCCGCTGTGCTGCTCGTTCTCCTGGCCGTCCATGCTGAGATTCTGACCTGCCCGTCGAAGGATCTTGGCAAACCCGGGGAAGCGGATCAGCTGCGCCCGGCGCCGCCGTCGGCGAAGACCAGTCGCAGGATCCGGTCGTCGTCGCCGCCCGGCTTGCCCCGCCCGTCCCGGTTGGAGGTGCTCACCCAGACCGAGCCGTCCGGCGCCACGGCGGCGGCGCGCAGCCGGCCGTACCGGCCGGTGAGCAGCTCGCGCGGCTGGCCGAGGACCGTGCCGGTGCCGGCCAGCTCGACCAGCCAGAGCCGCTGACCGCGCAGGCAGGCGGTGATCAGCAGCCGCTGCACGGCCGCCAGGCCGGAGCAGGAGGCGTCGCCGGTGCGCCACTGCACGATCGGGTTGACGTAGCGCCGGTCGTCGCCGCGCCCCTCGACCTGCGGCCAGCCGTAGTTGCCGCCCTTGTTGATCTGGTTGATCTCGTCCCAGGTGTTCTGGCCGAACTCCACGGCGTACATCCGCTTGTCCGGTGTCCAGGCGAACCCCTGCACGTTGCGGTGCCCGGTCGACCAGACCGGGGAGCCGGCGGTGGGGTTGCCGGGGGCGGGCTTGCCGTCCCGGGTGAGCCGCAGGATCTTGCCGCCGAGGCTCTTCGGGTCCTGCGCGTGCGCGGTCTGCCCGGCGTCGCCGGTACTGGCGTAGAGGAAGCCGTCGGGGCCGAAGCCCAGCCCACCGCCGTTGTGGTTGCCGGCCTTCGGGATGCCGGTGACGATCGGCGTCGGCGGCCGGCCCAGCTCCAGCTTCGCGATCCGGTTGTCCTCGGCGCTGGTGTAGTAGACGAAGACCGTGCGGTCGCGGGCGTACGCGGGGGAGACCGCGATGCCGAGCAGCCCGCCCTCGCCGGCGGCCGCCACGTCCGGCACGGTCTGCACCACCCGGACGGTCATCCCCTCCGGCCCCGAATCCGGGCCGACCTGCAGGATCCGCCCGCTGTCCCGTTCGGTGACCAGCGCGGCGCCGTCGGGCAGGAAGGCGATGCCCCAGGGCACCGCCAGCCCCTTCGCCAGCACCGTGGCCACCACCTGCTGGCCGGCGCCGCCGGGACTGGCCGAGGTGGACGGCGAGGGGAGGTTGGGCGGCTCGCCGGCCGGGTCGGGATCGGGGTCGCCGAAGGCGCAACCGGCGGTGCCCAGCAGCAGGGTCGCGCAGGACGCCGCCAGCGCCGCCCGGAGGCGGCCGGCGCGGGGGTACGGGGGACGCGGCCTCACCTGGCCCAGCCTAGCCGGGCCGGGTGGCGAACCGGGCCCGACGAACCGAGCCGCGGCTCAACGGGCGCGCAGGGCGAGCAGCGCGACGTCGTCCTCCCGGCTTTGGGCGGCGGCGAGCAGCTTGTCGCAGAGGACCGCGAGGGGCAGCCCGGCGGCGCCGGCGAGCTGCGTGATCAGCTCGGCCTGCCCCTCGTCGATCGGCCGGTCCCGGCGTTCGATCAGCCCGTCGGTGTGCAGCAGCAGGGTGTCACCGGGGGCGAGGGTCAGCTCGCGGCGCCCGCGCCGGGGCGGGTGGGCCAGGCCGAGCAGCGGTCCCCGGATCCCGTCCAGCACCCGCACCGGGCCGTGGGCGGGGACCAGCAGCGGCGGCGGGTGGCCCGCGTTGCACCAGGAGACCCGGAGCCCGGGCGCGGCCGGGCGGATCCGGGCCAGCACGGCGGAGGCCACGGTCGGGACGGGCAGCCCCTGGATCGCCCGGTCGAGGTGGGTCATCAGCTCGTCGACCGGGTCGTCCCGCCCGTACGCGTCGCCGCGCACCAGGTTGCGCAGCTGCCCCATGGTCGCCGCGGCCTCGATGTCGTGCCCGGCGACATCCCCGATCCCGGCGACGAGGTCGCCGTCGGGCTGCACGAAGGCGTCGTACCAGTCGCCGCCCACCTCCACCCGGTCCGCCGCCGGCTGGTAGCGGGCGGCCAGCTCCACGGCGGGCACCACGGGCAGGGTGGGCAGCATGCTGTGCTGCAACACCTCGGCGACGTGCCGCTGCTCGCCGTAGAGCCGGCTGTTGCCCACGGCCTGGCTGGCCCGGCGGCCGATGTCCAGCGCGGTCCGCAGGTCGCTCCCGTCGAACCCGCGCCGGGACGGCCCGTTGACAAGCGTGACGGCGCCGATGACCCGGTCACCGGCGGCGGTGATCGGCACACTGAGGTGGGAGCCGAAGCCCAGCCGCTCGGCGAGCGGCACCAGGTCCGCGTCGGTGGTGCCCCGCCCGATCTCGGCCAGGGTGGCCGTGCCGCGGATGACCGGGCGCCCGGTCCGCAGCACCGACCGGATGACCGAGTCCGGGCCGAGGCCGGTGGCCAGCAGTTCGGCGAACCGGGCCAGGTCGGCGGCGCGGTCCGGGTCCCGGTGTGCGCCGGAGACGCTGCGCGGCCGGCCCGCCGGGTCGGTGAGGGTGATCAGGCACCAGTCGGCGAACAGCGGGACCATGGCGCGCCCGAGCCGGTCGACCGCCGTGGCCACGTCGAGCGTGCCGCCCAGCGTCTCGCTCATCCCGGCCAGCATGGCGAGCCGGTCGTGCGCCTCCTCGGCGCGGCGCCGGGCCTGCTCGGTGCTGCGCAGGGCGATCCGCAGGCGCAGCTCGGAGGAGCAGGCGGCGGCCAGGTCGGCGAGGGTGCGCAGCTGCTCGGCGGTCCAGGCCCGGGGCTTGCTGTCGACGGCGCACAGCGAGCCCAGCACCCGGCCGTCCAGATCGGTCAGCGGCATCCCGGCGTACGCGACGACGCCGAGGTCCTCGACGGCCAGGTTCCCGCGCACCCGGGGGTGGAGCCGGGCGTCGGGCAGCACCATGGGCGCCTCGATCTCGACCACGTGCTGGCAGAACGAATGGCTCAGCGGCGTCTCCCGCCGGGCGGCCCACGGCTCGGGCAGGCCGGTCGCGCCGGGGAGGATCTGGCGGTCGGCGGTGACCAGCGAGACCAGCGCCACCGGCACGTCGAGCAGGTCGGCGACCAGCCGGGCGAACCGGTCGAACGCCTCGTCGGGCGCCGCGCCGAGGCGGGTCTCCGCGAGGGACCGCAGCCGCCCGGGTTCGGCCAGCGTCGGAAGCGGCACGGCCGGGCGCCCCGAAGTGTCCTCGCTCATCGCCACCTGTCTCCGGAGTCGGGAACGCCGGCCGGCGCTCCGCACGGTTATACCTCCCGAGGGCGACCGTCAACCCCGGCAAGCGGCGGTCGTCACGGGCCGCGCCGCCCGCGCCGTCCGGGGCGGCTATCGTCGGCGGTCGTGAAGGTATGGATTCCGCACCCGGCCGGCCGGCGCCTCCTCGGCGAGCTGCCCGAGGGTGTCACCGTGGAGGTGCTGGAGGACCCGGCCCGGCCGCCGTCGTCCCCGAGCGGCGTGCGGTTCTGGGTGCCGCCCTTCCTCGCCGGCCCGGACGCCGGCGCGCTCCTTGCCGAGCTGCCCGACCTGAAGGTGGTGCAGCTCCTCTCCGCCGGGGCGGACGCCTGGGTGGGGCGGATTCCCGAGGGCGTGACGCTCTGCGACGCACGCGGCGTCCACGACTCGGCCACCGCCGAGTGGGTGGTCGCCGCGATCCTCTCCGCGCTGCGCGGCTTCGGGCCGCTGGCCCGCGCCCAGGCCCGCCGCGAGTGGGCGTACGACGAGGTGGCCCCGACCGACGAGCTGGCCGGCAAGCGGGTGCTGATCGTCGGCGCGGGCTCGATCGGCTCGGCGGTCCACGCCCGGCTGGCCCCGTTCGAGGTGAGCTTCACCCTGGTCGCCCGGACGCCCCGCCCGGCCGAGGGGGTGCACGGCGTCGACGAGCTGCCGGCCCTGCTGCCCGAGGCCGACGTGGTGGTCCTGCTGGTGCCGTTGACCGAGCAGACCCGGGGGCTGGTCGACGAGAAGTTCCTGGCCGCGATGCCCGACGGGGCGCTGCTGGTCAACGCCGCCCGCGGCCCGGTGGCCCGCACCTCCGCGCTGGTCGCCGAGCTGGCGTCGGGGCGGCTGCGGGCCGCGCTGGACGTGACCGACCCGGAGCCGCTGCCGGCCGGTCATCCCCTGTGGGACCTGCCCAACGTGCTGCTCACCCCGCACGTGGCCGGCTCGGTCCGCGGCCTGCTGCCGCGGGCGTACCGGCTGGTGGGGGAGCAGGTGCGCCGGTTCGCCGCCGGGGAGCCGCTGACCAACCGGGTGGTCGACGGCTACTGACGGGTCAGGCGGCGGACTCGGGCAGTGCCTGCCCGGTGGCGGAGATGAGCCGGGGCAGGTCGGCGGCGCGGACGGCGGGGAGCACCAGCGTCTCGCCGTCGTCGAGCCGGGCGACCGCCCGGCCGCGCGGGTCGGTGGCCAGCTCGGCGACCCGCGTCCAGGGCACCCGCCGCTGGCCGACGAGGGCTCGCAGTCGCAGCTCGCGGGCGTCCGCGTCGGTGCCGGCCCGCCACGCCCAGACGCCGACGGCGAGCGGGATCAGCAGCACCCAGAGCAGCCACCAGCGCGCGGTGGCGACCGGCAGCGCGCCGATGAACGCGACGAGCGCGGCGACCAGGATCGCCTGGTTGTAGCGGAAACGGACGGTGTCGGCGCGGCTCACCTCCCGATGATCCCACCTCGGGCCGGCGGCCATCCCCGCGGGCGGCGGCAGCGGCCGGACCCTCGGTGTGACGGGCGTCACGTGTTGTGTCGCGTAACCCTGGGCGTCCGGGATCGTTTATGGGCGTGGCCGCACCCGGTTCCCCGTCCGGTGCCGGTCGCAGCCGCATCCGCCCGTTGACCCCGCACGTCGTACCGCAACCGCACCGCCCCGTGCCCCCTCACGAAGGCGACCGCCGTGCCCGTCACCCGCCCCGCCGCCGGTCCCCGCCGGCGGCCACCGCTGTCCGATCTCGTCGTGTCGCTCGCCGGCGCGCTGTTCGTCCTCGCCGGCGCCGCCGGCCTGGTCCCCGGCCCCGCCGCCGTGGCGCTGGCCGTGGCCGGTGGCTCCGCCCTGGCCTGCGTCCGGCTCGCCTGGCTGGCCGGCGCCCCACCCGGGCCGCCGGCCGCCGCCCCGCCCGCCGAACGGTCCGGCGCCACCGCGCCGCCGGACCCGCCCGAGCCGGCCGCCGCCCGGCCGACCGGGCGGCGGGCCCGCCGGGTGGCGCTGTCCCGCCGGGTCGCCGGGATCCTCGACGTCGCCGTGCTGGCCGCCGGGCTCACCGTGGCGGTGCTGCCGCTGAGCGATCCCGCGCACCGGCTGCCGGTCGCCCTGACCGGCCTGGCGTTCACCACCCCGCTGTACGCCGTCGCCCTGCTCCGGCTGCCCGGCCGCTCGCGGCTCTCCGGCGCGGAACGGCTGAACCGTGGCGTGGACGTGATGGGCCTCGGTGTCAGCCTGGTCTTCGCCGGCTGGGTGCTGCTGCCGGCCGGCCCGGTGCCGCCGGCCGCGCGCGCGGCCAGCGTCGGTGGCGCACTGGCGCTGGCCGTGCTGCTGGTGGCCGCGGTCGCCGAGCGGCGCCGGCGACCGGGTGCGGCCCTCTGCCACGCCGGGGCGGCCGCCACGCTGGGCGGGCTGGCCCTGCTCGTGGTCCTGCTCGCCTGCACCGCCCCGGACGGGGCCCTGCTGGCCGTCGCGCCGCCGCTGCTGGCCGGCGCGCTGCTGACCGCTGCCGGCGCCCGGCGTACCGCGGCCGGGGAGCGGCCCCGCACCGGCGTCGCGCCGGCCGCCTGGCCCGGGCTGACGGCGCCGGCCGGCATCGCGGCGCTGGCCGCCGGCCACCACCTGTGGACGGTGGGGCAGTTCACCGCCCCGGAGATCGCCCTGGGCCTGTCCGTCATCCCGCCGATGGTGGTGCGGGAGGTGCTCGCCGCCGCCGATCACCGGCGCCGGGCCGAGCGGCTGGCCGCGAGCGAGGCGCGCCTGCGGCTCCTGGCGGGCGACGGTGAGTGGCCGGCCGACGCTCCACCGGCCGACCGGGGCGAGCTGGTCCGCGTCCTCGCCCGGCGCACCGGCGGCGCGCTGCTCGTGGTCGACCTGCACGGCGACGGGATGGCGGTGCCCGACGGGCCGGTGCTGGCCGAGGTCGTCCACCGGCTCCGGTCCGGCGCGGGCCCCAACGACCTGGTGGCCCGGCTCACCGACACCGAGTTCGCCGTGCTCACCGACCTCGGGCCGGTGCCCGCGTACGCGCTGGGCATCCGCCTGCTGGCCGCGCTCGCCGAGCCGTGCCCGCGGCCCGGCGGGACGAGCCGGCTCCGGGCCAGCATCGGGCTGGCCGAGACCACCGGCGGCGACCCGGGGGACGTGCTGCGCCAGGCCGACCTGGCCCGGCGGCGCGCCGTGCAGCTCGGCCGCGACCGGGTCGAGTGGTACGACGCGTACCTGGAGGAGCAGCTGGTCCGCCGGCTGGACCTGGAGCGGGAGCTGCCGGGCGCGGTCGCCCGGGGCGAGCTGGACCTGGTCTACCAGCCGGTGCTGGCGCTGGCCGACCGGCAACCGGTGGGCACCGAGGCGCTGCTGCGCTGGCGCAGCCCCGCGCTGGGCACGGTGCTGCCGGCGGAGCTGCTGCCCGTCGCGGCCGACCTCGACCTGCTCGGCGAGGTCGGGCGGTGGGTGCTGGACCGGGCCTGCCGGCAGCTCGCCGACTGGTCGGAGGGGGGCCGGGAGCTGTGGATGGCGGTCAACGTCACGCCCCGCGAGCTGGCCGCCCCCGACTTCGTGGCCCGCACGGCGACGGCCCTGGCCGCGTACGACGTGCCGCCGGAGCGCCTGGTGGTGGAGGTCGCCGAGCCGGCCGTGGCCCGCGAGCTGTCGACCGTGGTGGCCCGGCTCGCCGGTCTCCGCTCGCTCGGCGTCCGCACCGCGCTGGACGACTTCCGCGCCGAGCACGCCTCGCTCGCCCAGCTCCGCCGGCTGCCGATCGACCTGCTGAAGGTGGGCCCGCACCTGGTCGGGCCGGGCGCGGACGGGCAGCGCCCACTCATCGACGTGGTGGCCAACCTGGGCGACCGGCTCGGCCTGGAGGTGGTGGTGGAGGGGCTGGAGTCCGACGCCCAGGTGGCCGGGGCGCGCCGGGCCGGCTGCCGTTACGGGCAGGGCTTCGCGCTGGCCCGCCCGGCCCCCGCCGAGCGGGTGGAGGCGTGGTTCGAGGAGTTCCCCTCGACGTCCCGCTGACCTGGCCGTCCAGCCGGATCGCTGAACCGGTTCATCGGGGGCGCGGGGGTGCGGTGCTGCCGCGCGGGGTGAGGTGGGCGGTCTCGTCCTGGAGCCCGGTCACCGGCTCGCCGGCGATCACGGCCAGGAGCTGCCGCGCGGCGTGCGCCCCGTACGCGGGGATGTCCCGGCCCAGCGCGGTCAGCGGCGGGTGCACGAGCTGGCAGAGCGGGGAGTCGTCCCAGGCCACGATGGACAGGTCGCCGGGGACGGCCAGCCCCATCTCCTGGGCCACGGACAGCCCGGCGATCGCCATCACGTCGTTGTCGTAGATCACCGCGGTGGGCCGGGCGGCGGAGCTGAGCAGGCGCCGGGTGGCCCGCGCGCCCTCCTCGCCGGTGTAGTCGGACCAGACCGTCGTGGCCTCGTCCAGCCCGAGCCGCCGGCACACCTCGGTGAACGCGTCGGTGCGGATCTCGGTGTGCAGCAGCGAGGGGAGCCCGCCCACCCGGGCGATCCGCCGGTGCCCGAGCGCGACCAGGTACTCCACCGTCTCGACCAGGGCCGCCGCGTCGTCGGACCAGACGCTGGCCAGGCTGCCGGTGTGGCCGGGGCCGCCGATGACGACGGCCGGCAGTTGCAACTCCTCCAGCGCCGGCACCCGCCGGTCGTCGGTGCGCAGGTCGCACAGGAAGACGCCGTCCACCCGGCGCTCGGCCCACCACCGGCGGTAGACGGCGATCTCGGCGTCCTGGTCGGCGACCACCTGGAGGGTCAGCGCGTACGAGCGGGCCGACAGTTCGGCCTCCACGCCGCTGATCAGCTCCATGAAGAAGGGCTCGATGCCCAGTATCCGGGCGGGGCGGCACAGGGCCAGGCCGACGGCCTTTGCGGTGGCGCCGGAGAGCGCCCGGGCGGCGCTGCTCGGGCTGAACCCGATCTCGGCGGCGATCGCCAGGATCCGCTGCCGGGTCGCCTCGGACACGCCGGGCTGGCCGTTCAGCGCGTACGACACCGCGCCCTTGGAGACCCCGGCCCGCCGGGCGACATCGGCGATGGTCGGCCGCTTCACCGGCGCGCTCCTCCACTGGTCCGGCCCTCGCGGGCCCGTTTCCGCCGGGGGTGACCGGCGGTTTGTCACGCTACTGCACCGGCTCACGGCGTGGCCGGCGCGGCACGCCGGCCCACCGCTTGTTCGGTTAAGCAGCCGATCCCGTTGGGCCTCGCCCGTCCCGGGTCCGGTTGCCACAGGGCGCGAAACCCCTGCGGGCTGCGTCGATCAGGTTACCGGGCGGTCCCGCTCGTAACCGGCCGTTGACAGCCCAGGAGGCCGCCCGTACGGTGTCCTCACTTATCCGGTTCAGTCAACGTCTCTCGATCTCGGGAGCGTTCCCATATTCGGCGCGGAGGATGACATGAAACGGTCCTGGACGCACTGGGCCCGGGCGGCCACCGTGGGTGCCGTCAGCCTGGTCATGGTCGCGGCCTGCAGCGGCAAGAGCACCACCGGTGGCTCGGACGCCGCCGACGGCCAGGTCACCCTGAAGATCAATTTCTGGGGCGACTTCGGCCTCCAGGACCTCAAGGCGAAGTACGAGGCCGACCACCCGAACGTCAAGATCCAGCTGAACTCCGGCGAGTACAACGCGCAGCACGAGGACCTGCAGAAGAAGCTCGTCGCCGGCAACGGCGCGCCCGACATCGCGGCGATCGACGAGGGCTTCATGGTCCAGTTCCGCAGCCAGTCCGACAAGTTCGTCAACCTGCTGGACAAGGGCGCCGGGTCGTACGAGAGCAAGTACCTGCCCTGGAAGTGGAAGCAGTCGCTCTCCGCCGACGGCAAGACCCAGATCGGCCTCGGCACCGACGTCGGCGGCCTGGCCATGTGCTACCGCACCGACCTGTTCAAGGCCGCCGGCCTGCCCACCGACCGGGACCAGGTCTCCGCGCTCTGGCCCGACTGGGACAGGTTCCTGGAGGTCGGGCAGCAGTACACCGCGAAGACCCACAAGAAGTTCATCGACGCCGGCACCAACCTGTTCAACCCGATCCTCGGCCAGCAGCAGGTCGGCTTCTACACCGACCAGGAGCAGCTCCAGATGGACGGCGGCCCGAAGGTCGCCTTCGACTACACCGTCAGGGCCGTCCAGGCCGGGCTGTCGGCCAACCTGGTCAGCTTCCAGGCCGACTGGGACAAGGGCTTCACCAGCGGCGCCTTCGCCGTGCTCGCCTGCCCGGCGTGGATGCTCGGCCACATCAAGGACACCGCCCCCGGCACCCAGGGCAAGTGGGACATCGCCGCGGTCCCCGGTGGCGGCGGCAACTGGGGCGGCTCGTTCCTGACCATCCCCAAGCAGGGCAAGCACGTCGACGAGGCGTACAAGCTGCTGGAGTGGCTGGTCGCGCCCGAGCAGCAGATTGAGATCTTCAAGAAGGTCGGCAACCTGCCCTCGCAGCCGGCGCTCTACGCCGATCCGGCCATCGCCGACTTCAAGAACCCGTTCTTCAACAACGCCCCGGTCGGCCAGATCTTCCCCAAGATGGCGCAGGGCCTCACCCCGCAGTACCTGGGCAAGAAGAACGGCCCGACCCGGGTCGCCGTGGAGAACGTGATCCGGCGGGTCGAGAACAAGAGCCTGAAGCCGGACGCCGCCTGGGCCGAGGCGGTCAAGGAGGCCGACAAGGCCGCCAAGTCCTGACGGACGCCGGTGACGGGGCCGGCCACGGCGGGCCCCGTCACCGCCACACCGCCTCACCCACCTCGGCCCTGGAGTGATCCGATGTCCACCACCCGTGCCGCGCCCGCGCCGTCGAGCCGCCGAGCCGCGCCGGAGCGCGGCCGCTCCGGGGGCGACGACCGGCGGCTGACCTGGCGCAACCGGCTGTACCGCTTCGACATGCGCTACATGCCGTACCTGCTGATCGCGCCGTTCTTCCTGCTCTTCATCGTGTTCGGGCTCTTCCCGCTGCTGTTCAACGCGGTGGTCTCGCTGCGCAACTACCGGCTCGACGACCCGACGCTGCCCTACTGGGCGGGGGTCGAGAACTTCAGCCGGCTGGTCGGCGACGAGGACTTCTGGAACGCCCTCTACAACACCTTCGGCATCTTCCTGCTCTCCTCGGTGCCCCAGCTGCTGCTCGCGCTCGTGGTCGCCTCGCTGCTCAACCGGAAGCTGCGGGCGCAGACCTGGTGGCGGGTGGGGGTGCTGCTGCCGTACGTGACCCCGATCGTCGCCTCGACCATGGTGTTCAGCGTCTTCTTCTCCCGCGACTTCGGCATGGCCAACTGGGTGCTCGGCCTGTTCGGCCTCGGCGGCCCGGACGACCCGATCGACTGGCGGGCCGACAAGCTGCACGCCTGGGTCGCCATCGCCACGATGGTCAACTGGAAGTGGATCGGCTACAACGCCCTGCTCTACCTGGCCGCCATGCAGTCCATCCCGCGCGACGTCTACGAGGCGGCGGCCATCGACGGCGCCGGGCCGTGGAAGCAGCTCTGGCGGATCACCGTGCCGATGATCCAGCCCGTGGTGCTCTTCACCGTCATCCTCTCCACCATCGGTGGCCTCCAGCTCTTCACCGAGCCCATGCTCTTCGACCCGAACGCCCAGGCCGCCACCGGCGGGCCGAACGGCGAGTGGCAGACCATCGCCCAGCTCATCTACAAGGTCGGCTGGAAGGACCTCAACCTCGGTTACGCCGCGGCCATGTCGTGGGCCCTCTTCCTGATCATCCTCATCGTCGCCGGCGTCAACTACGTGGTGACGAACCGACTGTCCGGAGGGCGCAAATGACAAGCGTCGCACCGGCGCGCCGGAAGCCGCGGCTGATGGGCCGGGCCCCGCAGGAGACCCAGGCGGGGCTGTGGACCTACCTGTTCCTCGCGCTGACCATGCTCTTCGCCGCGTTCCCGCTCTACTGGATGTTCGTCATCGCGACCAGCGACGACGAGGCGCTCGCGAAGCTGCCGCCGGCGATCGTCCCCGGCGACCGGTTCCTGACCAACGTCGACGAGGTCTTCTCCCTCCAGGACGTCTACTTCGCCGCCTCGCTCGTCAACAGCGTCATCGTCGCCACCGTGGTGACCGCCTCGGTGCTGTTCTTCTGCTCGCTGGCCGGGTTCGCCTTCGCCAAGCTGCGCTTCAAGGGCAGCAACGCCCTGATGCTCTTCGTGGTGCTCACCCTGACCGTGCCCAACCAGCTCGGCATCGTGGCGCTCTACATCGTGATGGGCAAGCTCGGCTGGAACGGCACCCTTCTCGCGGTCATCGCCCCCGGGCTGGTCACCGCGTTCGGCGTGTTCTACATGCGGCAGTTCATCGTCAACACGGTCCCCGACGAGCTGGTCGAGTCGGCCCGGATGGACGGCGCCACGACCATGCGGGTGTACGCCAGCATCGTGCTGCCGGCGATCCGCCCGGCCCTGGCCGTGCTCGGGCTGCTCACCTTCGTGGCCACCTGGAACGACTTCCAGTGGCCGCTCATCACGCTGAGCGGCACCGACTTCCCGACCTCGATGGTCGCGGTCTCCGACCTGGCCAGCGGCAACTACGTGATCTACCGGCGGGTGCTGGCCGGGGCGTTCATCGCCACCGTGCCCCTGCTCGTCATGCTGTTCATCGGTGGACGCCAGATCGTCCGCGGAATCATGGAAGGCGCGGTGAAGTCGTGAGCCGTCAGACGCTGCACGAGGGTTGGGTGCTGCGGGCCGTGCCCGGTCCGCAGGTGCCGCCGGAGCTCGCCGGGCAGGCGGTGCCGGCGACCGTCCCCGGAGAGGTGCACACCGACCTGCTGGCGGCCGGCCTCATCCCCGACCCGTACCTCGACGACAACGAGAACCGCCTCCGCTGGATCGGCCGCACCGACTGGGTCTACGAGACCACCGTCGACTGGCGGCCCGGCGACGACGAGCGGGTCGACCTGGTCTGCGCCGGCCTGGACACGGTCGCCACGATCACCCTCAACGGCACCGAGGTCGGCCGCACCGAGAACCAGCACCGCGGCCACCGGTTCCCGGTCGGCCCGCTGCTCCGGCCGGGCGCCAACGCCCTCAACGTGCGCTTCGCCTCGCCGTACCGCTACGCCGAGGCGCACCGGGACCGGCTCGGCGACCGGCCGAACGCGTACCCGGAGCCGTTCCACTTCATCCGCAAGACCGCCTGCAACTTCGGCTGGGACTGGGGACCGACCGTGGTCACCGCCGGCATCTGGCAGGAGATCGGCCTGCACGGCTGGTCGGTCGCCCGGCTGGCGACCGTCCGGCCACTGGTCACCGTCGAGGGCGGCGCCGGCCGGGTCGAGCTGCACGTCGAGGTCGAGCGGACGCGGGACGAGCCGCTCACCGTCCACGCCACCGTGGCGGGCGCCGCCGTCGAGGTCACCGTCCCGCCCGGGGAACACCGCGCCGTCGCCACCCTCACCGTCCGCGACCCGGCGCTCTGGTGGCCCGTCGGGTACGGCGACCAGCCGCTGCACGACCTCGACGTGACCCTCCGCGCCGCCGACGGCCGGCCGCTGGACGCCTGGTCCCGCCGGATCGGCTTCCGCTGGGTACGCCTGGACACCGCCCCCGACGCGCACGGCTCCGCGTTCACCCTGCACGTCAACGGGGTGCCGGTCTTCGTGAAGGGGGTGAACTGGATCCCCGACGACGCCTTCCCCAACCGGGTCACCCGGGCCCGCCTCGCCGAGCGCTTCGGGCAGGCCGTCGGCGCAAACGTCAACCTGCTGCGCGTCTGGGGCGGCGGCCGCTACGAGTCGGAGGACTTCTACGAGCTGGCCGACGAACTGGGGCTGCTGGTGCAGCAGGACTTCCTCTTCGCGTGCGCCGCCTACCCCGAGGAGGAGCCGTTCCGCACCGAGGTCGAGGCGGAGGCGCGGGAGCAGGTCACCCGGCTCGCGAGCCATCCGTCGCTGGTGCTCTGGACCGGCAACAACGAGAACATCTGGGGCTGGCACGACTGGGACTGGCAGGAACCCCTGGCCGGCCGCACCTGGGGGCGCGGCTACTACCTGGACCTGCTGCCCGCCGTCGTCGCCGAGCTGGACCCGACCCGGCCGTACTGGCCCGGCAGCCCCTGGTCGGGCAGCGAGGACCTGCACCCCAACGACCCGGCGCACGGCACCACGCACATCTGGGACGTGTGGAACACCGACGACTACACGAAGTACCGGGAGTACGTGCCCCGCTTCGTCGCCGAGTTCGGCTACCAGGCGCCCCCCGCGTACGCGACGCTGCGCCGGGCCCTCTCCGACGAGCCGCTCGCCCCCGACTCGCCCGGCATGGCGCACCACCAGAAGGCCGCCGACGGGGACCGGAAACTCCGGCGCGGCCTCGACGCCCACCTGCCCGCGCCCGCCGACTTCGACGACTGGCACTACCTCACCCAGCTCAACCAGGCCCGGGCCATCCAGCTCGGCGTCGAGCACTTCCGCTCGCACCGGCCCGTCTGCATGGGCGCCATCGTGTGGCAGCTCAACGACTGCTGGCCGGTGACCTCCTGGTCGGCCGTCGACGGCGACGGCCGGCGCAAACCCCTCTGGTACGCGCTCCGCCGCGCCTACGCCGACCGGCTGCTCACCGTGCAGCCGCGGGACGGCGGACTCGCGCTGGTGGCCGTGAACGAGACCGGCGAGGCGTGGCACGCCGCGGCCACCGTCACCCGGCTCACCCTCACCGGGGAGCCGAGGGCGAAGACCTCGGTCGACCTCGACGTCCCCGCGTACTCCTCGGTGGTGCTGCCGCTGCCCGCGGAGCTGGCACGGCCGGACGAGGCCCGGCGGGAGCTGCTGGTCGCGGAGGCGGGGGAGACTGCCGAGCGGGCGCTGTGGTTCTTCGCCACCGACCGGGAGGTCGAGTGGCCGGCGGCGGAGCTGTCCGCGACGGTTGAGCCGGCGGGCGACGCCCAGCGGGTCCGGGTCACCGCGCGGACGGTGCTGCGCGACCTGACGCTCTACCCGGACCGGCTGCACCCGTCGGGGCAGGTCGACCGGGCCCTGGTCACCCTGCTGCCGGGGGAGTCGACCACCTTCACCGTGCGCGCGGACGCCCCGCTCGACCCGGCGGCGCTGACGGCGCGCCCGGTCCTCCGCTGCGTCAACGACCTGATCCGGCCCGCGAGGTGAGGTGACGGCGTCACCTCACCTCGCGGATCCTGACGGGTTCCCGCTCGACTCGAACGGGCACCCGCCAGGATTCCCGGTGCGAGGGCGGCGGGCTAACCCGGCAGGCCCTGGGCCAGCTCCCGACCCATGTCGCCGTCGGTGTGGGCCAGCCCGTCGGCGAGTGCCTCGGGCGGTTACTCCGGGACCCGGCGGTACGCGCCGTCGCTGGCGGAGGTGGCCATCGAGGCGTACGCGCGCAGCGCCGCCGACACCGGCCGGACCCGGTCGGCCGGGGTGTACGGGCGGTCGCGCTTCTCCTCCGCCACCCGGCGGGCCTGGAGCACGTCGTCGGGCACGTCGAGCCGGATCGACCGGGCCGGGATGTCGATGACGATCTCGTCGCCCTCGCGGACCAGCGCGATGAGCCCGCCCGAGGCCGCCTCCGGGGAGACGTGCCCGATGGACAGGCCGGAGGTGCCGCCGGAGAACCGGCCGTCGGTGAGCAGCGCGCAGGAGCGGCCCAGGCCGCGGCCCTTGAGGAACGAGGTGGGGTAGAGCATCTCCTGCATGCCGGGGCCACCCTTCGGGCCCTCGTAGCGGATCACCACCACGTCCCCGGCCACGACCTCCTTGGCCAGGATCGCCGTGACCGCGTCGTCCTGCGACTCGTAGACCTTGGCCGGCCCGCGGAAGGTCAGGCACTCCTCGGGCACGCCGGCGGTCTTCACGACGCAGCCGTCCGGCGCCAGGTTGCCGTGCAGGATGGCCAGCCCGCCGTCGGCGCTGTACGCGTGCTCCCGGTCGCGGATGCAGCCGCCGGCCGCATCGGTGTCCAGGGTGGACCAGCGGTTGGTGGTGGAGAACGGCTCGGTCGTGCGCACCCCGCCCGGCGCGGCGTGGAACAGCTCCACCGCCTCCGGGACGGCCGAGCCGCCCCGGACGTCCCAGTCGGCGAGCCACGTCTCCAGCGAGGGGGAGTGCACGGCGTGCACGTCACGGTGGAGCAGGCCGGCGCGGTCCAGCTCGCCGAGGATGGCCGGGATGCCGCCGGCCCGGTGCACGTCCTCCATGTGGTACTGCGGCGAGTTCGGCGCGACCTTGGCCAGGCAGGGCACCCGCCGGGAGATGGCGTCGATGTCGGCCACCCCGAAGTCCAGCTCCGCCTCGCGGGCGGCGGCCAGCAGGTGCAGCACCGTGTTGGTCGAGCCGCCCATGGCCACGTCGAGCGCGACCGCGTTCTCGAAGGCGGCCCGGTTGGCGATCGACCGGGGCAGCACGGAGGCGTCGTCGCCGTCGTACCAGCGCTTGGCGATCTCCACGGCGGTGCGGCCGGCCTCGACGAAGAGCGACCGGCGGGCCGCGTGGGTGGCCAGCGTCGAGCCGTTGCCGGGCAGCGCCAGGCCGATGGCCTCGGTCAGGCAGTTCATCGAGTTGGCGGTGAACATGCCGGAGCAGGAGCCGCAGGTCGGGCAGGCGGAGCGCTCGATCTCGCCGAGCTGGTCGTCGGTGACGGCCTCGTTGGAGGAGGCGATCATGGCGTCGATCAGGTCGATCTTGGAGTGGACGACGCCCTCGATGGCCACCGTCTTGCCGGCCTCCATCGGGCCGCCGGACACGAAGACGGTCGGGATGTTGAGCCGCAGCGCGGCCAGCAGCATGCCCGGGGTGATCTTGTCGCAGTTGGAGATGCACACCAGGGCGTCGGCGCAGTGCGCGTTGACCATGTATTCCACCGCGTCGGCGATCAGCTCCCGGCTGGGCAGCGAGTAGAGCATGCCGCCGTGGCCCATGGCGATGCCGTCGTCCACCGCGATGGTGTTGAACTCCCGGCCCACGCCACCGGCCTCGGCCACCGCGTCGGCCACCAGGCCGCCGAGGTCCTTGAGGTGGACGTGGCCGGGGACGAACTGGGTGAAACTGTTGGCGATGGCGACGATCGGCTTGCCGAAGTCGTCGTCGGTCATCCCGGTGGCCCGCCAGAGGGCCCGGGCACCGGCCATCGTCCGACCGTGGGTGGAGGTCCTCGACCGCAGCTCAGGCATGCCTACCAGTCTGACACCGCCGCGGCGGCGGCCCCCGGGCACACGCGCCGTGTCCCAACAGTTGCACACCCGGTTCCCCACAAGGGGCGCGGATCCGGCACAGTTGAGGTCGTGCAGTCGTCCCCGGGCATGGTCATCGTCGCGGTGCTGAGCGGCCTCGCCGCGGCCGGCGCCGCCGCCCTGCTCGCCGTGTCGGCGCGCCGCCGGGGCGGCCCCCACCGCGGGGCCCACGTGCTGCTCGCGGCCGCCGCCGGGGTCGCCCTGCTCAGCCTGCTCCTCGGGCTGGCCGGCACCCTCGCGGCCGGCGACCACTGGGCGCACCGGCAGGGGCAGCGCACCGGCTGGGCCACCGTCGTCTCGCTCGGCACCACGCTCGCCGGGCTCGGCCTCGGCGTCGCCCTGCTCCGGCTGCCCGGCACGGCCGCGGCCCGGGCGGCCACCGCCCGGCTGCTGCTCGACGGCGTGATCATGGCGGGCGCGCTCTGGTTCGTCGGCTGGGCGCTGTTCAGCCCGCCGACCCGGCTGCTCGGGGACGCGACCCCCGTCGCCTGCCTGCCCATCCTGCTGGCCACGGTCAGCGCGGCCTTCACCGCCGGGCTGACCCTGATCATGGTCCTGCGGGCCGCCCCGCCGCGCGGCCGGCTGGTCCTGCTCGGCGCCGGCGCGACCGGGGTGACCTGCGGCGGCCTGGGCCTGTCGGCCGGGCTCTGCCAGGCCGGCCCGGCCCTGGCGTTCGCCGGTGCCGCGGTGATCGCCGCCGGCCTGCTGGCCACCGCCCTGGCCGCGCACCGGGTCGACCTGCCGCGGGTCGACGTCGACCTGATCCGCCGCGACGGCGAGTACGCCTTCGTGCCGATGTTCGCGATGGCCGCCTCCGCCATGTACCACCTGGTGCAGGGCGGCCGGTTCGACGTGTACGGCATCGCGGCGGGCAGCGTCGAGGGCTTCGCCCTGGTGGCCCGCCAGTACCTGGCCCTCAACGACGTCCGCGGCTACGCCGGCCGGCTGGCCGAGCGGGAGGCGCACTTCCGCGAGCTGGCGCACACCGACCCGCTCACCGGCCTGGCCAACCGGCGCGGCCTGCTGCGGGCGCTGCACCGCTGCGCCGAGGCCGGCGTCCCGTGCGTGCTGCTCGGGCTCGACCTGGACGGCTTCAAGAACGTCAACGACATGCGCGGCCACGACGTCGGCGACGCGGTGCTGGCCGAGGTGGGCCGGCGGCTGCGCGGCAACCTGCGCCCGGGCGACCTGGCGGCCCGGCTCGGCGGCGACGAGTTCGCGGTGCTCATGCACGGCACGACCGAGCCCGGGCCGGTCGCCGAGCGGCTGCTCGGGGTGCTCGGCCGCCCCTACGAGGAGGCGGACGGGCCGGTCTTCCTCTCGGTCAGCATCGGGGTGGCCGGCGCCAGCGGGGAGACCGACGTCGAGCTGCTGCTGCGCAACGCCGACCTGGCGCTGCGCTACGCCAAGCAGCGCGGCAAGAACCGGATCGAGCGCTACGACGCCACCTACGACCAGCTGCTGCGCCGGCGCACCATGCTGGAGCACGAGCTGCGCGGCGCCATCGAGCGCGACGAGCTGCGGCTGGCCTTCCAGCCGGTGGCCTCGCTGCCCTCGGTCCGCCCGGTCGGCGCCGAGGCGCTGCTCCGCTGGCACCACCCCGAGCTGGGCAACGTCCGGCCCGACGAGTTCATCCCGCTCGCCGAGGAGTGCGGGATGATCTCCAAGCTCGGCGCGTGGGTGCTGCACCAGGCCTGCTACCAGCTCTCCCGCTGGCTGGCCGACGGGCACGACGTCTGGGTGTCGGTGAACGTCTCGCCCCGGGAGCTGCACGCCCCGGAATACGTGGTCCAGGTCGCCGACGCGCTGCGCGCCCACCACGTGCCGCCGCAGCGGCTGGTGCTGGAGGTCACCGAGCATGCCGTCGCCACCGACCTGGACGAGTTGATCCGGCGGCTCACGGCGTTGCGCCTGACCGGGGTGCGGATCGCGCTGGACGACTTCGGCGCCGGCTACTCCTCGCTGGGGCAGCTGCGCCGGCTCCCGATCGACATCCTCAAGATCGATCACAGTCTGGTCGCCGAGCACGAGCCGGTCCGGCCGGTGGGCCGGGACGGCCCGGCGTTCGCCCCGATGGTCGACATCGTCATGCGCCTCGGCCACCAGCTCGGCCTGGAGGTGATCGCCGAGGGCGTCACCACCCCCGCCGAGCTGGCCGCCGTGGTCGCCGCCGGCTGCCGCTTCGGGCAGGGCGCGGCCTTCGGCTGGGGCGTGCCCGCCGAGCACCTGGAGGCGATGCTGGAGGCGGCCACCTCGCCCGGCAGCCGCCCCGCCTCGGCGCCGCCCGCCGCGCCGGCCCCGCCGCCCCGGATCGGGCCGTCCCCGCTGCTGCCGCGGCTCCGGTCGAATCCTCCCGCCCAGGTGCCCGCGCCGCGTACCTCGAATGAGGGATCTTCGCAGGTCGCCCCGGCCGTGGAGGGCGCTCCGGGGGCCGACACGCCCACGTCCGTGAACCAAAATGTGGGATCAGTTGACTCATCGCGTGAGATGCGTCAGGCTTGACCGCATGTCGTCGAACCGGTCGCTGCGAGTACTTACCTGAGCGCACTCTCCCGTTGAGAGTGCGCTGGCCCCGTGCATCTGCACGTGGGCCGTTTTTGTTGCCGTCGGAGCATCGCCGGGACGCCCGCGTCCCACCCTGAGAAGCGCATCACCCACTCCAGCCGAAGGCCTGAACCGCCATGACGAGACCCACGCCAGAGACCCTCGCCCACTCCGTCCGGCGCGCCCGCCCGGCCACCGAGCCGGCCGTCGACGCCGACCACGCCCCCGCCCCCCGCCCCGGTGCCACCCCGGCCACCCCGGCCGTAGCGGGACGGGGCGCCACGGCCGGCGCGGACGGACGCACCGTGGCCGACCGCCAGCCCGCGCAGCTCTCCGGCGCCGGCTCGCTGGTGCGGTCGCTCGAGGCGCTCGGCGTCGACGTCGTCTTCGGCATCCCGGGCGGCGCGATCCTGCCCGCGTACGACCCGCTCTACGACTCGACCGTCCGGCACATCCTGGTCCGGCACGAGCAGGGCGCCGGGCACGCCGCCACGGGCTACGCCCAGGCCACCGGCAAGGTCGGCGTCTGCATCGCTACCTCGGGCCCGGGCGCGACCAACCTGGTCACGCCGATCGCCGACGCGTACATGGACTCGGTGGCGATGGTGGCGATCACCGGCCAGGTCGCCCGCCCGTCGATCGGCACGGACGCCTTCCAGGAGGCGGACATCCAGGGCATCACGCTGCCGATCACCAAGCACAACTTCCTGGTGCAGACGGCCGACGAGATCCCGCAGGTGCTCGCCGAGGCGTTCCACCTGGCCTCGACCGGCCGGCCCGGCCCGGTCCTGGTCGACATCCCCAAGGACGTCCTCCAGGCGCCGACCACCTTCGCCTGGCCGCCCACCCTGGACCTGCCCGGCTACCGGCCCACGCTGCACCCGCACGGCAAGCAGATCCGTGAGGCGGCCCGGCTGATGACCAGCGCCCGCCGCCCGGTGCTCTACGTCGGCGGCGGCGTGCTCAAGGCCGGCGCCACCGAGGGGCTGCGCCGGCTGGCCGAGCTGACCGGCATCCCGGTGGTCACCACCCTCATGGCGCTGGGCGCGTTCCCCGACTCGCACCGGCAGCACCTGGGCATGCCCGGCATGCACGGCACGGTCGCCGCCGTCTACGGCCTCCAGAAGTCCGACCTCATCGTGGCGCTGGGCGCCCGCTTCGACGACCGGGTCACCGGCAGGCTGGACTCGTTCGCCCCGGACGCCACGGTGGTGCACGCCGACATCGACCCGGCCGAGATCGGCAAGAACCGGCACGCCGACGTCCCGATCGTGGGCGACGCCCGGCACGTCATCGACGAGCTGATCGCGGCCGTCACCGCCGAGCAGGCGGCCCGGCCGGCCGCCGACCTCGCCGACTGGTGGCACCAGCTGGACGACCTGCGCGGGCGCTACCCGCTGGGTTACGAGGAGCCGGCCGACGGCACGCTCTCCCCGCAGTACGTGATCAAGCGGCTGGGCGAGATCGCCGGCCCGGACGCCGTCTACGTGGCGGGCGTCGGCCAGCACCAGATGTGGGCCAGCCAGTTCATCTCGTACGAGAAGCCGTACACCTGGCTCAACTCCGGCGGCCTCGGCACCATGGGCTACGCCGTCCCGGCGGCGATGGGCGCCAAGGTCGGCAAGCCGGACACCACGGTGTGGGCGGTCGACGGCGACGGCTGCTTCCAGATGACCAACCAGGAGCTGGCCACCTGCGCCCTGGAGGGCATCCCGATCAAGGTCGCCGTCATCAACAACGGCAACCTGGGCATGGTCCGGCAGTGGCAGACCCTGTTCTACGGGGAGCGCTACTCCAACACCGAGCTGGGCACCCACAAGCACCGCATCCCGGACTTCGTGAAGCTCGCCGAGGCGCTCGGCTGCGTCGGCCTGCGCTGCGAGAACGCCGCCGACGTGGACAAGACCATCGAGGCGGCCATGGCGATCACCGACGCGCCGGTGGTCATCGACTTCGTGGTCGGCAAGGACGCCATGGTGTGGCCGATGGTCGCCGCCGGCACCAGCAACGACGAGATCATGTTCGCCCGGGGCGTCCGCCCCGCCTTCGACGAGGACGAGCTGTAGTCATGACCGAATGCACCGAGCGCAGCGAGGGCCGTGAGGGCATGACGAGGAAGGCGCCGGTCATGACCGAATGCACCGAGCGCAGCGAGGGCCGTGAGGGCATGACGAGGAAGGCGCCGTAATGACGATGCACACGCTGTCCGTGCTGGTGGAGAACAAGCCGGGTGTCCTGGCGCGGGTCTCCGGGCTGTTCTCGCGGCGCGGGTTCAACATCGACAGCCTCGCGGTGGGTGAGACCGAGAACCCCGACGTCTCCCGCATCACCATCGTGGTCAACGCCGAGTCCTCGCCGCTGGAGCAGGTCACCAAGCAGCTCAACAAGCTGGTCAACGTCCTCAAGATCGTGGAGTTGGACCCGCAGGTGTCGGTGGCCCGGGAACTGCTGCTGGTCAAGGTCCGCGCGGACCGCAACGCCCGCGGCCAGGTGCTGGAGACGGTCGCCCTGTTCCGCGCCCGGGTGGTCGACGTCGCGCCGGACACGCTGACCATCGAGGCCACCGGCACCCCCGACAAGCTCGACGCGCTCCTGCGTGACCTGGAGCCGTTCGGCATCAAGGAGATGGTCCAGTCCGGCACGGTGGCCATCGGCCGGGGCTCCCGCTCGATCACCGCCGGCCCGGCGCTGCGCGCCGCCTGATTCGCACCCACCAGATTTTCGACGGGCCGACGGGCACCGCCGTAGGAAAGGGAAGTCAATGAGCGTTGAGGTGTACTACGACGACGACGCCGACCTGGGCCTGATCCAGGGCCGCACGGTCGCCGTGATCGGCTACGGCAGCCAGGGCCACGCCCACGCGCTGTCGCTGCGCGACTCCGGCGTCGACGTGGTGATCGGCCTGCCCGCCGGGTCGAAGAGCCGGCCGAAGGCCGAGGAGCAGGGCCTGCGGGTGCTCACCCCGGCCGAGGCGGCGGCCGAGGCCGACGTGATCATGATCCTGGCGCCGGACACCGCCCAGCGCGGCCTGTACGCCGACTCGATCGCCCCCAACCTCGCCCCCGGCAAGGCGATCTTCTTCGGCCACGGCTTCAACATCCGGTACGGCCTCATCAAGCCCCCGGCCGACGTGGACGTGGCGATGGTCGCCCCGAAGGGCCCCGGCCACCTGGTCCGCCGCCAGTACGTGGACGGCAAGGGCGTGCCCTGCCTGGTCGCCGTCGAGCAGGACGCCAGCGGCAACGCCTTCGGCCTGGCCCTGGCCTACGCCAAGGCGATCGGCGGCACCCGGGCCGGCGCGATCCGCACCACCTTCACCGAGGAGACCGAGACCGACCTCTTCGGCGAGCAGGCGGTGCTGTGCGGCGGCGCGGCGGCGCTCGTGCAGACCGGCTTCGAGGTGCTCACCGAGGCCGGCTACGCCCCCGAGGTGGCCTACTTCGAGTGCCTGCACGAGCTGAAGCTCATCGTCGACCTCATGTACGAGGGCGGCATCGCCCGGATGCGCTACAGCATCTCGGACACCGCCGAGTACGGCGACCTCTCCCGCGGCCCGCGGGTCATCGACTCCCGGGTCAAGGAGGAGATGCGCAAGATCCTCGGCGAGATCCAGTCCGGCGAGTTCGCCCGCGAGTGGGTGGCCGAGGACGAGGCCGGCCGGCCGAACTTCGCCAAGTGGCGGGCCGAGGGCGCGGCGCACCCGATCGAGGAGACCGGGCAGAAGCTGCGCGCCATGATGAGCTGGGTCGACCGGCCCATCACCGAGACCGCCTGAGTCGCACCAGGCAGCTCCGACGCGGCCCGCGGCCCGACGCTCTCCCCGGCGTCGGGCGGCGGGCCGCCGTCATGGGCGCGCCACCCCGAGTGGTCCGTTCACCTGGTGGGACCGGGTGACCAACGCCTCGGCCGGCCACGCGCCGACCCGGCCGGCGGGTGAACGGGGGGTGACGGGCGTGCGACAGACCTGTGTGAGGGCGCTCACCCCGCGGTCCGGGACCCGGAGGGCGGGCCGCCCCCTACCATCCTTGGTGAGGTGCTCCAGCCGGCACCCGACGGCCATGGCACGGATCGGCGCAGGGCGCAGCGCGGCGTCCCGACGCCCCAGGCCGACCACAAAACCGAGCGTCTACGAGGACCGATGAATCCTGTCGTACTGATCGCCGAAGAACTCGCTCCCGCCGCCATCGAGGTGCTCGCGCACGACTTCGACGTGCGTCACGTGGACGGCACCGACCGCCCGGCCCTGCTCTCCGCGCTCGCCGAGGCCGACGCGGTGATCGTACGCAGCGCCACCCAGATCGACGCCGAGGCGATCGCGGCGGCCCCGCGGCTCAAGGTGGTCGCCCGGGCCGGCGTCGGGCTGGACAACGTCGAGGTCCCGGCCGCCACCGCGCGGGGCGTCATGGTCGTCAACGCGCCCACCTCCAACATCGTGTCCGCCGCCGAGCAGGCGGTGGCGCTGCTGCTCGCCGTGGCCCGCAACACCGCGAGCGCCAGCGCCGCGCTGAAGGCCGGGGAGTGGAAGCGGTCCAAGTACACGGGCGTGGAGCTGCAGGGCAAGACGGTCGGCGTGGTGGGCCTCGGTCGCATCGGCGTGCTGTTCGCGCAGCGCATCGCGGCCTTCGGCACCCGCCTGATCGCGTACGACCCGTACATCCAGCCGGCCCGTGCCGCGCAGCTCGGCGTCCGGCTGGTCGGCCTGGAGGAGCTGCTCCGGGAGAGCGACTTCATCTCGATCCACCTGCCGAAGACCCCGGAGACGGTGGGCCTCATCGGCGAGAAGGAACTGGCGATCGTCAAGCCGGGCGTCCGGATCGTCAACGCCGCTCGCGGTGGCCTGGTCGACGAGCAGGCGCTCGCGAACGCGATCGCCGAGGGCCGGGTCGCCGGCGCCGGCGTCGACGTCTACGCCAAGGAGCCGTGCACCTCGTCGCCGCTGTTCGCCTTCGACAACGTGGTGGCCACCCCGCACCTGGGCGCCTCCACCCACGAGGCGCAGGACAAGGCCGGCCTGGCCGTGGCGAAGAGCGTCAAGCTGGCCCTGCAGGGCGAGTTCGTGCCGGACGCCGTGAACGTGCAGGCCGGCGGCGTGGTCGCCGAGGACGTGCGGCCGCTGCTGCCGCTGGCCGAGAAGCTGGGCCGGGCCTTCACCGCCCTGGCCGGCGGGGTGGCCGCCAGCGTCACCGTCGACGTTCGCGGCGAGGTCGTCGCCAACGACGTGTCGGTGCTCAAGCTCGCCGCCACCAAGGGGCTGTTCAGCTCGGTGGTGGAGGAGCAGGTCACCTACGTCAACGCCCCGCACCTGGCCGCCGAGCGGGGCGTCGAGGTCACCCTCGCCACGCAGGCCGAGACCGTCGACCACCCCAACCTGGTCACGGTCCGCGGCGCGCTGCCGGACGGCCGGACGGTCAGCGTCTCCGGCACGGTCACCCACACCGGCGCGCGGGACGTCCTCAAACTGACCGAGGTGGACGGTTTCGACGTGGAGATCGGCGCGGAGGGCATCCTGGTCTTCCTGCGCTACGTCGACCGGCCCGGCGTGGTCGGCACCGTCGGCACGCTGCTCGGCGAGGCCGGCGTGAACATCGCCGCCATGCAGGTGGCCCGCCGGGAGGCCGGCGGCGAGACGCTCATGACGCTCACCGTCGACCAGGCCCTCGGCGCGGACCTGCTCACCTCGGCGGCCGACTCGATCGGCGCGGTCGCGGCCAGCGCGGCCGACCTGCGCGACGAGTAGTCCGGCCACGACGGATCGGGGGCCCGGCCGGACGGCCGGGCCCCTCGTCGTGCCGGGGGTCAGGTCTGGACGCGGGCCGGCGGCGGGTAGACCGAGCCGTCCTGGGCGTCGAAGAGCATCAGGTCGTGCTCGCCGGCCAGCCGCTCGATGTCCAGCAGCACCTCGTCCGCGCAGGTGGGGTAGAGGTTCATCTCCACGTGGTCGCCGGCCGCGTGTAGCGGGGCGACCTCCCACGGCGTGCCCGGGCCGGCCGGACGGTCGGGGTAGCTGGCCGTGATGGCCCGGTAGAAGGCGACCACCCGCGGATCGGGGTACTGCTCGCCGTGCCGCCCCTCGCGGCACCGCTGCACCGCCGCCCGCACCTCGTCAGGCGTGGCCCCGGCCGGCAGGGCCCACACGCTCAAGTCGAAACTCACGGCGGACAGCGTGCCATCCCGGGTGCGCGCCGTCACCCCTGCCCCGCCGCAGGTTGGCTCGCCGATTACCGACAGGACATCCGATGGTCCCCTGTGGAGACTCTTGCGTCGAGTTGCGTCGATTCGCTAGCGTACCCGTGCGGTCACTGGCTGAGTCGATACTCCGGCCCGTCTTCGGGTGGCGCGGTCGGCCGTCCGACCCACCGGCCCGCACCCCTCGATTGCGCGAGCCACGCGCACTCGTCGCTGACCGGCCCCCACAGTCGTTGCCGAGACCGTGGGGGCCGATCGCGGTCCGCGCCCCGGATGCGAAGGCGGGGCGGCGCCGCGGTCAGCGCCGGCGGTGGGCGAAGATCGCCCGGTAGTCCGAGCCGTTGCGGAACCAGGCCAGGCCGGCCGGGCCGGCGGCGTACAGGGCGGTGGCGTAGGCGTCGGCCACCGCGAGATCCGGACCCACCACTGTGGCGGCGACCAACTGGTCGGCCGGCTCGCCGGTGTGCGGGTCCACCACGTGCCCCCGCCGCCCGGTCACGCCGGAGGTGCCCACCGCTCCGGCGGTCATCTCCAGCACCAGCGGCGCCCGGTTCCCGTCGGTCGGGTGGTGCACGGCGACGCGCCACGGACCGCCGTGCGCGGCGTGGCCCCGGACGGTCAGGTCGGCGCCGGCGAGCACGGCGTAGTCGTGGACGCCCGCGGCGCGCAGCCGGGCGGCGGCGCGCTCCACCGCCCAGCCGCCGAGCAGGCCGCCCGGGTCGAAGCCGCCCGGCACCGCCCAGGCGTCGAACCACCCGTCGGTAGCCGCCCGCATCGCGGCGCAGCGGTCCACCAGGTCGGCCAGCGGCGGGTACGACTCGGGGCCGATCTCGCCCCGGCGCAGCTTCGACACCAGGCTGTCCGGCTGGTTCGGCCCGTAGGTGAGGTCGATGGCGCGCAGCTCGGCGACCGCGTCCCGGAGCGCCTCGCCGATGCCCCGGCGGCCCAGCCACTCGGGCGCGTTGAGCAGCAGCGAGTATTCGGCGGTGGAGGTGCGGACGGTGTGCCGGACGCTGATGCGGTCGTCGGCCGTGCCGCCGGCCCGCTCCAGCCGGTGGCTGCGGGCGCCGAGGCGCAGGTCGGGGCGGCGGTGGCGGAAGGCCGACTGGTCGATCCACCGGGTGCGGGGCTGCTCGTCCGTCCAGCGGCCCCGCCGCTGCTCCTCGATCCGCATGACACTGCTCCCTCGCTGACCACGCCGCAGCGCCGCGGCGCAAGCCGGTCCCGGGCCCCCGTCGACCCTGTCCCCACCGACCCTAGGCAGTGGAGATGACCGGACCATGAATGCCACCTGGGAGACTCCTGTGCATCCGGGTATCCCGAATACTGGAAGGCTCGTACCGGGAACCGGGACGGCGACGTACGGTTGCGCCAGAGCGACGAGGTGAGGAGCGCCAGGTGGCACGCATCGCGGTGGTGGCCGGGGACGGCATCGGACCCGAGGTGGTCGAGCAGGCCCGTAAGGTCATCGACGCGGTGCTTCCCGGGGTCGAGGCGACGGAGTACGACCTCGGCGCGGCCCGCTACCACCGCACCGGCGAGGTGCTGCCCGACTCGGTCCTCGACGAGCTGGCCGGGCACGACGCCATCCTGCTCGGCGCCGTCGGCGACCCGACCGTGCCGCCGGGCGTGTTGGAGCGGGGCCTGCTGCTCAAGCTCCGCTTCGCCTTCGACCAGTACGTCAACCTCCGCCCCTCCCGCCTCTGGCCCGGCGTCGCCGGCCCGCTGGCCGCGGTGAAGCCCGGCGAGGTCGACCTGGTGGTGGTCCGCGAGGGCACCGAGGGGCTCTACGCGGGGGCCGGCGGCTCGCTGCACCGGGACACTCCGGCCGAGGTGGCCACCGAGGAGAGCTTGAACACCCGGCACGGCGTCGAGCGGGTGATCCGCGACGCGTTCGCCCGGGCCGGCCGCCGGGAGCGGCGCAAGGTCACCCTCGTGCACAAGACCAACGTGCTCACCCACGCCGGCTCGCTGTGGGCCCGCGCCTTCGCGGCCGTCGCCGCCGAGCACCCCGACGTGACCACCGAGTACCAGCACGTCGACGCCGCCGCGATGTTCCTGGTGACCAACCCGTCGCGCTACGACGTGGTGGTCACCGACAACCTCTTCGGCGACATCCTCACCGACATCGCCGCCGCCGTGACCGGCGGCATCGGGCTGGCGGCCAGCGGCTGCATCAACCCCGAGGGGCGGTACCCGTCGATGTTCGAGCCCGTGCACGGCTCCGCGCCGGACATCGCCGGCCGGGGGGTCGCCGACCCGGTGGCCGCCGTGCTCTCGGCCGCGCTCCTGCTCGACCAGCTCGGCCACGCCGACGCCGCCGCGCGGGTCACCGCCGCGGTCGCCACCGAGCTGGCCGGTCGTACGCCCGGCGCGCCGCTGCGCACCGAGGAGGTCGGCGACCGCCTCGCCGGCTACGCCGTAGCCTGACCGGGCCGTCACCTCGGCCCGGATCCGGGCCGCCAGACCCGTACCCGGGCCCGCTCCCGTCCCGGCCCGGCGGGCCGCCCGTCCGGCGGTGCCGGATGTGCCGGGGCGGAGCTATCCGCTGAACGACCGTTCGGGGTAAGTTTCTGGCACCAGTGACGTCGGCGTGCGATCCCGCATGCCGTGGACCCGCAGGGAGGTCAGCGCGATGAGCGGTGGTGACAAGCTCGATTTCGAGATCCGTCCGAATCCCGCGCCGGTATCCGCCGCCGACCGGGCCGCCCTGCTGGCGAACCCGGGCTTCGGCCGGGTGTTCACCGACCACATGGTGACCATCCGGTACGCCGAGGGCAAGGGCTGGTACGACGCCCGGGTGGAGGCGCGCGCGCCGATCCCCATGGACCCCGCCGCGGCGGTCCTGCACTACGCGCAGGAGATCTTCGAGGGGCTGAAGGCGTACCGGACCGGGGACGGGTCGGTCACCATGTTCCGCCCGGAGGCCAACGCGGCCCGCTTCATCGACTCGGCGCACCGGCTGGCCATGCCCGAGCTGCCGGCGGAGACGTTCGTCGAGTCGCTGCGCCGGCTGGTCGAGATCGACCAGGACTGGATCCCGGAGCACGAGGACGCCAGCCTCTACCTGCGCCCGTTCATGTTCGCCAGCGAGGTCTTCCTCGGCGTCCGCCCGGCCAACGAATACCTCTACTGCGTGATCGCCTCGCCCGCCGGGGCGTACTTCGCCGGCGGGGTCAAGCCGGTCACGGTCTGGGTCTCGCCGGACTACACCCGGGCGGCGCCCGGCGGCACCGGCGCGGCGAAGTGCGGCGGCAACTACGCCGCCTCGCTCGCCGCGCAGGCCGAGGCCATCGAGGCCGGCTGCGACCAGGTGGTCTTCCTGGACGCGGTGGAGCGGCGTTTCGTCGACGAGCTGGGCGGCATGAACGTCTTCTTCGTCTACGACGACGACACCCTGGTCACCCCGCCGCTGACCGGCACCATCCTGCCGGGCATCACCCGCGACGCGATCCTCACACTGGCCGCCGAGTCGGGGCACCGGGTCCAGGAGCGGCCGGTCAGCTTCGCCGACTGGCAGGCCGACGCGGCCAGCGGGCGGCTGCGCGAGGTGTTCGCCTGCGGCACCGCCGCCGTGATCACCCCGATCGGCGGAGTGCGCTTCCCGGACGGCGAGTTCCTGATCGGCGGCGGCGAGCCGGGCCGCTCCACCATGGCGCTGCGCCAGAAGCTGGTGGACATCCAGCGCGGTCGCGCCGAGGACCGGCACGGCTGGGTCTCCCGCGTCCTCTGACCCTCCATTGGCGCGTCCCGCACGGCCGGCCCGTCCTCGACGGCGCCGGCCGTGCGCGCTTTCCCCCCCCCCCCCCCCGGGTCAGTCCAGGAGGTGGGCGCGGAGGGCCTTGACCTGCTCGTCGGTCACGCCGGCGTGGCGGAGGTAGCCCTCGACGGAGCCGTAGCCCTCGCGCAGCTCGGTGAGGAAGAGCATCATCGCCTCGGCGGGGGAGGCCAGGAACGGCGGCGGTGGCTCCACGGCGTCCGGCAGGGTGGCCCGGACCCAGGCGCTGAACCGCTCGGACGCGGCGGTGCTGAGCGCGTAGTCGGCGGCGACGTCGTCGTCGGGGACGCCGAGCACGGCCAGGGTGAGCCCGCAGACGATGCCGGTGCGGTCCTTGCCGGCGACGCAGTGCACCACCACCGGCGCGTTGGCGCTGTCGGCGATCAGGCCGACCGCCTCGGCCAGCCCCGCGGTGCCGGTGCGGGCCAGGTCGGCGTACCGGTCGGCGAGGTAACGGGCCAGGTCGCTGCCCGGCTCGTACTCCCGCTCGGCCCAGTCCTGGTGCTCGGGGTGGATGTGCCGGTAGGCCAGCCCGTCGTAGGCGGGCACCCGGCCGTCGCGGGCCACCTCGGTGGGGCGGCGCAGGTCGATGACGGTGCGGATGCCGAGCGCGGTGAACGCCGCCCGGTCGGTCTCGTCGATGCGGTGCAGGGAGTCGGAGCGGTAGAGCCGGCGGTGCCGGACGGTGCGCCCGTCGGAAGTGCGGTAGCCGCCGACGTCGCGGAAGTTGAAGAGCGCGGGGAAGGGGGTCTCCAGGGCGTCCACCCCTGACACGGTAGCGGCCGGCGGGGCCACGATGTGCCCCACCGGCCGCTGGTTGCAGGTGTCTCCGTTACCGGGCGGTGCCCGGCGGGATCGACGAGTAGGTGTCGTCGTAGTAACCGCCGAGCTTGTCCCGGTAGGCCGGGTCCGTGTCGGTGGCCTCGTCGTACTCGGGCGCGGCCTTGATCTGGTCCTTGCTCCGGTCGACGTAGACCTTCCGCTCGTCGTGGTCGACGTGGTTGACGGTGCCGGCCGGCAGCATGACCTTCTTGCCGAAGATCCACGGGCCGGTGTCCACCACGAGGAAACTGGAGTTCACCTCGTGGCTGGCCCGGTCCACCTTGCCGATGCCGCCGTCACTCGCCTCCACCTTGTAGCCGACCAGGTCGACTCCGGTCACCCCGGCGTCGTCCCGGTAGCTCCACGGATCGAACCGCCCGGCGGGCGCGCCGCCCGCGAAGGCGCCCTGACCACCCTGGGTCAGCGGATCCGGCGTCCCGTGGGTCGTTCGAGGGTCGAGCCGCTCCATGGCGTCAACACTCCCTTTCTCGACTTCTGGGGGATGTGCCTGTCGGATCCCGTCCTACCCGGTTGCGGAGATCGATACACCGGACCGGCTCAGGCCAGTGCGGCCTCCGCGTCCAGGGCCACCGCGGCGGCGTGCACCACGGACGCGATGCGCAGCCCCTCGTGGACCTGGTCGCGGCTGAACCCGGCGGCCCGCAGGGTCTTCTCGTGCGACTCCAGGCAGACGCCGCAGCCGGTGATCGCCGAGACGGCGAGGCACCAGAGCTCGAAGTCGGCCTTCTCCACCCCGGGCCGGGCGATGATCTGCATCCGCAGCCGGGCCGGCAGCGAGGCGTACTGCTCGTCGCCGATGAGGTGCTTGGCCCGGTAGTAGACGTTGTTCATCGCCATGATGGTGGCCGCGCCCTTGGCCGCCTCGACCGCCTCCGGGGTGAGGTGCCCGGCCGCCTCGGCGGCGATCTCCCGCAGCACCACCGGGTTACGGGCCGCCACCGCGCAGGCCAGGGCGGTGCCCCAGGCCTGCTCCGGCTTCAGCGTCGAGGTGGCGATGGTGGAGCCGAGGTTGAGCTTGATGTCCCTGGCGTACTCGGGCAGGGCCGCCTTGACCGCGTCCAGACCCATGCTCAGGCCCCGGCCCCGGCGAGCAGCGCGTTGGCGTCCAGGGTGGCGCCGCCCTTGTTCCAGTTGCACGGGCAGAGCTCGTCGGTCTGCAGGGCGTCGAGCACCCGCAGCACCTCGGAGACGTTCCGGCCGACCGAGCCGGCGGTCACCATGGCGAACTGGATCTCGTTGTCCGGGTCGACGATGAAGGTGGCCCGCTGGGCGACGCCGTCCTCGCCGAGCACGCCGCAGTCGGCGGTCAGCTCGCGCTTGATGTCGCTGAGCATCGGGAAGGGCAGGTCCCGCAGGTCCGGGTGGTCCTTGCGCCAGGCGTAGTGCACGAACTCGTTGTCCACGGAGACGCCGAGAACCTGGGCGTCCCGGTCGGCGAACTCGCCGTTGAGGCGGCCGAACTCGGCGATCTCCGTCGGGCAGATGAAGGTGAAGTCCTTCGGCCAGAAGAAGACGACGCGCCACTTGCCCTCGTAGGTCTTGTGGTTGATCGTCTCGAACGCCTTGTCGGCGTCGAGCGAGACGCACGCGGTGAGTTCGTACTCGGGGAAGTGGTCACCGACAGTGAGCACGGGTCCTCCTTGACGGCGGCCTGGCGACGACGCCAGGCCGGTAACTGGATCTGTTCCAGATACTTCCGCAGGCCCGTCGCGGCCGGATCCTGGGCAGGGCGGCGTGTTAAGTCGATCGCGGGCCCGTCCCGCGATGTGGGTTTCTCCTCCCACAAACCGGATCGGAGTGGCAGAGTACGGACCGTGACCAGCTCCGTCCTGATTATTGGCAGCTAGCGCGCCGGCCTTCCCCCTCGCCGAGCGCGCAGACCTCCCGCATCCGCGGGGGGTCTTTTTGTTGCTCCCCGCCGGTTCGAGAAGAGGACTCCCATGACCTTCCAGGTGTACGACACGACGCTGCGCGACGGCGCCCAGCGCGAGGGGCTCACCTACTCGGTGGTCGACAAGCTGGCGGTGGCACGCCTGCTCGACGACCTCGGGGTCGGCTTCATCGAGGGTGGCTGGCCGGGCGCCGTGCCCAAGGACACCGAGTTCTTCCGCCGCGCCCGCACCGAGCTGGAGCTGCGGCACGCGATCCTGGTCGCGTTCGGGGCCACCCGGAAGGCGGGCGTCGCGGTCGAGGACGACCCGCAGGTACGCGGGCTGCTCGACGCGGCGACCCCGGCCGTGGCGCTGGTGGCCAAGGCGGACCTGCGGCACGTCGTGCGGGCCCTGCGTACCACCGCCGAGGAGAACCTCGCCATGATCCGTGACACGGTCGCGTACCTGGTGGCGCAGGGCCGGCGGGTCTTCGTCGACGGGGAGCACTTCTACGACGGCTACCGCTACGACCCGGCGTACACGGCCGCGGTGGCGGAGACCGCGCTCGCCGCCGGCGCCGAGCGGTTCGTCCTCTGCGACACCAACGGCGGGATGCTGCCCTCCCAGGTCACCGCCGCGATCACCGACCTGACCGCACGGACCGGGATCGCCCCTGCACGGCTCGGCATGCACGCCCAGAACGACACCGCCTGCGCCGTGGCCAACACGATCGCGGCGGTCGAGGCCGGCGTCCGCCACGTCCAGGGCACCGCGAACGGGTACGGCGAGCGTCCCGGCAACGCCGACCTGTTCGCGATCGTGGCCAACCTCCAACTCAAGCTCGGCATGCCCGTCCTACCGGAGGGCTGCCTGGAACAGATGGTGCGGGTCTCGCACGCCATCGCCGAGATCGCCAACATCGCTCCCGACACCCACCAGGCCTACGTCGGGGCCGCCGCCTTCGCCCACAAGGCGGGGCTGCACGCGAGCGCGATCAAGGTCGACCCGTTGCTCTACAACCACGTGGATCCCTCGGTGGTGGGCAACGACATGCGGATCCTGGTGACCGAGATGGCCGGCCGGGCCAGCGTCGAGCTCAAGAGCCGTGAGCTGGGCCTGGACCTGGCCGGCCATCCGGACACGCTGTCCAAGGTGACCAGCCGGATCAAGGAGCTGGAGGCCGGCGGGTGGTCGTTCGAGGCCGCCGACGCCTCGTTCGAGCTGCTCGTCCGCTCCGAGCTGCCCGACGCCGCGCCGGCCCGGCCCTTCGCTCTGGAGTCCTACCGGGTGCTGGTCGAGCACCGCGAGGACGGCGCGGTGGTCTCCGAGGCCACCGTGAAGATCCGGGTCCGCGGCGAGCGCGTGATCGCCACCGCCGAGGGGAACGGCCCGGTCAACGCCCTGGACGAGGCGCTGCGGGTGGCGCTCGCCCGGCACTACCCGGAGCTGCGCGAGTTCGAGCTGGCCGACTACAAGGTCCGCATCCTGGAGGGCAGCCACGGCACCGGCGCGGTGACCCGGGTGCTCGTGGAGACCGCCGGGGCCGGCCGCGACTGGACCACGGTCGGCGTCCACCCCAACGTGGTCGAGGCGAGCTGGCACGCCCTGGTCGACGCCCTCACCTACGGCCTGGACCGGGCCCGGGTCTGACGCTCACCCGGCGGGCAGCCGCAGCTCGGCCAGCACGGCCCGGTGGTCGCTGCCGGGCACGCCGTGCACGCCTACCGCGCGGACCTCGATGCGCCTGTCGACCAGCACGTGGTCGATGGTGACCGGCGGGATCGGGTCACCGTCGTAGGGGCCCCAGGTGCCGGAGAGTCCGGCGCCGGCCGCGGCGGCGGCGTCCACGTAGCCGGTGTCGATGAGGTCGCGCAGCGGCGCGTGGTCGAGGGTGGCGTTGAAGTCGCCGGCCAGGATGCTCAACCCGCCGCGCGGGGTGGCCGGCGGTTGGGCCCGCAGGTCGGTCCACCAGTTCGGCACCCACCCGACCACGGACGGGGCGGCCGGGTGGGCCGACTCGACCCGCAGCGGGGGCGCGCCCGGCACCGCCACCGTCCCGTACGCCTGGCTGAAGAGGGAGCCCTGGTTGCGCCGGTAGCCGGTCCCGCTGAGCGGGTGGCGTGCGTACAGCCCGGATCCGGTGGTGCCGACCTCCGGGTTCAGCACCCGGTGGGGCAACAGGGTGGCCAGGCCGAGCCGGTCCAGCTCGGCGGCGGCCGCCGGGGTGAACTCCTGCACGGCCAGCACGTCCACCCGGTGCGTGCGGACCAGCTCGACCAGCCGGGCCGGGTCGGCGCCGCCCTTGCGCAGGTTGGCGGTGAGGAGCCGGAGCACCGGACCGTCCGCCGTGGGCCGGTCGTCGCGGACGGCCCGCGGCGCCACGGCGGCGACCAGCGCCAGCGCGGCGAGGGCCGCCACCACCGCGGGTGCGCGGCGCCGCAGGGCGAGCGCCAGCACCACCGGGGCGAGCGCGGCGGCGGCGACGTACGGCGTGAAGGCGACGGCCTGCACCAGGGGCCCCCGTTCCAGCCCGGCCAGCCGGAGCGCCGCCCAGGCAACCACGGGCGCGACCGCCAGCCAGCAGGCGATCGTGGCGAACCGCGCCGCCCGGCTGCCGGCCCGTCCGGGCCCACTCGTCGTGATCATGGCCGTCACGCTACCCGCCGCCGCGACCGAGCATTGTCGTGAATGGTCCGGCGTTCACCTCTCACAATTATCGGAAGCATTTTTCAGGTGCTGCGGAGTAAATGTGAGCTATTGACCGCCCGCATTTTCCGGTGCTAGGTTCCACCTGGTCGAGACGTCGCGACTCTCCGTAGTAAACGCAGCTCAGCGCCAGGTGTAGCTCCACACTGACGGTGCGATCCGACGTGGACCCCCGATGGTCCGCAATTGCTCTGCGCCTGGCTCCCGTGCCGCATTCATCCGTCCCGCAGAACGCGGGCCGGCCGTATCACCACGGTCACAAAAGGGAGATCTGTCATGGCCACATTCCTCAAGCGCAAGGCGTCGGTGGTCGCCCTCGCCGCGCTGTCCCTCACCCTGGCCGGCGGCGGTATCGCGGCCGCCGCCCACCCGGCGGCGAAGGCACCGGCCGAGGTCGGGCAGCCCGGCGCGCGCCAGGCCGGCCAGCAGCCGCCGGTGACCGCCGCCGAGAGCCGGTCCGCGAAGGCCGCGATGCGGAACACCCTCGCCGCGCCCACACCCGGCCTGGTCGCCTGGGCGGTCGTCAGCAGCAACGGAACCCTGCTCCAGCACTCGCCCAACGTCGTGAGCGCCAGCAGGTTCTCCCCGTCGCTGCCCGGACAGTTCGCCGGCCAGTACCAGGTGACGCTCGACTACGCCGTCAACCTCAAGGGGCTGCACGCCACGATCGGCAGCAACGACGCGGCGAACGTCCCGCCCGCGGGCGAGGTCTCGGTGGCGCCCCGCTACCTGATCCCGAACGCGGTCTTCGTCCAGACGCGCAGCTCCAGCGGCGGGTACGCGGATCGGCCGTTCCACCTGCTCATCGCCAACTGACCCCCGCCGGCAGCCGGCCCCCGCCCCCGGGCGGGGGCCGCTGTCGTGGCCGCCCGACCGCGTCTGCCCCCTTCCCGTCCCGCTCGCACCGTTGCCGACCGGCCGGGGGAGTCGTCCCGGTCCGGCCCCGGAAGGGCCGCCCAGGTGCCGATAATCCGACGTTTGTCCGTACGCCGGCACGGGAAGCAAGCACCGTGACGGACATCTCGGACACCCTGGCCAGCGTGCCCAGCCCGGTCGATGCCGACGCGAGCGGCGTCGAGCTGGAACAGACCCTCTTCGAGGTCAAACGCGTGATCGTCGGGCAGGATCGGCTCGTCGACCGCCTGCTCACCGCCCTGATCGCCGACGGCCACTGCCTGCTGGAGGGGGTGCCGGGGGTGGCGAAGACCCTCGCGGCACAGACCCTCGCCACCGTGGTCGGCGGCACCTTCTCCCGGATCCAGTTCACCCCCGACCTGGTCCCCTCCGACATCGTGGGCACCCGCATCTACCGGGCCTCCACCGAGTCGTTCGACGTGGAGCTGGGGCCGATCATGGCGAACCTGGTGCTCGCCGACGAGATCAACCGCGCCCCGGCGAAGGTGCAGTCGGCGCTGCTCGAGGCGATGGCCGAGCGGCAGGTCTCCATCGGCGGCCGGAGCTGGCCGGTCCCCGACCCGTTCCTGGTGCTGGCGACCCAGAACCCGATCGAGTCGGAGGGCGTCTACCAGCTCCCCGAGGCGCAGCGCGACCGATTCCTCATGAAGGTCGTCGTCGACTACCCGAGCGACGCCGACGAGCTGGCCATCCTCTACCGGATGAGCACCGAGCGGCCGACCGCCCGCCCGGTCCTCGACCCCGTCCGGCTGCGCGCGCTCCAGCGCCGGGCCGCCGACATCTTCGTCCACCACGCCCTCGCCGAGTACGTGGTCCGGCTCATCCTCGCCACCCGCGACCCGGGGCGGTTCGGGCTGCCCGAGATCGCGCCGCTGCTGGCGTACGGTGCGAGCCCACGGGCCACCCTCGGCCTGGTCGCCGCGGCGAGGGCCCAGGCGCTGATCCACGGCCGCGACCACGTGCTCCCGGAGGACGTCCGGGACCTCGCGGTGGACGTGCTGGCCCACCGGCTGGTGCTCTCCTTCGACGCGGTGGCCGACGGGGTCTCCGCCGAGTCACTGGTCCGCCGGCTGGTCGAGGCGGTGCCCCCACCCCGGGTGGTCACCGGGCACCCGGAGGCGGCGGCCGACCTGGCGGCGGCATGAGACGCCGGGACGCGCCCACCATGCCCGACCCCGGACTGGCCGACCTGGCTCCCGACCAGCGGCTGCGCCGGCTGGAACTGACCGTCACCCGGCGGCTCGACGGGCTGCTGCACGGCCAGTACCGCGGCCTGCTGCCCGGGCCGGGCAGCGAGGCGGCCGGCAGCCGGGAGTACCGCCCCGGCGAGGACGAGGTCCGCCGGATGGACTGGGCGGTGACCGCGCGGACCACCGTCCCCCACGTACGCGTGGTCGACGCCGACCGTGAGCTGACCACCTGGCTGCTGGTCGACGCGAGCCCCAGCATGGAGTACGGCACGGCCACACTGGACAAGCGGGAGCTGGCGGTGGCCGCCGTGGCGGCGGTCGGCTTCCTCACCGCCGGCGTCGGCAACCGCCTCGGCGGCCAGGTGCTCACCCCGGACGGCATCCGCCGGTTCCCGGCCCGCGGCGGGCGTACCCATCTGCTCGGGCTGCTCCGCGCCCTGCTCGGGGCGCCGCGCACGGACGGGCACCCGGAGACGCCGGCCCTGCACGACGGGCTCGACGGGCTCCAGCGGATGGCCACCCGGCGCGGCCTCGTGGTGGTCGTCTCCGACTTCCTCGACGGGCTGCCCGACGACCCGGACGCCGCCCCGGCCTGGGAGACCGTGCTGCGCCGGCTGGCCGTCCGGCACCAGGTGCTGGCGGTCGAGGTGACCGACCCGCGGGAGCTGGAACTGCCCGACGTCGGGCTGGTCACCCTGGTCGACCCGGAGACCGGCCGCCGCCGCGAGGTGTGGACCGGTGACCCGGGCCTGCGCGAGCGGTACGCCCGGGCCGCCGCCGCCCAGCGCGATCAGGTGCGGGACGCGTTGCGCCGGTCCGGCGCGACGCACCTGGCGCTGCGCACCGACCGGGACTGGAGCGCGGACATCGTCCGGCACGTGCAGGCCCAGCGCCGGCTCGCGGCCGCGCCCGCCGCGCCCCGGGGAGGTGTGGCGTGACCTGGCAGTCGCCCGCCCGCCTCTGGCTCCTGCTGGGCGTCGCCGCGCTGGTCGTCGGCTACCTGGCCATGCAGCGCCGGCAGAGCCGGTACGCGGTGCGTTTCACCAACCTGCGGCTGCTGGACCGGGTGGCCCCGCAGCGGCCGGCCTGGCGCCGGCACGTCCCGGCCGGGCTCTTCCTCGCCATGCTCGCGCTGCTGGTGGTCGGCTTCGCCCGGCCCAACGCCGAGGTGCGGGTGCCCCGGGAACGGGCCACCGTGATGGTGGCGGTGGACGTCTCCACCTCGATGCTGGCCGGCGACGTCGATCCGGACCGGCTGACCGCCGCCAAGGAGGCCGCCCGCCGGTTCGTCGACGGGCTGCCGGACGAGTTCAACGTGGGACTCGTCGCGTTCGCCGGCAGCGCGGCGGTGGTGGTGCCGCCGAGCACCGACCGGGACGCCCTGGACGAGGGGGTCGAGCGGCTCGCCGAGGGGATCACCGGGGTGCAGGGCACCGCCATCGGGGAGGCCATCAGCACCTCGCTGGGCGCGGTCAAGAGCCTGGACGCCAAGGCAGCCAAGGACCCGCCACCGGCGCGGATCATCATCCTCTCCGACGGGGCGAACACGTCCGGCATGGATCCGCTGGAGGCGGCCGGCCAGGCCGTGGCGGCCAAGGTGCCGGTGCACACCATCTCGTTCGGCACGCCGACCGGCTCCGTCGACCGGGGTGGGCGGGCGATCCAGGTGCCGGTCGACGGGCAGACCCTCAAGGCGGTCGCCGAGGAGACCGGGGGCGGCTTCCACGAGGCGTCCACCAGCGCCGAGCTGCGCGCCGTCTACGAGGACATCGGCACGTCGGTGGGTTACCGCAACGAACGGCAGGACATCTCGGCCCGCTTCATCGGCCTCGGGCTGGTCTTCGCCATGGGGGCCGCCGCCGGATCGCTGCGGTGGTTCTCCCGACTGCCCTGACCGCGCAAGGACCGGACGACGCACGACACGTGAGGAGCCCAGGTATGGCAGTGCAGACCGGACTCGGCGAACCGCGGGGCCCGTGGTTCGTCTCGCCGGAGCTGGACCCGGACGGCCGCGAGCGCTGGGACGTACCCGGTTCCGAGCGGGAGGCCGCGCGGCGCGGCTGGCGTCGCCGGCTGCTGAGCGCGGCGGCCGTGGTGGCCCTCTCCACCGTCTCCGGGGCGGCGGCCGGCACCTGGGCCGCCGACCGGGACGCGCCCGGCCCGTCGGCGGCCTCGGCCGCGCCGGTGCCGGCGGAGCTGGTCACCGCCGCCGAGAAGACGGTCCCCGGGGTGGTCTCGGTGATGGTCGGCGGGTCGTCCGGCGCGTCGGCCAGCGGCTCCGGCTTCGCCATCGACAACGAGCAGCACATCGTGACCAACGACCACATCCTGTCCCGGGGCGGGTCCGGGCCGGTGACGGTGGAGACCTCCGACGGGCGCCGCTTCACCGCGGAGGTGGTGGGACGGGAGCCGGGCAGCGACCTGGCGGTGCTGCGGGTCCCGGCGTCGGCCCGGCTGGCGGCGCTGCCGCTGGCCAAGCCGAACTCGACGCGGGTGGGGGAGCCGGTGCTCGCCGTGGGCTCCCCGCTGGGCCTGGCCGGCACCGTCACCGCCGGTATCGTCAGCGCGCTCAACCGGCAGGTCCGCATCGGCAACGGCCGGCACACCGCCGTGCAGACCGACGCCTCCATCAACCCGGGCAACTCCGGTGGGCCGCTGGTCAACGCCCGCGGCGAGGTGGTCGGGGTGAACACGGCGATCGCCACCATCGACGGCAACGGCTCGATCGGCATCGGGTTCGCCATCCCGATCGACCAGGTCCAGCAGACCGCCGACACCATCATCGGCCGCGGCGGCTGACCGGCCCGGCGGCCCCTGACCTGCGCCGTCGTGCCGGACCGGGAAGTGTCGGATATCCGGCCTGGGACCATCGGGCCATGGAAATATTACGCTGAGTATGGATACTGGCGTGGGTGGAGCAAGCTGTCATCGCGGCCCTCCTCCTGGTGGGCCTGGTCATCGGCGCCGGTGTCGGCGCGTCGTACGCCCGAGCGCAGCGGGGTTGGAAGGACTATCAGACGATCCGGACCAGCGTCCCGGGCGCCCGGCGCACCGCCTGGACGGCGATCCGGGGGGTGGTCACCAAGGTCGGGGTGATCGCCCTGCTGCTGGTCGGGGCGGCGGCGTACGCGGCGGCCGGTTCGGACCACGAGCGGGCCGGCCCGGCCCCCACCCCGACCCCGACCGTGACCGCCACCCCGAGCCACCGCGCCGGGCGCTAGCCTCGGGGCGTGGACGACGGACTGCGGGTGACCGACCGGCTCGTGGTGCCCGACGCCGAGCTGCGGGAACGCTTCTCCCGCTCGTCCGGCCCGGGTGGTCAGGGCGTCAACACGACCGACTCGCGGGTGGAGCTGAGCTTCGACCTGGCCGGCTCGCCGAGCGTGCCCGAGTCGCTGCGCGCCCGCGCCCTGGACCGGCTCGCCGGCCGGCTGGTCGACGGGGTGCTCACCGTGGCGGCCAGCGAGCACCGGGCGCAACTGGCCAACCGGGAGGCGGCCCGCGAACGGATGGCCGCCCTGCTGCGCGAGGCGGTGGCGCCGCCGCCGAAGCCGCGCCGTCCCACCCGCCCCTCCCGGGCGGCCAAGGAGCGCCGGCTCGCCGACAAGAAGCGGCAGTCCCAGCGCAAGCGCGACCGCCGCGTGGACGGCGACTGACGGACCCGCGGGTCAGCGTGACGGCACCGGCCCGGTGGCGGCCCGCTCGTGGTCGCGGAGCACCTCGAACGCGGTGAGGGCCAGGCAGACCGCGGCCAGCAGGGCCAGCGCGAGCAGCGCCGACAGCCCGGCCGTCAGCGGCAGCAGCGCCGCCACCACCAGGGCCTGCACCAGCCGCGCCGGACGCCAGCGCCCGGTCGTCCGCCACCGGAACGCCTGGACGCCCGACAGGTAGAGCAGCACCCCGCCGAAGAGCGCGGCGTGCGCCAGCGGATACGGCGGCGGACCGAGCTCGAAGAAGCCCCGGCTGCCCAGCACCGACATGGTCTTGCGCAGGCCCAGCGAGACCAGCACGATCCCCGCCACCATCGGCAGGTGCAGCCACGTGTACGCGTCGCGGGCCAGCCGGGTCCGGGTGCACAGGTCGGCGCCGGCCAGCGCCCGTTCCCCCTCGGCGCTGTCCCAGCCGAAGTAGCCCCACCACAGCGCGGCGAGCAGGGCGGTGCCGAGGAACACCGCCACGACGATCCGGGCCGAGACCGGCGTGTACACCACGGCGCTGCCCATCGAGATCACCGCCTCCCCGAGCCCGATGATGATGATGAGGCTGTGCCGGTCGGCCCAGTGCTCCGCCGAGCGCACGCTGAGGTGGCGCAGGCCCACCCGGGCGTTCCCGGCCAGGTCCACCGCGATGGCGAGCACCCACAGCCCGACCCGCGGCGGGGAGAACTGGCGGACGTCGCCGACCGGCAGCGGCAGCAGCGCGGCGACCAGCATGAGCCCCAGCGAGACGAGGGTCGGTGCGGCGGCCCGCAGCGGCGGCGTCCGCCACGCCGGGTCCTGCCGCGCCACCAGCCCGAACGAGCCGAGGTGCAGCAGCCGGATGGCCGCGTAGCAGGCGACGAAGAGCAGCGGCCCGGGCAGGCCGCCCCGCGAGTCGTCGATCGCCTGCGGGCTGGCCAGCGTGATCAGCGCGGTGAGCGCCACCACGAGCACCATGACGAGGCGGACCACCGGACTCTCCGCGCGGACCTCGGCCGACAGCCAGGCGTACGCGCACCAGGCCTGCCAGAGCACGGTCAGCACCAGCAGCCCGCGCGCCAGGCCGGACCACGTCGGGTCGTCGGCCATCAGCGCGGCCAGCTGGAGGAAGGCGTAGACGAAGACCAGGTCGAAGAAGAGCTCCTTCGGGGTGACCCCGGCGTGCTGCTGGGCCGGGCCGATCATCGCGTGCAGCCGGCGGTGCCGGCGCCGGAACACGGTCACGTCGGCCAGCGCGGTCGCGCCCACCGCCGCGGCCAGCAGGGCCAGCTCGGCCAGCGCCGGCAGGTGCGGGGCGACGGGCGCCAGCCCGGCCACCAGCAGGATGCCGAGCACCGGGGACCGGCCGAGGATGCGCAGTGTCCGCACCTCGAACAGCACCAGTCCCAGCAGGTAGAGCACCACCCCGCCGTGGAGCACCAGCAGCGTGAGGATCGGGGTCGCCTCGTGGTGGTCTGCGCGCAGCTCGCCAAGCACCTTCTTCAGGCCGAGCGCCACCAGGATCAGCCCGGTCATCATCGGCAGGTGCAGGAAGCTGTACGCGTCCCGGCCGAGCAGTGCGCGCCGCGCGCCGGCGGCCCGCTCCATCGCCTGCTCGGCCGCGAACCGGGCCACGTCGAAGTACGTCCACCACAGCGCGCCGGCCAGCGCGACGCCGAGCAGCGTCCCGACCAGCACCTCCAGGGTCAGCGGCTGGGTGGCCGCCACCCCCTGGCTCAGCCCCACCGAGATGATCGTCTCCCCGAACCCGATCAGGATGATCAGCGCGTGCCGCTCCGCCCAGTACGGGATCGAGCTGATCCGCCACAGGTTCGCCCCGAGCAGTATCGCCCCGCCGTACTCCGCGACGATCGCGCAGCCCACCAACCCGAAGCGGAGCCACTCCCGGCCCACCTCGCCGGGCACGTGACCCGGGACCAGCGCGGCGGCGAGCAGGAACAGCCCGCCGGCCAACGGCGGCGGCCACGCCCGCAGCGGCAGCCGGCGGGGCGCCGCCTCCCCGCCGGCGGCCAGTGCGGCGGCGGCGAGCGTGGCGGCGCGCACGACCAGGTAGCCGAGGGCGAACACCACCGGACCGGAGAGCCCGCCGGGCCGGTCGTGGAACGCCTCGCGCACCGTCAGGCTCATCACGAACAGGGTGGCGCTGAGCCCGAACATCAGCACCGGCATGAGCCCGCGGTCCAGCCGGACGGCGCTGCCCAGCCAGGCGAACGGCGCCCAGCACCACCACAGCAGCACGAGCAGCAGCAGGCCGCGCGGCAGCCCGGCCGGGTTGAGCTGCTCGGCGGTCACCCCGGTGACGTTGAGGAACGCGAAGACGAAGATCAGGTCGAGGAAGAGTTCCAGCCGGCTGACGCCGCCCGCGTCGCCGGCCAGCTGGATCCGACCGGCGCCGCCCACCACCTCACTGTGCCAACCGGGCCGGGGCCGGAGGGGGGATCCGTCCAATCAGCCACCGGCCGGCCGCGATCCGAAAACGGTTTGAGGACCGGCCGTGCCGTCGCCCAGAATCCGCCGGGTGCCGAACGATTTCTCCGTCAAGCCCACCCTCACCGGCGACCGCGCCCTGCTGCGCCCCTTCGTCGACGACGACCTCGCGGCCTTCGAGGCGATCCTGGCCGACCCCGAGGTGGCCCGGCTCACCGGCAGCCCGCCCGGTGAGGGGATGGAACCGGCCCGGCTGCGGGCCTGGTACGGCACCCGCAACAGCCAGCCGGACCGGCTGGACCTGGCCGTGGTGGACCGGGCGACCGGGGCCTGCGTGGGCGAGGTCGTCCTGAACGAGTGGGACCGGGACAACCGCAGCTGCAACTTCCGCACCCTGATCGGTCCCGCCGGACGGGACCGGGGGTTGGGCACCGAGGCGGTCCGGCTCATCGTCGGCTACGGCTTCGAGCAGCTCGGCCTGCACCGGATCGGCCTGGAGGTGTTCGCCTTCAACCCCCGCGCCCGCCGGGTCTACGAGAAGGTCGGGTTCGTGGCCGAGGGCACGCTGCGGCAGGTCCTCCGCGACGGCGACGGCTGGGTGGACGCCACCGTGATGTCGATCCTCGCCCCGGAGTGGGCCGCGCACCGGGGTCACCCGGCGGGCTGAGTCCGCGTGTGCCGGCGGGCTCCGGCCCGGCCTGCCGTACCCCGCCGGGCGGGGTCGGGCCTCAGCGCCGGGCCAGCGCCAGCACGCTCAGGCCGAACATCAGGACACCCAGGGGGAGGTGGACCGACGGTACGTGGGCGATGCCGAGCACGACCTGCACCGAGGCGAGGACGAGGAATCCCGAGGCGTGCCAGATCGGCCGGGGGGAGCCGCCGCCCGGCTTCCACGCCAGCACCGCCGCGAGCACGTACAGCATGGACGCCGCGTACATCACCCGGGCTCCGACACTGTGCAGGGTCTCGCCGTAGGACGAGGTGAGCAGCAGCCCGGCGGAGACCGCCTGGAGGAAGATGGTCAGGGTCTGCAGGGCGATCGCGGTCTGCAGGAACGAGGAGCTGCGCCCGGCGTTCGCCGTCGCCGTCACCTGGGTGGCCATGTCACGGTCCCCTTTTCCGCCCTCGGGCAGTAGATCGTTAGGGTTTCACCAGCCCGACGACGCGGGCCGGCGAAAGGTAAGGCGGGGGCGGCCGGAACCATGGGAAGTGTGGGGACCCGCACCGAGGAGATAGCCGGCGAGCGACGCCAACTGATCAATGTCGCCTACCGGTTGCTCGGTTCGGTGACCGAGGCCGAGGACGCCGTACAGGACGCCTACGCCCGCTGGTACGGGCTGCCACCGAGCCGGCAGGAGGAGATCCGGTCTCCCGGCGCCTGGCTGATGACGGTGACCAGCCGCATCTGCCTGGACCTGCTCGGCTCGGCGCGGGCCCGCCGTGAGCGCTATGTCGGCGCGTGGCTGCCCGAGCCGCTGCCCGACCGCGCCGAGTGGAACCACCCCGGCGGCGCCGACCCCAGCAGCCCGGCCGACCCCGCCGACCAGATCGTCCAGGACGAGTCGGTGGCCATGGCGTTCCTCGTCGTCCTGGAGTCGACGACGCCCGCCGAGCGGGTGGCGTTCGTCCTGCACGACGTCTTCCGGTACCCGTTCGCCGAGATCGCCGACGTGCTGGGCCGGACCCCCGCGGCCTGCAAGCAGCTGGCGGCGTCCGCCCGGAAGCGGGTGGGCGTGGCGCGCGCTCCGGTGCCGGCGAGCGGCCAGGCCGACGTGGTGCGGCACGTCCGGAAGGCCTGGGAGGCCAGGGACATCGCGGCCCTCGTCGGTCTGCTCAACCCGGCGGCCGTGATGACCGCCGACGGTGGCGGCCTGGCCGGCACCGCCCCGCACCCGGTCGAGGGCGGCGCGCACATCGCCCGGTACATGGCCGCCATCGCCGACCTGGCGCCGGGACTCGAACTCCTGGAGCGGTCGGTCAACGGGGTCCCGGGCCTGGTGGCCCGGCGCGGCGGCGTCGTCGTGACCGTGGCCTCGTTCGACGTCTCCGAGGACGGGCGCGTCACCCGGATCTGGGTGGTCCGCAACCCGGAGAAGCTGCGGCCGTGGGCGCGGGAGGGCTAGGCGCCCGCTTCCACCCGCGCCGGTGGCTCCGCCCGGGCGAGCAGGGTCTCGCAGACACCGATCAGGCGGGCCCGCAGGTGGCCGGCGCGCTGGGCGAACTCGCGTTGCCGGGCGACGTACTCCGCCTTGCCCTCCGGCGTCTCGATGGCCACGGGCGGCTCCCCGTAGGAGGAGAAGTCGTACGGGGACGCCTGCATGTCGAGCAGCCGGATGTCCCGCGCCAACGCGAAGCAGTCGAGCGCCAGATCGCCCGGAACCGCCGGGCCCAGCTTGGTGGCCCACTTGTGGCAGTCCATCGAGGCGTGCAGGCAGCCCGGCTGGTCCAGCTCCACCTGGCTCTCCCTCGTGGGTTGGAGCCGGTTGAGGCCGACCGCCTCCGGGGTGAAGAACCGGAACGCGTCGAAGTGGGTGCAGCGGATCTGGTGCGACTCGACCACCGCGTCGGTGCCGGCCTGGCCGAGCCGCAGGGGCAGCGGGTGCCGATGCTCGCGTTGGCGGTACACCATCGCCCACTCGTGCAGGCCGAAGCAGCCGGTGAAGGCCGGCCGCGACGCGATCGAGGACAACAGGCGGTGGATGAAGCGCACCGACTCCGCCCGGTCGGCCAGGAACGCCGCGACGTCGACGCGCACGCCGCCGTCCGCGTCCGCGGCGTACCAACGCCACGCCCGGTGCGGGGCGGGCCCGTCCGGACCGGGTTCCAGGGTGATCCCGACGCCGGGGTGCCACCGTCGCAGCACGGACGGCCTGGTGCCGTAGTAGTCGTAGAGGAAGTCGTCGATCGCGTGACGTTCCCTCGCTGCCCTGCGGGCGCGGTGGCCCGCGGTCAGGGAGTCGGCGCGTTCCTCGTGCGCCTGCGCGAGGGCGCGCCAGGTCGGTCCGGCCAGGCGGGTCACCGGTTCCGGCCCCCGGTGTCCGCGCAGCGCCGCCCGCGTGTCCCCTGCGTGCCGGGGTGCCGGCGGCGCGGCTGGGCCGGGAGCACGGTGGCGGGGGCGAGGGCGGCGGTCACGGACCCCAGGGTACGACCGCCGCCCGCCCCCGGTCACCGCACGTCGACCCGCACCCCCGCGGAGAACACGCCGCTGCGCAGCTCCAACTGCTTCGGCGGGTCGTCGCCGTGCACCGTGAACACCAGCGGCAGCAGCACCCGGGAGCCCGCCGCGACCGGCTGGGCGAAGACGTCCCGGCCGAGGTTCGCCACCCGGGTGGCGTTCTCGTCGGTGGCCACCCAGTTGCCCCCGGGCAGGTACGCCCGCTGCAACTGCCCGTGCCAGGTCTGCTCGCCGGGCGTGAGATTGCGCACCCCTACCGTGGCCAGGCACTGCCGGCCGCCCGCCGGCGCCGCCGGAAGCGTCCCGGCGCCGCAGGTCATCCGGTAGACGGTGAACTCGAACGCGGTCTCCCGCAGCGGCACGCCGAGCACCCCCGTGGCGCTGGTGCCCACCCACGCGCCGCTGGTCGGCTGCTTGGTGGTGTCCATGGCGGCGACCCGCTGGGTGGCCGTCCACGCCGCCGCTCCGACCACGCCGGCCAGCACGGCGGCCGCGACCCCGACCACCATCCAGATCGGCGGCCGGCGGCGCCGCCCCGCGGGCGCGGGCATGGCCGGGCGCGGGTAGACCGTGCCCCGGTCCGCCGGTCCGCCCACCGGCGGGGCGCCGGTGGCCGCCGGGGCCGGGCCGGGCCCCCCGCGCCGCCGCCACGCCCACCAGAGCACGCCCCCGGCCAGGACCAGGAGCGCGGCCAGCGCGGCCAGCAGCACCGGCGGGCGGCGCCAGGCCGGCGCCGCGGTCACCTGCGCCGCCGGCACCGTGGCGGCGCCCGTCCAGGTCGCCGTGGCGCAGTCGTACGGCCGGGTGCCGTCGGTGCCGTAGGCGCAGGTCGGCGCGGTGACCGACCGGCCCTGCCCGGCCATGCTCAGCGCGGTGTTCAGCGTGGTGGTGCTCCGCGCCGGCAGCCGCAGCCGCCAGGTCACCTCGTTGGCGGTGGCCGAACCGACCGGCCGGTTGGCCCGGCCCCCGCCGGTGACCGCGGTCGCCCGGGACCCGGCCGGCAGCTCCTGCCGGACGGTCGTCTCGACGGGCGTGGGGCCGCCGTTGCGGACCTGGATCCGGTAGCCCGGCGCCGGGGTGCCGGCCGCCGCCACCGCCACGGTGACCGGCGGCGTGCTCAGCTGGATCGGCGCCGCCTTGGTGGTCGGCATCGCCGGTGGCGCCGCCGGCATCCCGGTCGGGATGGGCGTGGCCCGTGCCGCCGCGGCGGGCGGTGCCGCCGGTTGCGGCGGCGCGGCCTCCGCCCGGGGTGCCGCCCCGGGCAGCGCCGGCACGGCGGCGATGACGCCGAGGCAGTTCACGAGCACCGCCAGGGTCCTGTGGTGTCGTCTCGATGCAGGCATACGAACGCACCTCCGGCCCCGAAGCTATGGGCCCGGGCCCGCCGGGCGGGTACGAAGTGCGCAATCCCGCCCCGGCCGGCGCGGGCGGGCGTACCCTGGCGCGCCCCGCGACGGAGGCCGTGGCCGCGTCCGGCGTGGCCCGGCCGGTCGCCGGGGATAGATTGGCCGGGTGCGTATCGCTCGTTTCGCTCATGCCAAGGGAATGTCGTTCGGGGTCGTCGAGGGCGAGTCGGAGGCCGGGCCGCAGGGCCTGACCATCGCCGAGATCGAGGGCCACCCGTTCGGGCAGATCCAGTTCTCCGGCGCCCGCTGGGCGCTCTCCGACGTCCGGCTGCTCTCACCGATCCTGCCCAGCAAGGTGGTCTGTGTCGGCCGCAACTACGCCGAACACGCCGCCGAGCACGGCAGCGAGGTGCCCAAGGAGCCGCTGCTGTTCCTCAAGCCGTCCACCTCGGTGATCGGCCCCCGGGACGCCATCCGGCTGCCGATCTTCTCGAAGCAGGTCGAGCACGAGGCCGAACTGGCCGTCGTGATCGGCGCCCCGGGCGCGCGCCGGGCCGACCGGGCCGCCGCCGAGCGGGCCATCTTCGGCTACACCTGCGCCAACGACGTCACGGCGCGGGACCTGCAGCGCTCCGACGGGCAGTGGACGCGGGCCAAGGGCTTCGACTCGTTCTGCCCCATCGGGCCGTGGATCACCACCGGGCTGGACGTCACCGACCTGGAGGTCCGCTGCGAGGTGGGCCGCAACCCGGAGGAGATGGAGGTACGCCAGCTCGGCCGCACGAAGGACATGGTCTTCGACGTGCCGGCTCTCGTGTCGTACATCTCCCACGTCATGACGTTGCTCCCCGGTGACGTGGTGCTGACCGGCACGCCGGCCGGGGTTAGCCCGCTCACCGACGGGGATACGGTCACCGTGCGGATCGAGGGGATCGGCGAACTCACCAACCCGGTGGTACCGGTCGCCTGATGCGTCCGACGCCTCGTTTCCGCTGCTCAGTGGCGGTTCGGGGGGTTGGATTTGGCCTGCCGGCACCGGGAGGGTAAAGTTCATTCCCGGCGCCGCAAGGGGCCAATGGGGTATGGGGTAATTGGCAGCCCGACTGATTCTGGTTCAGTTAGTCTAGGTTCGAGTCCTGGTACCCCAGCGCAGCCGCGGATTCGTGAGAATCCCGGACGCTGGATTCTGGCGGAGTTCCGCTCCGCTCCTCGCGAGAGGGGCGGCAGATGATCTCTGATAGAGTCAGCTTCCCGCCCGCGAGGGCGCGGAAGCATGAAGTTCTGGCCCCGTCGTCTAGCGGCCCAGGACGCCGCCCTCTCAAGGCGGTAGCGCCGGTTCGAATCCGGTCGGGGCTACAAGCGCTTGACAGCCCGTTCCACCTCGTGGGGCGGGCTGTTTCGTGTCTCCTGGTGTGGCGGCCGGCCCCAGACCCCCTCGACGGGGGTGGACGTGGTGCCGCTAGACTACTGCCGCACCGCTCGCCAGGGCGGTGAAGCAGGAAAAGTGCCTGGCCCCGTCGTCTAGCGGCCCAGGACGCCGCCCTCTCAAGGCGGTAGCGCCGGTTCGAATCCGGTCGGGGCTACGACAGGAACGGCCCGTCTCGCTCCCGCGAGACGGGCCGTTCCCGTTCCACCCGCCCTTGACCTCGTTGATCATGAGGTTGGCGGCGTTCTCGATCTCCGTAACTGCCGCCAACCTCATGATCAACGAGGCGGGGTGGGGGTTAGAGGCCGGAGAGGCGTTGGCCGGCGCGGACCACGGCCATGGCGTGGCGTTCGCCGGGGCGGCGGCCCAGGCGTTCGATCGGGCCGGAGATGCTGATCGCGGCGATGACCCGGCCGGTGCGGTCGCGGATCGGCGCCGAGACGCTCGCCACACCGGCCTCCCGCTCGGCGACGCTCTGCGCCCAGCCGCGACGGCGCACCTCGGCGAGGGTGCGGCCGGTGAACTTCGACCGGGGCAGCAGCGGCATGACCGCCTCGGGCGGCTCCCAGGCGAGCAGGATCTGCGCCGCCGAGCCGGCCGTCATGGGCAGCACCGAGCCGACCGGCACGGTGTCCCGCAGGCCGCTGGCCCGCTCGGCCGCGGCCACGCAGATCCGCTCGTCGGCGCGGCGCAGGTAGAGCTGGGCGCTCTCCCCGGTGGCGTCGCGCAGCGCGGCGAGCAGCGGCTCGGCCGCGGTCAGCAGCACGTCCGGCGCGGCGTTGGCCAGCTCGCCGAGCCGGGGGCCGGGGCGCCAGCGGCCCTGGGTGTCCCGGACCAGCATCCGGTGGATCTCCAGCGCCTGTGCCAGCCGGTGCGCGGTGGCCCGGGGCAGCTTGGTGCGTTCAACGAGTTCGGCCAGGCTGGCGCCGTCGACACAGGCGGCCAGGATGACCACCGCCTTGTCGAGAACGCCGACACCGCTCATACTGTGTCCCACAAGCCGAAATTTACCTCCCAGAATTTAGGATGTCCAGATGGTGGGAGTCACTCAACCGAGGACCCTGGCCGAGAAGGTCTGGGACGCGCACGTGGTCCGCTCCGCCGCCGGCGAGCCGGACCTGCTCTTCATCGACCTGCACCTGCTCCACGAGGTCACCAGCCCGCAGGCGTTCGACGGGCTGCGGCTGGCCGGCCGCCGGGTCCGCCGCACGGACCTGACGATCGCGACCGAGGACCACAACACCCCGACCGGGTACGACGACCCGGCGTTCCGCTCCCGGCGCGGCGACCTGCTCACGATCGCGGACCCCACCTCCCGCACCCAGATCGAGACGCTGCGCCGCAACTGCGCCGAGTTCGGCGTGCGGCTGCACCCGCTGGGCGACGAGAACCAGGGCATCGTGCACGTCATCGGCCCCCAGCTCGGCCTCACGCAGCCGGGCACGACGATCGTCTGCGGCGACTCGCACACCGCCACCCACGGCGCGTTCGGCGCGCTCGCCTTCGGCATCGGCACCAGCGAGGTCGAGCACGTGCTGGCCACCCAGACGCTGCCCCAGGCCCGACCGAGGACCATGGCCGTGAACGTCACCGGCCAGCTCGCCCCCGGGGTCACCGCCAAGGACCTGGTGCTCGCCCTGATCGCCCAGGTGGGCACCGGCGGCGGGCGCGGGCACATCGTGGAGTACCGGGGCGAGGCCATCCGGAACCTCTCGATGGAGGGCCGGATGACCATCGCCAACATGTCCATCGAGTGGGGCGCCAAGGCCGGCATGATCGCGCCGGACGAGACCACCTTCGCGTACCTCAAGGGGCGGCCCCACGCGCCGCAGGGTGCCGACTGGGACGCGGCGGTGGCCCACTGGCGGACGCTGCCCACCGACGAGGGCGCGACCTTCGACACCGAGGTCACCCTGGACGCCGGCCGGATCACGCCGTTCGTCACCTGGGGCACGAACCCCGGCCAGGGCGTACCGCTCGGCGCGGCCGTGCCGGCCCCGGAGGACTTCGTCACCGAGGCCGAGCGGGTCGCGGCCCGCCGGGCCCTGGAGTACATGGACCTCACGCCCGGCACCGCGCTGCGCGACCTGGCCGTGGACGTGGTCTTCGTCGGCTCCTGCACCAACGGCCGGCTGGAGGACCTGCGCGCCGCCGCCGACGTGCTGCGGGGACACAAGGTCGCCGACGGCGTACGCATGCTGGTGGTGCCCGGTTCGGCCGCGGTGCGCGAGGCGGCCGAGGCGGAGGGCCTGGACAAGGTCTTCGCCGACGCCGGTGCCGAGTGGCGCTTCGCCGGCTGCTCCATGTGCCTGGGCATGAACCCGGACACGCTCAAGCCGGGCGAGCGCTCCGCCTCGACCTCCAACCGCAACTTCGAGGGCCGCCAGGGCCGGGGCGGGCGTACGCACCTGGTGTCCCCGCCGGTCGCCGCCGCCACCGCCGTGGTCGGCCGGCTGGCCGCCCCCGCCGACCTGTAGAAGGGCAGCCGAGAGATGGACAAGTTCACCACCCACACCGGCACCGCCGTGCCGCTGCGGCGGTCCAACGTGGACACCGATCAGATCATCCCCGCCGTGTACCTCAAGCGGGTGACCCGGACCGGGTTCGCGGACGGTCTGTTCAACGCGTGGCGGGAGGATCCGTCATTCGTCCTCAACGATCCCGCCCATTCGGGTGCGTCGATTCTGATCGCCGGCCCGGAGTTCGGCACCGGATCTTCCCGGGAGCACGCCGTCTGGGCGCTGCGGGACTGGGGCTTCCGGGCCGTGATCGCGCCTCGCTTCGGCGACATCTTCCGCGGCAACGCGCTCAAGGAAGGACTCCTTCCGGTCGAGTTGGAATTGAAAGCCGTGGAAGAACTGTGGGATCTCGTGGAATCCGAGCCGACCACCCCGATCACGGTCGACCTCGCCGCCCGCCAGGTCCACGCCGGCAACGCCACCTGGGCGTTCCCGCTGGACGACCACAGCCGTTGGCGGCTCATGGAGGGCTTGGACGACATTGGACTCACCCTCCGGCACGAGGCCGAGATCAGCGCCTACGAGGCGTCCCGGCCGTCGTTCCTGCCCTCGGTCGCCTGACCACAGATAGCTTTTCGCCCCCACCGGCCCGGCCGGTGGGGGCGAATCCGTTACGACACAAGGGCTTTTTTCCACCGAATGTTTGTGTCCAGGCAGCACAGGGCATACCGTGCGCGCAGAATGGCTCGCGACGAGTCAGTTGCACAATCGGGAGGAAGTCGTGAACAAGGCCGAGCTCATCGAGGCGCTCGCCGTTCGCCTGGGGGACCGGAAGACGGCGACGGCCGCGCTCGAGGCGGTCCTCACTGAGGTTCAGGCGGCGGTCACCAAGGGCGAGAAAGTGGCGATCACCGGTTTCGGAGCGTTCGAAAAGCGTGTCCGGGGAGCCCGAACAGCGCGCAACCCGCGGACCGGCGAGGCGGTGAAGGTCAAGAAGACCTCCGTCCCGACCTTCCGGGCGGGCGCGGGCTTCAAGGAGATGGTGGCCAGCGGCAAGGTGCCGAAGTCCACCGCCGCCGCCAAGAAGACCACCTCGGCCGCCGCCGCGAAGACCACCGGCGCGAAGGCGACCGGGGCCAAGGCGACCGCCGCGAAGAAGACCACGGCGGCCGGTGCCGCCAAGAAGACCACGGCGGCGAAGGCGACCAAGACCACCGCCGCGACCAAGAAGACCGCGCCCGCGAAGAAGGCCGCGACCAAGACGACCACAGCGAAGAAGACCACCGCGGCGAAGTCGACCGCGACCAAGAAGACCACCGCCGCCAAGAAGACGACGGCCGCCAAGAGCACCGCTGCCAAGAAGGCGCCGGCGAAGAAGGCTCCGGCCAAGAAGGCCGCCAGCCGGCGCTGACCGCACGACCCGGAAGGGCGCCCACCGTTCCCGGTGGGCGCCCTTTCTCGTGGGTACGCGTTGACCGGCTGTCGCGCCAGCCCGGAGAATCCTCGTGCCGAAACCCCCGTCGGTCACGAGAAGAGGGCGCCCGTGCGCCACCGTCACCGTCCCACCGCCGCGCTCGCCCTGGGCGTCGTCGTCCTGCTCGACGTGCTGCGGGTGTGGCTGCCGTCGATCATCACCGTCTTCGGCCGGGCGGCCGAGACGCCGGCCGAACTCCTCGGCGCCTTCGCCCTCGGCTGGTTCGTGCTCGCCCTCGCCGCGCCAGTCCTGCTCCGCCGGTCCGGTGCGCGCCCGGTGGGCCTGGTCGCGGCCGGGGTGCTGGCCGCCGCCCGGCTCGCCCTGACCGCCGCGCCCGGCGGCCGGGTCCAGCTCTGGCTGGCCTGCGCCGGCCTGCTCGCCGGCCTGGTGTGGCTCGCCGCGACCGCCGCCACGGCCGCCCGCCCGGTGCCGGGGCTGGCGTTCGGCCTGGCCGGGGCCGCCGTCGGGCACGCCCTGCTCGGCACCGAGGACCTGGTCTGGCGGGGCGGCCCGCTCGGCTGGATCCTGTCCGTCCTGCTGGTCGGCGCCTTCCTCGCCGCGCAGGCGGCCCCGTCGTCGCCGGCCGGGATCCGGACCCCGGCCGGTCCCGCCGCCTCGTCCGGTGACGCCGTGCCGGGGCCGGGCGGGGCAGCCGGCCGTGCCGCCTGGCTGCTGGTGGGGCCGGTGCTGTTGCTGGCCGGCCAGGTGGCGCTCACGCCGGCCGTGTGGGACGCGGCCGCCTCGTACTGGCACGGGTCGGCGGACCTGCCGGGCCTGGCGCTTCCCCCGGCGCGCCTCGCGGCGGTGCCCGAGGTGGCGATCGGCCTCTTCCTGGCCGCGGTGCTGCTCCGGCCGCCCCGGCCGGTGGCGCGGCTGCTCTGGCCCGCCGCGCTGGTCGCCGGAGCCGGACTGTTCGCCACCGACCGGGCGGGCTGGCTGGCGCCGGCGGTCCTGCTCGGCGCCGCCGGGCTCGGTGGCTGCCTCGCCCTCGTCGACACCGTCGACGAGCGCACGACCGTGCCGGCTGGGCGGGTGCCCGCTGAGCCCGTTCCCGCCACGGCAGGCCCGGGCGGGGACACCGGTTCGGCAGCGGTCCGTGGCCGCGGCGCGGGTGCGGGTGCCGCGCCGGCCAGGCCGCGCGGGGCTTCCGCTGCCGGTCCGTCTGCCGCGCCGCACCCGAGCGCCGCGGGCGGCGGCCGGCGTGACCTCGCCGTCGTCGGCGGGATGCTGGGCTTCGCGGTGGGGTCGGTTGCCTACTACGCGGCCTACGATCTCGGGTACCCGAACGGCTGGGTGCCGCTGCTGGCGGCGCTCGTCGTCGCCGTCGCGGCCGTGCTCGCCCCGCCGCCGGCCGCAGCCCCGGTCCGCCGGCCCGTGCCGGTGTGGACGGTCCTCGGGGCGATGCTGCTGACCGCCGTCGGCGGCGGGATCCACCGTCCGGCTCCGGCGCCGAAGCCGCAGGCGACGCCACCGGCGGCGGTACGTGTAGTGGCGTACAACATCCGGATGGGGTTCGGGCTGGACGGGCGGCTCGACCTGGACGCGCTGACCCGGGCGGTGGCGGGCGGCCGGCCGGACGTGGTGCTGCTCAGCGAGGTGGACCGGGGTTGGCTGCTCAACGGCGGCCACGACACCCTCGCCCTGCTCGCCGGGCGGCTGCGGATGCCGTACGTCTTCGCGCCCGCCGCCGACCCCGTGTGGGGTGACGCGGTGCTGAGCCGCTTCCCGGTGCGGTCCGGCCGGACCCGGCCCCTCGCGGCGCACGGGGCGCCGACCGGGGCGCAGGCGCTCGGCGTCACGCTCGATCTCGGCGGCCGGGAGCTCGCCGTGGTCGCCACGCACCTGCAACCGCCGCCGGGAAGGGGTCCGGTGGCCCAGGCCGGCGAGGTGGCCGCCTTCGCCACCCGGTACGCGGCCGGCCGCCCGCTGGTGCTCGGCGGCGACCTGAACACCGAGCCCGGCGACGCCGCGTTCGCGGAGTTCACCCGCGCCGGGCTGGTCGACGCGCTGGCCGCGGCCCGCCCGCTGCGGACCAGCCCGGCCGACGACCCGCGCACCCAGATCGACCACGTCCTCGTCTCACCCGGTCTCACCGCGTCGGGTGCGACGGCGCCGCGCAGCACCGCCAGCGACCACCTCCCCGTCGCCGTGACGATCGCCCTGCCCTGAGCACGGTGTGCGGACGGGACGCCTGGTCTCGCGGCGGCGGTGACCGAGGCCCGTCGTCAGAGCTGGTCGGCGGCGACGAGGCGGTCGCCGCGGAAGGCGAGCAGCCAGCCGCCGCCCTTCGGGGTGGTGTAGTCGCCGGGGCGGCCGGTCAGCCGTTCCAGCGCGCCCGGGATCACCTTGCCCTGGCTGCACACCGCGACCGGTTCCCCGTCCTGCGCCAGCGCGGTGAGCCGGGCCGCGGCGGCCAGGGCGCACTCGTCCGGCTGCTGGCCGGGGCGCGGCTCGTCCAGGTCGCCGACCACTTCGACGGGCAGGTCCAGCAGGGCGGCCGCCGGGTCGAGGGTCTGCACGCACCGCCGGGCCGAGGCGGAGACCAGGCGGACCGGGCGGACCAGGGCGACCAGGGGCGCGAGCGCCCGGGCCTCGGCCCAGCCCTCGTCGTCCAGCGGCCGCCCCGTGTCCGGGCCGGTCCAGGTGCCCCGCTTGCCGGCGTGCGCGTGCCGGACCAGCAGCACCGTGGCGGTGACCGGCGGCAGCGCCGCGAACGCGGCGATCACCTCCGCGTCGTGCGGGTAGCTGACCCGGCGTGCCGCCTCGTCAACGGGGAACCAGGCCACCTCGTCCACCTCGGTGTCCGGCTGGAACCCGCCCTGCGCGGCGGCCCGCATCGACCAGTAGTCGACGGCCTTCGGCCGGCCCTCGCTGCGGTAGCGGACGGTCGGCAGGCGTACCTGCGGCACGGCCCGGACGTCGGTCTCCTCGGCGACCTCGCGGACGGCGGCCCGCAGCGGGTGCTCACCGGCGTCCAGCTTGCCCTTGGGCAGCGACCAGTCGCCGTACCGGGGGCGGTGCACCAGGCAGATCTCGACGCCGCCGGTGGCCGGGCGCCAGACCACCCCGCCCGCCGCCCGGATCCGCACCGGCCCGTCGTCCGTCATCCGCTCACCGTATGCCCGGTCCGGGCGGGCCGTGGTCCGGTCAGCCCGCCCTCCCGCCGACCCGGTGCAGGAGCAGGTCCTGCAGGTGGGTCAGCGGCGTGTCGCCGGTGCCGGTACGCCGGTGCCAGGCGCCGTCCGGGGCCAGCTCGAAGGCGTCCACCTCCGGGCTGAACGCCGCCGTCAGCACGTGGTCCAGCTCGGCCCGGGCCACCGGGTCGCTCACCTGCACCAGCGCCTCGACCCGGCGGTCCAGGTTGCGGTGCATGAGGTCGGCCGAGCCCATCCAGAACTCCGCGTCGCCGTTGTTGCCGAACCGGAAGATGCGGGAGTGCTCCAGGAACCGGCCGAGGATCGAGCGGACCCGGATGTTCTCCGACAGCCCGGGCACGCCCGGCCGCAGCGTGCACATGCCCCGGATCAGCAGGTCCACGTGCACCCCGGCCCGGGAGGCCCGGTAGAGCGCGTCGGTGATCTCCTCGTCGACCAGCGCGTTCACCTTGAACTGCACCAGCCCCGGCATGCCCAGCCGGACGTGCTCGATCTCCCGCTCGATCCGCTCGACGAGGCCGCTGCGGATGCCCTGCGGGGCCACCAGCAGCCGCCGGTACGCGGTCTGCCGGCTGTAGCCGGTGAGCACGTTGAACAGGTCGGTGAGGTCGGCGCCGATCTCCGGGTCGGCGGTGAGCATGCCGAAGTCCTCGTAGAGCCGGGCGGTCTTCGGGTGGTAGTTGCCGGTGCCGATGTGGCAGTAGCGGCGGATCTGGTTGCCCTCCTGGCGGACGACCAGCGCGGTCTTGCAGTGGGTCTTCAGGCCGACCAGCCCGTAGACCACGTGGCAGCCGGCCCGCTCCAGGGTGCGCGCCCAGCCGATGTTGGCCACCTCGTCGAAGCGTGCCTTCAGCTCGACGAGCACCACCACCTGCTTGCCGGCGGCGGCCGCGTCGACAAGCGCGTCGACGATGGGGGAGTCGCCGCTGGTGCGGTACAGGGTCTGCTTGATGGCCAGCACGTTCGGGTCGGCGGCGGCCTGCTCGACGAAGCGCTGCACGCTTGTCGCAAACGAGTGGTACGGGTGGTGCACCAGCACGTCCCCGTCCCGCAGGGTGGCGAAGACGCTGCGCGGCACCTCGCCCTCGGCGAGCCGGGGGTGGGTGGCCGGCACGAACGGCGGGTCCTTGAGGTCCGGGCGGTCGGCCTCGCCGTAGACCTGCCAGAGCGCCGACAGGTCGAGCAGGCCGCGGACCCGGAGCACGTCCTGGCTGTCCATGTCCAGCTCGCGGACGAGCAGCTCCAGCATGTGGTCGGAGATGGAGGCGGCCACCTCCAGCCGCACCGGCGGGCCGAACCGGCGCCGCGCCAGCTCCCGCTCCAGGGCCTGGAGCAGGTCCTCGTCGCGGTCCTCGTCCACCTCCACCTCGGCGTTGCGGGTCACCCGGAACAGGTGGCACTCGACCACCTGCATGCCGGAGAACAGCTGCCCGAGGTGCACCGAGATGAGGTCCTCGACCGGCAGGAAACGCACCCCCGGCTGGTCGCGCGCCACCCGGACGAACCGGGGCACGTTGTTGGGCACCTTCACCCGGGCGAACAGCTCGGAGCCGCCGTCCGGGTCGCGCACCGAGACGGCCAGGTTCAGGGACCGGCCGGAGATGTACGGGAACGGGTGCGCCGGGTCCACCGCGAGCGGGGTGAGCACCGGGAAGATGTGCTCCCGGAACCAGGTGCGCAGCCGCTCCCGCTCGCCGTCGTCGAGGTCGCTCCAGCGCAGGATCCGGATGTCCTCGGCGGCCAGCTTCGGCAGCACGTCGTCGACGAAGCAGGCGGCGTGCCGGGAGACCAGGTCGGCGGCCTTCTCGGCGATCAGCTCCAGCTGGGTCCGCAGCGGCATCCGGTCGCCGCCGCGCACCGGCAGGCCGGCGGAGAGCCGCCGCTTCAGCCCGGCCACCCGCACCATGTAGAACTCGTCCAGGTTGCTGCCGAAGATGGCCAGGAACTTGGCCCGCTCCAGCAGCGGCGTGCGGGGGTCCTCGGCGAGCGCCAGCACCCGGGCGTTGAAGTCGAGCCAGGAGAGCTCCCGGTTGAAGAAGCGGTCCTCCGGCAGCGGCCGGGCCGCCGGCGGCTCGTCCAGCGGGCCCGGTCCCTCGACCGGGTCGAGGGACTCCTCCAGCCCGGCGGAGGCCGCCGCCGCGGGCTCGGGGCTGACGCTCTCCTCGGGCGGGCGGACGCGGCGGAACCGGCCGTCGGCGCCGCGGGTCGACGCGCCGTTGCGGGGCGTGTCGGGGTCGACGAGGTTACGGGGACCGTCGGGGTGCTCGCGAGGGGTGCTCACCACCTCATGATTCCCCGACAAGGGTGAACGGAAAATGAACTCGGGGCAGGTTGGTCACGCCATCGTCGGCAACGTCACCCGGACGACCTCGCCGGCGGCGTCCCGCTCGATGCGGACGCGCTGCCCGAGCCGGAGCAGCCGCAGCCCGGAGGCGTCGAACGCACGGGCCGGGAAGGCCAGCTCGGTGCCGTCGTCGAGGAGCAGCACGCCGCTGCGGGTCGACGCGTCGTAGGTGGCCACCGTGCCCTGCATGCCAGCACCGTACCCGACGTCCGCGCCGGCCCGGGCCAGCAGCGCGGCCGTGCGCGGGCCGGCGCCGAGCCGGGCGGCGGCCGCCAGGTCGGCCGGGGTGTCCACGTCCCGCCGGAGGGTGGGCCAGCCGCCGGGCAGCGGCAGCGCCCCGCTCGCCGCGTGCGCCGCCGCCGAGCCGAGCCCGAAGCGGGGCGCCAGGGGCACCCCGGCCGGCGCGGCGAGCAGCACGGTGCCGCTGCCCGGGGCGTCGGCCACGAACCCGCGTACCCCGCCGGTGGGGGCGGCCCGCAGCGCCCCGGCCAGGTCGGCCGGGCGCAGCGCCGGCAGGTCGGCGGTGAGGCCGGCCACCGCGGCGCCCGGGCCGGCCACCGCCGCCCCGTGCCGGAAGGCCGCGTTCAGCCCGGCCGCCGGGTCCGGCACGACCGCCGCGCCGGCCGCCGTCGCCTCCGCCGCCACCCGCGGGTCGTCGGTCACCACCAGCACCCCGGCGACCGCCGGGCAGGCCACCACCGCGCGGACCGTGTCGGCCGCCAGGGCCAGCGCCAGCTCCTCGTGGGGTACGCCGGGCAGCGCGCCCCGCAGGCGGCTCTTCGCCACTGCGAGGCGCTTCACCGGCACCACCACGGTCCAGGTCGGCTCAGGCACGTGACAATCCTGCCAGCCGGGCAGCGGTACCCTCACTGGCCGGACCCGGAGCGAGCAGGCATGATTTCGTCCCGGGGCGTGCGCGCGTGGGGCGGAACGAGGAGGCAGGGTGGCACGGCGGAGGCTGGGATTCTGGCCACGGTTCGCCGTGGTGCTGGTGAAGCCGGTGTTGACCGTGTGGACGCGCCGCACCTGGCGGGGCATGGAGCACCTGGGCGGCGACGGCGGCATCATCATCGTGCCCAACCACATCTCGCACGCGGACCCGCTGGTGTCCGCGCACTTCATCCACGACGCCGGGCGCTGGCCGCAGTTCCTCGGCAAGGCGAGTGTGTTCCGGGTGCCGGTGATCGGCTGGATCCTGCACCGGTGCCGGCAGATCCCGGTCGAGCGGGGCAGCATCGAGGCGGCCCGGTCGCTCGACAAGCTGGTCGCCGCGGTGAACGCGGGCGGCGCCGTGGTGATCTACCCGGAGGGGACCACGACCCGCGAGCCGGACCTGTGGCCGATGAAGGGCAAGACCGGCGCGGCCCGGCTGGCGCTGGCCACCGGAGCCCCGGTGATCCCGCTCGCCATGGTCGGCCCGGAGAAGATGTTCGACCCGCGGACCGCCCGCGTCGGGCTTCGGCCGCGTACCCCGGTGACGGTGGTCGCCGGGCCGCCGATCGACCTGAGCCGGTGGGCGGGCGCCACGCCGACCCGGGCGATCCTGGAGGAGATGACGGACACGATCATGCTGCGGATCCGGGACCTGGTCGCCGAGATCCGCGGCGGCACACCACCACCGCTGTGGGAGCGGCCGGCCCGGACCCGCACCCCCGAGGTGACCGAGTGAGCGGGCGCGGCGGGCACGTCGCGGTGCTGGGGGCGGGCTCGTGGGGCACCGCGTTCGCCAAGATCCTCGCCGACGCCGGCCGGGACGTGACCATCCTGGCCCGGCGAGCCTCGGTGGCCGAGGCGATCCGGACCGGGCGCCACAACCCGGAGTACCTGCCGGACGTGCGGCTGCCCGACCGGGTCACCGCGACCGGGGACGCCGAGGAGGCGATCGCCGGCGCCGAGGTGGTGGTGCTCTCCGTGCCGTCGCAGACGCTGCGCGGCAACCTCGCCGACTGGACCCCGTACCTGGACGCGGACGCCACGCTGGTCTCCCTCATGAAGGGCATCGAGCTGGGCACCACCAAGCGGATGAGCCAGGTGATCATGGAGACCGCCGGGGTGCCGGCCGACCGGGTGGTGGTCGTCTCCGGGCCGAACCTGGCCCCGGAGATCGCCGCCGAGCAGCCGGCCGCGACCGTGGTCGCCGGCACCGACAGCCGCCGGACCGCCCTGGTGCAGTCGTCGATCCGGACGCCGTACTTCCGGCCGTACACCAACGACGACGTGATCGGCTGCGAGCTGGGCGGGGCCGTGAAGAACGTGATCGCCCTGTCGTACGGCATCGCCACCGCCATGGGCTTCGGCGACAACACCCGGGCCATGCTGATGACCCGCGGCCTGGCCGAGACCGCCCGGCTGGGCGTGGCGCTCGGCGCCGACCCGATCACGTTCGCCGGGCTGGCCGGCATGGGCGACCTGGTCGCCTCCTGCTCGTCGCCGCTGGCCCGCAACCGCACCTTCGGCGAGCACCTGGGCCGGGGGGAGACCCTGGAGCAGGCCCAGGCGGCCACCCGGCAGACCGCCGAGGGCGTGAAGAGCTGCCTGGCCATCCGCGACCTGGCCCGGGCGCACGGGGTGGAGATGCCGATCACCGAGCAGATCGAGCGGATCTGTCACGAGGGGATGGACCCGCGGCTCGCCGTGGACGCCCTCATGAGCCGGACCGCGAAGCCCGAGTCGTACGAGTGAGGCGGCGATGACCGAGTGGGGTGACGGCACGCGCAGCGTGCACGCGGGCCTGCCCGCGCCGGAACCAGGCCAGCCGTTCCTGCCGGGGCCGGTGTTCGCCGCGCCGTACCACCTGGACCCGTGGCGGGGGCCAGAGGCGACCCCCAACGGGTACGGGCGGCCGGACAACCCCACCCGGCGGCTGCTGGAGGCGGCCGTCGGCGAGCTGGAGGGCGGCGACTGCCGGGTCTTCGCCAGCGGCCAGGCGGCCATCACCGGGCTGCTGCTGGCCGTGCTGCGCCCCGGGGACACCGTGCTGCTCCCCGCCGACGGCTACTTCCCGGTGCGCGCCTTCGCCACCGCCACCCTGGAGGGCATCGGGGTACGCGTCGTCTTCGTGCCCACCGCCGGGCCGTACCCGTCGTTCGAGGGTGTCCGGCTGGTGCTGCTGGAAACCCCGGCGAACCCCGGCCTCGACGTGGCGGACGTGCCGGCGCTGGCCGCCGCGGCGCACGCCGCCGGGGCCCTGGTCGCGGTCGACAACACCACCGCCACCCCGCTCGGGCAGCGCCCGCTGGAGCTCGGCGCCGACGTGGTGGTCGCCTCCGGCACCAAGGCCCTCACCGGCCACTCCGACCTGCTGCTCGGCTACGTGGCGACCCGTTCCGCCGAGCTGCTCGACGCGGTGACCGCCTGGCGGACCACCACGGGCGGGGTGCCCGGGGCGTTCGACTGCTGGCTGGCGCACCGCTCGCTGGCGACCGTGGACCTGCGGCTGGCCCGGCAGACCGCCAACGCCGGTGCGCTGGCCCGGCTGCTCGCCGGCCGTGGCGACGTGACCGGCCTGCGCTGGCCCGGGCTGCCGACCGACCCGGCGTACCCGGTGGCCTCGGTCCAGATGCGACGGATACCCGGCGTGCTCTCCTTCGACCTGGGCGACGCCGACCGGGTGGCCCGCTTCCTCGACGCGTCCCGCCTGGTGTCCGCCGCCACGTCGTTCGGCGGGCTGCACACCACGGCCGACCGCCGGGCCCAGTGGGGGGACGACACGGCGCCCGGCTTCGTCCGGCTCTCCTGCGGCATCGAGGACGGCGCCGACCTGGTGGCCGATGTCGCGGCCGCGCTCGACGCGACCTGACGCGCGCCGGCCGGCTCCGCTAAGGTGACGGACAGCAGCGGCCCGCGCGGGCCCCGACCGGAGGAGGTGAGACCGATCCACCAGCAGAGGACCGGCGCTCCCTCCGAGTCCGCGTCGCCCCGGGGTTAGGGCGACGCCGGGAGCGCCGACGAGCGTTCCCGAGAGGCCTGCCATGCCACCCATCCTGTTCTCTCCCGACCGTCCCGCCCTCGTCCGGCGGCTGCGCGCCGCCGGCTGTGTCTTCGCCGAGGACGAGGCGGACCTGCTGATCGCCGCCGCCGGGTCGGCCGAGGCGCTGACCGACCTGGCCGACCGCCGGGTCGCCGGACTGCCGCTGGAGCACCTGCTCGGCTGGGCCGAGTTCTGCGGCCTGCGGGTCGCCGTCGACCCCGGGGTGTTCGTGCCCCGTGGGCGGACCGCCCTGCTGGTCGCCGCCGCCGCCGCGGTGGCCGGACCGGCGCCCGCCGTGCTCGACCTCTGCTGCGGCTCCGGGGCTGCCGCGCTGGTGCTGCACGGCCGGCTGGCGCCCCGCTGGCTGGCCGCCGCCGACGTCGACCCGGCCGCGGTGGCCTGCGCCCGTCGCAACCTGGCCCCGCTGGGCGTGCCGGTCTACCAGGGCGACCTGTTCGCGCCGGTGCCGGTGGGGTGGCGGGGGCGGCTGGACCTGGTGGTCGCGAACGCCCCGTACGTGCCGAGCGGCGCCGTGGCCATGCTGCCGGCGGAGGCGCGGCTGCACGAGGCCCCGGTGGCGCTGGACGGCGGCGCGGACGGGCTGGCCGTGCTGCGCCGGGTGGCCACCGGCGCGGCCGAGTGGCTCGCCCCCGGCGGGCACCTGGCGGTGGAGGTGAGCGCCGGCCAGGCCGGCACGCTCTGCGGGATCATGTCCGACGCCGGCCTCGACCCGTCCGTGGTGCACGACGACGAGCTGGAGGCCACCGCCGTCACCGCCCGCCGTCCCGGGTGAGACGCCGCCCGACCCCGCCCGCGCGGCGACCGGGCGGGCGGGGTCGCGCGACCGTGGCGGGACGCCCCGGCGCGAACTAGCCTCGGGTCAGACTTGGCGGGAGGCGGTGGCGGTGGGCAGCGCGGGTGTGCCGGTGGTGGTGGGGCTGGACAACGGCGGCACGAGCAACAACGCCACCGTGCTGACGGTCGACGGCCGGTTCCTGGTGGACGGGCTGGTGGAGATCCCGAGCGAGGTCGGGGCCGGCCCGGACGCCGCGATCGAGGCCCTCGCCCGGGCGCTCGACGGCGTGCTGGCGCTGACCGGCGTGCCCCGCGAGCTGGTCCGCGCGGTGGGGCTGGACACCCCCGGCCCGGCCAGCGCCACCGGGGTGATCTCCTCGCGCGGCTCGACCAACTTCTCCCAGCCGGCGTGGCGCGGCTACGACGTGCGCGGCGCGCTGGAGCACCGGCTGGGCCTGCCGGTGGTCTACGCCAACGACGGCAACGCGGCCGCCCTCTACGCGCACCACGTGCACTTCGGCGCCGACGCGATGGCCCGGTCCTCGGTCGCCGCGATCGTCGGCACCGGGCTCGGCGGCGGCGTGGTGGAGGGCGGCCGGGTGGTCGGCGGGGCGGCCGGCATGGCCGGCGAGTTCGGGCACGTGCACATCCCGCTCGACGGGCTGCTCGGGCCGGGCCAGCCGGTGCCGGTCTGCGCCTGCGGCTTCGCCGGGGACGCGGAGAGCGTCGCCTCGCTCACCGCCATCGCGAACCACCTGCTGCCCTACTGGCTGGGCCGGTTCCCGGCGCACCCGCTGGCGGGGGAGGAGCCGGGCCGGGCGGCGAAGCTGGTCCGCGGCTACGGCGAGCGGGGCGACGCGCTGGCCCGCGAGGTCTTCACCCAGCAGGCCATGGCGCTGGGCCGGCTGTTCACGATCGCGGCCAACTTCACCGACCCGCACGCGTACTTCGTGGGTGGCGGGGTGGTGGAGGCGGCGCCGGAGTTCCGCGACTGGTTCCTGGCCACCGTGCGGGAGCACACCGTGCTCCGCGCCGAGCAGCGCGCGGTGGCCACCTTCGCGCTGGTGCCGGACCGGGACATGGCCGGTGCGCGGGGGGTGGCCATCGCGGCGCTGGAGGCGGTCCGCGGCGGGGCCGCCGCCGGTCCGCTGGTCGCCGGCTGAGCCGCCGCGTCGCCGGCCCGCGGCCCGTGCCGCGGCGCCGCCGACCGGCGGATCAGGGGCGCGGTGGTGCGCCGGTGAAGGCCGCCCACGCGGCCGGCGGGAAGACCAGCACCGGGCCGGCCGGGTCCTTGGAGTCGCGGACCGCGACCGCCTCCGGCAGCGGCGCCATCTCGACGCACGCGCCCTCGTCGCCACTGTGGCTGCTCTTGCGCCAGCCGGTCGCCGGCGGGCGCGGGCTGTTCGTGCCGTTCATGGTCCCTACCTCTCGTTCAGCAGGCGGAGCAGCTCGTCCCGGCTGGCCGCCGGGCTCAGCGCCACGGTCCGCAGGTGCTCCATGATCTTGGTGCAGGTGCGCAGGTCGCCCGGCCGGTCCAGCACCATCTGCCCGGCGACGGTCTCCACCGAGGCGATGATCGGGTCCTCCGGGTCGGCGAACTCCAGAATGTGCAGCGACCCCCGCGTCCCCCGGTGGTATCCGGCGGAGAGGGGGATCACCTGCACGGTGATGTTGGGCAGCTCGGCCATCTTCAACAGGTGCTGCAGCTGGCCTCCCATCACGGTCCGGTCCCCGACCGGCCGCAGCAGCGCCCCCTCGTCGATGATGGCGTCGAGGATCGGCGGATCGTCACCCAGGAGCCGTTGCTGGCGGTCGAGCCGCAGCTTGACCCGCTGCTCCACCTGCTCGTCGCTGAGGGTGTGCGGGCCGCCGCGCATCACCCCGCGGATGTAGTCGGCGGTCTGGAGCAGGCCCGGCACCACCGACGGCTCGAAGTTGGCGATCCCGGTGGCCTCCGCCTCCAGGGCGATGAAGTCGATGGTCCGCCGGTCGAGCAGGTACGAGTAGGAGACCCACCACCCGGGCTTGCGGGCGTCCTTGGCGAGCTGCACGGCCCCGGCGATCTCGTCGGGACCCACCCCGTAGAGGGTGAGCAGCGCCCGCACCGTGGCCGGGTTGACAAGCGTCTGCGCGTTCTCGTAGCGGGACAGGGTGCTGCGGGTGCTGTTGATCTCGTCGGCAGCGGCCTCCAGGGTGAGGCCGGCGGCCTCCCGGTGGGTCCGCAGGGCGATGCCGAGCCGTCGGGCCCGGGCGGTCTTCGGCGCCATGCATCGATGGTCGCACATCAACGGGAACTTGGGCATGAGAGAAATCCGATGAGAGTTGCATTCACGCGTGTCCACCTGTCAATCTGTGACGGCGTCCTCACCACCGGTTGTCGTGGCGACGGTGGTGGTGAGCGACCGGAGGGGATGGGGCGCGCGGTGATCGGGTTTTACTCCCCCACGACCCGATCGCCGCGTGCCCGTACCGCACGCCAGACGGGGAGGGATCGCGATGACGGTGACGGCCTGCCACCCCGCCGACGGGGGTGGGCGGCGATGACCCGCTTCCTCGTGGTCCTCACCGACGTGCGCCCCCTCGACGGCATCTGGCGCGACGAGCGGACCAGCCCCGAGCGGCGCCGGCAGGTGGTCGGCGCGAGCACCCGCGAGGCGGCGGACCGGATCGCCGGCGCCTTCATGGCGCTGGGCATGGTCCGCGCCGGCCGGCAACGGGTGAAGGTCATCGCGGTCGGCCGCCGGCGGACCGCCGACCAGTGAGCTGAACCGGGCCCGCCCCCGGGACGCGGTGACGGGGGCGGGGAGCCGGGCGGCCGGTGGCAGGTCCCGCCACCGGCCGCCCGGGCTTGCCGTCCGCATCGCATCCGGTTACTCCCTGTATATGGCCTGCTGACCGGTTGCCGTCCACTGCGCCGTGTCCCCGGGTATCCACCACCGACGCTCGCCACGCACAGTAAGGTCAAGCGGGTGAGCGCCCCCGGCGAGCACGGCAGCCGCAGTCGTGGACGAAGAGGTGACCCGGAGTGACCACCCCAGGCAAGACCCGCGTGGCGATCGTCTTCGGCGGCCGCAGCCCGGAGCACGGCATCTCCTGCGTGAGCGCCGGCAGCGTGCTGGCCGCCCTCGACCCGGACGAGTTCGAGGTCGTGCCGGTCGGCATCACCCGGCAGGGCCAGTGGGTGCTGGCCAGCGGCGACCCCGCCCAGCTCGCGATCGCCGACCGCAAGCTCCCCGAGATCACCGCCGGCTCCGGCGCCGAGCTGGTGCTGCGCGCCGACCCGGCCGTGGGCGGCCTCCTGGTGCTCGACCCGGCCCAGGGCCCCGTGGCGCTGGCCGACGTGGACGTGGTCTTCCCGGTGCTGCACGGCGCCTACGGCGAGGACGGCACCATCCAGGGCATGCTGGAGATGGCCGACATCCCGTACGTCGGCGCGAACGTGTTCGCCTCGGCGGCGGCCATGGACAAGGAGTTCACCAAGAAGCTCTGCGCCGCCGAGGGCATCCCGGTCGGCCCGTACGTGGTGCTGCGCGCCGGGATGACGCTTGCCGAGGAGGACAAGGAGCGCCTCGGCCTGCCGGTCTTCGTGAAGCCGTCCCGCGCCGGCTCCTCGTTCGGCATCACCAAGGTCGACGACTGGGCGCAGCTCGACGCGGCGGTCGCCACCGCCCGCGAGATCGACACCAAGGTGCTGGTCGAGGGCGCGATCGTGGGCCGGGAGATCGAGTGCGGCGTGCTGGAGGGCGAGGCCGGCGGCGCCCCCGAGGCGTCGGTGCTGGCCGAGGTGCGGGTGGTCTCCGGCCACGACTGGTACGACTTCGAGGCCAAGTACATCGACGACGCCTGCGAGTACGACATCCCGGCGAACCTGCCCGAGCAGGTGACCCGGCAGGTGCGCGAGTACGCCACCCGCGCCTTCACCGCGCTGGACTGCTCCGGGCTGGCCCGGGCCGACTTCTTCGTCACCCCGGAGCTGGACGTCTACCTCAACGAGATCAACACGATGCCGGGCTTCACCCCGACCTCGATGTTCCCCCGGATGTGGGCGGCCAGCGGCCTGGAGTATCCGAAGCTGGTCAACCGGCTCATCCGCACGGCCCTGCGCCGCGCCGGCCGCTGACGCCCCCGGCGTCGCGACCGGCCGGCGACGGTCAGGCGGAGCAGCCGGACGGGGCCGTCTTCGCGGCGGGCACCGAGGCGACCACCGCGTCGGCGATCGGGGTGACCCACTGGAGCGGCTGCTCGTACTGCTTGGGCACCCGCACCCGCACCGGGGTCTCCCGGTCGACGGTGGTCAGCACCGTGGCGTCCGCCTCCTCCACGGCGTGCCAGCAGACCTTGTTCACCGACCACACCTCGTCGGTGGGCTGCACGATCGGCGGCGTGCCGCCACAGGCCACGGTGAGCGCCGGGTCGCCGTACGCGGCGTTCTGCTCGGCGCCGGCCGTGACCGGTCGCTGCGCCAGGTCGCGGACGGTCGCCGGGAGCTGCGACACCAGGGCCCGGCACACCGTGGCCGGGCGCTCGGCCAGGGCGGGGGCCGGCAGCTCGACCGGCGCGGTCGACTGGGGCCGCGGGGCGCTCGCCGACGGGCTCGGCGCGGCGGCCGGGGAGTCGGGCGCCAGCTTGGCGAAGGTGAACCCGGCCACCGCCAGGGTGACCGGCACCGCGACGAGCGTCGCCCAGAGCGCGGCGCTCCGGGTCGACCGGTCGCGACGCGCCGGGCGGGACTCGTCGACGGCGGGGGAGGGCGTGATCTCTTCCACTTACAGTCGCACCACCGAGCACGTGAGGGTGCGGGTGATGCCGGGCACCATCTGCACCTTGCTGACGATGAGTTTGCCGAGCTCGTCGACGGTGTTCGCCTCGGTGAGGACGACCACGTCGTAGGGCCCGGTGACGGCGTCGACGCGTACCACGCCGGCAAGGTCCGCGATCAGACCGGCCACGTCACGCGCCCGACCGACCTCCGTCTGGATGAGGATGTACGCCTGTACCACGACTCGACCTCCGTCCGTCGCCGCTTCGGCGGCCCGAAGGGTGAAACTACCCTACGGAGCGGCCCTGATCTGTCTCGGTCGCCGGGGGGACCGCGGTGAGCGGGCACACGTGGGCAGTGGTGGCGGGACTGCGGAACTTGAAGAGCGCGACGAGGGGACGGCATGACGGTCGCGGGTGTCGGTGAGTTCGGGCTGATCGACCGGGTGACCGCCCGGTTGGCCCAGGGGGAGAGCTGCCTGCTCGGCCCGGGCGACGACGCGGCGGTGGTGGCGGCGCCGGACCGGCGGGTGGTCGCCTCCACCGACGTGCTGGTCGAGGGGCGGCACTTCCGCCGGGACTGGTCGGGGGCCCGTGACGTGGGCCACCGGGCGGCGGCGGCCAACCTGGCCGACATCGCGGCCATGGGGGCCACCCCGACCGCGCTGCTGGTCGCCCTCTGCATGCCGGCCGACCTCGACCCGGGCTGGGCCGAGGAGTTGGCCGACGGGCTGGGCGCCGAGGCGGGCCTGGTGGGCGCCAGCGTGGTCGGCGGGGACATGTCCGCCAGCCCGACGTTGACCGTCGCGGTGACCGCCCTCGGTGACCTGGGCGGCCGGCCGCCGGTGGTGCGCTCCGGCGCCCGCCCGGGTGACGTGGTGGCGCTCGCGGGGCGCACCGGCTGGGCGGCGGCCGGCTACACGGTGCTGTCCCGGGGCTTCCGCACGCCGCGGCTGCTGGTCGAGGCGTACCGCCGGCCCGAGGTCCCGTACGCGGCCGGCCCCGAGGCCGCCCGGCACGGCGCCACCGCCATGATCGACGTGTCGGACGGCCTGCTGGCCGACCTGGGGCACGTGGCGAAGGCCAGCGGGGTGGCCGTCGACCTGACCCGGGAGGCGTTCGAGGTGCCCCGGCAGATGCGCGACGCGGCGCAGGCGCTCGGCGTCGACCCGTACTCCTGGATCCTCGGCGGGGGTGACGACCACGCCCTGGCCGCGACCTTCCCGGCGACGGCGACGCTGCCGGAGGGCTGGCGGCCGGTCGGGCGGGTGACCGAGGGCGCCGGGGTGACCGTGGACGGCGCGCCGTACGCGGGCCCCGCCGGCTGGGACCACTTCCGCCGCACGGAGTGATCTGCGTCCGATGCGGGTGATCGGGCTCCGGGCGGGGCCGATCCCGGTCGTACCCTGCATCTCGTGAGCGAGATCGAGATCCGGGTGCGGCCCTTCGACGCGCCCGAGTCGCAGGCGTTGATCCGGGCGGCCCTGGCCGACCTCGGCCGGCGGTACGGCGGCAGCGGCGACGACACGCCTGTCGACGCGGCCGAGTTCGAGCCGCCGGCCGGCACCTTCCTGGTCGCCTACCTCGACGGTGAGCCGGTGGGCTGCGGCGGCTGGCGCAGCCACGGCGACGACGGCGGCACGGCCGAGTTGAAGCGGATGTACACGGCGCCGGCCGCCCGGGGCCGGGGTGTGGCCCGCGCGGTGCTCGCGGCCGTCGAGCGGTCCGCCCGGGACCACGGCCGTAAGCGGATGATCCTGGAGTGCGGCGACCGGCAGCCCGAGGCGATCGGCATGTACACCTCGGCCGGCTACGAACGGATCCCGAACTTCGGCTTCTACCGGGACGCCCCGGGCTGCCTCTCCTACGGCCGCACCCTCTGACCGTCAGCCGACGGTGATCCGGATCTCGCCGGCGGCCGTGCGGGCGGCGGCCTCCGCCTCGGCGGGGGTGGCGCCCCAGGCCAGCAGGTGCCCGCTGCGGTGCGCCGAGGAGAGCAGCTCGGGCACGTGGTCCCCGACCTTCGCCTCGATCTGCAGGTCGAGCACCCCCGGCACCCGCAGGGCCGCCCGCCGGCCGTCCACGGCGGTGACCCGGCCGGGCGGGGCGACCAGGAACTCGACGGCCGCCGCGCCGGTCGGCCGGTCCGGCAGCGCGGGCCGCTCGCCGCGCAGCACCCGCAGGTACGCCTCGATGAAGTCGACCTCGTAGGCGATCGAGACCAGCGCGGTGATCATGTCGCCCGGCATCCGGGCGGCGCACTCGACGAGCGCCGGCACCCCGTCCACCATGATCCACTCGCTGTGCAGCATCCCGCTGCGGAAGCCCGCGGCCCCGGCGAGCCGGACCGCCGCGTCCCGCAGCGCCTCCTGCGCCTGGCCGGGCAACGCGGACGGCACGGTGTGCCCGGTCTCCACCGGGTACCGGCCGCCGGCGATCCGCTTGTCCGTGATGTTCGCGAAGATCGTCTCGCCCTCGGCGACCAGCAGCTCGACGCTGTGCTCCGAGCCGACCAGCAGCTCCTCCACCAGCACCCCGGTGGGCAGGCCGCGCTCGACCGTCTCGGCCGGCTCCGGCGGGGCGGCGCTGGCCGCCCAGCGCCCGGCGATCTCCGCCGGGTCGGTGACCAGCTGCACGCCCAGGCTGCCGGAACGGCGGGTGGGCTTGAGCACGCACCGGCCGCCGTGCGCGCGGGCGAACTCCGCCGCCCGCGCCGGGTCCTCGACCAGCTCGTACGCCGGGTTGGCCAGGCCGGTCTCGTCGGCGAGCAGCCGCATCCGGTGCTTGTCGGAGAAGACGTCGGCGGCGGCCACCCCGGCGCCGGGCAGACCGAGCCGGTCGGCCAGCCGGGCGGCGGCGCCGACCGCGTACTCCAGGCCGGGCAGGACCAGCCGGGCGCCGGCGAGGCCGGGCTCCCGGGCGAGCAGGGCGTCGGCGTCGAACCCGGTCTGGTACTCGGCCGGGACCAGCCGGGCGACCATCGACAGCCCGGCGACGAAACGGTCCAGGCCGCGGCGGCGGATCACATCCGGCTCCTCGACCAGGACCACGCTGCCGGGCGGCAGCTCCTGGTCGAACCAGCGCAGCGAGCCGAACGACCCGCCGATCACCACCAGCTGCTCCCGCCCCAGGTCCAGCTCCACGGGTCGTACCTCCCCACGCCTGACGCCGGAACGGACGGCCGGCGCAGCAGCACCCTAACCGGGCCGGCGCGGCCGGCCGCCGGGCGGTCGGCGACGCGTCAGTGGAGGTCTGCGGACACGACAGAAGCCGGCGGACCCGAGGGGTCCGCCGGCTTCCGGCGAAGCGATGGAGGCGGTGCTACCGCGTCAGGCGCGGGTGACCTTGCCGGCCTTGATGCACGAGGTGCAGACCTGCAACTTCTTGGTGGTGCCGCCACCGGCCGGGGTACGCACCGACTGGATGTTCGGGTTCCAGCGGCGGTTGGTCCGCCGGTGCGAGTGGGACACGTTGTGGCCGAAGCCCGGTCCCTTGCCACAGACGTCGCACACGCTAGCCACGGGATACTCCTGGGATTGAAACGTTCATGAGGTCGCCGCCAGGCGCAGCCCGGGCAACCTGGCCAGGTTACCCGATGACCGGCCCGTACGCCCAACCGGCCCGGTCGGGACCGGCCCAGCGTACCGGCGGCGACGGCCGGCGGGCGGCGGGCCGGTCCGCGGGCCGTCCCCGGACACGCCGGGCGGGAGCGGCCGGCCCCGGCGGGTGTCGGTGCGCGCCAGTAGGCTTCCCGACGTGCTGGACACCCTCGACGCCGCCGCGGTGCGCCGCTGGTGTGCGAGCGGGCTGGCCGCCCTCCAGCGCCACCAGGGCGAGATCGACGAGCTCAACGTCTACCCGGTCCCCGACGGCGACACCGGCACCAACCTGGTGCTCACCCTCACCTCGGCCCAGCAGGCCCTCGCCATGGACCTGGAGACCCTCCCCGACGACGGGCACACCCCGCACGGCCACGCCCTGCGGCTGATGGCCCGGGGCGCGCTGCTCGGGGCGCGGGGCAACTCCGGGGTGATCGTCTCGCAGATCCTGCGCGGCTTCGCCGACGCGCTCTCCGCCGCGCCGGCGGTCCGCGGCCGGCAGCTCGCCGCCGCGCTGGCCGACGCCACCACCGCCGCCTACGCGGCGGTCGCCCACCCGGTCGAGGGCACCCTGCTCAGCGTGGTCGCCGCCGCCGCCCGCGCGGCCGAGCGGGCGGACACCGACGACCTGTGCGCGGTGGCCCGGGCGGCGGCCGGCGAGGCGGCCCACGCGCTGGCGCGTACCCCCGAGCAGTTGCCCGCGCTCGCCCGCGCCGGCGTGGTCGACGCCGGCGGGCGCGGCCTCTGCCTGCTGCTCGACGCGCTGGTCGAGGTGGTCACCGGGGAGAGCCCGCGGCAGCCGGCGCCCGCGCCCCCCGCGGCCCGCACCCCCGCCACCGCCGTCCGGGAGACCGGCTCCCCGGCGTACGCCTACGAGGTGCAGTACCTGCTCGACGCCACCGACGAGGCGGTGGCCCGGCTGCGCGGCGAGCTGGACGCGCTCGGCGACTCCCTGGTGATCGTCGGCGACCGCGGCACGTGGAACGTGCACGTGCACGTCAACGACGTCGGGGCGGCCGTCGAGGCCGGCGTGGTGGCCGGCCGGCCGCACCGGATCACGGTGACCCGGTTCGCCGACCAGGCGGCCCCGGCGCCGTCGCCCCCGGCGACGCGGCCCGACGGCCGGGCCGCCGTGGTGGTCGCCACCGGCGCCGGCATCGCCGAGCTGTTCGGCGCCGAGGGCGCCACGGTGGTGCCGGCCAACCCGTCCACCGGCGAGCTGCTCGACGCCATCCGGGCCACGCGCGCCGCCCGGGTGGTGGTGCTGCCCAACGATCCCAACACCCAGTCGGTGGCGAGCGCCGCCGCCCGGGAGGCGCACGGGCTCGGGGTGAAGGTGAGCGTGGTGCCCACCCGGTCCCCGGTGCAGGCCCTCGCCGCCCTCGCCGTGCGGGACCCGAAGCGGCGCTTCGAGGACGACGTCATCGCCATGGCCGAGGCCGCGGGCGCCTGCCGCTACGCCGAGGTCTGCCACGCGAGCCGGGAGGCGCTCACCGTGGCCGGGCCGTGCCGGCCGGGCGACGTGCTGGCGCTGGTCGAGGGGGAGGTGCACCTCATCGGCACCGACCTCCTCGGCACCTGCACCGACGTGGTCGACCGGATGCTCGGCGGTGGTGGCGAGCTGGTCACCCTGCTCTGCGGGGCGGACGCCCCGGCCGGGCTGGCCGACCGCGTACGCGAGCACGTCGAGCGGTCCTGGCCGTTCGTCGAGGTGCAGGCGTACGAGGGCGGGCAGCCGCACTATCCGCTCCTGCTGGGGGTCGAATGACGAGCGAACCGGCCACCGTGGACACGCCGCTCAAGAAGCTGGTCGGGGAGCGCACCGCCAAGGCCCTGGCGAGCCACCTCGACCTGCACACCGCCGGCGACCTGATCTACCACTTCCCCCGCCGCTACGACGAGCGCGGCGAGCACACCGACATCCGCTCGCTGGACGTGGGGGAGCAGGTCACCGTGCTGGCGCAGGTGCAGCGCACCGCGGTCCGGCCGATGCGGCAGCGCCGGGGCAACCTGCTGGAGGTCACCGTCGGCGACGGCTCCGGCGGGGTGCTCACCTGCACCTTCTTCGGCAACCAGGCGTGGCGGGAGCGGGAGCTGCGCCCCGGCCGCTGGGGGCTGTTCGCCGGCAAGGTGACCGAGTTCCGGGGCAAGCGGCAGCTCAACGGCCCGGAATACGTGCTGCTCGGCGAGGGCGGCGACGGCGAGGCGGCGGCCAACGAGGAGGTCGAGGAGTTCGCCGGGGCGCTCATCCCGGTCTACCCGGCCGCGGCGGCCGTGCCGACCTGGGTGATCGCCCGCTGCGTTCGGGTGGTGCTGGACACCTTCACCCCTCCGGACGACCCGCTGCCCGCCACCGTGCGGGCCAGCCGCAACCTGGTCGGCATCGGCGCCGCGCTGCGGGAGATCCACCGGCCCACCAGCAAGGAGGAGCTCTACAAAGCGCGCCGCCGGCTCAAGTGGGACGAGGCGTTCGCCGTGCAGCTCACCCTGGTGCAGCGCAAGCACCGGGCCGCGGCGTGGCCGGCGAAGGCCCGGCCGGCCAAGCCGGGCGGGCTGCTGGACGCGTTCGACGCCCGGCTGCCGTACGAGCTGACGTCCGGTCAGCAGGCCGTCGGCCGGGAGATCGCCGCCGACCTGGCCACCGCGCACCCGATGCACCGGCTGCTCCAGGGTGAGGTGGGTTCCGGCAAGACGGTCGTCGCGCTGCGGGCCATGCTCCAGGTGGTCGACGCCGGTGGGCAGGCCGCGCTGCTCGCCCCGACCGAGGTGCTGGCCGCGCAGCACCATCGCGGCATGCTCGACCTGCTCGGCCCGCTCGCCCGGGCCGGGGAGCTGGGCGCCGCCGACGACGCCACCCGGGTGGAGCTGGTCACCGGCTCGCTGGGCGCGGCCGCCCGCCGGCGGGCGCTCACCGAGGTGGCCGAGGGGCGCGCCGGCATCGTGCTCGGCACCCACGCCCTGCTCTACGAGGGGGTCGACTTCTCCGACCTGGGGCTCGTGGTGGTCGACGAGCAGCACCGGTTCGGCGTGGAGCAGCGGGACGCGCTGCGGGCCAAGGCCGACCAGCCGCCGCACGTGCTCGTCATGACGGCCACCCCGATCCCGCGCACGGTCGCCATGACCGTCTACGGCGACCTGGAGATCTCCACGCTGTCGCAGCTGCCGCAGGGCCGCTCGCCGATCGCCTCGCACGTGGTGCCGGCCGCCGAGAAGCCCGCCTTCCTCGACCGGGCCTGGCGCCGGCTGCGCGAGGAGGTCGCCAAGGGACACCAGGCGTACGTGGTGTGCCCGCGGATCGGTGAGGGTCCGGTTTCGGACGAGGATGCGCCGAGGGAGGACGACTCCGGCCGCCGGCCCCCGCTCGCCGTGACCGAGGTGGCCCCGCTGCTCGCCGAAGGACCCCTGCACGGGTTGCGGATCGGGGTGCTGCACGGGCGGCTGCCGGCCGACGAGAAGGACTCGGTGATGCGCTCCTTCGCAGCCGGCGACCTGGACGTGCTGGTGGCGACCACGGTGGTCGAGGTGGGCGTCAACGTGCCCAACGCCACCGTGATGATCGTGCTGGACGCCGACCGGTTCGGCGTCTCCCAGCTGCACCAGCTGCGCGGCCGGGTGGGCCGGGGCTCGGCGGCCGGCCTCTGCCTGCTGGTCACCGAGGCGATGGAGGGCTCCTCCGCCCGGGAACGGCTCGACGCGGTCGCCTCCACCACCGACGGGTTCAAGCTCGCCGAGCTGGATCTGGAGCAGCGCCGGGAGGGCGACGTGCTGGGCGCCACCCAGTCCGGCCGCCGGTCCCACCTGCGCCTGCTGTCGCTGCTGCGCGACACCGACCTGATCCGTGACGCGCGGGCCGAGGCGATCACCCTGGTCGAGGAGGACCCGGAGCTGGCCCGCCATCCGGCGCTGGCCGCCTCGGTGGCCGCCCTGGTCGACGAGGAACGCGCCGAATACCTGGAGAAGGGCTGACCCCACCGGGCGGCCTCCCGGCCTAGGCTCGTCGGATGCCGAAACCCTCTCTCGATCGCGGCGTACTCCTGCTGGCGCAGGGCGACGACATCCAGACGTCCCGGGTCACCGGCGCGGCCGACGCGGCCAGCGCGTCGCCCTGCACGCCCGCGACCCGGTTCCAGATCGCGTCCATCAGCAAGCAGATGGCGGCCGCCGCCGTGCTGCTCCTCGCCGGGCGGGGCGCGCTGCGCCTGACCGACCCGGTCAACCGCTGGCTGCCGCACCCGCCGCGGGCCTGGTCCGGGATCACCCTGCACCACCTGCTCACCCACACCTCCGGCCTGGGTCACTGGGAGGACTACCCGATGATCGACCTGGCGGCGCCCGCCGAGCCGGACGAGTTGCTGGGCGTCTTCGCCAGCCTGCCGCCGCTGTCCGCCCCGGGCGCCACCTGGCACTACAGCAGCCCCGGCTACGTCCTGCTGGCCCGGGCCGTCGAGCGCGCGGCCGACCGGCCGTACGCCGCGTTCCTGGCCGACGAGGTCTTCGCGCCGCTCGGCATGACGGGCAGCTTCGCCGGTGCCGCCGCCGGGCGGGACGACGTGGCGACCGGGCACGAGGGCGGCCGGCCGGTGCCGTCCTGGGACCTGGACACGGTGAGCATGGGCGCCGGGGACGTGTGGTGCACCGGGGCGGACCTGCTCACCTGGCTGGACGTGCCCCGCCGGGGCCGGCTGCTCGGCCCCGCCGCGGTGGCCGCGATGACCGCCCCGCACGCGCCCACCGGCCGCCCCGGCGAGTCGTACGGCTACGGCTGGTTCGTCGGCGAACTGGCCGGGGAACGGGCGGTGCACCACTCCGGGGACAACGGCGGCTACAAGGCGTTCGCGGGCTGGTTCCCCGACTCCGACCGACGACTGGTGGTGCTGACCAACCAGGCGGAGATCGATCCCGCGTTGCTGCGGGCGGAGTGGGAATAGCGCGAAGGGCGCGCCGACCACCGGGTGGTCGGCGCGCCCTCGGGCGATCGCGGTGAATCAGGCGGTGAAGCGGATCCGGCGACGGCGGGCCATCACGAACAGCACCGCACCGGCGGCGAGCAGCACGGCGGCGCCACCGGCGATGGCGCCCGCGGCCGGACCGGTGACGGGCAGGCCGCCGCCCTGACCGGAGCAGTCCTCCGGCTGGGCGTACGGGATGGTCTCGGAGTCCTCGACCACGTCGTACTTCACGGTGACCTTGAGGCCCCGGTAGGCGTCGAACTCGGCGGAGGCGGTCCCGCCCGGCTCGGAGGTGAGCTTCTTGGTGACGCCCTTCTCCGTGGTCAGCGTGGCGGTGAAGGGAATGCCCTTCGCCGGGTTCTCCACGATGAAGGTCATCGTGTCGCAGTCCTGGTCCAGCTTGAAGATCGGCTCGGCGGGAGCGGACGGGCTCGGCGGGTTGGCGACGGACGGCGACGGGGTGGGCTCCGGCGAACCGCTCGGCTCGGGCGTGGCGCTCGGCGACGGCGAGCTGGGCGACGGCGGCGGCTGCTCCGCCTCGCAGTTGTGGCTGGGCTGGGCCACGACGGTGCGCTCCCCGTCGTGGGACTGCCGGCCCCGCTCCCAGTGCGCGCCGACGGTCAGTTCCAGCTTGGGGATGGCGCCCTGGAAGGTGTAGGTCTGGGTCCCGGTGAGCGGCCCGTCGCCCTGCTTCTTCAGTTCCGCGCCGACGGCCAGGGCGCCGGTGACGGGGCCGGGCACGGTGGACTCCAGCTTGGTGATGCGCCCGGAGATGTCGGTCTCGCTGCTGATCACCGACCAGTTGACGGTGACCTTGCCGTCCCGGGTGGCGCAGTAGCTGCCCGAGGGCTCGGGGTGGTGGGCCGCGGCGGGGCCGGCGACGGTGGCCACGCCCGCGAGGCCGATCAGCGCGCCGGCGGTGAGGACGGCGGCACGCCGGAGGTGGAGACGATTCACGCCTACTCCTGGTGAGGGGAGGATGGGGGGAATGCGGCGGACGGACCGGAGCCACGCGTCCGCACGACAATCGGGCAGACCCTAGCGAGATCGACAGCACGGGCGTTACCGCAACCGACGGGTCGTAAAGGGTCCGTTATTAATTTGAGATCATTGATGTACGAGCCGTGACGGGTCGTGGCCGCGGGGTGGTTCGCGCGTCCCGATCCGGACATCGCGTAGCGTCGGGGCATGCGGAGGGAGCGACGGTGACCCGGATCGTGGGCGGGACGCTCGGCGGCCGGCGGCTCGCCGCCCCGCCCGGCGCCGGCACCCGGCCGACCTCCGACCGGGTCCGGGAGGCGCTGTTCAGCGCCGTGCAGGCCGACCTCGATCTCGACGGGGCGCGCGTCGCCGACCTCTACGCCGGCTCCGGCGCGGTCGGGCTGGAGGCGCTGTCCCGGGGCGCCGCCCACGTGCTGCTCGTCGAGTCCGACGCCCGGGCCGCCCGGGTGATCCGGGAGAACATCGCCGCGCTCCGGGCCGCCCCGGCGGCCCGCCTGGTCACCGGCAGGGTGGCGACCGTGCTCGCCGCCGGCCCGGACGGCGGGCCGTACGACCTGGTCTTCGCCGACCCGCCCTACGCCGTGCCCGACAGCGAGATCACCGCGATGCTGTCCGCGCTTGTCGGCGGTGGCTGGCTCGCCCCGGACGCCCTGGTGGTCGTCGAGCGGTCCAGCCGCACCGGACCGGTCGGGTGGGTGGAGGGCGTCACTGGCGAGCGCAGCCGCCGCTACGGCGAGACGACCCTTTGGTACGGTCGCCGATCATGAGACGTGCGGTCTGTCCCGGCTCGTTCGACCCGGTCACCAACGGACACCTCGACATCATCGGCCGGGCGAGCCGGCTCTTCGACGAGGTGATCGTCGGTGTGCTGGTCAACCAGTCGAAGCAGGGGCTGTTCACGGTCGAGGAGCGGATCGACATGCTCCGCGAGGTGACCTCCTCGTACGAGAACGTGCGGGTCGAGTCGTTCCGCGGGCTGCTTGTCGACTTCTGCCGCGCCCAGCACGCGAGCGTGCTCATCAAGGGCCTGCGCGCGGTCAGCGATTTCGACTACGAGCTCCAGATGGCCCAGATGAACATCGGTCTGGCCGGCGTGGAGACGCTGTTCATGCCGACCAACCCGCTCTACTCGTTCCTCTCCTCCAGCCTGGTCAAGGACGTCGCCAAGTGGGGCGGGGACATCTCCGCGCACGTCCCGGACGTGGTCCGCGAGGAGTTGGTGGCCCGGCTGCGCCGCTGACCGGCGGCGCCGGGCCCCGCGGGCGACGCGCCGGGCGGGGGCGGGTGGCGCGGCGGTGGCCGACGCGCGACATGATGTGTGCAGCGCCGAACCCGGGCGCAGGCCGCATCATGTAGGTCGGCCGACGAACGACAGGAGTGAGGTACCGGTGGACCCGCTCGATCGCATCGACGAACTGATCGCCATGGTGGAGCAGGCCCGCTCCGTGCCGATGTCGCGCAACAACTGCATGGTCGACCGGGGCGAGATGATCGCCGCCCTGGACGAACTGCGCGTGGAGCTGCCCGCCGACCTCCGCCGGGCCGCCGCGCTGCTGGAGGAGCGGGACAAGATCATGGAGGCCGGCAAGCGCGAGGCCGACCGGATCATCAGCGAGGGTGAGGCGGAACACGCCCGCCTGGTCTCGGTGAACGAGATCACCGTCTCCGCCGAGCACGAGGGCGCCCGCATCATCGCCGAGGCGCGGGCCGAGGCGCAGCGCCTGCGCGACGAGGTCGACGACTACGTCGACACCGCGCTGGCCAACTTCGAGCAGTTCCTGACCCGGGCGCTCGCCTCGATAGAGCGCGGCCGGGACAAGATGCACGCGCTGCGGGAGATCGGCACCTTCGCTGGGGACGAGGCGGATCGCCCGCTACCCTTCTGAGCGGCACGCGGGCCGGCGGCCGACAGCCGGCAGCCGCCAGGGCCGGGCCGCCACGCCCCCGGTTAGGCGGTTCGCGGGTCGCCCAGGTAACCTTTTTTGTCGGCCTCTCACCGGCCGGAGTCTAACTATGCCCAAACACTCGCCAAGCCATCTCGACCCCAGGTCGCCGCTGGTCCTCGACACGAGGGAACTGCCGCGACGGCCTGGCGCGTTGCGTACGCATCGGCAAGTCGTGCCGGCACCGGCGGACCTCGGCGTGGAGTTGATCACCGTTCCGGAGGGCGCGGACCTCGACCTCGACCTGAGGTTGGAGTCGGTGTCCGAGGGAGTGCTCGTCTCCGGGACCGTCACCGGTCCCGTCAAGGGCGAGTGCGGGCGCTGCCTGCGCGAGATCGACGACACGGTGGCCGTGACGATCCAGGAGCTGTACGCGTACGAGAACAGCACCACGGACGACACGACCGACGAGGACGAGGTGGGCCGGATGCAGGGCGATCTGATCGACCTGGAGCCGGCGCTGCGGGATGCGGTGGTGCTCGCGCTGCCGACCAACCCGCTCTGCCGGGAGGACTGCCCAGGGTTGTGCCCCGAGTGCGGGGTGCACTGGGACGAGCTGCCGGCCGACCACAGTCACCAGCAGGTCGACCCGCGTTGGGCGGGCCTGTCGCAACTGACCCGTACAGAGGAGTAAGAACCGTGGCCGTCCCCAAGCGCAAGATGTCGCGCAGCAACACCCGCGCCCGCCGGGCGAACTGGAAGGCCGCGGTTGTGGCGACCGTCGCCTGCCCGCAGTGCAAGTCGGCCAAGCTGCCGCACGCCGCCTGCTCCGTCTGCGGCACCTACAACGGCCGTCAGGTCCTCGAGGTCTGACCGCCGAGTGACGTCCCCGACCACCGGTCGGGTGGCGCACGCACCAAGGCTCTCGCCCGGTGCCCCGGCTCCCACCGCCGCCGGCCGTTCCCCGGCCGGCGCGCCCGCGGAGCCGGGCACCGCGCGGATCGCCGTCGACCTCCTCGGCGGGGACGATGCTCCCGCCGTCGTGGTTGACGGCGCTCTGCGGGCCGTGCGTACCGACCCGGACCTGCACCTGCTGCTCGTCGGACCGACCGAGGTCGCCGACGGGCTGATCGGTGCGCTCGACCCGGAGCAGCGCGCCCGGGTCACCGTCCGCCCGGTGCGGACGGTCGTCGGCATGGCCGACCACCCCACCGCCGCGCGCGGGGAGAGCACCGTCCGCGCGGCCGTGCACGCCGTCCGCGACGGGTTCGCCGACGCGCTCGTCTCCGCCGGCTCGACCGGCGCCACCGTCACCGCCGCCGCCCTCGGCCTCGGTCGCTGGCCCGGCGTACGCCGGCCCGCCCTGGTGGCCACCCTGCCGGCCGTCGACGGGCCGGTGGTGCTGCTGGACGTCGGCGGCACCCTGGAACCCGGACCCGCCACCCTGGCCCGGCACGCCGTGCTCGGCGCCGCCTACGCGGCCGTGGCGCACGGCGTCACCGCGCCCCGGGTCGGACTGCTCTCCGTCGGCACCGAGGCGGGCAAGGGCGACCGGCTGCGCCGCTCCGCCGCCCCCGCCCTCGCCGCCGTGCCGCTGCCCTGCGGCGCCCGCTACGTCGGCCTGGTCGAGGGGTACGACGTCTCCCTGGGCGCCCGCGCCGACGTCGTGGTGACCGACGGTTTCACCGGCAACGTGCTGCTCAAGGCCATCGAGGGCGCGTACGCGATGGCCGGCGGCCCTCCGGCGAGCGGCGGCGCTCCCCGCGCCGCGGCCCTGCTCGGGGTGGCCGGCACCGTGGTGGTCTGCCACGGCGCGGCCCGGCCCGACGACGTCGCCTCCGGCATCGCCCTCGCCGCCCACCTGTGGCGCCGCGGCGCCACCGACATCGTCTCGACCCTGCTCGACGCTGTCCCGCACGATCCCGCACCTGACCGCAACGACACCGAGGTAGCACCATGACCAACGACAAGCGGCGGCGTGCTCCCGTCGGCCACCTGGAGGCGGCCTTCGGGGTGTCGCTCGACCCGGAACTGCTGGAGCGCGCGCTGACCCACCGGTCGTACGCGTACGAGAACGGCGGCCTGCCCACCAACGAGCGGCTGGAGTTCCTCGGCGACTCGGTCCTCGGCGTGGTGATCACCACGGCGCTGTTCCACAACCACCCGGACCTGCCCGAGGGGCAGCTCGCCAAGCTGCGGGCCAGCGTGGTCAACATGCGCGCCCTCGCCGACGTGGCGCGCGGCCTCGGCCCCGACGGGCTGGGCGCGTACCTGCTGCTCGGCAAGGGCGAGGAGGCCACCGGCGGCCGGGACAAGGCCAGCATCCTGGCCGACACCCTGGAGGCGCTGCTCGGCGCGATCTACCTCCAGTACGGCCTGGACACCGCGGCCCTCGTGATCCACCGCCTGTTCGACCCGCTGATGGCCGAGTCGGCCGGCCGGGGCGCGGCGCTGGACTGGAAGACCAGCCTCCAGGAGCTGACCGCGGCGCTGGGGCTGGGCGTTCCGGAGTACCGGATCGAGGGCACCGGCCCGGACCACCTCAAGACCTTCACGGCCTGGGTGGTGGTGGCCGGCAACCGCTACGGCGGCGCGGAGGGGCGCAGCAAGAAGGAGGCCGAGCAGCGGGCCGCCGAGTCGGCCTGGCGGATGCTGACCGAGCAGGCCGAGGCGGAGGCCGCCGCGAAGTCCGCCGCCGAGGCGGAGGTGGGCGACCCCGCCGAGTCGGGTGCCGGCCGTGCCTGAGCTGCCCGAGGTCGAGACCGTCCGGCAGGGGCTGGCCCAGTGGGTCGTCGGCCGGCGGATCAGCGCCGTCGAGGTGCGCCACCCCCGGGCGGTCCGCCGGCACGAGCCGGGCGGCGAGCACTTCGCCGACGTGCTGACCGGCCGGACGATCACCGACGTGCGGCGCCGGGGCAAGTACCTGTGGCTGCCGCTGGACAGCGGGGACGCCATCATCGGGCACCTCGGCATGTCCGGCCAGCTGCTGCTCCAGCCGGTCGGTGCGGCCGACGAACTGCACCTGCGGGTCCGGTTCCGGTTCGCCGACGACGGCCCGGAGCTGCGCTTCGTCGACCAGCGCACGTTCGGCGGGCTGTCGGTCTCGGAGGGTGGGGCGGAGCTGCCGGCGGAGATCGCGCACATCGCCCGGGACCCGATGGACCCGGAGTTCTCCGACGCCGGCTTCGTGGCCGCGCTGCGGAAGCGGCGCACCGAGGTGAAGCGGGCGCTGCTCGACCAGACGCTGATCTCCGGTGTCGGCAACATCTACGCCGACGAGGCGCTCTGGCGGGCCAGGCTGCACGGGGCCCGGCCGACCGACGCGCTGACCGCCCCGGCGGCCACCCGGCTGCTCGGCCACGTCCGGGACGTGCTCGGCGAGGCGATCAAGCAGGGCGGGACCAGCTTCGACGAGCTGTACGTGAACGTCAACGGCGAGAGCGGCTACTTCGACCGGTCGCTCAACGCGTACGGCCGGGAGGGGGAGCCCTGCCCGCGGTGCGGGGCGCCGATCCGGCGCGAGGCGTTCATGAACCGGTCGTCCTACAGTTGCCCGCGCTGCCAGCCCCGCCCCCGGGGGACCCTCCGGGGATGACCCCGAGCCGGCTCGGGGTTGCGCCCGTGTGCCTCGCCGGCCACGGCCCGGCGGGTCCCCGGGTCGTACCCTGAAAAGCCCTTTCTGTCCGGTTGGCCGACCCGGCTCCGGCCGCCCGGCCGGAGCCTGCCGGATGGGGGACGAGCGGGGGCCGTTCCCCGATGTCCGGTCCCGCGCCGCTCCCTAGCGTCAGCAGGGGTCGGCACGGGGCCGACGTCTGGAGGGGGTCCCAGGTATGGGCAGGCGACCGGTGACCGTGCGGCTGGCGCGGTGGAGTGCGGAGCACCCGTGGCGAGCCATCGCGCTCTGGGTGGTGTTCGTGGCGGTGTGCTTCGTCGGCGGCAACGCCGCCGGCCTGAACGAGGCGACCGACGACGACCAGGCGATCGGCGAGTTCGGGCGGGCCCAGTTGATCGTCGACAGTGGCGGCTTCCACGAGCCGGCCACCGAGAACGTGCTGATCACGCCCCGCTCGGGCACGCTCGACCAGGCGGCCGCGAAGGCCGCCGCCGACGACGCGGCGGCCCGGCTCCGGCAGGTCGACGGGGTGGCCTCGGTGGGCGCGCCCATGCCGTCCCGGGACGGCAACGCCGTGCTGGTGCCGATCACCATGTCGGGCGACCCGGAGACCGCCTCCGACCGGGTGCAGCCGCTGCGCGACACCACCGCGAAGGTCCAGGAGTCGCATCCGGCGCTGCGGGTGGAGCAGGTCGGCGGCCCGTCGATCGGCCAGGCGCTCGACGACACCCTCGGCAAGGACTTCAAGCGCGCCGAGCTGCTCAGCCTGCCGGTCACCCTGGCCATCCTGATCATCGCGTTCGGCGCGCTCATCGCGGCCGGCGTGCCGGTGCTGCTCGCGCTCTCCTCGGTGGCCGCGGCCATGGGCCTCTCCACCCTCGCCTCGCACCTGGTGCCGGCCACCGACACGACAGCCAGTGTCATCCTGCTGATCGGCATGGCGGTCGGCGTGGACTACTCGCTGTTCTACGTACGCCGGGAACGGGAGGAACGGGCCAAGGGGCGCTGCGGGCTCGACGCGGTGGAGATCGCGGCGGAGACCTCCGGGCACGCCGTGGTGGTCTCCGGCACCGCCGTGATCATCTCGATGGCCGGGCTGCTGCTCGCCCAGGACGCCATCTTCTCGTCGCTGGCCGTCGGCTCGATCCTGGTGGTCGCGGTCGCGGTGATCGGCTCGCTGACCGTGCTGCCGGCGCTCCTGGCCCGGCTGGGCCGCTGGGTCGACCGGCCCCGGGTGCCGCTGCTGTGGCGCCTCACCGCCCCGCGCGTCGGGCGGCACGGCCAGCCGGCCCGGCCCCGGTTCTGGCCGGCCGTGCTGAAGCCGGCGCTCCGCGCCCCGGTGGCCACCCTGGTGGTCGCGGTCGGGCTGCTGCTCGCCCTGGCCGCCCCGGCGCTCGGCATGAAGCTGAAGTTCCCCGGCATGGAGGACGTGCCCCGCACCACCGCGGCCATGCAGGCGTACGACCGGCTCACCGCGGCCTTCCCGAGCAACGGCACCAGCCACACCGTGGCGGTGAAGGCCCCGGCCGAGCAGGCCGACCGGGTGAAGGCCGCGCTGACCGGGCTGGCCGGCCGGGCCGCCGCCGACCCGCTCTTCGCGCCGGCCGAGGGGGACGGCCCGAAGATCAAGGTGTCGGCGGACCGGCGGGTGTCGGTGCTGGAGGTGGCCACGCCGTACGCCAGCCGCACCGACGAGGCGTCCCGGTCCCTGCACGAGCTGCGCCAGGACCTCGTCCCGGCCGCCCTGGGCGGCATCCCCGGCGTCGAGTACGCGGTCGGCGGCGGCGTGGCGGCCAGCGAGGACTACGCGGACCACATCTGGGCGAAGCTGCCCCTGGTGGCGGCCTTCGTGCTGGCGCTGACCTTCCTCGTGATGGCGTGGACGTTCCGCTCGGTGGTGGTGGCGCTCACCTCGATCCTGCTGAACCTGCTCTCCGCCGGGGCCGCGTACGGCCTGCTCGTGCTGGTCTTCCAGGGCGACTGGGCGGAGGGGCTGCTCGGCTTCACCTCGATGGACGCGATCGTCACCTGGCTGCCGATGTTCCTGTTCGTGGTGCTGTTCGGGCTCTCCATGGACTACCACGTCTTCGTGGTCAGCCGGATCCGGGAGGGCATCCGCCAGGGGATGTCGAACAAGGACGCGGTGGCGTACGGGATCACCTCCTCGGCCGGCGTGGTGACCAGCGCGGCGATCGTCATGGTCGGGGTGTTCTCGATCTTCGCGACGCTGAGCACCATCGACTTCAAGCAGCTCGGCATCGGGCTGGCCGCGGCCATCCTGCTGGACGCCACGATCATCCGGGCGGTGGTGCTGCCCGCGCTGATGACCCTGCTGGGCGACGCGAACTGGTGGGCGCCGCGGTTCCTGCGCGGCCGGGCGGCGACCCCACCGGCCGAGCCGCCCGCGCCCGCACCGGAGCTGGTCGGCGCGCGCTGAGTCCGGGGGGACGGGGGAGGGCGGGCCGGTCCGGTCCGCCCTTCGCCCTGTGACGGAGGTGTCACGGCAGGATTAACGGCCGCGGCGGCGGGGCATCTGGGCCGCCATGGACGAACAGCTCACGCCGGCGGCCCGTCGTCGCGCCCCGGCCACCGCAGCCCCCGGGAGCGCGTCATGAGCACCGACGTGCGGACCGGCACCGTACGGACCAACGTCCCGGCCCGCCTGGACCGGCTGCCGTGGTCCCGCTGGCACTGGATGATCGTGATCGGCCTCGGCACGGTGTGGATCCTCGACGGCCTCGAGGTGACCATCGTCGGCAACCTGTCCGGCAAGCTGGCCGAGCCGGGCAGCGGCCTGAGCATCACCCAGAGCCAGGTCACCGGCCTGGCCGCCGCCCTCTACGTGGCGGGCGCCTGCACCGGCGCGCTCTTCTTCGGCTGGCTCACCGACCGGTTCGGGCGCAAGAAGCTGTTCCTGCTGACCCTCGGGCTCTACCTGGTCGCCACCGCGATGACCGCGCTCTCCTTCGACACGTGGTGGTTCTTCCTGTTCCGGTTCCTCACCGGCATGGGCATCGGCGGCGAGTACGCGGCGATCAACTCGGCGATCGACGAGCTGATCCCGGCGCGGCACCGCGGCCGGATCGACATCATCATCAACGGCACCTTCTGGCTGGGCGCGGCGCTCGGCGCGCTGCTGACCGTGCCGCTGCTCAACGGCCTGCCGACCAACCTCGGCTGGCGGGTGGCGTTCGGGCTGGGCGCCGTGCTCGGCGTGGTGATCCTGCTGGTCCGCCGGCACGTCCCGGAGAGCCCACGGTGGTTGTTCATCCACGGCCGGGCCGACGAGGCGAACCATCTCGTCGACTCGGTCGAGGCGGAGGTGAAGCGGGAGACCGGCAGGGACCTCACCGAGGCGGACAACTGGATCGAGATCAAGCAGCGGAAGAGCACCAACTTCCTGGAGATCGCCAGGACGCTGTTCGCCCGTTACCCGAAGCGCGCCACGCTGGGCTTCGCGCTCTTCATCGGGCAGGCGTTCCTCTACAACGCGATCACCTTCGGCTTCGCGCAGATCCTGCAGACGTTCTTCGACGTCCCGCCGGGCAACAGCGGCTACTACTTCGCGGTGATCGCGGTCGGCAACCTGCTCGGCCCGCTGCTGCTGGGCAGGCTCTTCGACACCGTCGGCCGGGTGCCGATGATCGCCGGCTCGTACATCGGCTCGGGCGTGCTGCTGCTCGGCACCGCCTGGCTGTTCCACTCGGGTGTGCTGAACGCGGTCACCATGACCGCCTGCTGGTGCGTGGTGCTGTTCTTCGCCTCGGCCGGCGCCAGCGCCGCGTACCTGACGGTCAGCGAGATCTTCCCCATGGAGACCCGGGCCATGGCCATCGCGTTCTTCTACGCGATCGGCACCGCCGCCGGCGGCATCACCGGCCCGCTGCTCTTCGCCAAGCTGGTCGGCACCGGCAAGGTCGGCGACACGGTGGTCGCCTTCGTGGTCGGCGCCGCCGTCATGATCATCGGTGGCCTCGTGGAGCTGACCCTCGGCGTCAAGGCCGAGGGGAAGTCCCTGGAGGAACTGGCCACCCCGCTCAGCGCCGAGCACGCCGGCGTCCCGGCGCAGCGCGGCGCCGGCGCTCCCGCCCCGGTCACCGGCGGCGCCCCCGGCTGACGACCGCCGCTCCCCCCGGCACCGCCCCCGCCCGTCCGGGCCGGGGCGGTGCCGCTGTTCCAGGGGTACGCGGCGCCCCCGCGCCCGACCTCCGCGGGGATCCGACGGGGGGCGGAAAACCCCCGGGCGGAGTGGGGTGGTTGCCGGCTTCCGACCGCCCACGGGGTTGCCTAGCGTCGATCATGTGATCGAACTACGTGAACTGACCAAACGCTACGGCGACCGGGTCGCCGTCGACGGGCTGAGCGTCCGGGTCCGGCCGGGGGTGGTGACCGGGTTCCTCGGCCCGAACGGATCCGGCAAGTCGACGACCATGCGGATGATCCTCGGCCTGGACGCCCCGGACCGTGGCGAGGCACTGATCGGTGGCGTCCGGTACCGGGACCTGAGCTGGCCGTTGAGGACGGTCGGCGCGCTCCTCGACGCCGGGGCGTTCCATCCCGGCCGCAGCGCCCGTGCGCACCTGACCGCCCTGGCCGCGAGCAACGACATCCCCGGTTCCCGGGTGGAGCAGGTGCTGCGGGTCGTCGGTCTCTCCGACGCGGCGACGCGGCGCGCCGGCACGTACTCGCTGGGCATGCGCCAGCGGCTCGGCGTCGCGGTGGCGCTGCTCGGCGACCCGGACGTCCTCCTGCTCGACGAGCCGGTCAACGGACTGGATCCGGAGGGCATCCGCTGGATCCGGGACCTGCTGCGCGGGCTCGCCGCCGAGGGCCGGACCGTGTTCGTGTCCAGCCACCTGATCGCCGAGATGGCGCTGACCGCGGACCGGCTGGTGGTGATCGGCCGCGGGCGGCTGCTGGCCGAGACGACCGTCGCCGACCTCGCGGCCGGCGGCGACAGCCTGGAGGACGCCTTCTTCCGGCTCACCTCGCAGGTCACCGACTACCGAGGAGTGGGAGCGTCATGAACGGTTACGGATTCCGGCACGCGGCCCGGATGGAACGGATCAAGCTGCGGAGCGTCCGGTCGACGTGGTGGCTGGCGAGCGCGTCGGTGGTCGCGATGGCCGCGGCCGGGGTCGGGGTGGGGCTCGGGTACCGGTCGCACACCCCGGTCGCCACCGCCGCCCAGATCCTGAACAACAGCCTCGGCGGCGCCATCCTTGCCCAGCTGCTCCTCGGCGCGCTCGGTGTGCTGATGGTGACCGGCGAGTACGGCACCGGGATGATCCGCTCGACGTTCGCCGCCGTCCCGCGGCGGCGGACCGTCCTGGCCGCGAAGGTCGCCGTGTGCGGTGGCGCGGCCGTCACCGTCGGTCTGGCCGCGAGCTTCGCCGGCTATCTGGGCGGGCAGCTCGCGATCCGCGGCACCGCCATCCCCGCCGCCTCCCTCGGCGACCCGGCGATCCTGCGCGCGGTCGTGCTGACCGGCGGGTACCTGGGCGCCGCCGCGCTGATCGGGGTCGGCATCGGGGCGATCGTGCGGCACTCGGGCGCCGCGATCGGCACGCTGTTCGGTCTGATGTTCGTCCCGATGATCGTGGCCGGCCTGTTCGGCGAGAGCGGAATCGCGGTCGGCCGCTTCGTCCCGCTGCTGATGCTGCTCAACTCGATCGCGGTGACCTCGCCCATACCCGGGCTGTTCGCCGGCTGGATCAGCGTGCTGCTGATGTGCGGGTACGCGGCGCTAACGGTCCTGTGCGGGGGCGTGCTGCTCCGCTGGCGGGACGCGTGACCGGTGACAATGGGCCGATGACCGCGTTGCGCGCCCCGTTCACCACGCTGGCCCTGCGCCGGGCGGTGTTCTGCGTCGCCGGCGTGGTCAGTGCGGCCGCGATCCTGGCCGTACCGGCGATCGTGCCGGCCCTGGGCGTCCTCGTCCTCTGGGCGACCGGCGCCCTGTCCGACCGGCCCGCACCGGCCGTCGCGCCGGTGTTCCTGGTCCTGTTCCCGCTCACCATCGCGCTCCTGGTCGTGCTGGCCGCCCCGACCGGGCGCGCCATGGGAGCCGTGCACCGCCAACTGGCGGACCGGCTGCTCGGCGTGCGCGTGGACGCCCCGCCGCCCCGCGCCTCGACGCGGATCGGCGCGGTGGTCTCCGACGGGCCGGGTTGGCGCGCGGTCGGGTACGGCCTGCTCAAGGTGCCGCTGGCCGTTCCCGAGGGCTACGGCGCGTTCTGCTACGTGTTCGGCCTGGTCAACCTCAGCTACCCGGTGTGGTGGCCGCTGTTCCGCAACCATCCGCCCGGGACCCGCCTCGGACCGGTGTGGGCGCTCACGCCGTTCGGCGCCCTCGGCGCGCGGACGTTCGCCGGGACGTTCCTCATCGCCGCGGCCGGCCTCGCCATGCTCCTGGTCGCACCGTGGTTGATGCGGGCCGGCACGACGGCGGACCTCGCCGCGCTGCGCCGGCTGCTCGGTCCGCGCCGGCTCGCCGACCGGGTACGCGAACTGCAGGTCACCCGGGCCCGCGCGATCGACGACGCGGCCACGATGATGCGCAGGCTGGAACGGGACCTGCACGACGGCGCGCAGATCCGGCTGGCCACGCTGGCGATGAACCTCGGCATGGCGACCGAGAAGCTCGGTGCCGACGGCCCGCCACCCGACCTCGCCCAGGCCCGCGAACTGGTCGCGCTCGCCCACCGGGGAGCGAAGGACGCCCTCGCCGACCTGCGCGACCTGGTGCGCGGGATCCACCCGCCGGTCCTCGACAACGGTCTCGGCGACGCGCTGGCGACGCTGGCGACGAGCAGCGCCATCCCGGTCGCGGTGACGGTCGACCTGCCCGACCGCCCGGCGCCCGCCGTCGAGACCATCGCCTACTTCTGCGCCGCCGAGCTGCTCGCGAACGCGGCCAAGCACAGCCGGGCGACACGTGTCGGGCTCCGCGTCGCCCGGTCCGGCGAGCACCTGACGCTGACCGTCGAGGACGACGGCGTCGGCGGGGCGGACCCGGACGGCCGGGGCCTGTCCGGCCTGGCCCGCCGCATCGCCGTGGTGGACGGCCGGATGCGCGTGCACAGTCCGCCCGGAGGTCCGACCCGGGTCGCGATCGAGCTGCCCACCCACGCGTGAACGGAGGCGACGAGATGCGGGTGGTGATCGCGGAGGATGCCGCGATGATGCGCGAAGGCCTGGTCCGGCTGCTCACCGACCGCGGTTTCGAGGTGTGCGCGGCGGTGGCCGACGCGGAGGCGTTGCGGTCCGCGGTCGCCGCCGCCGTACCGGACGTGGCCATCGTCGACATCCGGATGCCACCGACGCACACCGACGAGGGACTGCGCGCCGCGATCGACATCCGGCGCGACCATCCCGGCGTCGGTGTGCTGGTGTTCTCGCAGTACGTGGAGACCCGCTACGCGACCCGCCTGCTCGCCGACCGGCCGAGCGGCGTCGGATACCTGCTCAAGGACCGCGTGGCCGACGTCGCCGACTTCGTGGACGCGTTGACCCGGGTGGCATCCGGTGGCACCGCGCTGGACCCGGAGGTGGTCGGCCACCTCATGCGGGCCGGGCAGGACACGGCCGGGGTGGCGTCGCTGACCCCGCGGGAGCGTGAGGTGCTCGCGCTGATGGCCGAGGGACGGTCCAACGCCGGGATCGCGGCGGCTCTCGTCATCACGTCCGGGGTCGTGGAGAAGCACGTGGCGAACATCTTCGCGAAACTCGGCCTGCCGGCCTCGGACAGCGACAACCGCCGGGTCCTGGCCGTCCTCCGCCACGTCAGCGGCTGAGCGGCGACGAGGACGAACCTCCACGACGACGTGGTCAACGCCTCCCGTCCGAAGACGGGCCGTGGCGGCCGATGCCGCCCCCGGGGCGTGTCCCGCGCTCCGTGACCGTGCGACGTCGGCTCAGGGCAGCGTGCAGGGCTCGCGCCACGCGTCCAGGGTGCGGTCCTTGAGAATCGAGGCGAAGCCGTAGCCGACCGTGGTGACGCAGAACTCGGCCGGGTCGCCGGTGTACTCCACGTGGAAGACCGGCTTGTCCGCGTCGACGAACGGGAGCAGCTTGTCGCACCCGCCGCGGCGGACGCACTCCTGGTTGACCGCGAAGTCGAAGTCGGGGGCGAGCGCCGCCACCTGCGGCAGGTCGTCGACCAGCCCGGGGGAGAGGTCCAGCCGCCGGGCCAGCGCGGCGACCCGGCGGTTGAACACCAGCTGGTCGTCGAAGGTGAGCGGGAAGCCGGGGCGGTGCAGGTAGCCGTCGGCGTCGGTGAGCGCCACCGCGCCGAAGCCCTTGCCCCGGCAGAGCCGGAACCGGTCGGCCAGCACCGGTGCCAGCGAGTCCCACCGGCGGACGTCCAGCCAGCGGCTGCCCGGCCGGCCCGGGACCGCCGCCCCGCGGACCGCCGCCGGGAAGCGGCTGGCGTCCGGGTCACCGGTCACGTACGTGCCGACCGGGACCTGGCACACCAGGCGGCGGTGGCGGGCGCGCAGCGCGCCGGTCTCGGCGGCGGTGGCCCGCACCGGGTCGAGCAGGAAGACGTCGGCCTCGACGGTGACGTCCACCGGGCCGGTGAGCTGCCACTGCCACTGCCACTGCCGGGCCTGCGCGGCCGGCCACGGGGTGGGCGCGCCGGGCGGGACGAGCGGCTCCCGGCAGGCCGCCGCCGGGGCGAGCAGCAGCACCGCCAGCACCACCGCGAAGCCCCGGCGCGGCCCGCGTCGGCGGACGCGGACCGGCCGGGGCGACACGGCCCACGCCGGCCGGATCCGCATCGACAGCTCCCGGGTCGCGGGCGGCACCCCGCCCCCTGCCGGTACGTCTCCGGCGGCCCCGGTGCGCCGGCCGTGGGGCCGGCACGGCTCAGGCGTCCCCGGCGTACCTCACCCGGTCAACGAGCGCGGGCCCGGTCACGACGCGCCGGTCAGCGCGGGGTGCCGAAGTCCTGCGTCCAGTACGGCCCGTTGCTCCGCGCCACGCCCACGCCGATCTCGGTGAACGAGCAGTTCAGGATGTTGGCCCGGTGCCCCGGGGAGTTCATCCAGGCGTCCATCACCGCGGCCGGGCTCTGCTGGTTCCACGCGACGTTCTCGCCGTACGACCGCCAGGCGTAGCCGACCCGGTCGAGCCGGTCGCCCACGTCGCTGCCGTCGCTCCCGTCGTGCGACATGGTCTTGTGGTCGGCCTGGTCCTGGCTGTGCCGCTGGGCGGCGAGCGTCAGCTTGTCATCGACGGTCAGCGCCTTGCAGCCGGCCTTGGCCCGTTCCTGGTTGACCAGGTCGACGACCTCCCGCAGCTCGGCGCTGAGCCCCTTGGCCGAGGCCGTCGTGGCGCCGGTGGTGCGCGGTGCGGCGCTGCGCGGCAGCTGCCGGGACGGGGCGGTGGTCCGGGTCGGCTTCGGGGTCGCCTTCTTCGTCGGGGTCGGCCGGGCGCTGGTCGGCGCGGCACTCGGGCTGGTCGACTCCGGCGCGAGCGCGTCGCCCGGGGCCGGCTCGGTGCCGTAGGAGGCGAGCGGGGCGGCGGCCACCGGGGCGTCGGCGGAGGTCCGCTCGCTCGGCTGGTCGCCACCGGGCAGCACCAGGGCGCCCACGCCGAGGCTCACCACGAGGGTCGCCGCGGCGGCGGCCCCACCGATCAGGAGGGGGCGTGGCAGGCGGCGGCGCTGCCGGTGCCGGCCGGTGTCCTCGTCCGCGGCGTCGGTGGCCGGCTGCCAGGCGGCGGCGGGCTGCCACGCCGCGGTGGGCTGTTCGTCCGCGGCCGGCTGCCACGCGGCGGCGGGCTGCTGTTCCGGCTGCCAGCCGGGGGCCGGCTCGTAGCGGGACATCGGGGCGCCCGGGTGGGCCGCCGGGCCGTACGCCGGGGGCTCGGCGGCCGGGGGGTACCCGGTCCGGTCGGCGTCGGCGTACCGCCCGGCGTCGGCCCACCCGTGCGCCCCGGCGCCGGCCGTGGGGAGGTGGCCGGTGCGCTCGGGGGTGGGGTCGTCCCGCCACGGCGTGGCCGGGGCGTCGGCCGGCCAGGCGCCGGTCGGCGCCTCGGGCCGGGCCGGGCCGGGCTGCCCCGGCTCGTCCCCGAAGAGGTAGGACGACCGCGGCTCGGGCCGGTCGGTGAGCCAGGCCGGCCCTTCGTCGGTCGGTGGCTCGGGGCGTCGGGAGACGCCGTCCGGGTCGATCGGGTCGGTCCAGCGGTACACGCCTGTCCCCTCCACGGGTCGGTTGCGGGCCGCAGTGACGCTACGGGCGCGGCGCGAGCTGCGGCAACGTGGCTAAGAAAGAGTTAAGGGGAACCAGACGGCAAGGGTGAGGCGTTCACACATTCCCGGGCGTACAGTAAAGGCGTCCGGACAGAGCGTGTCCGCGCCTTGTGGCAACCCCCCGACAAGTGGACCGGTGGACGTGGAGATGATCTACGGCCTGCGGGAACTTGACGAAGGAGGGGGGTTCGGCTCAATATATAGGTGTCGCCAGTCGCGCCCAGCCATGCCCGGATTTCGCGGGGATGGCAGCCGCGAACATCATGGGCGCGCGTTGGCCGGCCTTTCCGGCAGCGCATATCAAGGAGTCAGCATGGCGAAGGCCCTCTACGGCCACGTAGGTGCAGCGCCCGACCGGCGTCTGCTCGACGAGGTCACCCGACTGCGTGCCAGGGTTCAGGCACTGGAGTTCGAGATCACGCGTCTGCGCGCCGACAACGATCGGCTTGCGGCGGCTGCGGCGGAGGCAGACGACCTCCTCCGACTGGCCGAGCCCGCGCTGACCTGATCTCCGGTCGTCGGAAAACTGAATCGCACCACCCAGAAAACGCGCGCCGACACCCAGTGCCGGCGCGCAGCTTTTTGTTTCCGGGGACCCCATTCCGCGATCTTGCGGACCGCCACCGGAATTGCGCCCCGCAATTCTGATCTTGCACTTTTCCGTGGCGTACGCCACACCGCCGGAAAGCGGACACCTCCGGCACCGGGTGGGTCGCGTACCAGGCTCTCCCCGGCCGCGGGTTAGTCTGCGGGTTCGCCAGGTCCGCGCAGCCGGCGACGGTACGGCGGCCACCGGACGAGGATCGAGAAGGTGCATCTCAAGAGCCTGACGGTGAAGGGCTTCAAGTCCTTCGCCTCCGCGACGACGCTGAAGCTGGAGCCCGGGATCACCTGCGTGGTCGGCCCGAACGGCTCCGGCAAGTCCAACGTCGTCGACGCCATCGCCTGGGTCCTCGGCGAGCAGGGCGCCAAGGCGCTGCGCGGCGGCAAGATGGAGGACGTCATCTTCGCCGGCACGGCCGGGCGCGCGCCGCTGGGCCGCGCCGAGGTCACCCTCACCATCGACAACACCGACGGCGCGCTGCCGATCGAGTACACCGAGGTCTCCATCACCCGCCGGATGTTCCGCTCCGGCGAGAGCGAGTACGAGATCAACGGCGACTCCTGCCGGCTGCTGGACATCCAGGAGCTGCTCTCCGACTCCGGCATCGGCCGGGAGATGCACATCATCGTCGGGCAGGGCCGGCTCGACGGCATGCTGCACGCCAAGCCGGAGGACCGGCGGGCGTTCATCGAGGAGGCGGCCGGCGTCCTCAAGCACCGCAAGCGCAAGGAGAAGGCGCTGCGGAAGCTCGACGCGATGCAGACAAACCTCAACCGGCTCACCGACCTCACCGCCGAGCTGCGCCGCCAGCTCAAGCCGCTGGGCCGGCAGGCCGAGGTGGCCCGCCGGGCCGCCGCCATCCAGGCCAACCTCCGCGACGCCCGGCTGCGGCTGCTCGCCGACGACCTGCACACCCTGCGCACCACATTGGACCGGGAGATCGCCGACGAGACCGCGCTGCGCGAGCGGCACGAGCAGATCGAGGCCGAGCACGGTGAGGTGCAGGGCCGCCTCGGCGAGCTGGAGGCGGCGCTGGCCGAGGACGCCCCGCTGCTCGCCGCGGCACAGGACACCTGGTACAAGCTCTCCGCGCTTCAGGAGCGGTTCCGCTCGATCGAGCAGCTCGCCCGCGAACGGCTGCGGCACCTCAGCGCCACCGGGGACGACGAGCGCCCCGGCCGCGACCCGGACCAGCTGGAGGCCGAGTCCCGGCGGGTCCGCGAGCAGGAGGAGGAGCTGCGGGCCGCGCTCACCGACGACCAGATCCGGCTCGCCGAGGCGGTCGAGCACCGGCAGGAGCTGGAGCGGCAGCTCGCCGCCGCCGAGCGGGAACTGGTGGCCGCCGCCAAGGCCATCGCCGACCGGCGCGAGGGGCTGGCCCGGCTGACCGGCCAGGTCAACTCCGCCCGGGCGCGGACCACCAGCGCCGGCGAGGAGATCGAACGGCTCGCCGCCGCGCACACCGACGCCCTGGCCCGCGCCGAGAAGGCCCAGGGCGAGCTCGACGCGGTCGCCGAACAGTCCACCGAGGCCGACCGCGACAACGCCGACCTGGACACCCGGCACGCCGAGGCGGTCGCCGTGCACGAGCAGGCCCAGGCCGCCGTGCGCAGCCTCGCCGACGCCGAGCGGGCCGCCGAGAAGGACGCGGCGACCTGGAAGGCCCGTGAGGAGGCGCTCGCCCTCGGCCTGCGCCGCAAGGACGGCGCCGGCGCCCTGCTGGCCCGCGCCGATCAGGTGCCCGGCCTGCTCGGCAGCCTCTCCGGGCTGCTCACCGTGGCCCCGGGCAACGAGGCGGCGCTCGCCGCCGCGCTCGGCGGGCTCGCCGACGCGGTCGCGGTCAGCGGCGTGGACGAGGCCGTCGAGGCGATGCGGCTGCTCAAGATCTCCGACGCCGGCCGGGCCGGCCTGCTGGTCGGCAGCCCCGCCGGCCCCGGCATGGCGGGCTCCGCCGACGCGCTGCGCCCGAAGCTGCCCGACGGCGCCCGCTGGGCCCCCGACCTGGTGGAGTGCTCCGCCGAGATCCGCCCCGCGGTGCACCGGGCGCTGCGCGACGTGGTGCTTGTCGACGACCTGGCCGCCGCCGCGGAGCTGGTCGCCGGCAACCCGGAGCTGCGCGCGGTCACCCCCGACGGCGACGTGGTCGGGGCGTACGCGGCGGCCGGCGGGTCGGCCAAGGCGCCCAGCTACATCGAGGTGCAGGCGGCCGTCGAGGAGGCCCGGGCCAATCGGGCCACCGCCGAGCGGACCAGCGCGGAGCTGCGCGACCAGCTGGTCGAGGCGCGCGCCGAGGTGGCCGCCGCCAAGGAGGCCGTGCAGCACGCGGCCGCCGCCAAGCGGGAGGCGGAGAGCCACCGCAACGCCGCCGCCCGCCGCCTCGCCGAGCTGGGCGCCGCCGCCCGGTCCGCCAAGGCGGAGACCGACCGGCTCGGCGAGTCCCGGGCCCGCGCCGAGGCGGCCCGGGAGCGTGATCTGCAGGCCCTCGCCGAGCTGGAGGAACGGCTCCGGCTGGCCGAGGCCACCCCGCTCGACGCCGAACCGTCCACCGAGGAACGCGACCAGCTCGCCGCCATGGTGCCGCAGGCCCGGCAGAACGAGATGGAGGTCCGGCTCGCCGTGCGTACCGCCGAGGAGCGGGTCTCCTCGATCGCCGGCCGGGCCGACTCCCTCGCGCGGCAGGCGACCGCCGAGCGGGCCGCGCGGGAGCGTGCGGCCGCCCGGCGCGCGGCCCGCACCCGCGGCGCGGAGATCGCCCGGGCCGTGGTCGGCGGCGCCCGCGAGGCGCTCACCCGGCTCACCGTCTCGATCGCCCGGGCCGAGGAGCACCGCGACGAGGTGGCCCGCGAGCGCGCCGCCCGCGAGGCCGAGCTGTCCGAGGTACGCGGCGCGGCCAAGCGGCTCGGCGCCGAGCTGGAGCGGCTCACCAGCCAGGTGCACCGGGACGAGGTGGCCCGCGCCGAGCAGCGGCTGCGCATCGAGCAGTTGGAGGCGAAGGCGGCCGAGGACTTCGGGCTCGACGTGGCCACCCTCATCGTCGAGTACGGCCCCGACCAGCTCGTCCCGCCCACCGACGCGGACGTCGCGGCGGCGGAGAAGGACGGCACGCCGGTGCCCGAGCCGGTCCGCTACGAGCGGCCGGTGCAGGAGAAGCGGGCCGCGAAGGCGGAGCGGGAGCTGGCCCTGCTCGGCAAGGTCAACCCGTTGGCGCTGGAGGAGTTCGCCGCGCTGGAGGAGCGCTTCAAGTTCCTCTCCGAGCAGCTGGAGGACCTCAAGGCGACCCGCCGGGACCTGCTCACCGTGGTCAAGGACGTCGACGACCGGATCCTGGAGGTCTTCGCCAGCGCGTTCGAGGACACCGCGCGGGAGTTCGAGCAGGTGTTCACCGTGCTCTTCCCAGGCGGCGAGGGGCGGCTGGTGCTCACCGACCCGGAGGACCTGCTCACCACCGGCGTCGAGGTCGAGGCCCGGCCGCCCGGCAAGAAGATCAAGCGGCTCTCGCTGCTGTCCGGCGGCGAGCGCTCGCTGACCGCGGTGGCCATGCTTGTGGCGATCTTCCGCGCGCGGCCCAGCCCCTTCTACATCATGGACGAGGTGGAGGCGGCCCTCGACGACGTCAACCTGGGCCGCCTGATCACGCTGCTGGCCCAGCTCCGCGAGAAGAGCCAGCTCATCGTGATCACCCACCAGAAGCGCACCATGGAGATCGCCGACGCGCTCTACGGCGTGACCATGCGCAGCGGCGTCACCCAGGTGATCAGCCAGCGGCTCAACCGGGCCGACGACGAGGGGCAGGGGAACAGCGAGTGAGTCGGGAACGCGCCACGGCGCTCCTGGTCGATTTCGACGGCGTGCTGCGCCGCTGGGACCCGGCGGTCGCCGCCCGGGTCGAGCGGGAGTACGGGCTGACCGAGGGGGTCCTCGGCGAGATCGCCATGTCCTGGGGGCTGCTCCGGCCGGTGCTCACCGGCAAGGTCAGCCACGCCGAGTGGATGACCAGCGTGGCCGACGCCCTGACCCCCTCGGTCGGCGACCCGGGGCGGGCCCGGGCCGCCGTGGACGCGTGGCAGAGCTACCGCGGCGAGGTCGACCCCGAGGTGCTCGCGTTCATCCGGGAGGTCCGGGCGGCCGGCGTGCGGGTCGGGCTGGGCACCAACGCCACCGACGTGCTCGACGCCGACCTGGCCGCGCTGGACCTCACCGACGAGCTGGACGTCGTGGTCAACTCCTCGGTCATCGGGGTGCACAAGCCGGCGAAGGAATACTTCCAGGCGGCCTGCCAGGCGCTGGCGACGCCGCCGGCCCGGGTGCTGTTCGTCGACGACGAGGACCGGGCGGTGGCCGGCGCCCGGGTGGCCGGGCTGTCCGCGCACCGCTGGAGCGGCCCGGCCGACCTGCGCTACATCCGGGCGGCGCTGGCGTTCTGAGCCGGTTCGCCGGGGCGGCGGGTTCCGGTCGGCCGGGACACCGCCGCCGCCCAGGCGGGACGGTCAGTCGCCGGTGACGCCGTCGATGCGCTCGCGGATCAGGTCGGCGTGGCCGTTGTGCCGGGCGTACTCCTCGATCATGTGCACGTAGACCCAGCGGACGTTCATCTCGTCGGCGGAACCGTCGCGGCGGGGGCGCCGGAACGTGTGGTCGAGTGACAGGCCCGCGGCGGCCTTCCGGGCCGCCTCGACCTCGGCGCGGAAGACGGCGAAGGTCTCCTCCGGGTCCGCGTCGGCCACGGCGTTCAAATCCGCGTCCGGGTCCTCGTCGCCGTCGTAGAGGCCGGGGATGTCCTCGCCGGCGGCGCGGATCCGGAACCACCAGCGCTCCACGTCGGCAAGGTGCCGGACCAGCCCGAGCAGGGTCAGGGTGGACGGCTCGACGCTCGCCGTCCGGAGCTGCTCGGCGGTCAGGCCGGCGCACTTGTGCAGCAGGGTGTCGCGGTGCCAGTCGAGCCAGCCGTCCAGCATGGTGCGCTCGTCACCGACGTAGGGCTCGTGGCGGCGGTCGATCTCAGGTGCTCTCCAGGTCATCCGGCCATCCTCCGGCCCGGGTGCGACCGCCGCGACCCGATTTCAGGGCACCACGACGACCGGCCAGCGGCCGGTGCGGACCAGGCGGGTGGCCACCGAGCCGACCAGCTTGTGGCCGGCCTGCTCGGACGACCCGACGACCACCAGGTCGGCGCGGTGCTCGTCGGCGGCCTTGGCCAGTTCGGCGTACGCGTCGCCGCGCCGGCACAGGAAGGTCACCGGCAGGCCCAGCTCCTCGGCGCCGCGCCGGCACTCCTCGCGCAGCTCGGCGGCCAGCTCGTCCTGGGTCTGCTGGACGGCCCCGGCCACCACACCGGACATGATCGCGGTGTAGGGCGACGGCGAGCTGACGAAGACCACCACGAGCCCGGCGCCCTGCCGGCGGGCCAGCCCGGCCGCGTACGAGGCGGCGCGCAGCGAGGTGCGGGTGCCATCGACGCCGACCAGCACCACCCGGGGCCCGTCCGTGCCGCGTTCGAACGGCAGCGGCCGGGCCTCCGGGCCGTACCTCTCACGCTCGGGGGCGTCCATCGGGTCAGTCCCGTCCGCCCGTGCGCACCACCGCGGCGCCACCGCCGGCCGCGATTGTCGACTCCCGCTCGACCTCGGTGGAGATCGCGTCTCGGTCGCTGTTGGTGCGGCGCAGCGGCACCTCCTTGATGAACACCACCGCGATCAGGGCGATCAGCCCGAACGGGGCCGCGGCCAGGAAGATGTCCCCGGCGCCGTGCCCGTACGCGGCCTCGACGACCGCGCGGATCGGGGCGGGCAGGGTGTGCACATTCGGCAGGGTACCGCCGCTCCCGGAGCTGGACGCCGGGATGCCGAGTCCGGCGAGCCCGTCGGCGAGGTAGTCCTTGACCTTGTGGCCGAGGATCGCGCCGAGCGCGCTCACCCCGATGGCGCCGCCGAGGCTGCGGAAGAAGGCGACCACGGAGCTGGCCGCGCCGAGCTCGTGCGGGCCGACGGTGTTCTGCACGGCGAGGACCAGGTTCTGCATGGTCATGCCCAGGCCGAGGCCGATCAGCGCCATGAAGACGGCGAGCCGCCAGTACGGGGTGTCCGCCCGCATGGTGCCCATCAGCGCGAAGCCGGCGGTGAGCAGCGCCGAGCCGAGGACCAGGTAGCGCTTCCAGCGGCCGGTGTTGGTGATGATGCGGCCGACCACGGTGGAGGCGATCAGCAGGCCGAGGATCATCGGCAGCGTCATGAGGCCGGACATGGTCGGGCTCTCGCCGCGGCTGATCTGGAAGTACTGGCCGAGGAAGACGGAGGCGCCGAACATGCCCACGCCGACCGCGATGCTGGCGACCACCGCAAGGGTGATGGTGCGGTTGCGGAACAGGCGCGGCGGGATCATCGGCTCGGCGGCCCGGTTCTCCACCCGGAGGGCGAGCGCGCCGAGGAGCAGGGCGCCGGCCACCATGACGGCGGTCTGCCAGGACAGCCAGTCGTACTTGTCGCCGGCCAGGGTGACCCAGATCAGCAGCAGCGACACGGCCGCGGTGATCAGGGTGGCGCCCCACCAGTCGATCTTCACTTCGCGCTTGACCACCGGCAGGTGCAGGGTCTTCTGGAGCACGATCAGGGCGAGGACGGCGAACGGCACGCCCACGTAGAAGCACCAGCGCCAGCCGAGCCAGTCGGTGTCGACGATGACGCCGCCGATCAGCGGGCCGCCGATGGTGCCCACGGCCATCACGGCGCCGAGGTAGCCGCTGTACCGGCCGCGCTCGCGCGGGGCGATCATCGTCGCCATGATCACCTGGGCCAGGGCGGTGAGTCCGCCCGCGCCGACGCCCTGGAGCACCCGGCAGGCGATGAGCTGACCGGTGGACTGGGAGAGGCCGGCCAGCACCGAGCCCAGCACGAAGGTCGTGAGGGCGAGCTGGACCAGGAGCTTCTTGCTGGCCAGGTCGGAGAGCTTGCCCCAGATCGGGGTGGTCGCCGTGGTCGCCAGCAGCGTCGAGGTCACCACCCAGGTGTACGCGGACTGGCCGCCGTGCAGCTCGGTGATGATCCGCGGCAGCGCGTTCGAGACGACCGTGGAGGAGAGGATCGCGACGAACATGCCCAGCAGCAGGCCGGAGAGAGCCTCCAGGATCTGCCGGTGGGACATGTCGACGGCGGTCGCCCGGGTGGGCGCTGTCGCCTGGGTCATCGTGGAATGCCTCCGGAGAAGACGGGGGAAGAGTTGCTTCGGGCAACCGTATGGCTTGGTTGCCTCAAGCAACAACCGCACGTGGCGTACGTCTTATTCCGGGCGGACCCGGTCAGAAGGTCTCGTTGAACCGGTGCATGAGCCGGGCGAAGTCCTCGACGTCCTGAATCGGCCAGGATTCGAGCGACCGCCGGATCTGTCCGAGTCGCGCCGCCCGCGCCGCGTCGAACCGGCGGGTGCCCTCCTCGGTGAGGCTGAGCTGGGCGGCCCGCCGGTCGGTCGGGTCCGGGTCGCGGCGGACCAGCCCCAGCGCCTCCAGGCCGCCGATCTGCCGGCTCAGGGTGCCCTTGCCGATGCCCAGCTTGACGGCCAGGTCGGTGAGCCGGATCGAGCCGGAACGGCGCAGCCAGAGCAGCAGCCCGTAGGCGTTCGGCTCCAGGTTGGGATGGACCTCGCGGGCGATCTCCCAGGACAGCGCGCGCCCACGCCGCAGCAGTGCGGTCAGTTCGTGCTCCACGGCGCGCAGGCTCTCGTCCACGCTGAGAGGGTACTCACACCTCGTCGCTGAGCCGCTGCCGTGCCACCGTGCGGAGATGACCGTCGCTGGTGGTGCCCTCGATCACGACCTCGGCCGCCCGGCCCCGGTGGGTGAGCGTCGCCACCGCGTTGCCGAAGTAGGGCCCGGCCAGTTTCTTCCAGCGCACCGGCGGGCGGCGCACCCCGGCCGAGCGGGCCAGCGCGCGGGCCGCGCCGGCCGGCCCCGGGTTCCAGCCGAGGCGCATGAGCGGGCGCATCCCGGCCGGCACCTGGTTGTGGATCGGCGAGCAGGTGAGCTGGTGCACCGGCGTGCGCACGCTCCGGTCGGCGAACCGGGCCCGGGCCACGTACGAGTGGTGCACGTCCCCGGAGAGCACGCTGATCGAGGCCGGCCGCGAGTATGCCGGGCCGGCGCCGATCCGGGCCCCCTCGCGCGGCGCGGTGCCGCTGCCCAGCCGGGCGAACAACTCGCCGAGCGCCTCGAAGGAGCGCCGGAACGAGGCCCAGTGCTCCAGGTCCCAGGCCCGGCGCATCCGCTCGGCGACCTTCGCCACCCAGGGCCGGCGGGAGTCGGCGAGCCGCTCGTTCCAGGACTCGACGTGGTGGATGCCCGGGGGCAGCAGCCAGGGCAGCGAGGCGCCGACCACCAGGTGGTCGTAGACGCCGTGCGCCCGGTCCAGGAACCAGGACCATTCGCCCGGCGGCAGCATGGCCCGGTTGCCGGCGTCCAGCACCCGGCTGGACCGGTTGTCCAGCATGACCAGGCGGGTCCGCCCCAGGTCCAGCGCGTAGCTCCACTGGTACTGCACGGCCCGCCAGCGCTCGGTGTCGTGCGCCACGTCGGCCTCCTGGTCGACCCGCTCGCCGAACTCGTGCAGCACGCTCGTGGCGTCCTCGGCGGCGGCCACCTTGGCGAAGACCGGGTCGGCGGCGATCTCGTCCGGCGACAGGTTGCCCAGGTGCTGGTAGACCCAGTAGGAGGCCAGGCCGCTGCGGATGCGCTCCGGCCACCAGGGCTGGACCCGCATGTCCGCCCGCCAGGACGCCGAGGTGTTCCAGTCGTCGATGATCTCGTGGTCGTCGAAGATCATCACGCTCGGCACGGTCGACAGCAGCCAGCGGATCTCCGGGTCGCGCCAGGACTCCAGGTAGAGCTTGGTGTACTCGTCGAAGCTCACCACCTGGGTGGCCGGGGCGCCCTTCGGCCGGCGCCGCCGCCGCTTCAGCAGCCGGCGCACGGTCGGCGAGGTGACGTCGGCGTAGACCTGGTCGCCGAGGAGCACCAGCAGGTCGGGCAGGGCGTCCGGGTCGGGAGCGGCGATGAGCCGCCGGGCGTACGCGTCCAGCGCGTCCGGGGGCAGCCGGCGGGCGGTGGCGTGCTGGGTGGTCTCCCGGCAGGAGCCGAAGAGCAGGTTCACCGGCTGGTCCCGGTCGTCCTCCGCCCGGGTCCGGATCACGCTGGCCGGGAAGCCGCTGTCCGGCACCGGCCAGGCCACCTCGTCGTCGACCAGCACCTCGTAGGTGGTGCTGCTGTCCGCCGTCAGCCCCGAGACGACCACGATCGCGTAGTGGTGGTCGTACGCCGAGAAGGTGGGTGCGCTGCCGGTGGCGCCGTCGGCCGTGCGGACGGTGACCACGGCGGGGCCACTGGTCTCCACCCAGACCGTGGCCCGGGTGCCGACGACCCGACGCAGCAGCGGGCCGATGAGCAGACGGGAACCGGTCACGGCGCACCTCCGAGGAAGATCATCATTCCTTTCCTACCCGGCCGGCGGTTGCGGCACGCCTTCCAGCCGCGAGCGTACCCGCAGCTCGTTCACGTGCCGAGGCGGTGAGTGGGACGCCGTCGCCGCCATCTGACAGGATTTCGGGCATGACGGAATACCTTCTCGTCGCACTCGCCCTGCTCGGCGTGCTGATCCTCGGCGGCCTCAGCCTCGTGGTGCCCCGGTTGCGCCGGCGCCCCGAGCCGCCGCTGCCGGAGACGGAGGTCGACACCCGGGCCGAGGAGGACCTGGCCGGGCCGCCGGTCGAGGCGGCCGAGTCGGACCTGCGCACCGGCGTGCTGGTCGAGCCGCCGCCGGTGGTCGAGGCGCCGCCGCTGCCCACCATCGAGGTCCCCGAGCCCACCGCCGGCCGGCTGGTGCGGCTGCGCTCCCGGCTGTCCCGCTCGCAGAACGTCTTCGGCAAGGGCCTGCTCGGCCTGCTCAGCCGGGACCGCCTCGACGAGGACACCTGGGAGGAGATCGAGGACAGCCTGATCACCGCCGACGTCGGCGTCGACTCCACCCGCGAGATCGTCGACCGGCTGCGCGAGCGGACCCGGGTGCTCGGCACCCGCTCGGTCGGCGAGCTGCGCACCCTGCTCGCCACCGAGCTGGTCAACGCGCTCGACCCGACGCTCGACCGGTCGCTGAAGACCGCCCCCAAGGAGGGCGTGCCGGCGGTGCTGCTGGTGGTCGGGGTCAACGGCGCCGGCAAGACCACCACCTGCGGCAAGATCGCCCGGGTGCTCATCGCGGACGGCCGGACCGTGCTTCTCGGCGCGGCCGACACCTTCCGGGCCGCCGCCGCCGACCAGCTGGAGACCTGGGGCGGCCGGGTGGGCGCGGAGACCGTCCGCGGCCCCGAGGCCGCCGACCCGGCCAGCGTCGCCTTCGACGCGGTCAAGCGCGGCATCGACACCAAGGTCGACACGGTGCTGGTGGACACCGCCGGCCGGCTGCAGAACAAGGTCGGCCTGATGGACGAGCTGGGCAAGGTCAAGCGGGTGGTCGAGAAGCACGGCCCGATCGACGAGACCCTGCTGGTGCTCGACGCCACCACCGGCCAGAACGGCCTGGAACAGGCCCGGGTCTTCACCGAGGTGGTCAACGTGACGGGCGTGGTGCTGACCAAGCTCGACGGCACCGCCAAGGGGGGCATCGTGATCGCCGTGCAGCGCAAGCTGGGCATCCCGGTCAAGCTGGTCGGCCTCGGCGAGGGCCCGGACGATCTGGCCCCGTTCGACCCGGCGCAGTTCGTCGACGCGCTGCTCGGCACCGAGCCGCTCGCCCGGGACGCGTAGCCTCGACGTGACGACTGACGATCGCGCCTACGCGGGGTGGCGCGACCCCAGCCACCCGTCGCCACGCCTCGGGAGACCGTACGTGACTTCGCAGGAGATCCCGCTCCACGGCGGGAACGTGAGCACCGTGGTCCGGGTGGGCGACACCGTCCGGCGCAACGCCGGCCCGTGGACCCCCTCGGTCCACGCGCTGCTGCGCCATCTGGAGTACGTCGGCTTCACCGGCGCGCCCCGCGCCCTCGGCATGGACGAGCGCAACCGGGAGGTCCTGTCGTACCTGGAGGGGGAGTGCGGGGAGTACCCGCTGGCCCCGCACTGGGTCACCGACGAGGCCCTGGTCACCGTGGCGACCATGCTGCGGATGTTCCACGACGCCCAGTACGGCTTCACCCCGCCGCAGGGGGCGGTCTGGCGCTCGTTCGGCCCGCCCCCGCCGGACACCGAGGTGATCTGCCACCACGACGCCGCCCCGCACAACGTGATCTGGCGGCCCGACGGCACCCTCGGGCTGATCGACTTCGACCTGGCCTCGCCCGGTGCCCGGATCTACGACGTGGCGTACGCGGCCTGGACCTGGGTGCCGATCTTCTCCGACCGGGACTCGATCACCCTCGGCTGGAAGCACCCGGACCGGCCGCGCCGGCTGCGCCTCTTCGCCGACGCGTACGGGCTGATCCCCCGGGACCGGCACCGGCTGATCCGGACCATCCGCAAGCGGATCGTCGACCACGTCGAGGGCATCCGGCGGATGGCCGCGGCCGGCGAGCCGGCGTTCGTCCGGATCGTGCACAAGGGCCACCTGCGCCGGCCGATGCGCGACCTGCGGCTGCTCGACTACGAGCGGCACGCCCTGGAGCACGCGCTGCGCTGACCCGCGCACACGCCGGCGCCCCGGGGCCGGCGCCAATCATGATCGTCTTTCTTCACACGCCGGAAACAACCCGTCACGCGTCGGAAATCGAGCGGTGTCGGTGAAGAAACAGCCGCCGAGCAAGCTTCCGCGCAACCGGCGTACGGGCGACGCTGCCCCGGAAGCCGCGAAGGAGGAGACTTCACCTTTAGGAGGCCAGCGTGCCTGAAGCACCGACGATCGACGGCGGCAACACCGTTTGGCTGCTGGTTTCGACCGCTCTCGTGCTGCTCATGACCCCGGGCCTGGCGCTGTTCTACGGCGGCCTGAACCGGGCCAAGGGCGTGCTCAACATGATGATGATGAGCTTCTCGGCCATCGGGCTCATCTCCGTGCTGTGGTGGTTCTACGGTTTCAGCGTCGCCTTCGGGGCCGACGTCAACGGTTTCTGGGGCGACCCCGCCGCGTACCTGGGCACCAAGACTTTCCTGGCGGAGACCGACCTCTGGGGCGCCACGGCGGAGAACCCCAGCGGCATCGGCGTCCCGCTGTACGTGTTCATGGCGTTCCAGATGGTCTTCGCGGTGATCACCGTCGCGCTGATCAGCGGCGCCATCGCCGACCGGGCGAAGTTCGCCGGCTGGCTGCTCTTCGCCTTCGGCTGGGCCACCCTGGTCTACTTCCCGGTGGCGCACTGGGTGTGGGGCGGCGGCATCATCGGCGCCAAGCTCCACGCGCTCGACTTCGCCGGCGGCACGGCCGTGCACATCAACGCCGGCGCGGCGGCGCTCGGCGTGGCCCTGGTGCTCGGCAGACGGGTCGGCTGGCCCCGCGAGGGCATGAAGCCGCACAACATTCCGCTGGTCGCGCTCGGCGCCGGCCTGCTCTGGTTCGGCTGGTTCGGCTTCAACGCCGGCTCGGAGCTGACCGTCGACTCGGTGGCCGGCCTGGCCTTCCTCAACACCCAGCTCGCCACCGCGGCCGCGGTGCTCGGCTGGCTGGCGATCGAGTGGATCAAGGACGGCAGGCCGACCATGGTCGGCGCGTCCTCCGGCGCCGTGGCCGGTCTGGTCGCCATCACCCCGGCCTGCGGCTTCATCGCCCCGTGGGCGGCCGTCCTGCTCGGCATCGTCGCCGGTGCGGTCTGCGCGCTTGCCATCAGCCTGAAGTACCGGCTCGGCTACGACGACTCCCTCGACGTGGTGGGCGTGCACTTCGTCGGCGGCTGGATCGGGTCGCTGTGGCTCGGCCTCTTCGCCACCAACTCGGTCAACGGCGCGATCAGCGACGTGGTGGGCGCCTCCGACGGCCTGCTCTACGGCGGCGGCCTGACCCAGCTCGGCCGGCAGGCCCTGGCCGGCGTCATCGTCACCGTGTGGTCGGCCGGCATCGCCTGGCTGCTCGCCTTCGCCATCGAGAAGACGATCGGCTTCCGGGTGGCGGCCGAGGCCGAGGTCGACGGCATCGACGTCGCGGAGCACGCGGAGAGCGCGTACGACCTGTCGCCCACCACGGGTGGCAGCGCCGGGGGCGCGTTCGCCATGGCCGGGATCGGCGCGAGCAGGCCGGCCCCGGAACCCACCGACCCGGCGGAGGAGCCCGCCGAGCCGGTCAGCGAGAAGGTCGCCGGTTAACGTTCCTGGGATGGAGGGGTTGGACATGAAGCTGGTGACCGCGGTCATCAAGCCGTACCAGCTGGACGCGGTGAAGGAGGCCCTGCACGCCCTCGGCGTGGCCGGCCTGACCGTCAGCGAGGTCCAGGGCTACGGCCGGCAGAAGGGGCACACCGAGGTCTACCGGGGTGCCGAGTACACGGTCGAGTTCCTGCCCAAGATCCGGGTCGAGGTGCTCACCGACGAGATGGACGTCGACAAGATCGTCGACGCCATCGTGGGCGCCGCCCGCACCGGCAAGATCGGCGACGGCAAGGTCTGGGTGACCGGCGTCGAGGAGGTCGTCCGGGTGCGTACCGGCGAGCGCGGGCTCGACGCCCTCTGACGCCGGACCCGACCGACGTGACCTCGTTGACCACGCAGACCGGCCCCACCGGGGTCGGCCCGGCCGTGGTCAACGAGGTCGCCGGCGTACCCGGGGGGATCGGCGCCGCGGCGCGCGCGGCCCGGGCCGACGCTCTGGACGCCTGGCTGCGCGGCATCTTCCCCCACCGGGAGGGCATCGCGCTGGTCGCGGTCGGCGGGCTGGGCCGCCGCCAGTGCGCGCCGCACGGCGACCTCGACCTGGTGCTGCTGCACGCCGGGGTGCCCGGCACCGACGAGCTGGCCGCCTCGCTCTGGTATCCGATCTGGGACGCCGGGCTGCGGCTGGACCACTCGGTGCGCACGGTCGCCGAGGCGCTGTCGGTGGCCCAGGACGACGTCAAGGTCGCCCTCGGCCTGCTCGACGCCCGGCACGTGGCCGGCGACCCGGTGCTGGCCGACCAGCTCGTCCGCACCGCCGCCGACCACTGGCGGCGCACCGCCGTCCGCCAGCTCCCGAAGCTGCGGGAGATCACCACCGCCCGCTGGGAGGCCCACGGCGAGCTGGCCTTCCTGCTCGAAGGCGACCTCAAGGAGGCCGCCGGCGGGCTGCGCGACGTCGGCCTCCTGCGGGCCATCGCCACCGCCGGCGTCACCGACGCCCTCCGCCCCGCCGTGCACGCCGCGCACCGGCGGCTGCTGGACACCCGCGACGCCCTGCACCAGCAGGTCGGCCGCCGGGTCGACCGGCTGGTCGCCCAGGAACGCGACGGCGTCGCTGCCCTGCTCGGGCTGCGACAGCCGCCGGGCGGCCACGCGGACGCCGAGGCGGCGACGGCCCGCGACGGAGACGCGCTGTTGCGCCGGGTGGCCGGGGACGCCCGGACCGTCAGCCACGCCCTCGACGACGCCTGGCGGGCCGCCGACCGGCTCCGCGCCGGCCGGCACCGGAACGCCGCCGGCCGGCCGCTGCGCCGCCCGGTCGCCCGGGACGTGGTCGAGCAGGACGGCGAGCTGGTCCTCGCCCGCACGGCGATCGGCGCCCGCCCCGACCCGAGCCTGTCGCTGCGGGTCGCCGCCGCCGCGGCCACCACCCGGCTGCCCATCGCCCGGGCCACCTGCGAGTGGCTGGCCGCGTACTGCCCGCCGCTGCCGGCGCCCTGGCCGCCGGCCGCCCGGGCCGCGCTGATCACCCTGCTCGGGGCCGGTCCCGGCCTGGTGCCCGCCTGGGAGACCTGCGACCGGTACGGGCTGATCGACGGCTGGCTGCCCGAGTGGACCCGGCTGCGCAGCCTGCCCCAGCACAACCCCGTGCACCGGTTCACCCTCGACCGGCACCTGGTGCAGGCCGCGTACGAGGCGAGCCGGCACACCCGGGACGTGGACCGGCCCGACCTGCTGCTGCTCGGCGCCTTCCTGCACGACATCGGCAAGGGTCTGCCGGGCGACCACAGCACCGTGGGCGCACCTCTCGCCGAGGCGGTGGCCGCCCGGATCGGGCTGCCCGCGGACGAGGCGGCGCTGATCGCCAAGCTGGTCCGGCTGCACCTGCTGCTGCCCGACGTGGCCACCCGGCGGGACCTCTCCGACCCGAAGACCGTCGCCGGTGTCGCCGAGCGGGTCGGCGACACCACCACCCTGGACCTCCTGCACGGCCTGGTCCGGGCCGACGCCGCGGCCACCGGGCCGGCCGCCTGGTCGGGCTGGAAGGGTCGGCTGGTCGCCGAACTGGTCGCCCGGGTGCGGACCGCCCTGGACACCGGCGTGGTGCCCGCCCCGCCGGCCCCCGACCCGGCGCTGGTCGCCGGGCCGCTGCCGGTCGTACACGTGGGGGAGGACCGGGTGTCGGTGGCCGCGGCCGACCGTCGGGGCCTGCTCGCCACGGTGGCCGGCTGCCTGGCCCTGCACCGGCTGGAGGTGATCTCCGCGGACGCCGCCACGGTCGACGGCCGGGCCCTGGTGCAGTGCCGGGTGCAGCCGCGCTACGGCCTGGCCCCCGACCCGATCGCGCTCACCGCCGACCTGCGCCGCGCGGTCACCGGCGACGTCTCGGTCACCCAGCGGCTGCGCGGCCGGGCGCTCGCCGCGCGGGCCCGGGGGGCCGCGCCCCGGGTGGTCTGGCACCGCGAGGCCGCCACCGACGCGGTGCTGCTGGAGCTGCGCGCCGCCGACGCGGCCGGGCTGCTCTACCGGGTCACGTGCGCCCTCGACGAGGCCGGCGCCCAGGTGCGGGCCGCCCGGATCTCCACCCTCGGCGGCGACGTGGTGGACGCGTTCTACCTGGTCGGCGGCTGGCCGCCGGAGGCGGACCGGTGCCGCGTCGAGGCCGCCGTGTTGGCCGCCGTGTAGGCGAGGGCCCTGCGGACACTACGTCCGGCGGCGTAGGCGCGGAGCCGCTCGCAGGGCGACGTGCCGGGGCCCGTCCGGCGGGACGCTCGGTGGCATGAACCTGCCAGTGCAGACCGAAGGGCTCACCAAACGGTACGGCGGCCTGACCGCCGTGCACGAACTCCAGCTGACCGTCCGGGCCGGCGAGGTGTACGGCTTCCTCGGCCCCAACGGCGCCGGCAAGACCACCACCCTGCGCATGCTGCTCGGGCTGGTCCGGCCCACCGCCGGCACGGTCCGGCTGCTCGGCCGGCCACCCGCCGCCGGCCGGCTCACCGGGGTCGGGGCGCTGATCGAGGGACCGGCCTTCTACCCGTACCTCTCCGGCCGGGAGAACCTGCGGGTGCTGGCCCGCTACGCCGGGGTCGGCGCCGACCGGGTCGCCCTCGTGCTCGACCTGGTCGACCTCACCGACCGGGCCGGCGACCGCTACGCCGGCTACTCGTTGGGCATGAAGCAGCGGCTCGGTGTGGCCGCCGCGCTGCTGAAGGATCCCCGCCTGCTGATCCTGGACGAGCCGACCAACGGCCTCGACCCGGCCGGCATGGCGGACATGCGCACGCTGATCCGCCGGCTCGGCGCGGCCGGCTGCACGGTGCTGGTCTCCAGCCACCTGCTCGGCGAGGTCGAGCAGGTGTGCGACCGGGTCGGCGTGATCGCCCGGGGCCGGCTGGTGGCCGAGGGCAGCGTCGCCGAGCTGCGCGGCGCGGCCGGGCTGCGGCTGCTCGCCGACCCGCTGGACGCGGCGGCCGCCCGGGCGCGGGAACTGGTCGGCGCCGAGCGGGTCCGGGTGGTCGACGGCGGGCTGGAGCTGGCCGTCGAGCCGGAGCGCGCCGCCTGGCTCAACACCGAGCTGGTCGGGGCCGGGCTCGCCGTGCGCGAGCTGCGCCCCCGGGAACGGGACCTGGAGCAGGTCTTCTTCGACCTCGTGGAGAGGGGAACGGCCGATGTCGCGTAGCTTCCGCGCCGAGACGGTCAAGCTCGTCCGGCGACCGGCGAGCTGGCTGCTGCTGGCCATCACGCTGGTGCTCGCACTGATCTTCACCTACGTCTTCCCGTACGCGGGCGTGGCGGGCGGCACCGACGGGCCGAACACCGGCCGCGCCCTGCCCGCGCTGCTCCCCGACCAGCTGGTCGGCAACTCGCTCGGCGGCCTGCCGGTCTTCCTCGGCTCGATCCTGCTGATCCTCGGCGTGCTCACGGTCGGCGGCGAGTACGGCTGGGGCACCTGGAAGACCGTGCTCACCCAGGGCCCGACCCGGCTGGAGGTGTACGCGGGCAAGCTGCTCGCCCTCGCCGCCGCCGCGCTGGCCGTGGTGCTGGCCGTCTTCGCGGTCGGTGCGGTCGCCAGCCTGCTCATCGCGTCCGCCGAGGCGCAGCCGGTGACCTGGCCGTCGGCCGGCGACCTGCTCACCGGTATCGGCGCGGGGTGGCTCATCGCGACGATGTGGGCCATGCTCGGTGCCGTGCTGGCCGTCGCGCTGCGCGCCGTGGCCCTGCCGGTCGGGTTGGGCCTGGTGTGGATGCTCGCCGTGCAGAACCTGCTCGCCGCGATCGCCGCGCCGCTTGTCGACTGGGTGGCGACGGCGCAGGAGGGGCTGCCGGGGCCCAACGCCGGGTCGCTGGCGGCCGCGCTCGGCGCGCCGGGCGACACCCCGGGGGTGGCGGCCACGGTCGGCGGCGGGCAGGCGGCCGTGGTGGTGGCCGCGTACCTGGTCGGGTTCGCGGCGGTCGGCGCGGTGCTGCTGCGCCGCCGGGACATCGGCTGAGGCGGGGCGGGGGAGGGGACGTGGACCGCGAGCGTGGCGACTGGGGGCCTCGCATCCTGGACGGCCTCGTCGCGCTGGCCCTGCTGGTGATCGGGCTGGCCGGCACCGCGCCGGCCGGCCACAACCAGGGCGTGGGCACCGGCCCGGTCACCTACCCGCTGGTCGTGGTTGCCGCGCTCGCGGTGGCCGTCCGCCGGCGCTGGCCGCTGGCCACCCTCGCGGTGGTCACCGCGGCGAGCACCGCCTACCTGACCCTCGGCTACCCGTACGGGCCGATCCTGCTGTCGCTGTTCGTGGGGGTCTACACGGTCGCGGCGTACCGACCGATCGGGGTCGCGGCGGTGGCCAACGGGGTGGCGCTGCTCACGCTGCTCACGCACGTCTTCGTCGGGGTGCGTCCACCCGGCGTGGTCGGGCTGATGCCGGCCGCCGCCTGGATCGTGGTGCCGTTCGCGGTGGGCGTCACCGTGCGGCTCGGCCGGGAGAACGCGGCGCGCAGCCGCACCGACGAGGCGCGCCGGCTCGCCGACGCCGAGCGGCTGCGGGTGGCCCGGGAGGTGCACGACGTGGTCGGCCACGGGCTCGCCGCGATCCACCTCCAGGCCGAGATCGCCCTGCACCTCCTGGCCCGCAAGCCCGAGCAGGCCGAGGCGGCGCTCACCGCGATCAGCCGCACCAGCAAGGAGGCGCTCGACGAGCTGCGGGTCACGCTGACCGTGGTGCGCCGCGACGAGGCCGCCGACGAGCGTGCCCCCACTCCCGGGCTGGCCCAGCTCCCGCAGTTGCGCGAGCGGCTGGCCGGCGCGGGGCTCCCGGTCACCGTCGAGGTGGACGGTGCGCCGCGCCCGCTCCCGGTCGCGGTGGACCTGGCCGCCTACCGGGTGGTGCAGGAGGCGCTGACCAACGTGCTGCGGCACGCCGGACCGGCCACCGCCACCGTCCGGATCCGGTACGCGCCGACCGAGGTCGCCGTGGAGGTCACCGACACGGGCCGCGGCGCGGCCACCCCGGCGAACGGGTCCGGCTACGGGCTGGCCGGCATGCGGGAGCGGGTCACCGCCCTGGGCGGCGTGTTCACGGCCGGCCCCGCCTCCGCCGGTGGGTTCCGGGTGTCCGCCACACTGCCCGTGGAGGAGGTCACATGATCCGCGTGCTGCTCGCCGACGACCAGGACCTGGTCCGGATCGGCCTGCGTGCCCTGGTGGAGAGCGAGGACGACCTCACCGTGGTCGGGGAGGCCGCCGACGGGCTCGCCGCCGTCGAGGCGGCCCGCCGGGAACGCCCCGACGTGGTGCTGATGGACGTCCGGATGCCCGGCGTCGACGGCATCGAGGCGACCCGCCGGATCGTCGCCGACCCCGCGCTGGCCGGCACCCGGGTGGTCGTGCTGACCACCTTCGAGCTGGACGAGTACGTCTTCGACGCGCTCCGGCACGGCGCCAGCGGCTTCCTCACCAAGGACACCCGCCCGGCCGAGCTGCTGCGGGCCATCCGGCTGGTCGCCGAGGGGGAGGCGCTGCTCTCCCCGTCGGTGACCCGGCGGGTGGTCCGCGAGTTCGCCACCCGGCCGGCCCGGGTGCCCCGCCCCCACCCCCGGCTCGACGCGCTCACCGACCGGGAACGCGAGGTGGTGGGCCTGGTCGGCGAGGGGCTGAGCAACGTCGAGATCGCCGAGCGGCTGGTGGTCAGCCCGGCCACCGCGCGGACCCACGTCAGCCGCTCGATGGTCAAGCTGGGCGCCCGGGACCGGGCCCAGCTGGTGGTCTTCGCGTACCAGTCGGGCCTGGTGCCCTCCTGACCCACCGGCGCTCCTGATTCTCTGGCGCCTCCTGACCGACCAGATGCCTCGGGCGCCTCCCGCGTCTCCGGCGTCTCCGGCGTCTCCGGCGTCTCCGGCGTCTCCGGCGTCTCCGGCGTCTCCGGCGTCTCCGGCGTCTCCCGCGTCTCCGGCGTCTCCCGCCTCTCCGGCGTCTCCGACGCCTCCAGCGTCTCCAGCGCGTGCAGCGCGTTCGGCGCATGCAGCGCGTTCGGCGCCGCCAGGACTACGGCGGCCCGGAACACTTCCTTCCGTCGCTACAACCTTGATGGCGTGAATGATTCAACCGGGGGGGGATCTCGGCGGGGTGAATTCGGCGGGGTTGGCCCTGCCATCGAGGGCCGATCGGCACAGGCGGCGCGGGTGGTGACTCATCCGCGTCATCAAGTTCCTAGCCGGCCAGGGTCGACCGCTGCACCCGAGCGTGGCCCGGTGCCGGCTCGACCGTCGCCCCTCCCCCCACTCGAGACAACGCATCCAGAAAGTGGGAAACGAAAAGATCTTGGTATGAAACGGCCCCCCTGGGGACCATTTCCGTCCAAGATCTTCAGCGGCCAGCGGCCAGCGGCCAGCGGCCAGCGGCCAGCGGCCAGCGGCCAGAAGCGCGGCGGCCGGTGGGTGGGCGGCGGCCGGCCGGCGGCGGGTGCGGCGGTTGGTGGGTGGATGTGACGGCCCTGCGGGCGGTGCGACGGTGAGTGGGGCGGCGCCGGGCCGCCGGGCCGCGGTGGCTCGCGGTGCGGTGGAGGGCGATGGTCGGCGGGTGCGGTGGGGCAGCGCTGGCCGGGCTCCTGCCCGAGGACTCCGGCGGTGGGTGGTGGCTGGCGGTGCGGTGGTGGGTCGGGTCAGAGCGTGGGTGCGGGTGGCGGGCTACCCTAGCGGTGGGCTGGACACCTGCCCGGCCGCCCTGTGCCTGCCGAAAACGACAAACGGGATGTTCGCGTGTTTGACACCTTGAGTGACCGCCTGTCCGGGATCTTCACCAAGCTCCGCGGCAAGGGTCGGCTCACCGACGCCGACATCGACGCCACCGCGCGCGAGATCCGCATGGCGCTGCTGGAGGCCGACGTCGCCCTGCCGGTGGTCAAGGGCTTCATCGCGAACGTCAAGGAGCGGGCGCGCAGCGCCGAGGTCTCCCAGGCGCTCAACCCGGCCCAGCGGATCATCAAGATCGTCAACGAGGAGCTGATCAACGTCCTCGGCGGCGAGGGGCGGCGGCTCCAGTTCGCCAAGCACCCGCCGACCGTGATCATGCTGGCCGGTCTCCAGGGTTCCGGTAAGACCACCCTCGCCGGCAAGCTGGCCCGCTGGCTCAAGGCCCAGGGCCACCAGCCGCTGCTGGTCGCCGCCGACCTCCAGCGCCCCAACGCCGTCGGGCAGCTCCAGGTGCTCGGTGGCCGCGCCGGCGTCGAGGTGTACGCCCCGGAGCCCGGCAACGGCGTCGGCAACCCGGTGCAGGTCGCGCGCGACTCGATCGAGCACGCCCGGCGGGCCGCCCGGGACATCGTCATCGTCGACACGGCCGGCCGCCTCGGCATCGACGCCGAGATGATGCAGCAGGCGGCCGACATCCGCGACGCGGTCCAGCCCGACGAGGTCATCTTCGTCATCGACGCCATGGTCGGTCAGGACGCGGTCCGCACGGCCGAGGCGTTCCGCGACGGCGTCGGCATCACCGGTGTGGTCCTCTCCAAGCTCGACGGTGACGCCCGCGGTGGCGCCGCCCTGTCGGTCCGGGAGGTCACCGGGCAGCCGATCCTGTTCGCCTCCACCGGCGAGAAGCTGGAGGACTTCGACGTCTTCCACCCCGACCGGATGGCCAGCCGGATCCTCGGCATGGGCGACGTCCTCACTCTGATCGAGCAGGCCGAGGCGGCCTTCGACGCCGATCAGAAGGAGAAGATGACCGCCAAGCTGATGGGCGGCGAGCAGTTCACCCTGGAGGACTTCCTCGATCAGCTCATCGCGGTCCGGCGGATGGGCCCGATCGCCAACGTGCTGGCCATGATGCCCGGCATGGGGCAGATGAAGGACCAGCTCGCCGAGCTGGACGACAAGCACTTCGACCGGGTCACCGCGATCATCCGGTCGATGACCCCGGCCGAGCGCACCACCCCGAAGATCATCAACGGCTCCCGCCGGGCCCGCATCGCCAGCGGCTCCGGCGTCACCGTGATGGACGTCAACCAGCTGCTCAACCGCTTCGCCGAAGCGCAGAAGATGATGAAGCAGATGGGCGGCATGATGGGCCTGCCCGGCGGTGGCCGGCGCAAGGCGACCAAGTCGCCGAAGAACAAGCGCAAGGGCACCAAGGGCGGCGGGCGGCCGCGCACCGGCGCCGGGGTGCCGGGCGGCTTCCCGGGCGGCATGCCGCAGCTCCCGCCGGGCCTCGACCCGGGCGACCTGGCCGGCGGCCAGGGCCTGCCGCCGGGCTTCAAGCTTCCGAAGATCGACTTCAACAAGCTCGGCAAGGGCGGTGACAAGGGCCCGCGCTGACGCGTGTCGGAGACGGCCCCGTCCCCTCCCGGGGGGCGGGGCCGTCGGCGTACCGCGGCGGGCTCGTGACGCGCTCGCGGGGGTGATCGGGTAGGACTGTGCACATGGCTCTGCATGTGCGCGGTGTGCTCCTGCCGGACGACGAGGTCCGGGACGTCTGGCTGGTCGGCGACCGGGTCACCTTCGAACCGGTGCCCGGCGCCGAGACGGTCGTCGACGGCGGCTTCGTGCTGCCCGGCCTGACCGACGCCCACTGCCACATCGGCATCGCCCGTGGCGGCGCCCCGATCACCTCCCTGGACCAGGCCCGCGAGCTGGCCCGCACCGACCGGGACGCCGGCGTGCTGGCCATCCGCGACGCCGGCTCGCCGTACCCGTACCCGGAACTCGACGACGAGCCGGACCTGCCGCGACTGGCCCGCGCCGGCCGGCACGTCGCGCCGCCGAAGCGCTACCTGCGCGACATCGGGGTGGAGGTCGGCGCGGCCGAGGTGGCCGCGACGGTCACCGCGCAGGCCGCCGCCGGCAACGGCTGGGTCAAGCTGGTCGGCGACTGGATCGACCGCGGGGTCGGTGACCTGGCGCCGGCCTGGGACGCCGACACGATGACCGCCGCGGTCGCCGCGGCGCACGCCGCCGGTGCGCGCGCGGCCGTGCACACCTTCTCCGAGTCGGCCGTGGAGATCATGGTGCGGGCCGGGGTGGACTCGGTGGAGCACGGCACCGGGCTGAGCCTCGACCTCGTCGACCTGATGGCCCGGCAGGGCACCGCGCTGGTGCCCACGATGATCAACATCCGCACGTTCGGTCACATCGCCGAGCAGGCCAGGGCGAAGTTCCCCGGGTACGCCGACCACATGCTCGCCCTGCGCGACCGGTTCCCCGAGGTGGTCCGCGCCGCGCACGAGGCCGGGGTGCCGATCTACGTGGGCACCGACGCGGGCGGCGGCATCGACCACGGGCTGGCCGCCGAGGAGATGCTGCTCCTGCACGAGCAGGCCGGGATGTCCGCCGAGGACGTGCTCGCCGCCGCCTCCTGGCGGGCCCGAGAGTGGCTCGGCTTCCCCGGCCTGGTCGAGGGCGGCCTGGCCGACCTGACCGTCTACCCCGAGGACCCCCGCCGCGACCTGCGGGTGGTCCGCGCCCCGTCGCGCGTCATCCTCCGCGGCCGCGTCCTTCCCGTCCCTCGCTGATCACGAGGTCCGGACCGTCCCGAACCTCCTGATCAACCGGGTGGCCGGGTGGCGGCCGTGTGGAAGAGGTGGAGGGCCAGGGTCGCCAGCTGGTCGGCGGTCTCGTCGACCGGCGACCGGGGCAGCACGATGTGGCTGACCACCAGGCGGACGATCGTGTCGGCGGCGAAGGCCCGGGCCGCGGGGTCGCCCGCCGGCAGGTGCCGGTCGGCCCACTCCAGCAGGGCCGCGGACGACTCGGCGAGCACCAGCTCGGACCGGGTGGTCAGGTAGGGCAGCAGCTCGTCGGAGCCGCCCCGGGCGCTGGTGAGGATCGCCTTGACCAGCGGGTTGTCCGCGGCGGCGGCGAGGGTGTGCCGGATGGCCGCGTACGCCGCGGCCCGCACGTCGGCGCCGTGCGCGTCGAGGGCGGCGCGGACCTCCCCGACGAAGCGGTCCACCTCGCGCCGCGCGAGCGCCTCGGCCAGGCCGGCCTTGCTGCCGAACTCGTTGTAGACGGTCTGCCGGCTCACCCCGGCGGCCCGCGCCACCCCGCCCATGCGGACGCCGTCCCAGCCCGCGGCGACCGTCTGCGCGCGGGCGGCGTCCACGATCGCGTCCCGCAGCCGCGGCGTCGGCACCTCCGGCTCGGTGCGTCCCGCGCCGCGCCGTGACCCGTCGCGCGGCACCTCCGGCTCGGCGCGTTTCGCGTGGCGCGGCGGCCGGGCGCCGGCGTCTGGAAGCTCACCCATCGCCGTCGAAGTCTACGGTCGGGCGGCGCGACACGGCGTGCGCCGACTCCCGGGCGCAGCGGCGGCCCGCCCGGCGCATAGGATGTGCGGTCATGGCACGCGTGCTCACTCCCCGTGCGGAGGACTTTCCCCGCTGGTACCAGGACCTGATCGCCAAGGCGAAGCTGGCCGACAACGGCCCGGTGCGGGGCACCATGGTCATCCGACCGGCGGGCTACGCCATCTGGGAGCGGATGCAGGCCGAGATGGACGCCCGGATCAAGGCGGCCGGCGCGGAGAACGCGTACTTCCCGCTCTTCATCCCGGAGAGCTACCTCAAGCGCGAGGCCGAGCACGTCGAGGGCTTCTCGCCCGAGCTGGCCGTCGTCACCCACGGTGGTGGCAAGCAGCTCGCCGAGCCGGTGGTGGTCCGCCCCACCAGCGAGACGGTGATCGGCGAGTTCATGGCCAAGTGGATCGACTCCTACCGGGACCTGCCGCTGCTGCTCAACCAGTGGGCGAACGTGGTCCGCTGGGAGCTGCGCCCCCGGATCTTCCTCCGTACCAGCGAGTTCCTCTGGCAGGAGGGCCACACCGCGCACGCCACCCGGGAGGACGCCCGGGCCTACGCCCGCCGGATCCTGCACGAGGCGTACGAGGACCTGATGGTCAACGTGCTCGGCATCCCCGTGGTGGTCGGCCTGAAGACCGCCCGCGAGCGCTTCGCCGGCGCCACCGCCACGTACACGTGCGAAGGCATGATGGGCGACGGCAAGGCGCTCCAGCTGGGCACGAGCCACGAGCTGGGCCAGAACTTCGCCAAGGCGTTCGACATCAGCTACTCCTCGGCCGAGGGCGGCCGGGAGCACGCCTGGACCACGTCGTGGGGCACCTCGACCCGGATGCTCGGCGGCCTGATCATGTGCCACGGCGACGACAACGGCCTCCGGGTGCCGCCGAAGCTGGCGCCGGTCCAGGCGTACGTGATGGTCGTCAAGGACGGCGAGGGCGTCGGCGAGGCGGCGGCCAAGCTGTGCGACGCGCTGCGCGACGCCGGCGTCCGGGTCGCGCTGGACGACCGGACCGACACGGCGTTCGGCCGCCGCGCGGTCGACGCCGAGCTGCGCGGCTACCCGGTGCGCGTCGAGGTCGGCCCCCGCGACCTGGCCGCCGGCAACGCGGTGGTGGTGCGGCGTACGGACGGCTCGAAGGCCCCGGTCCCGGTCGCCGACGTGGTGGGCGCGGTGCTCGCCGCGCTTGAGGCGGACCAGCAGGCGCTGCACGACCAGGCGCTGGCGTTCCGGCAGTCCCGGACCGTCGAGGTCGGCACGCTGGCCGAGGCGCTCGAGGCGGCCGCCACCGGCTGGGCCAAGGTGCCGTGGTCGGAGGTCGGCGTCCAGGGCGAGGCCGAGGCGAACGGCCAGGGCGTCACCGTCCGGTGCCTGCTCCGCGCCGACGGCTCGGTGCCCGACACCGAGGACGAGCCGGACCTGGTCGCCATCCTGGCCCGCGCCTACTGAGGTGCGTCCGGGCGATCCCACCGGCCGGTTCGCGCCCGGCCGACTGATCATGCACCGCAACGTGCGGCACGGCCGGATCGGCTGGGTCCGGTCGGCCCGCGTGGTCCTCGACGACGACCGGGGGCTGCTGCTCTGGGTGGCCCGGAACACCCCGGTGGCGCACGAGGTGACCGAGGCGGGGCTGGGGATGCGTGCCATGCCGTTCGCCGAGTGGATCACCTCGTCCTACCGGCTCGCCCAGGGGCGCTGGAACGGGCCGCCGGTGTTGAAGTTCCTGCCCGCCGGCGCCGCCCATTCGGTCTGGTGGTTCCGGGACGACCGGGGCCGGTTCAAGAACTGGTATGTCAACCTGGAGGAGCCCGGCATCCGCTGGGACGACGGCACGGTGGCCGGCGTCGACATGGTCGACCAGGACCTCGACGTGGTGGTCCACCCGGACCTGAGCTGGGAGTGGAAGGACGAGGACGAGTTCGTCGAGCGCCTGGCCTTTCCGCAGCACTACTGGGTGCCGGACGAGAAGGCGGTCCGGGCCGAGGGGGAGCGGGTGATCCGGATCGCCGAGGCCGGCGAGTTCCCCTTCGACGGCACCTGGTGCGACTTCACCCCGCCCGCCGAGTGGGACGTACCGGACGAACTGCCGCCCGGCTGGGACCGGCCGCCGGTCCGGTGAACCTGTGTCGTTCGTCACCGGCGGGGGCGACCCGAGTGAGCTGTCCGGGTCCGGTGTGAGAGATCCGGGTGGGATCTGGCAGAATGGGTCGCTGGTATCCGGCGCGCGTCCGGCGCCCTCTAACCCGGGCGCGTCGCCAGTTAACCGAGCAGTCTCCGGCCCAACCCCACTGTGCCGGGCGGCGCTCACCCGCCACACCGCCCGTACCGGGCCGGTGAAATCGCAACAGGAGCGAAACAACTGTGGCCGTAAAGATCCGGCTCCTGCGGATGGGCAAGATCCGCAACCCGCAGTACCGCATCGTCGTCGCCGACTCGCGCACCAAGCGTGACGGTCGCGCCATCGAGTTCGTCGGTGTGTACCAGCCGAAGGAGGACCCTTCGGTGATCGAGGTCAAGTCGGAGCGGGTCCAGTACTGGCTGTCGGTCGGCGCGCAGCCGAGCGAGGCCGTGCAGCGCCTGCTGGAGCTGACCGGTGACTGGCAGAAGTTCAAGGGCCTGCCGGCCCCGCCGCCGCTGAAGGTCGCCGCGGAGCGGGCCGACCGCAAGGCGGCGTACGAGGCCGAGGCGAAGGCCGCCGCCGGCGTGGCGGACACCCCGGCCCCGGCCAAGAAGGCCGCCAAGGCCCAGGCCCCGGCCGCCGAGGCCGAGGCGCCGAAGGCCGAGGAGCAGACCGGTGCCGAGTCCGGCGAGCAGGCCTGACATGGCGCTGCGTCCGGCCCTGGAGCACCTGGTCAAGGGGATCGTCGACCACCCGGACGACGTCCGGGTGCGCATGGTCGACTCCCGCCGGGGCAAGCGGCTCGAGGTCCGCGTGCACCCGGAGGACCTCGGCACGGTGATCGGGCGGTCCGGCCGGACCGCCAAGGCGCTGCGCCAGGTGATCGGCTCCATCGGTGGGCGCGGGGTGCGCGTCGACATCGTCGACTCGTACTGATGCTTCTCATCGTCGGCCGGATCGGCAAGCCGCACGGCATCCGCGGTGAGGTCACCGTGGAGGTGCGGACCGATGAGCCCGAAGCACGTTTCGCCCCCGGCGCGGTGCTGCGCACCGAGCCGGGGGCGGTCGCGCCTCCGGAGCCCGGCGCCTACCGGGTGCCGGCCACGTTGACCATCGAGTCCGCCCGGTGGCACCAGGGGCGGCTGCTGGTCAACTTCGAGGGCGTGCTGGACCGCGACGTCGCCGAGGCGCTGCGCGGCACCCTGCTCGGCGTGGACAGCGCCGACGTGGCTCCGCCGGAGGACCCGGAGGAGTTCCTGGACCACCAGTTGGTCGGGCTGGCCGTGGTGACCCCGGCCGGCGAGCGGCTGGGCGAGGTGGCCCGGATCGACCACGCCCCCGCCTCCGACCTGCTGGTGCTGCGACGCCCCGAGGGCCGCACCGCGCTCATCCCGTTCGTCAAGGCGATCGTCCCCGAGGTCGACGTCGCGGGCGGACGCGTCGTGGTGGAGCTGCCCGCCGGGCTGCTCGACCTCTGACTGGAGCCACCCCCTCATGCGCGTCGACATCGTGTCGATCTTCCCCGAGTACTTCGCCCCGCTGGACCTGTCGCTGATCGGCAAGGCCCGGGCGGGCGGCACGCTGCGGCTGGCCGTACACGATCTGCGGACCTGGACCCACGACGTGCACCGCACGGTCGACGACACCCCCTACGGCGGCGGCCCCGGCATGGTGATGCGGCCGGAGCCGTGGGGCGAGGCCCTCGACGCCCTGGCCCCCGACGAGCTGAGCCCGGACGGGCACACCCTGCCCCGGCTGCTCGTCCCGTCGCCGGCCGGCGTCCCGTTCACCCAGGCCATGGCCCACGAGCTGGCCGCCGAGTCGCACCTGCTGTTCGCCTGCGGCCGCTACGAGGGCATCGACCAGCGGGTGCTCGACCACGCGGCGACCCGGATGCGGGTGACCGAGGTCTCGCTGGGCGACTACGTGCTCTTCGGCGGCGAGGTGGCCGTGCTGGTCATCCTGGAGGCGGTCACCCGGCTGCTGCCCGGGGTGCTCGGCAACGCCGGCTCGCTGGACGAGGAGTCGCACGCCCACGGGCTGCTGGAAGCGCCCATGTACACGAAGCCGGCGGAGTGGCGCGGGCACGAGGTGCCCGAGGTGCTCCGCTCCGGCGACCACGGGAAGATCGCCCGCTGGCGGCGTGACGAGGCGCTGCTGCGGACGGCGGCCCGCCGCCCCGACATGATCGCCGCGCTGCCGCCGGAGAGCCTGGACAAGCGGGACCGGGTGGCCCTGGACCGGGGTGGATTTCAGCCCCGGCCGGGTGATGTGGCAAAGTAGAGGGGTTGCCGCTTCCGTCCACGCCGTGGACGGATGCGAGGACCCTCGACCGGGGTCGGCGTCGCCGGCCACCACCCGGGGGTCAGAATCACCCATCCGCGCATCGACTGACGATGCGCCGTGAGCCTCACGAGGACGCAGCGATGAACATCCTGGACGCCCTTGACGCCCAGTCGAAGCGCGTTGACCTGCCCGACTTCCGCGCCGGTGACACCGTGAAGGTGCACGCGCGGGTCGTCGAGGGCAACCGGTCCCGGGTCCAGATCTTCCAGGGCGTCGTCATCCGCCGCCAGGGTGACGGCCTGCGCGAGACCTTCTCGGTCCGCAAGATCAGCTTCGGTGTGGGGGTGGAGCGCACCTACCCGCTGAACAGCCCGGCCCTCGACCGGATCGAGGTCGTGACCCGCGGTGACGTGCGGCGCGCCAAGCTCTACTACCTGCGCGAGCTGCGGGGCAAGAAGGCCAAGATCAAGGAGCTGCGCGAGAAGCAGCCGGCGAGCTGAATTTTCCCTCGCCACGCCGCCTGACCTGTGCGGATGTCGTATCGACCGGAGCGCATTACCCTGGTCGTACGGGCGCCGGGGGACGGCGCGCCGCGCCCACTCGACGCGGTGTCACAGCGGTCCACTACCGCCCGTGGGGTCTCTGCCGGAGACTCCCGGGCGGTAGTGTCGTTTCCGCGGACCGGAGAGTGGCATGGTGCAGATGCTTGACGAGGACGGCACCGTCGACCCGTGGCGCCGACGGCGGCGCACCCGCCGGCAGATGCCGCTGTGGCAGGAACTGCCCCTGCTCCTCGTCGTCGCCTTCTGCCTCGCGGTGCTGATCCGCACCTTTCTGCTCCAGGCGTTCTTCATCCCGTCCGGGTCGATGGAGAACACCCTGCTCGTCGGCGACCGGGTGCTGGTCAACAAGGTCGTCTACGACGTCCGCGACCCGGTCCGCGGCGAGGTGGTCGTGTTCCGCGGCACCGACCGGTGGGTCGCCCAGGAGGCCCCCGCCCCGCCGACCAACTTCGCCGGCAAGGTCGGCCGCACCCTGGGTGACCTGGTCGGCGTCAGCCGCCCCGGCGAGAAGGACTTCATCAAGCGGGTCATCGGGGTGCCCGGTGACCGGGTCTGGTGCTGCGACAAGGGGCGGGTCGTGGTCAACGGCGTGCCGCTGGAGGAGCAGGGCTACGTCTCCGAGGACTCCCCGGTCGACCTACCGCCGAACCCGAAGGAGTGCCGCTCCCGGCAGTTCACCGAGATCGTCGTGCCGCCGGGGCAGATCTTCGTGATGGGCGACCACCGGCTGGTCTCCCAGGACGCCCGGTGCCAGGGCCCGGTGCCGATCGACAACGTGGTCGGCCGGGCCTTTATGATCGTCTGGCCGTCGCAGCGCTGGACCACCTTGCCGGTCCCGGACACCTTCGACGACCTGCCGCAGCCGAACGCCGCGCCGGCCGGGCCGGCCCCGGTGGATCCCGACCCGGTGGGCGGCGTCGTGCTGATCCTCCCGGTCACGGCCGCGCTCTCCGTTCTCGCGCGTTCGGGGCGACTGCGCCACGGCCGGGGACGTAGGCTCCACCCGTGATTGACGAGCAGACCGAGAAGCCGCGCAGTTCCTTCTGGAAAGAGCTGCCCATCCTCCTGGGCGTGGCGATCCTGGTCGCAGTGCTGGTTCGTGCCTTCGTGCTGCAGACCTTCTTCATCCCCTCGCCGTCCATGGAGAACACCCTCAAGATCGACGATCGGGTGCTGGTCAACAAGCTGGTGTACGACTTCCGCTCGCCGCACCGCGGCGAGGTGATCGTGTTCAAGGCGCCCACCGAGTGGAGCGGCAACCCGCAGGGCGAGGACTTCATCAAGCGCGTGATCGGGGTCGGCGGGGACCACGTGGTCTGCTGCGACCGCACCGGCCCGCAGGAACGGTTGATCATCAACGGCAAGCCGATCGACGAGCCGTTCATCTTCCCCGGCAACAAGCCTGCCGACCAGGATTTCGACATCACCGTGCCGAAGGGCCGGCTCTGGGTGATGGGCGACCACCGGGAGGCCTCGGGGGACTCGCTGGAGCACTGGCAGCAGTCCGGCGAGGACATCACCGAGGCGACCATCCCGGAGGACCAGGTGATCGGGCGGGCCTTCACGATCTTCTGGCCGGTCGGCCGGGCGACCTGGCTCAGCGTGCCGGACCAGTTCGACGGCATCCCCAACCCCTGACTTGGCGGCCCGCCCCGGTGACCACGCCCGCCCCCGCAGAGCCGGAGGGCGTGGGCGTTCGTCGGAGGCGTCTGGCAGGCTTGTGCGGTGACCGTCTACACCCCTCGTCGCGCGGCCCGGGTGCTGCTCGTCGACGCGTCCGACCGGGTGCTGCTGTTCGAGGGCAGTGACCCGGCCCGGCCGGATCACCGCTACTGGTTCACCCCCGGCGGCGGCCTCGACCCGGGGGAGAGCCCGGCCGAGGGCGCGGCACGGGAGCTGGCCGAGGAGACCGGGCTGCGGCTCGCCCCGGCCGAGCTGGGCGCCCCGGTCTGGGCGGAGACGGTCGAGTTCCCGTTCGACGGTGTCTGGTACCGGCAGGAGCAGGAGTTCTTCCTGTTCCGCGTGCCGACCTGGGAGGTCGACACGACCGGCTTCGACGAGGTCGAGCAGGCCAGCGTGCACGGCCACCGCTGGTGGTCGGCCGGCGAGCTGGCCGCCACGACCGAGCGCTACTACCCGCCGGACCTGGCGGACCGGCTCGCCCGGGCGCTCGCCGGGGGTGTCCCGTGCTGACCCCGCCGCGCACCGTGGTGCGCCGCGACGGCGGCCTGTACGCGCTGGAGCGGGCGCTGCAACGGCGCGGCTTCCGGCACGTGGCCGGCGCCGACGAGGCCGGCCGGGGGGCCTGCGCCGGGCCGCTGGTGGCCGCCGCCGCGGTGCTGCCTGAGGGGCGGCGCGGCGAGATCGACGAGCTGGCCGACTCCAAGCTGCTCACCCCGGCGGCCCGGGAACGCGTCTACGAGGAGGTCGTGGCGCGGGCCCTGGCGTACGCGGTGGTGATCATCCCCGCCGAGGAGGTCGACGCGCGCGGGCTGCACGTGTGCAACCTGGCCGCCATGCGCCGGGCGCTCGCCTCGCTGACCACCCGCCCGGAATACGTGCTGACCGACGGCTTCGGCGTGGACGGGCTGGACGTGCCGGGCCTGGCGGTCTGGAAGGGGGACCGAGTGGCCGCCTGCGTGGCGGCGGCGAGCGTGCTCGCCAAGGTCACCCGGGACCGGATCATGGTGGAACTGGACGAGCGGCACCCCGGCTACGGCTTCGCCGAGCACAAGGGCTACATCACTCCCGAGCACAGCGCCGCGCTGCGCGAGCGGGGGCCCTGCCGGGAACACCGCTTCTCGTACGTGAACGTGGCCACCGTCTCGGGGCGGGACGGCCGGCCGCCCCGGTCCCGCCGGCCGGCTGCCGGCAGCCCCGACGAGGTGCTCTTCGGCGCCCCGGACGGGGCGTTCGACGACGGTCCGGACGAGCCGATGGAGCGCTCCGACGCGGCAGGGGGTACCGTCGGCGTGGCGTTGGGCGAGCAGCCGCGACCTCCGGCGTCGGTGGGGGAAGATGTGGTCATGGAAGGCGGAGTGCGATGAGCGCGGAAGATCTCGAGAAGTACGAAACCGAGATGGAGCTGCAGCTCTACCGGGAGTACCGCGACATTGTCCGCCAATTCTCCTACGTGGTGGAGACCGAGCGCCGCTTCTACCTGGCCAACCAGGTCGACCTGCACGTGCGTAACTCGGACGGCGAGGTCTACTTCGAGGTCGAGATGCACGACGCCTGGGTGTGGGACATGTACCGCCCCGCCCGTTTCGTCAAGAATGTCCGCGTGATGACGTTCAAGGACGTCAATGTGGAAGAGCTCGAAAAGCCCGACATCTCGCTTCCCGCAGATTCCGGATTCGGCGGCTGACGCCAGCCGTCCCCGCGGCCGGCGGGCCCGGAGGCCCGGCCGACCACCCGAGGCGGATCACTCCGCCAGCACGACCGCCTCGACCCGCTGCACCAGGTTGTTCGCGAACCCGCCCCGGTTCCACGGCTGCTCCACCGGCTGGGTCCGCCCGGAGGCGTCGACCGCCCGGGCGCCCAGCACGTGCCGCCCCGGCGTCGCCCGCCACGACACCTGCCACCGCCGCCACGCCCACTCGCCCCCGGTGGGCTCGTCCAGGGTCGCCGGCACCCACGTCGTGCCGCCGTCGAAGGTCACCTCGACGGCCGTCACCGGCGCGTGCCCCGACCAGGCCCGACCGTCCACCGTGCACGGCCCCGGCCGCAGCACCCGGGCGCGCGACATGAAATCCGGGAAGCCCGGCGGGCGGACCAGCGCGCGAGGCTCGATCCGGGTCACCGGCACGCCAGGGTCGTCGGCGTCCTGCCGCAGCCGGTACGCCACCGCGTTCTGGTAGCCGTCGAACGGCTCGGTCAGCACCCGGATGTCGCGCAGCCACTTGACGTGCGCCATGCCGTACCAGCCCGGCACGATCAGCCGCAGCGGCGCACCGTGCTGCGGCAGCAGGGGAGCGCCGTTCATCTCGTACGCGAGCAGCACCTCCTCGCGCAGCGCGTCCGCGACCGGCAGCGCCCGCTGGTAGTCCTGCTCGACGCCGCGCTCCACCCCGTGGTCCGCGCCGGTGAAGACCACGTCCACGGCGTCGGCCGGCAACCCGGCCTCGCGGAGCAGCGGGGCCAGCGGGGTGCCGGTCCACTCGGCGTTGCCCACCGCCTCCACCAGCCACGGCTGGCTGACCGGGCGGGGGTGCAGCAGCGCCCGGCCGTTCCCCGCGCACTCCAGCGTCACCCGGTGGGTGACCCGGGGCCGCTCCCGCAGCGCCGCCAGGTCGAGGCGGAGCGGACGCGCGACCGCGCCGCCCACGGTCAGCGCGTGCGCCGCCGGGTCGACGTCCGGGATGTCGTAGTGGATGAGCAGGTAGTGCAGGCCGGCCGGGGTCACGTCGTAGCGCAGCGCCTCCAGCGGGATGCCGTGGTTGCGCGCGGCCAACTGGAGTTCCTCGGCGCTGATCGCCTCGTCCGGGCCGGCGACCCGGGAGGGCCGGCTCACGTCGTCGACGGTGGTCATCTCGCTGCTCCTCGGCGGTTCAGGGGTGGGTGAGACGGTCGTAGCCGATGAACTCGAACATCGCCGCGCCCCGCTCCAGCGGGCGGGGCCGGCCGCCGAAGCGGTGCACGCCGACGCCGACCCGGTCGGCCGGGCTGGTCACCGCGACCGGCGTGAAGCCCTCCTCGGCGAACCAGTCGCAGATGGCGGGCACCAGGTCCGGTTCGCCGCGGTGCCGGGTCCAGAAGACCGTGCCGCCGGTGGCGCAGAGCGAGGCGCAGTGCCGCACGGTGGCCCGGATGTCGGCGTCGGTGATGTTCCCGAAGATGCCGCAGACCAGGACGAGGTCCGCCGGCACGAGGTCGGCGTACCGGTCGGTCGACGCGGCGTCCCCGACGACCACCTCCACGCCGGTCAGCCCCGCCTCGGCGGCCGCCCGCCGGGCCACCTCGGCGTTGCGGGGGTCCAGCTCCACGAGGCGGGCCGTCACGTCCCGGCCGCGCGGATGGTCGGCGAGCACCGGGATCAGGTCCCGCCCCTGCCCGGCGCAGAGGCTGATCGCGCGCAGCGGTCCGGGCGGCGCGGCGTCCAGCGCCTCGGCGATGCGGTCCCGCACCTCGGCGAGCCGCCGGGACAGCGAGGAGTCGGGCTGGTCGTAGTCGGTGTGCCAGGCGTACCAGTCCTTCGTCACGCGGCCAGCATAGGCGGCGCGCCCGTAGCAGATCCGTCCCCACCGTGGGGGGATGTCCACAGGTGGGGTGCCGTCCACAGTGGGGGTTGCCGTGTGGTCGCGGCGGCGGCGCGGCGCCGGCAGAGTGCCGTGCTGTGTCGAACCTGTCGAACCGGGGCCGCGTGGCCGTCGTGATCGTGCTGCTCGTGGCCTCGACCCTGCCGGCCTCCCGCCCGACGCCGTCCGGCGCCGCTGTGGCAACGGCCGGGCCGCCTGCCGTGTCACCGCCCGGTGCCGGTGCCGGTGCCGCTGTGGTGGCGGTGGCCCGGCCGCCTGTGGTGTCGCCGGCCTCCGGCCCCGGGGTGGGTGCCGTGGCGCGGCCTGCCGCGGTGCCGTCGCCGGCCCGGTCCGGGGCGCCCGCGGCCGGGATGCCCGCGGGGCGCTTCCGCTGGCCGCTGGCCGGCACGCCGCGTGTCGCGCGCCGGTTCGACCCACCGCCGGAGCCCTGGCTGCCCGGGCACCGGGGCGTGGACCTGGCTGCCACCCCGGGCGCCGAGGTCCGCTCGGCGGGCGCCGGGGTGGTCCTCTTCGCCGGCATGGTGGCCGGGCGGCCGGTGGTCACCGTCGGGCACGCCGACGGGCTGCGCACCACCTACGAGCCGGTCCTCCCCGGCCCGGCGGCCGGCGCCCGCGTCGCCGCCGGCACCCCGGTCGGCCTGCTGACCGCGGGGCACCCCGGCTGCGCGGCGGCGGCGTGCCTGCACTGGGGGCTGCGTCGCGGCGAGGAGTACCTGGATCCGCTCGCCCTGCTCGGGCTCGGCCCGGTCCGGCTGCTCCCGCTCGATCCGCCGCCCTCCGGGCCCGCCGCTCAGCCCTGGGCGAGCAGTGTGGGCAGCCGGACGGCCAGCCGGTCGTACTCGTCCGGCGTGTTGTAGACCTGGCCGCACAGGCGCAGGTAGCCGCGACCGTTCCAGGCGGCCGTCGACACCTCGACCGAGAGCCGGTCGGCGATCCGGGCCCGCAGGTCCCGCGCCGCGTCCATCGTCGTGGCGAGGCCGGGCGGCAGCGGGATCAGCCGCATGGCGACCGTCGGTCCGCCGGGCTCCGGCAGGTCGGCCGGCGGCACCCCGAGCGCGTCCCCGACCACCCGTTGCCCGTACGCGGCCAGCGCCGCGTTGTGCGCCCGCACCCGGTCCAGGCCGAGGCTGCGCAGCGTGAACAGGCCGACGGGGGCGGCCAGCCAACCGGTGTAGTCGAGGGTCGCCTGCCACTCCACCCGGGTGGGGAACCCGCTGCCCTGCTCCCAGGAGACGACCAGCGGTTGGATCCGTTCCCGCCACCGCTCGGCCACCACCAGCGCGGCCGTGCCGCGCGGCGCGTACGCCCACTTGTGCAGGTTGCCGACCCAGAAGTCGGCGCCCACGGAGGCCACCGTGGTCGGCAGCATGCCCGGGGCGTGCGCGGCGTCGACCAGCACCGGCACCCCGTGCTCCCGGGCCACCCCGACGATCGCCGCGGTCGGGAAGAGCCGGGCCGTCGGCGAGGTGATCTGGTCGACGATCAGCAGCTTGGTCCGCCCCGGACGCAGCCCGGCCCGGACGATCTCCACCACCTCCTCGTCGGTGGCGGTCAGCGGCACGGGCAGCGCCCGCGACACCGCCCCGGTGCGGGCGCACTCCCGGTCCACCGAGAAACCGACCGCCCCGTACCCGTGGTCGGTGGTCACCACCTCGTCGCCAGGGCCCAGCCCGAGCGACTGCAGCACGATGGCGGCGCCCGTGGTGGCGTTGCCGACCAGAGCCGTGCCCTCCGGATCCGCGCCGAGAAAGGTGGCCAGGTGCCGCCGGGTGTGGGCGATCCGGTCCACCAGGCCCTGGGTGAAGAAGCGGAGCGGGTTGGCCTCCATCTCGTCGCGCAGGCGCTGCTGGGCGCGCTGCACGGCGATCGGGACGGCGCCGAACGATCCGTGATTGAGGTGGCTGACCGACGGGTCGAGGGAGAAGAGCAGCCGAGCCCCGGGGATCGGCTCGGGCGGCTGCGGAACCGTCATCGGGCGATCGTAGCCCGCCGTGGATCATCAGCCCGCCGCTTCCGTCCAGGCGCGGGCCCACGCCGTCCGTCGGCCGGCCCGTGTCGCCGCCGAGGAGGTCAGGCGCGCGGGTGTGCCTGCCGGTACGCCGCCCGCAGCCGCTCCACCGACACGTGGGTGTAGATCTGGGTGCTGGCCAGCGAGGAATGCCCCAGCAGCTCCTGCACGGCGCGCAGGTCCGCGCCGCCCTCCAGCAGGTGGGTGGCGGCCGAGTGCCGCAGCCCGTGCGGGGTCACCCGCGGCAGACCGGCGGCCTCGGCGTACCCGGCGACGATCCGGCGCGCGGTGGTGGGGTTGAGCCGGCCGCCCCGGGCCCCGAGCAGCAGCGCGCGGTCCGAGCGGGGCGCCGCCAGGGCCGGCCGGCCCTGGGCGAGCCAGGCGTCCAGGGCCCGCTGCGCGGGCACCCCGTAGGGCACGGCCCGTTCGCGCCCGCCCTTGCCGAGCACGCGTACCACCCGGCGGCCCTGGTCGACGTCGGTGACGTCCAGGCCGCAGGCCTCGCTGATCCGCACCCCGGTGCCGTAGAGCAGTTCGAGCAGCAGCCGGTCCCGCAGCAGTACCGGATCGGGCTCGCCGGCACCGGCCGGCGCGGCGGCACGGCCCGCCGTCGCGACGGCCCGGCCGCCGACCGCTCCGGCGTCGTCTTCCCGTGGCGGCGCGTCGCGCTCGCCCCGGGCCGCCCCGCCGCGTCCGGTGCCGGGCGGCGCGTCGGCCCGGTCCCCGGTCGCTCTTCCGCGTTCCCCGCCGGGCGGTGCGCCGACCGGCTCCCGGGTCGGGCTGGCGGTGCCGCTTTCGGGCCGGCCGTCGTTGCCCTCCCGGGGCTGCGCGGCGTCGGTGGGCGCCGGGGTCCGGCTCCGGTCCGGGGCGTCCATGAGCGCGGCGGCCTGGTCGGCCCGCAGGACGGTGGGCAGCTCGCGGTGCGCCCGGGGACTGGCCAGCGGCGCGGCCACGTCGCCGGTCAGCAGGCCGGCCCGGTGCGCCCAGGCGCTGAACGTGCGGGCGGCGGCGGCCCGCCGGGCGAGCGACGTCCGGGCCGCGCCCACCGTCCGCTGCTTCGCCAGCCAGCTCCGCAGCACGGTCAGGTCCAGCTCCGACAGGTCGGTGCAACCCATCCGCACCGCGTGGTCGAGCAGCGAGACGAGGTCCGTCACGTACGCCCGCACGGTGTGCGCGGACCGGTTGCGCACCCGGGCCAGGTGGTCGGCGAAATCGTCCACCGCCTCCCGCATGGGTGCCGGGAGTGTCTCGTGGACCGCCCGCGTGCCCCGCCGCCGGTCCGTCATCGGGGATTCCGGCGGACTGGCCCGCGCCGGGGGCACCCGGGGCGCTCCGGCGCGGTGGACGGGCGGTCGGACGGCACCGGTCCAGCGTACGGGCGCGGGCCGGTGTCGGCCGACCGCCGCCCCGCCCGGCGGAGCGGCGGGTCGGTGGTGGCCGACCGTCGTTCCGGTGGCAGGGCGGCGGGTCGGTGGTGGCCGACCGTCGCCTCGTGGTGGAGCGCGTCGACGGCCGGCGGGTCCGACGGGTGGATCGGCACCGCGCCGGAAACCGGAGCGGATGCGGCGCGGCGCGCCGTTCGGGGTGGCTGACCTGGGCCTGGACAGGGGAAACTGTTCCTACGAACAGGACAGTGGCAACGTTCCCGGGTCGCGACGGGCGGACGGCGGCGTTGCCCACGGGTGCCGACACCCCGTCACGGCGGGCGGCCGGGCGCTGGGGGCGTCCGGCGTGGTGGCGGCGCGGAAGGGTGATTCGCGAGACCGATCGGAACGGGCGTCCCCGGGGTGGCGACGCCGGTGGGAGGAGGGACCGAGCGTGGGGGTGGATGCCGTCCTCTACCGGCAGGTGCGGGCCGGGCCCGTTCGCCGCCAGCCGTCGTACGTCTCGACCGAGGTGGTGGCGGACCCGCAGGATGTCCTGCTGGACCTGCTCAAGCGGGTGCGGGGCGGCGGTCGTACGCCGCTGCTGGACCGGGTCGACCCGCTCGGTGAGCTGGTGGTGGACGTCGAGGGGGTGCCGCAACTGCTGGCCGAGCTGCGCTGCCTGGCCGAGGTGGCCCGGGCGCCTGCGGAGGTCGACCAGGTCCGCCGGCTGGTCCTTCTGGCCCGGCGCTGCCTGACCAGCCGCGACGCCGAGATCCGGTTCGAGGGCGACTGAGCGCACGGCCCGGCTCGGCCGGGGCAGCTCCGCAAAGCGGCGGACGGACCCCGCGAGCCAGGCTCGGGCCCGGTCAACTCCCCGCAGCGGCGGACGGACCCCGCGGGCCAGGCTCGGGCCCGGTCAGCTCCCCGCAGTGGCGGACGGACCCGGGCCGACGCCCGTCGGCGCCCGGCCACCCCCGGTCGCACGCTCCGGCGGCGGCGCGAGGGCGTAGCCGCCGTCGCGGCGCACCACCATGGCTAGTTCCTCCAACATGGAGAGCTTGCGCATGGCGGTGCGCAGGTCCACCCCGGCACGCGCCGCGACGCGCTCGAGGCCGATCGCCTTCCGCCGGGGCAGCGCCTCCAGCACCTGGGCCGCCTCGTCGTCGAGCCGGTCCCGGGGGCGCTCCGGAGCGCGGACGGGCGACGCCAGGTCGTACCCGATCCGACCCACCTCCTCCAGCACGTGGGCGGCGCCGGTCACGAGGCGGGAGCTGGGCTGCTCGCGGAGCACCTCGTGCGCGCCCACGGACATGGCCGAGGTGACCGGCCCGGGCACCACCATCGCCGGCCGCCCGACGCCGATCGCGCGGTTGAGGGTCTGGGTGGCGCCGCTGCGGGCCGACGCCTCGACGAGCACCGTGCCCACGGTCGCCGCCGCGATCACCCGGTTGCGGATGAGGAACCGGGGTCGCAGCGGTTCCGCCCCGGGCATCCACTCGCTCAGGAGCAGGCCACTCTCGGCGATCCGGTCGAACAGCGCGGCGTTGCCCATCGGGTACGGGCGGTCCAGCCCGCAGGCCAGCACGGCGACCGTGAGCCCGCCGGCGGTCAGCGCGCCGCGGTGCGCGGCGGAGTCGATGCCGAACGCCCCTCCGGAAACGACCGTCCAGTCCCGGTCGGCCAGCCCGTAGCCCAGCTCGGTGGCGACGTGCGTGCCGTACGGGGTGGCCGCCCGGGCGCCGACCACGGCGACCGATCGCGCCAACGCCTCGCCCAGCGGCCACGCCCCGCGTACCCAGAAGCAGAGCGGTGGGGCGGTCTCCAGGTCGACCCGGCGGCCGGTCCCGGACAGCTGGAGCGCCCGCAGGTCCGCCACCTGGGCCGGCCACTCCCCGTCCTCGGGGGTCACCAGCCGCGCGCCGAGCCGCTCGGTGCGGCGCAGCGCCTGTTCGGCCACGGCTCGCGCGTCACCGGCGGCGGAGCGGGCCGCCACGGCGGACCGGAGCGCCGAGTCCGGCGCGCCGCCGTCCAGGAGCAGGTCGAGTGCCGCGACCGGGCCGAGCTGGTCGACCAGCCGGTGCACCGACCAGGTGCCCGGCTCGGTGAGCCAGGTCAACGCCACCCGCGCCAGCAGGCGCTCCTCGGTGCCGCTCATGCGCCCTCTCCCGTCCTCAGTTGGATGGCCTCGGCGATGTCCCCGCCGTCGGGGCGGTCCCGCCCGTCCAGGTCGGCGATGGTCCAGGCGAGCCGGATGACCCGGTCGAAGCCGCGCGCCGACAGCGAACCGGTGTCGAGCCGCTTCCGCAGCTCCCCGGTGTCCCGCCCGGGCAGGCGCCACGGTGGCCGGCGCAGGTAGGGGCCCGGGATCTCGGCGTTGAGCCGCCGGCCGGTCGAGGCCCAGCGGTCGGCGGCGGCCCGTCGCGCCTCGGCGACCCGGGCCGCGACCGTCGCGGACGACTCGTTGGGGGTGCCGGTCTGCATCAGCTCCGCCGCGCGGACCGGGGGCAGCCGCACCTGCACGTCGACCCGGTCGAGCAGCGGGCCGGAGAGCCGGCCCAGATAACGCCGCCGGGCCAGCGGGGTGCACTCGCAGTCGGCGTCGCCCGACGGCTTCGCGCAGGGACACGGGTTCGCGGCCAGCACCAGCTGCGTGCGGGCCGGGTATTCGGTGGAGCCCTGGGACCGGGCGACCTGGACCCGGCCGTTCTCCAGCGGCTGGCGCAACGCCTCCAGCGCTCCCTTGCTGAACTCGGCGGCCTCGTCGAGAAAGAGGACGCCCCGGTGGGCCAGCGACACCGCCCCGGGCCGGGCCAGCCCGGACCCGCCGCCCACCAGCGCCGGCACCGTGGCGGTGTGGTGTGGGGCCTGGAACGGGGGCCGGCGGAGCAGCCGGCCGCCGGGCGGCAGGAGGCCGGCGATCGAGTGCAGGGCGGTGACCTCCAGGGCGGCGTCGTCGTCGAGCTCCGGCAGGACCGACGGCAGCCGCTCGGCCAGCATGGTCTTGCCGGCGCCCGGCGGGCCGAGCAGCGCGAGGTGGTGCCCGCCGGCCGCCGCCACCTCCAGCGCCCGGCGGCCGAGCCGCTGCCCCGCCACGTCGGCGAGATCCGGCCCGCCGGTCACCGGAGTGGGCGTGTCGGCCGGCGGGGTGAGCAGCGGCGTGCCGTCCCGGACGAAGGCGACCAGCCGGTGCAGGGTGTCGACGGCGCGGACGTGGACGCCGGGGATCACCGCCGCCTCGCCGGCGTTGCCGGCCGGCACCACGACCCGGGTGAACCCGGCCCGTGCCGCGGCGGCCACCATCGGCAGCACGCCGCGTACCGGGCGGACCGTGCCGTCGAGGCCCAGCTCGCCGAGGACCACCGTGGCGTCCAGCGGCACCAGCGGCAGCTCGCCCGAGCCGCCGAGCACCGCCACGGCGATGGCCAGGTCGAAGGCGGAGCCGTACTTCGGCAGGGTGGCCGGCAGCAGGTTGAGGGTGATCCGGCGGTTCGGCCACTTCTGGCCCGAGTTGACGATGGCCGCCCGGACCCGGTCCCGGGCCTCGTGCAGCGCGGTGTCGGGCAGGCCGGAGATCACCACGCCGGGCAGGCCGGGGGCCAGGTCGGCCTCCACCTCGACCACGTGCCCGGCCATCCCGACCAGGCCGACGCAGAGCACCTTCGCGTAGCTCATGGTCAGAACGCGCCCCTCAGGTGCTCGACCCGGGCCGGCCCGGCGACCGGGAGCCGGACCGCAAGGACGTCGAAGCGGACCTCCTCGGCCGTGGTGCCGGTCGCCGCGAGCCAGCGCGCCGCCAGCCCGCGCAGCAGGCGCGCCTTGGCCCGCACCACCGCCTCGGCCGGACTGCCGAAGTCCTCCGTGCGCCGGGTCTTCACCTCGCAGAAGGCGAGCACCGGCCCCTCCCAGGCGATGATGTCGATCTCCCCCTCGGGGCACCGCCAGTTCCGGGCGACCGGGCGCAGCCCCGCCTCGATCAGGTGCCGGACCGCGCACCGTTCGCCGTACGCCCCGACGGCCTGGTTCCGCTTCGTCATGCCGGCCAGCGTGCGGCGGGCGGGCCGGCGCCGGGTCCCGGGCGGGACGGCCTGTGGACGGCGGGGGCCCCTGTGGACGGACGCACGATCATGCTGCCGCTGTGCTAGGCCGCGCGGGGCCGACGCTGTGCGGAGTGCCCGTGATGACCGGCTATGTCGTCCGTGACCAGCGGCGATGCGCCGGACGACCGGAATGGCGCGCGTGGTGCCGGTCGCATACCGTGCCGGTCGTGGACGGACGACGGAGCTTTCCCGACGATCAGCAGGGGTCGCACTGGAGCGACCGCGGGTACGAGCCGGACTGGCGCGCCGCCGGCGAACCGCGCTACCGCGACGACGACTTCCCGGCGCCGGAGCAGCGCACGGGCGAGAACCGGTACGGCGACCCGGCCCGGTTCGGGTCCGCCGACCCGCTGGGCGACGACACGGGCGGCTGGCGGCCGCACCGGCTGGACGATCCGGTGGAGACCTCCGGCGAGCTACCGGGGGAGCGCGGCGGCCGGCGGGCGGCCCGCGAGTCCGTCGACCCGCTCGGCGCTGACCGCGCCGCCGACCCGCTGCGTTCCGACCCGGTGGCCGGCTACCCGGCCCGCGAGGCCGCCGGAACGCTCGCCGCCGACCGCGCCGCCGACCCGCTGCGTCCCGACCCGGTGGGCGGCTACCCGGCCCGCGACTCCGCCGACCCGCTGCGTTCCGGCCCGGTGGGTGGCTACCCGGTCGTCGAGTCGGCCCGCCCGGCCGGGCCGGTCCCGGCCGGCCCGGCGCCGATCACGGTGGGGGACCGGCCCAGCCCCGGCGGGGCGACCCCGCTGACCGTCGGGGAGCGCCCGGGTGGCCCCGCGCCGGAGGCGCCGGCCGCGTCGACGCCGCACCCGCTGGAGATGCCGACCGGCCCCATGCCGTCGCTCGCGCCCCGGCCCGACGGCCCGCCGCCCGGTGACGGCGTCTACCGGACCCGCCGCCCGGCCCTCGCGGTGCTGCTCGCGGTGATGGTGCTGGCCCTGGAGGTCCCCGCGCTGCGGGTGCTGCTGCGCGGCCTGGTCGGTGACCCGGTCTCCACCTCGCACGTCGTGGTGGGCACGTTCCTGGTGGTCGGGTTGCCGATCTTCGGCACCGGCCTGTACGGGCTGCGCACCGGAGGGCTGGCGCTCGCCGACGGCAGCCGCGGCTGGCTCCGCCCGCCGACCGCCTACCTGACCGTCGGCCTGGTGCTCTTCCTCGCCGCCGCCCTCGCCGCCCGCTGAGCGACCGTGCCGGCCGGACGGCCCGCCCCGCGGACGGCCTGCCCCGCGGACGGCCTGCCCCGCGGACGGCCCGCCCCGCGGATGGGACGGCCCGCCCCGCGGATGGGACGGCCCGCCCCGCGGATGGGACGGCCCGCCCCGCGGACGGCCCGGTCTGCCGGCCCGGGCCCGGCCCCTCGGCGGCAGGACTGGGCGCCGTGCGGTGGTGCCGAAAGGGACCGGATGGGCGTTCCCGAACCCCGGGACCGGGGGGGGGCGGGGAAGGGGCGTACACTGGTCGACTGGCGACCGCCTTGCGCGGTCGACCTCGCGCGCCCTCTCCACGGATCTCGTGGGGCGGCGGCCTCCCTGGTCCCGATTCTGGTCGGGCCCACCATGGCCGGCGACCGGGCGCCAGGCGTCCGGCCGCCGGCCGGACGGGACAACCAGGGACAAACAGGGAGTACCCACCATGGCCGTCGTGACCATGCGTCAGCTGCTGGAGAGCGGTGTCCACTTCGGGCACCAGACCCGGCGCTGGAACCCGAAGATGAAGCGCTTCATCTTCACCGAGCGCAACGGTATCTACATCATCGACCTGCGCCAGACCCTCGACTACATCGAGAAGGCGTACGAGTTCGTGCGCACCACGGTGGCCGGGGGCGGCAGCATCCTCTTCGTCGGCACCAAGAAGCAGGCCCAGGAGGCCATCGCCGAGCAGGCGACCCGGGTCGGCCAGCCGTACGTGAACCACCGCTGGCTCGGCGGCATGCTGACCAACTTCCAGACGGTGTACAAGCGGCTGCAGCGCATGAAGGAGCTGGAGGCCCTGGGTGACCTGAGCGGCACCGCCGCCGGTTACACCAAGAAGGAGACGCTCCAGCTCTCCCGCGAGAAGATCAAGCTGACCAAGACCCTCGGTGGTCTGCGGGACATGCAGAAGCTTCCGGCCGCGGTCTGGATCGTCGACACCAAGAAGGAGCACATCGCCGTCGACGAGGCCCGCAAGCTGGGCATCCCGGTGATCGCCGTGCTCGACACCAACTGCGACCCGGACGAGGTCGACTTCCCGATCCCGGGCAACGACGACGCGATCCGCTCAGCCGAGCTGCTGACCAAGGTCGTCGCCGCCGCCGTGGCCGACGGTCTGATCGCCCGCTCCGGCCGTGGCCGTGGCGGCGACGAGAAGCCGGAGCCGGGCCAGGTCGGCGCCGACGAGCCGCTGGCCGAGTGGGAGCGCGAGCTGCTCGAGGAGCCGAAGAAGGCCGACGAGCAGCCGGCGGCCGCCGCCGAGCAGCCCGCGACCGCCGAGCAGCCGGCGACCGCCGCCGCGGAGTGATCTCGCCGTCGCGTCCCCACCGTCCGTTTTCGCGGTCGGTGGGGCGCGACGGGTACGCCGGGCAGAACCGGCCCGGAGCCGGGCAGACCGGCGGCCGAAAATCCGGGTAACCGGCAGCCAGACATTCGAACGCAGTCTCAAACACCGAAGAGAGAGTCATGTCCAACTTCACCGCCGCGGACGTCAAGAAGCTCCGCGACCTCACCGGCGCCGGCATGATGGACTCCAAGAAGGCGCTGACCGAGGCCGAGGGCGACTTCGACAAGGCCATCGAGATCCTGCGCGTCAAGGGCGCCAAGGACGTCGGCAAGCGGGCCGGTCGCACGGCCGCCAACGGCCTCATCGCCCACGCCGGCCAGGCGCTGCTCGAGCTCAACTGCGAGACCGACTTCGTCGCCAAGAACGACGCCTTCATCGCGCTGGCCCAGCAGCTGGTCGAGCACGGTGTGGCCAGCGGCGCGACCAACGCCGAGGAGCTGCTCGCCAGCACCATCGACGGCAAGAGCGTGGCCGACCTGATCCAGGAGCAGTCCGCCAAGATCGGCGAGAAGCTGGTGCTCAACCGGTTCGCCAAGCTCGACGGCACCACCGCGGTCTACCTGCACCGCAAGAGCCAGGACCTGCCCCCGGCGGTCGGCGTGCTGGTGCAGTACTCGGGCAAGGCTGACGAGGCCGGCGACGCGGACGCCCGCGGCGTGGCCATGCAGATCGCCGCCATGCGGCCGAAGTACCTGACCCGCGACGAGGTCCCGGCCGAGACCGTCGAGTCGGAGCGGCGCATCGCCGAGCAGACCGCCCGCGAGGAGAACAAGCCCGAGGCGGCGCTGCCGAAGATCGTCGAGGGCCGGGTCAACGCCTTCTTCAAGGACTTCGTCCTGCTGGAGCAGGCGTCGGTCGCCGACAACAAGAAGACGGTGAAGCAGCTGCTGGCCGACGCCGGCATCGAGGTGACCCGCTTCGTGCGGTTCGAGGTCGGCCAGGCCTGAGCCGCCGCGCGGGCGCGGGACGCGCCCGGGCGCAGGGAGAACGTCGACGAGGAGGCCGCCGGTGTACGTGACAGGCACCGCGGCCTCCTCGTCACATAGGGTCGGCAGCGGCAGGTACGCGGTACGCGGCGCCCACGAGGTGCGCGACGGAAGGGGCGGGTCGGATGACGCAGGTTGTGAGTGACCGGAGCCTGGCGGCGGATGACCCGACCGCCCCGCCGCCCGGTCGGGCCCGCCGGGTGGTGCTGAAGCTCTCCGGCGAGGTCTTCGGCGGCGGCGCGATCGGCGTCGACCCCGACGTCGTGCAGGCCATTGCCCGGCAGATCGCCACCGTGGTGCGCCGTGGCGTGCAGGTCTCGGTGGTGGTCGGCGGCGGCAACTTCTTCCGGGGCGCCGAGCTGCAGAAGCGGGGCATGGACCGGGCCCGCGCCGACTACATGGGCATGCTGGGCACGGTGATGAACTGCCTCGCCCTCCAGGACTTCCTGGAGAAGGAGGGCATCGAGACCCGGGTGCAGAGCGCCATCACCATGGCCCAGGTCGCGGAGCCGTACATCCCGCTGCGGGCGATCCGGCACCTGGAGAAGGGCCGCGTGGTCATCTTCGGCGCGGGCGCCGGGATGCCCTACTTCTCCACCGACACGGTGGCCGCCCAGCGGGCGCTGGAGATCCGCGCCGACGTGGTGCTGATGAGCAAGAACGGTGTGGACGCCGTCTACACCGCGGACCCCCGGATCGACCCGACGGCGAGCAAGCTCGACTCGATCACCTTCTCCGAGGTGCTGCGCCGCAACCTGCGGGTGGCCGACGCCGCGGCGTTCAGCCTCTGCATGGAGAACGGCCTGCCGATGCTGGTCTTCGGCGCCCAGGGCGACGACACGATCGTCCGTGCCGTCGGCGGTGAGAAGATCGGCACGCTGATCACCGCCTGACCGGCGCCGCCGGTCCGGCAGCGGTCCTCCGACAACAGCAGCACCAGCACAGCCCACGACGAGCGACAGAAGGAGGCGAGGAGACCGGTGATCGACGACACCCTCCTCGAGGCAGAGGAGAAGATGGAGCGGGCCATCGAGCACGCCAAGGAGGAGTTCGGCGGGATCCGCACCGGTCGCGCCAACGCCGCCATGTTCTCCCGGATCGTCATCGACTACTACGGCAGCCCGACCCCGCTGCCGCAGATGGCGTCCATCGCCGTGCCGGAGCCGCGCATGGTGATCATCAAGCCGTACGACAACTCGCAGATCAACGCCATGGAAAAGGCGATCCGCGATTCGGATCTCGGGGTGAACCCGAACAACGAGGGCAACCAGCTGCGCATCGTGCTCCCGCAGATGACCGAGGAGCGGCGCCGCGAGATGATCAAGGTCGCCCGGCACAAGGGCGAGGAGGCCAAGGTGGCCGTCCGCAACATCCGCCGCAAGGGCAAGGAAGAGCTGGACCGCCTCGTCAAGGACGGCGAGGTCGGCGAGGACGAGGGCCGGCGCGCGGAGAAGGAGCTGGACGACCTGACTCAGCGTTTCGTCGCCACCGTCGACGAGCTGGTCAAGCACAAGGAGAACGAGCTGCTCGAGGTCTGAGCGCCCGCGTACCGCCACGGCACCGGTGTGCCGCCGCCCTGCCACGGGTGGCGGCCCGGTGCCGTCGTCGTGCCGGCCCACGTCCGCCGTACGGGCTTCCCGGGTGCAGTAGGCTCGGCACGATTCCCACCCGCCCCCGGGTGAACGGCGGGAGTCGGCCGGCCGTCGGGCCGGTCAACCGGAACTGCTCGCGGCTGTAGGGGATGGTCTTGGTCTTGCGTCATGTGGTGGCTCCCGTACCGCCTGCCGGTGCGTGATGTCCCACCCCGACCCCTACGGCAACGCCGAGCCCCGCGGCTGGGACCGCCCGGCCCCCTCGCTGCCCTGGCCGGAGACCGACCTGGAGCCCGGGCCCTGGCGCCGGCCGGGTGCCGGCCCCGAGGCGTACGCGCGTCCGCCCGGCCGTCCCGCCGCCGACCCGTACGCCCGTCCCGGTGACGGCCACGACGGCCGGCCGTACGACGGATTCCCGCCTCCGGACCGGGGCTGGCACGACGAGCCGGCACCCCGCGGCCCGGGCCGCCTGGACGCCGGTCCCGGCGGTCGCCGACCGGCCCGGGGCGCGGAGCGCGACCCGTGGGAGCGTGACCCGCGCCAGCCGGACTATGGCGCCGACCCGGGCTACCGTCCCGACCCGCGCGACGCGGGCTACGGCCCGGACCCCCGGGAGCGCGGGTTCGGCCGGCCCGACGACGAGTACCCGACCGCCCAGATCGCTCCGGTGCGGGAGGAACCCACCAGCCACCTGCCGGTCGTTCGGGACGAGCCGGCCGTGGACCCCGAGCCGCCGGGCGGCCGCCGGTCGAAGGGCCGGCGCCGGGCGGGCGCGGACCGCCCGCCGACCGTCCAGCCGACGGCGTCCCGGGCGGGCCGCAACCTGCCGGCCGCGATCGGCGTCGGGCTGGCCCTCGGCGCGGCCATCGTGGTGCCGCTCTTCTTCTACCTGCCCGCGTTCCTCGCCGTGATCGCCGCCGCGATGGCGATCGGCTCCTGGGAGATGGCCCGCGCGGTCCGCCGCAGCGGCGCCCACCCGCCGCTGGTGCCGCTGGTCGCCGGTGGCGTGATCACCGTGGGGCTGGCCTGGTTCGCCGGTCCGGACGCGCTCTGCCTCGGCCTGCTGGTCACCGTGCTGGGCACGATGATCTGGCGGCTGGGCGACGGCCCGGGCAACTACCAGCGGGATCTCACCGCGGCCACCCTGATCGCGGTCTACGTGCCCTTCCTCGGCGGTTTCGCGGCGATGCTGGCGGCCGCCCCCGACGACGGTCACCTGCGGGTGCTGGTCACCCTGGTGGCCGTGGTGCTCTCCGACACCGGCGGCTACGCGGCCGGTGTCGCCTTCGGCAAGCACCCGATGGCCCCCACGATCAGCCCGAAGAAGTCCTGGGAGGGCTTCGCCGGCTCGGTGACCGCGGCGGCCGCGGGCAGTGCCCTGTTGCTCTGGCTGCTGCTCGACGTGGCCCCCTGGTGGGGCGCGCTCTTCGGGATGGCGATCTCCGGCGCGGCGGTGCTCGGCGACCTCGCCGAGTCCATGATCAAGCGCGACCTCGGGGTCAAGGACATGAGCAACCTGCTCCCCGGGCACGGCGGCCTGATGGACCGCCTCGACTCGATCCTGTTCGCCGTGCCGACCGCCTACCTGCTGCTGGCGATCTTCGTGCCGATGGCGGGCTGAGGCGTGAATCACGCGGGTGGCGTCGTCCCGGCCGGCCGGCCGGGGCCGATTCGGCACCCACGGACAGGTGCGTCCCCCGTTCGGCGTGTCAGACTGGACCCGCCATGACGAGCCTCCCGCTGATCTCCGTAGACCCCGACGCCCGCGGCCGCCGGCCCGCGATGCCACCCCGTCACCTCGCCGACCTGGACCTGCCGGGCCGGCAGGCGCTCGTCACTGAGCTGGGGGAGCCCGCGTTCCGCGCCAAGCAGGTCTCGAACCACTACTTCGGCCGTCTGGTCCGCGACCCGGCACAGATGACCGACCTGCCGGCGGCGACCCGGGAGCGGTTGGCGGGCACGCTGCTGCCGACCCTGCTCAACCCGGTGCGCGAGATGGCCTGCGACGACGGCGCCACGCGCAAGGCGCTCTGGCGGCTGCACGACGGCTCGCTGGTGGAGAGCGTGCTGATGGGCTACCCGGACCGGGTCACCGTCTGCATCTCCAGCCAGGCGGGCTGCGGCATGGCCTGCCCGTTCTGCGCCACCGGCCAGGCCGGGCTGACCCGCAACCTCTCCACCGCCGAGATCGTCGACCAGGCCGTCTACCTGGCCGGCGTGGCCGCCTCGGGCGCGGTGGCCGGCTCCCCGCCGCGCCTGTCGCACGTGGTGTTCATGGGCATGGGCGAGCCGCTGGCCAACTACGCGCGGGTCGTTGCGGCGATCCGCCGGCTGGTCGCCCCGGCCCCGGAAGGGCTCGGCCTGTCCCAGCGGCACATCACCGTTTCCACGGTCGGCCTGGTTCCGGCCATCCGCCGACTGGCCAGCGAAGACCTCTCAGTGACCCTTGCGTTGTCGCTGCACGCCCCCGATGATGAGCTGCGCGACGAACTCGTGCCGGTCAACCAGCGCTGGAAGGTGTCCGAGGTGCTGGACGCGGCGTGGGACTACGCGGACACGACGGGGCGTCGCGTGTCCATCGAATACGCGATGATCAAGGACGTGAACGACCAGCCGTGGAGAGCCGATCTGCTCGGGCGGCTGCTGGCCGGCAAGCTGGCCCACGTGAACCTGATCCCGCTCAACCCGACTCCGGGCAGCCGCTGGGACGCCAGCCCGAAGCCGGTCGAGCGGGAGTTCGTCCGGCGGTTGCGCGACGCCGGGGTGTCCACCACGGTGCGGGACACCCGGGGTCGCGAGATCGACGGGGCGTGTGGGCAGCTCGCCGCCGCCGAGGACAGGGACAGCGACCCACGCGCCGCAACGGCGTGACGGCGTAGCGGTAGAGACCAGGAGACATAGTGGCGAGTCAGGGTCAGCGTTTCCGGCGTAAGGCGCTCCGCCGGGGATACAAGGTCGACGAGGTGGACGCCTTCCTGGACCGGGTGGAGGCGACACTCGCCGGCCAGCCGGTCGGCGCGCCCGTGGCCTCCCAGGAGGTCCACGACGTCGTCTTCCGGGTCCGGTTCAACGGCTACGACGAGTGGCAGGTCGACCTGCACCTGGACCGGGTCGAGCGGCAGCTCGCCGAGCTGGAGGAGCGCGGTGGCGCCCCCGGCGGGCGCGGTGGCGATCCCCGGATGGCCGACCGCCTCGGCCCGCCGATGCGCGACGACCGTGGCCTCTCTCCGGTGCCGCAGCCCCCGATGCCACCCCGGCCGATGCCCGCGCAGGCCGGCCCGCCCGCCGACCGCTACGGCAACCGCTACGACGAGCCGACCGGCGCCTTCGCCGGCGGGTACGACGGCCCGCGCGGCGGCTACGACGCACCCCGAGGCCCGGGCGGTCCCGGTCCGATGGGTCCGGGCGCCCCGATGGGGCACGGCGGCCCGCCCTCCCGCGGTCTGCCCCCGGGCCCGGGCGGCTACGGCCAGGAGGAGCGCTTCGACGGCTTCGAGGCCGGCCGGCACGGCCACGCCGACATGACCGCCGAGTTCCGGATGCCCGAGCGGGACCTGCGCGACCCGCGCGGCCGTGGCCCGGCCGGCCCGCCGCCGCTGCCGCAGCAGGGCTACGGCCCGGACCAGGGCTACGGCCCGGACCCGGGTTACGGCGGCCCGGACCAGGGCTACGGTGGTGGCCCCGGCATGCCCGGCCCGCCGATGGCCGGTCCGCCGGTCGGTGGCCCGCCGATGGTGGGCCCGCCGATGGCCGGTCCGCCCGGCAGCGACCTCTACCGGGTGGACCAGATCCGCCGCAGCTTCCAGGTGCGCCGGTTCGGCAGCGGGTACGACCCGGACCAGGTCGACCGGTTCTTCGAGACGCTGCTCGGTGGCATGCAGGGCCGCAACCCGATGCCGGTGAACCCGAAGGACCTGGACACCCTGCGCTTCGGGCTGGTGCCCGGCGGCTACTTCGAGGCCGAGGTCGACGCCGCCCTCAAGGACGTGCAGGACATCCTGCTCGGCCGCTGAGCCCGTCGACGACGACGAAGGGCCCGTCCCCGATCGGGGGCGGGCCCTCGTGCGTACCGGCCGAGTGCGGGCCGGTCAGGACCGGAGGCCGTTGCGGCGCAGCACGGCGTCGCCGATGACGATGGCCAGCAGCAGCGCCGCGAGGCCGAACAGCCAGATGTTCTCGACGTTGCCCTCGTGGTTGCCGCAGAGCGCCATGAGCACCAACACCACCGCCGACAGCACCGCGCCGATCCGTCCGGACTTGCGGTGCCCCGGCCGGTGCTGGTCGGGCGCGGTTACCGGCTCGCTTCCTGCCACTGTCGGTCCTTCCCTCGCGATCGGATCTCCGGTTAGTCTGGCACGCCCCGTGGCGGCCCCGGTGCGGGGTCCGACCGGATGGGGGACACGTGACCCGCGAGGACGACCGCGAGCTGTACAAGCGGGCCCAGCAGGCGTGGGAGGCCAAGGACTGGCCGGTCGCCGGGGAGCTGTGGGAGCGCCTGGCGCGACGGTATCCGGACATCCCCGCGGCCGAGTCGTGGTGGTACAACGCCGCGCTGGCGCACAAGTTCCTGCGGAACTGGGCGAAGGCGTACGACCTGGGGCGGGAGGCGGCCGCCCGGTCGACGCCCGGCAGCGAGGACCCGGCGTTCTGGAACCTGGGCATCGCCGCGACGATCGTGGAGGACTGGGCGACGGCGCGGCATGCCTGGTCGGGGTACGGGCTGAACATCCCGGACGGCGAGGGTGAGATCGAGGCGGACTTCGGCACCACGCCGATCCGCCTGAGCGGTGGCGAGGTGGTCTGGGCCCGGCGGCTCTGTCCCACCCGCGCCCGCGTTCTGAACGTGCCGACACCGGGTTCCGGCCGGCGGTTCGGCGAGGTCGTGGTGCACGACGGCGCGCCCAACGGCGAGCGGACGGTGGACGGCCAGACCTATCCGGTCTTCGACGAGCTGCTGCTGTTCCGGGCCTCGGAGCTGCCGACCACCACCGTCGAGGTCGTCGCCGGCACGCCGGAGGACGTGCGCGCGTTGGCCGAGCTCTTCGACGCGCACGGGTACGCGGCGGAGCCGGCCAGCGGTGTCCGGGCCCTGTGCGCCTGCTGCAGCGGGGGGACCCTGCACCAGGACCGCGACCACCACGTCGCCGGCGGGCAGCGGGTGCACCTCGCGGCGCCCGCGGACCGCGTCGCCGGGCTGATGGATGCCTGGTCCGCATCGGCCCCGCAGCGGCGGAGCTGGACCGGAGCTGTCGAGAGCTGACACCCGCCCGGGCCGTTGGTCCCACGCCGCCGGGGCGGAAGGCCACTACCGGCGTCGCGGAACGGGGACCACACTGCCTCCGGTAGCGTCGTGACGTACGCCTGATGTCTTTTCGAGGGGGATTGCGGTGCGAGTGACCGGTACGGGCCATGCCAGCATGCGGATCGACACGGCCGCGGGCAGCATCCTGTGCGACCCGTGGGTCAATCCCGCCTACTTCGCCTCCTGGTTCCCCTTCCCGGACAACTCCCAGCTTGACTGGGCCACCCTCGGCCAGTGCGACTACCTGTACGTGTCGCACCTGCACCGGGACCACTTCGACGCCAGGCACCTGCGGGACCACATCTCCAAGGACGCCACCGTCCTGCTCCCCGAGTTCCCCACCTCGGAGATGGAGGACGAGCTGCGGGAGCTGGGCTTCACCAAGTTCCTCAAGGCCCCGAACGAGCAGGTCGTGGAGCTGCCCGGCGGCTTGAAGATCATGATTCAGGCGTTGACCAGCCCGACCGACGGACCGATCGGCGACTCCTCGCTCTGGGTGGAGTACGACGGGGTCCGGCTGCTCAACCAGAACGACGCCCGCCCCACCGACCTGACCGTCTTCGCCGAGCTGGGTCACGTGCACGCGCACCTGCTCCAGTTCTCCGGCGCGATCTGGTACCCGATGGTCTACGAGCTGCCCCAGGCGGCGAAGACCGCGTTCGGCAAGCAGAAGCGGGAGCGGCAGTTCGACCGCACCTGGCGCTACATCGACGACCTGAAGGCCGACCACGTCTTCCCGATCGCCGGCCCGCCCTGCTTCCTCGACGACGAGCTGTTCCAGTTCAACGACATCTTCGGCGACGAGGGGAACATCTTCCCCGACCAGTCGGTGTTCCTGTCCGAGTACGCCAAGGTCGGCGGGACCAACGGCATCGTCCTGCTGCCGGGCAGCGTCGCGGAGGTCACCACCGAGGGCGCGACCACCACCCACCCGGTGCCCGTCGAGGAGTTCTTCGCGAACAAGCGCGCCCACCTGGAGGAGATGCGGGAGCGCAAGCGCCCGATCATCGAGGCCGAGAAGGCGTCCTGGCGGCACCCCGAGGTGGACGTGCTCGGCGAGATGAAGCGCCGGATCGAGCCGCTGCTGGACGAGTCGATCTACCTGGCCAAGGGTGTCGGCGGCCCGGTCCGCTTCGACCTCGTCGGCTACGACAGCGAATCGGTCGAGTCGATCGTGGTGGACTTCCCGGGCAAGGAGGTCCGGCCGTACGCGGACGAGAAGGTCCGCTACCGGTTCCGCACCGAGCGGGCCCTGGTCGAGCACCTGCTGCACATCGGCGAGGTCGACTGGGTCAACTCGCTCTTTCTCTCCTGCCGGTTCTCGGCGGCCCGGATCGGCCAGTACAACGAGTTCGTCTACGCGTTCTTCAAGTGCCTCTCAGAGGAGCGCCTCCAGTACGCCGAGGGCTGGTACGACGAGCACGAGCGGGCCGTCGACGCCGAGGACATCACCCTCGACGGCTGGGTGGTGCAGCGCCGCTGCCCGCACCTGAAGGCGGACCTGAGCCGGTTCGGCATCGTGGAGGGCGACCAGCTCACCTGCCAGCTGCACGGGTGGAAGTTCGACATGGCGAGCGGCCGCTGCCTCACCAGCGTCGGCCACAAGATCCGCGCCCACCGGGCGGACGCCGACACCCCGGCCCCCGCGGGCGAGGCCGTCAGCTGAGTTTTCCCCCGCACGCCGCCCCCGCCGGGTGACCATCAGGTCGGGAAGGGGGCGGCGTGACGGACGCGGACGCGAGGGAGAGGGACTACCGCTACCGGCGTGACCGGGAGATGGCCCGGGACGCCTCCCGGGTGGAGACGTTCAGCGACGGCGTCTTCGCGGTCGTGCTGACGGTGATGGCCGTCGAACTGCTCCAGAACGGCCCGGCCCGGGCCGCCGGGCGGGAACTGCCGGACGCCCTCGCCCACGCCTGGCCGTCCTACCTGGCCTACGTGATCACCTTCGGGATCGCCGGCCAGATCTGGCTCGGCCACCACAACATGTGGCGGTACGTGGTCCGGGTCGACCAGGTGCTCGTCGTGTTCAACCTGCTCGTGCTGCTCTTCGTGGCCGCGATCCCGTTCACCGCCGACCTGCTGTCGGACAACCTGCGCGGAAGCGTGACCGAGCAGCGGCTGACCGCCGCCCTCTACCTCGGGACCGTGCTCGGCGAGTCGTGTTTCTTCAACCTGAGCTGGTGGTGGGCCCGCCGGCGCGGACTGCTGCACCCCGACCTGGACCCCGACCTGGCCCGGGCGGTGTCCCGGCGACTGCTGGTGCGCCCGCTGCTCTACCTGACCGCCTTCGCGTTCGTCTTCGTCGACCCGATCCTCAGCCTGGTCCTCTACCTGCTGCTCGTCGGCCTCTCCCTCATCCGCCGCCCCGGCGACCTGCCCCGCTTCGCCGCCGCCGACGGTGCCGGCGAGGTCAGCGGCCGAGGTCGCTGAGGATCCGCTGGGCGGCGTTGTGCCCGGCCGCGCCGATCACGCTGCCGGCCGGGTGGCAGCCGGCGCTGCCCGCGTAGACGCCGTCAATCCCGGTGGCGTAGGGCATCCGGTCGGTGAACGAGACGGTGTTGTCCACGTGGTGGATGTGCCCGCCGGTGATGCCGAAGTGCGCCTCGATGCCCGGCGGGGGCAGCGGCACGGCGTCGGCGATCAGGTCGCGGGTGCCCGGCGCGTACCGCTCGCAGATGTCGATCAGCCGGTCGACGTAGCCGGGCAGCGCCGCGTCCCAGGTGGTGCCGGCCAGCTCGTAGGGGACCGACTGGACGAACAGCGCCGACGAGTGGTGCCCGGCGCCGTCGGAGAGCGACGGGTCGACGGTGGTGTGCAGGTACCACTCGATTGTCGGTTCCTCGGGCAGCCGCCCGGCCTGCACGTCCGCCCACATGCCGCGCAGCGCGGCCATCGGCGCCTCCCCGCCGGCGCCGACCAGCGAGGCCGAGCCGGGGAGCAGGTGGATGGTGGACCCGAACGGGCTCGGCGCGTCCGGCGGCAGGCAGGAGAAGCGGGGCAGGCCGGTGAGCGCCAGGTTGAGCTTGAGCGTGGTGCCGGGCCGGCGGACCGCCGCCATCCGCGCGCCCAGCTCCGCCGGGAGCGCGCCGTCGGGCAGCAGCTCCATCAGCCGGTACGGGTCGCAGGCGCCGAGCACCACGGAGGCGGCCACCTCCCGCCCGTCGGCCAGCACCACCCCGGCGGCCGCGCCGCCGTCGAGGGTGACACCGGTGACCGGCGCGCCGGTGACGATGCGGGCGCCGGCCGCGCGGGCCGCGTCGGCGAAGGTCCGGGAGACGGTGCCCATCCCGCCCCGGGCGATCATCCAGGTGCCGTCGGAGCCGGGCAGCCGGCACATGTTGTGCACCAGGAAGTTGTGCCCGGTGCCCGGGTCGTCCGGGCCGGCGTTGAGCCCGGAGAGGCCGTCGGTGACCGCGTACATGCTGACCAGCAGCTCGGAGCGGAAGTCGAAGCGCGCCAGGTAGTCGGCGACCGAGCCGCGGACCAGGTCGACGAAGACCTGCCGGAGGGCGGGCCGGACGTACCGTTCGGCGGTGGCCTCCACCGGCAGCGGCTCGGCCAGCCAGGCCGGCGCCAGGTCCTCCCGGAGCTGGGCCAGCTCGGCCTGGAGCGCGTCGTCGGCGGCCACGTCCTCGGGCGAGAAGAACTCGGCGAGCTGCCGCCGGGTGCTCGCCGTGTCGCTGCCGAAGAGCAGGTACGGCGAGCCGAGCCCGCCCGGGGTGGGCAGGAAGTAGTGCGGGTCGCGGCGCAGCACCGGGATCGTCACGTCGAGGGTGGCGAGGAGTTCCGGCGGCATCAACCCGAGCAGGTACGACCCGGTGGAGTGCCGCAGCCCGGGCACCCTGGGGAACGGGTTCTCGGTGCGGGTGGCCCCGCCGATCACCTCGGCCGCCTCCAGCACCAGCACGTCGAGGCCGGCGCGGGCCAGCAGGATCGCCGAGACCAGCCCGTTGTGCCCGGAGCCGACCACGACGACGTCGGCGCGGGACGGCAGCTCACTCGCATCGCTCATGCCCGGGCAGCCTAGTGGCGCGGAGCCCCGCCCGGGGAGGGGTCGGCGGAGCGTACGCGGAACCGGGGCCGGCGGTCAGGCGCGGGCGGCCGCCCGGGCGGCCCGCCAGCGGGAGAGCGCCAGGGTGGCGGAGTAGCCGGCCAGCACGATCACGTGGAACAGGTAGAGCCAGAGCAGCACGGCGACCCCGCCGCCGATCTCGTCGAACCCGCCGAACGGCGCTCCCAGGTCCAGCGGCAGCGAGCAGAACAGCACGAAGCCGTGCAGGAACCCGGACAGGTTCGCCGCGGTGAACGAGCCCAGGCCCAGCGTGGCGAGCCAGTCCGGGGCGGCCGGCCCGACCACGCGGAACACCCAGACCAGCACCGGCGTGAGCACCAGCCACGTGGCCAGGAAGGAGAGCACCACGCCCAGCGCCCCCAGCCAGCCGCCCTGCCGGACCAGGTGGGTGGTGAGCGGGAGCGCCAGCAGCACCGCCAGCAGCAGCGCCGGGGCGGGGGCCAGCAGCGGAAGCAGCAGCAGCCGGCCCCGCCAGCCGACGAGGGTCCCGGCCTGCCCGCGGGGGATGGCGACGGAGACGAACGCGCGGCGCAGCCCCTCGCCGTAGAGCGACGCCGGCAGCAGCGCGGCCAGCGCCAGCAGCGGCGTCAACCCCAACCCGGCCTCCACCAGCGCGGCCACCGCCCGGTCGGCGCCGATGTCGGTGGGCAGCGTGTTGATCGCGTACGAGGTGAGCCGGCGCACCCGGTCGTCCCCGGCCACCAGCCCGGTCAGCCAGATCGCCAGCAGCGCCACCGGCACCACGGCGATGGCCCCGTAGAACGTGATCGCGGCGGCGTGCAGCGAGAGGTCCCGGCCGCGTACCGGCCCGAACGCCACGCCGGTGATCCGCTTCGCCCACTGCCATCCCGCACCCACCGCCACCGCCACCTCGTTCCCCGTGGGACGCCCCGGCACGCATTACGATCCGGCGTGTGATCACCTCGACCGAACGGCTGGTGGTCCGGGACTGGACGGATTCCCCGGACGACCTGGCCCGGATCTATGACATCTACTCGCGCGACGAGGTGATGCGCTGGCTCGGCGGCGGCGCGGGGCGGATGACCGACCCGGCCGAGGCCCGCGAGCGCCTGCACTCCTGGCGTGAGCGCTACGCGCCGTACGCCGGGCGTTGGGGCATCTGGGCGATCGAGCCGCGCGGGACCGGTCGGGCGGTCGGCAGCGTCCTGCTCAAGCCGCTGCCCGGGCGGGACGGGGTCACGCCCACCGACGACATCGAGGTCGGCTGGCACCTGCATCCCGACGCGCAGGGGCACGGCTACGCCACCGAGGCGGCCCGGGCCGTGCTGGAGCGCGAGTTCGCCGCCGGCACCCGACAGGTCCACGCGGTGGTGATGGCCGGCAACGAGCCGTCGATGGCGGTCGCCCGGCGCCTCGGCATGACCCACGTCGGCACCCGCACCGACTGGTACGGCGGCGCCGAACTGGAAACCTTCGTCCTGGCCCGCCCGGCGTAGCCGTTCGGCGGACATCGCCGGGTGGTGGCAGGCCGTAACGTCCGCTGCCGTGATGATCGAGTTCGAGGCGGCACCGGACCGGGTCAGGTTCACGGCTGCCTACCGCCGGCACCTGCGCCGCGTTTTCATGCCGTACCGCGGCACGGGACTCTCCCTGGGTGGACTGGCGATCGTCGCCCTGCTCCCGGCGCCCCGGATGGTCGCGACGCTCCTCGCCGCCAGCGCCGTGCTCTTCTTTTTCTTCTCCCCGGCTCTGATGCTGCACCGGGCGGTGGAGGCGGCATGGCGCGGAAACCGCGCGCCGACGCGCTGGGCTCTTTCGGAGGAGGGCCTGAAGTACGTGAGTGAGGAGGGATACGGCCTGTTGCGCTGGTCGACGGTGACCCGGGTCGAGCAGCTCGGGGACCAGCTCTACGTGAAGCTCGTCGGGGGCGCGGCGATCTTCCTTCCGACTTTCGCCCTCCCGGCCGAGAAGCAGCAGGAGCTGTTCGCCTTCCTCCGAGCCCGCGACCTGCTCGCGTGACGGTCGCCGCCCCCGCTCTCTGAATCTTGGAAACTTGCCGTTCGCAGCGAACGGCAAGTTTCCAAGATCCGCTGTCTCGATCCCGCCCGAGGAGGAGGCCGGCGCGGGGGAGTGAGGCTCCCAGCGGGCACTCAGGAGGGCTGGGGAAGAATGGGCGCGTGACGTCTCCCCGCGCCCTCGTCCTGCTCGGCTCCACCGGTTCGGTCGGCACCCAGGCCATCGACATCGTCCGGCGCAACCCGGAGCGGTTCCGGGTGGTGGCTCTCGGCGCCGGCGGCGGCAACGTCGAACTGCTCGCCGCGCAGGCCCTGGAGCTGGGTGTGGAGGCGGTCGGGGTGGCCCGGGCGTCCGCCGCCCAGGATCTCCAGCTCGCGTTCTACGCCGAGGCGAGCCGGCGCGGCTGGGCCACCGGCGACTTCAAGCTGCCCAAGATCGTGGCCGGGCCGGACGCGATGACCGAGCTGGCCGGGTGGCCCTGCGACGTGGTGCTCAACGCGGTGGTGGGCTCGCTCGGGCTCGCGCCGACCCTGGCCGCGCTGCGCGCCGGGCGTACCCTCGCGCTGGCCAACAAGGAGTCCCTCGTCGCCGGCGGCCCGCTGGTCAGGGCGGCGGTGACGCGGCCGGGGCAGATCGTCCCGGTGGACTCCGAGCACTCGGCGCTGGCCCAGTGCCTGCGCGGCGGCACCCGCGGCGAGGTGTGCCGGCTCGTGGTGACCGCCAGCGGCGGGCCGTTCCGGGGCCGCCGGCGCGACGAGTTGACCGAGGTCACACCGGAGCAGGCGCTGGCGCACCCCACCTGGAACATGGGTCCGGTGGTGACGATCAACTCCGCCACCATGGTCAACAAGGCGCTGGAGGTGATCGAGGCGCACGAGCTGTTCGACGTGCCCTACGCCGACATCGAGGTGATGGTCCACCCGCAGTCGGTGATCCACTCGATGGTCGAGTTCACCGACGGCTCGACGCTCGCCCAGGCCAGCCCGCCGGACATGCGGCTGCCCATCGCGCTCGGCCTCGGCTGGCCGGACCGGGTGCCCGGTGCCGCCGCCGCGGTCGACTGGACCCGGGCGCACAGCTGGGAGTTCTTCCCGCTCGACGACGCCGCGTTCCCGGCGGTCGCGCTGGCCAAGGCGGCCGGCGCGGCCGGGCGCTGCCGGCCGGCGATCTACAACGCGGCGAACGAGGAGTGCGTGGCGGCCTTCGTGGCGGGCCGGCTGCCCTTCCTCGGCATCGTCGACACCCTGGAACGGGTGTTGGAGGACGCTCCGGACTTCGACGAACCAGGTACCGTCGAGGACGTGCTCGCCGCCGAGTCGTGGGCACGGGGGCACGCCCAGGCGATCATCGCCGGGTCGCTGGAAGGAGCTTGATGAGTTACCTGCTCGGGGTGGCGCTGTTCGCCCTGGCGATCCTCATCTCGGTGAGCCTGCACGAGGCGGGGCACATGCTCACCGCCAAGGCGTTCGGGATGAAGGTCACCCGCTACTTCGTCGGTTTCGGGCCGACGCTCTGGTCGTTTCGGCGCGGCGAGACCGAGTACGGCGTCAAGGGCGTCCCGCTCGGCGGCTTCTGCAAGATCGTCGGGATGACCCCGCAGGACGACGACGTGGAACCGGGGGACGAGAAGCGCGCCATGTGGCGCTACCCGGTGTGGAAGCGGACGATCGTGATGTCCGCGGGCTCCATCACCCACTTCGCCCTGGCCCTCGTGACCCTCTGGATCCTCGCGGTCTCCGCCGGCCTGCCCAACCCGGAGTTCCCGAGCACGGAGGAGGGCTTCAAGGCCGAGCCGGCCGTGATCGCCCTGGCCCCGTGCGTGGTGGTGGAGAACGCCGGCCGCGCCTGCCAGGCCGGCGACCCGGCCAGCCCGGCCGCGAAGGCCCAGCTGCGGGACGGCGACCGGATCACCGCGGTGAACGGCCGGCCGGTCTCCACCTGGGGCGACATGCTGGACGTGGTCCGGGCCACCCCACCCGGCGCGGCCACCGTCGAGTACGTCCGCGACGGCAAGCCCGCCACCGCCACCGTCGACCTGGCCGCCGTGCAGCGCCCGCCGCTGGGCGACCCGAAGGGTGCCACCTCGGCGGTGTCCGCCCTCGGCGTCGCGCTCCAGCCGACCACCCCGACCCGGGTCCAGTACGGTCCGGCCGGCGCGTTCGGCGCGACCGCCGACTTCACCGGCAACATGGCGGTGCAGACCCTGCACGCCATGCAGCGGATCCCGCAGAAGGTCCCCGCCCTCTGGACCGCGGTCACCGGCGGCGAGCGGGACGTGGACACCCCGATCAGCGTGGTCGGCGCCAGCCGGCTCGGCGGCGAGGCCGTGGAGAACAACGCCTGGCTGGTGTTCTTCATGCTCTTCGTCTCGCTGAACTTCTTCATCGGCGTGTTCAACCTGCTGCCGCTGCTCCCGCTGGACGGCGGTCACATCGCCATCGCCTGGTTCGAGCGGGCCCGCTCCTGGCTCTACGCCCGGATCGGCCGGGCCGACCCGGGCCGCGTCGACTACCTGAAGCTCATGCCCCTCACGTACGCGGTGATCCTCGTCGGTGGCGCGTTCACGCTCCTGACCGTCACCGCGGACGTCGTCAACCCGATCACGCTCTTCTCAAGGTGAGTGCCTGAAGTGACCGCTGTCAGTCTCGGTATGCCCCCCGTACCGCCGCCGCCGCTCGCCCCGCGCCGGGCCAGCCGCCAGATCATGGTCGGTTCGGTGCCGGTCGGTGGGGGCGCGCCGGTCTCGGTGCAGTCCATGACCACCACCCTGACCGCCGACGTGAACGCCACCCTCCAGCAGATCGCCGAGCTGACCGCGTCCGGCTGCCAGATCGTCCGGGTGGCCGTGCCGTCCCAGGACGACGTCGAGGCGCTGCCCGCGATCGCCAGGAAGTCGCAGATCCCGGTGATCGCCGACATCCACTTCCAGCCGAAGTACGTCTTCGCGGCGATCGACGCCGGCTGCGCCGCGGTCCGGGTGAACCCGGGCAACATCCGGCAGTTCGACGACAAGGTCAAGGAGATCGCCCGGGCGGCCGGCGACGCGGGCGTGCCGATCCGGATCGGCGTGAACGCCGGCTCACTGGACAAGCGTCTCCTGGCCAAGTACGGCAAGGCCACCGCCGAGGCGCTCGTCGAGTCGGCACTCTGGGAGTGCTCGCTGTTCGAGGAGCACGGCTTCCGGGACATCAAGATCTCGGTGAAGCACAACGACCCGGTGGTGATGATCCGGGCGTACCGGCAGCTCGCCGAGAAGTGCGACTACCCGCTGCACCTGGGCGTGACCGAGGCGGGCCCGGCGTTCCAGGGCACCATCAAGTCCGCGGTGGCGTTCGGCGCGCTGCTCGCCGAGGGGATCGGCGACACCATCCGGGTCTCGCTGTCCGCCCCGCCGGTCGAGGAGATCAAGGTCGGCACCGCGATCCTGGAGTCGCTGGGCCTGCGCGAGCGGGGTCTGGAGATCGTCTCCTGCCCGTCCTGCGGCCGTGCCCAGGTCGACGTCTACAAGCTGGCCGAGGAGGTCACCGCAGGCCTGGAGGGGCTGCCGGTGCCGCTGCGCGTGGCCGTCATGGGCTGCGTGGTGAACGGCCCGGGTGAGGCCCGCGAGGCCGACCTCGGTGTCGCCTCCGGCAACGGCAAGGGCCAGATCTTCGTCAAGGGCCAGGTGGTCAAGACCGTGCCCGAGGGCCAGATCGTGGAGACGCTCATCGAGGAGGCGCTGCGGATCGCCGACGAGATGGGCGCCGAGATCCCCGAGGAGCTGCGCGGCCTGGTGCCGGGCGGCGCCACGGTCACCGTGCACTGACCGCCGCGCCACCGACGACGTGCGGCCGTCCCCACCGGGGGGCGGCCGCACGCGCCGTCTCAGGCCCGCGCCACCGGCCGGGGCACGGCGGCGAACTCGGAGAGGGTGAACCACCGGGGCAGGGCCCGGCGCAGCGCCTCCGGCCCGGCCACCTCGACGGCGCCGCCGCGCAGCGCCGCCGGCCAGTCCAGGTCGCCCAGCCACACCTGGACGAGGGCGCGCAGGCTCGCGGTCACCGTCACGGTCACGTCGTGCCCGGGGTCCACGTCGCAGACGTCGGCCTCCCCGGTGGCGATGACCAGCCACCAGTCGCGCAGTGCCGCGGGCACGTCCCGGAAGCGGAAGTGCACGACGGTACGTCCGGGCGGCACCGCCTCGTGGTCGACGTGCCGGTGCATGTCCCACAGCAGGAGCTTCGGGTCCAGGTCGGGATCGCCCAGCTCGCCGATCCAGCGCACCCCCCAGGCGCCGAGCGCCTCGAGCACCGGCCGCAGCTCGCGGCCGGCCTGGGTGGGGACGTACCGCACGTCGGCGCCGTCGACGTGCCGCTCGACCACACCGGCGCGGACGAGCTGGTGCAGCCGCCGGGACAGCAGGGTGGGCGACATCCGGGGCAGGCCGCGGCGCAGCTCGTTGAAGCGCTCGGATCCGCTCACCAGTTCCCGGACGACGAGCAGCGTCCAGCGCTCGTCGAGCAGCTCCATGGCCTTCGCCACGGGGCAGAACTGGTGGTAGGAGGCCCCCATGGGCGGCACGCTACGCCGCCGGGACGGGCCGGGCCAGGAACCTGTCGGGAGCGGTACACATCTCGTACTGGGTGGCCGCTCCTCCGCTGCCTAGCGTCCCTGCCAGGACGAGACGGAGGAGCAGAGAATGATCGACGAGATGGAGCGGGACCGGGCCGTGAAGGCCGGGCACCGGCGGATGTGGGCTCTCGGCAGCTACGCCACGGTCGCCGAGGAGGTCATCCCCGAGCTGGGGGCGGTCCTGGTGAGGGCGGCGGGGGTGGGGCCCGGTGACCGGGTGCTGGACGTGGCCGCCGGCACCGGCAACGCGGCCGTCCCGGCGGCCCTGGCCGGGGCCCAGGTGGTGGCCAGCGACCTGACCCCGGAGCTGCTGGACATCGGGCGGGCGCTGGCCGCGAAGCGTGGCGCGGAGCTGGACTGGCAGGAGGCCGACGCCGAGGCGCTCCCGTACGCGGACGGGGAGTTCGACCGGGTGCTGTCCTGTGTGGGGGTGATGTTCGCACCCCGGCACCGGGCCGCCGCCGACGAACTGGTCCGGGTCTGCCGGCCGGGCGGCACGATCGGCCTGGTCAACTGGACTCCCGAGGGTTTCATCGGGCAGTTGTTCGCCACCATGAGGCCGTACGCGCCCCCGCCGCCGCCCGGGGCGCAGCCGCCGCCGCTGTGGGGCGACGAGGAGCACGTCCGGGCCCTGCTCGGCGACCGGGTCACCGATCTCGTGCTGCGCCGCGAGACGGTCACCGTGGACCGGTTCGCCGCTCCCGAGGACTTTCGCGACTACTTCAAGGCCCACTACGGGCCGACGATCGCGGTGTACCGGGCCAACGCCGAGGACCCCGAGCGGGTCGCCGCGCTCGACGGCGATCTCGCGGACCTGGCCCGGCGGCACACCGAGGCCGGGGTGATGCGCTGGGAGTACCTGCTGGTCACGGCCCGGCGGCGCGGCTGACGGCGGCGCCGGCCGGGGTGGCGGTCCCGTGACCACCCCGGCCGGCGAACCGTCTGCGGCGACTCACTCGGATTCGGCGAGGATCGCGTACAGCTTGCGCCGGGTCTCGTCGAGCACCTGGGCGGCGCGGGCCCGCTGGTCGTCGGTGCCGGTCATCATGACCTGCCGCAGGGCGTGCATGGCCTGCGCCCCGGCGTCGCGGATGTCGTGCCAGCTGTTCACGGTCTGCTCGGCGAACTCACCCCAGGGCGGGGTCTGCGCCGCCTCGGCGGCCTCGGCCTGGCCCTGCTCGGTGAGGGCGAACCGCTTCCGCCCGCCGTCGGAGTCGGCGGCGGCCGCGACGACGCCCTCGTCCTCCAGCAGCTGGAGGGTCGGGTAGATCGAGCCGGGGCTGGGGCGCCAGGCCCCGCCGGTCCGGGAGTCGATCTCCTGGATCATCTCGTAGCCGTGCATCGGCCGCTCGGTGAGCAGCGCCAGCACGGCGCCGCGCACGTTGGGCCGGCGGCCGCGTCCCCGGCCGCGCCCACGGCCGTGACCGTGACCGTGCGGTCCGGGCGGGAACGGCGGCGGTCCCGGGGGCACGGGCGGGAAGCCGAAGCCCCGCATCCGCATCTCGTCGTGCACGGCGTGCATCCGTCGGTGGAAACCCATCGGGCTCTCCTTCTGTCGTCCTATACCTGATGCATCAACGATATATCGGCAATGCATCGCCGACAAGAGGATCCCGAGACGGGGCTCCAAACCGTACGTACGTTTTGCTAGGGTCTCGGTGTGCGCCTGCTTCCCGAACCGGGCCCGTCCCGGACCCTCGCCCTGTCCACCCTGATCAACACCGTGGGCCGGGGCACGTGGCTCACCGCCAGCGCGCTCTTCCTCACCCGCTCGGTCGGGCTCACCGTGGCCCAGGTCGGCGTCGCCCTCACCCTCACCGCGCTGGTGAGCCTCGTGACCAGCACGCCGATGGGCTACCTGGCCGACCGGCTCGGCCCCCGCGGGCTCCAGATCACCGCGCTGCTCGCCTCCGCCGGGTTCACCGCCGCCCTGGTGGCCGTCCGCTCCTTCGCCGGCTTCCTGGTGGTCGGGGTGCTGATGGCGGTCGCCGACTCCGCGACCCGGGGCGCCCGGGGCGCGCTGATCGCCGGCGCGGTACCGCCGGACCAGCGGGTGCACACCCGGGCCTACCTGCGCGCGGTCACCAACGTCGGGATCTCGGTGGGCACCGTGCTGGCCGGCTTCGGCCTGGCCGCCGACACCCGGACCGCGTACGTGTCGCTGATCCTGCTCGACTGCGCGACCTACCTGGTGGCCGCGGCCGTGCTGCTCCGGCTGCCCGCCGTGCCGCCGGTGCCGGCGCCGACCCACGGGCCGCGGCTCATCGCCCTGCGGGACCGGCCGTTCCTCGCCTTCACGGTGCTCGACGGGCTCATGTCGATGCACTTCAGCCTGATCAACATCGCCCTGCCGCTCTGGATCGCCGGACACACCACCGCGCCGCGCTGGCTGATCTCCGCCTGCCTGCTGGTCAACACCGTGGTGGTGGTGCTCTTCCAGGTCCGCGCCTCGCGGGGCACCGAGGACCTCGCCGGGGCCGGCCGGGCAGCCCGCCGGGCCGGCGCGGTGATCGCGGTCGCCTGCGCCCTCTTCGCGGCCGGCGGCGGCGTGCCGGTCGCGGTGGCGGTGCCCCTGCTGCTCGGCGGCGCGCTGGTGCACGTGGTGGGGGAGTTGTGGCATGCGGCGGCCGGCTGGGGCATCTCCTTCGGGCTCGCCCCCGCCCACGCGCAGGGCCAGTACCAGGGCGCGTACGGGATGGGCATGCAGCTCGGCTCGATGGTCGCCCCGGTGGTGGTGACCACCCTGGCGATCGGCTGGGGCGTGCCGGGGTGGCTGCTGCTCGGTGGGCTGTTCCTGGTGCTCGGGGTGCTGGTGCCGCCGGTGGTGCGCTGGGCGGCCCGGACCCGGCCCGCCGTGCCGGACGCGGAACCGGTTCCGGTCGGCTGAGCCGCCGCTCACCACCGATCGTCCGGCGTCTTCAGGTCGGCCCGCGCGGGGCCGGGTGCATCTGGCAGGCTGGTATCCGTGCTCACGCTTCCGGTACGCCAGCTCGGGGAGTCGGAGCGCCGTGCTGTCGAACGGCTGCTCGACCTCGACCCGTACGCGGGCGCGCAGGTCGCCGAGCGGGTGGCGGCGCGGGGGCTGGCCTGGTGGCGCGCCGAGGGGCGGATCCTGGGCTACGGCTCGCGCCGCAACCTGGAGTCCATCTGCTGGCTGGGCGGCAACCTGACCCCGGTGCTCGCCTCGGAGTCGGCGGTGGCCGCCTTCGCCGAGCAGTTGAGCACCGAGGAGCGGCTCTGCTCGTCGATCGTGGGCCGGGCCGACGCCGTGCTCGGGCTGTGGGACCGCCTCTCCGCCCACTGGGGTCCGGCCCGGGACGTACGCCCCAACCAGCCCCTGCTGGCCACGGAGGCGCTGCCCGCCGTGGCGCCCGACCCGGAGGTGCGCCGGGTCCGCGGCAGTGAGGTCGACCGGCTCTTCCCGGCGGCGGTGGCCATGTACACCGAGGAGGTCGGGGTGTCGCCGCTGGCCGAGGACGGCGGGCGCGGCTACCGGCGGCGGGTGACCGACCTGGTCCGTGCGGGCCGGGCCTACGCCCGGTTCGTGGACGGCAGGGTGGTCTTCAAGGCCGAGCTGGCCGTGGTCACCCGGCGGACCGCGCAGGTGCAGGGGGTCTGGGTCGCGCCGGAGTGGCGGGGCCGGGGCATCGCGACCGCGGCCATGGCGGCCGTGATGCGCGACGCGCTGGAGCGGGTCGCCCCCTCGGTGAGCCTCTACGTGAACGACTTCAACCTGCCCGCCCGCCGGGTCTACCAGCGCTGCGGCTTCCGCCCGGTCGGCACGCTCGCCACCGTGCTGTTCTGAGGACGACCCGGGCCGCATGGCCGGGATCACGTCGCTCCACCTTGCGCCGAACCGGACAGTCGACGCTATGCTGACCTTGTTTTTGTACTGACCGGTCAGTTTAGAAGTCGGGAACGGTGCGATGAAGATCGTCGAAGCCAGCGGGCTGGGGCTGCGCACCCGCCGCGGCTGGGTCTACCGCGAGGTCGACCTCACGGCCGAGGCCGGGGAGCTGCACGCCGTCACCGGTCCGCCGGGCAGCGGGCGTACCTCGCTGCTGCTCGCCCTGGCCGGGCGCTTCCCGCACACCCACGGCGAGCTGCGCCGGCGGGGTCCGGCCGCGCTCGGGCAGGTCGCCGGGGTGCACGAGCCCGACCCCACGCTGACCGTCGCCGAGCACATCCAGGAACGGCTGCTGCTGCTCGGGCCGGTGCCGCGCCGCCGCCGGCAGCTCGTCCCGGTCGCCGCCGTGCGGGCCCGGCGGGCCTACCGGCGCGACGCCCTCGCCGCCGCCCTCGCCGGCGCCGGCTTCACCGACGACCCACTCGACCCCGACCGGTACGGCCGCGACCTCACCCCCGTGGAGCGGCAGGTGCTCGGGCTGGTGCTGGCCAGCCTCAGCGGCCCGAGCCTGATCGTCGCCGACGACGTGGACGCCGGCGCCGACGCGCCCGAGCGGGCGTGGATCTGGGCCGCACTGGCCCGCCTCGCCGACCAGGGGTACGCCGTGGTCGCCAGCGCCCGCGCCGTCGAACCGGGCGCGACCGCGATCACCCACCGGATCGGCGACCCGACCCTGCCCACCCCCGCCCTGGCTTCCGAGGTGACCGCATGAGTGTCGTACGACTCGCGCTGTTCGAGCTGCGCCGGATGACCCGGGGCCGGCTGCCGCGCGCCGCGCTCGCCGTCCTCACCGTCATCCCGCTGCTCTACGGCGCCCTCTACCTCTACGCCTTCTGGGACCCGTACGGGAACCTCGACCGGATCCCGGTGGCCCTGGTCAACGCCGACCGGCCCGCCAAGGCGAGCGACGGCAGCGAGGTGCACGCCGGCCGCGACCTCACCGACGAACTGCTCGACCGTAAGGTCTTCGGCTGGACGGTGACCGACCCGGCCGACGCCACCGACGGGCTCCGCGACGGCCGCTACCACCTGGTCTTCTCCATCCCGGCCGACTTCTCGGCCACCCTGGCCGCCAGCCCCGAGCCGGACCGGCCGGCGCGCCGGGGCGAACTGAAGGTGGTCAACGACGACGCCACCAACTACCTCTCCGGGCTGCTCGCCCGCTCCGCGTTCAGCGAGATCCGGGCCGCCGCCGCCGAGAGCACCGCCGCGTCGTACTTCGACAAGATGCTCATCGGCTTCACCGACGCCAAGGCCGAGACCGGCCGGGCCGCCGACGGCGCCGACCAGATCCACGACGGCCTCGGCACCTCGCAGGACGGCGCCGGGCAGCTCGCCGACGGGCTGGGCACGGCCGAGGACGGCGCCGGGCAGCTCGCCGGCGGGCTGAACACCTCCGTGCAGGGGGCGACCAGGCTGGCCACCGGCCTGGACCAGCTCTACACCGGGGCGGCGCAGATCGCCGACGGCGCCAACCGGGCGGCCACCGAGACCCGCGCCGCCGCCCAGCAGGTCGACGCCGCGGCGGACAGGTACGAGCCGCTGCTCCGGCGCAACGCCACCGACATCCAGCGGGCCGCCACGCTGGTCGCCGAGGGCGCGCAGGCGCTCGCCGACGGCCTCGACGCGCTGCCGGCCCGGGCCGACGAGGTGGTCGGCCAGGCGGAGAAGGTGCGCGACCGGCTCGACGCGCTGGTCGAGGAGCACCCCGAACTGGCCGACGACCCGAACCTGGTGGCCGCCCGCAAGGCCGCCGACCAGGCGGTCACCGCCTCCCGGGCCATGGTCGCCGCGCTGGACAGGACCGACCTCGCCGCGCTGAAGAAGCAGATGACCGAGGTGGCGCAGACCGCCCGCGAGGTGGCCGCCGCCGCGCCGCACCTGGCCGACGACGTCGCCACGGCCCGCGCAAAGGTCGACCAGCTCGCCACCGGGCTCACCACCCTGGCCCAGGGCAGCGCGAAGCTCCGCGACGGGCTCGGCGACGCCGCGGACGGCGCCGACCAGCTCCGGGGCGGCCTCTACCGGCTGGCCACCGGGGCTCGCCAACTCGACGGCGGCCTGGCCCAGCTCAGCACCGGCAGCAACCGCCTCGCCGACGGGCTGACCAAACTGGAGGGCGGTGCCGGCGACCTCGCCGACGGGCTTGCCGCCGGGGAGAGGAAGCTGCCCGGGTACGACGACGCGGGCAGCCGCGCCGACGTCCTCGGCGACCCGGTCGGGCTGATCCGCCACTCCGACCACCCGGCCGGCTCGTACGGGGTGGGCTTCGCCCCGTACTTCCTGGCCCTGGCGCTCTGGGTCGGCGCGATGATCACGTACATGCTGCTGCGGCCGGTGAACCGGCGGCACGTGATGTCCGGCGCCCCCGGCTGGCGGGTCGTACTCGCCGGCTGGCTGCCCGCCGCGGCGATCGGGCTGGCCCAGGTCGCGGTGCTCTACACGGTGGTCACCCTGGCGCTGGGCCTCGACCCGCGGCACGGGCCGGCGACCGTCGGGCTGCTCGCGCTCACCTCGCTGGCGTTCACCGCGATCATGCAGCTCCTCGGCGTCGCGCTCGGCCCGGCCGGCCGGCTCGCCGCGCTGGCCCTGCTCATGCTCCAGCTCACCTCCTCCGGCGGCACCTACCCGGTGCAGACCTCGCCCGGCTTCTTCCAGGCCATCCACCCGTGGCTGCCCATGACGTACGTGGTGGGCGGCCTGCGGCACACGATCAACGGCGGGCCGGCCGGGCCGGTGGTCACCGGGGCGCTGGTGCTGCTCGCGTTCGGCGCGGGCGGCCTGGCGCTCACCGTCGGCGCGGCCCGCCGCTCCCGCCGGCTCACCCCGGCCAGACTGCACCCCGAACTGACCATGTGAGGATGGGCGGGTGACGGACGGACGGACCCGCCGACGGGAGGACACCCGCCAGCGCCTCTTCGTGGCGGCGGTCGAGCTCATCGCCGAACAGGGCTTCTCGGCCACCACGGTCGACGACATCGCGACCCGGGCCGGCGTGGCGAAGGGGACCGTCTACTACAACTTCGAGTCCAAGACGGTCCTGTTCGAGGAGCTGCTGCGGCACGGCATCGGCCTGCTCACCGCCGAGTTTCGGGCCGCCGTCGCCGGGCTGCCGCCCCGCGAGGCGCTGGCCGCCCTGGTCCGCGCCGAGCTGGACTACATCCGCCGCTACCGGGCCTTCGCCCAGCTCCTGCTGTCGGAGATGTGGCGCACGAACCGGGAGTGGCAGCAGACCCTGCGGCTGCTGCGCGGCGAGGCCATCGAGGTGATCGCGGAGACCGTACGCGCCGGGGTGGCCAGCGGCGACCTCCCCGCCGACCTGGACGTGCGCACGGCCAGCTCGGCGCTGTTCGGCGTCGGGCTGGTGGTGGCCGTGGACTGGCTGGTCTTCCAGCCCGACCGGCCCATCGAGGACGTGCAGGAGGCGCTGCTCGGCATCGTCCGCCGGGTCGCCCAGACGTGACACCGCGGCGGTAAATCGTTTGAACGGCGTGGCCGGCCGGGTGAGGCTGGGGGTACCGCCCCCACCGACCCGAGTCCGGAGGACTTTTCATGCGCCTGCTCCGCGACCTCTGGGCCACCGCACCGCGTCGGATGGCGGTCGTCCTGCTGTTGATCCTGCTCGGCGCCGGCGGCCAGGCCGCCGCCTCGGCGCTGGCCGGGCCGGTGCTGGTGCACCGCTCGTCCGGCTGGTTCACGGCGCTGGCCGTGGCGCTGGTCGCCGCCGTGGTCACCGACCTGCTCATCGGGCTGCTGATGGCCGGCCTCACCGCCGACTGGTCCGCCGACGTCCGGCGCCGGCTCTGCCGGGTCGCGCTCGGGCAGGACCTGCCCACCCTGGAGACCACCCCGGTCGGCGAGCTGCTCGACCGGATCGACAACGACGTCTACCAGGTCGCCGCCGAGATGCGGAACACCGGCGTGCGGCTCGTGCAGGGCGTCGCCGTCTGCCTGCTCGCCACGGTCAGCGCGCTTGTCGTCTGGTGGCCCGCCGGTGTCGGGATGATCCTGCTCACCGCGCTGCTCGGCGTGGCGCTGCGCGGTCCCACCGCCCGGATCGCCCCGGCCCGGATGGTCGAGGAGGAGGCCTGGTCCGACCTGGCCGCCGTCATGGAGGAGGCGGTGCACGGCCAGGACGACGTGCGCACCAGCCTGGCCCGCCCGTACGTGCTGCGCCTCTACGCGCGGCGCGCCGCCGAGGTGATCTCCCGGGGCGGCCGGGTCTTCCGGCTGTCCGCCCGGGTCACTGCGCTGGCCGCCGGCGGCGTCCGGGTCGGCATCGCCGCCGTGGTCCTGGCCGGTGCGTGGGCGCTGGCCACCGGCCGGGTGGACGCCGCCCGGCTCACCGCGATCTGGCTGCTCGCCCTGGCCTTCGGCGCGACCGTCGAGCACATCGCCCGCTGGGTGCCGCATCTGCAACAGGCGCTCGGTGCCTGGGCGCGGGTGCAACTGCTCGCCGACTCCCGGCAGGAGCCGACCGGCGGCGCGGCCCCGGTCGACGGTGACCTGACCGTCCGCGGGCTCACCTTCCGCTACCCCGCCACCGGCGAGGACCGCGGCCCGGCGCTGCGCGACGTCAACCTCACCTTCGCCCGCGGCCGGTCCTACGCCCTGGTCGGCCGCACCGGATCCGGCAAGTCGACGCTTGCCAAGGTGCTCACCCGGGCCGTGGACGTGCCCCGCGGCACCGTCCTCCTCGGCGACACCGACCTGGTCGACCTGGACGTCGAGGCCCTGCGCCGGTGGATCGCCGTGGTGCCGCAGCGCACCGAGATCCTGGCCGGCACGCTCGCCGAGAACGTCGCGCTCTTCGACCCGGACCTGCTCGACGACGCCACCCGGGCGCTTGCGGAACTCGGGCTGGCCGGCTGGATCGCCGAACTCCCCGACGGCGTGCACACCCGGCTCGGCGAGGGCGGGCACGTGCTCTCCGCCGGGCAGGAACAGCTCGTCGCGTTCGCCCGCATCCTGGTCCGCGACCCGCACGTGGTCATCCTCGACGAGGCCACCGCACGGCTCGACCCGGTCACCGAGAACCGGGTACGCCAGGCCACCGAACGGCTGCTCACCGACCGGATCGGCATCGTCATCGCGCACCGGCTCTCCTCGGTGCGCCGCTGCGACGAGGTCGTGGTGATGGCCGACGGGGCGGTGCTGGAGGCCGGCCCGCTGCGCGAGTCGGCCCGCTTCGCCGAGCTGCTGGCCACCAGCCACGCCAGCGCGTACGCGGGCGCCGGCGCCCGCCGTGGCGGGGTGGAGCTGCTGGACGGCCCCGACGGGTGGCCCGACGAGCCGGCCGAGACGACGGTCCCGGCCACCGCGCCCCGCCGGGTCGCCGTGCCGCGCACCGACCCGCCGCCGCTGCCCGCGCCACCGCCCGCGCGGACCCTGCGGGAGATCCTGCGGCTCGGCACCAACGACCCGCGGTACGGGCTGGTCTCCGTCTGCCTGTTCATCGTGATGACCCTGCTCGGGCTGGACGGCTCGGTGCTGCCCTGGCTCTGGGCCGAGGTGGTCGGCGGGGGAGACCCGTGGCTGCCGGCGCTCGGCATCGTCGCCGCGCTGCTCGTGGTGCTGCCGCTGCCGTACCTGACCAACCTGTGGTTCCCGCAGTGGTGGATCCGGCAGATGCTGCGCATCAGCGCGCGGCTGGTGCACGGGCAGACCGGGGCCCGCCGGGTCAGCGGGCACACCCCGGCCGAGGTGGTGGCCCAGGGCGGCGACACCGACCGGGTGGTGCAGCTCGCCGACAACCTCATGGACCAGTTCATCTCGCTGGCCATCGTGATCACCATGACCCTGGTGACCGGCAGCGTCGTACCCGCGCTGTTCTTCGTCGGGACCATGGTGGTCTCCGGGCTGGCGGCGACCCTGTTCGGGCCGCGGCTGGAACGCACGGCCGGCGGCACCGTCAAGGCCCGCGCCGCCTTCGCCACCGCCCTGGTCTCCTCGCTGTCCGCCGCCCGCACGGTGAAGCTCGCCGGCGCCACCCGCCCGGTGCTGCACCACCTCGCGAAGCTGGACACCGTGCGCAGCGACCGGCAGCGGCGGGAGATCGCCATGCAGGTGTGGGCCCGTTCCACCCCGTCGATCGCCAGCGGCCTGCTGCCGATCGGGGCGTGGGCGCTCTACCTGACCGGCGGGCTCTCCGCCGGTGCGACCCTGGTCGCCGTCTCCACCCTCGGCGCGGCCCGCTGGTTCGCCTGGACCACCGCGTCCCTGGTGTCGCACTACCCGTCGGCCCGGGTGTGGACCAGGCGGACCGTCGCGATGACCGGGGTGGCCACCTACTCGGCGTCCGTACCCGGGCTGGACCTGGCCGCCGGCACCGCCCCGGCGCCGGAACCGCCGCGGCGGCACCCGCTGCGCCGGCTGGAGCTGACCGGCTTCGGGGCGCTGCACTCCGACGGCACCCTCGCCGTCCGCGACGTCGACCTGACCGTCGAGCGCGGGCAGCTGGTGCTGGTGGTCGGGCCGGTCGGCGCGGGCAAGTCGTCGCTGCTGCGGGCCCTCGCCGGGATCGTGCACCACACCGGCACGCTGCGCTGGAACGGCGAACCGGTCACCGAGCCGGAGCTGTTCCTCCGCCCCAGCCAGGTCGGCTACGTGGGGCAGCTGCCCCGGGTGCTCTCCGGCACGGTGGCCGACAACATCGCGCTCGGGCACCAGGTGGACGCCGCCGGCGCGGTGTCGACCGCCCAGCTCGACCACGACCTGGCGGCCGCCGGGGGCGGGCTCGGGCTGCTCATCGGGCACAAGGGCACCCGGCTCTCCGGCGGGCAGCTCCAGCGGCTGGCGCTGGCCCGGGCGCTCGCGCCGCGGACCGAACTGCTGGTCGCCGATGACGTCTCGTCCGCGCTGGACGTGACGACGGAGCTGGCGCTCTGGGCGGCGTTGCGCGAGCACGGGGTGACGGTGGTCGGCTCGACCGCGAAGCGGGCGGCACTGGTACGCGCGGACCACGTGGTGGTGCTGGTCGACGGCACCGTGGCGGCCCAGGGACCGTGGCCGGACCTGGAGTCCCGCTGGGGCCACCTGGCCGGCTGATCCCCGGTGGGGTCAGCCGGCCGGGCCACCTGGCCGGCTGATCCCGGGTGGGTCAGAAGGCGCGGGTGTACTGGTGGGGCCAGGTGGGGGCCTGGGTCAGTTTCGCGGCGGCGCGGTGGGGCCAGTACGGGTCGCGGAGGAGTTCGCGGCCGAGGAGGACCAGATCGGCCTCGCCGGTCGCGACGATCTGCTCGGCCTGCTCGGGCTCGACGATCAGGCCGACGGCGCCGGTCGGCACGCCGGCCTCGCGGCGGATCCGGGCCGCGAGGGGCACCTGGTAGCCGGGGCCGACCGGGATGCTCGCCCGGGTGGCGGCGCCGCCGGAGGAGGTGTCCACGAGGTCGACGCCGGCGGCGGCCAGCTCGCCGGCGAGCGCCACGCTGTCCTCGACGGTCCAGCCGCCGTCCGCCCAGTCGGTGGCGGAGATCCGGGTGAGCACCGGCACGACCTCGCCGACCGCGGCGCGGACCGCCCGGGCCACCTCCAGGGTCAGGCGCATCCGGCCGGCGCGGTCGCCGCCGTAGCCGTCGGTGCGGTGGTTGGTGAGCGGCGACAGGAACTCGTGCAGCAGGTAGCCGTGCGCGGCGTGGATCTCCACGGCGGCGAAGCCGGCGTCGAGGGCCCGGCGGGCGGCGGTGGCGAACGCCCCGACCACCCCGGCGATGCCGGCCTCGTCGAGCGCGGTGGGGGTGCGGTAGTCGGGCAGGAACGGCTCGACGCCGGGGCCGACCGGGGTCCAGCCGCCCTCGGCGTCCGGGACGCCGCCCTTGCGCTCGGCCCACGGCCGGTACGTCGACGCCTTGAACCCGGCGTGCGCGAGCTGCACGGCCGGCACCGACCCCTGGGCCGTGATGAAGGCGGTGATCGGCCGCCACGCGTCGGCGTGCGCGGCGGACCAGAGCCCGGTGTCCTGGGGGCTGATCCGCCCCTCGGGGACCACGGCGGTCGCCTCGGTGATGATCAGTCCGGCGCCGCCGACCGCGCGGGAGCCGAGGTGGACGCGGTGCCAGTCGGTGGGCAGGCCGTCCGGCCCGGCGCTGTACTGGCACATGGGGGCGAGCGCCACCCGGTTGGGCAGGGTGACGCCGCGCAGGGTGAGCGGGGTGAACAGGGCACTCATACGGTCATCCTTCAACAGGCGTCGGGGGAGGGCCGAAGCCCTCCCCCCGAGATCGGATGCTCAGGCGGCCACGGGGGTGAGCTGCTCACTCTCCGGGGCGTCGATGAGGTCGCGCTTGCCGGCCGACTCGTACGCGGCCCGGTCCAGGGTGCCCTCGCGGGCGGCCACGACGGTCGGCACCAGGGCCTGGCCGGCCACGTTGGTGGCGGTGCGGATCATGTCCAGGATCGGGTCGATGGCCAGCAGCAGGCCGGCGCCGGCCAGCGGCAGGCCCAGCGTGCTGAGGGTCAGGGTGAGCATGACGATCGCGCCGGTCAGGCCCGCCGTGGCGGCGGAGCCGACCACCGAGACGAAGGCGATCAGCAGGTAGTCGGTGACGCCCAGGTGCACCCCGAAGACCTGCGCCACGAAGATCGCGGCGAGGGCCGGGTAGATGGCGGCGCAGCCGTCCATCTTCGTGGTGGCGCCGAACGGCACGGCGAAGGAGGCGTACTCGCGGGGGACGCCGAGGCGCTCGACCGAGCGCTGGGTCACCGGCATGGTGCCCACCGAGGAGCGGGACACGAAGGCCAGCTCGATGGCGGGCCAGGCGCCGGCGAAGAAGCGCAGCGGGTTGAGCCGGCCGGCGGCGATGAGCACCACCGGGTAGACCACGAACAGCACGATGGCGCAGCCGACGTAGACGGCGGTGGTGAACTTGGCGAGCGGGGCCAGCAGGTCCCAGCCGTACGAGGCGACGGCGTTGCCGATGAGGCCGAGGGTGCCGATCGGGGCGAGCCGGATGACCCACCAGAGCGCCTTCTGCACGATGGCCAGCACCGAGCGGTTGAGGCTGACGAACGGTTCGGCCGCCTCACCGATGAGCAGCGCGGCGGCGCCGATCACCAGGGCGAGGAAGACGATCTGGAGCACGTTGCCCTCGACGAACGCGCCGACCGGGTTGGTGGGCACGATGCCGGTGAGGAAGTCGGTCCAGGAGCCGGTCTTCTTCGGCGCGGTGGCGCCGGACAGGTCGAGGGTGACGCCCTTGCCCGGGTTGGTCAGCAGGCCGAGGCCGAGGCCGATGCCGACCGAGATCAGCGCGGTGATGCCGAACCAGAGCAGCGTCTTGAGCGCCAGCCGGGCGGCGTTGGCCACGCCGCGCAGGCTGACCACGCTGACCACGATGGCGGTGAAGACGAGCGGCGGCACGGCCAGCTTGAGCAGCTGGACGAAGAGGCCGCCGACGGTGTCGAGGGTGCTCGTCAGCCAGGCGAGGTCGTTGGCGCGGGCGAGGAAGCCGAGCGCCACGCCGAGGACGAGGCCGAGCAGGATCTGCACGGAAAAGGGAATCTTGCGCAGGGCGGAAGCCATGGGGATCTGTCCAAGGTCTGGTGGCGGGTGAACGGGGCAGCGTCAGGAGAGCGGCTGCGCCGGACAGATGCCGCTGGCCTGCCGTCGGAGGTCGACGTACAGGCGCACGGTGAGGTGCCAGACGTTGGTCATCGCCTGCCGAGGCTACTCCCGGTCGGCTCCCAGCCGGAAGGATCGATCGGGGTGACGCTCCTTACATCATGATCGGCGGTGCGCCAGGCCCAGCACGGCGGCGGTGGCCAGACCCCACCCGACGGCCACGGCGAGCAGCAGCCGCTCCAGCACCCCGACCAGGCCGCCGCGCCCGACCAGCAGCATGGCCAGCCCGACCGCCCCGGACAGCGGCAGCGCCAGGGCCGCACCCACCCCGGCGACCCGGCGCAGCGCCCGCCCCGCCGCCGGCCGCCGGACCACCGCCAGCATGGCGAAGACCACGGCGGCCGTGGCCCCGATGCTCGCGCCGCCGTGCACCAGGTCGGCCACCGTGGCGGCCTCGAACGGCGGCAGCGGGCAGCCGGTGGAGCAGGTCACCGCCCCGGACAGGGCCGTGCCGGCCGCGCCGGCCACGAGCAGCGCGGCCGCGGCCCGCAGCGCCGGGGGCAGCGCCGCGGCGAGCAGCAGCAGCGCCGCCGCCAGGGCGAACACCCCGATCCGGTACGCCCCGGCGTACGCGCTGTCGGTGACGCCGGCCTCGCTGACGTACCCGGTCAGGCCCGGGCCGGGACCGGCGGCCACGGCGACCGTCACGGCGACCGCCCCGGCCACGACGCAGCCGGCGGCGGCGGACGCGGCGGCGGCCCGGAGGACGCCGGGGTCAGCCACGCCCGTGCGGCGTGGTCCAGCCGGACAGGTCAGGACCGAGCGGCACGATCCGGGTCGGGTTGATCATCTCGTGGGTGGCGTAGTAGTGCCGCTTGATGTGGTCGAAGTCGACGGTCTCGCCGAACCCCGGGGTCTGGAACAGGTCCCGGGCGTACGCCCAGAGGACCGGCATCTCGGTCAGCTTCTGCCGGTTGCACTTGAAGTGCCCGTGGTACGCCACGTCGAAGCGGACCAGCGTGGTGAACAGCCGCACGTCGGCCTCGGTGAGCTGCCCGCCCATGAGGTAGCGCTGCCCGGACAGCCGCTCCGACAGCGCGTCCAGCCGGGCGAACAGCGCCGTGTACGCCTCGTCGTAGGCCTCCTGCGAGGTGGCGAAGCCGCACCGGTAGACGCCGTTGTTGACGTCCCGGTGGATCTCCGCCATCAGCGCGTCCATCTCGGGGCGCAGCTCGACCGGGTAGAGATCCGGCGCGCCCGGCTTGTGGAACCGCCGCCACTCGGTGGAGAAGTCGAGGGTCAGCTGCGGGTAGTCGTTGGTGACCACCCGGCCGGTCAGCGTGTCGACAAGCGCCGGCACGGTCACCCGGCCGGTGTAGTCGGGGTCGGTGGCCAGGTACGCGTCGCTGAGGAACCCGATGCCGAGCACCGGGTCGAAGCCATCCTGGTCGAGGCTGAACCGCCAGCCCCGCTCGTCCCGGATCGGGTCGACCGTGCCCAGCGAGATCACCTCGTCGAGCCCGAGCAGGCCGCGCACGATCCGGGCCCGGTGCGCCCACGGGCACGCCCGGCACCAGACCAGCCGGTAGCGGCCCGCCTCCAGCGGCCAGCGGCCCTGGTCGTCGGGGCCGCCGCCCTCGGGTGAGGTGGAGTGCGGGGTGACCCGACCGGTGAACCGGTTGGGCTGGCGGACGAACGCGCCGCCGCCGGCGGTCTCTGCGCTGAACTGGGCCTGGGCCATGCGGCCAACCTATCCGTTCCGGGCGCGGATATCCTGGCGCCGGGTGTCCCCGCGACCCGGCGGGCGACCCCTCACCACCCCCGTCCACCCCCCGAAGGACTGAGCGCCGATGACCGTCGCATACCTCGTGGCCGGTGTCCGCACCCCGATCGGCCGGTACGCCGGCGCCCTCGCCGGGGTCCGCCCCGACGACCTGGCCGCGCACGTGATCCGCGAGCTGGTCGCCCGCCACCCCTCGGTGGACTGGGCCCGCACCGACGACGTGATCCTGGGCTGCGCCAACCAGGCCGGCGAGGACAACCGCAACGTGGCCCGGATGGCGGCGCTGCTCGGCGGGCTGCCCGAGGAGGTGCCGGGCAGCACCGTCAACCGGCTCTGCGGCTCCGGCCTGGACGCCCTCGCCACCGCCGCCCGCGCCGTCGTGGCCGGTGAGGCCGACCTGCTGGTGGCCGGCGGGGTGGAGAGCATGAGCCGGGCGCCGTTCGTGATGCCGAAGGCGACCACCCCGTACGCCCGCACCGCCGAGGTCTACGACACCACCATCGGCTGGCGGCTGGTGAACCCGCTCATGAAGAAGGGCTGGGGCGTCGACTCGATGCCGGAGACGGCCGAGAACGTCGCCGCGGACTTCGGCGTCGACCGGGCCGCGCAGGACGAGTTCGCGTTCCGCTCCCAGCAGCGGGCCGCCAAGGCGCAGGCCGACGGCCGGCTGGCCGAGGAGATCGTGCCGGTGACCGTGCCGGCCGGCAAGCGGGAGACGAAGCTGGTCGAGGCCGACGAGCACCCCCGGGAGACCTCGCTGGAGAAGCTCGCCGCGCTGCCCACCCCGTTCCGCGAGGGCGGCACGGTGACGGCCGGCAACTCCTCCGGCGTCAACGACGGCGCGGTGGCCCTGCTGGTCGCCTCCGCGGCGGCCGTCGAGCGCTACGGCCTCACCCCGCTGGCCCGGGTACGCGGGGCGGCGGCCGCCGGCGTACCGCCGCGGATCATGGGCATCGGGCCGGTCCCGGCCACCCGCAAGCTGCTCGACCGGCAGGGCCTCGGCCTGGCCGACCTCGACGTGATCGAGCTGAACGAGGCGTTCGCCGCCCAGTCGGTGGCGGTGCTGCGCGAGCTGGGGCTGCCGGAGGACGCCGAGCACGTCAACCCGAACGGCGGGGCCATCGCGCTGGGCCACCCGCTCGGCGCCAGCGGCGCCCGGCTGGCCCTCACCGCCGCGCTGGAGCTGCGCCGCCGGGGTGGCCGGCGGGCCCTGGCGACCATGTGCATCGGCGTCGGGCAGGGCATCTCGCTGCTGCTGGAGTCGGCGGGCTGACGGCGGGCGGGCCCACGGTCGAAAGTGGATCTCCCGTTCCCGGGTGTGCCCGCCTAGAGTGGTGTGGACCACACCATGCCGCGGGTCGGCCCGGTCGCCGGGCTGCCCGCGCGGCGACGACCTGGGGGACCGAGCGATGCAGACGCCGGACGGACTTCCCGCCGAGATCGACCTGAGCCGGCCCAGCGCCGCCCGGGTCTACGACTACTTCCTCGGCGGCGCGCACAACTTCGAGATCGACCGGCAGCTCGCCGAGCAGATCGCCGCCATGACGCCGAACCTGGCGGCCACCATGCGGTCCGGGCGGGAGTTCCTGCGCCGGGCCGTCCGGGTGCTGCTCGACGCCGGCATCGACCAGTTCCTCGACATCGGCTCGGGGATCCCCACCGTCGGCAACGTGCACGAGGTGGCCCAGGCGGCCAACCCGGAGGCCCGGATCGTCTACGTCGACATCGACCCGGTCGCCGTGGCGCACAGCCGGGAGCTTCTCTCCGGCAACGAGCGGGCCACCGCGCTCCTGGCCGACCTGCGGGAGCCGAAGCTGATCCTCGACCAGGCCCGGGCCAGCGGCCTGATCGACTTCGACCGCCCGGTCGGCATCCTGCTCGCCGGGGTGGTGCACTTCATCCCCGACGAGGACCGGCCGGGCGACATCCTGGCCACCCTGCGGGCCGCCGCGGCGCCCGGCAGCTTCCTGGTCATCTCGCACTCGACGTTCGAGGACCAGCCGCAGGAGATGCTCGACGCGCAGCGGTTGTCGGCGCGTACCGCCACCGAGATCACCCTGCGTTCGCGCGCCGAGATCACCGGTTTCTTCGGCGACTGGACGGTGCTCGAACCGGGTGTCGTGCACATGCCGCTCTGGCGGCCCGATTCGCCGTCCGACGTGGACGAGCACCCCGAGCGGTTCGGGGCGTTCGGCGGCGTCGCCCGGCACGACCGGACGGCCGGCTGACCTGACATGCCCGCCCCGGACCCCGACGGGGGCGACCTCAGCCGGCCGGGCGCCGCGGCGTACGCCGCCGAGTGGGCCCGGTCGGTGCGGCGCATCGGGTTCGTCCCGCTGAGCGCCGCCGAGACCGAGCGGCTGCTGCTCGCGCACACCGTCCGCCTCGGCCGGGCGCTGCTCGCCCCGACGTTCTCCGCCCAGCCGGCGGAGGACGTCGGGCGGGCCCTGGTCGAGGCGCACCTCACCGAGCCCGGGGTGCTCGACTGGTCGGTGCGGGCGCTCGGCGACCGCTTCCTGTCCTGGGTGCTGCCCGCCCAGGTGGAGTTGCCGGAGGTGCGGGAGCGGATCGCGGCCATGCAGGGCGCGTTCGCCGCCGGCTTCGGCCGGGCGCTGCGCGACCGGGTGTTCAGCCAGCAGGAGCGGATCGCCCGCTCGGCCTGGCAGGCCCGGGACGCGGTGGAGCAGGCGCTGCGGGACAGCGAGGCGCGGTTCCGGGCGGTCTTCACCGGCGCGGCGATCGGCATCGGCATCGCCGGTGTGGACGGCCGGATCATCGAGGTCAACCAGTCCTTCGCGGACATGCTCGGCTACACCGCCGCCGAGCTGCGGGAGCTGACCGTCGACGGGCTGTTCCACCCGGACGACGCCGCCGGCATGTGGGAGCTCTACCAGGAGCTGGTCGAGGGCAAGCGGGACAGCGTCCGGGTGGAGAAGCGCTACTACCGCAAGGACGGCAGCGTGGTCTGGACCGACCTGGCCGTTTCCCTGATCCGCCACGACGACGGCCGCCCGCGGTTCACCGTGGCGATGATCGAGGACATCACCGAGCGCTACCAGCTCCAGCAGCGGCTGCGCTTCCAGGCGCTGCACGACCCGCTCACCGGCCTGCCCAACCGGACGCTCTTCTTCGAGACGCTCGGGCAGGTGTTCGACACCGCCGGGGCGGAGCAGCGGGTCGGGCTCTGTTTCATCGACCTGGACGGCTTCAAGGCGATCAACGACAGCCTCGGCCACGACCTGGGCGACCGGCTGCTCAAGGTGATCGGCCGCCGGCTGGCCGAATGCGTGTCGGGCCGCGGCCACCTGGTCGCCCGGATGGGCGGCGACGAGTTCGTCATCCTGGTCGACTCCGACGGCGGCCTCGACGACGCGGTGGAGGTCGCCGAGCTGGCCCTGGCCGCCGTCTCCGCCCCGGTGCACGTCGGCGACCAGCAGCTCGCCGTGTCGGCCAGCATCGGCATCGTCGAGTGCCCGGCCGCCGAGACCAGCGTCTCCGAGCTGATGAAGGCCGCCGACACCACGCTCTACTGGGCCAAGGCGGAGGGACGGGGCCGCTGGGCGGTGTACGACCCGGAGCGCAGCGCCGCCGACATCGCCCGGTCGGCGCTGGCCTCCAACCTGCCGGCCGCGCTGGACCGGGGCGAGTTCGTGCTGCACTACCAGCCGATCGTCTCGCTTGTCGACGGCGCCATGGTGGCGGTGGAGGCGCTGGTCCGCTGGCAGCACCCGGAGCTGGGGCTGCTCGGGCCGGACCGGTTCATCGGGCTCGCCGAGGAGACCGGCCTGATCGTCCGGCTCGGCGCCTGGGTGCTCCGCCAGGCGTGCCGCGACGCGGAGAGCTGGCGGCGGGCGTACCCGGAGGCGCGGCTCATGGTCAACGTCAACCTGGCCGCCCGGCAGGCCGACGACCCGGCCATCGTGGAGACCGTCGCCGAGGCGTTGCAGCACACCGGGCTTCCCGCCGAGCTGCTGCAGCTGGAGCTGACCGAGAGCGCTGTGATGGGCACCGCCGGGGAGCCGCTGCGCGCCCTGCACCAGCTCGCCGACCTCGGGATCCGGCTGGCCATCGACGACTTCGGCACCGGCTACTCGAACCTGGCGTACCTGCGGCGGCTGCCGATCCACTGCCTGAAGCTGGCCGGCCCGTTCGTGGAGGGGATCCGGGGCGACGGGGCGGACGTGGTCGCCGACCACCGCGACGAGCGGATCGTGGACGCGCTGGTCCGGCTGGCCCACGCGTTGGAGCTGTGGGTGACCGCCGAGGCGGTGGAGACCGAGGAGCAGGCCGAGCGGCTGCGGTCGCTGCGCTGCGACACCGGGCAGGGCCGCTGGTTCGGCCCGCCGGTGCCCGCGGCCGACATCCGCGGGCGGCTCGAGGGTACGCAAGGGGCCCAGGGGAGCCCTTCGCGCCTCCCGGAGCAGCGCGCGGGGCGTGCGCAGGCCAGGGAGGAGACGCGGTGAGCCTGGGCGATTCGCAGGCGGTGGTGTCGGTGGTGGCCGCGCTGGCGATCCTGGCCGGGCTGGCCGGGGTGCTGGTGCCCGGGCTGCCGGCGCTGCCGCTCTGCTGGGGCGGCGTGCTGGTGTGGGCGATCTTCGGCGACGCCGGGCCGGGCCGGTGGGCGGTGCTGGCCGCCGCCACCGTGGTCGCCGTGGGCGGCGGCGTGGTCAAGTACCTCTGGCCGGGGCGGAACCTGAAGCGGACCGGGGTGCCCACCTCGTCGCTGCTGGCCGGCGGCCTGCTCGGCCTGGTCGGCTTCTTCGTCATCCCGGTGGTCGGCCTGCCGATCGGCTTCGTCGGCGGGATCTGGGGCGCGGAACGGCTGCGGCTGGGCAGCAACCAGCTCGCCTGGCCGGCCACCGTGCAGGCGCTGAAGGCGGCCGGTCTGTCGATGCTCGTCGAGTTCCTGGCCGGGCTCGTCATCGCCGTGCTCTGGGTGGCCGGGCTGCTGTTCGCCTGACCGGCTCGGGACAGCGGTCCGCCGCTTCCGGCGGTTAGGGTCGCAACGTGCGGATCACCGTCCTCGGTGGGCTCGGCGCCTGGCCCACCGCCGAGCAGTCGTGCTCCGGCTTCCTGGTCGAACACGCGGGCTTCCGGCTGCTGATCGACCCGGGGTACGCGACCCTGCAACCGCTGCTGGCGCGGGTCCCCGCGGCGCACGTCGACGCGGTGTACGTCAGCCACGGCCACCCGGACCACTGCGCGGACCTGCAACCGTTGCTGCGGGCCAGGGTGCTCGCCGACCGGGACTGCCCGCCGCTGCCCGTGTACGCGCCCGCCGGAGGTCTGGACCGCCTGCTCGCGATCGACGAGCCGGGCCTGGTCGACGGGGCATACCGGTTGTCCGCCCTCGTCCCGGGGGAGGTGTTCGATCTGGGGCCGTTCCGCGTGGACACCTGGTCGCTGCCGCACTGGGTGCCCAACGTCGGCGCCCGGTTCACCGGCCCGGACGCCGTACTGGCCTACACCGGGGACACCGGGCCCAGCCCGCACCTCATCGAGTTGGCCCGGGACGCCGACCTGCTCATCGCCGAGGCGACGTATCCGGTGGAGATCCCGGAACGGCATGCCGGCAACCTGTCCAGCGCCGCCGAGGTGGGCCGGTACGCCGATGCCGCCGGTGCGCGCCGGGTGCTGCTCACCCACCTGTGGCCGGGGACCGACCCGGCGGAGGCGGTCGCGGCGGCGCGGCGCGGGTACGCCGGCCCGGTCGACGTCGCCAGGCCGGGCCTGGTGCGCACTGTCGGAAGGTGATGGAGCGACGGCGCGGGCGTCCGGGGGTACAGCGAACCGCCGTACTTCAGTGAGAGAGAGGTGGACGCCGCGCGCCGCCGCGGGCCGGGCGGTGCCGAGCGCCCGGCGGTCGGCCCGTCGCGATCGGGCCTGGTCACGGGCTCAAGGATGCCCCGGAACGGACCGGCGCGGCAACGCAATTAGCCGTGCCGGCCGTGAGATTCCCACGGCTGCCGTATTGACCGCCTTGATCGGCGGGATCACACTTTGCCCACTCGCACCGGGGAACCCACCTCGAGGAGGTGTGCAGTGGCCACGACGCCCGCGCCGACCGCCGAGCAACCGATGGACGACGACGCCCGACGGCTCGCCGAACTCGGCTACAAACAGGAGCTGCACCGCAAGTGGAGCGGCTTCTCCAACTTCGCCATCTCGTTCTCGATCATCTCGATCCTGGCCGGCTGTTTCACCACCTTCGGCCAGGCGTGGAACAACGGCGGTCCGGTGGCCATCTCCTGGGGCTGGCCGCTGATCTCACTGTTCATCCTGATCATCGGCTTCTGCATGGCCGAGCTGGTGTCCGCCTACCCGACCGCCGGCGGCATCTACTGGTGGGCCGCCACCATGGGCCGGCCGGTGCACGGCTGGTTCACCGGCTGGCTCAACCTGATCGGCCTGGTGGCCGTGACCGCCTCGGTCGACTACGGCTGCGCCACCTTCCTCAACCTGACCCTCTCGGCGCTCTTCGACGGCTGGGCCGGCACGGCACACCAGACCTTCGGCCTGTTCGTGGTGATCCTCGCCCTCCACGGGCTGATCAACATCTACGGGCACCACATCATCGACGTACTCCAGAACGTCTCGGTCTGGTGGCACGTGGCCGGCGCGGCCGCGGTGGTGCTCATCCTGCTGCTGGTCCCCGACGACCACCAGAGTTTCAAGTTCGTCTTCACCGAGCGGTTCAACAACTCCGGCTTCGGCGACGGCGACACCGGCGGGCTCACCTTCTGGTTCTACGTGCTGCCGCTCGGTTTCCTGCTCACCCAGTACACGATCACCGGCTTCGACGCCTGCGCGCACGTCTCCGAGGAGACCCGCGGCGCCTCGAAGGCCGCCGCGCAGGGCCTCTGGCGGTCGATCTTCTACTCGGCGGTCGGCGGCTGGATCCTGCTGCTCGCCTTCCTCTTCGCGGCCACCGACGTGGACGCGATCAACTCCGCGGGCGGCTTCTCCGGGGCCATCTTCGAGTCCGCGCTGACCCCGTTCTTCTTCAAGGCCGTCATCATCATCTCCACCATCGGCCAGTTCTTCTGCGGGATGAGCTGCGTGACCTCGATGTCCCGGATGGCGTACGCGTTCAGCCGGGACCGCGCGGTGCCGGGCTGGCGGCTCTGGTCGCGGGTGAACCGCAACGGCACCCCGGTCAACGCGATCATCGCGGCCACCCTGGCCGGCCTGGTGCTCACCCTGCCCGCGCTCTACCAGAAGGCCGGCGTGCCGGTCGCCTTCTACGCGGTGGTCTCGGTCGCGGTGATCGGCCTGTACCTGTCGTTCCTCATCCCGATCTTCCTGCGGCTGCGGATGGGGGACCGCTTCGTCCCCGGCCCGTGGACGCTGGGCCGGCGGTACCGGCTGCTCGGCTGGATCGCGGTGATCGAGATCGCGATCATCAGCGTCTACTTCGTCCTGCCGATCGTGCCGGCCGGCGTGCCCGGCAACGCGGACTTCACCTGGACGGCCGTGAACTACGCCCCGCTCGCCATCGGCGGGGTGCTGCTCGGTGTGGCCGTCTGGTGGTACGCCTCGGCCCGGAAGTGGTTCACCGGCCCCCGCCGCACCGTCGACGTGCCGGAACAGCGACCCGCGCCGGCCGACGAACCGGCCTGATCCCTCCCCGCCGGCGCCGGCTCACCCGGCGCCGGCGAGGAGCGCGGGCGGCCGGGGCTGCCGCGGCCCGGCCGGGAAGCGGAGGATCCGGTCGTCGTCCGCCGCCGGGCTGCCCCGCCCGTCGCGGTTGCTGGTGGCCACCCAGAGCGCGCCGTCCGGCGCCACCTCGACGGTACGCAGGCGCCCGTACGTCCCCGGCAACACGGCGGTCGGGGTGCCGACCCGACCGGCGGCGTCGACGGGTACGGTCCAGAGCCGCGCTCCGCGCAGCGCCGCGACGAACAGCGTGCCGGCGGTGAAGGCGGCCCCGCTCGGTGACGCCTCCGCGGGGGACCAGACGACGACCGGGTCGCGGAACCGGGGGTCGCCGGCGCGGCCCTCGACGACCGGCCAGCCGTAGTTGCCGCCCGGCACGATCCGGTTCACCTCGTCCCAGGTGTTCTGGCCGAACTCGGTGGCGAACAGCCGCCCGCGCCGGTCCCAGGCGAGACCCTGCACGTTGCGGTGACCGTAGCTCCAGACCAGCGAGCCGGGGAACGGGTTGCCCGCCGGCACCCGGCCGTCCGGCCGCATCCGCAGGATCTTGCCGTTGCGGCTGGCCAGGTTCTGCGCGTTGGCGGGCACGACGGCGTCGCCGATGCCGGCGTAGAGCATGCCGTCCGGGCCGAACGCGATCCGGCCGCCGTCGTGGGCGGCGGCCCGGGTGACGCCGCTGAGGATCACCTGGAGCGACCGGGGCGCGTCGAGCCGGAACCGCGCGATCCGAATGTCCGAGGCGGTCGTGAAGCAGACGTAGACGAGCCGGTCCCGGCGGAACGTGGGGGAGACGGCCAGCCCGAGCAGGCCCGCCTCGCCACCGGCGATCACCCCGGGGATCCGGGCGACCTCACGGGGCGCGGCGCCGGGCCGGACGCGTACGACGGTGCCCCGGTTGCGCTGGGCCACCAGCGCGCTGCCGTCGGGCAGGAAGTCGAGCCCCCAGGGCGCCTCCAGGCCGGTGGCGACCACCTGCGGGTTCGTGAAGTCGAAGCGGGCTGTGGCGGGCGGGTGTCCCCGCCCGGCCGGCGGCTGCCGGTCCGCCCGGGCGTCGGTGACGCCCGTCCCGACGGCGAGCACGGCGGCGACCGCGGCGACGATCCGGCGCATCTGGACTCCTCGGGGCTCGTTCCGGACCGCGCCCGGGACGTTGACGGTGATCCGGTTTCCGGTCGGCCCTCGGGTGCGGCCTCCTGCTCGGAAAAACGCCTCTGACCTGGGAAGAGTTGCGGGTCACCCGGGCCGGCCGCTGCACCCGGTCGCCCGTGCGGGGCGGCGACCCACAGTGTCGTAGGGGTCGGGTACAACCAAGCTCCCCTCCCGCGGACGGCGCGTGAGGTTCCCGTGCTCCCTCAGCCCTCCGGGCGGGAAGGCAGTGGCTCGCCGCCCCGAGCCCAGGTGCCCGATGACGGACAAGATCGACTTCAAGAGGACCCTCGACGCCTACCAGGCCCGAGCGGGCCGGTTCCGGGTGGTGGACGTGCCCGACCTGAGCTATCTCATGATCGACGGCCACGGCGACCCCAACACCTCGCCCGCCTTCGCCGCGGCGGTCGAGGCGCTCTACCCCGTTGCGTACAAGCTGAAGTTCGCCAGCAAGCGGGACCTCGGGCGGGACTACGTCGTCCCGCCCCTGGAAGGCCTGTGGTGGGCCGAGGACATGGCCTCCTTCACCGCGGCCCGGGACAAGTCGCAGTGGGACTGGACGTTGATGCTCATGGTCCCGGACTGGCTCGACCGGGCCATGGTCGGCGCCGCCGTCGAGCAGGCCGGGGCGAAGAACCGGCCGGCGCGGCTGGACGACGTGCGGCTGGCGACGCTGTCCGAGGGGCGGTGCGTGCAGATCCTGCACGTCGGCTCCTTCGACGACGAGGCGGACGTGCTCGCCCAGTTGCACGACGAGGTCATCCCCGGGCAGGGGTTCCGCATGGCCGGCACGCACCACGAGATCTATCTCAGCGACTTCCGGAGGGTCGCACCGGAGAAGCAGCGCACGATCCTCCGGCAGCCGGTCGCCACCGCGGCCGCGCCCGGTGAGCGCGGCTGACCGGCTGCCGTGCCCGGCCGATCGCGTTTGCGACGGTGGCCGCAGGGGGCATTGACGGTGATCCGGTTCTGCCAGTAGACCTTGGTGATGGAGGCGCGCCGATGAGGAAAGCTCCGCTCACGCTGGAACAGCTGCGCGTCGCGGTCACCGAGGGCGAGATCGACACGGTGGTGCTCGCGCTGACCGACATGCAGGGCCGCCTCCAGGGCAAGCGCTTCCACGCCCCCTACTTCCTGGACCAGGTGGTCGCGCACGGCAGCGAGGGCTGCAACTACCTGCTCGCCGTGGACGTCGACATGAACACCGTCGACGGCTACGCCATGTCGAGCTGGGAACGCGGCTACGGCGACTTCGCCATGCGACCCGACCTGACCACGCTGCGCCGGGTGCCCTGGCAGCCCGGCACCGTCATGCTGCTGGCCGACCTGGAGTGGCTGGACGGCTCTGGCCCGGTGGTCGCCTCGCCCCGGCAGATCCTGCGCCGGCAGCTCGACCGGCTGGCCGCACACGGGCTGACCGCGTACGCGGGCACCGAGCTGGAGTTCGTGCTGTTCCGCGACTCGTACGAGGAGGCGTGGCGGCGCGGCTACCGCGAGCTGACCCCGGCCAACCAGTACAACGTGGACTACTCCCTGCTCGGCACCGCCCGGGTGGAGCCGCTGCTGCGCCGGATCCGCACCGAGATGGCCGGCGCCGGGCTGACCCCGGAGAGCGCCAAGGGGGAGTGCAACCTCGGCCAGCACGAGATCGCGTTCCGCTACGACGAGGCGGTGGCCTGCGCGGACCACCACGTCATCTACAAGAACGGGGCGAAGGAGATCGCCGCCCAGGAGGGCATGTCGATCACCTTCATGGCCAAGCCGAACGCGCGGGAGGGCAACTCCTGCCACATCCACTTCTCGCTGCGCGACGGCGACGGTCGCTCGGCCATGCTCGGCGACGGGCCGGCGCACCTGTCGGTCACCGGGCAGCGGGTGCTGGCCGGACTGCTCGCCACCATGCGGGAGTTCAGCCTGCTGTTCGCGCCCAACATCAACTCCTACAAGCGGTACCAGCCCGGCTCGTTCGCCCCGACCGCCCTGCGCTGGGGCACCGACAACCGCACCTGCGCGCTGCGGCTGGTCGGGCACGGCCAGGGGATGCGGGTGGAGAACCGGGTGCCCGGCGCCGACGTCAACCCGTACCTGGCGATCGCCGCGCTGGTCGCCGGGGCGGTGCACGGCATCGAGCGGGAGCTGGAGCTGGGTGAGGAGTGCCGCGGCAACGCGTACGACGACGCCGGTGCCGAGCGGGTGCCCGGCACGCTGCGCGACGCCCTCGGGCTGTGGGAGTCCTCGGAGACGGCCCGGGAGGCGTTCGGCGCCGAGGTGGTCGACCACTACGCCAACAACGCGCGGGTGGAGCTGGCCGCCTTCGACGCCGCCGTCACCGACTGGGAGCTGGTGCGTGGCTTCGAACGCCTCTGACCTTGCGCTCGGGGCGCCGCCAGGAGAAGGGTGGGGCGCGTGACCCAGGTGATCAATCCGGCGACCGGTGAGCCGCTGCGCGAGGTGCCGGCCACCTCGCTCGCGGAGACGGACGCGGCCGTCGAGCGGGCGGCGGCGGCCTTCGAGACGTGGCGGGCGGTGGCGCCGGGGGACCGGGCGCGGCTGCTGCGGCGGTTCGCGGCCGTGGTCGACGCGCACCGGGAGGAGCTGGCGCTGCTGGAGGTGCGCAACGCCGGCCACACGATCGGCAACGCGCGCTGGGAGGCCGGCAACGTCCGGGACGTGCTCGACTACTACGCGGGCGCTCCGGAACGGCTGACCGGGCACCAGATCCCGGTGCCCGGCGGGCTCGACGTCACGTTCCACGAGCCGCTCGGCGTGGTCGGCGTGATCGTGCCGTGGAACTTCCCCATGCCCATCGCCGGCTGGGGATTCGCCCCCGCGCTCGCCGCCGGCAACACCGTGGTGCTCAAACCGGCCGAGCTGACCCCGTTGACCGCCCTCCGCCTGGCCGAGCTGGCCCTCGACGCCGGCCTGCCCGAGGGCGTGTTCACGGTGCTGCCCGGCCAGGGCGGCGTGGTGGGCGAGCGGTTCGTCACCCACCCGGCGGTCCGCAAGGTCTGCTTCACCGGCTCCACCGAGGTCGGCACCCGGATCATGGCGGGCTGCGCCGCCCAGGTGAAGCGGGTGACGCTGGAGCTGGGCGGGAAGTCCGCCAACCTCGTCTTCGCCGACGCCGACCTGGCGAGGGCCGCGGCCACCGCGCCCGCCGCCGTCTTCGACAACGCCGGCCAGGACTGCTGCGCCCGCTCCCGCATCCTGGTCCAGCGCCCGGTGTACGACCGCTTCCTGGAACTGCTCGAACCGGCCGTGCGCGGGTTCCGGGTCGGGGACCCGGCCGCCGAGAGCGCCGAGATGGGCCCGCTGATCTCCGCCGGGCACCGGGACCGGGTCGCCGGGTACGTCGACGGAGCGAAGGTGGCCTTCACCGGCGAGCGGCCCGACGGCGCCGGTTTCTGGTACGCCCCGACCGTGCTGCTCGCCGACTCCCCGGCCGACCGGCACTGGCGGGAGGAGATCTTCGGCCCGGTGGTCTCGGTGCTCCCGTTCGACGACGAGGCGGACGCGATCCGCCTGGCCAACGACACCGAGTACGGCCTCTCCGGCTCGATCTGGACCCGGGACGTGGGCCGCGCGGTCCGGGTGGCCCGGGCGGTCGAGTCCGGCAACCTCAGCGTCAACTCGCACTCCTCGGTGCGCTACTGGACGCCGTTCGGCGGGATGAAGCGCTCCGGCCTGGGCCGGGAGCTGGGTCCCGACGCGCTGCACGCCTTCACCGACGTCAAGAACGTGTTCATCAGCACGGAGGAGTGAGATGCAGGGACGGCTTCAGGACCGGGTCGCCGTGGTGACCGGGGCGGGCAGCGGGATCGGCCTGGCCACCGTGCGGCGGTTCGCCGCCGAGGGGGCCCGCGTGGTCTGCGTGGACATCGACGCGGAGGCGGGCAAGCGGGCTGCCGACGAGGTGGCCGGCGAGTTCGTCGCCGCCGACGTGGCCGACGAGGCGGCCGTCCGGGACCTCTTCGACGGGGTGGCCGAGCGGCACGGCCGGGTGGACGTGGCGTTCAACAACGCCGGCATCTCGCCGCCGGACGACGACTCGATCCTGGAGACCGGGCTGGACGCCTGGGAGCGGGTGCTGCGGGTCAACACCACAAGCGTCTACCTCTGCTGCAAGTACGCCATCCCGCACATGCGCCGGCAGGGCAAGGGCTCGATCATCAACACCGCCTCGTTCGTGGCGCTGATGGGGGCCGCGACGTCGCAGATCGCGTACACGGCGAGCAAGGGCGGGGTGCTGGCGATGACCCGGGAGCTGGGGGTGCAGTTCGCCCGGGAGGGCATCCGGGTCAACGCGCTCTGCCCCGGCCCGGTGGCCACCCCGCTGCTGCTGGAGCTGTTCGCCAAGGACCCGGAGCGGGCCGCCCGCCGCCTGGTCCACGTGCCGATGGGCCGGTTCGGCAACCCCGAGGAGATCGCCGCCGCGGTGGCGTTCCTGGCCAGCGACGACGCCTCGTTCATGACCGCCGCGCAGTTCGTGGTGGACGGCGGGATCACCGGGGCCTACGTGACACCGCTATGAGTCGGCCGCTGATCGGCGTCACCGCATACGTCGAGCCGGCCGGCTGGGCGGTGTGGCGGGACGTGCCGGCGGCGCTGCTGCCGCAGGCGTACGTCCGGGCGGTGACCGCGGCCGGCGGCCGGGCCGTGGTGCTGCCGCCGGACGACGTCGACGCCGACGTGCTGCGGGTGCTGGACGGGCTCCTGCTGGCCGGCGGCGCCGACGTCGGCCCGGAGCGGTACGCCGCCACGCCCGACCCGCGCACCGAGAGCCGGCCGGACCGGGACGCCGGCGAGCTGGCGCTGCTGACCGCCGCGCTCGCCGCCGACCTGCCGGTGCTCGGCGTCTGCCGGGGCATGCAGCTGCTCGCGGTGGCCCACGGCGGCACGCTGCACCAGCACCTCCCGGACGTGGTGGGGCACGACGGCCACCGCCCCGCCCCCGGCGTGTACGGGTCGCATCCGGTCCGGTTCGCCCCCGGCAGCCTGGCCGGGGCCGTGATGGCCGGGGTGGACCGGGTCAACTCGTACCACCATCAGGGGGTGGCCGACCCGGGCGGCCTGGCCGTGACCGGCTGGGCCGACGACGGGGTGGTGGAGGCCGTGGAGGATCCGGCGCGGCGCTTCCTGCTCGGTGTGCAGTGGCACCCGGAGAACGACGCCGATCCCCGACCCGTGACCGCCCTGGTCGACGCGGCGGCCGGCACCGCCCCGGCCGACCCCGCGCCCGCTCGACTCGCCGCCGGCCACCGGTTGCGTCAGGATGAGGCCTAGGTAACCAGCGTCCAACCGGCGGCATGCGTTACGTTGCTCGTCCGTCGGGGTAGTAGGCGGGGACGACCGGCGTGATCGCGCCGGTCGTCGTGGACATGGCCGGCGCGGGAGGCTGCATGGGCTCGGCCCAGGGGGGCGGGGACGTTGATCGTTCGTCCTCGGGGACCGGGGAGGCGCAACTCTCTCCACTGCTGACCGCGGCGTTCGCCGCCGGCGGCGAGATGGGTGAGCGGCTACGCGGCTTCGACTGGTCCAGCTCCCCGCTCGGTGCCCCGCACGGCTGGCCGCCCGCACTCACCCACGCGGTCAGCACCATGCTCTCCTCGCGGGCCCAGATCGTGCTGTTCTGGGGCCCGGACCACCTGGCCTTCTACAACGACGCCTACCGGCCCACCATCGGCGACAAGCACCCGGCGGTCCTCGGCCAGTCCGCGCGCCAGCACTGGGCGGAGACCTGGGACGTGCTCGGGCCGCTGCTCGACGGCGTGCACGGCACCGGGACGCCCTACCGTGGCGAGAATCACCCTTTCGTGCTCAACCGGCACGGCTTCCTGGAGGACGTCTACTTCGACATCTCGTACGACCCGATCCGGGACGCCGACGGCAGCGTCAGCGGGGTGTTCTGCTTCGTCAACGAGACCACCGGGCGGGTGGTCGGCGAGCGGCGGCTACGGGCCCTGGCCGAGCTGGGCACCGAGCTGGCCGACGTGCGCAGCACCGTGGAGCTGGGCCGGGCGGCCGCCCGGGTGCTCGACGCGCACCGGGCCGACGTGCCGTTCAGCGCCGTCTGGCTGCACGACGAGGCCGGCACGCCGGTGCTGGCCGGCTGCGGGGGGCTGGACCCGGGCCGGGTCACCGGCGGGCCGCCGGCGCTCCGCTCCGGCGAGACCCCGGACCAGGCCCGCTGGGTCTCCACCGCGGAGCTCCTCGGCGCGGTGCCGCCGGACGCGGCCGACCGGGCGCTGCTGCTGCCGCTCACCGCCGTCAACGAGCCGGCCGGTGTGCTGCTGCTCGGGGTGGCCCGCCGGCTGCCCCTCACCGACGACTACCGCCACTTCACCGACCTGGTCGCCGCCCAGATCTCCCGGGCCGTCGGCAAGCAGCGGGCGTACGAGCAGGAGCGGGCCCGGGCCGCCGCGCTGGCCGCCCTCGACCGCGCCAAGACCAACTTCTTCGCCAACGTCAGCCACGAGTTCCGCACCCCGCTCACCCTGGTGCTCGGGCCCCTGGAGGACCTGCTCGCCGACCGCGCCCTGCCCGACGCGTACCTCGACCGGCTGGCCATGATGCACCGCAACGCGCTGCGGCTGCTCAAGCTGGTCAACACCGTGCTCGACTTCTCCCGGCTGGAGTCCGGCCGGCTGGCCGCCCGCTACCAGCCCACCGATCTGGCCGACTACACCGCCCGGCTGGCCAGCACCTTCCGCTCGGTCACCGAGCGGGCCGGGCTGCGCCTGGTGGTGGACTGCCCGCCGCTGCCCGCGCCGGTCTACGTCGACCGGGACATGTGGGAGAAGATCGTTCTCAACCTGGTGTCCAACGCGGTCAAGTTCACCTTCGACGGCGAGATCCGGGTCCGGGTCGACGCCCGCGACGGCGCCGCCGTGCTGGAGGTCACCGACACCGGGGTGGGCATCGCGCCGGAGGAGCTGCCCCAGGTGTTCGAGCGGTTCCACCGGGTGCCCGGGGCCCGCTCCCGCACCCACGAGGGCACCGGCATCGGCCTCGCCCTGGTCCGCGAGCTGGTCGAGATGCACGGCGGCACGGCCGAGGCGCACAGCGTCGTCGACCGGGGGAGCACCTTCACGGTGCGGGTGCCGTTCGGGTACGCGCACCTGCCCGCCGACCGGGTGGCCGCCCTCGCCCCGGTGCCGCTGACCGAGCCCGAGCAGGCCCGGCTCTACGTCGAAGAGACCGCCCTCTGGACCGACGAGGTGGCGCGGCCGGGCGGCCTGCCGGAGCCGGTGGAGACGCCGGGCGGCGCGGGCCGGATCCTGGTCGCCGACGACAACGCCGACCTGCGGGAGCACGTGAGCCGGCTGCTGTCCCCGGCGTACGAGGTGGTCACCGCGCCGGACGGCGTGGAGGCGCTGCGGCTGGCCCTCGACGCCCCGTTCGACCTGGTGCTGACCGACGTGATGATGCCCCGGCTGGACGGCTTCGGGCTGGTCACCGCGCTGCGCGCCAACCCGGCCACCCGGGGAGTGCCGATCGTGCTGCTCTCCGCCCGGGCCGGCGCGGCCGAGGAGGTCGCCGGGCTCTCGGTCGGCGCGGACGACTACCTCACCAAGCCCTTCTCCAGCCAGGAGTTGATCGCCCGGGTCCGGGCCAACGTGGAGCTGGGTCAGCTCCGCGGCCAGATCATCCGCCGGCTGCGGGCGCTCGCCGACGCCGCCGTGGCGATCAACACCGCCCGGTCCACCGCCGAGGTGGTGCGGGTCGCCGCGCGGCACGCGCTCGGCCTGGCCGAGGCCGCCCGGGTGGTGGTCACGGCCACCGGCGCCCGCTACGAGGCGGACGGCGGCGGGGACGCCTCCGCGGAGCCCTCGGTGGTCCTGCCGCTGACCGGCACCACCGACGAGCAGCTCGGCGAGCTGCGGGTCTGGCGTCGGGAGGGCGGCAGCACCGAGCAGGCGGCACTCACCGAGCTGGCCCGGCTGGTCGGCGTGCGGCTGGAGAACGCCCGGCTCTACGAGGCCGAGCACCGGATCGCCACGACCCTCCAGCACAGCCTGCTGCCGCGTACGCTGCCGCAGCTTCCGGGGGCCGTGGTGGCCAGCCGCTACCTGCCGGGCAGCGCCGAGGTCGAGATCGGTGGCGACTGGTACGACGTGATCGGCACCCCCGACGACGAGTTGGTGCTGGTGATCGGCGACGTGGTGGGCAAGGGGGTGCGGGCCGCCGCCGCGATGGGTCAGCTCCGCAACGCGCTGCGGGCGTACGTGCTGGAGGGCTACGACCCGGGTGAGGCGCTGACCCGGCTCAACCGGCTGGTCGGCTCCACCGAGGGCGGCTCGTTCGCCACGGTGGTCTGCCTCCGCTTCTCCCCGCGCACCGGCCGGCTGCGGTACGCGAGCGCGGGCCACCCGCCGCCGCTGCTGATCCGTGGGGACGACGCGGTGTTCCTGCACGACCGCGCGCTCGGGCCGCCGGTCGGGGCCATCCCCGGCACGGTGTACCGGACCGACGACGCCGTGCTGGCCCCCGGCGGCCGGCTGCTGCTCTACACCGACGGGCTGATCGAGGACCGGCGGGCCGGCATCGACGCCGGGCTCGGCCAGCTCCGGTCGGACGCGACCACCCGGAGCGAGCACGTGGCCGACCTGGTCGACGCGGTGGTCGAGCGGGTCGCCGGGCGGACCCGGCACGACGACGTGGCGGTGCTGGCGCTGGAGGCGACCGAGCTGAACCGCTTCGCGCTGCGGCTGCCGGCCGACCCGACCCGGCTCAGCGTGCTGCGCAAGCGGCTGGAGGACTTCCTCATCGCCCACCACGTCGGCGAGACCGACCTGTTCGACCTGACGGTGGCCATCTCCGAGGCCGCCGCCAACGCCATCGAGCACCCGGTCGCCCCGGCCGAGCCGACGATCGGCGTCGAGGTGACCATCGCGGACCGGACGGTGACCGCGACGGTCCGGGACAGCGGCCGGTGGAAGGAGTCCAGCGGCTCGACCTTCCGGGGTCGGGGGCTGGCGCTGATCCAGGCGCTCGGCGAGATGACCGTGACCCGCACGGACGCGGGCACCGAGCTGGTCCTGCGCCGCCGGCTGGCGGACTGAGGGCGCGGCGGGCGGCGGGCTCAGGGCTGCGTGAGCCAGTCCTGCTCGCCCAGGCCCGAGATCTCCAGCACCCGCCGCACCTGCCGGGACGGCAGCACGGTGAGCGCGCCGGGGAGCTGCTGGGCGAGCCGGACCACGGCGTGGATCGCGGCCGAGTCGAAGAAGGTGACCGCGCGCAGGTCGAGCGTGACGTGGCGGGCGGACTGCCGCAGGACCGTCTGGTACATGGTGTCGGCGGTCGCCATGTCGACCTCGCCGGAGACCTGGACGCGCAGTTGATCACCGTCGATCTCCGCAGTCGCGGAGAAGACGGGCGGCGCGCCCCCTTGATCCACGGAGCAACAATGGCACAGCCCTTGCGGTGCGGCAACAACCCGGGCCAGCGGGCCGTGGCGGGGGTCACCGGGAGCGCGGCGATAGGCTTGCGCCATGACCGTCCGTGCGCCGCTGACCCCAGGCACGCTCTCCCCGTGGCGAGCGGTTCCCGCTGACATCCCGCGTCCCGAGTACGTGGGCAAGAAGCGTCCCCAGGAGTGGCGCGGCTCGCACGTGCAGACGCCGGAGACCATCGAGAAGATGCGCCTGGCCTGCCGGCTCGCCGCCCAGGCCACCCAGCTGGCCGGGGAGCACTGCAAGCCGGGGGTGACCACCGACGAGATCGACAGGGTGGTCCACGAGTTCCTCTGCGACCACGGCGCCTACCCGTCGACGCTGGGCTACAAGGGCTTCCCGAAGTCCTGCTGCACCAGCCTCAACGAGATCATCTGCCACGGGATTCCGGACTCCACGGTGCTCGAGGACGGCGACATCATCAACGTCGACGTGACCGCGTACATCGGCGGGGTGCACGGCGACACCGACGCCACCTTCTGCGTGGGCGAGGTGAGCGAGGAGGCCCGCCTGCTGGTCGAGCGGACCCACGAGGCGATGATGCGCGGCATCAAGGCGGTCGCCCCGGGCCGGCAGATCAACGTGATCGGCCGGGTCATCGAGTCGTACGCCAAGCGGTTCGGCTACGGCGTGGTGCGCGACTTCACCGGCCACGGCATCGGTGAGGCCTTCCACAGCGGCCTCTACGTGCCGCACTACGACAGCCCGCGCCCCACCGACGTGATGGAGCCCGGGATGACCTTCACCATCGAGCCGATGATCACCCTCGGCACCTACCAGTACGACATGTGGGACGACGGCTGGACCGTGGTCACCAAGGACCGCCGGTGGACGGCCCAGTTCGAGCACACCATCGTCGTGACCGACGACGGCCACGAGATCCTCACGCTGCCGTGACCGACACCCCGGCGGCGCTGCGCGAGGCGCACCACGCGGACGTGTCCGGCGGCTGGCTCCGCCCGGCCGTGTTCGGGGCGATGGACGGGCTGGTCACCAACATCGCGCTGATCGCCGGCGTCGGCGGCGGCGGGGTCTCGCCGCGCAGCGTCGTCCTCACCGGCGCGGCCGGGCTGGTGGCCGGCGCCATCTCGATGGGGCTGGGCGAGTACACGAGCGTCCGCTCGGCCAACGAGCAGGTGGCCGCCGAGGTGGCCAAGGAGCGGCGCGAGCTGGAGCGGCACCCGGAGGCGGAGGCCCGCGAGCTGGCCGACGCGTGGGTGGCCCGGGGGCTGCCGCGGGACCTGGCCACCCAGGTCGCCGAGGCGGTCCGGCGCAACCCGGAGGAGGCGCTGCGGGTGCACGTCCGGGAGGAGTTGGGCGTCGACCCCGACGAGCAGCCGAGCCCGTGGGCGGCGGCGATCTCCTCGTTCCTCTGCTTCTCGGTCGGCGCGCTGGTGCCGCTGGCCAGCTACCTGCTCGGCTTCACCAGCCTCGCGCTGGCGCTCGCCGTCGGCGGGGTGGGGCTCTTCGTGGCCGGTGCGATCGTGGCCCGGTTCACCAACCGCACCTGGTGGACCAGCGGGCTGCGGCAGCTGCTGCTCGGCTCCCTCGCGGCCGGCGCCACCTACCTGGTCGGCGCCCTGATCGGCGTCCAGGGCGGGATCGGCTGACCGGCCCCGGGCCGGCCTAGCCGCCGAGGAGGTCGTCCACCGTGCCGTCGACCGGGCGGCCCCGGGCGGCCAGCTCCTCGGCCTGGCGGGCCAACACCGTGCCCACCTCGGTCATGTCCGCCCCGGCCAGGCCGGTGCGCCGCACCGCGTCGCCCGGGTCGCGGAAGTAGGTGCGGCTCAGCAGCCCCTGCACGGTGGCCGCGGCCAGCCGGGCCTCGCCGAGCATGAGCAGCGCCGGGTCCGTCTCGTACCATTCGGCCAGCCGGAGCGCCCGGGCGTGCGCCGCGCTGCCCCGGTACCAGGCCTGACGGGCCGCGGCGGTGAACTCGGCCGGCCGGGCCCGGGCCAGCCGGGCCAGGTGCTCGTCGCGGAGGGTGCGCAGCCAGCCGGTCGGATCGTGCAGGGCGCGGGTGGTCACGTACCGGTCGGCGGTGAGCGGCCAGAGCGCGGTGATCGCCGTGGCCTGCCGCAGGTAGTCGTCGGCCCCGGCCACCGTGAGGTCGACAAGCACCCCGTCCACCCGGCGGGTGGCCGGGGACGGCCCGCCGCCCGGCCGGTAGGTGGCCACCAGCAGCCCCACCTCGCCGCTGCCGCCGCCGTCGTCGTCGCCGTGGGCGAGCGGGCCGTGCACGGCCACGGCGAGGACGTCCGCCGGGAACCGGCGCAGCGCCGCGTCGCTCACCCGCTCGGCGACCCGCCAGCGGGGATCGTCCACGTAGCGGTCGGTGTCCAGCTCGGCGCCGCCGGCTTCCACGGTCCACCTCCGTTCCGCGCGCGGCCCGCCCGGCGGCGGCCCGGCGCGCGTCGACCGACCACCACCCTAGCCAGCCGGACCGGGCCCGCCGGCACGCCGCGCCCGACGGTCAGGCGGCCCGCTTGCCCGTCGGGACCAGCCGGAACACCCGGATCTCCCGGCCGCCGGCCCGCTCCACATAGGTGCGGTAGGCCGGCCACTCGTCGACCAGCCGGGCGAACAGCCGCTCCCGCTCCGCGCCGCTGATCGGCTCGGCGCGCACCGGAACGCGGCGCCCCTTGACGTCGACCTCGGCGGCCGGCTGGGCGAGCAGGTTCAGCGACCAGGCGGGCTGGTGCTGCTGGCCCCAGTTCGAGCCGATCACCACGTAGGCGTCGCCGTCCGGGACGTAGAGCAGGGGGTTGCTGCGCGGCTTGCCGGAGCGGCGGCCGGTGGTGGTGAGGACCAGCGAGGGCACCAGCCCGAAGGCGACCACCCGCCCCTTCGTGAGCCGGCCGACCAGCCGGTCGGCGGGGACGAGCAGCCGCATGGTGGCGGCGAACCACTTCTGGTGACCGAGACGACGGGTGAGGGACTGCACGGCGGACACCCGCCCAGTGTGCCGCTCGCATCCGGCCCGCGACACCCCCCGGCCGGATCGAGGGCGGTCAGTCCAGCCGGCGCTCGACGGGCAGCCGCGACCGGGTGAGCAGGGCCGCGCCCACCATGGCCACCAGCGGCACCACCACCAGCACGGTCAGCGTCGACCCGGGAACCACGAGCGGGTACGGCGGCTCCACCGGCCAGGACTGGGCGTACCGGCGGTTCAGCGAGACCAGGATGATGGCCGCCGAGCCGAGGCCGGCGAGGATGCCGAGCACCGACCCCAGCACCGCGATCACCCCGGCCTGGCAGAGTGACAGCAACCGGCGTACCCGGGGATCGGCGCCGACCGCGGCGAGCGTGGACAGGTCCCGGCGGCCCTCGGCGGCGGCGAGGCCGGTGGCCACCGCTGCCGCGCCCAGCGTGATCATGCCGGCGGCGCCGGCCAGCAGGAGCAGCAGCGGGCGCTGGTCCGACGGCGGTCCGGCCACCGCCACCCGGACCGCCAGCGGGGCGACACCGCTCAGCTCGGCGGCCAGGGCGTCGCGCTGGCGGTCGGTCGGCGCGTCGGCGGTGTCGACCAGGTAGCCCAGCGGCGCCGGCACGAGGCCGAGCGTGGCGGCCGCCGCCGGGGACACCACCAGCCGGTCCACCGGCAGGCCGCCGCGCAGCGCGTACCCGGGCAGCGTGCCCCCGCCGGCCAGCTCGCCGGAGCCGTGGGTGACCTCCACCCGCACCCGGCCGTCCACCACCTGCCCGGGGTCGGTGACCACCACCCCGCCCGCCGCCAGCGTCCGGCGGGCCGCCGCCACCTCCTCGGCCGGGGCGCCGGTGAGCGCGGGCAACACCGTCCCGTCGTCCACGATGGCCGGCAGGTAGAGGTCGCTCGGTTCGCGGAACGGCCGGACGCAGCGCGGGTCGGTCCGCGCCGCCGCGGGACCGGTGTTCATCGGGTCGTACGGGCAGCGCTGCTCGGGCGGGCGCACCGCCGTGGCGACGCAGTAGTCCTCGGGGTCCGCCGGCCGGGCGCACTCGGGAGCGGCGAGCGGGACCACGGTGGCGCCCGGCAGCACCGCCCGGACCCGGTCGGCCACCTCCGCCGCCGGGGGCAGCGCGCCGGTGGCCGGCCCGTCGGTGCGCTCGAGCAGCACGTGCCCCGGGGGCAGGCCGGGCTGCCAGGCCGCCCGCTGCCGGGCGTCGTCGCTGGCCACGTAGGCGCCGAGCGCCACGCTGCCGGCCACCGCCGCCATCACGGCGGAGATGGCCGGCGCGGCCGACGAGCGGTTGCGGCTCGCGTCGCGCAGCGCCAGCCGGGGCGTCAGCGGCAGCAGCCGGCCGGTGCGGGCCAGCACCCCCATCAGCGTCGGGGTGCAGAAGACTAGCCCCAGCTCGCCCAGGACCACCCCGGCCAGCACCCCGGTCGGCGCGGTCCGGGTGGCGCCGTACGCGGCCAGCGCGGCCCCGGCCACGGTGAGCAGCAGCCCGAGCACCAGCCAGCGCCGCCCCGGCCGCGGCGGCTCCCGCCGGCCGGCCAGCCCGGCCACCACGTCCTGCCGGGCCGCCGTCCAGGCCGGGGCGAGCGCGGCCAGCACGCCCGCCAGCACCGCCACCGCGACGATCGCCACCAGCGCCGTCGGGAAGACCCGGTACGCCCCGAAGCGCGCCTGCATCAGGTACTGCTCGACGAGCGGGCGGCCGGCGAACGCGGCGCCGACGCCGAGCAGCAGCCCGACGGCCGCCCCGCCCGCCCCGAGCACCACCCCGTCGGCGAGCACGATCCGGCGCAGGTGCGCGGCGTCCCCACCCGCCACCGCGACCAGGGCGAGGTCCCGCCGCCGGCGGCGGACGCCGACCGCGAAGGCCGGGCCGACCAGCAGCACCACCTCCAGCAGGCCGAGCCCGCCGACCAGCACCGTGTTGCCGGTCTCCTCGGCGTCGGGCAGGTTCGGTCCGGTGGCCATCTCCTCCCGGCCCGGCAGCGGGGTCCGGGCGGACACCAGGATCCCGTGGGCGTTCAACCGGTCGGCCAGCGCCGCGTCGACGGGCCCGGGCAGATCCACCAGCCAGCTCTCGTCAGACGTGCCGGGAGGGCCGGGCGGGATCTCCGGCCGCAGCGCGACCACCTCCCGCAGGTTGTCCGGGAACTCCACCACCCCGACCACCCGGTAGGTCGTGCCGTCGACGGTCCGCACCGGCTCGCCGAGCCGGGCGCCCAGCCGGCGCAGGGCGGCCCGGCTCACCGCGATCTCGTCCGGGCGGCTGGGCCGCCGGCCCTCGCGGACGGTGGCCAGCGGCCGGGCGAGCGGGTCGGTCAGGTCGACGGCGCGGGCGTCGAACGAGGTGGTCTTGCCGTCGATCCGCACGTCGAACGGCACCCACAGGCGCACCCGGGTGAGCCGGCTGCCGGCGGGCAGCAGTGCCCGGACCTCGTCGGTGGTCACCGGGCGGGTCGGCGGCACCGAATCGCCCCCGACCGGCCAGGACCCCTCACCCCAGGCGTCCTGGGCGATGGCGTTCAGGTCGATCCAGCGCAGCATCGCGTCGGCCCCGCCGAGTTGCCGGTCCATCCGCTCGGCCCGGGTCAGCTCGGCCATGTCGTAGCTCACCGCGGCGAAGGTCAGCCCGAGCACCGGCAGCGCGATCATCACGAGCACCAGCGCGGTACGCCGGCGCGCCCGGCGGGCCTCCCGCCGGGCGATCCGCAGCGCGGTCCGCCACGACCCGAGCGCGGCGGCGACCCGGCCCCGGTTCACCGACCGCTGCCGCTGAGCAGGTGCTCCACGCCGACGAGCGGCGCCGTCGAGTCCACCAGCACCCCGTCGCGGAGGAACACCACCCGGTCCGCCCAGCCGGCGTGGCGCGCCTCGTGGGTGACCAGCACCCCGGCCGCGCCCTCATCCACCCGGCGGCGCAGCAGTTGCAGCACCGCCTCGCCGGCCTGCGAGTCCAGGGCGCCGGTGGGCTCGTCGGCGAGGACCAGTCGGCGCTCGCCGACCAGGGCCCGGGCGATCGCCACCCGCTGCTGCTGGCCGCCGGACATCTGGTCGGGGAACCGGTCCGCCAGGCCGGCCACGTCCACCTCGGCGAGCGCGGCCAGGGCCGACCGGCGCGCCGCCCGGACGCCGACGCCGTCCAGTTCGAGGGGGAGCGCCACGTTCTCCACGGCGGTGAGGCTGCCGAGCAGGTTCAGGTCCTGGAAGACGTAGCCGATCCGGCGGCGGCGCAGCCGGGCCAGGTCGCGGGCCGACAGGCCGCCGAGGGGCTCGCCCTCGACCACCACGTCCCCGCCGGTCGGCCGGTCCAGCCCGCCGGCCAGCGCGAGCAGTGTGGACTTGCCGGAGCCGGAGGGTCCCATCACGGCCACCAGCTCGCCTGCCGACACGGTGAGGCTCACCCCGCGCAGCGCGTGCACGGCCGCCTCGCCGGCGCCGTGGGTGCGGTGCACGCCCCGCAGCTCCAGCACGCCGCTCATGAGCCCACCTCCTGCCGTCACCGGCGGGCCGTCTCGTCGGCCCGGTCCACCGCCTCCGGCTGGGTGGCCGGGCGGCTCGGCGCCGGACGGTGGCGGACCAGGCTGGTCTCGCAGTGGTCGAGCCAGCGCACCTCGGCCTCGGCCTGGAAGATCATCGCGTCCAGCACCAGGCGCCAGGGCAGATCCTCCGGCTTGTCACTCGCGTACTTCAACCGGGTGAACTCCTGCAGGGCCCGCATGGTGGCGCTGCGTTGGGTCTGCACCACCGAGCGGACGTCCACGCCGGGAGTGGTGAGGGCCAGGGCCAGCTTGATCGACAGCTCGTCCCGGGGGCGGTCCGCCCGGCTGATCGGGGTGGCGAACCAGAGCGCCAGGTCCGCCCGCCCGGCGTCGGTGATCTCGTACGGCCGCTGCCCGCCGTCGCTCTCCGGCAGCGAGCGGACCAGGCCGTCGCGCTCCAGCCGGGCCAGGGTGGTGTACACCTGCCCGATGTTCAGCGGCCAGGTCGACCCGGTCGACTCCTCGAACGCGGAGCGGAGCTGGTAGCCGTACATCTGGCCGCGCTCCAGGAGGGCGAGCAGGCCGTGGCGGATGGACATGGCGTGGAGTATGCATACCTGGTATGCGGTCCGCAACCGCAGGGTTCCGCCGGGTGACCGGCGCCTCGGCTCAGGCCTGCCGGCCCGGGAACGGCACGGTGACCGGGGTCACCCCGGCGGTGCGGCGCCAGCGGGTGGCCCGCACCGCGCAGTCGGTGAGCGCGGCGAGCGCCCTGTTCCGGTCCGCCCCGGTGGTGTGCGCGAGCGCCGCCCGCCAGTGCCCGGCGGCCCGCTCCTCGACCTCGACGGCCAGCTTGAGCGCGCTCGACCGGTCGGTCACCGGGTACGGCAGCGCGTAGCCGGCCCGGTCGGCGGGGATCTGAGCGCCGCCGGAGCTGAGCTGGAGGACGAGGGCGTCCCGGCGGGACCGGTGTGCCGCCTCGGCGGCGCGGGCGGCGGAGCGGGCCGTCCCGGTCAGGTGCACGCCGATCACCCCGTACGCCCAGATCGCCGCGTACTCGGCGGCGAGCGCGTCGCCGAGGGCCTGGGCCGGGCCGCTGGTCGGGCTCACGTCAACGCCTCCAGGTGGGTCGCCCGGGCCGCCGCGATCGACCCCAGCAGCGCGGCCCGCTCGGCGGGCGCGGCGGCGCAGGCCTTCGCGGCGTTGTCCCGCCCCTCCTGCTCGGCCTGCCGCAGCTCGGTCCGGACCGTGTCCGGGTCGGCGGCGGCCTCCGGCGGGGTGGCGGCGGCGCTGCCGGACGGCGCCGGCCGGCCGATGACCTTGCGCAGCTCCTCGGCGTGCGCCCGGTGCGCGTCGGCGATCGCGGTGAACCGCTCGGCCAGCGCCGGGACGGCGGTGGCGGCGGCCCGGTAGCGGGCCTCCAGCGCGGTGGCCTCGGCCGCCAGCGGCTCCAGCGGGTCGGGGGGTCGGGACTCGTCGCCGCGGTCGAAAAGATCACAGCCGGTCAGCGGCACGGCCGCGCCGCCGAGCGCCACCAGTGCCCCGGCGCGCAGCAGCGCCCGCCGGGAATGCCCCGGTGCGCCCTGATCCGATGTCGTTCTGCCGGTCGCCACCGGACAAGTCAACACCATCTCCGCCGCCCTGTGGGCCAGTGGCGTCGGTGCGCCGCCGGGGCCGCCGCCCCGCCCGCGCGTTACGCTCTGCGCAGCCACCGGGCGCGAACGCCCCGGTGGCGTGCCGGCATGGCGGCCCGACCGGTCCGCCCGAGCAGTGACACGACGGACCCGCGGGCCCGTGGCAACAGCAGAGAGGTGCGCCGAATGACGCAGCGTGGCCGTGCCACCCGGCCGACGGGGCCCTCGGGGCGCCCCCGCCGGTCCGACGGCCCCCGTGGCGCGGACCGGGGCGGCGCACCCCGCGGCGACCTGAACGCCCGCCGGGCCCGGCTGCGCGAGGTGATCGAGCCGGTGGTCACCGCCGCCGGCTACGACCTGGAGGACCTCTCCGTGTCCCGCGCCGGCCGCCGCCACGTGGTCCGGGTGATCGTGGACGCCGACGGCGGGATCAACCTGGACGCCGTCGCGGACGTCTCGCGGGCGGTCTCGGCGGCGCTGGACGCCGCCGAGGAGGCCGGCGGCGACATCGTGGCCGGCGAGTACCAGCTCGAGGTCAGTTCGCCCGGCGTGGACCGCCCGCTCACCCTGCCCCGGCACTGGCGGCGCAACGCCGGCCGGCTGGTCAAGGTGACGGTCCACGGCCCCGAGGGGGACCGGCAGGTCACCGGCCGGATCGCCGCCGCCGACGACGAGCGCGTGGCGCTGGAGACCGACGCCGGCCGTGCGGAGCACCCGTACGCCGAACTCGGCCCCGGCCGGGTCCAGGTGGAGTTCACCCGCCTGGACGAGGTGGCCGACGAGGACTTCGGTGACGACACCGACATCGACGACGACGAAGATCTGGAGGACGAGGAGAGGTGAACATCGACCTCGCGGCGCTGCGCGCCCTGGAGCGCGAGCGGGAGATCCCGTTCGACACGATCCTCGCGGCGATCGAGACCGCGCTGCTGACCGCCTACCGCCACACCGACGGCGCCGAGCCGCACGCCCGGGTGGAGATCGACCGCAAGACCGGGGCCGCCTCGGTGTACGCCCAGGAGGTGGACGCCGACGGCAGCGTGGTCCAGGAGTGGGACGACACCCCGCACGACTTCGGCCGGATCGCGGCCATGACCGCCAAGCAGGTGATCCTCCAGCGGCTGCGGGAGGCCACCGACGAGGTGCACTTCGGCGAGTACGTCGGCCGCGACGGCGACCTGGTGACCGGCGTGGTGCAGGCGCACGAGGCGCGGTCCGAGAAGGGCATCGTCAGCGTCGACCTGGGCAAGCTGGAGGGCGTCCTGCCCCAGTCCGAGCAGGTCCCCGGCGAGCGGTACGCGCACGGCGAGCGGATCCGCTGCGTCGTGGTGCACGTCGCCAAGGGCATGCGCGGTCCGCAGATCACCCTGTCCCGGTCGCACCCGGCCCTGGTGAAGAAGCTCTTCGCCCTGGAGGTGCCGGAGATCGCCGACGGCACCGTGGAGATCGGCGCCATCGCGCGTGAGGCAGGTCACCGCACGAAGATCGCGGTGCGCTCGACCGCCCAGGGGGTCAACGCCAAGGGCGCCTGCATCGGCCCGATGGGCCAGCGGGTCCGCGCGGTGATGAGCGAGCTGCACGGCGAGAAGATCGACATCATCGACTGGTCGGACGACCCGGCCACCTTCGTGGGCAACGCGCTCTCCCCGGCCAAGGCGCTGCGGGTGGAGGTGGTCGACCTGGCCAGCCGGACGGCCCGCGTGACCGTGCCGGACTTCCAGCTCTCGCTGGCGATCGGGCGGGAAGGGCAGAACGCCCGGCTTGCGGCCCGGTTGACCGGTTGGCGGATCGACATCCGCTCCGACGCGGAGCAGAGCGGGACGGCCGGCCGGGGCGGAGCTGATCACGTTCCCGAGGCGGGCGGCGCGATCTCGAGCAGCTAGGGGTAGACTTCCTCCAGTGGCACGACGCGCGCTGCCGGAGCGCACCTGTGTGGGCTGCCGGAAGCGAGCGCCGGCCAGCGAGTTGCTGCGAATCGTCGCGATCGGTGACGAGGCTGGTCATTACAGCCTCCGGCCTGATCCGGCTCGCAGACTGCCGGGTCGGGGAGCGAACATGCACCCGGATCCGGCCTGCTTCGCGCAGGCGGTGCGGCGCCGCGCCTTCGGGCGGGCACTGCGCCTCACCGGGGTCCCCGACCACGGTGCGCTCGCGGAGCACGTTGACGCGCAAACCCCGACGACCGGTCAACCCGACCGGTCGAGGGTCGCTAGCAAGGTAGGACGACCGACATGAGCACACGATGAAGTCCCTGAAATGACCAGGCTTCAAGTGCACGAGTGAGGTCGCTGCGGGTGCTGCCCGCACGACCTCGGAGTGAGGAGTGCAGTGGCAGGAAAGGCCCGCGTACACGAGCTCGCCAAGGAGCTCGGGGTCGAGAGTAAGACCGTTCTCGCCAAGCTCAAGGAGATGGGCGAGTTCGTCAAGTCCGCGTCCAGCACCGTCGAGGCGCCCGTCGCCCGACGGCTGCGTGGCGCATTCGTCGCGTCCGCCGGTGGTTCCTCGGCGCCGGCCGCCCCGTCGGCGGCCGCCCCGAGCCCGGCAACGACCCCGACGCCGTCCCCGACCCCGGGCGCCCCCCGGGTCTCGGCCAAGCCGATGCCGCCGCGGCGGCCGGCCGCGCCGACCCCTGGACCGAAGCCCAAGGGCCCGGTCCCCAGCCCGCCGCAGCCGGCGACCCCGGTCGCCAAGCCGGCGAGCGCGCACGACATCGAGGTGGCGGCCGCCGAGGCGCGCGCCGCCGCCCTCAAGGCTGAGCAGGAGGCCGCGGTCAAGGCCGCGCAGGCCGCCCGCCAGCAGCAGCGGGAGAACGTCCGCCGCGAGCCCCCGACCGAGGGTGGTCCCCGTCCGGGGCCGCGTCCGGGCCCGAACGCGGTGCCGCCGCGTCCGGGTGCCCCGGCCGCCGGCCGTCCCGGTGGCCCGACCCCGGGCCCGGGTGCCCGACCGGGCGGTCGTCCGCCGGCGCGCGGCGCCGGCAACAACCCGTTCGGCATCCAGGGCGGCCAGCAGCAGCGGCCCCCGGCCGCCGGTGCCGGCGGTCCGCGGCCGAGCCCGGCGGGCATGCCGCCGCGGCCCAGCCCGGCCTCCATGCCGCCCCGGCCCAGCCCGGCCTCCATGCCGAGCCAGCGGCCGACCACGGGTCGCCCCGGCGGTCCCGGTGGCGGGCGTGGCGGTCCCGGCGGCGGCGCGGGTCGTCCCGGTGGCGGCGGCGGTGGCTTCCGCGGCGGTCCCGGTGGCGGTGGCGGCGGCGGTGGTTACCGCGGCGGTCCCGGCGGCGGTGGCGGCGGCGGTGGTTACCGCGGCGGTCCCGGCGGCGGCGGTGGCGCTCCCGGTGGCGGTTTCCGCCCGGGTGCCCCGGCCGGCGGCGGTGGCCGTCCGGGTGGTGGCGGTCGTGGCCGTGGCGGTGGCGCCGCGGGTGCCTTCGGGCGTCCCGGTGGCCGGCCGACCCGTGGTCGCAAGTCGAAGAAGCAGCGCAGACAGGAGTTCGACAACCTGTCGGCCCCGACCATGTCCTCGGGTGCTCCCCGGGGTCAGGGTCAGGTCGTCCGGTTGTCCCGTGGCGCCTCGCTGTCGGACTTCGCCGACAAGATCAACGCCAACCCGGGTTCGCTGGTCCAGGAGATGTTCAACCTGGGCGAGATGGTGACCGCGACCCAGTCCTGCTCCGACGACACCCTGCTCCTGCTGGGTGAGCACCTCGGCTTCGACGTGCAGATCGTCAGCCCCGAGGACGAGGACCGTGAGCTGCTCGCGCAGTTCAACATCGACCTCGACGCCGAGGTGGCGGCGGAGCGCCTGGTCAGCCGTGCGCCGGTCGTGACCGTCATGGGTCACGTCGACCACGGTAAGACCAAGCTGCTCGACGCGATCCGCAAGGCGAACGTCGTGGCCGGCGAGGCGGGTGGCATCACCCAGCACATCGGCGCCTACCAGGTCCACGTCCCGCACGAGGGCGAGGACCGCGCGGTGACCTTCATCGACACCCCGGGTCACGAGGCGTTCACCGCCATGCGTGCCCGTGGTGCCCAGGTGACGGACATCGTGATCCTGGTGGTGGCGGCCGACGACGGCGTCATGCCGCAGACCATCGAGGCGCTCAACCACGCCAAGGCTGCGGACGTGCCGATCGTGGTCGCGGTCAACAAGGTCGACAAGCCCGAGGCGAACCCGGACAAGGTCCGCCAGCAGCTGACCGAGTACGGCCTGGTCGCCGAGGAGTACGGCGGCGAGACCATGTTCGTCAACGTGGCGGCCAAGCCCGGCATCGGCATCGAGGAGCTTCTCGAGGCCGTGCTGCTGACCGCCGACGCGTCGCTGGAGCTGACCGCTCCGATCGACGGGCCGGCGCAGGGTGTCGCCATCGAGGCGCACCTGGACAAGGGCCGTGGCGCGGTGGCGACCGTGCTGGTGCAGAAGGGCACCCTCCGGGCGGGCGACTCGATCGTCGCCGGTGGGGCGCACGGCCGGGTCCGGGCCATGCTGGACGAGAACGGCAAGCCGGTCGACGAGGCCGGGCCGGCGCGTCCGGTCATGGTGCTGGGTCTGACCACGGTGCCGGGTGCGGGTGACACCTTCCTGGCCGCCGAGGACGACCGGACCGTGCGGCAGATCGCCGAGCAGCGGCAGGCACGGCGGCGGGCGGCGTCCTTCGCCAACTCCCGCGGCCGGGCGACTCTCGAGACGCTCATGGAGCAGCTCAAGGAGGGCGAGAAGACCTCGCTCAACCTGGTGCTCAAGGGCGACGTCTCCGGTTCCGTGGAGGCCCTCGAGGACGCGCTGTTCAACCTCGACATCCCGGAGGAGGTCCAGCTTCGGATCATCCACCGGGGCGTGGGTGCGATCACCGAGAGCGACGTCATGCTCGCGAGCGCCTCGTCCGAGGCGGTCACGATCATCGGCTTCAACGTGCGGGCCGCCAACAAGGTCCGTGAGATCGCCGACCGCGAGGGCGTGGAGATCCGTTACTACACGGTCATCTACCAGGCCATCGAGGAGATCGACGCCGCGCTCAAGGGGCTGCTCAAGCCGGAGTACGAGGAGGTCGAGCTGGGCACCGCGGAGATCCGCGACGTCTTCCGCTCGTCCAAGATCGGCAACATCTCCGGCTGTATCGTCCGGTCCGGCCTCATCCGCCGCAACGCCAAGGCGCGGCTGCTGCGGGACGGGGCGGTCGTGGCGGACAACCTCACGATCAGCTCCCTGAAGCGGTTCAAGGACGACGCGACCGAGGTCCGCGAAGGCTTCGAGTGTGGTCTGACGCTGGGCGGTTTCAACAACGTCCAGGTCGGCGACATCATCGAGACCTTCGAGATGCGGGAGAAGCCGCGCGCCTGAGCGGTGTGAACGACGGCGACGGCCGGGGCCCCGCGGGTCCCGGCCGTCGCCGTTTCCGCAGGCTGCGACAATCTCGGGCGTGCCCAGGTACGCGCTGCTCCTCGCCCCCTCCGCCAACCGCGTCTACGCCGACGCCGCCGGGCGGCTGGCCCGGGCGGAGCTGGCCGTGTTCGCCGGGTCGGGGATGCTCGACGCGGCGCCGGCCGACGCCGAGGTGGAGCGGATCGGCGGGGTGGAGTACCTGACCTTCTCGGTCCCGGCACCCGGCCTCGGCGCCCGGGACCTGGCCCACCTGGCGAACCTGTCGGCGGCGTACGCGCTCTTCGAGCGGGTGAGCGACGACCTCCTGCGGCCGGTGCCGCTGCACCCTCTGGCCCGGTACGACTCCGACCTCGTCACCATCCCGAAGTACGCCGGCAAGACCAACGAGCAGTTCACCCGGCTGCTGCTCAACGTCACCGTGCTCGCGTCGGCGTCGGCGCCCCGGATGCTGGACGGTCCGGTCGTGGTGCTCGACCCGCTGTGCGGGCGGGGCACCACGCTCAACCAGGCGCTCATGTACGGCTACGACGGCATCGGCGTGGAACACGACGGCAAGGACGTGGACGCCTACGCGGCGTTCCTGCGTACCTGGCTGCGCCGCAAGCGCCTCAAGCACACGGCGGAGACGGTGCCGGTGCGGCGGGACCGCCGGCTCGTGGGCCGGCGCTTCGAGGCGGTCGTCGCGCCGTCCCGGGACGCGCACCGGGCCGGGGCGACCCAGCGGGTCACCGTGCTGCACGCCGACACCACTCGGGCCCGCGAGGTGCTCCGCCCCCAGTGCGCCGACGTGATCGTCACCGACGCCCCGTACGGCGTGGCGCACGGCAGCCGCACCGGGACCGGCCTGTCCCGCAGCCCGCTGGACCTGCTCACGGCCGCCGTGCCGGTCTGGCGGGAGCTGCTGCGCCCGGGCGGGGCGCTGGGGCTGTCCTGGAACACGCTCGTGGCCCCGCGGGCCGCGGCCGAAGCGGTGCTCGCCGACGCCGGCCTGCGGGTGCTGGACGGGCCCGGTTGGCGGGACCTCGCACACCGGGTCGACCAGGCGATCGAGCGGGACGTGCTGGTGGCGGTCGCCGCGAAGACGACCGGCGCGCGGCTCGCCTGACGGCGCGCGGCGACGTGGAGCCGCCGCCGGAAAGCGGGTGACCGGGGGAGTGCTCCTGCCGTACCGTTGCTCGCCGTGTATACCGGAACCGCGCAATTCGACCTGTTGCTCCCGGGGGACTCCCGGTCCCTGAAGGCCAAGCGGTCGTACGTCCGGCCGATCGTCGCGGCGCTGCGCCGGTTCGAGGTGTCCGCCGCCGAGGTGGGGGCGCTCGACCTGCACGGCCGTACGCAGATCGGGGTGGCCGTGGTGGCCGCCGAGCCGGCGCACGTCCGCGAGGTGCTCGACTCCTGCGAGCGGCTGGTGGCCGCCCGGCCGGAGGTCGAGCTGCTGTCGGTCCACCGCCGCCTGCACGGCGAGGAGGACTGACCCGGCCGGTGGCCGGCCGGTGGCGGCCCCGCGCGGGGGCGGCGATCGCGCGGGTAATGTTCGGGATGTTGAGCGGTCGGACCGGCGGCGCCGCGCCGTCGTCCCGGCCGACGGCTCCAGGTCGTGGCAGTGCCGTCAGGCGCGCCGGGCGGGAGCCGTCGTAGGTAGCAGGAAGCCCTGGAGGTGGGGGACATGACGGATCCGGCCAAGGTTCGCCGGCACGCGGAGCGCGTCCGTGAACTGGTCGCGTCGGTGGTGCGGAGCCAGATCAAGGACCCCCGGCTCGGCATGATCACCATCACCGACGCCCGGATCACCGCCGACCTGCGCGACGCCACGGTCTTCTACACGGTGCTCGGCGACGCGGCGGCCCAGGCCAGCACCGCCGCCGCGCTGGAGAGCGCCAAGGGCATGCTGCGCAGCACCGTCGGCAAGGCGCTCGGGCTGCGCCACTCGCCGACGCTGACCTTCGTCCTCGACGACGTGCAGGACCAGGTCAAGCACATCGACGACCTGCTCGCGGCGGCCCGCAACGCCGACGCCGAGGTGCAGCGCCTGGCCGCCAAGGCCGAGTACGCGGGCGAGGCCCAGCCCTACCGGGTCGAGGACGAGGACGAGGACGCCGACACCGAGGACGCCGAGGCCGACGAGACCGGGGACGAGGAGCCGCGCGGCGGCGACCGCCGGTGACCGGTTCCGCCGGGGGCGGCCCGCCGGCCGGCCCGACCGACACCGACTGGGCGGCCGCCGTCGCGGCGGTACGCGGGCTCCCCGCCACCGCGCGGGTGCTGCTCATCTGCCACGTCAACCCGGACGGCGACGCGCTCGGCAGCATGCTCGGGTTCGGGCTGGGCCTGCGCCGGCTCGGCGTACGGCAGCTCCAGGCGACGTTTCCCGGGCCGCCGGAGGTGCCCGAGCCGTTCCGCTGGCTGCCCGGGTCCGAGCTGCTGGTCGCGCAGGACGACGCGTACCCGGATCCGGACCTGGTGATCTGCTTCGACGCGGCGAGCGAGTCGCGCCTGGGCGACCTGGTCGGCCGGCTGGACAAGGCGGGCACGGCGCTGGTGCTGGACCACCACGCCTCGAACACCGGGTTCGGCACCATCCAGCTGGTGGATCCGCACGCGGCGGCCACCTCGGTGGTCGCGCTGGGGCTGCTGGACCGGCTCGGGGTGGCGCTGGACGCGGAGATCGCGGCCGGTCTCTACGTGGCGCTGAGCACCGACACCGGCTCGTTCCGCTTCGAGGCCACCACGCCGGCCGTGCACGAGATGGCGGCCCGGCTGCTGGCCACCGGGATCCGGCCGGGGGAGATCTCCCGGCGGGTGTTCGACACCCGGCCGTTCGGGGCCGTCCGCCTCTTCGGCGAGGTGATGGGCCGGGCGCGGCTGGAACCGGCGGCCGCCGCCGGGCGCGGGCTGGTCTGGACCTACGCGACCCGCGAGGACCTGGCCCGGCACGACCAGCCGGCGTACGTGCTGGAGGCCCTCATCGACTCGGTGCGCTGCACCGCCGAGGCGGACGTGAGCTGCGTGGTCAAGCAGTCCGGCGACGCCGAGTGGGCGGTCTCCCTGCGCAGCAAGGGCGCGGTGGACGTGAGCCGGGTCGCGATGGCGCTCGGGGGCGGCGGGCACCGGTTCGCCGCCGGATTCACCGGGCGGGGCACGGTCGACGAGGTGGTCGAGCGCATCCGGGTGGAGCTGCCCGGCGCGCTGCTGGCGGCCTGAACCACCTCGACGGCGGGCACCCCGGAGACGACTCCCACGCGTGCCGGTCTTTCCGCGTTCCGTGACGCTGGGGACAATCGGGTGATGGATCACCCCCGTGAGCTCACCGTCGAGGCGCCCCGGGCCTGGGACCGCCCGGTCGTCTCCGTGCCGGTGCTGGTCTGCCTCTCCCTGGTCGGCGGGCAGTTGCCGTCCTTCTCCGCCGCGGCCAACCTCTACACGCTGGGCACCGGTGGGGCGTTGATCTGGGTCGGCCTGAGCAACCGGGTGCCGCCCCGGCGGCCGGCGCCCCGGCGGCTGCCGCCCGGCGCGCTCTGGTGGCTGCTGCCGGTCACCGTCTTCGGCGTCCTGGAGGGCGCGACCTTCGTGCTGTCGGTGGGGGACGAGTTCCCCACGTTCTCCCGGCTGGCCGACCCGATGCTGGAGGACCATCTGGTCCGCTCGGCGGCCTGGTTCACCTGGCTGACCGCGTTCTGGGGGCTGGTCCGCCGATGATGCGCACCGTGGCGATCGGCGGCTTCCTGACCGCGCTGCTGCTCTTCGCGGCCGTCGAGTGGGCCGCCCGGCGGGAGGGCTCGCGCATCCCGTCCCTGGCCGACGTCTGTGCCTTCGTGATGCGCTACGAGGTCGGGCCGGTGCCGGTCGGCCGGATCGGCCTGTTCGGGTTCTGGTGGTGGCTGGGCTGGCACTTCCTGGCCCGCTGAGGCACGCCGCGGCCGCATTCTCTGCTGTCCGCATTGCGGGAACAGTGGGCAGCATGTGGAAAGTGAACGTTAATTTGGGTGAGGGCCGGTGCTTCGGCGCAGGTCACGGGGCGGTGGCGCCACACCCGGTGCCGCCTCCCCCCAGGGTCAGACCGACCCGGGCACACGCTGCCAGCGAGCCGTTCCGGTGATCCCGGACCGCACCGCCGGCGCTCAGCAGGCCGACGACTCCACGTCGCGGTGCGGCGAAGGTCGCGCCGGGTGGGACCGTCGGCGCCCATGAGGGCCGCCGTGTTCGGTGGCCCGCACCCGGGAAGGGAACTCCCATGGCGTCCAAGCGCAAGCCGCAGCCCGAGAACACGACCGACGAGGCGCGCGAGCAGATGCGCCGCGCACTGCAGACCTCGATGGACACCCGCCAGTGACGGTGGCCGCCCGGCGGTGACGCCGCATCCACGACGTCACCGCCACTCCGCCCACCCCGCCATCCCACCCCCACCCTCCGGGGTGATCATGAGGTTGGCGGCAGATTCGGAGATCCACACCGCCGCTAACTTCATGATCGTCGCGACAGGCGCCGCCCGGTAAGTAGTGGGTGGGGTTGCGGGCCTTACGAGGTGCGTGCCAGGATCGGCGGCGATGAGTCAGACTGTCGCGCCCGCCGCCCCCTCCGCCACGGCCCGGCGGATCGCCGCGCTCGCCCTGCCGGCCCTCGTGGTCCTCGCGGCCGAGCCGCTCTACGTGCTGGTCGACACGGCCGTCGTCGGGCACCTGGGCCGGGTCCCGCTCGCCGCGCTCGCCATCGGCGGCACCGTGCTGACGCTGACCGCCTGGCTGGGCACCGTCGTGGCGTACGGGACCACGGGCCGGTCGGCCCGGCGGTTCGGCGCGGGGGACCGGGCCGCGGCGGTGGCCGAGGGCGTGCAGGCGTCCTGGCTCGCCCTGGGCGTCGGGGTGCTGGTGGCGCTCGCCATGCAGGTCGGCGGCGGGTGGTTGGCGCGTACCCTCGCCGGTGGCACCGGCGACGTGGCCGACGCCGCCGCGACCTGGCTGCGGATCGCGGCGCTCGGCGCGCCCGGCCTGCTGCTGGCGGCGGCCGGCAACGGTTGGCTGCGCGGCATCCAGGACACCCGCCGGCCGCTGCTCTTCGTGCTCGGCCCCAACCTGCTCTCCGCGCTGCTCTGCCCGCTGCTGGTCTATCCGGCCGGGCTCGGCCTGGCCGGCTCGGCCGTGGCGAACGCGGTGGCGCAGACCATCTCCGGCGGCCTGTTCGCGGCGGCCCTGGTCCGCGAGCGGGTCCCGCTGCGGCCCCGGCCCCGGCTGATCGGCCAGCAGTTGACGCTCAGCCGGGACCTGCTCATCCGGGGCGTCGCCTTCCAGGCCAGTTTCCTGTCCGCGACCGCCGTGGCCGCCCGGTTCGGGGCCGCCGCGGTCGGCGCGCACCAGATCGCCGTGCAGCTCTGGTTCTTCACCGCCCTGGTGCTGGACGCCCTGGCGATCGCCGCGCAGTCCCTGATCGGCGCGGCGCTCGGCGCCGGCGACGCCGGGGCGGCCCGCGCCCTCGCCCGGCGGATCGCCCTGCTCGGCGGGCTCTGCGGCGTGGCGTTCGCGGTGCTCATCGCCGCCGGCGCCGGCCTGGTGCCGTCGTGGTTCAGCTCCGATCCGCAGGTACGCGAGCAGGCCATGGTGGCCTGGCCCTGGTTCGTGGCGCTGCAGCCGATCGGCGGCGTGGTGTTCGCGCTCGACGGTGTGCTGATCGGCGCGGGAGACGTGCGCTACCTGCGCAACCTGACCATCGTGGCGGCGCTCGGCGGCTTCCTGCCGGCCATCTGGCTGGCCTACGGGCTCGACCTCGGGCTGGGCGGCATCTGGGCGGGGCTGACCCTGTTCGTGGTGCTCCGGCTGGTCGCCCTGCTGCTGCGGCTGCGTTCCGGCGGCTGGGCGGTGGTCGGCGCGGTCCGCTGACCGCCCTCCGGGCCGTCGCGGCCCCGCCAGGCCGTCCCGGGCGACCGGCTCAGCAGGTGTCCGGGAGGTCCAGCGTCGCGGCGGGGTCGAAGACCGCGTCCGGGTCCGGGCCGTCCGGGCCGCCGAAGCCGCGCGTGCCCGGGCCGAGCAGCCCTTTGTCGAAGGCCGCGCAGTCGACGTTGGCGGTGTACGAGTTCGCGTCCTCGACCCACAGCCCCTCCGAGCCGCGCTTGACGTCGTCGGGATGCGGCATGCTCCAGACCACCGTGTCGTGCACGACGACCAGCCCGTCGCCCGGCTGGGTACCGCTGGACCGGAAGGCGTACGCCCAGACGAAGTTGGTGGTCACCGCCAGGATCCGGACGCCGTCGGCGTCCGTGGTGGCCCGGTAGCTGATCCGGCCCCGCACCCGGGGCTGGTCGGCGGTGAGCCGGGCGCCGGGCGCCAGCCGGGTGGCGTACGCGGCGAAGGCGTCGGACGCGAAGCTCCTGCGCAGGCCGGCGCGGGCGTCGGGGGCGAACTGCCGGATCAGCAGCTCCGGGTCCTCCGTGGTCATGAACCGGCGGTCCAGTCGCGCCGTCACCAGGACCGGCCGGACCTTCGCCAGCGCGGCCGCCACCTCCTTCGCGGTGAACGGGCCGGTACGCTTCGCCGCCGGCAGCACGATCCCCGCCTGCCCCTGCGCGAACCCGGCGGCCGGGGTGCCGTCGAAGGGGCCGGGCGCCCGGGGTGGCGCGGCGGACGTGGTGGCCGGTGCGGCGGACGTGGCGGACGGCGGCCCGAACGTCGGGAACACCACCGGCCGCCCGCGCGCGGACGGCATCGACACCAGGATGGCGCCGCCCACCACCCCGACGAAGGCGAGCACGAGCAGCGCCGTCACGCCGGTCAGCAGCGAGCCGGGGTGCCGCCTGCGCCAGCCCCGCAACCCGCCGTCGCGGCCCGGATCACCCGCGCCGGGCGGCGACCAGCGCTGCCACTCCGCCGCCGGCGGCGGTCCGTGCCGCTGGCCCGGCGGCGCCGCGGGCTGGCGCGGCGCGGCGGGCTGGCGCGGTGGCGCGGCGGGCTGGCGCGGTGGTGCGGAGTCCGGCCGATCCTCGGTCATCGCGGCCCCCGGTCAGGAGTGGGCGAGATGTCACCGAGTGTCCCACCTTGTCGCCCGACGCGGTAGCCCTCAGTTCCCTCAGCAGGGCTTGAACGAGCCGGGCCCGCCCATCCACGGGTACACCGTGAGGAAGCCCTCCGCGAGCCGGGAGCACTCGACGTTGCTGGTGCTCGCCCGCGCCGACACCAGCCAGAGCCCGCGCTGCGCGGCGGGCAGCCCGTCCGACCGGGGGACGTGCCAGACGACCTCGTCCCGGATGGCCGCCAGACCAGCCTGGCCGGGCGTGGTGCGCGGCACGTCGAACGCGTACACCCAGGCGTAGGCGGTGGTGATCTCCAGCACCGGGACGCCGTTCCCGTTCGTGGTGGCTCGGTAGCGGATCGTCCCCCGGGCCCTGACCTCCTCGGCCTCGCCACGGGAGCCGATCCGGGTGGCGTAGTTCAGGAAGGTGTTGCCGTCGAAGTCGCGCGCCAGCTCCGTGCGGGCGTCCGGTGCGAGGAGGGCCAGGAACGGCGCCGGGTCGCCGGCGAGCATGGCCGGATCGAGGCGGGCCGCCGTCACGGCCCTGCGGACCTGGGTCAGGGCCGCGGCCACCTCCGCGGCGGAGAACGGTCCGGTCGCGGCGGCCCGGGGCAGCACGATCGCCTCCTCGCCAGCGGCGAAGTCCGCCGCGGCGCTCCCGGCGAAGAGGTCCCGCGGCTCGCCGACCTGGCTCAGCGGCACCGGAGACGGCGTGGGAGAGGCCGTCGGCGGGGCGGTGCCGGCCCGGATGCGGTCGACCGCGACGTGACCCAGCGTGGCCGTGGCGCCGAGAAGTGCCAACGCGAGCAACGCGACACAGGCGACGTGACGCTTGCCGCGCTCCCGGGACCACACGAGCCGGATGCGCTCCCCGCGGGTGAGCGGAGTCGCCGCGTCCTCGCCGGTCATCCAGCTGGGTAGCCGGGCGGCGTCACCGCGGGTGGCGACCTCGTACCGGTGCGGATCCGCCGGGGGGGTGGTCTCGTCCTCAGTGGTCATCGGGCATCCCAAGGCGTACGAAGGGGTTGGCGGCTGATCGTCGCACCGGAACCGGCGCGTCAGACCTCATGGTTCCTGATCTTGTTGAGCAGGTAGAGCGTGCCGACCACCAGGGCGGTGGCCACCACGGCCACCACCACGAAGGACACGATCGCGGACAGTGCGGGGTGCCGCTCGCTGAACCGGGTGCGGTCCCGCCACGCCCAGAGCCGGCGGCGCGCCGCCGCCAGCGGAGGCACGCCGTCGACGAAGTCCGAGAGGCGGCGGCCGAGGGTGCGCCGCGGCGGCTCCGGGTTCCGCATCCACTCGGGCAGGTCGACCCGGGGACGGTGCTCGTGCGACGGCGGGGTGGTGCTCATCGGGACTCCTTGCGGGTGGGGGTGACGAGGGTGGCGGCAGTGTGCCGGAACGGGGTCGACGCCGCGACCCCGTGCCCGGGGTCGACTCAGCAGGTGTCCGGGACGTCGAGGGTGCGGTCCGGGTCGAAGACGGCGTCCGGATCCGGGTCCTCCGGGCCGCCGTAGGTGGGGCTGCCCACGTCGAGCAGTCCCTTGTCGAACGCCGCGCAGTCGATGTTGGAGCCGTACGAGTCGGCCTTCTCGATCCAGAGCCCGTTGGAGCCGCTCCGCACGTCGCCGGGGTGCGGCACGCTCCAGACCACCGTGTCGTGCACCACGACCACCCCGTCGCCGGGCAGCCCGCCGCTGGTCCGGAAGGCGTACGCCCAGACGAAGTTGCTGGTGATCTCCAGGATGCGGATGCCCTGGGCGTCCTTCGTGGCCCGGTAGCTGATCCGCCCCTTCACCCGCGGCTGGTCCGTGGTGATCCGCGCGCCGGGCGCCAGCCGGGTGGCGTAGGTGGCGAAGGCGTCGGAGGTGAAGTCCTCGCGCAGGTTGGCCTGCGCGTCCGGGGCGAACTGGCGCAGCAGCCGGTCCGGATCCTTCGAGGTCATGAACGTCCGGTCCAGCCGGCTGGTGACCAGTGCCTTACGTACCTTGGTCAGCGCGGTGGCCACCTGCTTCTCGGTGAACGGCCCGGTCCGCTTCGCGGCGGGCAGGGCGATCCCGGCCGCCCCCTCGGGGAAGTCGGCGGCCGGCGTGCCGTCGAAGGCGCCGGCCGCCGGGGGCGGTGACGCCGACGAGACCGCCTGCTCGCCGACCGGCTGGCTGATCGTCGGGTACGCCGCCGGCGCCGCCGTCCAGCGCTTGACGCCCAGGTAGCCGCCCGTGGCGAGCAGCCCGAAGAAGGCGAGCACCAGCAGGGCCGCCACGCCGCCGATCAGCTTGCCCGAGTGGTGGCCCAGCCAGATGCGCCACCGGTCGGAGCGGTCCGGCTCGACCGCCCCGGCCGGCTGGCGGAGCCAGTCGGGAACGGTCCCCAGACCGTCGGCGGGCGGGTACGGCTGGTCGGGGCGGCCGGGGTCGGGGCTCGGGGGTTGGTAGGTCATCTCGGTTCCCAGCGGTTCGTGGAGGTGGGGGACGGCGCGGGCCGGCAGCTGCCGGCCGGGAGTCGGACGTGCCGGGTCAGCAGTCGTCCGGGATGTCCAGCGAGCGGTCGGGGTCGTACAGGGAGTCGGGGTCCGGCGTGGGGGTGGCGAGCGGCTTGCCGTCGCGTGCCGTGCCGATGTCGAGCAGTCCCCGGTCGGAGGCCGCGCAGTCGACGTTCGCGCTGTACGCGCGGCTGTCCGTGAGCCAGAGACCGCTGTCCCGGGACCGGACGTCGTCCGGGTGGGGCACCTCCCAGACCAGGGTGTCGTGTACGACCACCACCCCGTCGCCGGGCACGACCCGGGGGCTCTGGAAGGCGTACGCCCAGACGAAGTTGGTGGTCACCCGGAGCACCCGGATCCCCTGGTCGTCCCGGGTCGCCCGGTAGGTGACCCGGCCCTTCACCCGGGGCTGGTCGGGCAGCAGCCGGGCGCCGGGCGGGAGCCGGGTCGCGAGGGTGGCGAACTCCGCGTCGCTGAGGTCCTCGCGGAGGTGGCGGCGGGCGTCCGGGGCGAACTGGCGCAGCAGAGGCTCCCGGTCCTTCGCCGTCATGAAGGCGCGGTCGAGCCGGGCGGTCACCAGGGCGGTCCGGATCTTCGTGAGCGCGGCGGACACCTGCTTCGCGGTGAAGCCGCCGGTCGCCTTCGCCGCGGGCAGCGTGATCCCGGCCGCGCCCTCCGGGAAGGCGCTCGCCGGGGTGCCGTCGAAGGGGCCGGCGGCCGGGGGCGGCGACGCCGCGGTGGTCGCCTGGATGCCGGCGGGCGGGCTCACCGTCGGGTACGCCCGGGGCGGGTCGGACGGGCGCTGGGCGTAGCGGTACCCGGCCGCGCCGAGGTACGCCAGCAGCGCCAGCACCAGCACGGCGCCGACACCGAGGCGCAGGCCGCGGGCGTGCCGGCCGAACCAGATGCGCAGCCGGGCGGCCGGGCCGAGCCGGATCTCCCGCTCCAGCTGGCGCACCCAGTCCGGGATCTCCTCGGGGCCGCCCCTGGCGGGCCGGTCGGGCCGCGGTGGCTCGGGGGTGAAGTCGTCGCTGCTCATCGTGCTTTCCGGGGCAGGAGGGGGTGCGGGGCGCATGATCTTGACACCCGGCGCGATCGGGGCGGTATCCCCCGCAGGGCCGATCCCGCCGTCTGGCAGGCTTGGCGGTCGTGAGCGCAGACGGTCTGATCGTGGTCGACAAGCCCGGCGGCATGACGTCGCACGACGTGGTCGCCCGGATCCGGCGGCTGGCCCGGACCCGGCGGGTGGGGCACGGCGGCACGCTGGACCCGATGGCCACCGGCGTGCTGGTGATCGGCGTGGGCCGCGCCACCCGCCTGCTCACCTACGTGATCGGCGCCGGCAAGAGCTACACCGCGACGATCCGGCTCGGCCAGGCGACGGTCACCGACGACGCCGAGGGCGACGTGATCGCCACCACCCCGGCCGGCACGGTGACCGACGACGCGGTCCGCACGGCGCTCGCCGCGCTCACCGGCGAGGTCGACCAGGTGCCCAGCGCGGTCAGCGCCATCAAGATCGACGGGCAGCGGGCGTACAAGCGGGTGCGCGAGGGGGAGAGCGTCGAGCTGCCGGCCCGCCGGGTGACCATCTCGCGGCTGGACGTGCTGGCGATCCGCCGGGACGTCCCGGACGTGGTGGACGTCGACGTGGACGTCACCTGCTCGTCCGGGACGTACATCCGGGCCATCGCCCGGGACGCGGGCCTGGCCCTCGGGGTCGGCGGCCATCTCACCGCGCTGCGCCGCACCGCGGTCGGCGGGTTCACCCTGGCCGAGGCGGCCACCCTCGACGCGCTGGAGCAGCGCGCGCCGGACGTGGTGAACCTGCCGCTGGACGCGGCCGCCGGCCGGTTCTTCCCGCGCCGCGACGCCACGCCGGAGGAGGCCAGGGTGCTCTCCCACGGCGGGCCGCTGGACCCGGCGGGCATCGCCGGGCCGTACGCGGTCTTCGGCCCGGGCGGCGGGTTGATCGCTATCGTCAGCGAGCGGGACGGGCGGGCCCGCGCGGAGATCGTGCTGGCCCCCGCCTGACGGCGCGGGCGGACAGGGGAGGAGCGGCATGCAGCGGTGGCGGGGGTACGAGGCGGCGCCCGGCGGCTGGGGACGTTCGGTGGTCACCATCGGCGTCTTCGACGGCGTGCACAAGGGCCACCAGGCCACCATCGGCCACGCCGTGGCGCGCGCCCGCGAACTGGGCGTCAAGTCGGTGGTGGTGACCTTCGACCCGCACCCGGCCGAGGTGGTGCGCCCTGGTTCGCACCCGGCCGTGCTCACCGAGCCGGCCCGCAAGGCCGAGTTGATCGAGGCGCTCGGCGTCGACGTGCTCTGCGTGGTGCCGTTCACCCCGGAGTTCTCCCGCCTGCCGGCCGAGGCGTTCGTGCACGACGTCCTGGTCGAGCACCTGCACGCCGCGCTCGTGGTGGTCGGCGACAACTTCCGGTTCGGGCACCGGGCGGCCGGGGACGTGGCGCTGCTGGAGCGGCTGGGCCGCACCTTCGGCTTCGGGGTGGCGGGCGCCCCGCTGGTCGCCGAGGCGGGCACGGTGTTCTCCTCCACGTACATCCGCTCCTGCGTCGACGCGGGCGACGTGGCCGCGGCGGCCGCCGCGTTGGGCCGCCCGCACCGGGTCGAGGGCGTGGTGGTCCGTGGTGACCAGCGCGGGCGTGAGCTGGGTTACCCGACGGCCAACCTGCTGACCCACCGGTACGCGGCCATCCCCGCCGACGGGGTGTACGCGGCCCGGCTGGTCCGCCGGGGCGGGGAGCCCCTCGCGGCGGCGGTCTCCATCGGCACCAACCCGACCTTCTCCGGCCGGGAGCGCCGGGTGGAGGCGTACGCGCTGGACTTCACGGGCGACCTCTACGGCGAGCGGCTGGCCCTGGACTTCGTGGCGCACCTGCGCGAACAGCGGAAATACGACGCGATCGAGCCGTTGCTGGCCCAGATGGCCGAGGACGTGGAGCGGACCCGCCGAGCGGTCGGCTGAGCGCGCCGACCGGCCGCTTCGCGGCCCTTCACCGGGCGGTTCCCGGCCGGGCTGGTAGGCTGGCGGGGACGTCGGCTGACCGACGTGGGGCCTCGCGTGCCTGCACGACGCCGCGGGTGCGAGGAACCGGTCCGTTTCCCGGTCACTCCGACCGATCCGGACCTCATCCACCGTTCCACGAAACAGGGAGAACATGGCGCTCGACCAGGAAGCCAAGGCCAAGATCCGTGCGGAGTACGCGACCGCCGAGGGCGACACCGGTTCGCCGGAGGTGCAGGTCGCGGTCCTCACCAAGCGGATCGCCGAGCTCACCGAGCACCTGAAGGTGCACAAGCACGACCACCACAGCCGCCGCGGGCTGCTGCTGCTGGTCGGCCGTCGCCGCCGGCTGCTCAACTACGTCCAGAAGAAGGACATCAACCGCTACCGGTCGCTCATCGAGCGGCTCGGCCTGCGCCGATGACGTGACGGGGGAGTGGCCACGCGGCCGCTCCCCCGTTTCGGTACCACCAGAAGAACCCGGCCACGCGACCGACCGAGAGGGAACCGGTCAGCGCACCGGTCTCCGGTAGTGGCCCCCGGGCACCCCGGCATCATGCCGGCCACCCGGGCGCTTCGATCGAAGACCGGCCGCCTGAGCAGTTCCCCGTGTCGTGGGCCGACGACGCGAAGGAGCACCACAGCACATGACCGAGACCAACCTCGGCACCGAATCCCGCACCGCCGTGATCGACAACGGGTCCTTCGGCACCCGCGAGATCACCTTCTCCACCGGCCGGCTTGCCCGTCAGGCCGCCGGCTCCGTCATCGCCCAGCTCGGCGAGACGGTCGTCCTCTCCGCCACCACCGCCGGCAAGCAGCCCCGGGAGCAGTTCGACTTCTTCCCGCTGACCGTCGACGTCGAGGAGCGGATGTACGCCGCGGGCCGGATCCCCGGCTCGTTCTTCCGCCGCGAGGGCCGGCCCAGCGAGGACGCGATCCTCACCTGCCGGCTGATCGACCGGCCGCTGCGCCCGTCGTTCGTCAAGGGCCTGCGCAACGAGGTCCAGGTCGTCGAGACCGTGCTGGCCCTCGACCCGCAGCACCCGTACGACGTGGTGGCCATCAACGCCGCCTCGATGTCGACCAAGCTCTCCGGCCTGCCGTTCTCCGGCCCGATCGGCGCGACCCGCGTCGCGCACGTCGACGGCCAGTGGGTGGCCTTCCCGACCCTGGAGGAGCTGGCCCGGGCCACCTTCGACATGGTCGTGGCCGGCCGGGCGCTGCCGGACGGCGACGTCGCGATCATGATGGTCGAGGCCGAGGCGACGCCGAACGCCGTGGCCCTGATCTCGGACGGCGCCACCGCGCCGACCGAGGAGATCGTGGCCAGCGGCCTGGAGGCCGCCAAGCCGGCGATCCGCGAGCTGTGCCGCGCGCAGAGCGAGCTGGCCGAGGTGGCCGCCAAGCCGGTCGCCGAGTTCCCGGTCTTCCTGGACTACTCCGACGACGCGTACGAGGCCGTGGCCGAGGTGGCCCGCGCCGAGGTCGCCGAGGCCCTCAAGATCGCCGGCAAGGCGGACCGCGAGGAGGCCCTGGACCGGGTCAAGGCCAAGGTCGCCGAGGAGCTCGGCGGCCGGTTCGAGGGCCGCGAGAAGGAGCTCTCCGCCGCCTTCCGGTCGCTGACCAAGTCCGAGGTCCGCAACCGGGTGCTGCGCGAGCAGGTCCGCATCGACGGCCGCGGCCCGCGGGACATCCGCCCGCTGACCGCCGAGGTCGGCGTGCTGCCGCGGGTGCACGGCTCGGCGCTGTTCGAGCGGGGCGAGACCCAGATCCTGGGCGTCACCACGCTGAACATGCTGCGCATGGAGCAGATGGTGGACACGCTGTCCCCGGAGAACCGCAAGCGCTACATGCACAACTACAACTTCCCGCCGTACTCGACGGGTGAGACCGGCCGGGTCGGCTCGCCGAAGCGGCGTGAGATCGGCCACGGCGCTCTCGCCGAGCGCGCGCTGATCCCGGTGCTGCCGTCGCGCGAGGAGTTCCCGTACGCCATCCGGCAGGTCTCCGAGGCGCTCGGCTCCAACGGCTCCACCTCGATGGGCTCGGTCTGCGCCTCGACGCTGGGCCTGCTCTCGGCCGGTGTGCCGCTGAAGGCGCCGGTCGCCGGCATCGCCATGGGCCTCATCTCCGACGAGGTCGACGGCAAGACCCAGTACGTGACGCTCACCGACATCCTCGGCGCCGAGGACGCGTTCGGTGACATGGACTTCAAGGTCGCCGGCACGCGGGAGTTCGTCACCGCGCTGCAGCTCGACACCAAGCTCGACGGCATCCCGTCGGACGTGCTGGCCGCCGCGCTGCAGCAGGCGTACGAGGCCCGGCAGACCATCCTCGACGTGATGCAGCGGGCCATCGAGGCACCGGCCGAGATGTCGGACTACGCCCCGCGGGTCACCACCGTGAAGATCCCGGTCGACAAGATCGGCATGGTGATCGGCCCGAAGGGCCAGACGATCAACGCCATCCAGGACGAGACCGGCGCCGAGATCTCGATCGAGGACGACGGCACCATCTACGTCGGCGCGACCAACGGCCCGTCGGCCCAGGCCGCGGTCGAGCGGATCAACGCGATCGCCAACCCGACGCTGCCGAAGGTCGGCGACCGGTTCCTCGGCACCGTGGTGAAGACCGCCGCGTTCGGCGCCTTCATCTCGCTGCTGCCGGGCCGCGACGGCCTGCTGCACATCTCCAAGGTGGGCGACGGCAAGCGGGTCGAGAAGGTCGAGGACTTCCTCAACGTCGGCGACAAGGTCGAGGTCGAGATCGCCGACATCGACGCCCGCGGCAAGATCTACCTGGACAAGGTCCGCCCGGAGGGCGCCGAGGCGCCGGCCGCGGCCGAGGCCGAGGGCGGCGAGCGTCCGGCCGGCCGGGACCGCGGCGGCGACCGCGGCCCGCGGGACCGCGGCGACCGTGAGCGCGGCGGCGAGCGCGGCGGCCGGGGTCCGGAGCGCGGCGAGGGCGGCGGCGAGGGCGGCGGCGACGGCCGTCCGCGGCGCCGCACCCGGCACAGCTGATCCACCTACCGGCCGGGTGACGCCCCCAGGGGCGTCACCCGGCCGGCCCCGTTCGTCATCACCGCACCACCCACCCCTTGTCGAACTGAGAGCAGGTTCCTCGTGAGTCGGACCCGGCGTTCGTCCTCCCCGGCGGCTCGACGGGGGGTGACGTCGTCCGGGGTCGCGCGCCCCGCGGGCGGAGCCGCCCGGGCGATCACCCGCACCCTCAGCGACGACCCGCTGGGCGGCACCGTCCGCCGTACCGTGCTCCCCAGCGGCCTGCGCGTGCTCACCGAGGCGATCCCGGCCATGCGCAGCGTCTCGTTCGGCATCTGGGTGGCGGTGGGCTCCCGCGACGAGACCGGGCCGCAGGCCGGCGCCGCGCACTTCCTGGAGCACCTGCTCTTCAAGGGCACCAACAAGCGCAGCGCGCTGGAGATCTCCTCGGAGATCGAGGCGGTGGGCGGCGAGACGAACGCCTTCACCACGAAGGAATACACCTGCTACTACGCCCGCGTGCTGGACGAGGACCTGCCGCTGGCCATCGACGTCATGTGCGACCTGGTCGCCGACTCGGTGCTGGCCGCACCCGACGTGGAGACCGAACGCGGGGTGATCCTCGAAGAGATCGCCATGCACGACGACGAGCCCGGCGACGAGGTGCACGACCTGTTCGCCCGCGCCGTCTACGGCGACCATCCCCTCGGCCGGCTCATCTCCGGCACGGAGGAGACGGTCACGCCGATGACCCGGCGGCAGATCCAGAGCTTCTACCGCCGCCGCTACACGGCGCCGCAGATCGTCATCGCCGCCGCCGGCAACCTCGATCACGCCGCCGTGGTCAAGCTGGTCCGGCAGGCGCTGCGCGGCACCCCGCTGGACACCGACCCGGCCGCGCCGGCCGCCCACCGGCCGGCCACCCCGGCGGTACGGACCAGGCCGGCCGCCACCCTGGTCGAGCCGAAGGAGACCGAGCAGGCGCACGTCATCCTCGGCTGCCCCGGCATCGACCGCACCGACGAGCGGCGCTTCGCCCTCGGGGTGCTCAACAACGTGCTCGGCGGCGGCATGTCCAGCCGGCTGTTCCAGGAGATCCGCGAGCAGCGCGGCCTGGCCTACTCGGTCTACTCCTACGCCAGCCAGTACGCCGACAGCGGCCTGTTCGCCGTCTACGCCGGCTGCGCGCCGGGCAAGGTGGACGAGGTGCTGGACCTGACCCGCGCCGGGCTCCAGCGGGTGGCCGCCGCGGGGATCACCGAGGCCGAGCTGGCCCGGGGCAAGGGGATGAGCAAGGGCTCCTTCGTCCTCGGCCTGGAGGACACGGGCTCCCGGATGAGCCGGCTGGCCAAGGGCGAGCTGCTCTACGGCAACCTCATGCCGGTCGACGAGCTGCTGGCCCGGGTCGACGCGGTGACGCTGGACGACGTGAACGGCCTCGCCGCCGACCTGCTCGCCGGGCCGATGTCCCTGGCCGTGGTGGGCCCGTTCGACGAGTCCGCCTTCACCGCCCGCTGACCGTCCCGCTTGCCGGTCCGTCGGGGTGGCCGCGTCCCGATTGGGATAGGTTGTGCCCCGTGACTGACGAGCAGGAGAAGACCCGGGTCCAGGTCGGCGTGCTGGGCGCCCGCGGCCGGATGGGCATGGAGGTCTGCAGGGCCGTCGACGCGGCCGGCGACCTCGACCTGGTGGCCACCGTCGACCAGGGCGACGACCTGTCCGCCGCCTCCGGCGCCGACGTGGTCGTCGACTTCACCACCCCCGACGTCGTCATGGACAACCTGCGCTGGTGCGTCGACCAGGGCATCCACGCGGTCGTCGGCACCACCGGCTTCACCGGGCAGCGCCTCGACCAGGTGCGCGGCTGGCTCGCCGACAAGCCCGGCGTCGGCGTGGTGATCGCCCCCAACTTCGGCATCGGCGCGGTGCTCATGATGCAGTTCGCCGCCCGCGCGGCCCGGCACTTCGAGTCGGTCGAGATCATCGAGCAGCACCACCCCCGCAAGCTCGACGCCCCCAGCGGCACCGCCACCCACACGGCCCGGCTCGTCGCGCAGGCCCGCGCCGAGGCCGGTCTCGGCCCCACCCCCGACGCCACCAGGGACGAGGTGCCCGGCGCCCGCGGCGCCGACATCGACGGGGTACGCGTCCACGCCGTCCGCGCCACCGGTCTGGTCGCCCACCAGGAGGTGCTCTTCGGCACCACCGGGGAGACACTGACCATCCGGCACGACTCGTACGACCGGGCGTCGTTCATGCCCGGCGTGCTGCTGGCGGTGCGCGAGGTGCGCCGCCGGCCGGGCCTCACCGTGGGCCTGGACGCCCTGCTCGACTGACTTCCCGCACCCGCGTCCGGCCGTACCTCGGACGGCCGCTGCCGCGGGGCGCGGGTGCGCAACGGCGATCAAGCGGCGCCGCCCCGGGCGGGTGCACGCTGTGCACATGACCCAGACGGACGGACTCACCGGCCTCCTCGACTGGCTCCAGGAAGCCCTGGACGACCCGGAGACCGGGCCGGCGGAGCTGGCCGCCCGGGCCCACCTGTCCCGGTTCCACTTCGACCGGCTGGTCGCCGCGGCCACCGGGGAACCGCCGGGCGCGCTGCGCCGCCGCCTGCTCCTGGAGCGCGCCGCGCACCGGCTCATCACCAGCGACCGGACCGTCCTCGACATCGCCGTCGAGGCCGGGTACGGCTCGCACGAGGCGTTCACCCGCGCCTTCCAGCGGTCGTACGGCACCGCACCCACCGTGCTCCGGCGCCGCCCGCCGCTGACCTTCCGCGAGCTGGAGCTGCCCTGCCCCAGCGGCGTCCACTTCCAACCGCCCGGCGGCCTCCGGCTGCCCGCGCCACGTCAGGAGACTCCGATGAACGTCCTCCAGCACCTGGTCGACCACCACGTCCGGACCCTCACCGCGATCATCGAGCGCGCGGGCACCCTCGACGACGAGGTGCTCGACCGGCCCGTCACCGTGTCCGTGGAGACCATCGACGAACAGCCGACGCTCCGCTCGCTGATCAACGCGATGGTCACCCAGGAGGAGCACTGGCTGTCGGCGCTGCGCGGCGGCGGGTGGCCCGACGAGAGCGATCGGTCCGTGTCCGGGCTGGCCGCCCGGCACGCGGTCGCCGGCCGCGACTGGCGGGCCTTCGTGGCCCGGACGCTCGACGCCGGCACCCTCGCGGACACCTTCGTCGACACCACCTGCACGCCGCCGACCACCCACACCCTGGGCGGCACCATCGGCCACGTGATCACCTTCGCCGCCGTGCGCCGCACCCTGGCCATCGGCGCCCTGCACAGCGCCGGGATCACCGACCTGGGCGCCGGCGATCCTCGCCCGTACCTGGACGCCGCCGCGACCACGGCGGCCGGCTGACCGCCGCTCCCGCCGGTCCGGACCGGCCCGGCTCGCCGAGGTGGCGGTGTCCCGCACCGCCACCTCGGCGCACCGGCCGGCTCCGGCGAAAGCGATGGCCCGGTCGGCGGGCCGGACCTAGGCTGACCGTCATGATCGATTCCGGGCTGTGTGACCGCTCCGGCCGCCGGGTGACCCTGCGGCCGGTGGGCGACGACAACTGGCGTGCGGTGGCCGACGTCGCGCCCCGCGACGACCAGCGCGCGTTCGTGCCGGCGCTGGCGGCCCGCTACCTGGTGCTGACCATGCGCTCCGACGTCTGGACCTCGCTCGCCGTCTGCGCGGACGAGACGGTGGTCGGTCACGTCATGTGGGGTGTGGACGACGACGGCTCCCGCTGGATCGGCGGCATGGTGATCGACGCCGCCGAGCAGGACCGCGGCATCGGCCGCGCCGCCGTGCGGACCCTCACCGACTGGCTCGGCAAGGCCGGGCAACCGATCCGCCTCAGCTATCGCCCCGACAACGCCGCCGCCGCCACCCTCTACGGCTCCCTGGGCTTCCACCCGACCGGCGCCGTGGAGGACGACGAACTCGTCGCCGAACTCACCCCACCCACCCCCCACCCCTGACCTGCCGGGGAGCGGGCCGCCCTGTCCGGCTGATCATGAGGTTGGCGGCACCAAAGGAGATCAACTCCGCCGCCAACCTCATGATCGACCCCCGGAGGCCCGGGGGCAGGCGGTCGGGCGGTTCAGGCGGGGCGGTTGGGGGTGGGGGAGGGGGTGCTGTCGGTGGGGCGGCGGGGGGTGGGGATGGTCAGGGACGGGGGCAGGCCGGTCACCGTGGGGTGGCCGGTGTGGTCGACGGTCACCGTCACCGGGGTGTTGGCGATCGTCAGGCCCTGGGCGGTCAGGGCGCCGAGTTCGGGGCCGGCCAGGGGGCGCAGGTCGACGCGGCCGGCGGGCACGTCGGGATAGAGGCCGACGGCCGCCTGGAGGAGCAGCACGGCCGCCGCGGCCGACCAGGCCTGCGGGTGGCAGGCCGCCGGGTACGGCACCGGCCGGCCGAGCGCCGCGCGGTCGTCACCGCCGTACAGCTCGGGGAGGCGGTAGTCGAACGCCTCGGCGGCCGCCAGCAGCCCGTCGGCGAGCCGGAGCGCCGCCGCCCGGTGGCCACCCCGGGCCAGCCCGTCGAGCACGACGGCCGTGTCGTGCGCCCAGATCGACCCGCAGTGGTACGACAGCGGGCTGAACCCGGCGTCGTCGGTGGACATGGTGCGCAGCCCGAAGCCGCCCGCGAGGGCCTCGGTCGAGAGCAGGGCGGCGACCTGCGCCGACTCGGCGTCCGAGAGCAGACCGGTGCCGAGCAGGTGGCCGATGTTGCTGGTCAGCGAGTCCACCGGGCGCTTGTCCCGGTCGAGCGCCAGGGCGGGCTGCGGACCGTACGGGCCGTCGACCCAGAACGCGGCGCGGAAGCGGGCGGCGAGCCGGTCGGCGTACCCGCGCCAGCGGTCGGCGCCGGGGCGGCCGAAGGCGTCGAGCAGGTCGGCCCCGTTCACCGCGGCCTGGTACGCGTACCCCTGCACCTCGGCCAGCACGATGGGCGGCGCGGCCAGCCGGCCGTCCCGGAAGCGCACCGCGTCGCCGGAGTCCTTCCAGCCCTGGTTGGCCAGGCCGTGACCGGTGGTGTCGACGTACTCGACGAAGCCGTCGCCGTCGGCGTCGGCGTGCTCGCCGAGCCAGCCGAGCGCCGCCTCGAGGTGGGGGAGCAGCGGCTCGACCTGGTCGGCGGCGAGCCCCCACCGCCAGGCGTCGTGCAGCAGCCCGACCCAGAGCATGGTGGCGTCGACCGTGCCGTAGTAGGCCGGCGGCAGCCGTAGTCCGTTGTCGGCGAGGGCGAACTCGTGCCGGCGCAGCTCGTGCAGGATCTTGCCGGGCGCCTCGCCGGTGGCCGGGTCGACCCGGGTGCCCTGCCGGCGGGCCAGCACGCGCAGCGTGCCGGCGGCCAGGTCGGTGCCGAGCGGCAGCATCATCCGGGCCGCCCAGAGGCTGTCCCGGCCGAAGAGGGTGAGGAACCAGGGCACGCCGGCGCCGAGGAAGACGTCCTCCGGGTGGGCCGGCTCGGCCAGCCGCAGCCCGCGCAGGTCGGCCAGGGCGCGGTCGAGGAGCCGGACCAGGCGGCGGTCGTCGGCGCGCACGGCCGGCTCGGACCAGCCGGGGCCGGGCGGCGCGGCGGTCACCACCGCCTTCGGATCAATGACGGCCAGCCGCCAGCGCAACGTCGCGGACTCGCCCGGGGCGAGCGTGACCGGCCAGCTCAGCCGGGGTGCGGTGGCCCGGTCGCCGGCGGCGTCCACGGTGGCCGCCTCGCCGGTGACGGTCACGGTGAGTCCTTCGGCGGCCCACTGGACCCGGCCCGGCTCGCCGGCCTTCGCCTCCAGCGGCGCGCCGCTCCCGCCCGACTTGACCAGCTCGATGGGCGCGAGGTCGCAGCCGAGGTCGACGCTGACCGTGGTGCGGACCGGCTCGGCGGCGGTGGACGAGACGACGAGTTCCTCGGTGACGCCGTGCGGGCCGGCCTCCCGGGTGCGGTCGACCCGGACGGTCGGGTCGGGGGTGGCGTCGCCGAGCCAGCGGGCCAGGGCGACGAAGCGGGCGCCGTGCGTCCCCGCCGGCCCGCGGGTCAGCGCCTCCGGCTCCCGGTCGTCGAGGCGCAGCTCGGCGCGGGAGAGCACCCGGGCGTCGGCGTGGAAGACACCCTGGACGCCGTGCGGCCGGATCTGGCCCGCCGCGTCGCCCAGCGCGCTGGTGGGGGCGTGCACCACGCCGACCAGGTCGTGCAGCAGCGGTTGCAGGTGGCGTTCGGACAAGAGGAACTCCCGGTGCTGATCGGTGGGCCGGCGACGTCTTGACAGATGGCTCCGGCCGGTGCCACAGTGCGAAACATTCCAGAAACTTTGAACGATCTAATCCTGCCTCATCGGAGTTGGATCGTTCAAGGCGGCGAGAGGGATCAAGTGGCGGAAAAGGTGACCATCGCGACGGTGGCCCGGCATGCCCAGGTGAGCCGGCAGACGGTCTCCAACGTGCTCAACGCGCCGCACATCGTCCGCGAGGAGACCCGGCGGCGGGTGCAGGAGGCGATCAGCGCCCTCGGTTACCGGGCCAACCAGGCCGCCCGGCAGATGCGGACCGGCCGCTCCCGCCTCATCGCCGTCCGCATCGAGCCCACCCGGGACGGGATCAACGGCTCGGTGCTCGACCGCTTCCTGCACGGCCTCACCGAGACCGCCGACGCCGCCGGCTACCGGGTCCTGCTCTACACGGCCCGCGACGACGACCAGGAGATCGCCACCTACGACGACCTGCTCGGCGCGTACGACCTGGACGCGTTCGTGCTCACCGGCACCAAGCACGGCGACCCGCGCACCGCGTGGCTGGCCGGGCGCGAGGTGCCGTTCGTGACCTTCGGCCGGCCGTGGGACGCCCTCGACGGGCACCCGTGGGTCGACGTGGACGGCGCCGCCGGCACCGCACAGGTCACCCGGCACCTGCTCGACGCCGGCCACCACCGGATCGCCTTCCTCGGCTGGCCGGCCGGCTCCGGCGTCGGCGACGACCGGTGCGCCGGCTGGCGTACCACCATGGCGGCGGCCGGACACGACGTGGCCGGCCTGCGCCGGGAGACCGAGGACGGCATCGCCGAGGGCGAGCGGGAGCTGCGGGACCTGCTCGCCCGCGACGTGCCGCCGACCGCGGTGGTCTGCGCCAGCGACTCGCTCGCCCTCGGCGCGCTCCAGGCCGCGCGCGACGCGGCCGCGCCGGTCGCCGTCGTCGGCTTCGACGACACCCCGGTGGCCGCCGCGGTCGGCCTGAGCAGCGTCAGCCAGCCGCTCGCCGCGGCCGCCGCCCGCTGCGTCGACCTGCTCACCGACCTGCTCGACGGCCAGCCCACCGATCACCGTGTGCTGCTCACTCCCACGCTCGTGCTCCGGCAGACGGCGTGACCACATCCCCCATCCAGGAGAGTCAGATGACACCTCGCACCCTCACCCGGGCGGCGGTGGCCGGCTTCGCCGCCGTCGCCCTGTTCGGCTCCGCCGCGTGCGGCAGCGGCTTCGACGACTCCGCGAAGGACACCAAGCAGTCCAGCGGCCCGGCCAGCCTGCAGATCCTGATCGGCTCCTCCGGCGAGGCCGAGACCAAGGCGGTGCAGGACGCGGCCGCCACGTGGGCCTCGTCCAGCGGCAACACCGCCACGGTCACCCCGGCCCAGGACCTCACCCAGCAGCTCGGCCAGGCCCTGGCCGGCGGCACCCCGCCCGACGTCTTCTACGTCGACGCGAGCCGCTTCGCCGACTACGCCAGCGTCGGCGCCCTGGAGCCGTACGGCGACAAGATCAGCAACAAGGACGACTTCTACGAGAGCCTGCGCACCACGTTCACCTACGACGGCAAGCTCTACTGCGCGCCGAAGGACTTCTCCACCCTCGCCCTGGAGATCAACACCGACCTCTGGGCGAAGGCCGGCCTGACCGACGCCGACGTGCCGACCACCTGGGACCAGCTCACCGCCGTCAGCCAGAAGATCAAGGCGAAGAAGATGGTGGCGCTCGCCCTCGGCGACACCCGCGACCGGATCGGCGCCTTCATGGTGCAGAACGGCGGCTGGCTGATGAGCAAGGACGGCAAGCAGCCCACCGCCGACACCCCGGAGAACCTCCAGGCCCTCCAGTACGTGAAGTCCCTGCTCACCAACGGCTACGCCAAGTTCCCGAAGCAGCTCGACGCGGGCTGGTCCGGGGAGGCGTTCGGCAAGGGCAAGGCCGTCATGACCATCGAGGGCAACTGGATCAAGGGCGCCCTGCAGAACGACTTCCCGAACGTGAAGTACAAGGTCGTGCCGCTGCCGGCCGGCCCGAAGGGGCAGGGCACCCTGTCCTTCACCCAGTGCTGGGGCGTGGCCGCCAAGTCGAAGTACAAGGACCAGGCGATCAAGTTCGTCGAGGCGATGACCGCGGGCGACCAGCAGGTGAGCTTCGCCAAGGCGTTCGGCGTGATGCCGTCGCGGCAGTCCGTCCGCGACCAGTACACCAGCGCCTTCCCGGCGGACAAGCCGTTCATCGACGCCGCCGCGTACGCGCAGGGCCCGGTGAACGCCCCGAAGATGGACAGCGTCCTGCGGGACCTGGAGGCCGGCCTCCAGGGGCTGGCCACCGGTGACCCGAAGACGGTCCTGAGCAACTTCGACAAGAACGCCAAGGCGGCGCTCGGCGGCTGAGCGGTGGCGGAGGGGCCCGGAGCGGGCCCCTCCGCACCGGCTCCGACGGACAAGGAGGGAGGGACGAGATGGCAACCGACGCGTTGCGCGCCCCGGCGACCACGCCGGCGAAGCCGCCACGCCGTCGCGGCGGCGGTGTCCGCGGCAACGAGAACATCGCCGGCTGGCTCTTCGTCGCGCCGGTGATCGTGATCCTCGGGCTCTTCCTGCTGCTGCCGATCCTCATGGCGCTGTGGGTGAGCCTGACCGACTGGAACGGCCAGGGCAGCCCGTTCACCGGCGACGTGCCGTTCGTGGGCGGCGACAACTACACCCGGCTGTTCGTCGAGGACGGGCTCGACCGCCGGGACTTCATGACCAGCATCCGCAACAACATGTACTACGTGGGCATCGTCGTGCCGGTGCAGACCGCGCTCGCCCTCGGCCTCGCCCTCGTGGTCAACAACCGCATGCTCAAGGGGAAGGGCTTCTTCCGCAGCGCCTTCTACTTCCCCTCGGTCACCAGCTCGGTGGCGATCAGCGTGGTGTTCCTGTTCCTGTTCGCCAACTCCGGCGCGGTCAACAGGCTGCTCGGCCTCCTCGGGATCAACGGGCCGGAATGGTTCGCCGACTCCCGGGGCGTGCTGCACCTGCTGCTCGGCGCCGTCGGGGTGGACAACCCGCCCGGGGCACTCACCTCCGGCGGCCCGTTCGGCCTGACCTGGTGGGACTGGCTCGCCGGCCCCAGCGTGGCCATGGTGTCGATCATCAGCCTGGTCATCTGGACCACCTCGGGCACCTTCATGCTGATGTTCCTGGCCGCGTTGCAGAACGTGCCGGTGGCGCTCGACGAGGCCAGCACCCTCGACGGGGCCACCCGCTGGCAGCGCTTCCGGCACGTCACCCTGCCGCTGATCAAGCCGACCATGTTCCTGGTGCTCACCCTCGGGCTGATCGGCTCCTGGCAGGTCTTCGACCAGGTGTACGTGATGAGCCAGGGCGACCCGGCCAAGACCACGCTCACCCCGGCGTACCTGTCGTACCGCACCGCCTTCCGGGACTTCGACTACGGCTCCGGCGCGGCCATCTCGTTCGTGCTGTTCCTGATCATCATCCTGTTGACCCTGCTCCAGCGCCGGGTGATGGCCGACCGGGACGAGCCCCGGCGGGCCCGGTGGTGGCGGCGACGCGTACCGGAGGGGTCCTGACATGGCCGTGCTCACCGACCGGCCGGCGCCGCCCGTCACGCGCCGCGCCCACCGCGGGCCCCGCGCCCGGGTCAACCGCATCCTCGGCTACGCGGTCCTGATCGCCTTCGGGCTGGTCTTCCTCTACCCGTTCGTCATCCAGCTCGGCAACTCGCTCAAGACCGAGCCCGACGCGGCGGCGAACCCGCTCTCGCCGATCCCCGACACGCTGACCCTGGCCGGCTTCGAGCGGATCTTCGCGGGCACCAACTTCCCGCTCTGGCTCGGCAACTCGCTGCTGGTCACCGTGCTGGTCACCCTCGGCCGGGTCTTCTTCGACTCGCTCGCCGGCTACGCGCTGGCGCGGCTGCGCTTCCGTGGCCGGGCCGGGCTGTTCGCCGCGGTCATCGCGGTCATGGCGGTGCCCGGCGTGGTGCTGCTCATCCCGAAGTTCCTGGTGCTCAAGCAGCTCGGCCTCTACGACAGCTACGCGGGCCTCGTGGTGCCCCTGCTCGCCGACGCGGCCGGTGTCTTCATCATGAAGCAGTTCTTCGAGTCGGTGCCGGTCAGCGTCGAGGAGGCGGCCCGGATCGACGGCGCGGGCGTGTTCCGCACCTTCTGGTCGGTGGTGCTGCCGATGGCGCGGCCGGCGCTGATCACGCTGACGATCCTGTCGTTCCAGGGCTCCTGGAACGAGTTCCCGCACAGCCTCGTCTCGGTGCAGGACCCGCACCTGTTCACCCTGCCCCGAGGCCTGGCCGACCTGGTCAGCGGGTCGCTCGGCAAGGGCACCCAGTATCCGCTCAAGCTGGGCGCCGCGCTGCTCGCCACCATCCCGGTGGCGGTGCTCTTCATGATCTTCCAGCGTTACTTCGTGCGCGGCGCCAACGAGGGCGCCGACAAGGGCTGACCGGTGGCCGGCGGTCCCGCCCCGTGCCGGGACCGCCGCACCCGGTTCAGCCCTCCTGGAGCACCGAGAACACGTTGCCGGCCGGGTCGGTGAACCAGGCGATCGACGGGCCGTTGCCCCGCATGACGCCCTTGTCGTCCTGCGGCATGCCCTCGTAGCGCGCGAACCGCACCCCGCGCGAGGTCAGCTCGTCCACCGCCCGGTCGATGTCGGGGACCGGGAAGTTGAGCACCGTGTAGGTCGCCGGCCGGTGGTCGGCCTTCGGGTAGACCAGCACCGGCCGGTCCCCGGCCAGGTGCAGGGTCAGCAGGCCGCCCATCGCGTCGTCCCGGGACACCCGCAGTCCCAGCACGTCGGTGTAGAACCGCTCCGCGCGGTCCGGGTCGTCCACCGAGAACCCGCTGAACGCCTTCGTGTCCCTGAACATGACCGCTCCTCACTCCGCCGGTGCGTCGCCTCCGTCGTGCCTACCAGGGGTGGACGGTGCGGGGGGCGCGAACTCATCGGCGCGTCCGGGATCAAGCCGGATCGGCAGCCCGAAACGCGGGAAGAGCCGGGGCTCCAGGAAGTAGCTGAGCCGGGCGATCCGGCCCCCGGCGCACTCCAGCACACCGATCGAGAAGGCCCGGTGACCGCCGGCCGGGTCGACCCGGTACTGGGCCACGGCCGGGCCGCCGTTCGCGGCCACCCGCACCAGCCGGGAACCCCGGCAGCCGGCCCCCGGCCCGCGTAGCCAGCGGCCGATGTCCGCGGCGCCGCGCAGCCACATCCGGTAGGGCGGCATGCTCTGCACGGCGTCCTCGCGCAGCAGCGCCACCAGGGCATCGACGTCGTAGCGGGCGAAGGCGTCCACGTAGCGGTCGAGCAGGTCGCGGTCGACCGGGTCGAGATCCGGCCCGACGCGCCGCTCGGCGCGCACCCCGGTCAGGGTCGCCCGGGCCCGCTGCAGCGCGCTGTTGACCGCCGGCACCGTGGCGTCGAGCAGGTCGGCGACCTCGTCGGCGCGCCAGCGCAGCACGTCCCGAAGGATCAGCACGGCGCGCTGCCGGGGAGGCAGGTGCTGGAGCGCGGCTACGAACGCCAGCCGCACCGACTCCCGGGCCACCGCCAGCTCCGCAGGGTCGGCCGGGAGCACCGCCGGGTCCGGCACCGGCTCGACCCAGTCGCCGGACGGCATGCCGAGCGACCCGGCCACCGGCGCGGCCGGCCCGTCCAGGTCGATCGGCAGGGCCCGCCGGCCGCGCCCGCGCAGCAGGTCCAGGCAGACGTTGGTGGCGATCCGGTAGAGCCAGGTGCGCAGGCTGGACCGGCCGTCGAAGCCGTCGCGGCCGCGCCAGGCCCGCAGCAGGGTCTCCTGCACCGCGTCCTCGGCGTCGAACACCGAGCCGAGCATCCGGTACGCGTAGCCGGTCAACTCGACCCGGAACGGCTCCAGGTCGGGGGGAGCGGGCGCCGGTGCGGTCGTCATGCCGCCAACCGTAGGCGGTGCCCCCGACAGCGGGTACTCAGGAGGCGGCCGGCTCGGCGGGGACGCCGACGTGCAGGCGGACCTGGGGGACCAGCATGTCGTCCACGTCCAGCGCGCGGCCCGCGCCGTCCGGCTCCCAGCCGGTCGAGGTGAGGAACTTCCGGGTCGCCTCGTCGGCGTCGAACGCCCAGGCCACCGCGCGGGTGAAGCCGTCCTCCCGCCAGTGGTCCACCATCGCGGCGAGCAGCCGGCTGCCGTGCCCGCGCCGGCCCCAGCGCGGCTCGACCAGCAGGTCGGTCACCGCCACCACGCCGTCGCCGAGGGCCTCGGGCGGCTCGCCCGGCGCGAGCGCCTCGGCGTCGGCCGGACCGGAGGCGACGAACCCCACCAGATACGATTGCTCGGCCTGTTCGACGGCGACCAGCACGCGGTGCGCGCCCGAGGGCGGCTCCTGCACCGCGGCGCTCCACCGCCGGGCGAGGTACGCCTCGTCCAGGTTGTCGAGCACGTGCCGGGGCAGGATCCGGCGGTACGCGACCCGCCACGTGGCGAGCTGGAGGCGTGCGATCTCGCCGGCGTCCTCCGGACGCGCGGGGCGGACGTACCCGAGAGCCATGGCACGTGAGCCTACGCAGGGCGAGGAGGGCGACGGTGGCGCAGGGTGCCAGGCGGACGATCGCGCAGGTCGTCGCCGTGGTGGCGCTCGCCGGAGCGGTGACCGCCTTCCTGTCCGTGGCGGCCGTGCGGCACGGCTTCTTCGACCTCAAGGTCTACTACGGCGCGCTGACCTTCTGGGTGCACGACGGCGGGGAGATCTACGACTTCCTCAAGGGCGGCACCCAGTACGGCTTCACCTACCCGCCGTTCGCGGCGCTGGTCATGCTGCCGATGGCGTACCTGCCCTGGTGGGCGGCGATCACCGGGAGCGTGGCCGCCACCGTGGTGGTCAGCGCCGTGGTGATCTGGTGGCTGCTCGACCCGGTCGCCCGGCGGGCCGGCTGGACCCGCTGGTTCGCCCTGGCGGTGGCGCTCTGCCTCGCCGCCGCGTACGAGCCGATGCGCGAGACGGTCAACTTCGGCCAGGTCAACATGCTGCTGCTGTTCCTCGTGGCGGTGGACCTGCTCCGGCTGCTGCCGGCGCGCAGCCGGTGGGCCGGGGTGGGCATCGGGCTGGCCACCGCGATCAAGCTGACCCCGGGCATCTTCATCGTCTACCTGCTGGTCACCGGCCGGTGGCGGGCCGCGTTCACCGCCATCGGCGCGGCGGCGGCGGCCACCCTGGTCGCGGCCGCGCTCTTCCCGGACGCCTCCCGGGAGTTCTGGACCGAGGCGCTGTGGAACACCGACCGGGTGGGGGAGCTGGCCTTCGTCTCCAACCAGTCGCTGCGCGGGGTGGTGGCCCGGCTCCACCCGGAACACCCGAGCACCGTCGCCTGGCTGGCGCTGGTCCTCGCCACGCTGGTCGTCTGGGGCTGGCGCTCCCGGGCCGCGGTGGCCGCCGGCGACGAGGCCACCGGCCTGGCGCTGACCGGCGCCACCATGTGCCTGGTCAGCCCGGTGACCTGGGTGCACCACCTGGTCTGGCTGCTGCCGGGGCTGATCCTGCTGGTCGACAACGGCATGGCGGCGCCCGCCCGCAGCCTCCGCCGCCGCCTGCTGCTGGCGGGTGCCCTCGTCGGGTACGCCTTCCTCACCAGCCGCATCGTCTGGGCCTGGGAGAAGGACTTCACCGGGGTGGACGGGTTCCTGGGCAGCAACACGTACGTCTGGATCAGCCTCGCGCTGCTGCTCGCCCTGCCGGTCCGGCACCGGGCCACGCCGACCGGCGGCGGTCCGGTCGCCCCGGACGGGCCGGCCGGGTCAGCGGTCGAGCCGGGCGGTGTAGCGCAGCTCGCGGAGCCGGACCGGGTCCCGCCCGCCGTGCAGCGGCACCGCGTAGGTGGACTCCTCCCCGTCCGGTGACAGCCCGGCCCGTTCGTAGAAGCGGCGGGCCCGGGCGTTGTCGGCGAGCACCCAGAGCCGGTACTCGGCCAGGCCCCGCTCCGCGAGGCCGGCCCGGGCCGCCGCGAGCAGCGCCGGGGCGGTCCCGCCGCCCCACCGGGCCGGGTCCAGGTAGATCGCCAGGATCTCCCCGTACGCCGGGTCGAGGTCGCCGCGGTCCTGGTTGTTCCGGTACGGCCCGAAGGTGGTGAACCCCTCGATCGTGCCGTCGACCTCGGCGACAAGCGTGGTGAACGGGTGCTCCGGGTCGGCCGTGCCGAGGTCCCGGCGGCGCTGCGCCCAGGCAGCCGGGTTCAGCCGGTCGAGCACCTCGGCCGGCATGATCCCGGCGTACCCGGCCTGCCAGCCGCGGATGTGCACCCGGGCTATCGCCTCGGCGTCGTCCGGTTCCTCCCGGCGGATGGTGCGCACCCGTCCGTTCTATGCCGCGCCGGGCGGTCGGTCCAGCCACCGCGCGGGGTGTCGTACCGGTGGAATAAGGTCCCCGACGATGGCCGTACCGGAATCGCTCTCCCTGACCCAGGCCCGCCGGATCGCCCTGGCCGCCCAGGGCTTCGCCGACCCGGCGCCCGCCGGCGTGCCCACCCGCCGGCACCTGCGCCGGGTGCTCGACCGGGTCGGGCTGATCCAGATGGACTCGGTGAACGTCCTGCAACGCGCGCACTACCTGCCGCTCTACAGCCGGCTCGGTCCCTACCCGACCAGCCTGCTCGACACGGCGGCCTACCGGCGCCCCCGCGAGCTGTTCGAATACTGGGGGCACGAGGCGTCGCTGGTCCCGGTGGGGCTGCACGCGGCGCTGCGCTGGCGGATGGCCAAGGCCCACGACGAGGCGTGGGGCGGGATGCGCCGGATCGCCCAGGAGCAGCCCGAGCTGGTCGCCTGGGTGCGCGACGAGGTGGCCGCCCGGGGCCCGCTCACGGCCGCCGAGATCGAGCACGACGCGCCCCGGGAGACCGGCAACTGGGGGTGGAACTGGTCCACCGTGAAGCGGGCGCTGGAGTTCCTGTTCTGGGCCGGCGAGGTCACCGCTGCCGACCGCACCACCTCGTTCGCCCGCCGCTACGACCTGCCCGAGCGGGTGCTGCCGGCCGCCGTGCTCGACGCGCCCACCCCGAAGGACGCCGACGCCCACCGCACCCTCGTGGCGATCGCCGCCCGGTCGCTGGGCGTGGCCGCCGAGCCGGAGCTGCGGGACTACTTCCGGCTGCCGGTGGCCGGCGCCCGGCAGGCGATCGCCGAGCTGGTCGAGGCGGGCGAGCTGACCCCGGTCACCGTGGCGGGCTGGCGGCAGCCGGCCTACCTGCACACGCAGGCGCGGCTGCCCCGCTGGGTGCGCGGCAACACGCTGGTCAGCCCGTTCGACCCGCTGGTCTGGGAGCGGGCGCGCACCGAGCGGCTGTTCGACTTCACCTACCGGATCGAGATCTACGTGCCCGCGCCGCAGCGGGTCTACGGCTACTACGTGCTCCCCTTCCTCCAGGGCGAGCGGTTCACCGCCCGGGTCGACCTCAAGGCCGACCGGAAGGCCGGGGTCCTGCTGGTGCCGGCCGCCTGGGTCGAGCCCGGCGCCGACCCGGGGGAGACCGCCGTGGCGCTCGCCGCGGAGCTCTACCGGCTCGCCGGCTGGCTCGGCCTCGACGCGGTCGCCCCGCCCGCCGCCGGCGACCTGGCCGCCCCGCTGGCCGCCGCCCTGGTGGGCGTGGCCGGTGTACGGTGAGCGCGTGACGAGCGTTGACCGGCCGGCCGCCGCGCCCGACCCGCACCCGGTCCCGCCCGCGGAGCACGCCGCCGGGCCGGTGGCCTGGCCCGCCGGGGTGGCCTACCCGCCGGTCGAGCCGGACCGGTTCACCCGCCTGGTGCTGCGGCTGCACGCCCGCGCCCCCCGCTGGGCGGTCCCCCTCGCGGCCCTCGGCTGCGTCGGCCTGGGCATGGGCTACGCGCTGCTCAGCGACCCCACCCACAGCGACCCCGACGCGCGCCCGACCTGTCTGCTCAAGCTCACCACCGGGCTGGACTGCCCGGGCTGCGGCGGCACCCGCGCCCTCTGGTACGTGCTGCACGCCGACCTCCCCGCCGCCGCCCGGCACCACTTCCTCTTCGTCTTCTCGCTGCCCTTCCTGGCCTGGCTCTTCGTGAGCTGGGCGGGGAACCGGGCGTTCGGCTGGCGGCTGCCGGAGCTGCGGATCAGCCCCAAGGTGATCGGCGGCTTCCTGGCCCTCTGGCTCGCCTTCTCGGTGGCGCGCAACCTGCCCCTGGCCCCCTTCACCTCGCTCTACGTCTGACCGCTGCCCGCCGCTGGTGGGCTGGTTCACGTCCGCGCGTCCGAGTTTCGCCCGAGGCCCACCGGCCACTACAGTCGCAGGAATGCCGGAGATGGTGCAGCCCCAGGTCAAGCTGATCGCGTGGACCCAGTTCCAGGCCCCGGACGACGTGCCGTGGTCGACCGACGCGGAGGGTGGTCAGGCGCTCGCCGAGTTCGCCGGCCGGGCCTGCTACCAGAGCTGGAAGAAGCCGAACCCGGCCACCGCGACCAACGCCGGCTACCTGGCGCACATCCTCGACGTGGGGCACCTGTCCGTGCTGGAGCACGGCTCGGTGACCTTCTACTTCAGCGGGGTGTCCCGGTCGTTCACCCACGAGCTGATCCGGCACCGGCACTTCTCCTACTCGCAGCTCTCCCAGCGCTACGTCCCGGAGCGGGACGCGGCCATGGTCGAGCCCGCGGTGATCGCCGAGGACCCGGAGCTGCACAAGAAGTTCGTCGAGGCGAGCGAGGCGGCCGTCCGGGCGTACACCGAGCTGCTGGAGGGCCTGGAGGCCCGCTTCACCGACGAGCCCAACCCGACGCTGCGCCGCAAGCAGGCCCGGCAGGCGGCCCGGGCGGTGCTGCCCAACGCCACCGAGACCCGGATCGTGGTCACCGGCAACTACCGGGCGTGGCGGCACTTCATCAAGATGCGCGCCACCGAGCACGCCGATGTGGAGATCCGCGAGCTGGCCGTGGAGTGCCTGCGGCAGCTCCAGGGGGTCGCGCCGAACGTCTTCGCCGACTTCGTGATCTCCACACTGCCGGACGGCACCGAGGTGGCGGCGTCTCCGCACGCCGAGTGAGTCGTCGCCCTTCGCCGCCGGGGGCCCGGTGGTCGTCCGCTAGGTTGTGAACATGACGCACGACCTCCCTGCCGTCCCGAACCGGGGCGCGTCGCGCCCGTTCGGGCGACTGATCACGGCCATGGTGACCCCGTTCACCGCCGACGGGTCACTCGACCTCGACGGCGCCGGACGGCTCGCCAGCCACCTCGTCGACGAGCAGGGCAACGACGCGCTGGTGCTCAACGGCACCACCGGCGAGTCCCCGACCACCACCGACGCGGAGAAGGAGGCCCTGATCCGTGCCGTCGTGGAGGCGGTCGGTGACCGGGCCCGGATCGTGGCCGGCGTGGGCACCAACGACACCCGGCACACCATCGAGCTGGCCGCGCAGGCGGAGAAGGCCGGCGCGCACGGCCTGCTGGTGGTGACGCCGTACTACAACAAGCCGCCGCAGGCCGGGCTGCTGCGCCACTTCACCGCGGTCGCCGACGCCAGCGGGCTGCCGATCATGGTGTACGACATCCCGCACCGCACCGGTACGGCGATCGCCACGGACACCCTGGTCACGATGTCCGAGCACGGCCGGATCGTGGCGGTCAAGGACGCCAAGGGCGATCTCACCGCCACCTCCTGGGTGCTGGCCCGCAGCGACCTGGCCTTCTACAGCGGCGAGGACGCGCTGACCCTGCCCGCCCTGGCGGTCGGCTCGGTCGGCGTGGTCGGCACCTCCACGCACTTCACCGGGGCGCAGACCAAGCAGCTCATCGAGGCGTTCGAGGCCGGCGACACGGCCACCGCGCTCACCCTGCACCGGCGGCTGCTGCCGCTGTTCACCGGCATCTTCCGGACCCAGGGCGTGATCCTGGTGAAGGCGGGCCTGGCGGCCAAGGGCCTGCCGGCCGGCCCGGTGCGCCCGCCGCTGGTGGACGCCACCGGCGACGAACTGGCCCAGCTGCGCGCGGACTGCGCCGCGGCGGGCCTTCCCCTACCCGAATGATCGAACGACACGACGGACGCCGCGCGACGGCGTCGCAGAATGAGGTGACGCGTGACCGAGGCGCACATCGAGGGTGAGCTGCCCCCGCCGCTGCCGGAGGGCGGCCTGCGGATCATCCCGCTCGGCGGACTCGGCGCCATCGGCCGGAACATGACGGTCTTCGAGTACGACGGCAAGCTGCTGATCGTCGACTGCGGGGTGCTCTTCCCCGACGTCGAGCAGCCGGGCGTGGATTTGATCCTGCCCGACTTCGGTCCGATCCTGGACCGGCTCGGCGACGTGCAGGCGATCGTGCTCACCCACGGCCACGAGGACCACATCGGCGCGGTGCCGTACCTGCTCGCCCACAAGCCGGACATTCCGCTGGTCGGCTCGCAGTTCACCCTGGCCCTGGTCGAGGCGAAGCTGGCCGAGCGGCGGATCCAGCCCTACACGCTGACCGTCGCGGAGGGGCGGCGCGAGCGGCTCGGCCCGTTCGAGTGCGAGTTCTTCGCGGTGAACCACTCGATCCCCGACGCGCTCGCCGTGGCCATCCGCACCGGCGCCGGCCTGGTGCTGCACACCGGCGACTTCAAGATGGACCAGCTCCCGCTGGACGGCCGGATCACCGACCTGGCCGGCTTCGCCCGGCTCGGCGCCGAGGGCGTGGACCTGCTGCTGTCCGACTCCACCAACGCGGAGATCCCCGGCTTCGTCACCCCGGAGCGGGAGATCGGCCCGGTGCTCGACTCGATCTTCGCCAAGGCGCGCGGCCGGATCATCGTGGCCTCGTTCGCCTCCCACGTGCACCGGGTGCAGCAGGTGTTCGACTCCGCCGTCGAGCACGGGCGCAAGGTGGCGCTGATCGGCCGGTCGATGGTCCGCAACATGGGCATCGCCCGGGACCTGGGCCTGCTCAACATCCCGCCGGGCCTGGTGGTCGGGCTGGAGGAGGCCACCGCGCTGCCGCCCGAGCAGATCGTGCTCATGTCCACCGGCTCGCAGGGCGAGCCGATGAGCGCGCTGGGCCGGATGGCCAGCGGCGACCACCGGCACATCACCATCGCGCCCGGCGACACCGTGGTGCTCGCCTCCTCGCTGGTGCCGGGCAACGAGACCTCGGTCTACCGGGTGATCAACCGGCTGGCCCGGGCCGGCGCCACGGTGATCCACAAGGACGTGGCCAAGGTGCACGTCTCCGGTCACGCGCCCGCCGGCGAGCTGCTCTACCTGCTCAACGTCACCCGGCCGAGCAACCTCATGCCGGTGCACGGCGAGTGGCGGCACCTGCGGGCGCACGCCCGCCTCGGCATCGAGTCGGGCGTCGCGCCGGACCGGGTGGTGCTCTGCGAGGACGGCGACGTGGTGGACCTGGTCGACGGGCGGGCCAGCCTGGTCGGCCACGTGAAGAGCCGGTACGTCTACGTCGACGGTCTCGCCGTGGGCGACGTCAGCGAGTCGCTGCTCACCGAGCGCCGGATCCTCGGCGACGGCGGTTTCATCGCCACTACCGTGGTGATCGACTCGGTCACCGGCAAGGTGGTCGGCGGGCCGACCCTCTCGGCGAAGGGCTTCTCCGAGGACCCGGAGGCGTTCAGCCCGGTCATCCCGCTGGTCACCGAGGCGCTGAACCGGGCCGCCGCGGACGGCATCACCGACCCGCACCAGCTCCAGCAGATCGTCCGGCGCACCGTCGGGCGCTGGGTCAACGACGCGTACCGCCGCCGGCCGATGATCGTGCCGACGGTCGTCGAGGTCTGACCGCCGCACGCTCCGCACGCCGGCCCACCCTCCGCGGTGGGCCGGCGTCGCCGTGTCCGGGTACGCCCCGGAGCCGTCCTGGCACGCTGCGTCGAATCCCGGCCACCGGGTTCAACCGATCGGCGCCCGTCTCCGTACTCCGCTCCGGCAGGCGTACCCGCGCCGGCCGGGAGGAGCGTGGCGGATGGACCGCAGACGGATGACAGCCATCGGCGTGCTGGTGGCGGCGGCGGGCACGGCGGCGGCGGTGACCCTGCCGTCGTTCGCCGGCGAGAACCCGACCCGGCGGAGCGCACCGGCGGCGTCCGACGGCGTCGCGCCCGAGGTGCTGGACGCGCTGAGCCGCGACCTGTCGCTCACCCGGGACCAGGCGGCCCGGCGGCTGAAGACCGAGCGGTGGGCGTCCGGCACGGTCACGAAACTCCGCGGCGAACTGGGCGCCGACTACGGCGGCAGCTGGCTGGGCGCGGACGGGACGACGCTGAACGTGGCGGTCGCCGACCCGGCGCAGGCGGCCCGGGTGACCGCCGCGGGCGCGGTGCCCAGGCGGGTCGACCGCGGGGTCGCCGAGCTGGACGCGGTGAAGACGCGACTCGACGCGGCCGGCGGGGAGGCCACCCCGGACGTGGCCGGCTGGTACGTCGACGTGGCCACCAACTCGGTCGTGGTGGTCGCCCGGCCCGGCGCGGAGGCGGCCGGCCGCCGGTTCGCCGAGGCCAGCGGGGTGCCCGCCGGCGCGGTGCGGGTGAAGACCGCCGACGAGGCGCCCCGCCCGCTGTTCGACGTGCGGGGCGGCGACGCGTACTTCATCAACAACGCCGGCCGCTGCTCGGTCGGCTTCTCGGTGGTCGGCGGCTTCGTCACGGCCGGGCACTGCGGCCGTCCGGGGGACCGGACCGCCGGCGCGAACCGGGTCGCCCAGGGCACCTTCGCGGCCTCCTCGTTCCCGGGCGACGACTGGGCGGTCGTCGAGGTGAACGGCCAGTGGACGCCGCAGGGCGCGGTGAACGACTTCAACGGCGGCACGGTGCCGGTGAACGGCTCCGCCGAGGCGCCGGTCGGCGCCTCGGTGTGCCGCTCCGGCTCGACCACCGGCACCCGCTGCGGGGTCATCCAGGCCAAGAACGCCACGGTGAACTATCCGGAGGGGACGGTCACCGGGTTGACCCGGACGGACGTCTGCGCCGAGCCGGGCGACTCCGGTGGCGCGTGGCTTTCCGGCGACCAGGCGCAGGGGGTCACCTCCGGTGGTTCCGGCGACTGCACCCGGGGCGGCGTGACCTTCTTCCAGCCGGTCAACGAGATCCTCCAGCGCAACAACCTGACCCTGGTCACGGCGGGCGACCAGCCCTCCGCGCCGCCCGCCGGGGGCGAAACCACCGCGCCGCCGGAGAGCACCGCACCGGCCACCCCGCCGGCCGGCGACGCCACGGACTGCACCGGGCAGGTGAGCCGGACCGGCCGGATCGCCGCCGGCCGGGCGCAGGTCCAGCCCGACGGCCGCTTCTTCCGGGTGTCCGGCGGCGCCCAGGAGGCGTGCGTGTCCGCGCCGGCGGGTGCCCGCGTGGTGCTGGAGCTGCAACGCTTCACCGGCACCACGTTCCGCACCGTGGCCCGCGCCGGCAGCACCGACGGGCTCGCCCGGCTCACCGCCGACACCCCGGCCGGCGCCTACCGCTACCGGGTGGTCGGGCTGGCCGGCGCCGGCGAGTACACCCTGGCGTTCTCCGCCCGCTGAGCCGCCGCCGGGTCGATCCCGGCGGCACCGGACCGCGGCCCCCGTCCACCACCGCCCGGTGGGCGGGGGCCGCGCCGCGTCCCGGGCTCACGGCAGCGCGGCGACCGCCTCGGCGTACGCGGCCCCGGTGCTGACCGCCGCCGTGACCAGCACGACGAGCTGTGCACGGGCCACGCCGTACGCCAGGTCGGTGGTGACGTCGGCGGCCAGCAGCAGTGTCCCGTCGCCCGGGTCGTGCACGTACGCCGCCGGCAGCAGCCGGTCGTGGTTCCAGGCGTTGCAGAACGCGTACGCCTCGGCGCGGCGGGCGGCCGGCAGCCGGCGCAGCGCCACGGCGCGGGCGTGCAGCACCTCGCCCTGCGGCCCGAGCCGCCGGAACTGGAGCACGGCCTCGCCCCAGCGCCCCACCACCGTGCCGTCGGGTTCCACCGTGTACGCGTCGCCGCGCGCGTCGAGGGCGGCGGTGAGCATCCGCAGGCTCAGCGGGGCGGGTTCCTCCGCGCCGGGCGGGCCGGGCTCGGCCGGGTCGTCGTCGGTGACGTCGTCCTCGGCGGGCAGCGGCACCGGCTCGGCGAGGGGCCGCTCGGCCAGCCAGGACGCGATCCGGCCGGACTGGTGGCCGGTGCCGTTGCGGGCGTCGAAGCTGCCGGCCAGCGTGGTGGCGAGGGCCTGGAGCTGACCGGCGAGCGTGGACACGTCCACCTCGGCGGCGGGCCGGGGCCCGTGGCCGGGGCGGTGGATCCGCCGCCCGCCCAGTCCGGCCTCGGTGGCCAGCCCGCAGAGCAGCGCGCCCGCCGCCGCGAACTCCATGGCGGACAGGTCGTCGGCCGGGTGGTCGAGCCGGGGCAGTTGCTCGGCCAGCACGTCCAGCCCGTGCGCAAGGTGCCCGCCCAGCGCGCAGAACCGCAGGTGGGCGGCGAGCTGCGGGAAGGCCGCCCGCTCGCGGCGGTGCCGCCGGTACGCCCGCACGTGCGCCCGGGCGGCGCGCTCCGCCTCGCCGGTGCGCAGCCAGGGCAGCAGCCCCGCCGCGAGGGCCCGCTCCGGCTGGTCGGTGCAGCCCGGCTCGCCGTCGAGCACCGGCTCCAGCACGGCCAGCGCGGCCGCCGGCTCGCCCCAGCCGGCCAGCAGCTCGGCGCGGCGGGCCGGGGCGCAGCCCGCGCAGCCGGCCACCGGGTCGGTGGCGTCGCCGGAGGACCAGCTGTCGTACTCGCGGCGGGCGGTCGGCTCGTTCCCGAGGTGGTCGGCGAGCCGGCAGCGCAGCTCGGCCACCGGCCCGGCGGCGGGGCCCAGCCGGTCGGCGAGGTCGTCCAACAGGGAGCGGGCCTGGTCCAGGGCCACCCGGGGGGTGCCGAAGAGCGCCTCGACGGCCTGCCGCTGGTGCCGGCGCAGCCGCTCGGCCCCGCCGGGGCCGTCGAGCAGCTCCGGCCGCCGGTCCACCATGGCCACGCAGCGCCGTACCGGCTCCACGGTGCGCCACCGCTCGCCCAGGTGCAGGTACGCCTCGACCAGCGCGAACCGCGCCGCCAGCGCGGTGCGCGGGTCGCCGGTGGCGTCCGCGCGGGCGGCGATGCGTTCCAGCTCGGCGCAGCGGGCCTCGCCGTCGGGCAGGTCCCGGGCGTCGGCGAGCGCGTCGGCGAGCCCCCGGTCCCGGAACGTCGTCATCGCAGGGTCCCGCCGGGCAGGTCCGCCACGGCGGCGGCGAGCTGGCAGCCGGTGGTGACGCCACAGTCGACGAGCTGGTCGAGCTGGTGCGGGGTGACCCCGCGTTCCAGGTCGGTCGTCACCTCGCCGCACACCTGGGCCAGCCCGTCGTCGGCGACGTGCACGAACGCCTTGGGCCAGAGCCGGTCGTGGTTCCAGGCGTTGCAGAAGGCGTGCAGGTCGGGCACCGTCTCGATGCCGAAGCGGTGGGCCGTGACCGTGCGCACCTGGAGCAGCTCCCCGGCGGCGCCGCGCCGGAAGAACCAGATGAGGCTGTCGCCCCAGCGGCCCACCAGGTCGCCGTCGGCGTCCTCGGTCACCGCGTACCCCCGGTTGGTCAGCACGGCGGCGATCAGCTCGCCGGTCAGCGGTCGTAACGTCTGCGGGTGTCCGGCCAGGGGGCCGTCCGGACCGTCCTCGATCTCCGGCGACGCCATGAGGGCATCCCTTCTGAGGCGAATAACACAACGCGCGGCGGATCCCTGCCGCGACGCGCGGACACGACCCGGAAAAGCGGCGATCTGCCGGGTCCCGCCGTTACGGTGACTGTATGGCGGGCCGTACCTCTCAGGCGAGCCGGCGGCGCGGCGCGTCGCCGCGCGGAACCACGAACAGCCGTGCCCGCCAGCCGGCCAAGAAGGCCACGAGGGCGACCGCCCGGCGGCGCCCGGCGCGCGGGCCGAGCCCGGCGGCGTTCGTGGGCCGGGCGGTGGGTGCGCTGTGGATGGGGCTGGCGCACAGCGTGGGCTGGGCGTTCCGGGCCGCCGGCCGGCAGGCCGCCACCACGCGCCAGCTGGACCCGGAGCACCGCCGCGACGGCGCCGGGCTGCTCCTGTTCGGCCTGGCCATCCTCAGCGCCGTGGGCATCTGGTCCGGCGGGGCGGGGCCGGTGGGCCGGCACCTCGCGGACACCGCCCGCCTGTTCGTCGGGGCGATCGCCATCGTGCTGCCGGTGCTGCTCATGGTGGGCGCCTGGCGGCTCATGCGCACCCCGGCCGATCCGGAGCACCGGGGGCGCGGCCTGGTCGGCTGGGGCTCGATGCTGCTCGCCACGGCGGCCATGCTGCACATCGGACAGGACCCGGTCGACGAGGTCCAGCGCGACTACGCGGGCGGCCTGCTGGGCGCCGGCGTGGGCGACCTGCTCAAGTCCGCGGTGACCGCCTGGGTGGCCATGCCGCTGCTGCTCCTGCTGCTGGTCTTCGGGCTGCTGGTCATCACCGCGACCCCGATCAACAAGATCCCGGAGCGGCTCGGCCTGCGCGGCGGCCCCGTGCCGCCGCCCGAGGACGAGGAGACCGAGCCCGAGGCGGCGGCGAAGCCGCCCCGCAAGCGGGCGGCCAAGCGCCTCCCGCCGCCGCTCGACCCGCTGGACCCGGACGACGACCTCGACGGCGTCGACCTCCAGGACACCCTGGTGCTGCCGCGCAAGCGGGTGCCGGCCAGCCGCAAGCCGGTCGAGCCGCCGGAGCACTCCCCGCTGCCCACCCGCGCGGAGCAGCTCGCGCTCACCGGCCTGGCCGGCGATTACACCCTGCCGCCGGCCAACATGCTGGGCAGCGGGGCCGCGCCGAAGACCCGGAGCAAGGCCAACGACGAGGTCATCGCCGCGCTGACCGGCGTCTTCGAGCAGTTCGACGTGGACGCCGCGGTCACCGGCTTCACCCGCGGCCCGACGGTCACCCGCTACGAGGTCGAGCTGGGGCCGGGCGTCAAGGTCGAGCGGATCACCCAGCTCTCCCGCAACATCGCCTACGCCGTGAAGTCACCGGACGTGCGGATCCTCAGCCCCATCCCGGGCAAGAGCGCGGTCGGCGTGGAGATCCCGAACACCGACCCGGAGAACGTGGCGCTCGGCGACGTGCTGCGCTCGCGGGCGGCCACCAGCGACCACCACCCGATGGTGGTGGCGCTCGGCAAGGACATCGAGGGCGGCTACGTGGTGGCCAACCTGGCCAAGATGCCGCACATCCTGATCGCCGGCGCCACCGGCGCGGGCAAGTCGTCCTGCCTGAACTCGCTGCTGGTGTCGGTCCTCACCCGGGCCACCCCGGACGAGGTGCGGCTGCTGCTGATCGACCCGAAGCGGGTCGAGATGACCGGCTACGAGGGCATCCCGCACCTGGTCACCCCGATCGTGACCAACCCGAAGAAGGCGGCCGACTCGCTGGAGTGGGTCGTCCGCGAGATGGACATGCGCTACGACGACCTCGCCGCCAACGGGGTCCGGCACATCGACGACTTCAACCGCAAGGTGCGCAACGGCGAGATCAAGGCGCCGCCGGGCAGCGAGCGGGAGATGCGGCCCTACCCGTACCTGCTGGTGATCGTGGACGAGCTGGCCGACCTCATGATGGTCGCGCCGCGCGACGTGGAGGACTCCATCGTCCGGATCACGCAGCTGGCCCGCGCCGCCGGCATCCACCTGGTGCTGGCCACCCAGCGCCCCTCGGTCGACGTGGTCACCGGCCTGATCAAGGCGAACGTGCCGTCCCGGCTCGCCTTCGCCACGTCCTCGCTGGCCGACTCCCGGGTCATCCTCGACCAGCCCGGCGCGGAGAAGCTGCTCGGCCGCGGCGACGGGCTGTTCCTGCCCATGGGCGCCTCGAAGCCGATCCGCATCCAGGGCGCCTGGGTGACCGAGCGCGAGATCCACGACGTGGTGAAGTTCTGCAAGGACCAGCGCGAGCCGGACTTCCGTCCGGATGTGCTCGCCCCCGCGCAGGACAGCAAGAAGAAGATCGACGAGGACATCGGCGACGACCTGGACCTGCTGGTGCAGGCGGTGGAGCTGGTGGTCACCTCGCAGTTCGGCTCGACCTCGATGCTGCAGCGCAAGCTGCGGGTCGGCTTCGCCAAGGCGGGCCGGCTCATGGACCTCATGGAGACCCGGGGCGTGGTCGGCCCGTCCGAGGGGTCCAAGGCCCGCGACGTGCTGGTCAAGCCCGACGAGCTGGAGGAGGTCCTGGCCGGCCTGCGCGGCGGCGAGGAGTAGCCCGGACGTGGCACGCGACGAGGGCCCGCCGGGATCCGGCGGGCCCTCGTCGTGCGGGGAACGGGGTCAGGAATTCAGCACCGCGGCGGCGAGCACCATGCCGAGGATGGCGCCCACGACGCTCGCGACGGCGGCGTACCAGCCGAGCGGCTTGTCGCCGAGCACCGCGCCCACGATGCCGAGGATCAGCCCGACCAGGCCGAGGAACGGCACGAAGAGGGCGATGACGGCGAAGACGAAACCGATGATCGTGCAGATCCGGGCGGCGTTGCTGCGGGGGCGGGTGCTGGCGGGCATGTCGGCCATGATGTCCTCCGTCGGTGGGTTTCCTCGCGGGTGAAGCGAGGAGGGGATACCCCGGGCGGCAGCAGGTCCAAACGGGACGCCGGCGGGTCGGCGGTCAGTGGAAGAGCTTGAGGCCGACCACGCCGGCGACGACCAGCAGCAGGCAGGCGATCCGGGGCAGGCTGGCCGACTCGCCCAGCGCCACCATGCCGACCAGCGCGGTGCCGACCGCGCCGATGCCGACCCACACCGCGTAGCCGGTGCCCACCGGGATGTCCCGCAGCGCGTACGCCAGCCCGGCCATGCTCGCCACCAGCGAGACGGCGAAGACCACGGAGGGGAGCGGGCGGGTGAAGCCGGCGCTGCGGTCCAGCGCGATCGCCCAGGCGGTCTCCAGGAGTCCGGAGAGCACCAGCACGAGCCAGGCCATGGGTCACCTCTGACGGGACGGGCCCGGCCACCGGGGCCGGGACGGGCGGTCACGCGGGGCGTCTTGGCCTGACCGGGTACGCCCACCACTCGTCCGGGGCGGCACGGTGGCCGCCGGATCCGACGCTAGCACCGCCGGGGTCGGCGGTCCGGCACGGTGACGAACCCCACCATCGCTGGAGTTCACGTGAACTTCAGGTTGCACGATGGTCCGCATGACCGTGCTCTTCTCCGACGAGGACGTCGCCGCCGCCCTGGACGCCCCGCGCACCGTCGCCGCCATGCGGGACGCGCTGCTGGCCGCGTACGAGGGGCGGCTGATCGCCCCGCCCCGGGCGTCCGCCCCGCTCGGCGGCGGCCGGATGGTGCTCACGGCCGGGCACCTCACCGGCGAGTGGTACGGCTTCCGCTCGTACGACACGTTCGGGCACCCGGAGAGCGGGCAGCTCGTGGTGCTGCACGACGCCACCACCGGCGCGGTACGCGCCATCGCGGTCGGCGAGGAGCTGGGCTCGCGGCGCACCGGGGGACTGGGCGGGGTGGCCGTGGACGCGCTGGCCCGTCCCGACGCGGCCACCCTCGGCGTGGTCGGCTCGGGCCGCCAGGCGTGGACCCAGGTCTGGGCCGCCGCCGCGGTCCGCCCGCTGCGCGAGGTGACCGTGCACAGCCGCTCGGCCGCCCGCCGGGAGGCGTTCGCCGCCCGGGTGCGGGCCGAGCTGGGCGTACCGGCCCGCGCGGTCGACTCGGCCGCCGCGGCGGTGCGCGACCGGGACCTCGTCGTACTCGCCACCACCAGCACCTGCCCGGTGCTGGCCGCCGCCGACCTCGCCCCCGGCACCCACGTCAACGCGGTCGGCTTCAAGCAGGTCGACCGGCACGAGTTCGGGCCCGACCTGCTGGCCGCCGCCGACCTGCTGGTCACCGACTCGCCCGCCCAGGCGGCCGCGTACGCCCCGCCGATGCTCGCCGCCGTCGCGCCGTACGGGGACCGGCTGCGCGACCTGGGCGCGGTGCTGGCCGGGGCGGACCCGGGGCGGACCGCCGCGGACCAGATCTCGGTCTTCTGCTCCACCGGCCTGGCCGGCACGGAGGTCTTCCTGCTCGACCGGCTGGCGCGGGTCGGCGCGGCGGCCCGCTGACCCGCGGCCGGAGTGTGAGCCGGCCGATGCCCCCGGCCGGCCGTCGTGGGGTTCCCGGCCCGGCCCGGTACCCTCGGATGGTGTCTGCCACCTCCCCCTCTTCTGCTGACGGCCGTCGCGTCGCCCTGCTGACCCTGGGCTGCGCCCGCAACGAGGTCGACTCGGAGGAGTTGGCCGCCCGGCTGCACGCCGACGGCTGGCAGGTGACCACCGACGGCGAGGGCGCCGACGTGGTGGTGGTGAACACCTGCGGTTTCGTGGAGAAGGCCAAGCAGGACTCGATCCAGACGCTGCTGGCCGCCGCCGACACCGGCGCGAAGGTGGTCGCCGCCGGCTGCATGGCCGAGCGCTACGGCCGCGAGCTGGCCGACAGCCTCCCCGAGGCGCAGGCGGTGCTCAGCTTCGACGACTACCCGGACATCGCCGCCCGGCTGGACGCCGTGGTGGCCGGCGAGACGCTGGGCGCGCACACCCCGCGCGACCGGCGGGAGCTGCTGCCCCTCACCCCGGTGAAGCGCCGGGAGGCGGCCGTGTCGCTGCCCGGTCACGGCACCCCGACCCGGGTCACCACGGAGGCCGACGAGCACACCCCGGCGCACCTGCGGCAGGTGCTGCGGCACCGGCTCGACACCGGGCCGGTGGCGTCGCTCAAGCTGGCCAGCGGCTGCGACCGGCGCTGCGCGTTCTGCGCCATCCCGGCGTTCCGCGGGGCGTTCGTCTCGCGTACGCCGGACGAGCTGCTCGCCGAGGCGGAGTGGCTGGCCAAGACCGGCGTCCGCGAGCTGGTGCTGGTCAGTGAGAACTCCACGTCGTACGGCAAGGACCTGGGTGACCCCCGGGCGTTGGAGAAGCTGCTCCCGCAGCTCGCCGCGATCGACGGCATCGTGCGGGTGCGGGCCAGCTACCTCCAGCCCGCCGAGACCCGGCCCGGCCTGGTCGAGGTGATCGCCACCACGCCGGGCGTCGCCGCGTACTTCGACCTGTCGTTCCAGCACTCCAGCGAGCCGGTGCTGCGCCGGATGCGCCGTTTCGGCTCCACCGACCGGTTCCTGGAGCTGCTCGCCTCCGCCCGCGAGCTGGCCCCGGCGGCCGGCGCGCGCAGCAACTTCATCGTCGGCTTCCCGGGCGAGACCCGGCAGGATGTGGCCGAGCTGACCCGCTTCCTGACCGAGGCGCGGCTCGACGCCATCGGGGTGTTCGACTACAGCGACGAGGACGGCACCGAGGCCGCCGGCCTGCCCGGCAAGGTCTCCGCCGCGACGATCAAGCGGCGCTACGACCGGCTCGCCGCGCTCGCCGACGAGCTGTGCTCGCAGCGGGCCGAGGAGCGGCTCGGCTCGACCGTGGAGGTGCTTGTCGACTCGGTCGCCGACGGCGTGGTCGAGGGGCGGGCCGCCCACCAGGCCCCCGAGGTCGACGGCTCGACCACCCTGGTCGCCCCGCGGGGCGGCGGGGTGGACCTGGCCGCGCTGCGCCCCGGCGACCTGGTCCGGGCCACGGTCACCGCGACCGAGGGAGTCGACCTGATCGCCGTACCGGATGAGATGATCTCGGCGGCGCCCGGCGCGGCACGGTGACGGCGGGAGCGGACGGAACGGGGAAGCCACGTGGGGCGGTGCCGGACATGACCGGAGCGGAGTCGACGGTGGCGGCCCCGGTGCCCCTGCTCAACGCGGCGAACGTGCTGACCGCGGTGCGACTGGTGCTGGTCCCGGTCTTCGCGGTCACCGTGGTCGCCTCCGCCATGAGCCACGCCGGCTGGCGGATGGCGGCCTGCGTGATCTTCGTGGTGGCCTCGGCGACCGACCTGGTGGACGGCTGGATCGCCCGCCGGTTCGGGCTGGTCACCTCGCTGGGCAAGGTGGCCGACCCGATCGCCGACAAGGCGCTCACCGGCGCCGCCCTGGTGCTGCTCTCCTGGTACGACCGGCTGCCCTGGTGGGTGACCGCGGTGATCCTCGCCCGCGAGCTGGGCATCACCGCGCTGCGGTTCTGGGTGATCCGGCACGGCGTCATCGCGGCCAGCCGGGGTGGCAAGGTCAAGACCGCGCTGCAGATCCTGGCGATCACCTGGTACCTCTGGCCGATGCCCGAGGCGCTGGCCCCGGTCGGTCCCTGGATCATGGGAGCGGCCGTGGTCGTCACCGTGGTCACCGGCTTCGACTACATCGCCCAGGCGCTGCGGCTGCGCCGTCCCACCCGCTGATCCCGGCCGGCGCGTCGCCGCCCACAACGTCATGATCGGCGAATCGGTGCGCAGGATGAGTAGGTCGCCGCGGGACGGGAAGAGAGGGCCGGCATGGGGACGGATGCGAACTACGAGCGGCCCGCCGGAAGTCCGGCGGCCTCGGTGGTGCACAGCCTGCACGAGCGCAAGGAGACACTGGCCACCGTCGAGTCACTGACCGGCGGGCTGCTCTCCGCCTCGATCGTGGAGATCGCCGGGGTCAGCGGGGTCTTCCGGGGCGGCCTGGTGGTCTACGCCACCGAGTTGAAGTCGGAGCTGGCCGGCGTACCGGAGGACCTGCTGGCCGAGCGCGGGCCGGTCGATCCGGACGTGGCCGCCGCCCTCGCCGAGGGCGGCCGGCGGCGCTGCGGCGCCGACTGGGGCCTGGCCACCACCGGCGTGGCCGGGCCGGAGCCGCAGGACGGCAAGCCGGTCGGCCTGGTCTACGTGGCCGCCGCCGGGCCCGGCGGCCGCGGCGAGGTGCGTGAGCTGCGCCTCGACGGTGGCCGGGACCACGTCCGCTCGGCCGCGGTGATCGAGGCGTTGCGCCTGCTCGCCGAGCAGATCCACGCCGCCGCCCAGGCCGACGAGGCGCGGTCCGCCGACGAGGCGGACGGCGCCGACCGGGCCGGAGCCGGCCAACGGTGACCCGGTCCGCGACACGCCCGACCGCGGCCGCACCGGCCCGGGGCCGCCGACCGGCCCGCGAGATCGGTCCGGCAGGATTGGAGAGGCGGGGTGGGATGTCGTCGGGGCGACCAACGGGTACGGTTGCGGGAAGGCTCCGGCGGACGACGCCGGCGCCGGGGCGGTCCGCCGCGCCCGGCGCGGCACGCCCGGCCGGAGATGGTGGTTCCCGTTCAGGGGGAGGTGCGATGGTTCTGCTACGCCGGGTGATCGGTGACGCACTGCGGGCGCGCCGGCAGGGGCAGCACCGCACCCTCCGCGAGGTCTCCTCCGCCGCCAACGTGAGCCTCGGCTACCTCTCCGAGATCGAGCGCGGCCAGAAGGAGCCGTCCAGCGAGCTGCTGGCCGCGATCTGCGACGCGCTCGGCGCCCGCCTCTCCGAGCTGCTCCGCGAGGTCAGCGACACCGTCGCCCTGGCCGAGCAGATGCCGGGGGTGCTGGTCCCGGTGACCGATGAGTCGATCGAGCCGACGCCGGCCGTGCGCAAGGCCACCAACCGGGGAGTCCGCCAGGTCACCTCCGACGGCTCGGTGGCCGTCCAGGTCCGCCAGGACTCGCCGCTCAAGGCGACGCTGCGCACCACCCGGGTCCGTTCCGCGGACCGGGACGTGGTCTGCGCCGCCTGATCCCGCCCGTCGCGCCGTGGCCGCCGGTGGCGGACCCGTCGTAGTGTTGATCAGGGTCGTACGGGGTGCCGGGTTGGCGTCCGACTGGGACGATGGAGGCACACCGCGCGGCTCGCCGGTCGACCCCGGTCGGGCGACGCGACGCTACTGAGGGGACAAGGCGGAGATGGCGAACCCGTTCGTCAAGGGTTGGAAATACCTGATGGCGCTCTTCGGCGCGAAGATCGACGAGCACGCCGACCCGAAGGTGCAGATCCAGCAGGCCATCGAGGAGGCCCAGCGGCAGCACCAGGCGCTGGTCCAGCAGGCGGCCGCCGTGATCGGCAACCAGCGCCAGCTGGAGATGAAGCTCTCCCGGCAGATGACCGAGGTCGAGCAGCTCCAGGCCAACGCCCGGCAGGCCCTGGTCCTGGCCGACCAGTCCCGGGGCCGCGGCGACGAGACCGAGGCCGGCCGCTACGAGCAGTCCGCGCAGCTGCTGGCCAGCCAGCTGGTCTCCGCCGAGCAGGCCATGGAGGACCTCAAGACCCTGCACGACCAGGCGCTCGGCGCGGCCGCGCAGGCCCGCAAGGCGGTCGAGAACAACTCGATGATCCTCCAGCAGAAGCTGGCCGAGCGCAGCAAGCTGCTCAGCCAGCTCGAGCAGGCCAAGATGCAGGAGACCGTGGCCCGCTCGCTGGAGTCGATGTCGGCGCTCACCGCCCCCGGCACCACGCCGTCGCTCAACGAGGTCCGCGACCGGATCGAGCGCCGCTACGCCGACGCGATGGGCCGGGCCGAGCTGGCCGGCAACTCCGTCGAGGGCCGGATGATGGAGATCCAGAAGGCGACCCTCGACTCGGCCGGGTCGGCGAGACTGGAGCAGATCCGGTCGAGCATGGCCGGCGAGCAGCTCGGCGGCCGGCAGGAACGCCCCGCCGTGGGGCAGCCCGCCGACCCGGCGGCCGCCGCCCGGCTCGACGAGATCCGGGCCAACATGAGCCGGGAGCGCGGCGCCGGGGAGAGCACCACCAGCTAGGGGGATGGGGGAGACCGATGGTCGACGAGCGGGCGCGGCACTTCCGCCGGCTGCGCAGGTTGCGCCGGTCCGCGCGGCGCTGGAGCGTCCTGGCCGGTGGGCTGGGCGGCGCCGCCGCCGTGCTGACCCCGTACGCCGGGCTGGGCCTGCCCGACGCCGTCTGGGCCGGGGCCGCCGGCAGCGCCGTCGCCGTCGCGGTCTGGCGCTGGGCCGACCTGAGGGTCCTCGCCGCCGCGCCGGCCCCGCCGGCCCTCGACCCGGCCGAGGCCGCCGCCCGCTCCCGCGCCCGGCTGGTCGCCGCCGTCGAGCGGCTGCCCGTCGGCCCCGGCGTCCTCGCCGAGGTACGCCGCGTCCGCTCCCGCCTCGCGCTGCGCGGCACCACCGCCGCCGAGGCGTGGGCCCGGCTGGACCGGGCCGCGCTGACCCTGGCCGGGCTGGCCGGCCGGCTCACCGGGCTGGCCGAGCCGGCGGTCCGCGAGGCGGCCGACGCCGACCGTTCCCTGCGTGACCTGGCCAACCGGGTGGCCGGCGTGGAACGCGCCCTGAAGCTCGCCCCCGCCGACGCACGCGGCTCGCTCGCCGAGGCGCACGCCACCCTGGTCGACCAGCTGGAGAGCGGAGTGGCCGCGTACGAGCGGCTGGTGGTGGCCGCCGCCGGCTACGTGGCCGAGGACGCCCATCCCGCCACCCACGATCCCTCGTCCGCCCGCCTCACCGAGGCCACCGACCTGCTGCATGGCGTCGCGTCCGCCCTGGCCGAGCTCCGCACCGCGCACGCGCCCCTCCGCACCCCCTGACCCACCGCCTCCCCGCGTCAGTCGGGCGTGGTGACCTGGGTGGGGGCGGTCCAGGCCGAGGTGCCGACGACGTTGACCGAGCGGATGCGGTAGTGGTACGTCGCTCCCCGGGCCAGGCCGGTGTTCGTGAAGCCGCGGCCGGTCACGCTGAACGTGGCCAGGTCGTGCGTGAACGCGGCGTCGGTGGCGCGCTGCACCACGAAGCCGGCGCCCGTGCCGGTGGGCGTGCTGGCCGACCAGCTCAGGATCACCGTGGCGGTGTCCGGGGCGGGCGCGGTGGCGGTGGCGAGCACCCCGGTCGGCACCCCGGGCCGGGGCGGCGTGGTCACCGTGGCCACCGTCGACCAGGGTGACGCCGCGCCCAGGTAGGTGGTGCGTACCCGGTAGTAGTAGGTGGTGTCCGGTGCGACCACCGGGTCGAGGTGTGCCTCGCCCACGGCGATGGCCGTGGTCCCCGGCCCGCTCGTGAACGTCGGGTTGGTGGCCCGCTGCACGTCCACGCCGGTCGCGAAGGAGCGGTTCGCCCAGCGCAGCGCGATCCGCAGCGGCGCGGCCGGCGGGATCACGGCGGCCAGCCTGGCCGGCGCGGTGAGCTGCACCGACGCGGGGATGCTGTTCGACCAGGCCGAGCAGCTCACCGCGTTCTCGGCCCGGATCCGGTAGTGGTAGGTCACCCCGGGGGTGACTGTCGCGTCGGTGTACCGGGTGGCCGCGGCGGCCACGGTCAGCTCGGTGAGCCCGGCCGTGAAGGCCGCGTCGGTGGCGCGTTGCAGCCGGTGGCTGGTGGCCGGCGGGCGGCTGCCGTTGCCGGTCCAGGTCAGCGCGATGGCGGGCAGCGCGGTGGCCGAGCCGGGCGCCGGGGTGGCGGTCAGCCCGGTCGGCGCCTTGGGCGCCATCCGCAGCACGAGCGGCCGGCTCATGCCCTGGTCGCGCAGCCCCGCCGAGCGGGTCTGCCAGCGGTACTCCCACCCCAGGTTGACCAGCTGGTTGACCACCGCGGCGGGCCGCCCGTCGACCGGGCTGACCGGGCTGGCGTCCAGCCGGGCGCCGGCCGGCCGGGTCGGGTCGAGCAGCCGCACGCTGTCGCCGATCTTGAAGGGGAGGGTGGGCGGGACCGGGCGCAGGGCCACGATCACGTCCTCCCGCGGGTTGACCCGGACGGTGTCCTTCCAGCCCAGCTCGTTGGCGTCGGGCGGGCGGACCGTGCCGTCCCAGCCGACCCGGTTGACCAGTTGCACGTCGCAGCCCTCGACGTGCACCGGGTGGGTGCGGGGCGCGTCGCCGACGATCCGCCACAGCTGGGTGCCGTCGGCCGGCCCGCCCACCGGCACGGTCGGGTCGGTCGCGTACAGCACCTCGGTGGCCGGGTCGGCGGGGCCGAGCGGCAGGGTGGCCGGGGTGCGGTGCCCGGCGTTCGGGTGGGCGACCCCGAGCCGCCCGACGGCCCGGCCGTGCCGGGGCTCGAAGACCTGCCCTACCGACTTCACGGCCAGCGGCAGCGTGACCGGGGTGGACGCGCCGGCCGGGGTGAACGTCACCGACGTGGCCCGTACGGGCACCAGCGTCGCGCCGGGCGTGCGGGTGCCGAAGGCCGCGTCGTAGGCCGGCTGCGGCACGATCGGCGGTCGCTGGCTCTCCGCGTACGCGCCGGGCAGCCGGGCGGCCAGCCGGTCCCGGTCGTACGGCTCGGCCGGGGTGCCGGTCACCCGGATCTGGAGCAGGGTGCGGGTGTTCGGGCCGTAGCCGGGGCAGGCGGCGGGCAGGCCGCCGGTGGCGGTGCGGTCCGGCGCGTCGGTGTGGTGGTCGTAGCGGGGGTCGAACCGGGGCAGCGGTGCCGGGCAGTCGTTGTAGAGGATCAGGGTGGTGCCCGGCAGGACGGTCGCGAAGTCCACCACCACGTCCGCCCGCTCGCCGGGGGCGAGCAGCAGGGTGTGCCCGTCCAGGTTGAGCGCGGTGGGGTCCTGGCGGTCGTACCGGTAGCCGACCGGGCGGTGGGCCAGCACCACGGGGGCGGGCAGCAGGCCACCCTCGTTGCCGATCTGGATCAGCTCCGGGCCGGCGGCGGCCGGATCGGGCACCCCGCCCTCGCGCCCGTCGGCCGGCCAGTGCGCCGGCCGCCCGGCCGCCCGGACCGCGTCGACCATCGGCACCTCTCCGGCGCGCGGGTCGCCCGGCGCGCCGGTCCCGGTCCACATCGGCTGGTCGGAGACGGCCCGGTAGAGCTGGAGGTTGAGCGTGCGGTCCGGGCAGGCGTTGAGGATCCGGAACCGGTACGCCCGCGGCGCGACCTCCAGGTACGGGTAGGCCACCCCGTTGACCAGCGGCGTGTCCCCGTACGCCTCGGGCACGGCGGACGGGTGCGGCACTCCCGGCGCGAGGGGCGGCTCGTCCGGCTCGGTGACCGGCTCGTGGTGCGGGTTCGGCACCGGGGCGACCCAGGGGCTGGCCCCGCCGTCCGGGTCGTGCGTCCACGGGCCGTAGTCCCAGCGGCCGGTCGGGTTCCCGCCCGTGCTCCGGTACGGGTTCTGCCGGGGCTGGTAGACGTGCGGGTGCCAGAGGCTGCCCTTCGCGCCCCAGCGGTCCCGATCCCAGGTCGGATCCTGGGCGGCGAGCTGGGCGTCGTCCGGCACGAAGGTCTTGTCCTCGATCACCAGGGGCAGCTGGTCGGCGGGCAGCACGCCGTCGTCGACCAGCCGCTCCTCGGCCGGGTCGGTCAGCAGGTAGAGCGCGAGCTGCCCCGAGTAGACGGTGAGCCGGGACAGGCCGAGCGTGTTGTCGTGCAGCCACATGAGCCGGCCGCTCTGCTCGTTGGGGAAGTAGAGCGTCGTGGCGCCCGCGCCGGGCGGCGGCATGTCCGGCACCGGGGTCACCCCCACGCCGGTCGGGTAGGGGGTGATCTCGCCGGCCGGGGTGACCCACTGCCACGGGTTGCCGGCGCTGATCCACGCCGTCTGCGCCCCGGCCAGGTGCGGGACCGCCCGGTTCTGCGGGTACGGCGCGGGCCCGTCCAGCGGACCGGTCCCGGCCCCGTCGACCGTCTCGTCGACCGGCAGGAACAGTTCGCCGGCCCGGCCGGTGGGCAACTGGTTGATGAACTTGATCCGCACCGGCCGGCCGCGCCGGGCGACGATCATCGGGCCGAGGTGCCACGGCCGGTCGGGCGGGGCCACCGTGTTGTGGCCGGCCGCGTCGGTGCCCAGGTTGAGCTGGCGGTAGCCGCGCAGCCGGGTGGCCGGCAGGTCACGGTGCAGGCGCTGCGCGTACTCCTGGAGGCCGATCTCGTAGTAGTCGCAGCCGGGCCACGTGATCGTGTCGGGGACCGCGACGGGCAGGCGGGCGCCGAGCCCGGCGGTGGCGAGGGGACCGGGCACCGGCAGCGGGTCGACGAACTTGCGGATGCCGGTGCCGGGCAGCGGCCGGCCGTCCCGGTCGAGCACGGGCAGCGGGCTGGCGGCGAAGTTCGGCACCGGGCCGAACAGACGCGGCACGGCGGCCGGGTCGAGACTGGCCGGGGTGGGGCCGGTCTCCTCCTCGGCGGCGCGGGCGGCGGGGACCGTCGGCGCGTGGTCCTCGGCGGTCCGGGCGAAGCGGTCCGCCCAACCCGGCCGGAGTCTGCGGAACAGCACCATGGCTCTCCCCGGGGTCGGGGCGCGCCTGCCGTCACCCCGACGTGGCGGGCGTACGCGCTGCTGACGATCGGTGAGCACTCCACCGCAGCATGCGACGCCGAAGGTGCGGAGGGAATTGCCCAATCGTCCCTATCTCGGGCGATCTTGGGTGGTTCGTGGAAGTTCCACGGGCGGGGCCGGCTGGCAGGCCGGGCACCAGTAGGTGACCCGCTCGCCCAGTTCCTCCTTGCGAATGGCGGTGCCGCAGCGCCGGCACGGCTGGGCCCGCCGGCCGTAGACGTAGCTGGTCTGCCCCCGGTGCAGCGACCCGGTGGTGCTCTGCGCCCAGCGGCCCCGGTTGGCGGCGAGCAGCCGCTGCGCGAGCGTGACCGTGCCCGGCAGGTCGGGCACCGCGCGGACCGGCGTCCACGGGTTGACCCCGCGCAGGAACAGCACCTCGCACTTGTAGAGGTTGCCCACCCCGGCCAGGTTGCGCTGGTCCAGCAGCGCCTCGCCGATCGTGTCGTCGGGGTGGGCGGACAGCCGGCGCACCGCCTCGTCCGGGTCCCAGTCGGGGCCGAGCAGGTCCGGGCCGAGGTGGCCGACCAGGGACTCCTCCTCGGCGGTCGGGATCAGGGCCAGCTCGTGCAGGTGGTAGCCGACCGCCACCGCGCCGGGGGAGCGGAGCACCACCCGGATCAGGTGCGCGGGCCGGGCCGACCACCGCTCGCCCGGGGCGTACGCCCGCCAGGCGCCGTCCATCCGCAGGTGCGAGTGCAACGTCCAGTCCCGCCCGCCCCCGTCGCCGGCGCCGCCGGGCGGCGCGGTGGTGCCGCCGTCGGTCGGCTCGGGGGTGGCCCGTGCGGCGGCGTCGGGCGGTGCGGTGAGTCGGAGCAGCAGGTGCTTGCCGCGGCTGGCCGACTCGCGCACGGTCCAGCCGGTCAGATCGGTTGCGGCGAGCTGAGGCACGCGGAAGTCGGAGCCGGTGAGCCGGGCGCCGGCCAGGGCGCGCTGCAGGACGCGGGCGGTGTTCCAGACGGTGTCGCCTTCGGGCACCCGTCCATCCTCCCTCGGTGCGCGGAATCCGCACGGCTCAGTCGCCGGTCACCGTCACCACGTCGCCCGGGCGCACGCCGAGCAGGTCGACCGCGCGGCCGGTGTTGACCGCCAGCGCCACCAGCCCGGCCGAGTCCACGTACGCGACCAGCCCGCCGGCCGGCGCGTCGCCGAAGGTCCGCCCGCGCACCGCCGCCCGGCCCGCCACCCGTACCCGATCCGGCAGCCCGGCCAGCCGCGCGCCGGGGGCGGCGAGCTGGACGTTGCCGAAGTGGTCGACGGTCAGTACCTCGGCCGTGAAGCCGCCGGCGTCGGTGCGGACCAGCGGCTCCGGCAGCCGGACCAGCGTCGCCGGGTCCACGGCGGGGCCCGCCTCGCTGACGGGGGCGCCGAGCGCCAGCCGCGCGGCGACCGGCGCGAACACGTCCCGCCCGTGGAAGGTGCGGGAAACCGTCGGGGCGAGCCAGGCCGGATTGGTCAACTCCACCGCCCCGGTGACCCCGCCGAGGGCCTCGGCGGCGTCCAGCAGCAGCCCGTTGTCCGGGCCCACCAGCAGCCCGCCGGGGGTGGCCAGGGCGACACCGCGCCGCGCCGTGCCGACGCCCGGGTCGACCACCGCCACGTGCACCCCCACCGGCAGGTACGGCACGGCCTGGGCGAGCACGGCCGCACCCCGGCGTACGTCGGCCGGCGGCACCAGGTGGGTCACGTCGATCACCCGGGCGGTCGGGGCGAACCGGGCGAGCACCCCGTGGCAGGCCGCCACGAATCCGTCGGCCAGGCCGTAGTCCGTGGTCAGCGAGATCCAGGCCGTCCCTCCGGGGCCGGTCACGGCCGAACCTCCGGTCCGGTCAGCCGCCGTTCCAGCCGCAACTCGTCATGGAGCGGGATGTCGTCCTCACCCAGGTGCGGGATGCTCGGTTTGACCGCGCGTGCCCGGTCGACCGCGCCCGGGTCCACCGCCACGATCCGCAGCCCCCGGCGCTGGTAGAAGCGGAGCGCCCGGAGATTGTCATTGGTGGTGACCAGCCAGAGCCGGTCCGTCCCGGCGGCCGTGGCGACCGCCTCTGCGGCGGCCAGCAGGGCGCTCCCGGCACCGTTGCCCGGTGCCGTGGCGGCCAGGCTGACCACTTCGAGGCCGCCGTCGGCGAGCCGGTGCACCAGCGCCCCGGCGAAGCCGCCCGCCTCGTCCACGGCCACCAGGGCGGGCAGCTCCCGCAGGTCGTATCGGGTGTCGTGGACCACCACGTGCGGGCCGCCCCACTCCCGCTCGTGCAGTGCCGCGAGGTCGGCGTGGTCGCCGGGCCCGGCGGGTCGTACCTGAATCGAGGCCATCCGCGTCCCTCCTCGTCCGTGCGGGCACACCCTAACGACCAACAACTGGAGCGGATGCCACCTCCCGGCTGTGCCCCGCTCCCGCCACTCGGGAAGCCCATCCGCATCCCGGAACACGACTAGATCTTGGTAGGAAATGGCCCCTACAGGGGCGATTTCCTACCAAGATCGCCCACGTCCGACGCCGACGAGGGCAGCGATGCCCGCAGCAGCAGCGACGGCGCCGACAGGGATGACGCGGTGTGCGGGGTCCGGTGGGTGGTCAGCCGCGGAGGCGGAGGCCGCGCGGGGTGGCGCGGAAGCCGGCGGCCGTGAGCGCGTCGCGCAGCGGCGAGGAGTGCACGGCCTCGCCGTCGGCGCGTTCCACCGAGATCGCGCCGAGCGCGCCGGAGTGCACCGCGTCGGCGAGGGCCTTGCCGGCCGCGGCCAGCGCGTCGGCGTCGTCGGTGAAGGAGAGGATGGTCCGCCCGCCCCGCTCGACGTAGAGCACCAGGTCGCCGCCGACCAGCACGACCAGCGCCCCGGCCTTGCGCCCGGCCCGGTGCCCGGTGGCCGGGGCCGCCCCGTCACCGGAGTCGACCACCCGGTCGGGCCAGGGCAGCGCCGCGCCGTAGGGGTTGGCCGGGTCGGTGGCGGCGAGCACCACGGTCGGCCCGCCTCGGCCCCGGCGGTCGTCGGCGGGGTCGGCGAGGGCGCGGATCCGGTCGACCGCACCGGGCACGGCGAACTGGGCCGCGCCCAGGCCCTCGACGAAGTAGCCGCGCCGGGCCGCCCCGCGTTCCTCCAGCGCGGAGAGCACCGGGTAGACCGCCGCGAAGCCGCCGGTCACCTGCTCGGCCATGACCGCGCCCCGGGTGACCACCCCGTGCCGTTCGAGCAGGAGGTCGGCCAGGGCGGCGGCCCTCCGGGTGGGGTCGAGGTCGCGCTCGGGCAGCCGGGACCAGCGGCCGGCCACGGTGGGCGGGCCGCCGCGGCTGGGCAGCGCCACCCGGCCGGGGCGGCGGTAGCGAGTCCGCGGGGCGGTCGGCCGGCTGCGGTGCGCCCCGCCGCCGCCGAGCGCCGCCCGGAGCGGGGCCAGGGTGTCGTTGGTGAGGTGACCGGCCCAGACCAGGTCCCACACGGCGGCCGCCAGGGCGGTGTCGTCGGTGGCGCCGATCCGGTCGGACAGGGAGCGGAAGAACAGCGCCTGCCCGTCGGCGAGCGCGTCGAGCACGGCCTCGTGCAGCGGGGTGAGGGCCAGCGCCTCGTCGGGCGGGGGCAGCAGCAGCGGCGCGACGTCCGCGTACGCGAGGGTGACCCAGCCGTCGCCGCCGGAGATCGCCCCGGACCCGGCCCAGACCACCTCCCCGCTGGCGCAGAGCTCGTCGAGCTGGGCGGGGGAGTAGTCGGCGATGCGGGCGGGCAGCACGAGACGTTCCAGTGCGGACGCCGGCACGGCCGCGCCCTGCAACTGCTCGACGGTGGCGGCGACCGCCTCGACGCCCCGGGCCGAGGAGCCGACCTGCTGCCAGCGGGGCAGGAACGCGGCGAGCGCCCGGGGCGGCACCGGCTCGATCTCGCGGCGCAGCGCAGCGAGGGACCGGCGGCGCAGCAACCGCAGCACCTCGGCGTCGCACCACTGGGTGCCGACGCTGTCCGGGGCGAACTCGCCGGAGACCACCCGCCCGGTGGCGGCGAGCCGGCGCAGCGCCTGCTCGACGACGAACACCCCGAGCCCGAAGCGCGCGGCGCAGGTGGCCGCCGCGAACGGGCCGTGGGTGCGGGCGTAGCGGGCGACCAGGTCACCGAGCGGGTCGGCCACCGGCTCCAGGTAGGCCTCGGCCACCCCGACGGGCAGCGCCACGCCGAGCGCGTCGCGCAGCCGGGCGGCGTCCTCGATCACCACCCAGCGGTCCTCCCCGGCGATCCGCACGCGCAGCGCCCGGCGGGCGGCCTCCAGCTCGCCCAGCCACCCCGCCGGTACGCCCCGCTCGGCCAGCTCGGCCTCGCTCAGGTCGCCGACCACCCGGAGCAGCTCGACCACGTCCTCGGCGTCGCGGGTGCGGCGCTGCTCGGTGCGCCAGCGCAGTTGCCGCTCGGTCTCGGCCAGCACCGCGGGGTCCAGCAGCTCCCGCAGGTCGACCCGGCCGAGCAGCTCGCCGAGGAGTCCGGAGTCGAGGGCCAGGGCGGCGGCGCGCCGCTCGGCCAGCGGCGCGTCGCCCTCGTAGAGGAACGCGCCCACGTAGCCGAAGAGCAGGGAGCGGGCGAACGGTGACGGGCGCTCGGACTCCACCTCGACCAGCCGGACCTTGCGGGCGCCCAGGTCGCGCATGAGCTCGGCCAGCGCCGGCTGGTCGAAGACGTCCTGGAGGCACTCCCGGGCGGCCTCCAGCGTGACCGGGAAGTCGGCGTACTCGCGGGCCACGTCGAGCAGCTGGGCGGCGCGCTGGCGCTGCTGCCAGAGCGGCTGCCGGCGGCGCGGGTCGCGGCGGGGCAGCAGCAGGGACCGGGCCGCGCACTCGCGGAACCGGGAGGCGAACAGCGCCGAGGTGCCGACGGACTCCTCGACCAGCTGGGCGATCTCCTCGGGGTCGAAGACCACCACGTCGGCGCCGGGCGGCTCCTCGGCGGTGTCCGGCAGCCGGACCACGATCCCGTCGTCGGAGGGCATCACCTGGGCGTCCACCCCGTAGCGCTCGGCCAGCCGGCGGCCGATCGCGAGGGCCCACGGGCCGTTGACCCGGGCGCCGAGCACCGAGTGCACGGCGAGCCGCCAGTCGCCCAGCTCGTCGCGGAACCGTTCGACCACGACGGTGCGGTCGTCGGGCAGCGACCGGGTGGCCTCCTTCTGCTCGCGCAGGTAGGCCATCAGGTTGCCGGCGGCCCAGTCGTCCAGCCCGCCGGCGCGCAGTGCGGCCACCGCGTCGGTGTCGGACTGCCGCAGCAGGGCCCGGACCCGCGCGCCGATGGCCCGGCCCAGCTCGACCGGGCGGCCGAGCTGGTCGCCCTTCCAGAACGGCATCCGGGCGGCCTGCCCGGGCGCGGGGGAGACCAGCACCCGGTCGGGAGTGATCTCCTCGATCCGCCAGGAGGACGAGCCGAGCAGGAACACGTCGCCGACCCGGGACTCGTAGACCATCTCCTCGTCCAGCTCGCCCACGCGGGCGGCCCGCTCGGCGCCGGCCAGGAAGACGCCGAACAGCCCTCGGTCGGGGATCGTGCCGCCGCTGGTGACGGCGAGCCGCTGCGCGCCGGGCCGGCCGGTGAGCACGTCGGCGGCCCGGTCCCAGACCAGTCGGGGGCGCAGCTCGGCGAAGGCGGTCGACGGGTAGCGCCCGGACAGCATGTCGAGCACCGCGTGCAGCGCCGAGTCGGGCAGCTCGGCGAAGGGCGCGGCCCGGCGGACCAGCACGGCCAGGTCGCCCAGCCGCCACGGCTCCAGGGCCACCATCGCCACGATCTGCTGGGCCAGCACGTCGAGCGGGTTGCGCGGGTAGTGCAGCTCCTCGATCGCGCCCTCGCCCATCCGCTCGGCGACCACCGTGCAGGAGAGCAGGTCGCCGCGGTGCTTCGGGAAGACCACGCCCCGGGAGACCGCGCCGACCTGGTGCCCGGCCCGGCCGACGCGCTGCAGGCCAGCGGCGACGCTCGGTGGGGCCTCGATCTGCACGACCAGGTCGACCGCGCCCATGTCGATGCCGAGCTCCAGGCTGGAGGTGGCGACCACGGCCGGGAGCTGGCCGGACTTGAGCGCCTCCTCGATGTGCTTGCGCTCCTCCCGGGAGACGCTGCCGTGGTGGGCGCGGGCGATCACCGGTGGCGCCCCGGCCGCCGCCCCGGACTGCGCCATCACCTCGGCCGGCTGGCGGGGCGCGCGCAGCGGCCCGACCGGCCCGCCGAACGCGTCGGCGCCGCGCCGCCGCGCCGGGCCGACGCCACCCCCCGGACCGTCCCCAGGACCCTCGTCCGCCGGGCCGCCGTCGCCGGCCGCCGGGCCGTGGCCCCCGGGCAACAGCTCGGATACGCGCACCGGCTCCCCGCCCCGGGCCGCGCGGCCGCCGTCCGGGGCGGCCGCCGCCTCCAGCTCCTCGGCGGCCAGCTCGTTGAGCCGGGCGCAGAGCCGCTCGGCGCTGCGCCGCGAGTTGGTGAACACGATCGTCGACCGGTGCGCCCGGATCAACGCGAAGACCCGCTCCTCGACGGCGGGCCAGATCGACGCCCGGCGCGGCCCGACCCCGCCCAGCGCGTCCTCCGGCGGCTCCTGCTCGTCGAGGCGGGTCATGTCCTCGACGGGGACCTGGACGCTGACCTCGATGGTCTTGCTGGTGGGCGGCTGCACCACGTCGACCGGGCGGGCGCCGCCGAGGAACCGGGCGCAGACGTCGATCGGCCGGACGGTGGCGGAGAGCCCGATCCGCTGCGCCGGGGTCTCCAGCAGCGCGTCGAGGCGTTCCAGGGAGAGCGCCAGGTGAGCGCCGCGCTTCGTCCCGGCGACCGCGTGCACCTCGTCGACGATCACCGTGCGGACCCCGCGCAGCGAGTCGCGGGCGGCGGACGTGAGCAGCAGGAACAGCGACTCGGGCGTGGTGATGAGGATGTCCGGCGGGGTGCGGGCGAAGGCCCGCCGCTCGTCGGCGGGGGTGTCGCCGGTGCGCATGCCCACGGTGATGTCGGGCGGGGTGAGGCCGAGCCGGGTGGCGGCCTGCCGGATGCCGGTGAGCGGGGCGCGCAGGTTCCGCTCGACGTCGACGGCGAGCGCCTTGAGCGGGCTGACGTAGAGGACCCGGCAGCGCTGCCGCGCCTCGGCGGGCGGTGGCTCCTTGGCAAGCCGGTCGAGCGACCAGAGGAACGCCGCGAGGGTCTTGCCGGACCCGGTCGGGGCGACGACCAGCGCGTTGCGGCCGGCCGCGACGGACCGCCAGGCGCCTTCCTGGGCGGCGGTGGGCGCCGCGAAGGCCGCGGTGAACCACTCCCGGGTCGCCGCGCCGAACCCCGCCAGGACCGCCGCGCCCCGGGTCACCTCGTCCGCCACGCCCTCCATCCTGCCTCGACCGTGTGACAACCGGTCCTCGCGCGACGCTGATGTGTCCGGGACGGTGCTTTAAGCGACGGATGCGGCCTTGGATGCGTTAAGTCTTACTTAACTGCTTGCTTGCACCGCGCAACATAAAGTAACTTCACTCGCAACGCAGCGTGGGGTGGAGGGGCTTGGATGACCGTGCAGGGGCGAGGGTCCGGGTCCGGCACCGACGTGCTCATCCGCAAGGTCGACAGTCACCTCGCCACACTGCGCACCGGCCTGCACGGCCCCGAGCTGGAGCTGGCCGAGGAACTGGCCCGCTGCCTGCGCGAGCTGGTCGTCGCCACCGCCCACTCCAGCGCCGCCGACCGGGGGCTCGTCCGCGCCGCCGTGCACTACTTCGTGCTGCGCCGGGAGAGCCGCGGCAAGCTGCTGCCGGTGCGCTCGCTGGCCGCCGCCCAGCGGGTCGTCAACAAGGCGGTCCGCCAGCTCGGCCGCACCGACCTGCTCGTCGAGGCGCCCCGCCGGGACCGCTCCGCCCCCGATCCCGCCCTGCGCTGACCGGGGTCGCCGGGCGCCGGGCCGGTTTCCCGAAAACCGCCCGGTCGGGCGCGGATGTGGCGTCTGATCGGTCCTGGCCGCAGCGTGCCTCGGTGCGCTGTCACCTCGACCGGGAGTGCGCGTGCTCGTCCTGCTGATCCTGCACCTGGTGGCGGCCCTGTCCGCCCCGCTGCTGGTCCGCCGGTGGGGCCCCCGCGCCTGCCTGCTGCTCGCGCTCGCCCCGGCCGCCACCTTCGTGTGGGCGGTGGCGCACACCGGGGCGGTCCGCGCGGGCGAAGCGGTGGTCGAGACGTACCCGTGGGTGGCGGAGCTCCAGCTCGACGTGGCCCTGCGGGTCACCACCCTGTCCTGGCTGATGCTGCTGCTGGTCGGCGGCGTCGGCGCGCTGGTGCTCGTCTACTCCGCACGCTACTTCCACGCCGGCTCGGCGGGCCTGGCCCGGTTCGCGGCCGTCATGGTCGCCTTCGCGGGGGCGATGCTCGGCCTGGTCGTCTCCGACGACCTGCTGCTGCTCTACGTCTTCTGGGAGCTGACCACGGTCTTCTCCTACCTGCTCATCGGGCACAGCACCGAGCGGCGGTCCAGCCGCTGGGCCGCCGCCCAGGCGCTGACCGTCACCACGCTGGGCGGGCTCGCCATGCTCGTCGGCTTCCTGCTGCTCGGCCACCACGTCGGCAGCTACCGCTGGTCCGTCGTCACGGCCGCGCCGCTGCCCGGCGGCGGTTACCTGGTGGTCGCCGTGCTGCTCGTCCTGGCCGGCGCGCTCGCGAAGTCCGCGGTGTTCCCCTTCACCTCGTGGCTGCCGGTGGCGATGGCGGCGCCCACCCCGGTCAGCGCCTACCTGCACGCGGCGGCCATGGTGAAGGCCGGGGTGTTCCTCATCGGGCTGCTCGGCCCGGCGCTCGCGCCGGCCGGGCCGTGGCGTCCGGTCACCGTGGTCGCCGGGCTGGTCACCCTGGTCGCCGGGGGCTGGGCGGCGCTGCGGCAGACCGACCTCAAGCTGCTGCTGGCGTACGGGACGGTCAGCCAGCTCGGCCTGCTCACCGTGGTGCTCGGGGCGGGCACCCCGAAGGCGGCCCTCGCCGGCGTCGCCATGCTGCTGGCGCACGCGCTGTTCAAGGCGGCGCTCTTCCTCGTCGTCGGCATCCTCGACCACAGCGCCGGCAGCCGGGACCTGCGCGACCTGTCCGGCGTGGGACGGAGCGCCCCGCTGCTCGCCACGGTCGCCGCGCTGGCCGCCGCCTCGATGGCCGGCGTGCCGCCGCTGCTCGGGTTCGTGGCGAAGGAGGCGGTGCTCGGGGCGTTCACCGAACGGCCCGTGGTGCTCGCCGGGCTGGTGGCCGGAAGCGCGCTGACCGTCGCGTACAGCATCCGGTTCCTCTGGGGCGCGTTCGCGTCGCGGCCGGGCGTGCCGGTCACCGACGTGGAGCGGCCGCCCGCCGCGATGCTCGTACCCCCGGCCCTGCTCGCCGTCGCCGGGTTCGCCGCCGGCCCGGCCGCCGGCTGGCTGGGCGGCCTGCTCCGCCCGTACGCCGAGCTGTTCGGCCCGGTCGAGGAGAAGCTGGCGCTCTGGCACGGACCGACCGCGGCGCTCGGCCTGTCCGCCGTCGTGCTGGCCGGCGGGTACGTGCTGCACCTGGTTCGCGGCCCGCTCACCCCCGCGCTGGCCCGGCTGAAGTCGCCGGTCGGCGGCAACCAGGGGTACGAGTGGATCACCCACGGGTTCGACCGGTTCGCCATCGAGGTCACCGGCGCGACCCAGCGCGGTGCCCTGCCGCAGTACCTGGGCACCGTGTTGGTCTGCCTGGTGCTGGTGCCGGGCGGCGCCATGCTGGCCACCCGGCCCTGGCGCACGCAGATCGCCGTCTGGGACAACCCGACCCAGCTCGTGGTCTGCGTGGTGATCGCGGTGGCCGCGCTGCTCGCGGTGGGTGCCCGGCGCCGGCTCACCGCCATGCTGCTGGTGGGCGTCACCGGCTACGGCACCGCGATGATGTTCGTCCTCTACGGCGCGCCCGACGTGGCGCTCACCCAGTTCCTCGTGGAGACCGCCACCATCGCCGTCTTCGTGCTGGTGCTGCGCCGGCTCCCGGACCGCTTCTCGGCCCGCCCCCTGCGCCGCAGCCGCTGGGTGCGCCGGGGCATCGGGGTGGCCGCCGGCCTGGTCATGGCCGGGCTGGCGCTGGCCGCGGCCGGTGCGCGGCGGACCCCGTCGATCTCCGCGGCGTTTCCCGACCTGGCCGTGGCGCAGGGCTACGGCCGCAATGTGGTCAACGTGACCCTGGTCGACATCCGGGCCTGGGACACCATGGGCGAGATGGCCGTGCTGGTGGTGACCGCGACCGGGGTGGCCAGCCTGATCTTCGAGCGGTCCCGCACCGGGCCCCGGCCGCGCCGGCCCGCCCCGGTCCGGTCCGGCCGGGACCGGCGGACGGTCTGGCTGCGCGGCGGGGCGACCCTGCACGCGCGCCGCCGCTCGATCGTCTTCGAGGTGGTCACCCGGCTGATCTTCCACACGGTGCTGCTCTTCTCGCTGTTCCTGCTCTTCTCCGGGCACAACTCCCCGGGCGGCGGCTTCTCCGGCGGCCTGGTCGCCGGCCTCGCGCTGACCGTCCGCTACCTGGCCGGCGGCCGGTACGAGCTGGCCGAGGCGGCGCCGGTCGGCGCCGGCACCGTGCTCGGCGCGGGCCTGGCCCTCTCGGTCGGGAGCGGGGTGCTCGGGCTGCTCCTCAGCGGCCGGGTGCTGGAGAGCGTGAAGGTCGACCTCTGGCTGCCGCTGGTCGGCGACTTCTACCTGGTCACGTCGCTCTTCTTCGACATCGGCGTCTACCTGGTGGTGGTCGGGCTGGTGCTGGACATCCTGCGCAGCCTCGGCGCCGAGGTGGACCGGCACGTCGAGGCGGCCGGCGAGCCGGCCCGCGGGCTCGCCGTGCAGCGCGAGGGGGAGGCACCGTGAGCGCGAGGAGTGAGCCGGTTCTGCGAGCCCCGCAGTCGCGAACAGGGAGCGGCACCGTGAGCGCGAGGAGTGAGCCGGTTCTGCGAGCCCCGCAGTCGCGAACAGGGAGCTGCACCGTGAACGCGCCGCCGCGAGGGCCGCGGTCCCGGCCGGGGGCGCCGCGGTGACCCGGGGCGCGGCCGGGCCGACCCTGGTGCTGGTGATCGCCGTCGGCGTGCTCGTGGCCACCGGGGTCACGCTGCTGCTGGAGCGCAGCCTGACCCGGATCCTGCTCGGCGTCATCCTGCTCGGCAACGGGGTGAACCTGCTGATCCTGCTCGGCGGCCGGTCCGGGGCCGCGCCGCTGGTTGGCACCGCGCCGGCGCCGGCGATGAGCGACGCGCTGCCGCAGGCCATGGTGCTCACCGCCGTGGTGATCACCTTCGGGCTGACCGCTTTCCTGCTCGCCGTGGCCTACCGGAGCTGGTACCTGTCCGGCGACGACGAGGTGCAGGACGACCTGGAGGACCGGCAGATAGTCCGGCTCGCCAGGCGCAACGAGGTGCCCACCGCGGACCTCGGCGGCGAGGGGCCGGACAACGATCCCGAGCAGGTGGACCCGGAGCCGGCGCTGCGCCGCCTGCGCCACCGGAGGGAGGAGGGATGACCGCTCTCGTGCCGCTGCCGGTGGTGGTGCCGCTGCTCGGCGCGGCGCTCACCCTGATCCTCACCAACCGGCCCCGGCTGCAGCGGTCGGTCAGCGTGATCGGGCTGGCCACGACCCTGGCGGTGGCGGTGGTGCTGCTGGTCGAGGCGTACCGGCACGGGCCGGTGGTGGTCCGGGTGGGCGGCTGGCCGCCGCCGGTCGGCATAGTGCTGGTCGCCGACCAGTTGGCCGCGCTGATGCTGGTGGTCTCCTCGGCGGTCACCCTCTGCGTGCTGCTCTACTCGATCGGTCAGGGGCGGGGGGAGACCAGCGAGTCGGCGCCGGTGAGCATCTATCACCCCACCTACCTGGTGCTGGTCGCCGGCGTGACCAACGCCTTCCTCGCCGGGGACCTGTTCAACCTGTTCGTCGGCTTCGAGATCCTGCTGGCCGCGAGCTTCGTGCTGATCACCCTCGGCGGCACGGAGGTGCGGATCCGCACCGGTTCGACGTACGTGGTGGTCAGCGTCCTGTCGTCGATGATCTTCCTGGCCGCGGTGGGGCTCGTGTACGCGGCCACCGGCACCCTCAACATGGCGCAGCTCGCCGGCCGGTTGGACGCCCTGCCGCCCGGCGTACGCCTGGCGTTGCAGCTCACCCTGCTGCTGGCCTTCGCCATCAAGGCGGCGGTCTTCCCGGTCTCGGCCTGGTTGCCGGACAGCTACCCGACCGCGCCCGCCCCGGTCACCGCGGTCTTCGCCGGCCTGCTCACCAAGGTCGGCGTGTACGCGATCATCCGCACCGAGACCCTGCTCTTCCCCGGCGGGCAGGTCTCCGGCCTGCTCATGGTGGTGGCCGGGCTGACCATGGTGGTCGGCATCCTGGGCGCGGCGGCCCAGTCGGACATGAAGCGGCTCTTCTCCTTCACCCTGGTCAGCCACATCGGCTACATGATCTTCGGGGTGGCTTTGAGCAGCGTCGCGGGCCTGGCCGGGGCGATCTTCTACGTGGTGCACCACATCACCATCCAGACCACCCTCTTCCTGGTCGCCGGCCTGGTCGAGGAGCGCGCCGGCAGCACCGACCTGCGCCGGCTCGGCGGGCTGGCCCGCCTCGCCCCGCTGCTCGCTGTGCTCTTCTTCGTCCCGGCCATGAACCTGGCCGGCATCCCGCCGTTCTCCGGCTTCCTCGGCAAGCTCGGCCTGCTCCAGGCCGGCGTGGCGGCCGGCGGGACGCTGCCCGCCGTGCTCGTCGGGGCCGGCGCCCTGACCAGCCTGCTCACCCTGTACGCCGCCTCCCGGGTGTGGAACATCGCGTTCTGGCGGGCGCCCCGGCTGGCCACCGCCGGCCCGCCCGTCCGGCTGCCCGGGCTGATGGTCGGGGCGACCGCGGCCCTGGTGCTGCTGGGGCTGGTGCTCACCCTGGCCGCCGGGCCGCTGTTCCGGGTCACCTCGGACGCGGCCACCGACCTGCGCCAGCGCACCCCGTACGTCCGGGCCGTCCTGCCGGCGGACCTGCCGTGACCGACAGCCTGCCTCCGGGCCGGCCGGCCGGCGGCGGGGACCCGCCCGGCGGCCCGCCACCGACCGGTTCGGCGCCCGACGCCCCCGCGCCCGCCGTGGGCCGGGGCGGGCGGCGGCGTGACCAGGCCATCGCGCTCGGCTGGCTGGTCGCCATCTGGGTGCTGCTCTGGGGCGACCTGTCCTGGGGCAACGTGCTCGCCGGTCTGGTGCTGGGCGTGGCCGTGCTCCTCTTCTTCCCGCTCCCGCCGGTCACCTTCGGCGGGCGGCTGCGCCCCGGCGCCCTGCTGGTCCTCGCGGTGACCTTCGCCGGCGAACTGGTCACCGCGAGCCTCCACGTCGCCGCCGTCGCGGTGCGTCCCGGCTACCGCCCGCGCGGGGCGGTCATCGCGGTGCCCCTGCGGGTCCGCACCGACCTCAACCTGGCGCTCACCGCCGAGGTGATCTCGTTGGTGCCGGGGACGCTGATCCTCGAGGTGGACCGCGACCGCGGGGTGCTCTACGTGCACGTGCTCGACGTCCGCGGCCCGGAGGACCTGACCGCAGGCCGGGAGCGCACCCTCGCCGTCGAACGGCGCATCGTCCGCGCCGTGGGCTCTCCCGCCGAGGTACGCCAGCTCGATCTCGAACCCGTCGATCGGAGGGACCACCCGTGACCGCGCTTCTCGCCCTCGCGCTGACCGTGCTGCTCTCGGTCACCGCACTGCTCGCCCTGGCCCGGATCTACCGCGGCCCGTCCCTGCTCGACCGGATCGTCGCCGCCGACCTGCTGCTCTCCACCATGCTGGGCGCGGTCGGCGCGGAGGCGGCGGTGAACGGGCACGCCACCACGCTGCCGGTGCTCGTGGTGCTCTCCCTGCTCGGCTTCGTCGGATCGGTGTCCCTGGTGCGGTTCGCGGTCCGGGAGGAAGTGTGAGCGCGAGGAGTGAGCCGGGCCTGCGAGCCCCGCAGTCGCGAACGACGGACGGTGCGCTGTGATCCTCATCGCCGACGTGGTGGGCGGCCTCTGCCTGCTGGCCGGGGCGCTGCTCAGCCTGGTCGCCGGGATCGGCGTGCTGCGCTTCCCGGACGTGCTGTCCCGGATGCACGCCGCCACCAAGCCGCAGGTGCTCGGGGTGCTGCTGCTCCTCGTCGGCCTCGCGCTGCGCCTGCGGACGCCCTCGGACCTCGGCATGATCGCGCTGGTGGCGGTCTTCCAGCTGGCCACCGCGCCGGTCGCCGCGCAGATGATCGGGCGGGCGGCCTACCGTTCGGGGCGGATCGACCGGGAACTGCTGGACGTCGACGAGCTGTCCGGCAGGTGAACCGGACAGCGGGGAGCCTTCCGGCACCCTCAGCGAACCCCCAGCCGCCGCCGATAAAATGGCGGCATGATCGACTCCTCTGCCCAGGAGGGCAGCAGTAGCCAGCCGGGTCGTGCCCGGCAACCTCTGGATCCGACGGCCCCGGGAGCCCTGACCCTCCCGTGCTGATCCTCGTCGGACTCGTCCTCATCATCGTGCTCACCGCCGCCACCGGTTACTTCGTGGCCCAGGAGTTCGGTTACGTCGCCGTGGACCGGGGCAAGCTCAAGCAGCTCGCCGACGGTGGCGACGCCGCCGCCGCCCGGGCCCTGGAGGTGACCGGCCGGCTCTCGTTCATGCTCTCCGGCGCCCAGCTCGGCATCACCGTGACCGCCCTGCTCGTCGGTTACGCCGCCCAGCCGTACCTGGGCGCCGGGCTGGCCGACCTGCTCGGCCTGGCCGGGGTCTCCGACGCCGTGGCGCTGCCGCTGTCGGTGGCGCTCGCCCTGCTCATCGCCACCGTCGTGCAGATGGTCCTCGGTGAGCTGGCCCCCAAGAACCTGGCGATCGCCCGTGCCGTGCCGCTCGCCCGGGCACTCGCCCGGTCCACCCTCATGTACCTGCGGATCGCCGGACCGGTGATCACCCTCTTCGACCGCGCCGCCGTGCGGCTGCTCCGCCGGGTCGGCATCGAGCCGATCGAGGAGCTGCCCAGCGGCGCCACCCCGGAGGACCTGGAGCAGATCATCGCCGAGTCGCGGGAGGAGGGGCACCTCGACGCCGAGATGTCCGACCTGCTCGACCGGGGCCTCGACTTCCGGGAGCTCACCGCCGGGGAGGCCATGGTCCCCCGGGTCGACGTGCACACCGTTCGGGCCGACGAGCCGGTCAGCCGGGTCGTCGAGCTGCTCGACACCGGCCACTCCCGGTTCCCGGTGCGCGGCGCCGAGGGCGTCGACGACCTGATCGGCGTGGTCGGCATCGCCGACGTGCTCGGGGTGCCGCCGGCCGAGCGGGCGAGCACCCGGGTGGCCGCGGTGGCCGTACCCCCGTTGCTGGTGCCGGAGACGCTGCCGCTGCCGACGGTGCTGGACCGGCTCCGGGTCGGGCACCGCCAGCTCGCCTGCGTGGTCGACGAGTACGGGGGCTTCGCCGGCGTGATCACGCTGGAGGACATCGCCGAGGAGCTGGTCGGGCCGATCCGGGACGAGGACGACCCGCCGGAGCGGGCCCCCGCCCGGCAGGCGGACGGCTCCTGGGTGGTGCCGGCCCGCTGGCGGATCGACGAGGTGGCCGACAGCACCGGCATCGCGCTGCCCGAGGCCCCCGAGTACGACACGCTCTCCGGCCTGGTCATGCGCGAGCTGGGCCGGGTGCCCGAGGTCGGCGACCGGCTGGAGATCGCGCTCGCCGTCGACGGCGACGAGCCGGACACCGAGCCCCGCGCCCTGGTCGAGGTGCTCGCCGTGGACCGGCACGTGGCCGACTCCGTCCGGCTGCGGACCACCGCCGGCGCGCGCGGGGAGGAGGCTGCATGAGCCCCGGGTTCGCGCTCTTCTTCTCGGTGGTGCTGCTGGCGCTCAACGGGTTCTTCGTGGCGGCCGAGTTCGCGCTGGTCGCGGCCAAGCGGTACCGCCTGGAGCAGTCGGCGGCCGGCGGCGGCCGGGCGGCCCGCGCGGCGCTGGACGGCGTCCGCGAGCTGAGCCTCATGCTGGCCGGCGCCCAGCTCGGCATCACCCTGTGCACCCTGGGTCTCGGCGCGCTGGCCGAGCCGGCCATCGAGCACCTGCTCAGCCCGCTGCTGCACGCGGTCGGGCTGCCGGACGCGGTCAGCCACCTGGTCGGGCTGCTGTTCGCCCTGGCCGTGGTGACGTTCCTGCACCTGGTGGTCGGCGAGATGGCCCCGAAGTCCTGGGCGATCACCGACGCGGAGCGTTCGGCCATGCTGCTGGCGCTGCCGTTCCGGGCCTTCGCCCGGGTCGCCCGCCCGGTGCTGTCCGCGCTCAACGCGCTGGCCAACGCCGTGCTGCGGCTGGTCGGCGTCCGGCAGCAGGACCAGCTCGCCATGGTGCACGGCCCGGACGAGCTGCGCATCCTGCTGGAGCAGTCCCGCGAACACGGGCTGCTCGGCGCCGAGCAGCACCAGATGCTGACCAGCATGCTGGAGTTGCAGGGCACCACGGTGGCGCAGGTGATGGAGCCGTTCGACCGGATCGTCACGGTCCGCCGGGACGACGCCGCGGAGCGGATCGAGCAGGTCTCCCGCGACAGCGGCCGGTCCCGGCTCGCCGTGGTGGACACCGGCGGCGAGGTCTGCGGCCTGGTCCACGTCCGGGAGGCGGTCCGGGCGGTCACCACCGGCCGGCCGGCGACGGCCGAGGAGCTGATGACCCCGGCGTTCACCCTGCCCGGCGAGGCGTCGGTCACCGAGGCGGTGGCGGCCATGCGGGGCCGGCAGGCCCAGCTGGCGCTGGTCCGCAACGGCGGCGGACCGACCCGGCCGATCGGCTTCGTCGCGCTGGAGGACCTTCTCGAGGAGGTCATCGGCGAGTTCGACGACGAGACCGACCCGGTGCCGCGCGGCCGCCGGATGCGGTGACATTCGATCTCCGCGGGTGCGCCCGTCGTCGCTCCGGCGACAGCGGGCGCACCCGGATCGGCGCGCCGGGCGCATGGGGGAGCGGGCAGCGGGAAACCGGCGGTATGCGGCTGACCGGGGTGTCGTCGGAGTCCGTGTGGACCGGCCTGTCGGTGAGCACCACGCTGCCCAACCCGAGCACCCGCCCCGGCCTGCGCCTGCCCGGCCGGGTCATGCTCACCGCCGGCGGCGCCGACGTCGCCGTCCGGCACATCCGGCTGGGCCTGGTCGCACAGGTCGAGCCCGAGGACCCGGAGGCGCCCCACCGGCTGCTCCAGTACCACCAGGTGCCGATCGCCGGCCGGTTCGTGGTGCCGGCCGGGCGGCGGCGGGCGGTCGACTTCGCTCTGCCGCTGCCCTGGGAGACGCCGGTGACCATGTTCGGCGGGGTGCCGCTGATGAGCCTGCGCACCGGGCTGCGTACCGAGGTGTCCGTCGACCCCGACCTGGACCAGGGCGCCATGGTGCCGGTCCTCGTCCATCCGCTTCCCACCCAGCAGCACATCCTCGCCGCACTGGACACCCTCGGCTTCGTCATGCGCCAGGCCGGGCTCCAGCACGGGCGGCTGCCCGGGGTGGACCAGACGCTCCCGCTGCACGAGCGGCTGGGTTTCTGGGTGGCCCCGCTCTACGCCGGTCCGATCACCGAACTGGAGGTGATCTTCGTGACCAACGCGGCGGGGCTGGAGGTGCTGCTCTGGATGGACCGCCGGCTGTCCCTGGCCGGGGTGACCCACCAGAGCATCAGCCGGTTCCGGATCTGGCACGCGGGCGCCGACCGGCGGGACTGGGTGGCGACCGTGGACGGCTGGCTGCGGCACGCCATCGACCGGCACGCCGCGGCCGCCGCCAACGCCGGGTGGTCCGCCACGGTCCGCGAGTCCGCGCACGTGAGCCGCCCGCCCGACGAACCCGTCGCTCCCGGCTACGGCCTGGGCGGCACGGCCGGGGGCGCGGGCGTGGGCGGCGGCGGAGCCGGCGACGGCACCTGACCAGCGCCGCGCCTCCGGCCCCGGCCCTCTCCTCAGACCGAGGCGGTGGCGAGTTTCAGGCTGAAGCCGAGGAAGAGCACGGCGATGGCCGTGGTGCCGGTCGCGGCGAGCCGCCGCCGGCGGTGGAACTGGGCCGCCAGGAAGGTGCCGGTGAGGATCAGCGCGGTCAGGTATAGCGCGCTGGTCACCTGCGCGATCAGCCCGAGCAGCAGGAACGACAGCGCCGGCCAGGCATAGCCCGGGTCGACGAACTGGATGAAGAACGAGATGAAGAAGAGGATCGCCTTCGGGTTGAGCAGGCTGATCACCAGCGCCCGCCGGAACGGGTCACGCACCGCGGCCGGCTCCGCGGCGTCGATCAGCCGCGGCGCGGTGGGGTCGTTGCGGTCGCGCCAGCGCCGCCAGGCGCCGCGCAGCATGGTCAACCCCAACCACCCGAGGTACGCGGCGCCGGCGTACTTGACCACGAGGAAGAGCGCCGGGTACGCCCGGAGCAGCGACGCCACCCCGGCGGCGGAGAGGATCATCAGCACCGAGTCGCCGACGAACACGCCCCCGGCGGCCCGGTAGCCGGCCGCCACCCCGCGCCGCGCCGCCGTGGACAGCACGAAGAGCGAGTTCGGCCCGGGCAGCAGCACGATCGCCACGGTGCCCAGCACGTACGTCCCGATGTCGGTGATCCCCAGCACGCCGGTCATCATGACGCCACGGGCGCCGCCCGGCGAAGCCGTTCCCGCAGCGTGGCCTGTGCGTTCGGCCACTCCGAGTCGAGCATCGAGTAGAGCGCGGACTCCCGCCAGGTGCCGTCGGCGCGCCGCCGGTTGGACCGCAGCGTCCCCTCCCGGACGGCGCCGAGCCGTTCGATGGCCCGCTGCGAGCGCTCGTTGAGCGTGCTGGTCTGCCAGGTCACCCGGACCGCGTCCAGCTCGTCGAAGGCGCGGGTGAGCAGCAGCAGCTTGGCCTCGGTGTTGATCCCGGTGCGCCACCAGGGCCGGCCGAGCTGGGTGTAGCCGATCTCCACGGTCCGCAGCTCCTCGTCGGGCTGGTAGTAGGAGGTGGTGCCGACCACCGCGCCGGTCACCGCGCAGCGCTGCACCCAGGGCATCCGCACCCCGCGCCGGTGGGCGTCCAGCGCGGACCGGACGCGGGCCGCCATCTCCTCGACGCCGCCCGGGCGCCGGCTGCCGACGTACCGCCAGACCTCCTCGTCGTCGAGGGCCGCGTACAGCTCCTCGGCGTGCGACTCGTCGAGCGGCTCCAGCACCACGTGCTCGCCGCGTAGCACCACCGGCTCCAGCCAGGGCGACGGGACCGGCCGCAGGTACGCCGGCACCGGCGCGGTCACCCCGGCGTCCGGCTCGGGCCGACCCCGGGTGACACGCAGCGGCACCACGCCGGCCCAGTACGGCAGGTCGTAGTCGGCGGGCTCGTCGCTCACCCCGGCGGCCCGGATCCGGACCGACACCTCACGCAGCGGCAGCGCCAGCACGGCCGTCTCGGCCAGCTCCCGGCGGGTCGGCGGCCGGCTGTCGGCGCTGCGTCCCGCGGCCAGCTTCTCCACCAGCGCGGTGAGCACCCGGGCCTTCTCCTGCTCGTCGGTGACCAGCCGGGCGGTGCCGTGCGCCACCAGGGACCGGTAGTTGGCGCTGTGGTGGAACTGGGAGCGGCCGAACACCAGCCCGTCGAGGTGGGTGACCGCGACGCAGACCGGGAGCCCGTCCCCGTCGCGGGCGGCGAGCAGCGGCCGGCTGCCGGTGGAGCCGTGCACGTAGAGGGTGTCGTCGACCCGCACGACGAGGGTGGGCAGGACGCGCGGCTCGCCGTCCACGGTGAACCCGAGCGTGCAGTGGTACGCCTCGTCGATCACAGCGTGGGCGGTTTCCCGGTCGTAGTGCATCCGGTCCCGGTAGCGGCTGGCCGTGGTGCGTGCGGTCGGGGGGTACATGCGACATCCCATCTTCGTGCTAGTACAATCTCCGAACTGTGGCAGCACGTTATCAGATCAGCGGCTCGTCCTCGGCGGCGATTTCGGCGAGCGTGGAAACCGGCATCCGGGCCGGTGACCTCGCCCCGGGCGACGCCCTGCCCGCCGTCCGCGCCCTCGCCGTCGGGCTGGGCGTCAGCCCGGCCACCGTGGCGAAGGCGTACCAGGAGCTGCGGCAGCGCGGCCTGGTCGTCACCGCCGGCCGGCACGGCACCCGGGTCCGCCCCCGCCCGCCGGTGGCCAGCCGCCGCTCCGCGCTGATGCCCCCGCCGCTGCCCGGCGGCCGCAACCTCTCCGCCGGCAATCCCGACAGCCGCCTGCTGCCGCCGCTCGGCCCGCACCTGGCCGCGCTCGCCGCCGAGCTCGGGTCCCCCGGCGGGTACGCGGCCACCGCCGTCCTGCCCGGGCTCGGCGCCGCGGCCCGCGACCGGCTCGCCGCCGACGGGGTGCCGGCCGACCACCTCACCGTCACCGGCGGCGCGCTCGACGGCATCGAGCGCCTGCTCGCCGCCCACCTGCGGCCCGGCGACGCGGTCGCCGTCGAGGACCCCGGCTGGGCCAACCTGCTCGACCTGCTGGCCGCCCTCGGGCTGCGTGCCATCGGGGTGCCGGTGGACGACGACGGCCCCACCGCGCCGGGGGTCGGGGCCGCGCTGGCCGCCGGCGCCCGCGCGCTGATCGTCACCAGCCGCGCCCAGAACCCCACCGGCGCCGCGGTCTCCGCCGCGCGGGCCGCCGAGCTGCGGACGCTCCTCGCCGGCCGCACCGACCTGCTGCTGATCGAGGACGACCACGCCGCCGAGCTGGCCCGCGTACCCCTGCACCCGCTCGCCGGGGCGACCCCGGCGTGGGCGTTCGTCCGGTCGGTGAGCAAGCCCTACGGCCCCGACCTGCGGCTCGCGGTGCTCGCCGGCGACGACGCCACCGTGGCGCGCGTGGCCGGCCGGGCCCGGGTCGGCGCCGGCTGGGTCTCCACCGTGCTGCAACGCCTGGTCCTGGCGCTGTGGCGGGACCCCGCCACCGCCGACCTGGTCACCCGGGCGGCCGAGAGCTACGACCGCCGGCGCGACGGGCTGGTCGACGCCCTCGCGGCGCGCGGGCTGGCCGCCCACGGGCGGACCGGCATCAACGTGTGGGTGCCGGTGCCGGACGAGACCGTCGCGGTCACCGCCCTGCGGGACGCCGGCTGGTCGGTGGCCCCCGGCGCGCTGAACCGGATCGCCGCCGCGCCCGGCGTGCGGATCACCGTCAGCCGGCTCGACGAGGCCGACCTCGGCCCGCTCGCCGACGCGGTGGCCCGCGCCGTCCGGCCGGCGGCCGTCGGCTTCACCACCTGAGCCGCGGCATGGCCGGGCGGCCCGCGGGTAACCGCGGCCGGGAGGTGCGTGTCATGGCTTCGAACAGGTCCCGGACCGGCATCTGGATCGGCGTGGCGGTGGTGGTGATCATTCTGGTGATCATCGCGATCGCGCTGGCCTCGCGCGGCGGTGGCGGCGGCTCCGGATACTGAGGCGGGCGCGTCCGGCGTCGATGCCGAAACCGGTATATAAAGCTGGCATGGCCGAGACCGAGAACGCACCCGGAGCGCAGGAGTTCATCCCGCCGCAGGCGGACACCATCGAGGAACTGCGGGCCGCCGCGACCGGCTGCCGGGGCTGCGAGCTCTACCGGAACGCCTCGCAGACCGTGTTCGGCCGCGGCGACGAGAGCGCCCGGGTGGTCCTCGTCGGCGAGCAGCCCGGCGACATGGAGGACCAGAAGGGCCTGCCGTTCGTCGGCCCGGCCGGCCGGCTGCTGCGCAAGGCCGTGGACGACGCGGGCATCGACCCCGGCCACATCTACCTCACCAATGCCGTCAAGCACTTCCGCTTCGAACTTCGCGGCAAGCGGCGCATCCACCAGACGCCCGACCGGGTGCACATCACCGCCTGCCGGCCGTGGCTGGTCGCCGAGTTCGCCCGGCTGCACCCGGAGATCGTGGTGGTGCTCGGCGCCACCGCCGCCAAGGCCCTCCTCGGCCCGACCTTCCGGGTGACCAAGCAACGCGGCGAGCTGCTGCCGTGGCCGGCCGCCGCCCAGCACCCCGAGGACTTCACCCGGGTCCCGGTGGACAGCGCGGGTGCCGTCGCCGACGCACCGGAGACCCGGCTGCTGGCCACCATCCACCCCTCCGCGGTGCTGCGCGCCGACAACCACGACGTCGCGTACGACGGGCTCGTCGCGGACCTCAAGGTCGCCGCCCGCGCGCTGCGGTGACCGGAGAGGGTCCGGGCTCCCGCCGCGCACCTCGGGCGGGTCAGTCGCGGCCCTGTGACGTGCAGAGGCAGACGCGGTTGCCGTCGGGGTCGGCGAGCACCCAGAAGTGCGGCGCCGCCTCGTCGCTCACCAGCGTCCCGCCGGCGGCGAGCGCGGCCTCGATGCGCGGCCCCACCTCCGCCGGGTCCACCCACACGTCCGGGTGCCAGCGCTGGCGGGGCTCCTCGCGTCCGGACTCCTGGAACCACACCGTGGGCAGCGCGCCAGCCGGATCGCGCACCTCGTCATCCGCCCCCGGGCCGTCCCGGCGCGGCGCCGCCAGCACCGCCTGCCAGAACGGCAGCACGGCGGCGAGATCCGGGCTGTCCAGGGCGAGTTCGAGCCGGGCCACGCCGGTGTGCGCCGGCGACAGGCCGGCCTCGGCGGCGAGCGCGGAGATGGCCCGGGCCAGCCGGATGTCGCGGTCGGTGACCCCGCCCACGTCGTGCGACCGGAGCCGCACGTCCACGTGGGTGTAGCGCAGGTCCAGGTCGGGATGGTGGTCGCGCCGCTCGGCCTCGGCGCCGATCGCGTCCACGAGCGACAGCCCGGCGGCGAAGTCGGGCGTGCGGATGCGGGTGTGCAGGGCGCCGAGCAGGTAGGTCCACCCGTCCAGGGCGGCGTCGGCGATCTGCGCTCCGGTCAGCGTGCTCATCCCGCCATGCTGGCGTACCCCGGGGTTCTGGGCCAGCGCCACGGCGGCGCGACGGACCTGCGCGGCGGGTGGCGCGGGCCGTAGCGCCGGCGGCTGGGCAGCGGGGGCGGGCGGTGCCAGACTGTCCGCCATGGAGCAGCATCTCTACGAACCCGTCCACCAGGAGTTCCGGGACCTGTGCCGGCAGTTCCTTGCCCGCGAGGCCGTCCCGCACCACGAGCGCTGGGAGGCCGACGGGATCGTCGACCGGGAGGTGTGGCGGAAGGCGGGCGCGGCCGGGCTGCTCGGCATGGACGTGGACCCCGAGCACGGCGGCGGCGGGCAGCGCGACTTCCGCTTCAACGCGGTGCTCGACGAGGAGATCGTCGCGGCCGGCTGCAGCGGCCTGGGCTTCGGGCTGCACAACGACGTGGTGGCCCCGTACCTGACCGAGCTGACCACCGACGACCAGCGCAAGCGCTGGCTCCCGGGCTTCTGCTCGGGCGACCTGGTCACCGCCATCGCGATGAGCGAGCCGGGCGCCGGCAGCGACCTGGCCGGCATCCGCACGAGCGCGGTCCGCGACGGCGACAGCTGGGTGCTCAACGGGCAGAAGACGTTCATCACCAACGGCGAGCTGGCCGACCTCGTGGTGGTGGTCGCCAAGACCGCCCCCGACCAGGGCGCGCACGGGGTGAGCCTGATCGTGGTGGAGACCGGCACGCCCGGTTTCGCCCGGGGCCGGCGGCTGGCCAAGGTCGGCCTGAAGGCCAACGACACGGCCGAGCTGTTCTTCGACGACTGCCGGGTGCCGGCGGACAACCTGGTCGGCACCGAGAACCACGGCTTCTACCACCTGATGGCCAACCTGCCCCGGGAGCGGCTCAGCATCGCGGTCGCCGCGGTGGCCGCCGCGGAGAAGCTGCTCGCGCTCACCCTCGACTACGCCCGCTCCCGGGAGGCGTTCGGCCGGCCGATCGGGCGGTTCCAGCACAACCGGTTCCTCCTGGCCGAGCTGGACACCGAGGTCACCATCGCGCGGACGTTCGTCAACCACTGCGTGGCCGAGTACAACGCCGGCCGGCTCTCGGTGACCGACGCGGCGAAGGCCAAGTGGTGGACCACCGAGCTGCAGAACCGGGTCGCGGACCGCTGCGTGCAGCTGCACGGCGGCTACGGCTTCATGCTGGAGTACCCGGTGGCGAAGGCCTGGCTGGACAGCCGGGTGCAGACCATCTACGGCGGCACCACCGAGATCATGAAGGAGATCATCGGCCGGGGGCTCGGCCTGTAGCGAAACCGGGTGCCCCCGACCGGGTCGGGTGCGGGAGGATGGTCACCCCTTACCCCCAGGAGCATCCGCCATGGCCACCGACCTGACCGCGCCGGCACCGAGCCGGCTCGACGTCGCCCCGATCCAGCGGCGCACCGTCCGGCTGCTCTTCCTCACCCAGATCATCGGCGGCATCGGCGTCACCATCGGCATCTCGGTCGGCGCGCTGCTCGCCGCCCGGGTCGCCGGCACCGCGCTGGCCGGGGTGGCGCAGAGCGCGGGGGTGGTCGGCGCCGCGCTGCTCGCCGTGCCGGTCACCCGGATCATGGCGGCCCGGGGGCGCCGGCCGGGGCTGGTCACCGCGTACGTGGTCGGGGCGGTCGGGGGCGTGCTCGTGGTGGTCTCCACCGTGGTGCACCTGGTGCCGCTGCTCTTCGTCGGCATGCTGCTCTTCGGCGGCGGGACCGCGGCCAACCTCCAGGCCCGCTACACGGCCGTGGACCTGGCCGAGCCGGCCCGCCGGGGGCGCCAGCTCTCGCTGGTCGTCTGGGCCACCACCATCGGCGCGGTGGCCGCGCCGAACTTCGCCGCGCTCGCCGACGCCACCACCCGCGGCTGGGGCCTGCCGGCGCTGGCCGGCCCGTTCGCCTTCAGCGCCGCCGCGTTCGTGCTGGCCGCCGTCGTACTGGCCGTGCTGCTCCGGCCGGACCCGCTGCTCACCGCGCGCCGGCTGGCGGCGGCCGGGACCCCGGCCGGCCCGGTCGCCGCGTCGGGTGGGACCGCCCGGCGCCCCGCGGGCATGGCCGGGGCCTGGCGCACGGTACGCGGGCGGCCCGCCGCCCGCCTCGGCATCGCCGCCGTGGCCGTGGGCCACCTCGTGATGGTCGCCGTGATGTCGATGACCCCGGTACGCCTCGGCGAGTCGCACTCCGACGCGGACGTGCTCCGGGTGGTCGGCATCGTGCTCAGCCTGCACATCGCCGGCATGTACGCGTTCTCCCCGCTGGTCGGCTGGCTCACCGACCGGCTGGGCCGGCGCCCGGTGATCCTCGGCGGGGTGGCCCTGCTGCTGGCCGCCTGCGCGGTCGCCGGCACCGCCGGGCACCACACCCCACTGCTCTCGGTGGGGCTGGCCCTGCTCGGGCTGGGCTGGTCGGGCACCATGGTGGCCGGCTCGACCCTGCTGTCGGAGTCGGTGCCCACCGCCGACCGGCCGGGCGTGCAGGGCCTGTCCGACCTGGTCATGGGGCTGGCCGGGGCGGGCGCGGCGGCGGCGAGCGGGTTTGTCATGCGGGCCGTGGGTTATCCGACGCTGACCCTGCTGGCGGCGATCGCGGTGGTGCCGCTGGTGGCGCTAGCGTTGCGTCCGGCGCCGGTCGAGGCGCCGGACGAGCTCCGGCGCCCCTCGGACGACCTGCCCGACAAGGAGGAGTGACACGTGCGGCTGACCGACTTCTGGGCGCGACTGGCGGAGGCGTTCGGGCCGGGCTACGCGGCCAGCATCGCCAGCGACCAGGTGCTGTCCCAGCTCGGCGGGCGGACCATCGAGCAGGCCCTGGCGGCGGGGGTGGAGACGCACGTGGTGTGGCGCGCGGTCGTCGCCGCGTATCCCGACCGGGTACCCGCGCGACTACGCTGAGCAGCCTTTTCGCCGGTTCCGCGTGTCGCTTGTCGAGTCGTACACCTGTTCGGCTATTGTCCACAGCGGGGTGCTCGTCCACAGCTCGCGGCCCGTCGGCTGGTTTTCTGTCGGACCCAGCGCCTAGCGTGTCCGCGTGACGCGAAGCTCAGGAAAGACGCCGGCGAAGGCAGGGGTGGCAACGATGGCGGCAGGGCCCGACCGGGAGAAGGCACTCGACCTTGCTCTCGCTCAGATCGACAAGCAGTTCGGCAAGGGTTCGGTGATGCGGCTGGGGGAGCGACCCGTCGTCCAGACGGCGGTCATCCCGACCAGCTCCATCGCGCTCGACGTGGCGCTCGGCGTGGGCGGCCTGCCCCGCGGCCGGGTCGTCGAGATCTACGGTCCCGAGTCCAGCGGTAAGACCACGGTCGCCCTGCACGCGGTGGCCAACGCGCAGCGGGCCGGCGGCATCGCCGCCTTCATCGACGCCGAGCACGCGCTCGACCCGGAATACGCGAAGGCCCTCGGCGTCGACACCGACGCCCTGCTGGTCTCCCAGCCGGACACCGGCGAGCAGGCGCTGGAGATCGCCGACATGCTGGTCCGCTCCGGCGCGATCGACATCATCGTGATCGACTCGGTCGCGGCCCTGGTGCCGCGCGCCGAGATCGAGGGCGAGATGGGCGACAGCCACGTGGGTCTGCAGGCCCGGCTGATGAGCCAGGCGCTGCGGAAGATCACCGGTGTGCTCAACAACACCGGCACCACGGCGATCTTCATCAACCAGCTCCGCGAGAAGATCGGCGTGATGTTCGGCAGCCCGGAGACCACGACCGGTGGTCGCGCGCTGAAGTTCTACGCCTCGGTCCGGCTCGACGTGCGCCGCATCGAGAGCCTCAAGGACGGCACCGACGTGGTCGGCAACCGCACCCGCGTCAAGGTCGTGAAGAACAAGGTCGCCGCGCCGTTCAAGCAGGCCGAGTTCGACATCATGTACGGCAAGGGCATCTCCCGCGAGGGCTCGCTGATCGACGTCGGCGTGGAGCAGGCGATCATCCGCAAGTCCGGCGCGTGGTACACGTACGACGGCGACCAGCTCGGCCAGGGCAAGGAGAAGGCCCGCGAGTTCCTCCGGGAGAACCCGGACGTGGCCGCCGAGATCGAGAAGAAGATCCTGGAGAAGCTCGGCGTCGGCACCGGCGCGGGCGACGCCGCCGGCGGCCCGGAGCTGCCGCCGGTCGACTTCTGATCCCCGGCTGACCCGTGGCAGGACGACGCGCCCGTACGGGGCGAGGCTGGGATGCCAGCCCGCCCCGCACGGGTGACGCCACCACTCCACCCCGGCCGCGCCGTGGCCGCCGGGGCCGGGCCGAGGAGCCCGACGCCGAGGCGACCCCCGCGCCGCCCCGCGACGAGGCCGAGGTGGCCCGGGAGATCTGCCTGCGGCAGCTCGCGGTCCGGCCGCGCACCCGGGCCGAGCTGGCCGGAGCCCTGGCGAAGCGGGGCATCTCCGCGGAGGTCGCCGACCAGGTCCTCGACCGCTACGACGAGGTCGGCATCGTCGACGACGCCGCCTTCGCCCGCGCCTGGGTGAGCAGCCGGCACAACGGCCGCGGGCTGGCCCGCCGGGCGCTCGCCAACGAGCTGCGCCAGCGCGGCGTCGACGGCGAGGTGGCCAGCGAGGCCCTCGACGAGCTGGACGAGGAGACCGAGGCGGAGACCGCCCGCGCCCTGGTGGACCGGAAGCTGCGCGCGACCCGGGGTGAGCCCGACGCGGTGTTCCGCCGCCTGGTCGGCATGCTGGCCCGCAAGGGCTACCCGGCCGGCGTGGCCATCCGGGCGGTCAAGGACGCGCTGGCCGCGCAGAGCGCCGAGGCGGCCGAGTTCGCCGAGCACATCGACGCCGACGCCCTGGCCGACGCCGAGCACGACCTCGACCCCGCCTCCCGCCCCCTCGACTGACCCGGCCGGGACGACGTCCGGATCCGCTCCTGAGAAAGGTGTGCGGCGTGTTGAAGGCGTGTCTGAACGGCGGGCGGCGGCGACCGGAGCATCCGGCGGTGCCGGTGACCCCCGACGAGCTGGCGGCCGACGCGGTCAGCTGCGCGGCCGCCGGAGCCGCGGCCGTGCACGTGCACCCGCGCGACGCCGACGGCGCCGAGTCGCTCGACCCGGCCGTGATCGCCGCGGCGGTCACCGCGATCCGGGCCGCCCGGCCCGGCCTGCCCGTCGGGGTGAGCACCGGCGCCTGGATCGCCCCCGAGCCCGCCGACCGGGTCGCCGCCGTACGCGCCTGGACGGTGCTGCCCGACTTCGCCTCCGTCAACGCCCACGAACCGGGCGCCGCGGCCGTCGCGGCCGCCCTGCACGAGCGGGGTGTCATGGTCGAGGCCGGCCTCTGGACGGAGGCGGCGGTCGACGCCTGGCGCCGCTGGCCGGCGCCGACCGGGCGGATCCTCGTCGAGTGCCTCGCCGAACCGGTCGACGTGGCCCTCGCCGACGCCGCCGCCATCCTGGCCGCGCTGCCCGCCGACCGCCCGCCCGTGCTGCTGCACGGCGAGGGCCCGGCGACCTGGCCCGTGTTCGCCGAGGCCGTCCGCCGTGGCCTGGACACCCGGATCGGCCTGGAAGACACCCTGGTCCTGCCGGACGGCGGCATGGCACCGGACAACCTGGCGCTGGTGACGGCGGCCCGCACCCTCGGCGCGACCTGAGCCGGCCGCCGGCGCCGGACGGGGCGGTGAAACGCGAGTCACTCCGGCGAGAAGTTGTGGCCTCGCCGGAGCCGGCGACGGGTCACCCCGCACGGCGTCCGAGAAGGGTGGTGTGGCCGTCCTGAGCAGGTCGGGAACGCCGCCGGGGAGGTCGCGACGGGCGAGTTTTGTCCGGCCGTGTCCGGCATCTGGACAGCGCTGAGTGACGCGCCAACTTCTCTCCGTCCGGGTGGTTTGATCATGAGTTCTTGACCGAACGGCCCTCGGAGACCTAGCCTCGCCATACAGGCTCACTTTGCCCGACCAGCGCAGGCTAAGCGCACAACATAGATCGCGTAACAGAACAGCATCACTTTGGCCAGCTTCACCGGCCTTGACGGCAGCTCCGGACGGTCGGTCCGGGGCCGACCGACAACTGCAACCGGCCGCCGGCGATGCCCCGAAAGGGGTCACCGCCGACGGAAAGCTATCCACAGCCAGCCGCTCCGGTCGGGCGTCCAGAGCCGCAGGCGCGTGCCGTCCGCACGCCGCCTGCGGTGCCGACGTTCAGGGGAGGCGGCCATGGCGGGGCGGCACAGGTTCACCGGCGGTCTTCCAGACGCGGCCGGCCGCTCCTCGCCGGGCGGCTGCCCGAGCCGGACCGGAGCGGGCGCCCGCCCGCTCGGAGCGGCCGCATGAGCGCCTTCGACGTCGTCATCCTGGCGGTGGTGCTGCTGCTCGTCGTGGTGGTGGTCGGCGCCGTCCTGTTCGGCGTGCGCGCCATGCGCCGGCTCAGTCTCGCGCCCGCCCCCGAGGATCCGGCCTTCATCGCCGAGAAGGACCGCCAGGAGCAGTCCCTGGCGGCCCTGCGCAACGCCGCCGACGAGGCGAACAGCACCATCGACGTGGCCAAGTCGGCCGCCGCCGCGGCCCGCGCCGAGGCGGCCGCCGCCAAGGCCGAGGCGAAGGCTGCGCGGGCCGAGGCCCGGCGGGTGCTCGACGACGCCCGGGCCGAGGCCGACACGGTGCTGGAGCGGGCGCACAAGCAGGCCGAGGCGGACGCCGACCAGCTCCGCGCCGCCGCCCGCCGCAGCGGCGAACGGGAGGTGGCGGTGCTCGCCGCGACCACCCGGGAACAGGCCGCCGAGGTCGAGCGGCGGGCCGCCCGCATGGACGAGCGGGAACGCCTGCACACCGAGGAGGTCGAGCGGCTCGCCGAGCGGGAGCGGCAGCTCACCGCCGCGAGCGCCGCGCTCGCCGCCCGGGAGGCCGCCCTGGTGGAACGGGAGCGGGCGCTCACCGACGCCGAGGAACAGCGCCGCCGCGAGCTGGAGCGGGTGGCCGGCCTGACCGCCGACGCGGCCCGGGCCGAGCTGGTCGAGTCGATCGAGGGGCAGGCCAAGCGGGAAGCCGCGCTGCTGGTCCGGGAGATCGAGGCCGACGCGCGCGGCACCGCCGAGCAGCGGGCCCGGCACATCGTGGTCGACGCCATCCAGCGGGTGGCCAGCGAGCAGACCGCGGAGAGCGTGGTCAGCGTCCTGCACCTGCCCGGGGACGAGATGAAGGGGCGGATCATCGGCCGGGAGGGGCGCAACATCCGCGCCTTCGAGTCGGTCACCGGGGTCAACCTGATCATCGACGACACCCCCGAGGCGGTCCTGCTCTCCTGCTTCGACCCGGTACGCCGGGAGGTCGGCCGGCTGACGCTGGAGAAGCTGGTGCTCGACGGCCGGATCCACCCGCACCGGATCGAGGAGGTCTACGACCTGGCCCGGCACGAGGTGGAGGAGCTCTGCCACCGGGCCGCCGAGGACGCCCTGGTCGAGGTCGGCATCACCGAGATCCACCCGGAGCTGGTCACCCTGCTCGGCCGGCTCCGCTACCGGACGTCGTACGGGCAGAACGTGCTCAAGCACCTCGTGGAGACCGCGCACATCGCCGGGATCATGGCCGCCGAGCTGCGGCTGGACGTGCCGACCATCAAGCGCTGCGCGTTCCTGCACGACATCGGCAAGGCGCTCACCCACGAGGTCGAGGGCAGCCACGCCATCATCGGCGCCGACCTGGCCCGCAAGTACGGGGAGAGCGAGGACGTGGTGCACGCCATCGAGGCGCACCACAACGAGGTCCCCCCGCAGACCATCGAGGCGGTGCTCACCCAGGCCTCGGACGCCTGCTCGGGCGGGCGGCCCGGGGCGCGGCGCGAGAGCCTGGAGGCGTACGTCAAGCGGCTGGAGCGGATCGAGGAGATCGCGGCCGGCAAGCTCGGCGTCGACAAGGTCTTCGCCATGCAGGCCGGCCGGGAGATCCGGGTGATGGTCAAGCCCGAGGACGTCGACGACATCGGCGCGGCGGTCCTGGCCCGGGACGTGGCCAAGCAGATCGAGGAGGAGCTGACCTATCCCGGTCAGATCCGGGTGACGGTGGTCCGCGAGTCCCGGGTCACCGAGATCGCCCGCTGACCGGGCCCCGGCGTCACGACGAAGCCCTGCCACCTCCGCGAGGGGCAGGGCTTCGTCGTGTGGACGGGCGGGCGGTCAGCCCTGCGGCTCCGCCACGGTGGCGCCGCCGGCCGGGGTCGAGTCCGGCGCCGCGGTCTGCCTCGGGATCCGGAAGCCCCGCCGCCGGGTACGCCGGTCCAGCCAGCCGGCCAGCGCGGTGAGCAGCGAGTTGATCACGATGAAGATGGCGGCCGCCACCATCGCGGCGGCGACCACGTTGCCGTAGTTGGCCGAGAGGTCGTTGACGCCCCGCTGCAGCAGCTCGGGGAAGGCCACGATGTAGCCGAGCGCGGTGTCCTTGAGCAGCACGACGAGCTGGCTGACGATCACCGGCAGCATGGCCCGGGCGGCCTGCGGCACCAGGATCAGCCGCATTACCTGGCCCTTGCGCATGCCCACCGCGTAGCCCGCCTCGGACTGGCCACCGGGAATGGAGCGGATACCGGCCCGGAACGCCTCGGCCAGCACCGACCCGTTGTAGAGGGTGAGGCCGACGACCACAGCCCAGAACGCCGAGACCGGCCCCTGGATGAGGAACGGCACGCCGTAGAAGATGAAGAAGATCATCAGCAGCAGCGGCACGGCCCGGAAGAACTCCACCACCACGCCGGCCGGGATCCGAAGCCACCAGTGGTCGGAGAGCCGGCCGACCGCGAAGACGATGCCGAAGGTCAGCGAGAGCACCATGCCGGTGGCCGCGGCATACAGCGTCTGCAGCAACGCCGGCAGGATGAACTGGGTCCACGTCGTCGGCTCGGTGAAGGGCTTCCACAGCCGGCCCTCCCACTGGCCGGCCTGGTCGAACTTGCTGTAGATCCACCACAGCAGCGCAAGCAGGGCGACGCCGAAGACGACGCTGAGCACCCGGTTGCGGACGCGGGCCCGCGGCCCCGGGTGGTCGTAGAGAATGGAGCCGGTGCTCATCAGCGCTTCACCGCCAGTCGGTTGGCCAGCCAGCCGAACAGGTAGCCGGTCGGGATCAGGATCGCAGCGAACGTGCCCGCGAAGACCAGGAAGATCGGGATGACGGCGTCGCCGTTGCTGTTGATCAGATCCTTCATGACGCTTGACGACTCCATCAGCCCGATGGTGCCGACGATCGTGGCGTTCTTGCACAGCGCGATGAGCACGCTGCCCAGCGGGGCCACCACGGCCCGCCCGGCCTGCGGCAGGATCACGATGCGCAGGGTCTGGAAGAAGGTCAGCCCGATCGCGCGGGCCGCCTCCGCCTGACCGGCCGGGACGGTGTTGACGCCGGAGCGGACCGCCTCGCATACGAACGCGGCGGTGTAGACCGACAGGCCGACCACCCCGAGCCAGTAGTTGTTCAGGTCCAGGTCGTCCGACAGCCGCAGACCGAGCGTGGAGAAGAGGCCGAAGTAGCAGAAGAAGATGATCAGCGTGAGCGGCGTGTTGCGGAAGATGTTGACCCACGCAGCGCCGAGGCCGCGCAGCACCGGCACCGGTGACACCCGGAACGCGGCGAGCAACACGCCGAGCACCAGCGAGAACACGGCCGAGGCGCCGGTGAGCTTGAGAATCCACAGAAAACCCGACACGTACGCGTCGAAGTTGGTCGGATCAGCGAATACGTGCATGCGTCGACTCCCGGGGCACGTCGTCGGCGTCGCGACAGGCCGGGGCCGGCACCCCTAGGGATGCCGGCCCCGGAACCGGTCAGACGCTGCCGCAGTTGGTCAGCTTGGTGGTGTCCAGCTCGGGCGCGGCCTTGCCGCTCTTGCCCAGGGTGGCGTCCCAGGCGGCCTTGTAGGTGCCGTCCGCGGCGGCGGCCTTGAGGATCTCGTTGACCTTCTCGCAGCCGTCCTTGTCGTCCTTCTTCAGGCCGATGCCGTAGGGCTCGGTGGAGAAGGGCTTGCCGACCACCTTGAACTTGCCGGCGTACTGGGACTGCGCGGCGTAGCCGGCGAGGATGATGTCGTCGGTGGTCACCGCGTCGACCTGGCCGTTCTCCAGCAGCGGCAGGCACTTGGAGTACGAGTCGAACTGCTGGAGCTTCGCCTTCGGGTGGTCCGTCTGGATCCGCTTGGCCGGAGTGGAGCCGGTCACCGAGCAGACCGTCTTCCCGTCCAGCGCCTCCGGCCCGGTGAGGGTGGAGTCCGCCTTGACCAGCAGGTCCTGACCGGCGATGAAGTACGGGCCGGCGAAGTTGACCTTCTGCTTGCGCTCGTCGTTGATCGTGTAGGTCGCCACGACGAGGTCGACGGTGCCCTGCTGGATGAAGGGCTCGCGGTTGGACGACACGGTGGTCTTCCACTCGATGTTGTTCGCGTCGACGCCGAGGCCCTTGGCCACGATCTTGCCGATTTCGATGTCGAAGCCCTCGTACTGGCTGCCGGTCTGCAGGCCCAGGCCCGGCTGGTCGGCCTTCACGCCGATGACCAGCTTCTTCTGGTTCTGCGCCTTGCCGATGATGCCCTTGGCCCCGCTGCTGCCGGAGCCGCCGTCCCCGTCGCCGCCGCAGGCGCTCATGCCGAGCGCCAGGGTCGCCGCCGCGGCGACCGCCGCCACGCGCTTCATACGCATACTCATCTCCTTCTTCGAAAGAGCCGCCGGGGGACGGCGCGCTCCAGTACGGACGCTCAGTGCGTGAGGATCTTGGAGAGGAAGTCCTTGGCCCGCTCGCTGCGCGGGTTCGCGAAGAACTCCGCCGGCGGCGCGTCCTCGACGAGCTTGCCGTCGGCCATGAAGATGACCCGGTTGGCCGCGTGCCGGGCGAAGCCCATCTCGTGGGTGACCACGACCATGGTCATGCCGTCGCTGGCCAGCGAGGTCATCACCTCCAGCACCTCGCCGACCATCTCCGGGTCGAGCGCGCTGGTGGGCTCGTCGAAGAGCATCGCCTTGGGCTGCATGGCCAGCGCGCGGGCGATGGCCGCCCGCTGCTGCTGGCCGCCGGAGAGCTGCGCCGGGTACTTGTCCGCCTGGTTGGCGATGCCGACCCGGTCGAGCAGGGCCAGGCCGCGCTCGCGGGCGGCGGCCGGCTTCTCGCGGCGCACCTTCACCGGGCCGAGGGTGACGTTCTCCAGGATGGTCTTGTGCGCGAAGAGGTTGAACGACTGGAACACCATGCCGACCTCGCTGCGCAGCTTGGCCAGCGCCTTGCCCTCGGCCGGCAGCGGGGTGCCGTCGAAGGTGATGGTGCCCGAGTTGATCGGCTCCAGCCGGTTGATCGCCCGGCAGAGCGTCGACTTGCCGGAGCCGGACGGGCCGATGACCACGACCACCTCGCCCCTGCCGACGGAGAGCGAGACGTCGTCCAGCACGTGCAGCGGGCCGAACCACTTGTTCACCCCGTCCAGCACGATCAGCGGTTCGCCCGTCGTCACGTCGTTCACCGTCCCTGTCGTCCGTACGGAAAGCGGGGTCGCGAGACCCCTGGTTGGGCCACTGTAGGCGGCGTGATGTGGCAGAACGCAACTCGAATGGTCACGGAGCGGTAACACCGGTCACCGCCGTACCCGTGCGTCCGAATTCCGTCACGGAGCGGGGCGTCCCGGTGGCGGCCACGCGCGTCGACGGCGATCATGTGGGGATGACAGACGTCCTCCGGCTGACCGATTACGCCCGCGGCGGCGGGTGCGCCTGCAAGATCCCGCCGGGCGAGCTGGAGACGATGGTGGCCGGGTTGGCCCCGGCCGTCGGCGCCGCCGAGCTGCTGGTCGGCCTGGAGCACGGCGACGACGCCGCGGTGGTCCGGCTGGACGAACGCACCGGCCTGGTCAGCACCGCCGACTTCTTCACCCCGGTGGTGGACGACGCCTACGACTGGGGGCGCATCGCCGCGGCCAACGCCCTCTCCGACGTGTACGCCATGGGCGGCACCCCGCTGGTCGCGCTGAACCTGCTCTGCTGGCCCCGGGAGGTGCTGCCGCTGGAGCTGGCCCGGGAGGTGCTGCGCGGCGGTCAGGACGTGGCCCGGGAGGCCGGTTGCCACCTGGCCGGCGGGCACAGCGTCGACGACGACGGCCCGAAGTACGGCCTGGCCGTCACCGGGGTGGTCCGGCCCGAGGAGCTGATCACCCTGGACGCCGGTCGGGCCGGCCTGCCGCTGTCGCTGACCAAGCCGCTCGGCGTCGGGGTGTTGAACACCCGGCACAAGCGCACCGGGGAGCGGTTCCCGGAGGCGGTCGCCTCGATGGCCCGGCTGAACCGGGACGCGGCGCGGGCGGCCGTCGCGGCCGGAATCCGCTGCGGCACCGACGTGACCGGGTTCGGGCTGCTCGGGCACGCTTCGAAGCTGGCCCGGGCCAGCCGGCTCACCGTGTCGATCGACGCGGCCGCGGTGCCCTACCTGCCGGGCGCCCGGGAGGCGTTGCGCGACGGGTTCGTCAGCGGCGGCACCCGGCGCAACCTGGACTGGGTGAGCCCGTGGACCGACTTCGGCGCGGTCGGTGAGGGGGAGCGGCTGCTGCTGGCCGACGCGCAGACCTCGGGCGGGCTGCTGGTGGCGGGCGAGGTGCCGGGCGGCACGGTGGTCGGTGAGCTGCTGCCGGCGAGTGACCACCTGGTCCGGGTGCGCTGAACCGCTCGGTGGGATTCGCGAATCCGTCACCACACCCCGGTGGTTCGTGTCGCGAACGCGGCACCATACCCGATAAACTGTCACCTTCCCGCTACTCTGGGCAAGGCGGCCCAGGGAAATTTTGCCCGGAATGGTCACAGACCGGTAACTTGCGCCCGGCTGAGGTCAAAAGCACCCCACCATCGTGAGTAAGGCCCGATCCGGAGGCCGGTGGGATGAGCGCAGCGAGGAGGCGGCATGACCGAGCTGTGGAACTGGAGAATCGACGGCGCGGCGCCGGTGGAGGTCTACCCGGCGCTGGCCGAGGCGCTCGGCCGGGTGGTGATGCCCCTCGCCGTCGCCGACCCGGCCCGACTTCCCGCGTACGCGGTGGTCTGCGACGTCTGGGAGGCGCCCGGGGCGTACGGGACCGTGGTCGACTGCTACGGGGTGCCCGAGCGCCTGCCCGAGCTGCCCAACATCGCGGCGCTGGCCCGGCTGCTGGACCGCAACTGCCTGATGCGCGACGACACCCTCGACGCCGGGCGGCACCTGCTGGTCGCCCCGGACGGCACGATCCGCCCGGTGCACTTCGACGTGGTCGAGACCGACGACGGCGAGGTCCTCAGCGACCAGCGGCTCTGCACCGTGGCGGACCCCCGCTGCCGGGGCTGGTCGCAGTGCCACCGCTCGCGGTGGGCCCCCGACTCGGTCGCCCCGGCCCTCGCCGCCGCCTGACCGGCGGCGGGGGTGGCCCTCGCGCCGGCCCGGCATCCGCCGCGTCACCGGCGGCGGGGGACCGGCCGGGACCGGCGGCTCAGCCCCGGGTCGCCGGCTGCTGGCCCCGGACCGCCAGCGGGGTCGTGACGCTCCGGCACACGGCTCCTCCTCGTTCGGTCCGACCAGCTCCACCCGGATACGCTGTCCGGGTCATGACTACCGCAGCCGCGGGCAGCCCGCGCACCTACCAGGTGCGCACGTACGGCTGCCAGATGAACGTGCACGACTCCGAGCGCATCTCCGGCCTGCTCGAACAGGCCGGCTACGTGCGTGCCGCCGAGGCCGACGAGCAGCCCGACGTGGTGGTGTTCAACACCTGCGCCGTCCGGGAGAACGCCGACAACCGGCTCTACGGCAACCTGGGTCATCTGCGCCCCGTGAAGGACAGGCACCCCGGAATGCAGATCGCGGTCGGCGGCTGCCTGGCCCAGAAGGACCGCGGCGAGATCGTCCGCAAGGCGCCCTGGGTGGACGTGGTCTTCGGCACGCACAACATCGGCTCGCTGCCGGTGCTGCTGGAGCGCGCGCGGCACAACACCGCCGCCGAGGTGGAGATCCTCGAATCCCTCGACGTCTTCCCGTCCACGCTGCCGACCCGGCGCGAGTCGACGTACGCCGGCTGGGTGTCGATCTCGGTGGGCTGCAACAACACCTGCACGTTCTGCATCGTGCCCTCGCTGCGCGGCAAGGAGAAGGACCGCCGCCCCGGCGACATCCTCTCCGAGGTGCGCGCCCTGGTCGACGAGGGCGTGCTGGAGGTGACCCTGCTCGGGCAGAACGTCAACTCCTACGGCGTCGAGTTCGGCGACCGGTACGCCTTCGGCAAGCTGCTGCGCGCCTGCGGCGACATCGACGGCCTGGAGCGGGTCCGGTTCACCAGCCCGCACCCGAAGGACTTCACCGACGACGTGATCGCCGCGATGGCCGAGACGCCCAACGTCTGCCACTCGCTGCACATGCCGCTGCAGTCCGGCTCCGACGACGTGCTGCGGGCCATGCGCCGCTCGTACCGGTCGGAGAAGTACCTGGGGATCATCGAGAAGGTCCGGGCCGCGATGCCCGACGCGGCGATCACCACGGACATCATCGTCGGTTTCCCCGGCGAGACCGACGCCGACTTCGAGAAGACCCTCGACGTGGTCCGCGAGGCCCGCTTCTCGTCGGCGTTCACGTTCCAGTACTCGAAGCGCCCCGGCACCCCGGCCGCCACCATGGACGGCCAGCTGCCCAAGCAGGTCGTGCAGGAGCGGTACGAGCGGTTGATCGCCACGGTCGAGGAGATCACCTGGGCGGAGAACCGCCGGCTGGTCGGTGAGACCGTCGAGGTGCTGGTCGCGGTCGGCGAGGGGCGCAAGGACGAGCGCACCGGCCGGCTGTCCGGCCGAGCCCGCGACGGCCGGCTCGTACACTTCGACGCCGGGTCGCTGGCCGGGAGCATCCGTCCGGGCGACATCGTGCACACCACGGTCACCTACGCCGCCCCGCACCACCTCAACGCCGACGGGGAGCCGCTGTCGCACCGGCGCACCCGGGCCGGCGACGCGGCCGAGGCGGGGCGCGCCCCGCGTACCCCCGGGGTGCTGCTCGGGCTGCCGACGATCGGCGCGCCGGCCGCGGCGCCCGCCCCCACCGGCGGCTGCGCCGCGCACTGAGCGACCGCCGACGGCCGGGACCGCCCCGTGGCGGCCCCGGCCGTCGCCCGTTCAGCAGGCGGTGCCGTTGAGCTTCACGGCGCCCGGCGCGGCGGCCGTGCCGTTGGCCGTGAAGCCGACGGTCACCGACGCGCCCGGCGCGAGCGACGCCGCCCAGGTCGGGGCGGCCGCGGTGACCGTGGTGCCGGACTGGGTGACGGTGGCGTTCCAGCCGCTGGCCAGCGTCACCCCGGACGGCCACGTCCAGGTCGCCGACCACGGGTTGACCGCCGCGGTGCCGGTGTTCTTCACGGTCAGCTCGCCCTGGAAGCCGCCCTGCCACGCGTTGACCTGCTTGTAGCTGGCCGTGCAGCCGCCGGTCGGGGCCGGCGTGGTCGGGCTCGGCGACGTGTTCGGGGTGCCCGTCGGCGACGGGCTGGTGGTGCCCCCACCCGCTGGCGGGATCAGGTAGGGCTGGAGGATGTCCTGCTTGGCCTGGTTGATCGTGGTCCAGTCGTCGTTGGCGATGCCGCCGGTGTCACCCGAGTTCGGGTTCCACGACCAGTAGGTGAAGGACATCCCGGACACCCCGGTGCCGGTGTACGCCATCAGGTTCTGCAGCCACACCTTGTCCTTCGGGTCCTGGAGCGTGGTGCCGAACTCGCCCATCATGATCGGGGCGAGGTTCTGCTTGTAGAGGTAGCCCCAGTACTTGTCCCAGATCGCCGGCATGTTCGCCGGGTAGGTCGGGTCGTCGAACCAGGCCTGGTGGTAGACCGACGTGGCGTACTCGTGCGGGGAGTAGACCAGCCGGTTGGCCACGTTCAGCCGGACCGGGAACTGCCCGGCCTTCGACAGGTTGCCGCCCCACCAGCCGCAGTCCTCGTCGTTGCTCGGGTCGTTGTCCCAGACGTTCGACAGGCCGCCGCTCGGGCAGCTCACGCCCTCCACGAAGATCAGCCAGTTCGGCTGCACGCCGAGGATCGCGTTGCCGGCCCGCTCGGCGGCGAGCCGCCAGTCCCGTGCGGTGTCGCCGCAGCCCCAGCAGGCGCCTGTGGCGGCCGGGTTGGTGCCCTCGGCGTGCGGCTCGTTGTGCAGGTCCGCGCCGATCACCGTGGTGTTGTTCGCGTACCGCTGGGCCAGCATCTTCCAGTCGGCGATCCAGGTCGCCTCCGACACCGTCGAGGTGTACCAGAGCGGCGACTGCCCGGCCGAGGTGGGCCGGTGCCGGTCCAGGATGACCCGCATCCCCTTGCTGCCCGCGTAGTCGATCACCTTGTCGAGGATCTGCAGCGGGGAGAGGCCGACCAGGTCCGGGTTGACGAAGTCGTTGATGCCGGTGGCCGTCGCGCCCGGCTTCAGGGCGTCGTTCGAGTAGGGGATGCGCAGCGTGTTGTAGCCGAGCCGGGCCATGGTGTCGAGCTGGCCGCGCCACGGGTTGCTCGACCACAGACCGTGGAAGGTCTTGTTGTCGGTCTCCATGCCGAACCAGTTGATGCCGGTGAGCCGGACCGTGGCCCCCGTGCTGTCGACGATCTTGTTGCCGCTGGTGTGCAGGTAGCCGGTGCCGGTCCCGGCGGTCGCGGCGGCGGCCGGGGTGGTGCTGACGGCGGCGGCGACGAGGACGCCGGCCGCGGCGGTGGCGAGCGCCGCGAGGGCGCCGCCGAGGGCGGTGGGTCGGTGCATGACGAGCTCCACTTCGGATGCCCGCGCCGCGCGAGCGCCGCGAGCGGGAGGACCAGGGGGAGACGGCCCGCTCGTCATCGAGTACGCGGACAGCGCGCGTCGGGCCGTGTCACGTGGACGGCCACCCGCGGGGGAGCACCGGCGACCGTCGACGGCCGGATCGGCCGTCGGTGCCCTCGCGCCGGTGTCGGAACCTGGCTCCGCCGCCCATTCTGATCAGCCTGGCTCGATGCCGTCAACCAGCGGCGCGCACCCGCCCCGATCCCGGCCTGGCGCACCGGCCCGACGGGACAGACGGAAGCCCCCGGTCCCGTGGCGGGACCGGGGGCTTCCGGGACGCGTCGGGTCAGCCGGCCTGCTCGGCGAGCTGGAGGAACTGCCGCTTCGAGGCGAGCGCCTGCTCGGCCTCCTTGATCCGGCGGGCGTCGCCGGCCGCCTGGGCCCGGGCCAGCCGGTCCTCGGCCTCCGCGACCTGGGCCCGCATCTGGGCCAGGAGCGGGTTGTCCTCCTTGGAGGTCCGCCGCCACGCCGAGTCCATGACCTCGCGGACCTTGTCGTCGACGGCCCGCAGCCGGCGCTCCAGCCCGGCGGCCGCCTCGCGCGGCACCCGGCCGGCCTCGTGCCACTGCGCCTGGATCTCCCGCAGCTTCGCCTGGGCGCCCTTCGGGTCGCCGTCGACGTCGAGCGCCTCGGCCTCGGCGAGCAGGGCCTGCTTGCGCTCCAGGTTGGCCCGCTGCTCGTTGTCCCGCGCCGAGAAGACCTCGCTGCGCCGGGTGAAGAACTCGTCCTGCGCCGCCCGGAACCGTTCCCAGAGCTTCTGCTCGGCCTCCTTGGAGGCGCGCGGAGCGGCCTTCCACTGGGCCATCAGGTCCTTGAGCTGGTTGGCCGTGGCACCCCAGTCGGTAGACTCCTTGAGCTTCTCGGCCTCGGCGACCAGCTCCTCCTTGACCCCCTGCGCCTGCTTGCGCTGCTGGTCCAGGGAGGCGAAGTGGGCGCCCCGGCGGCGGGTGAAGCCGTCCCGCGCGGCGGCGAACCGCTTCCACAGCTCACCGTCGGCCTTCTTGTCGACCCCGCGGATGGTCTTCCACTCGTCGAGGATCTCCTTGAGCCGGTCGCCGGCGGTCTTCCAGCCGGTCGACTCGGCGGCCAGCTTCTCCGCCTCCTCGACCAGGGCGGTCTTGCGCGCGAGGGCCTCGCCGCGGGCAGCGTCGCGGGCGGCGCGGGCCTCGCCGGCCTTCTCCTCGGCCACCGTGGCGAGCTTGTCCAGGCGGGCGGCCAGAGCGTCGATGTCACCGACGACGTGCGCCTCGGCCAGCGACGCGCGGATCCGCCGGATCGTGGTCAGCGAGTGGCCGGCGTCCGCCGCACCCGAGTTGAGTCGGGCCTCGGTCAGATCCACCTCCGTCACCAGGTCGGCGAAGCGCCGGGCGAAGTGGGCGAGCCCTTCCTCCGGTGCCCCCGCCTGCCAGGATCCGACCACCCGCTCGCCCTCGGCGGTCTTGACGTAGACGGTGCCGTCCTCGTCCACCCGTCCGAAGGCAGTCCAGTCGCTCATGTGCCCATCCTCGTTCTCCCGGCGTCGACGGGACACCTCCCGCGATCGCCGCCACGGCGCAGCAAAGTTCTCCCGGCATTGTCACAGGTCCGACCCGGTCCGTGTCGAGCGCCTGTCGTCGACCGTGACCATACGGTGTCGTAGGGCCTCGATGACCGGATCGGCGCGGGGACGCACCGGGGGATGCGGATAGGTTGGACCGGTGCCCCTGGTCGCCGCCGCCGTCTGCCCCCACCCGCCCCTGATCGTGCCGGAGCTGGCCGGCGCCGCCGCGCCCGAGCTGGACGACCTCCGGGCCGCCGCCGACGCGGCCGTGGCCCGGCTGCTCGCCGCCGACCCCGAGGTGATCCTGCTGCTCGGCGCCGGGCCGGTAAGCAGGACTTTGCAGGCTGCTGACTCCGGCTCGCTGCGTGGCTACGGTCTGAACCGACCGGTGCGCCTGTGGAAGGTCGCCTGCTCGGGAGCCGAGGTGCTGCCGCTGAGCCTGACCATCGGCGCCTGGCTGGTGAACCGGTCCGGCACCGAGCTGCCCCGGCTGGCCCGGGCGGTCGCCGCCGACGCGTCCCCGGCCGAGTGCGCGGCCCTCGGCGCCGAGCTGGTCGCCGCGGCCGGCGAGCGGATCGCGCTGCTGGTGCTCGGCGACGGGTCGGCCTGCCGGGGCGTCAAGGCGCCCGGCTACGACGACCCGCGCGCGCCCGCGTACGACGAGGGGGTCGCCGCGGCCCTGGCCGGCGCGGACGCCGAGGCCCTGCTCGGCCTGGACCCGGCGCTGTCGGCGGAGCTGAAAGCCGCCGGGCGGGCGCCGTGGCAGGTGCTGGCCGGCGCGGTCCGCGCGGCGGGCGGCGACTGGCGCGGCGACGTGAGCTACCACCGGGCCCCCTACGGCGTTGCCTACTTCGTGGCCACCTGGGAGAAGGCGTGACCGTCGTCGCCGTGGTCGGGCCGACCGCGGCGGGCAAGTCGGCGCTGAGCATCGCCCTGGCGCACGCCCTCGACGGCGAGGTGGTCAACGCCGACTCCATGCAGCTCTACCGGGGCATGGACATCGGCACCGCCAAGCTGACCCCGGCCGAGCGGGAGGGCGTGCCGCACCACCTGCTCGACATCTGGCCGGTGACCGAGCCGGCCAGCGTCGCCGAATACCAGAAGCTGGCCCGCGCGGCGGTGGACGACATCCTGGCCCGGGGTCGGGTGCCGCTGCTGGTAGGCGGCTCCGGGCTCTACCTGCGGGCGGTGCTGGAGCAGTTCGAGTTCCCCGGCACCGACCCGGCCGTGCGGGAGCGGCTGGAGGCGGAGCTGGCCGAGGTCGGCCCCGCTCCGCTGCACGCCCGGCTGGCCGAGGCCGACCCGGTGGCCGCGGCGGGCATCCTGCCGAGCAACGGGCGGCGCATCGTCCGGGCCCTGGAGGTCGTCGAGCTGACCGGCGCGCCGTTCACCGCGTCGCTTCCCGCGCCGACGCCGTACTACCCGTCGGTGCAGCTCGGCGTCGACCTGGACACCTCGCTGCTGGACGAGCGGATCGCCCGGCGGGTGGACCGGATGTGGGCCGACGGCCTGGTCGCCGAGACGCGGACGCTCGTCGGCCAGGGCCTGCCCGAGGGGCGGACGGCCAGCCGGGCGCTCGGCTACCAGCAGGTGCTGCGCTTCCTGGCCGGGGAGCTGACCGAGGAGCAGGCGCACGAGGAGACCGTGCGGGCCACCCGTCGGTTCGTCCGCCGGCAGCGCTCCTGGTTCCGCCGCGACCCGCGGATCCACTGGCTGGACTCGGCCTCCCCGGAGTTTCTCGACACTGCGCTGCGGGTGGTCGCCGAGCATCGGGAATGATTGGGGGCGTGGAGTTCACCAAGGGCCACGGCACCGGCAACGACTTCGTCATCCTGCCCGACCCGGACGGGGCGCTCGACCTGACGCCCCGCCTGGTCGCCGCGCTCTGCGACCGGCGGCGCGGCCTGGGCGGCGACGGTGTGCTGCGCGTGGTACGCGCCGCCAAGCACCCGGACGGCGCCGCGCTGGCCGGTGACGCCGAGTGGTTCATGGACTACTGGAACTCCGACGGCTCGTTCGCCGAGATGTGCGGCAACGGGGCCCGGGTCTTCGTCCGCTACCTGCTGGAGACCGGCCTGGCCACCCCGACCGGCGGGACCGTTCCGCTGGCCACCCGGGCCGGCCTGGTCCGCGCCCGGGTCGAGGGGGCCGACGTCGCCGTCGAGATGCGCCGCCCCCGGCTGTACGACACGGCCACCGCCACCCTGGGCGGGCTCACCCTGACCGGCGCGGCCGTGGACGTGGGCAACCCGCACCTGGTCTGCGCGCTGCCCGCCAGCCTGGAGCTGGGCGGCCTGGACCTCACCCGGGCGCCCGACGTCGACCCGTCCGTCTTCCCGGCCGGGGTGAACGTCGAGTTCACCAGCCCGGGCGAGCCGGTCGAGGGCACCGACGGGCACGTGCTCATGCGGGTCTACGAGCGGGGTTCGGCCGAGACGCTCTCCTGCGGCACCGGCGCCTGCGCGGTGGCCGCCGTGGCGCTGCGCGACGCCGGCCGCGAGACCGGCACCATGACCGTCGACGTCCCCGGCGGCCGCCTCACCATCACGATCACCGAGGACACCTGCTGGCTCTCCGGCCCCGCCGTCCTGGTCGCCACGGGCACGATCACCCTCCCCGCCCCAGGCGCGTAACCCCGGGCTGTGCCCACTGCTGGCCCGCCGCGGCCCGCTTCGGTGATCATGAAGTTGGCTGGTCGTTCTGTCCCGGTTCGGGGCGGCCAACCTCATGATCACGCGAGAGGGCGTCGGGTTCGGGTGCGGTTGTTGTCGCCCTGGCGACAACAACCGCACCCGGAGGGGTGGTCAGGGGGTGGCGCTGGCGTTGGCGGCGATCTCCGGGAGGTCGGCCGGGCCCGGGTCGGCAGCCGGCGGGGGCGTCGCGGCCGGGTTCTGGGCGGCGGCGCGCACGGCGGCGGCGACGGCCGGGGCGACCCGCGAGTCGAAGACGCTCGGCACGATCACCGTCGGGTTGATCTTGTCCTCGCCGACCACGTCCGCGATGGCCCGGGCCGCCGCGATCGCCATCTCCTCGGTGAACTCCTCGGCGTGCGCGTCGAGCATGCCGCGGAAGACGCCCGGGAAGGCGAGCACGTTGTTGATCTGGTTCGGCTGGTCGGACCGGCCGGTGGCGACCACGGCGGCGTGCTTGCGGGCCTCCCGCGGGTCCACCTCCGGATCGGGGTTGGCCAGCGCGAACACGATCGCGTCCTTCGCCATGGTGGCGATGTCGTCGCCGGTGAGCAGGTTCGGCGCGCTCACGCCGATGAACACATCCGCGCCCCGGACCGCGCCGGGCAGGTCGCCGGCGTAGTTCTCCTTGTTGGTGTTCTCCGCCAGCCACCGCCAGGCCGGGTTGAGATCGGGCAGGTCGCGGTGCAGGGCGCCCTGCCGGTCGTACGCGATGATGTCGCCCACGCCCTGCCGCAGCAGCAGCTTCATGATCGCGGTGCCGGCCGCGCCGGCGCCGGAGACGACGACGCGGACGTCCGAGAGGTTCTTGCCCACCACCCGCAGTGCGTTGGTCAGCGCGGCCAGCACGCAGATCGCGGTGCCGTGCTGGTCGTCGTGGAAGACCGGGATGTCCAGCGCCTCGCGCAGCCGGGCCTCGATCTCGAAGCAGCGCGGCGCGGCGATGTCCTCCAGGTTGATGCCCCCGTACGCGGGCGCGATCGCCTTGACGATCTGCACGATCTCGTCGGTGTCCTGGGTGTCCAGCACCACCGGCCAGGCGTCCACCCCGCCGAAGCGCTTGAACAGCGCCGCCTTGCCCTCCATCACGGGCAGCGAGGCGGCCGGGCCGAGGTTGCCCAGGCCGAGTACGGCGGAGCCGTCGCTGACCACGGCGACGGTGTTGCGCTTGATGGTGAGCCGGCGGGCGTCGGCCGGGTTCTCGGCGATCGCCATGCAGACCCGGGCCACCCCCGGCGTGTACGCGCGGGACAGCTCGTCCCGGTTGCGCAGCGCGACCTTCGAGTTGACCTCGATCTTGCCGCCCAGGTGGAGCAGGAACGTCCGGTCGGAGACCTTGCGGACGTCCACCCCGTCGAGCGCGGTCAGCGCGTCGACCACCTGGTCGGCGTGACCGGCGTCGGCGGTGTCGCAGGTGAGGTCGACGATCACGTGCGCCGGGTCGGAGTCGACCACGTCCAGGGCGGTGACGATGGCGCCGGCCTCGCCCGCCGCGGTGGTCAGCCGCCCGATGGAGGAGGCGTCCGCGGGGACCGCGATCCGGATCGTGATCGAGAATCCGGCACTCGGCAGTCGGGTGTTGGCCACGAATAACTCCTCCGTCGACGCTGAGCGGCTCGCCTGGCATTTCTACTCGCCCGCCCAGGTCGGCCGGCATCCGACCCCGCTACCGGTTAGTAGCGTCACGGGCATATAGCGGGTGCGTCGGACGTTGGTACATGTCAGGATGCTCATGCACACCGGAAATGCCCCGGCAAAAGACATAACGGACAGGAGTCGCGGTTTGCGAGACCAGGAGACCTTCCTTCCCTACGAGGACGACGAGCTCGACGCCACCACCGGCGAGTTCGAGCTGTCGGAGCGGCAGGCGCTGCGGCGGGTCCCCGGCCTCTCCACCGAGCTCAGCGACATCACCGAGGTCGAATACCGCCAGCTGCGGCTGGAGCGGGTTGTCCTCGTGGGCGTCTGGACCGAGGGGACCCAGGCCGACGCCGACAACAGCCTCACCGAGCTGGCGGCGCTGGCCGAGACGGCCGGCTCGCAGGTGCTCGAGGGCCTGATCCAGCGGCGCAACCGGCCGGACCCGGCGACCTACATCGGTCGGGGCAAGGTCGACGACCTGAGCGCGGTGGTGCTCGCCACCGGCGCCGACACGGTCATCTGCGACGGTGAGCTGTCCCCGTCGCAGCTGCGCAACCTGGAGCAGCGCACGAAGGTCAAGGTGGTCGACCGCACCGCCCTGATCCTCGACATCTTCGCCCAGCACGCCAAGAGCCGCGAGGGCAAGGCGCAGGTCGAGCTGGCCCAGCTCGAATACCTGCTGCCGCGACTGCGCGGTTGGGGTGAGACCCTCTCCCGGCAGACCGGTGGTAGCGGCCGCGGCGGCGGCGCCGGCGGCGGCGTGGGTCTGCGCGGTCCGGGTGAGACCAAGCTCGAGACCGACCGGCGCCGGATCCGGCACCGCATCGCGCGGCTGCGGCGCGAGATCAAGAGCATGACGACGGTACGCCAGACCAAGCGTGCCCGCCGCTCCCGCAACGCGGTGCCCGCGGTGGCCATCGCCGGCTACACCAACGCCGGCAAGTCCAGCCTGCTCAACCGCCTCACCGGGGCGGGAGTGCTGGTGGAGAACGCGCTGTTCGCCACCCTGGACCCGACCACCCGCCGGGCCACCGCCTCCGACGGCCGGCTCTACACCCTCTCCGACACGGTCGGGTTCGTCCGGCACCTGCCGCACCAGATCGTCGAGGCGTTCCGCTCGACGCTGGAGGAGGTCGCCGACGCCGACCTGGTGGTGCACGTGGTCGACGGCACCCACCCGGACCCGGAGGAGCAGGTCCGGGCGGTCCGCGAGGTGCTCGCCGAGGTGGGCGCCGACCGGCTGCCCGAGCTTCTGGTGGTCAACAAGGTCGACGCCGCCGACGAGGAGACGCTGCTGCGGCTCAAGCGGCTCTGGCCGGAGGCGGTCCTCGTCTCCGCGCACAGCGGGCGCGGGCTCGACGGGCTGCGCGAGGCCGTCGAGCAGCGGCTCCCGCGGCCGGCCGTCGAGGTCCGTGCGGTGCTCCCGTACGACCGGGGCGACCTGGTTGCCCGGGTGCACCGGCAGGGCGAGGTGCTCAGCACGGCGCACCTGCCCGAGGGCACGCTGCTGCACGTCCGGGTGGGCGAGGCGCTGGCCGCCGAGCTCGCGCCGTACCGGGCCGGAGACCGGCTCACCAGCGACGAGCCGGTGGCCGCCGGGCGGTGAGCCGTCCGGCGTCACCCGCCGGAAACGCGGGCCGTGCGACACTTGGCGCCATGCGGCACGCTGTCTCCTCGGTCACGATCGCGCTGAGCCTCGTCGGCGCGGTCGTGGCACCGGCCGGGCTCGCCCTGGCGGCTCCCGCCGCGGCCCCCGTGCTGGCTGCGGCTCCCAAGAAGAAGTGCACCGTCGACGACAAGCGGCTCCGGGAGCTGTCCGGCCTCGTGGCCACCAGCACCGGCTACGTCGTGATCAACGACAGCACCGACGACGAGAGCCGCAAACGGGTCTTCTTCCTCGACACGAAGTGCGAGATCGCCAAGGACCCGGTCCGCTACACGGGCTCCGGTCCCTACGACACCGAGGACCTGGCCGTCGGGCCGGACAGGAAGACGCTCTTCATCGCCGACACGGGTGACAACGTCGAGGCCAAGACCCGGCGGGAGCGGGTCGCGGTCTGGACCATGCCGCTGAGCGGGTCGAAGCAGCCGGTGCTGCACCGGCTGGCCTACCCGGGCAAGGAGCCGCACGACGCCGAGGCGCTGCTCGTCGGCGACGACGGCCTGCCGCTGGTCATCACGAAGGAGCTGTCCGGCAAGTCGGAGATCTTCACGCCGACGGTCAGGCTGAAGAGCAGCGGTGACCTCGAGGCCATCCCGATGAAGAAGGTCGGCGAGGTCACCCTGCCCAAGACCAACACCGAGAACAAGCTCGGCGGCCCCGGCCGGTTGCTGATCACGGGCGCGGCCCGCTCGCCCGACGGCGGCAGGGTGGTGCTGCGCACCTACGCCGACGCCTTCGAGTTCGACGTGACCGGCGGCAACGTCGTCGGCGCGCTGACCACCGGCAAGCCCCGGGTCACCCCCCTCGCCGACCCGTTCGGCGAGGCCATCTCGTACGCGCCGGACGGCAGGTCCTTCCTCACCGTCTCCGACGGCGGCCTGCTCGACGCCACGGACCCGATCGACGTCCTCAGCTACACCCCGGCCACGACCGGGGTCGAGGCGCTGCCCAACGCCGGCAAGACCGACACCAAGCCGGCGGCGCAGAAGTCCTGGATCGAAGGGCTCAGCCTCGACGAGATCACGTACCTGATCGCGGCGGTCGGCGTCGTCGGCGCGCTCATGGTCGGCGCGGGCATCTTCGGCATCCTGCGGGCCCGGCGCAAGCCGGCGCCGCCGGCCGAGCCGACCGACGAGCGCGGCGACGACTTCCCGGGCAACTCCGCCTACCCGCCGGGCAACCGGCCCGACGCCCCGCCGCGCGGCGGGGTCTACGGCGGCGGTGGCGGCCCGGGCGGGGTCTACGGCGGCGCCCCGGCGAACGGCGGGCGGCCGGGTGGCGGGGTCTACGGCGGTGGCCGTCCGCAGGGCGGTGGCCGCGGTGGCGCCGTCTACGGGGGCGGCCCAGCGGGCGGTGGTGGTCCCCAGGGCGGCGGACGCCCGCCGGGTGGTGGGGTCTACGGCGGCTCCCCGGGTGGCGGCGGCTACGGCGGCGGCCGGCCCGGTGGGGGCGGAGGCTACGGCCCGGGCCGGGCCGAACCGCCGCGCCGCGAGCCCGACCGCCGGGACCCGCGTGACGGCCGCTACGGCGGCGGGGGCCAGCAGTACGGCCAGGTCCCGGGCGGCGGCCGGGAGTTCCGGGGCGACCGCTACTGAGCGCAGAAAAAGGGGGGGTGACCAACGGTCACCCCCCTTTTTGGTCGTCTCAGATGCGGCGGAGCACGGCGACCACGCGGCCCATGATGGTGGCGTCGTCGCCGGGGATCGGGTCGAAGGCCGGGTTCTGCGGCATCAGCCAGACGTGCCCGTCGCGCCGCCGGTAGGTCTTCACGGTCGCCTCGCCGTCGAGCATGGCCGCCACGATGTCGCCCACCTCGGCGGTCGGCTGCTGCCGGACCACCACCCAGTCGCCGTCGCAGATCGCCGCGTCGAGCATCGAGTCGCCCTTGACCTGGAGCATGAAGACCTCGCCCTCACCGACCAGCTCGCGGGGGAGGGGGAAGATGTCCTCCACCGCCTGCTCGGCGAGGATCGGACCACCGGCGGCGATCCGGCCCAGCATCGGCACGTAGGCGGGGGTGGGGCGCTGGGCGCGGGCCGCCTCGTCGTCGACGTCGCCGGGCGCCCGGACGTCCACGGCGCGGGGCCGGTTGGGATCCCGGCGCAGGAAGCCCTTCTTCTCCAGCTCCTTGAGCTGGTAGGCGACGCTCGAAGGGGAGACCAGGCCGACGGCCTCGCCGATCTCGCGCACGCTCGGCGGGTAGCCGTGGCGCTCTACCCAGGTGCGGATGAACTCCAGGATCCGGCGCTGCCGGGCGGTGAGGTCGACCGTCGCCGGGTCGGGGAAGCTGCTGACCACCGGGGTGACCGGACGCACGGCGGACTGGGCCGCCCGGGTGCGCGCGGTGCGGGGGCGACGGGTCGCCGGCGGACCCGCCCCGTCGATCGGCTGCGGGTTCTTCTGCCGGCTGGCCCGGTCCTCGGTCACGTCCGTCCTCCCTGGTCGGCGCTGGGTGCCTCGTCGGCTCGTGGTGCGTGCTCAGGCGGTGCTGTCGACCGGTCCGCCGCGATCCGCCGCGCCCGGTCGTTGTTGACCGTATAGGTGAGATCGGCCATTTTCAAACATCTGTACGACCTGTTGTCGGCGTGTCGCGCCGAAATCCTGGATTTCCGAACGCCTGTTCTGATAAATGGTACGTCGCTCTCGAACGAATGTTCTATCCCGGCGTCCCGTGACTCCGGCGGCCGCCGGCCGTTGGGCTCCTCGGTACGGCCGGGACGGGGTGGCACGGGTGAGTGATTCTGATGACGCGCCGGACACGCCGGCCAACTTGACCTCGCTAGGGCGACGGCATACGGTCGACCCCTAGATGTTGTGGTTACAAGGGCGTAAGTTGCCTACAGGTTGGGTCCGGTTACCGACCGCACTCCCGCACCGCCGACCCGGCGACGGCCATCGAGAGATGGTGCCGCCGTGGTGACGCGTGCCCGGAGGCGGGCGGCGGGCCGCGGTCGATGAAGGAGGTCAGGCGATGCGGTGTCCGTACTGCCGGCACGCCGACTCCCGGGTGGTCGACTCGCGGGAGGCCGACGACGGCCAGCTCATCCGGCGGCGGCGGTCCTGCCCGGAGTGCGGCAAGCGGTTCACCACCGTCGAGGAGGCGGTGCTCGCGGTGGTCAAGCGCAGCGGGGTGACCGAGCCGTTCAGCCGCACCAAGATCATCGGCGGGGTGCGCAAGGCGTGCCAGGGCCGGCCGGTCGACGACGACTCCATCGCGCTGCTCGCGCAGAAGGTCGAGGAGACCGTCCGGGCCAAGGGGGCCGCCGAGATCCCCAGCCACGAGGTCGGGCTGGCCATCCTCGGGCCGCTGCGCGACCTCGACGAGGTGGCCTACCTGCGGTTCGCGAGCGTCTACCGCTCCTTCGACTCGCTCGCCGACTTCGAGCGCGAGATCGAGACGCTGCGGGCCGCCGCGCGGGCCCGCGAGGGCGCCGGCGCGACCAGTTGAGTTCCACGGATTTCTGACAGTTTGACGATGCGCGGTGGGTGACCGCGCTGACGAGGGGGGCGAGGGCGTGACGACCAGCAAGTCACGGAACAAGGCCGGGACAGGGCTGAAGATCGAGCGCGTCTGGACGACCGAGGGGGTGCATCCCTACGACGAGGTCACCTGGGAGCGCCGCGACGTCGTGATGACGAACTGGCGGGACGGTTCGATCAACTTCGAGCAGCGCGGGGTGGAGTTCCCCGAGTCCTGGTCGGTCAACGCGGCCAACATCGTGACCACCAAGTACTTCCGGGGCGCGGTGGGGACCCCGGAGCGGGAGTGGTCGCTCAAGCAGCTGATCGACCGGGTGGTCGGCACCTACCGCACCGCCGGTGAGGAGTACGGCTACTTCGCCACCCCGGCCGACGCCGAGGTGTTCGCGCACGAGCTGACCTGGATGCTGCTGCACCAGGTGTTCAGCTTCAACTCGCCGGTCTGGTTCAACGTCGGCACGCCGTCGCCGCAGCAGGTCAGCGCCTGCTTCATCCTGGCCGTCGACGACTCGATGGACTCGATCCTCGACTGGTACAAGGAGGAGGGGCTGATCTTCAAGGGCGGCTCCGGCTCCGGCGTCAACCTGTCCCGGATCCGCTCCTCCCGCGAGCTGCTCTCCTCCGGCGGCAACGCCTCCGGCCCGGTCAGCTTCATGCGCGGCGCGGACGCCAGCGCGGGGACCATCAAGTCCGGCGGCGCCACCCGGCGGGCGGCCAAGATGGTCATCCTCGACGTGGACCACCCGGACATCCAGGAGTTCGTGGTCACCAAGGCGCGCGAGGAGGACAAGATCCGCGCGCTGCGGGACGCCGGCTTCGACATGGACCTGGGCGGCGCCGACATCGTCAGCGTGCAGTACCAGAACGCCAACAACTCGGTCCGGGTCTCCGACGAGTTCATGACCGCGGTGGAGAACGGCGGCGGCTTCGACCTGCGCGGCCGGCTCGACGGCCAGGTCATCGAGACGATCGACGCCAAGAAGCTGTTCCGCAGCATCTCCCAGGCGGCCTGGGAGTGCGCCGACCCCGGCCTCCAGTACGACGACACCATCAACGACTGGCACACCTGCCCGGAGACCGGGCGGATCACCGCGTCGAACCCGTGCTCGGAATACCTGCACCTGGACAACTCCTCGTGCAACCTGGCCTCGCTGAACCTCATGAAGTTCATGCGCGCCGACGGCGGTTTCGAGGTGGAGAAGTTCGTCAAGTCGGTCGAGTTCGTCATCACGGCGATGGACATCTCGATCTGCTTCGCCGACTTCCCGACCGAGAAGATCGGTGAGACCAGCCGCGCCTACCGGCAGCTCGGCATCGGCTACGCCAACCTCGGCGCGCTGCTGATGGCCTCCGGCCTGCCCTACGACTCGGAGCAGGGCCGGGAGGTCGCCGCGGCGATCACCTCGCTGATGACCGGCACCGCCTACCGCCGCTCCGCCGAGCTGGCCGGCGTCGTCGGCCCGTACGACGGCTACGCCCGCAACGCGGAGCCGCACAAGCGGGTCATGCGCAAGCACGCCGCCGCCAACGACGAGATCAAGCCGGCCGGCACGGTGGCCACCGCGATCGTCCGCGAGGCCACCAGGCAGTGGACGCTGGGCAACAAGATCGGCGACAAGAACGGCTGGCGCAACTCGCAGGCCAGCGTCCTCGCGCCGACCGGCACCATCGGCTTCATGATGGACTGCGACACCACCGGCGTGGAGCCGGACCTGGCGCTCGTCAAGTTCAAGAAGCTGGTCGGCGGCGGCTCGATGCAGATCGTCAACCAGACCGTGCCCCGCGCGCTGCGCAGCCTCGGCTACCCCGAGGAGCAGGTCGAGGCGATCGTCGAGCACATCGCCGACCACGGCCACGTGGTGGACGCCCCGGGCCTCAAGCCGGAGCACTACCCGGTCTTCGACTGCGCCATGGGTGAGCGGTCGATCGCCCCGATGGGTCACGTGCGGATGATGGCGGCCATCCAGCCGTTCGTCTCCGGCGCCATCTCCAAGACGGTCAACATGCCCGAGCAGGCCACCGTCGAGGACGTCGAGAAGATCTACTTCGAGGGCTGGAAGCTCGGCCTCAAGGCGCTGGCGATCTACCGGGACAACTGCAAGGTCGGCCAGCCGCTCTCGGTGGCCAAGTCGAACAAGACCGCCGCCGAGACCCAGGCCCCGGCCGCCGCGGTCGAGAAGGTCGTGGAGAAGGTCGTCGAGTACCGGCCGGTGCGCAAGCGGCTGCCGAAGAAGCGCCCGTCGGAGACCATCTCGTTCTCGGTCGGCGGCGCCGAGGGCTACCTCACCGCCTCGTCGTACCCGGACGACGGCCTGGGCGAGGTCTTCCTCAAGATGTCGAAGCAGGGCTCGACCCTGGCCGGCGTGATGGACGCCTTCTCGGTGGCCATCTCCATCGGTCTCCAGTACGGCGTCCCGCTGGAGACGTACGTCAGCAAGTTCACCAACATGCGCTTCGAGCCGGCCGGCATGACCGACGACCCGGACGTGCGCATGGCGGCCTCGGTGATGGACTACATCTTCCGTCGCCTGGCCCTGGACTTCCTGCCGTACGAGCGCCGCGCGGAGCTGGGCATCTTCACGGCCAAGGAGCGGGCCGCCCAGCTCGCGGCCGAGGCGGAGGCGGAGGCGAGCGGTGCGGACCTCACCGCGATGGCCGCCTCCGCCCCGGTCGAAGCGCCCGAGCCGAAGGCGGTCGCCCAGCCGAAGCAGGAGGTGGCCGACGTGGCCGCCGCCAAGCCGGCGCCGTCGGTGGGCTCCAGCACCGAACTGCTGGAGGCCGTGATCGGCAAGGCCGCGGACGCGCCGCTCTGCTTCACCTGCGGCACGAAGATGCGGCCGGCCGGCAGCTGCTACGTCTGCGAGGGCTGCGGCTCCACCAGCGGCTGCAGCTGACGCACGACCGCTCGCGAGCGCGGCAGGGGAGCTTCCCTGCCGCGCTCGCGGCCTTTTCCCGATGGACGGCGACTCGGTGGAGCGACGGAGCTCACGCCGTCGACGCAACCCCGGCACGCTGTCCGGCTGGAATGCTCGGGCCATGACCACTGCGGACCGCTACGTCGCCTTCGCCCGCGAGGTGCGTGGGGTGTCGCCGGCCTACGAGCGGCTGTCGGAGGCCGTCGCCCGCGACGACGGGCTGCTGGCCCGGCTCGACACCCTCCCGCCGGCCAAGCGCCAGCCGAACCTGCTCTTCGGCGTGGTGCGGCTGCTCGGCGGCCCGGTCACCGATCCGGCCGCCTTCCACCAGTACGCGCTGGCGAACTGGCCGGCCGTCGAGGCGGAGATGCGGGTGCGGGCCACGCAGACGAACGAGCCGGGCCGGTGTGCCGTACTCCTGCCGGTGCTGGCGTCGCTGCCTCAGCCGCTCGCCCTGCTGGAGGTCGGCGCCTCCGCGGGCTTGAATCTCTACCCCGACCGGTACGCCTACCGCTACGGCGACCACCCGCTCGGCGCGGGTGCGCCGGTCCTCGACTGCGCGATCAGCGGGACGGCGCCGCCGTCCCGTCGGCCCGAGGTGGTGTGGCGGGCCGGCCTGGACCTCAACCCCCTCGACGTGACCGACCCGGCCGACGTGGCGTGGCTGGACGCGCTGATCTGGCCGGAGCACGGGCACCGCCGCGAGCGGTTGCGGGCCGCGGCGGCCGTGGCGGCGGCCGAGCCCCCGCTGCTGGTGCGGGGCGACCTCGTGGACGACCTGCCGGCGCTGGCCGCGCGGGCGCCCCGGGACGCGACCCTGGTGGTGTTCCACACCTCGGTGCTGTACCAGGTGCCGCCACCCCGGCGGGAGGCGTTCGCCGACCTGGTACGCGGGCTGCCCGGGCACTGGATCGCCAACGAGGACCCCGACGTGCTGCGCTACCCCGCGCTGCCCGAGCCGCCGCCCGGGGGTTTCCACAACGTGCTGGCCCTCGACGGAGAGCCGCTTGCCTGGACCCGCGGTCACGGCCAGTCCCTCACCTGGTTCGGCAGCGACAGCAGATCTTGGACCCGTGCCCTTCGTGAGGAACGGTAAGTGTCCAAGATCCATCGAGGCGAGGGGGAGGTCACGGTGAGGCTGGCGGTCGTCGAGGAATTCGCCGGTGAACTCGCGGCGCTCGGCTGGGTCACCGACCTGCTGGTGGCCGGGTCGCTGGCGACAGGCGATTACCGGCCCGGCGTGAGCGACCTCGACCTGGTGGCGCTGACCGACGGGCCGGTCGACGGCGCGCGGGAGGCCGCGCTCGTCGCCGCGCACCGTCGCCTCGACGCGGGCAGCGCCGCCGGGCTGCACCTGGGCTGCGTCTACGTCGACGGCGCCACCGTCGCGGACGTCCACCGGAAGCATCCGACGTGGACGCATGCGCAGCTCGTCCAGCGCATCCTGTCCGGCATCACCCGGGCGGAGCTCGTCCGCCATGGGTACGCCGTCCTCGGCCGTCCGCCCGGCGAGGTGTTCCCGCCGGTGAGCGACGACGACGTGCGGGCCGCCGCTCGCGCAGAACTCACCGGCTACTGGGCCTGGGCGGCCCGGCGTCCGTGGCTGTGGCTCAACCCCGCCCTGGCCGACCTCGGCCTCACCTCGATGGCCCGCGGCCGGCACGCGCTGCGCCACGGCAACCTTCTCACCAAGACCGCGGCGGTCGAGGCGGCCCACGCCCCGGCCTGGCTGATCGACCAACTGGCGGCCCGACGGCGGGGAGAACCGGTCACCTCCCCCCGCCTCCGCACCGCCCTGATCGCCTGGCGGGACGCCCGCCGCACGGTCCGCCAGGCCCGCCGCCCGACCTGAACTCGGTGATCATGACGTTATTGCTCCGACGCGCCGGAGCGGCGGGCGATAACTTCATGATCAACGGGGCGGGGCGACCTCGGTGAGGCGGGCGGTCAGGAAGGCGCGTTCGGCGTCGTTGTCGACCAGGTCGAGCGCCGCGCGGTAGGCGTCCGCGGCTTCGGCCGGCCGGTCGAGGCGGCGGAGCAGGTCGGCGCGGATGGCCGGGAGGTAGTGGTAGCCGGCCAGGTGGGGGTCGGCCGCCAGCGCGTCGACCTCCGCGAGGGCCGCGGCCGGGCCGTCGACCATGGACACCGCGACCGTCCGGTTCAGCGCCACCACCGGGGACGGCCAGCGCTTGAGCAGCTCGTCGTAGAGGCGGACGACCTGCGGCCAGTCGGTGGCGGCGTAGCTGGGGGCGACCGCGTGCAGCGAGGCGATCGCGGCCTGGAGGGCGTACCGGCCGACCCGGCCGGTGCGGAACGCGCCCAGGACCAGCTGGTTGCCCTCGGCCATGGCGGCCCGGTCCCAGCGGGACCGGTCCTGCTCCTCCAGCACCAGCAGCCGCCCGCCGGCGTCGGTGCGCGTGGCCCGGCGGGCGTCGGTGAGCAGCAGCAGGGCGAGCAGGCCCCGGACCTCCGGCTCGTCCGGCATCAGGGCGAGCAGCATCCGGGTCAGGTGCACGGCCCGGTCGACCAGGTCGGCGCGGACCAGGTCGGCCCCGGTCGGCGCGGTGTGCCCCGCGGTGAAGAGCAGGTGGATCACGGTGAGCACCGCGTCGAGCCGTTCGGGCAGTTCGGCGGCCTCGGGCACCCGGTACGGGATCCGGGCGGCGGCGATCTTCTTCTTGGCCCGGGTCACCCGGGCCGCCATGGTCGTCTCGGTGACCAGGAACGCGCGGGCGATGTCGCCGGTGGCCACCCCGCAGACCAGGCGCAGGGTCAGCGCCACCTGGGCCTCCCGGGCCAGCGCCGGGTGGCAGCAGGTGAAGACCAGCCGCAGCCGGTCGTCGGGGACCGCGTCCCCGCCGGGCTCCTCCACCATCTCGGCCTCCGCCGGCTCGACGAGCAGGGGCATCTTCGACCGGAACACCTTCTCCCGGCGCAGCACGTCCAGCGCCTTCCGTTTCGCCGTGGCGGTCAGCCAGGCGCCCGGCTTGTCGGGTACGCCGTCGCGCGCCCACGCGGCCAGCGCCGCCAGGTACGCGTCCTGCACGCACTCCTCGGCCACGTCGAGGTCGCCGGCGACGCGCGCCGTCGCGGCGAGCACGAAGGCCCACTCGCGACGGTGCGCGTCCGCCACCGCCCGTTCGGCGGCGACCGTGGCGGCGTCGCTCACTCGGCCGGCGGCTGGAAGAGCGGCCGGACCTCGACGCCGCCGTCGATGGTGGCCGGGTTCAGCTTGGCGATCTTCAGCGCCACGTCCAGGTCGGGCGCCTCCAGGATGAAGAACCCGGCGACGACCTCCTTGGCCTCGATGAACGGGCCGTCGGTCACCACGTCGCCGCGGATCGCCGTGGCCGTGGTGCTGGGCTGGAGCGCGAACCCGGTGAGGATCTGCCCGCCCAGCTCGGCGACCTGGTCGCCGTAGCGCTCCAGCAGGGCCACGTAGTCGGGGGTCAGGTCCATCGGGTCGGCCGGCGCGGGCGAGTAGACGAGGACTGCGTACTGGGCCATCGGTCTCTCCTTGAGGTTGTCGTTTCCCTCTTCCGTCTCACCGACGGACGGGCGCGGCCGGATTCGACAGCGGTCCGGCGAAAATCCTGCCTCTTTTCAGGACGCCGCGAAGTCCCGCATCCGCCGCAGCGGCGAAAAGACCACGAACAGTGCCGCGCTCCACATGCCGAGCACGCAGACCAGCAGCGCCGGGCGCAGCCCGAGCCGGGTGCCGAGGGCGCCGCCAAGCAGGGCGCCCAGCGGGATCGCGCCGTAGCAGATCCACAGGAACGCGGCGTTGACCCGGCCGAGCAGCCCGGCCGGGGTGACCCGCTGCCGGTACGACATGGCCGCCACGTTGAACAGCACCGCGTTGGCTGCGAACGCCGCGGTGCCGACGGCGTAGAGCAGGGCGCCCCAGCCTGGCCGGGCCAGCGGCATCAGCAGGTAGAGGGGGCCGGGGACGGCCATCGACACCCAGATGGTCCGGGCGCCGCCGAGGAGCGCGGTGACCCGCCCGGCCAGCACCCCGGCCAGCAGTCCGCCCACCGAACCCAGGCTGAACAGGAGGCCGATGGTGGCCGGGGTGGCGTGCAGCACGCGCAGCAGGTAGGGCACCTCGATGGACCGGGTGGCCATGACGAAGAAGTTCGAGGTGGCGGTGCAGGCGAGCACCAGGGCGAGGATCCGCTGCCGGCGGATGAACCCGAGCCCCTCGGTGAGTGCGGCCCGGACCGGCACCCGGCCGCCGGCGCGCGGTGCCGGGCGGTGCCGGATCAGCAGCAGCGTGACCGCACTGGCCAGGAAGCTCGCGGCGTCGGCCACGAAGGTGCGGGCCGCGCCGAGCAGGCCGACGAGCACGCCGCCGGCGCTGGGCCCGGCCAGGGCGGCCAGGTTCTCGCTCACCTCCAGGCGCGCGTTGGCCGAGGTCAGGTCGGCGGGCGCGACGAGGGCGGGCAGCAGGCTCCGGTAGGCCACGGTGAACGCCACGGTCAGCACGCCGCAGAGCCCGACCACCGCGTACAGGAAGGCCAGCGTGAGGTGGCCGACCAGGGCGACCACCGGCACCGACAGCAGCAACGCCGCGCGACTCAGGTCGCAGGCGACCATCAGCCGCCGCTGGTCGACCCGGTCGGCGAGCATCCCGGCCGGCAGCGAGAAGACCAGGTACGGCGACCAGGCCAGGACGGTGAGCAGCGAGACCTGGAAGACGGTGGCGTCCAGCACGTCCGCGGCCAGCAGCGGCACCGCCACCCCGGAGACCCGGGTGCCGACCTCGCTGACCGTCTGGCCGCTCCACAGCAGCAGGAAGTCCCGGCTGCGCCACAGCGAGGTGCGGGTTCCGGTGGTCGGGGTCGTGAGGTGCTGGGTCACCGCTCGGGCCTGTCCGTCGGGGTCATTCGCGACCTGGCACGGTATCCCGCCGGCCCGCTGCGGGGCCCGGCATTTCCCCCCGCGGAGACGTTCGTCGCCGGGCCGGGCCGGGTGCGGGCGGACGCGGGGCCGGCCGGCGACTAGGGTCGACTTTCATGATCGAACCGAACTGGCTCACCGAGACGCGCGCCGCCTACGACACGGTTGCCGTGGACTACGCACGGCTGATTCCCGACGTGCTGGAGGGCCCGCTCGACCGGGGGATGCTGGCCGCGTTCGCGGAGCTGGTGGGGCCGGGCCGGCCGGTGCTGGAGGCGGGTTGCGGTACCGGCCGGATCACCGCACACCTGCGCGGTCTCGGGCTCGACATCTCCGGGGTCGACCTCTCCCCGGGCATGCTCAAGATGGCCCGCCGGAACCATCCGGAGCTGCGCTTCGAGGTCGGCTCGATGACCGCGCTGGACCTCCCCGACGCGGCGCTGGCCGGGCTCGTGGCCTGGTACTCGATCATCCACCTGCCGCCGGACCTGCTGCCCGGGGTGTTCGCCGAGTTCCACCGGGTGCTCGCCCCGGGCGGTCACCTGCTGGTCGCGGTCAAGGCCGGCGACCAGCGGATCCGGCTGGAGCAGGCGTACGGCCACACCGTCTCGTACGACGTGTACTGGCTGCCGCCGGAACGGCTGGCCGAGCAGCTCACCGCGGCCGGATTCGCCGTGCACGCCACGCTGGTCCGCGAGGCGGAGGAGCTCGACCGGGGACCGCAGGCGTTCCTGCTCGCCCGGAAGGCCGACCGATGACCGTCGCGCTGTTCACCTTGGGCGGCACGATCGCCATGGCCGGCGCCCGAGCGCAGGGCGTGGTCAGCCGGCTCACCGGCGCCGACCTCACCGCCGCCGTACCGGGGCTCGCCGACATCCCGCTCGACGTGCGGGACGTCGAGGCGGTGCCCAGCGCCGCGCTGGCGTACCGGCAGATCCTGGACCTGGTGGACGCGGCCGGCGCGGCGGTCGCCGACGGGGCGACCGGCGTGGTGGTGACCCAGGGCACCGACACCCTGGAGGAGACCGCCTTCCTGGCCGACCTGGTCTGGCCGCACCCGGCGCCGCTGGTGTTCACCGGCGCGATGCGCAACCCCACCCTCGCCGGCCCGGACGGCCCGGCCAACCTGCTCGCCGCCGCCCGGGTCGCCGCCGCGCCGGCCGCGCGGGACCTCGGGGTGCTGGTTGCGTTCAACGACGAGATCCACGCCGCCCGCTTCGTCCGCAAGACCCACAGCACCAGCACGGCCACCTTCGCCGCACCGAACGCCGGCCCGCTCGGGCACGTCATCGAGGGCGAGGTACGGCTGCTCACCCGCCCGCCCCGGCACGCCCCGCTGCCGCCGGTGGACCGCGGCCGGCTGGCCGCCACCCGGGTGGCGCTGCACACCGTCACCCTCGACGAGGACCCGGCGCTGCTCGACGCGCTCGCCCCGGGCCTGGACGGCCTGGTGGTGGCCGGCTTCGGGGTGGGGCACGTGCCGCCCGACGTCGCCCCGGCGCTGGGCGGGCTGGCCGCGCGGATGCCGGTGGTGCTCGCCTCCCGGACGGGGGCCGGGTCGGTGCTGCGGAACACCTACGGCGCGGTCGGCTCGGAGGCCGACCTGCGCCGGCGCGGGCTCATCAGCGGTGGGCTGCTCGACCCGTACAAGGCCAAGGTGCTCCTCCGGCTGCTGCTGGCCGCCGGCGCGGACCGGGCGGCGGTCGCCGCGGCGTTCGACCGGCACGGCTGAGCCGGCGCCTCCGGGCGGCCTCCGTAGACTCGCGCGGTGACCGGAGAGCGACGACCCCTGGCGGACCGGCCGTTGACCGAGCCGCACCCGTCGCGGCTGTCGCCCGACCACCCGGACCGGGCGCGGATCCTGGCCGCGCACGCCGCCGCCCTGGCCGCCGGTGAGGCCGGCTACCTGGACCCGGAGACCGGGCTCTTCGTGCTCAGCGCCGGCTTCCTGGCCCGCCGCGGCACGTGCTGCGGGCGAGGATGCCGCCACTGTCCGTATGTGGACGATTGAGGACTTCCGTCCCCGGCGGGCAGCCCGTACGGTGGCCGACGGACATCCGGCGGGCGGCCCCCGCCGACGACTGCGGAGGTCTCCACGTGCGCGCCCGGACCTGGCTGGCCGCTTCGGCCGTACTGCTGACCGCCGGCTGCGCCGCCGAGCACACACCGGTCGAGGTGCCGGCGGGAGAGCCGAGGGCGGTCGAGGTATCCGCCGCCTCGTCCGGCGGGGCGTGCCGGCTGCTCGACTTCGCGGTGATCGCCAAGCACACGGGCGGCAGGTTCGACGTGGCCGCCGCCATGGACAAGGGTGACACGCACACCTGCGTGGTCCGGGCCGAGCGGGCCGTGCTGCCGGAGCTGACCCTGACGGTGACCGACACGTCGATCGACACGTCGACCTTCACCCTCGACGTGCTGCCCCGGGGCGCCAAGAAGGTGACCAAGCTCGGCAAGATCGCCTACCGGCACACGCTGCCGAAGACCGCGAAGAGCGGCCCGGCGGCGGAGGTGGGCTGGCTGGCCGGCGAGGGGCGGCTGGCCACGCTGCGCTGGACCAGCCCGCGCGGCACCGCGACGGCCGAGGCCGACAAGGCGGCCGGCAAGCTGGTCAACCTCGCCAAGGTGATCGACACCCGGCAGCTGTGACCGCCGGGCCGTCGGGTCAGCGGGCCGCGACGAACACCCGGGAGGCGACCTCGCGGGGCAGCCGGACCCGGTCACCGGAGCGGTCGATGGAGACGCCGTCGCGCTCCTGGGCGACGGTCACCGTGGCGCCCGGGTCGACGCCCGCCGCGTGCAGCTGCCGGAGGACGTCGGCGTCGGTCTGCACGCTCTCGCAGATCCGCCGTACCACGACCGGCCCGGACAGGCCCGGAAAGGCCAGGTTGCGCTCGCCCTCGGCGGTCTCGGTCGCCAGCGGGCCCGGCTCACCCAGCTCCTCAAGGCCCGGGATCGGGTTGCCGTAGGGGGAGCGGGTCGGGCGGTTGAGCAGGTCGTAGACCCGCTTCTCCACCGCGTCGCTCATCACGTGCTCCCAGCGGCAGGCCTCGTCGTGGGCCTCCTCGTAGGGCATCCCGATCACGTTGACGAGCAGCAGCTCGGCCAGCCGGTGCTTGCGCATGACCGACACCGCCGTGCTGCGGCCCTGCGCGGTGAGCATCAGGTGGCGGTCACCCTCGACGGTGAGCAGGCCGTCGCGCTCCATGCGGGCGACGGTCTGGCTGACGGTGGGACCGCTCTGCCTCAACCGCTCGGCGATCCGCGCACGCAGCGGCGGCACCCCCTCCTCTTCCAGCTCGAGGATGGTGCGCAGGTACATCTCGGTCGTATCGACCAGGTCATGCTTCACGTCAGCGTCCCTCCGGCGTTCGATGCTACCCCGGACCCCCGACGATCCACGGACGCCGAACCGGGAGGTCGCTCCCCGGATGGTGTTGACTGGACCGCATGTCCGGAACCGAAGACCTGCTCGTCGAGCCCGACCGGCTCGCCGCCGAGCTCGACCGCGCCGATCCGCCCACCCTCCTGGACGTCCGCTGGCGGCTCGCCGGGCCGCCCGGCCGGGAGGACTACGCGGCCGGTCACCTGCCCGGCGCGGTCTTCGTGGACCTGGACACCGAGCTGTGCGGGCGGCCGGGCGCCGCCGGCCGGCACCCGCTGCCCGACCCCGCCGCGCTCCAGGCCGCGCTGCGGGCCGCCGGCGTCCGCGCCGGGCACCCCGTCGTGGTGTACGACGGCGGCGACGGCATGTCGGCCGCCCGCGCCTGGTGGACCCTGCGCTGGGCCGGCCACCGCGCGGTCCGGGTGCTGCACGGCGGCTTCCCGGCCTGGGTCGCGGCCGGCGGACCCGTCTCCACCGAGGCGCCGGCGCCCGCGCCCGGCGACGTCACGGTCCGCCCGGGCGCGCTGCCGGTGCTGGACGCGGGGGAGGCCGCCCGGCTGGCCGCGGCCGACGCCGGGGTGCTGCTCGACGTGCGGGCCGCCCCCCGCTACCGGGGCGAGACCGAGCCGATCGACCCGGTCGCCGGGCACGTCCCCGGCGCGGTCAACCTGCCCGCCCCCGGGTACGTCACCGAGGGGCGCTTCCCCGCCGCCGAGGCGCTGCGCGAGCGGTTCGCCGCCGCCGGGGTGGCCCAGGACGCGCCGGTCGGCGCGTACTGCGGGTCGGGGGTGACCGCCGCCCAGGCGGTCCTGGCGCTGCACCTGGCCGGCCGCCCGGACGCCGCCCTGTACGTCGGCTCGTGGAGCAACTGGGTGGCCGACCCGGACCGTCCGGTCGCCACCGGGTAGACACCCGGGCCGCCGCGGCGCGCGCGTGACGGGCCGGCCCCGGCCCGCGTGCGACGATGGCCCCATGGCCGACGACACGGTGGTGGTGTGGGACGAGGCCCTGCTCGGGTACGACATGGGCGACCATCCCCTCGACCCGGTGCGGGTCGAGTTGACCATGGCGCTCGCCCGCGAGCTGGGGGTGCTGGACCGGCCCGGTGTCCGGCTGGTGAAGCCGGAGCCGGCCGACGACGCCCTGCTCACCCGGGTGCACGATCCGCGCTACCTGGAGGCGGTCCGGGCCGCGCCCCGCGACCCGCTCTTCGCCGGGTTCGGCCTCGGCACCTCCGACAACCCGGTCTTCGACGGCATGCACGAGTCGAGCGCGCTGATCGCCGGGGCGAGCGTGGCCGCCGCCGAGGCGGTCTGGCGCGGCGACGCCCGGCGGGCGGTCAACGTGGCCGGCGGGCTGCACCACGCCATGCCGGCCCGGGCCTCCGGCTTCTGCGTCTACAACGACCCGGCGGTGGCCATCGCCCGCCTGCTCGACCTGGGCGCGGAGCGCATCGCGTACGTGGACGTGGACGTGCACCACGGCGACGGGGTGCAGGAGATCTTCTACCGGGACCCGCGGGTGCTCACGGTCAGCCTGCACGAGACCCCGCTCGCGCTCTTTCCCGGCACCGGGTTCCCCGACGAGACCGGCGGCCCGGGCGCCGAGGGGTCGGCGGTCAACGTGCCGCTGCCGCCGGGGATCGGCGACCCGGGCTGGCAGCGCGCGTTCCACGCGATCGTGCCGGCGGTGCTGCGGGCGTTCGGGCCGCAGGTGCTGGTCACCCAGTGCGGGGCGGACGGCCACCGGCTCGACCCCCTGGCCGACCTGCACCTGTCCGTCGACGGGCAGCGGGCCACCTACCGGGCGCTGCGGGCGCTCGCCGACGAGCTGTGCGACGGCCGCTGGGTGGCCCTCGGCGGCGGCGGGTACGCGCTTGTCGAGGTGGTGCCGCGGGCCTGGGCGCACCTGCTCGCGGTGGCCACCGGGGAGCCGCTCGACCCGGCCACCCTCACCCCGCCCGGCTGGCGGGAGCTGGCGGCGCGCCGGCGGCCCGGGCAGGAGGTGCCGCTGCGGATGACCGACGACGTCGACCCGTCGTACCAGCCGTGGCAGCCCAGCGGCGAGCCGACCGCCGTGGACCGCGCCATCGCGGCGACCCGCAAGGCGGTCTTCCCGCTGCACGGGCTCGACCCGCACGATCCCCGCGACTGACCGGTGACCACCGTCGAGCAACCGGTGGACGTGCTGCTCAGCGACGGCACGACCGTCCAGCTGCGGCAGATCCGCCCGGACGACGCCGCGGCCGTCGTGGCCATGCACTCGCGCTTCTCCGAGCGCACCCGCTACCTGCGCTACTTCTCGCCGTACCCGCGCATCCCAGAGCGGGACCTGCAACGGTTCGTCACCGTCGACCACCGCGACCGGGAGGCGTTCGTGGTGCTGGCCGGCGACCGGATCGTCGCCGTCGGCCGCTACGAGCGGCTCGGGCCCGGCTCGCCGGAGGCCGAGGTGGCCTTCGTGGTGGAGGACGCGTACCAGGGCCGGGGCATCGGCTCGGTGCTGCTGGAGCACCTGGCCGACGCGGCCCGGCGCTACGGCATCGTGCACTTCGTCGCCGAGGTGCTGCCGGCCAACGGGACGATGCTGCGGGTCTTCTCCGACTTCGGCTACCAGGTCCAGCGCCAGTACGCCGACGGCGTCGTGCACCTGAACTTCCCGATCGCGCCCACCGAGGCGACGCTGGAGGTGCAGCGCGGCCGGGAGCACCGCACCGAGGCCCGCTCGATCGCCCGGCTGCTCGCCCCGCGCGGCATCGCCGTCTACGGCGCCAGCACCACCGGCCAGGGCGTCGGCGCGGCCCTGCTCGGGCACCTGCGCGACGGCGGGTTCACCGGCGCGATCGTCCCCGTGCACCCGACCGCGGCGACGGTGGCCGGGCTGCCCGCGTACCCGTCGGCGGTCGACGCCGGCGAGGACGTGGACCTGGCCGTGGTGGCCGTCGCCCCCGAGGCGGTGACCGAGGTGGTCGCCGACGCCGCGCGGGCCGGCGCGCACGGCCTGGTGGTGATCTCCGCCGGGTTCGCCGAGTCCGGCCCGGCGGGGGCGGCGGCCCAGCGCGCCCTGGTCCGCGCCGCCCACCTGGCCGGCATGCGGGTGGTCGGCCCGAACTGCCTCGGCGTCGCCAACACCGACCCGGCGGTACGCCTCAACGCCACCCTGGCCCCCGTGCTGCCCGCCCCCGGCCGGGTCGGCGTCTTCAGCCAGTCCGGCGCGTTCGGCGTGGCGCTGCTCGCCGAGGCGTCCCGGCGGGGGCTCGGCCTGTCCAGCTTCGTCTCCGCCGGCAACCGGGCCGACGTCTCGGGCAACGACCTGCTCCAGTACTGGCAGGACGATCCGGGCACCGACGTCATCACGCTCTACCTGGAGACGTTCGGCAACCCGCGCAAGTTCGCCCGGCTGGCCCGGCGGATCGGCCGGAGCAAGCCGGTCGTGGCGCTCGCCTCGCTGGCCCGCCCGCCGGGGGTCGGCGACGCGCCGGCCCTGGACGCCGCCGCGGTGAGCGCGCTCTTCGCCCAGTCCGGGGTGGTCCGGGTGGACACCGTCGCCGAACTGCTCGACGTCGGCGTGCTCCTGGCCCACCAGCCGCTGCCGGCCGGCCGCCGGGTCGCCGTGGTCGGCAACTCCTCGGCGCTGACCGGGCTGGCCGCCACCGCCTGCGCGGCCCAGGGCCTCACCGTGGCCGACGGCTACCCGCACGACGTGGGCCCCCGGGCCGGCGCCGCCGAGTACGCCGCCGCGCTCGCCGCGTCCGCCGCCGACGAGCGGGTGGACGCCGTGGTGGCGGTGTTCGCCCCGCCGCTGCCCGGCCAGCTCACCGACCCGGAGGCCGACTTCACGGCCGCGCTGCCCGACGCGTCCACCACCGGCAAGCCCGTGGTGGCCACCTTCCTCGCCGGCCGGGTGCCCGCCGGGGTGCCCGCCTATCCGAGCGTGGAGGAGGCCGTCCGGGCCCTGGCCCGGGTCACCACGTACGCCGACTGGCTGCGCCGCCCGCCCGGCGTGCTGCCCGAGCTGGACCGGGTGGACCGGTCGGCCGGTCAGGCCGCGCTGCGCCCGGACGGCGCCGACCCCGCGGCGCTGCTGCGGGCGTACGGCATCGACGTGGTGGAGTCGGCGCCGGCGCACTCGGCCGGGGAGGCGGTGGTGGCGGCGGAACGGCTCGGCTGGCCCGTCGCGCTCAAGGCGGCCGCCCCCGGGCTGCGGCACCGCCTCGACCTGGGCGCGGTCCGGCTCGACCTGCCCGACGCCGCCGCGCTGCGCCGCGCGTACGACGAGATGGCGCCGGTCTTCGGCGCGGACGTGCTGGTCCAGCCGATGGTCCCGCCCGGGGTGGCCTGCGTGGTGGAGCTGGTGGAGGACCCGGCGTTCGGGCCGGTGGTCGGCTTCGGCCTGGGTGGCGTGGCCACCGAACTGCTCGGCGACCGGGCGTGGCGGGCGGTGCCGCTGACCGACCGGGACGCCGCCGAGCTGGTCGACGAGCCCCGGGCCGCGCCGCTGCTGCACGGTCACCGGGGCGCCGCGCCGGTGGACCGGGCCGCCCTGGTCGACCTGCTGCTGCGGGTGGGGCGGCTCGCCGACGAGCAGCCCCGGGTCCGGTCGCTCACCCTCAACCCGGTGCTGGCCCGGCCGGACGGCATCTCGGTGCTGCACGCCACCGTCCGCACCGGCGCCGAGGCACCCCGTCCGGACACCGGCCCGCGCCGGTTGTGAGGCTCAGGCCCGGCTGGAGATCTGCTGCACGGCCCAGGCGTTGCCGTCCGGGTCGGTGAAGAAGACGAAGCCGACGTTGTCCAGCGGGTGCGGCACCGGGCCCGGGTTCTGCCCGATCACCTGGATCTCGCTGACCGCCACGCCCCGCTCGACCAGCTCCGCGTGGGCCTTCTCCAGGTCGGGCACGACCAGCTGCAGCCCCTTGAGCGAGCCCGGCGGCATCTCGGGCACGACGCCCCGGCCGAGGACGATCGAGCAGCCGGAGCCCCGGGGCGTGAGCTGGACGATCCGCCCGAGGCCCCCCAGGTCGGTGTCGTGGTCGACGGCGAACCCGAGCCGCTCGGCGTAGAAGCTCTTGGCCCGGTCCAGATCGGAGACCGGCACGACCACTACTTCCAGTGTCCAGTTCATCGCCCCAGAGTGGTCGCTGCGGGCCGCCGCTTCAAGCGCGACAGGCCCCGGCGCACCGCCGGGGCCTGTCGCGTCGGTCAGTTCAGCAGGCGTACGCCTCCAGCCGGTTGGCCCGCTCCGGGGCGCGCAGCTTCAGCAGCGTCACCTTCTCGATCTGCCGGATCCGCTCCCGGGACAGCCCGAACTCGCGACCCACCTCGTCGAGCGTGCGCTGCCGGCCGTCGTCCAGGCCGAACCGGAGCCGGATCACCGCCTGCTCCCGCTGGGAGAGCGTGGCGAGCACGATGCGTACCTCGTTGCGCAGCTCGCCGTCGCCGGCGGCCTCGCCCGGCTCGGCGTTGGGGTCGACGGCGGCCACGAAGTCGCCCAGCGCGCTCTCGCCGTCCTCGCCGACCGTCTGGTCCAGGCTCACCGGCTCCCGGTCGTACGAGATCAGCTCGATCACCTGGTACTCCGGGATCTCCAGCGCGGTGGCCACCTCGGCGACGGTGGGCTCCCGGCCCAGCGTGACCGACAGCTCGCGGCGGACCCGGACCATCCGGTTGACCTGCTCGACCATGTGCACCGGGATGCGGATGGTGCGGGCCTGGTCGGCCATGGCGCGGGTGATGGCCTGGCGGATCCACCAGGTGGCGTAGGTGGAGAACTTGTAGCCCTTGGTGTAGTCGAACTTCTCGACCGCGCGGATCAGGCCGAGGTTGCCCTCCTGGATGAGGTCCAGGAACGCCATGCCGCGACCCGTGTAGCGCTTGGCGATGCTCACCACCAGCCGCAGGTTGGCCTCCAGCAGGTGGTCCTTGGCGGCGCGGCCCTCGGCCGCGACCAGCTCCAGGTCGGCGCGCAGCTCGCCGGAGACCGGGGTGCAGGTGGAGAGCTTCTCCTCGGCGAACAGGCCGGCCTCGATCCGCTTGCTCAGCTCGACCTCCTGCGCCGCGGTGAGCAGCTTGGTGCGGCCGATGCCGTTCAGGTACGCCCGGACCAGGTCCGTGGAGACGCCGCGCTCGTCGGTGGCGTCCAGATCGGTCATGGTGACGTCCATGTCCTGGTGCTCGATCATCTGCTGGGCCATCTCGATCTCTCCCCGTGTCCGTCGTGCCGTACCGGTTCGTGCCGTCCGCCGGCGCGGTGGTGCCGGTGAGGAACAGCTTGGCGGGCGGGGCGTGAAACGGGAGTGAGGCGATCGGGGACCCGACAGCAATCCGGGCGGAACGGCGGCTGTGCCTTGCCGGGCCCGGTTACCGTGCAGCGGCCGGCCAGCGAGGCCCGGCGACGCACAGGCGATCGGAGGACGTGGTGGTCTTCAAGCGGCTCATGCAGGCGATGGGTGTGGGTGGACCGTCGGTGGAGACGGTGCTGGCCAACCCGAACTGCCGCCCCGGCGGGCAGGTGGAGGGCCGCGTCCAGGTGGTCGGCGGGGACCACCCGGTGGAGGTGAGCTACGTCGCGCTCGGCCTGGTCACCCGGGTCGAGGTGGAGAGCGGCGACTCGGAGTACGACACCACGCAGGAGTTCGGCCGCGCGCAGGTGACCGGCGCGTTCCGGCTGGACCCGGGGCAGCGGTACGAGGTGCCGTTCCGTTTCCAGGTGCCCTGGGAGACCCCGCTCACCGACCTGTACGGCCAGCACCTGCACGGGATGACCATGGGGCTGCGGACCGAGCTGGAGGTGGCCCGGGCGGTCGACAAGGGCGACCTGGACGCCGTGGCCGTGCACCCGCTGCCCGCCCAGGAGCGGCTGCTGGAGGCGTTGCTGCGGCTGGGCTTCCGGTTCGCCCGGGCCGACGTCGAGCGCGGCCACCTCTACGGCGTACGGCAGAGCCTGCCGTTCTACCAGGAGATCGAGTTCCACCCGGCGCCGCAGTACGCGCGGGCCATGAACCAGCTCGAACTGACCTTCGTCACCGACCCGCAGCAGGTGCAGGTGGTGCTGGAGCTGGACAAGCGCGGCGGAATGTTCACCGAGGGCCGCGACGCGTTCGGCCGCTTCACGGTCGACCACGCGACGGCGGACCGCACCGACTGGGCCGCCCAGCTGGACGGCTGGCTGCGCCAGTCCCTGTCCCGCCGCGGCCTCTTCTTCTGACCGGCCCGGCTGCTCTTTTGACCGGCCCGGCTGCGCCGACGGTCAGGCCCGGCCGCCGACGGTCAGGCCCAGCCGTGGCGGGCGGCGTGCCAGCCCAGCTGCATGCGGGTCTGCACGCCGGCCAGGTCCATGAGGTGGCGCAGGCGCCGCTGCACGGTGCGCAGGGAGAGGTCGAGCTGGGCCGCGACCACCTGGTCGGTGAGGCCGGCCAGCAGCAGGGCGATGATCTTGCGGTCCAGCTCGGTGAAGCCGTCCCGGGCCTCGGTGACCACGAGGTCGTCCGCCGCGCCGGTGAGCGCCGCCGCGTGGAGCGGGTGGGCGTGCCGCCACACGTTCTCGAACAGCGCGTCCATCGCGGCCAGCAGCCCGGTGCGGTGCAGCAGCACCGCGCCGGGCTCGCCGCCGGGCGTGGCGGTCAGCGGCACCAGGGCCAGCTCGGCGTCGGCGAGGATCATCTTGATCGGCAGCGCGTCGACCACCCGCACCTGGACGCCGTCGCGAAGGGACTCCAGGGTTTCGGCGATCACGCCGGGCTCGGCGAGGGTCGGCCGGTCGATCACGACCCGGAACCGCACCCCGTGGGCGACCGCCACCGACTCCACCGCGTTCTCGCCGGGTGGCACGGCGATGAAGGGGATCGTGACGAAGCTGCGGACCTCGGTGCGTGCCGCGTGCTGCACCTGCGCGAACCGGTGCCGGACGGCGTCGACGCCGCTGACCACCTCGATGAGTTCGTCGATGGCCCGGCCGGCGACGGCCCCGCGGTACTCCTCGGCGAGCGTGACAAGCGCCAGTTCGGCGCTGCGCAGGGCGTTGCGCTGCTCGCTGAGCAACGCGCCGAGCGCCACCGCGGGCGGCGCCACCGAGAACGCGCCGTCCGGCCCGTCCTTCACCAGGCCGCAGGCGGTCAGGTGGGACAGCGCCGCCTCGACCGCGGCAAACGGCATCCGCAGGGCGTCGGCCAGTTCGGCCGGGCCGGCCTGTGCCTGCCGGACCAGCAGACCGTAGACGGCCTCGTCGTCGGGGCCCAGACCCAACACGCCCAGCATCGGTGGCTGCCTCCCTCCGCCGACGGCACGGAGAGTATGGGGCACGGCGATCGATCCTGACCAGGGGTCGGAGTGGGGCGGGGCCCCGGGACGGTGCCGGTCCCGGGACCCCGCCGGCCACCTCACCGCAGGCCGTACGCGCGGGTCAGCTCCTGCCGGATGCCGAAGCCGGCGTCGGTGCGCGCCTGGGCCCGCACCGAGACGAAGCCGCCCGGCCGCTTCGGCGGCGTGAGCGAGCCGGTCCAGCGGTCACCGTCGCCCCGGCGCAGGGTCACCGACTGCCAGGTGGCGCCGTCGTCGTACGAGACCTCCAGGCTCACCGAGGTGACCTTCCCGGTGCCGGTGCCGCCCGGCTGCGGTCCCGCCTTGACGCTTATCGGCAGGCGGCTGCCGGCCTTCACGTCGCCCCGCAGGTCGGTCTCCAGCGCGTAGTCGAGCTGGAGCAGCGCGAACGGCACGAACTGGTCGGCGTCGTTGGAGCTGGAGACGAAGTCCCACTCGGTGTGCGTACGCGTCGACAGCCGCCAGTCCTCCGCCGGCCGCGAGGCGTCGAGCACCAGCCGGTACGGCAGGGTGCCGGCCGGCACCTCCTTCCACTGCAGGTCGGAGTTGTACGGGTTCTCGTGCAGCAGCGTGTCGCCCTGGTAGAGCTTGAGGGTCGTCGGCACCGAACCCCACTCCAGGTTGCCGCCGTGCTCCAGAACGTCGTCCGACGGGCTCCAGGTCTGCACGTTGAGCGTCATGTAGTCCTGGTACCTGCTGTTCCGGACCGCGAACGCCCGGTTGAAGGCCGGCCGGACGGCGGGCGCGAACCAGTCCAACCGGGTCGTCGTGCCCCGACGGTAGGTGTTGAAGTACGCCGTGTCGGTCCAACCTGCCTGCTGGTGCGACTCGTGCCAGACCACGTCCGGGGTCACCCACTCGGTGCGGGTGCCCGGGTGCCACTCGGACTCCTGGAAGCCGACCGCGGGGTTGAACGTCATGTCGTACCGGTAGCCGGAGCCCGGGGTGTCCTTGACCGCGTGGTAGCGCGCGTCGATCCGGGCCAGGTCGCTCCGCTGCGGGTGGTAGGTGAGCGGCCGGTCCGGCACCCGGCCGGGCCAGACCCGGGTCAGGTCGTAGACGTAGTCCGCGTACGGCGTGCGGGCGACCTTCAGCTTCGGCGTGCCCGCCTTCGCCAGCCGGATCAGCGTCGCGCCGGCGTCGCGGTGCACGCTGGCGACCGGGATGGGGGACTCGCCCACGTACTCGTTGAGGGTGCCGCGGCCGTCGTGAACGACCAGCAGCAACGTCGCCCCGGCGGCCGCCGCGGCGGCCGCCCGGTCGGCGGGGGTGATCGCGTCGCTGCGGGTCACCACCGCGATCCCGCCCTTGACGGCCAGGCCCGCGTACTCGGCCGGGGTGCCGGTGCCGGCGTAGACCGGCCGCAGCGTCTCGGCGCCCGCCGTGAGGGTGGCGCCCGGCTGCACCGTGGCGTCGACGGGCGACCGGCCGGGGACGGCCAGGGTCAGCATGGGCTCGCCCTTGCGCCACCGGGCCGCCATCGTGAACGACGACTGGCCGACCCGGTCGGTCGGCATGACATAGAGGTCGTCGTACTTCACCGGGATCTGGTACGCCTCGCGGAAGCTGTCGCCGTTGGCGTACCCGACCTCGAAGTCCAGGCGGCGCTGCCGGTCCTCGGTGCGCTGCGGCGCCGTGGTCTCCAGCAGTCGGGCCCGGCTCGCGTCGAGCACCACCTCGGCCGCGCCGTCGAGCACGGTCTCCGGGTCGACCAGCAGGGCGAGGCCCAGGCCGTCCGCCCGTTCACCCGGCACGTCCAGCGCCGCCTCGACGGTGTACGTCCCGCGGGGCAGGCGCAGCGTCCGCTCGCCGTCCACGGCGTACTGCCACGGGTAGAACTCGCCCGCCATCTTGACGACGACCGTCGAGCTCGCCGGCTTGCCGTCCCGGCCGCGCAGCCTGATCGTCAGGTCGTACCGCTCGTCCTCCTTGAGCAGACCGAGGGCGGTGCGGGTGACCGCCGTGCCGGTGGCCGCGTCGGTGCCGACCAGGTAGCCGGTGAGCTGGCCGGTGGCGGCGCCGCGCGGGTCGCCCGTCACCGGGACGTCCACGCTGCCGCCCGCGGGCACGGTCACCGAGGCGGCGCCCGGCGTGAACGGCCCGGTACCGGTGACGGCCAGGTTCAGGGTGACGGCCGTGCCGCCGGAGTTGGTGAACCTCACCGGCCGGGTGACCGGGGCGTCGCTGGGCTCGTGCGGCCAGTCGAAGGTGCCGAAGAAGGCCGAGCCGGTGGCCCGCACGCCGGTGCGCACGGCGGCCGCCACGTCCAGCCGGCCGGTGCCGACCTCGTACGGGGTGTAGCTGTCGGCCAGGCCCTTGGCGCTGCTCATGAGCGCGTCCTTCATCTGCTGGCCGGACCAGTCCGGGTGGCGCTGGGCGAGGATCGCCGCGGCTCCCGAGACGTGCGGGGTGGCCATCGAGGTGCCGTCCATGCTCTGGTACATGCCCGAGCCGCCGGTCTGCTGCGAGCGGGCCGCGGTGATGGCGACGCCGGGGGCGGCGAGGTCCGGCTTCAGGGCTCCGGTTCCGGCCAGCGGGCCGGTGCTGGAGAACCAGGCCAGCTGGTCCTGCTTGTCCACCGCGCCGACGGTCAGGGCGCTGCCGGCGGTGCCGGGTGACCCGATCGTCTGCGGTCCGGCGTTGCCGGCCGCGATGACGAACAGCGTCCGGTACCGGGCGGAGAGGGTGTCCACGGCGAGCGCCATCGGGTCGGTGCCGTCGGTCAGGGACGAGTCGCCGAGGCTCATGCTGACCACGTCCGCGCCCGACTCGGCCGCCCACTGCATGCCGGCGAGGATCCAGGAGTCCTGGCCGTATCCCTCGTTGCTGAGCACCTTCCCGACGATCAGGTCGGCGCCCGGCGCGACGCCCTTGTAGGCACCGCCGGAGGCGGCCCCCGTGCCCGCGATCGTGGAGGCGACGTGGGTGCCGTGCCCGTTGACGTCGGAGGTGTCCTCGCCGGGCACGAAGCTGACCTTCTCGTCGATCTGGTCGACCAGGTCGGGATGGGTCGCGTCGACGCCGGTGTCCAGGACCGCGACGGTGACTCCGCTGCCGTCGTAGCCGGCGGCCCACGCCTCGGGCGCCCCGATCTGCGGCACGCTCTCCTTCAGGTCGGCCGTCACCCGCCCGTCCAGCCAGAGCTTGCCCAGCCCGGCGCCGAGCGTGGCGGCGGAGCGGGCCGCCGCGGGGGGCGCCACGGTGGACCAGAAGGCGCGTGCCTGCCTCTTGTCGGCGGCCAGCGCCGCGCCGGTGACGCTGGGCAGGTCGCGGACGACCCGGCTGCCCCGGGGCGCGGCCGGGCGGGCGGCGCGGGCCTGCGCCGCCGGGTAGGTGGCGATCAGTGGCAGCGCGGCGGTGCGGGCGTCGTCGTACCCCATCTCGATGAGGTCGGTGACGTTGAACAGCCGCCGGTCCAGCCGGTTGGCGCCCAGCAGCGGCAGCGCCTCGTCGGGCAGCACGTACAGGTCGCCGCCGCTCTCCTGCAGGTGGACGCCGCCGGTGGCGTGCTCGGGCCGGTCGACGTCGGCCGTCGACCGGCCGTCGGCGGCGGTGGTCACCGTGACGACGTCGCCGGTGATCAGGGTGACGGTGTGGCGGTCACGGGTCGGAGCCGGCGGTGTGGTGGGCGGGGCGGCCGCGGCGGCGGGGGTCTGGACCGCGGCCAGCCCGGCCGCGACCAGCCCGGCGGCCGCCGCGGCGGCGATCAGCCGGCGTCTGGTGCGGCTGCGGAGGACGGGATGTGAGGGCGATGACATGCGACGGTTCTACCGCCGTGGCCTGGCCGCGTGAACGGCCTGCGCTGGCGGAGTACCGCCCTGACGTGACTCCGCCAGCGTGCCGTCGCCGGGCGGTCAGAGCTCCAGCAGCACGGTACGCGGCCCGACGTTGACGCTCTCGACGAGCATGTGGGTGCGGAAGCGGCCGGTGTCCACCGTGGCGCCCCGGGTGCGGAGGGCCGCCACCACCGCGTCGACCAGGGGCTCGGCCAGCTCGGCCGGGGCGGCGGCCGTCCAGCTCGGGCGCCGGCCCTTGCGGGCGTCGCCGTAGAGGGTGAACTGGCTGACCACCAGGATCGGCGCGCCGGTGTCGGCGGCGCTGCGCTCGTCGTCCAGGATGCGCAGCTCGTGGACCTTGCGGGCCATGGTGGCCGCCACCTGCGGGGTGTCGGTGTGGGTGACGCCGAGCAGCACCAGCAGCCCGTCGGTGATCGCGCCGACCACCTCGCCGTCGACCGTCACGGCGGCCCGGCCCACCGTCTGCACCACCGCCCGCATCAGTCCGCCACCGGCTCGATCAGGCCGCGCTCGACCAGGTGCGCCACGATCGGCCCGGCCGCCTCGGCCAGCTCGTCCGGCGCGACGTCGTGCGCGGCGGCGAGCAGGGCGAGCTGGTCGCGCAGCGGCAGCCGGCCGTCCGCGCCGCCGACCAGGGCGAGCACCAGCGGGTCGATCTCCTCGGACCAGCGCAGCCCGTGCGGCATGGCGAGGACCTGCCGGTCCACGGCCCAGCCCTCCGCACCCATGGTGGCCTCCTGGCGCAGCTGGAGCCCGTCGGCGGCCCGGTAGCGGGCGGCGAGCAGACCGTCGGTGCCCCGGGCGCGCAGCCAGTCCTGCCGGTCGAACCACTCGCCCACCCGGTCGCCCAGCGGCGGCTCCACCCGCTGGCGCAGGTCCTCCACCCGGACGACCGGCCGGTCGTGGCCGGTCCGGCGCAGCGAGACGATGCCGAACCCGATGGCCTCCACCTTGTGCGCGTCGAACCAGTCCAGCCAGGCCGCCATCCGCTGCGGGTCGGCGGTCTCGCCGACGTCGGTGAGCCACAGGTTGACGTACGCCATCGGGTCGGCCACCTCGCGCTGGATGACCCAGGCGTCCAGCCCGGTGCCGGCGAACCAGCCGGTCACCCGCTCGGCCCAGTCCTCGCCGGTGACGTGCACCCAGTTGGCCAGGTACTGCATCGTGCCGCCCTCGGTGAGCAGGTGCGGGGCGGCGGCGGCCAGCTCGGCCCCGATCGCGTCACCGACCCGGCCGGAGTCGCGGTAGACGTGCGTGGTGGTGCCGGGCCCGACCACGAACGGCGGGTTGCTGACCACCAGGTCGAAGCGGCGGCCGGCCACCGGGGCGACGAGGTCGCCGCGGAGCAGCTCCCAGTCCTGCCCGTTGAGGGCGGCGGTGGTGGCGGCGAAGCGCAACGCCCGTTCGGAGACGTCGGTGACGGTGATCCGGCGGGCGTGGGTGGACAGGTGCAGGGCCTGGACGCCCGAGCCGGTGCCCAGGTCCAGCGCGGTCTCCACCGGCCGGCGCACGGTCGCGCCGATCAGCGTCTGGGTGGCCCCGCCGATGCCCAGCACGTGCTGGGCGTGCAGCGGGCGGCCGGGGCGGGCGCTGGCCGGCACGTCGGCGAGCACGAACCAGTCGTCCCCGTACGGCTCTAGGTCGACCCCGGCGCGCAACCCGTCGCCGTGCCGCTCGACCAGGCCCCCGGCCAGCGCCTCCTCGACGGTCAGCGGGGCGAGCGCGGCGGCCACGGCCGGCTCCGGCTCGGTCTGGTCGCAGATGAAGACCCGGATCAGCGTGGCGAGCGGGTCGCGGTCCTCGGTGGCGCGGAGCGCGGCGCGGAAGTCGTTGCGGGCCACCGCGCCGGTGGCCTGCGGGCCGAGCCGGTCGGCGATGCCGTTGGCGGTGAAGGCCGCCCGGGTCAGCGCGGTGCGCAGCGCGTCGACGCCGGCGGGGGAGAGCAGCATGTCGTGACGGTCCACGTCGTCATCCTGCCCTCCGCGGCCGCTCTCCCGGCCGGCACCCGGCGGATCCATACCACCAGCTCAGGGTATCGGCCGTTATCTCTTTTATGTTCATCGATGTATGGCTACCATCTGCCCCAACATCCGCCGATGGGCGTCCCCGGTGTCCGAGAGCCCGGGCGCGCCCGGTAGGGAGCCAGACGATGTCCGACGTGTCCGTTCCCCGGCGACGCGCGTTGCGCGCGCTCGCCGTCACGGCCGCCGCCGCGGCCCTCACCGCCGCCGCCTCCACCCCCGCCCTCGCCGCACCGACCGGCGACGTCCGCTACGCCTCCGCCCCCGACGCCATCAGCGGCAGCTACCTCGTGGTGCTGAAGGGCGACGCCGTCGGCCCCGCGAACAGCCTCACCGCCCGCACCGCCGTGCCGGACCGGGCCGCCGGCCTGGCCAAGCGCTACGGCGGCAGCGTCGGCACGGTGTGGAGCGCCGCCCTCACCGGCTACAGCGCGACGATGAGCCCCGCGCAGGCCCGACGGCTGGCCGCCGACCCGGCCGTCGCGTACGTCGAGCAGGACCGGGTGGTCACCACCCAGGCCACCCAGACCAACCCGCCGTCCTGGGGCCTGGACCGGATCGACCAGCGCAACCTGCCGTTGAACTCCAGCTACACCTACCCGAACACGGCCTCGAACGTCCGGGCGTACATCATCGACACCGGCATCCGGACCACCCACACCGACTTCGGTGGCCGGGCCACCTGGGGCACCAACACCGTCGACAGCAACAACACCGACTGCAACGGCCACGGCACCCACGTGGCCGGCACCGTCGGCGGCACCCGGTACGGCGTGGCCAAGGGCGTCCGGCTCATCGCGGTGAAGGTGCTCAACTGCTCCGGCAGCGGCAGCACCACCGGCGTGGTGAGCGGCATCAACTGGGTCACCTCGAACGCCGTGAAGCCGGCCGTGGCCAACATGAGCCTCGGCGGCGGCGCCAGCAGCTCGATCGACAACGCGGTGACCAGCTCGGTCAACTCCGGCGTCACCTACGCCGTCGCGGCCGGCAACTCCAGCGCCAACGCCTGCAACTCCTCGCCCGCGCGGGCCGCGGCCGCGATCACCGTCGGCTCCACCACCAGCAGCGACGCGCGCTCGTCCTTCTCCAACTACGGCTCCTGCGTGGACATCTTCGCCCCCGGGTCGAGCATCGTCTCCGCCTACCGGACCAGCGACACCGCCAGCAGCACGCTGAGCGGCACCTCGATGGCGTCGCCGCACGTGGCCGGCGCGGCGGCGCTGGTGCTCGGCGCCAACCCGTCGTACACCCCGGCGCAGGTGACCAGCTACCTGACCACCAACGCCACCACCGGCAAGGTGACCAACCCCGGCTCCGGCTCGCCGAACCGGCTGCTCTTCGTCGTCAACTGACGCGTCGCGCGGCCACACGGCCCGGTGGACCCCACCCCTGTCCATCGGGCCGTGCCGCGCGTGCCGCGGGGAGTCGGCGCGGCGGGCGGCGGCCGGCGGGGCAGGATGGGGGGCATGACGCTCTCGCTGCCCATCGACCCGCAGGCCAACGAGCTGCTGGCGCGCAGCCCGCTGGCCCTGCTCCTCGGCATGGTGCTGGACCAGCAGGTGCCGATGGAGAAGGCGTTCTCCTCCCCGTACGTGCTGGCGCAGCGGCTCGGCCACGAGCCGGACGCCCGGGAGCTGGCCGGATACTCCCCGGAAGCCCTGGTCGAGCTGTTCGCCACGCCGCCGGCCCTGCACCGGTTCCCCAAGGCCATGGCGGCCCGGGTGCAGGAGGTCTGCCGGGCCCTGGTCGAGCGCTACGACGGGGACCCGGCCCGGCTCTGGTCGGAGGCGGCCGACGGCAGGGACCTGCTGCGCCGGGTCGGCGAGCTGCCCGGCTTCGGCAAGCAGAAGGCGCAGATCTTCGTGGCCCTGCTCGGCAAGCGGTTCGGGATCACCCCGAACGGCTGGCGCGAGGCGGCCGGCGGCTACGGCGACGCGGACGCGTACCGGTCGGTGGCCGACGTGACCGACCCCGAGTCGCTGCGCCGGGTCCGGGAGTTCAAGCAGCGGATGAAGGCGGAGGCGAAGGCCGCCAAGGCCTGACGCAACCCGCGCCCGCGCTGGCTCGTTGTCATGATCGTCAAGGCGGTGACGACGGGCGGGTGATGGCGGACGAGCGGGGAGCGGAACTCCTGCGCGGGGGCGGGGGCAGTCACCGCGCGACCTTCCTGGAGCTCTTCCTCGACGTCGTCTTCGTCTTCGCCTTCACCCGGGTCTCGCAGCGCCTCATCGACGACGTGACGACGGGCGGGGGTCGCCTCCCGCTGGAGCTGACGCAGACCCTGGTGCTGCTGCTCGCGCTCTGGATGGTCTGGTCGCTGACCGCCTGGGCCACCAGCCACTACGACCCGGAGCGGCCGCCCATCCAGGCGGTGATGGTCGGGTCCATGTTCGGCAGCCTGGTGATGGCCGTGTCGGTGCCGGCCGCGTACGGCCCGCACGGGCTCAGCTTCGCCGCCGGGTACGTCGCCATCCAACTCGGCCGCTCGGTCTACCTCACCGTGGCGCTGCGCCGGCACGTCCAGCGTCACCTGTCCGGCCGGATCCTGGTCTGGTCGGGCGTCTCGGCCGTGTTCTGGCTGGGCGGTGGCCTGGTCGGGGACGACGCGCGGCTGCTCTGCTGGGCGGTGGCCCTGGTGATCGACTACGGGGGCGTGGTCATCGGATGGCCGCTGCCCCGGATGGGCCGGGCGGCGGCCACGGCGTGGACGGTGACCGGCGAGCACCTGGCCGAGCGGTACCAGCAGTTCACCATCATCGCGCTCGGCGAAATGATCTTCGTGGCGGGCGTCGGGTTCAGCGGCAGCGACTTCACGCTGCTGCGCTGGATCGCCCTCGTGGACGCCTTCGCCACCACCGTGCTGCTCTGGCGGATCTACTTCCACCGGGCGGGCTCGGTGCTGGCCGAGGCGGTGGCCCAGGCCCGGCAGCCGGCCCGGCTCGGCCAGTCGGCCACCTGGACGCACCTCACGATGATCGCCGGCATCGTCACCACGGCGGTCGGTTACGAGGTGGCCATCTCCGAGCCCGGGGGGCACGCCGACGTGGTCCGGGTGGCGGCCATCGTCGGGGGTCCGGCGCTCTTCGTGGTCGGCCGCTCCCGCTTCGAGTACGAGGTGTTCGGCCGGGTCTCCCGCTCCCGCCTGATCGGCCTGCTGCTCCTGGTCCTCGGCGTGCCGCTGCTGAGCCGGCTGCCGCTGATCGGCATGGCCGTCGCCGTCACGGCGGTGCTGACCGGGATGGCCGTGGCCGACGCGCTGCGGGCCCGGGGCCGCCCGCCGGAACGCCCCGCCTCGCCGATGTGAGCCGCCGGCCCCCCGACACGCAACCGGTACGGCGGCCCGGTCGTTGGGAGCCAGGGCGGCGGACGGGGGTGGCGCGGTGGCGGAACGCGGTGCCGCGCTGCTGCGCCCGCCGGGAAGCGCCGCGCGTGCCACCTTCCTGGAACTCTTCTTCGACCTGGTCTTCGTCTTCGCGCTGACCCGGGTCTCCCAGCGGCTGATCAACAGCCTGCCCGCCACCGGGTGGACGCTGGCCGCCGCGGTCGGCCGTACCGTGCTGCTCTTCCTGGTGTTGTGGCTGATCTGGACGATCACCGTCTGGGTGACCAGCCGCTACGAGCCGGAGCGGACGGTCATCCAGGCCGTCGTGGTCGGCACGATGTTCGCCAGCCTGGTCATGGGTGTGGCGCTGCCGCGGGCCCTGGAGGAGCGGGCGCTGCCGTTCGCCCTCGCGTACCTGGCGGTGATGCTCGGCCGGCCGCTGGTCGTCGCCGCCGCGCTGCACGGCCATCCACGGCGGCTGGTCCCGCTCCGGCTGGCCGCCTGGGCGGGGTTGACCGCGCCGCTGTGGCTCGCCGGGGCGCTCGCCCCCGAGGACGTGCGCCTGCCGCTCTGGGCCCTCGCGCTGACCGTGGACTACGCGGCCCTCTTCACCGGCTGGCCGCTGCCCCGGATCGGGTCCGCGCCGACCGGCGGGTGGCGGATCGCCGGCGAGCACCTGGCCGAGCGCTACCAGCAGATCTTCCTCATCGCGCTGGGCGAGTCGATCCTGGTCATCGGGGTGACCTACAGCGGCGAGAAGTTCTCCGGCGAGGGCGCGGGAGCCTTCGTGGTCGCCTTCGTGACCACCGCGCTGCTCTGGCGGATCTACTTCCACCGGGCCGGGCACCTGCTGGCCGAGGCGCTGCGGCTGGCGCCCGTGCCGGGCCGGCTGGGCACGTCGGCCACGATCACCCACCTCATCATCGTGCTGGGCGTGCTCACCGCGGCGGTCGGCTACGAGGTGGTCATCGCCGAGCCGTTCCACCGGTCCGACGAGGCGCTGCTGCTGTTCGTGGTGGGCGGGCCGCTGCTCTTCCTGGCCGCGCGGGCCCGCTTCGAGTACGAGATCTTCGGCCGGGTCTCGCTGACCCGGATCCTCGGCGCGGGCGTGCTGCTCCTGCTCGTGCCGCTGCTGGCGCGCGGTCCCGCCGTGCTGGCCCTGGCCCTGGTGGCCGCCGTCCTGGCCGTGGTGGCGCTGCTGGACGCGCGGCGCAGCCGGGGGCGCCCCCCGGAGATGTCGGCCTCCCCGTTCGGCCGGACGGGACCGGAGAGCAGCGGCCCGGGGGCCTGACCCTCAGGCGGCGGTGGGGCGGGACAGCGCGGCCAGGGCCCGGCGCACGTCGGCCAGGGAGACCGTGGCGGACTCGTCGAGGTCGGCCAGGCCGGCCTCGATCCACTGCCGCATGAGCGTGGTCACCCCGATGCCGCGCGCCTCGGCGGCCGCCCGGACCCGGTCGTACGTCTCCAGCGGCAGGCGCACCGAGCGGCTGACCATCGGCACGTCGGTGTCGGGGGTGGGCAGCTCCGCGGGCTGGGTCTCGTCGATCAGGTCGGCGAGCGCGTCGCCGGCGTCGTGGAACCGCTTGGTCGCCTCGTTACGGTGCATCGTGACCGCCTCCTCGTCGGCGTGACCTCCGCACCGCGTCGTCGTAGCGCTTGGCCTCGACGTCGCTCAGCTCGCGGGCGGAGAGGATGTCCCAGTCGTTGTCGCTGCCGTCGGCCTCGGCCAGCAGCACCGCGAGGCGTCGGCCCCGGTGGTCGCTCGCGTAGACCACCATGACGTCGTCCCCGAGGTGCCGGATGACCCGCCGGCTGCTGTGCAGGGCCTCCCAGACTTCCCCGGGCGTGACGTCGTAGACCCGCAGGTTGGCCAACGCCTCGTCGGTGAAGCTGAACCGGTTGCCCACCGACGGAGCGTACCACGAACGTAACACGCGCCGCCCTTGTCACGATTTTCGCCGATCACCCGTCGAGGGTGACAGGATGGGTCGTAATCCCTCGAGGAGGTCCGTGGTGAAGCGTCAGGCGTACCAGCCGATCCTGATCACCGACGCCTCGCGCAGCCAGGACGACCAGCTCACCAGCCGGCAGAAGCGCTACGTGCTGATGATGGGAATCCGGGTCGCGTGCCTGGTGCTCGGTGCGGTTCTGGTCGGCGTCCAGGCACCACTGCTCTGGCTGTGGCTGCCGCTCTGCGCCCTCGGGATGGTCCTCATCCCCTGGCTGGCCGTGCTGCTGGCCAACGATCGTCCGCCCAAGGAGCAGCACCGGCTGGCCGGCAAGTTCCAGCCCCGCCACCGGGACGAGACCCCGCCCATGGCGCTTCCCGCCGAGGAACTCCCGCACAAGGTCATCGACGCCGAGCCCTGACCGGCCCGGGCGGCAGCCGCCCGGACCGGTCCGCCGTCAGGGCTGGGGCCGCGCGCCGACGGTGGTGACCGCCAGCGCGCCGAGATCGCCGGCCCGGGCCAGCGCCGCGCGCGGGTCCGCGCCGGCCAGCCACGCGGTGAGCAGGCCGGCGGCGAAGGCGTCGCCCGCACCTGTCACGTCCACCACGGCCACCCCGGGCGCCGGGGCCGTCTCGACCAGCCCGGTCCGGTCCACCCAGACCGCGCCGGCCGCGCCCCGCTTCACCACCACCCGGTGGGCCACCGAGGTCAGCGCCCGGGCCTGCGCCGCCGGGTCCAGCCCGCCGGCCAGCACCGTCGCCTCGTCCGTGTTGACCAGCAGCAGGTCGACGTCGCGTACCCAGGTCAGGAAGGCCGTGCCGACCCGCCGCAGCGGGGCCGCGGAGGCGGCGTCGACGCTGGTGGTGAGCCCGCGCTCGCGGGCGGCGGCCAGCGCCCGCAGGCCCGCGCCGCGCGACCCGACGTCCAGCAGCGTGTACGCGGACAGGTGCAGGTGGCCGGCGTCGGGCGCCGCCGCGATGCTCCGTTCGACGTGCTCCGTGGTCAGCCGCAGGTTCGCCCCCCGCTGGCTGACCATGGTCCGCTCCCCGTCGTGGGTGAGCACAATCACCGTGCCGGTGGGGTAGCCCTCGTGCCGCTCCGCGGCACAGGTCACCCCGACCCGCTCCAGTTCGGCGACCCGCTCGCGGCCCGTCTCGTCGTCGCCGACCGCGGCGACCAGCGTGACGGCCGCCCCCTGGCCGGCGAGCCAGGCCGCGGTGTTGGCCGCCTGGCCGCCGCCGCTGAACCGGATTCCGGCGGCGGTGTCCGAGCCGGTGGCGAGGGGGCCGGAGAGCACCGCGAGCACGTCGGTGATGACGTCGCCGACGACGACGATGCGGGGGGCGGGGCTCATGCCGGGGCGGCGGTGCGGCGGGCCGCCGCGGCGACCGCGATCCGTGCCGCCAGGTCGGCGTTGCGCAGGATGATCCGCACGTTCACCGCAAGGCTGGCGCCCTCGGTGGCGGAGTGGAAGTGGGCCAGCAGGAACGGGGTCACCGCCTTGCCGGTCACCCCGTCGCGGGCCAGCATGGCCAGCCCCGTGGCCAGGGTGCGGTCGTGCAGCGCCGGGTCGAGCTGCTCGTCCACCGGCAGCGGGTTCGCCACGATCAGCCCACCGGAGTGCACGCCCTGTTCCCGGCGCGCGGCCAGCACGTCGGCCGCCTGCTCCGGCGACTCCACCGACCAGTCCAGGTCGAAGCCGGCGTCGGTGAGGTAGAAGCCGGGGAAGCGGCGGGTGCGGTAGCCGACGACGCTGACCCCGAGGGTCTCCAGCCGCTCCAAGGTGGCGCCCACGTCGAGGATCGACTTCACGCCGGCGCAGACCACCGCGATCGGGGTCCGGGCCAGGGTGACCAGGTCGGCGGACTCGTCGAAGGTCTGCGCCGCCTCCCGGTGCACCCCGCCCAGGCCGCCGGTGGCGAAGACCCCGATCCCGGCCGCCGCGGCCACCGCGCTGGTCGCCGCCACGGTGGTGGCGCCGTCCGCGCCGGTGGCCGCCGCCACGGCCAGGTCGCGCACCGAGAGCTTGCTCACCCCGTCGACCGTGGCGAGTCGGGTGAGCTGGGCGTCGTCCAGCCCCACGATCAGCTCACCGGCGACCATGCCGATGGTGGCCGGAACGGCTCCCGCATCCCGGACCGCCTGCTCGATCTGACGCGCGACGCGAAGATTGTCCGGTCGGGGCAGGCCGTGGGAGACGATGGTGCTCTCCAGGGCGACGACCGGACGCCCGTCGCGCAGGGCGTCGGCCACCTCGGTGCCGAGACTGATGTGAAAGTTGGTCACTTCGGCTACGGTACGGGCCGCCTCCGGCGCGGGCCCAGGTGGACCGGGCGGGATCGACCTGCAAAACTGGACCGTTGGAGGTGTAGTCGTGAGTACAGAGGTTCTCGAGCGTCCCGAGCTGAAGGACGCCGACACCGGCCCGGAGATGTTCCACTACGTCCGCAAGGAGAAGATCGCGGAGAGTGCCGTCATGGGCACCTACGTGGTCGCGCTCTGCGGCGAGACCTTCCCGGTGACCAAGGCCGCCAAGCCCGGTTCCCCGGTCTGCCCGAAGTGCAAGGAGATCTACGACTCGTACGCCGAGTGATCCCGGGCGGCCCTCCCGGCCGCCCGCGTAACCTGCGGCGGTGACCACCTCCACCCCGCTCCTTCTCGCCGACCTCACCGGCGTGGCGGTCTTCGCGGCCTCCGGCGCCTCCGCGGCGGTGGCCAAACGGCTCGACCTCTTCGGGGTGGTCTTCGTCGGCGTCGTCGCCGCCCTCGGCGGCGGGATCTTCCGCGACCTGGTCATCGACGAGGTGCCGCCGCTGGCCTTCGCCGACTGGCGGTACGCGGTCACCGCGGCGGTCACCGCCGCCGCCATCTTCTGGCTGCACCCCCAGTTCGCCCGGCTGCGCACCACCGTGCTGGTGCTCGACGCGGCCGGTCTGGCACTGTTCACCGTCACCGGCACGCTCAAGGCCCTCGAGGCCCACGTGCCGGCCGTCGGCGCCTGCATGATCGGCATGCTCACGGCCATCGGCGGCGGGCTGGGCCGAGACCTGCTCACCGGTGAGATCCCCGTGGTGCTGCGCCGGGAGATCTACGCCGTGGCCGCGCTGGCCGGGTCGATCGCGGTGGCGCTGCTGTCGACGTACGGCGCGGCGACCGCGGCGCCGCTGACCGCCGCGGCCGTCTTCGTCTTCGCGCTGCGCCTGGTGTCGCTGCGGCGGCGCTGGTCCGCCCCGGTGCCGGCGCCGCGGCCGCCGCGCACCGGCGCCCGGGGACCACAGGTCTGAGCCCCGCGCCCCGGGGTGGGCGGATGTGACCAGCGTGGCGTCGAGTGGGGCGGACGGCCCCCGCTGGTTATGCTGAGTCGGCCTTCGCGGCACCCGATGCGCGAGGGCCTTTTCATGGGCGGCCGCACCCGTGGCCCTCGGCCGGGGTCCGCCGTCGTGCGGTCGGAGAGGAGCTACGCGTGGCACCGCGGTTGCCGGCGCTCGACACATTCCCGCCCCTGCGTGCCTGGCAACGCAAGGCGATGGTGGAGTACCTGCGCCGCCGCACCGACGACTTCACGGCGGTTGCCACGCCCGGCGCCGGCAAGACCACCTTCGCCCTGCGGATCGCCGCCGAGCTGCTGAACGACGGCACCGTCGAGGCGGTCACCGTGGTGGCGCCGACCGAGCACCTGAAGACCCAGTGGGCGGAGTCCGCCGCCCGGGTCGGCATCCAGCTCGACGCCGCCTTCCGCAACGCCGACCTGCACTCCGCGGCGGACTTCCACGGCGCTGTCGTCACGTACGCCCAGGTGGGCATGGCCCCGCAGGTGCACCGGCGGCGCACCATGACCCGGCGCACCCTGGTGATCCTCGACGAGATCCACCACGCCGGTGACTCGCGGACCTGGGGCGACGGCGTCAAGGCGGCCTTCGAGCCCGCCGTACGCCGGCTCATGCTCACCGGCACGCCGTTCCGCTCCGACGACAACCCCATCCCGTTCGTCAGCTACGAGCGGGGCGGGGACGGACTGCTCCGCTCCCGCGCCGACTCGGTCTACGGCTACTCCGACGCGCTGCGCGAGGGCGTGGTCCGGCCGGTGCTCTTCCTGGCGTACTCCGGGGAGACCCGGTGGCGCACCAACGCCGGCGAGGAGCTGGCCGCCCGGCTGGGCGAGCCGATGACCCAGGACCTCGTCGCGCAGGCCTGGCGGACCGCGCTGGACCCGGCCGGCGACTGGATGCCGCAGGTGCTGCGCGCCGCCGACGCCCGGCTGACCGTGCTGCGCACCAACGGGATGCCCGACGCCGGCGGTCTGGTGATCGCCAGCGACCAGCAGGTGGCCCGCTCGTACGCCAAGCTGCTGGAGCAGGTGACCGGTGAGAAGGCCGCCGTGGTGCTCTCCGACGACCAGGGCGCCTCCGCGCGGATCGCGACGTTCGCGGCCTCCGAACAGCGTTGGCTGGTCGCGGTGCGGATGGTGTCCGAGGGCGTCGACATTCCCCGGCTGGCCGTCGGCGTCTACGCGACCAGCGCCAGCACCCCGCTGTACTTCGCGCAGGCGATCGGCCGGTTCGTCCGGGCCCGCCGCCCCGGCGAGACCGCCTCGGTCTTCCTGCCCAGCGTGCCGCACCTGCTCGGTCTGGCCAGCGAGATGGAGGCCGAGCGGGACCACGTGCTGGGCAAGCCGAAGGACTCCGACGGCCTCGACGACGACCTGCTGGAGCGTGCCCAGCGGGACGACCAGGCCAGCGGCGAGCTGGAGAAGCGGTTCGCCGCGCTGTCCGCGACCGCCGAGCTGGACCAGGTGATCTTCGACGGCGCCTCGTTCGGCACGGCCGCCCAGGCGGGCACGCCGGAGGAGGAGGAATACCTCGGCCTGCCCGGTCTGCTCACCGCCGACCAGGTCTCGATGCTGCTCACCAAGCGGCAGGCCGAGCAGCTCGCCGCGCAGCGCCGCCGGGCCACCCAGCGGGCCGCTGAGCCGGCCGCTGCGGCCCCGTCGGCGGCTCCGCCTCCCATGAGTGCCGCCCAGCGTCGGGTGGCCCTCCGGCGGCAGCTGAACGCCCTGGTGGCCGCCCGCCACCACCGCACCGGCCAGCCGCACGGCAAGATCCACGCCGAACTCCGCCGCCTCTGTGGCGGCCCACCCAGCGCCCAGGCGACGATCGAGCAACTGGAAGAGCGCATAGCCACAGTCCAAACCCTCTGACTAGCCTGCCCCCCTGCTCCCTCACCCCTCACCCCGTCCGGGTGATCATGAGGTTGGCGGCGAAGTTGATCGCCGGAACTGCCGCAAACCTCATGATCACGAGGTCCGGGTGGGGTGGGTGGGGACGGGGGTACGCAAAAAGCCGGCCGGAGGTCCCTGGGGACCTCCGGCCGGCTTTATGTCGTGCGGATACCTCGTACTCAGTTCGCCATCAGATCGGCGCCACGCCAGCTGAACTCGGGGTCCGACGCGTAGCGCACGGTGATCTTCACGAGATCCTCCGCGTACTTGTTCGCGTGGTGCCCACAGAACACCAGCTCGCTCCCACCCGCCAGAGTGATCCGGAGCTTGCCGGCAGCATTGCAGCGGTCGCACCGTTCATCGGCGGCCGGGGGGCTCACCGTCTCGGGCGGCGGCGTGAGGGTCGGGGTCATCGCCTTCCTCCTCTGGTCGTCACCGATGAACACTCTCTTCGGTTGCTCACCTATCGTGCAACACCCTTCTCGGGCCCTGCCTTCCCTGTGTGCCCGTCGGGGACGGAGGTCACACCTGGCGTGGGAGACAGTGTGCCGTGCACCAAGGGTGCCACGTCAACGATCACAAACGGGCAACCGTCAGGTCACCGGAGAGTGTTCTACGGCTGGTGATCAAACCGACACGTCTGGTTGACGCGTGCCGGTCAGTCCAGGTAGTCGCGGAGCACCTGGGAACGCGAGGGGTGCCGCAACTTGGACATGGTCTTGGATTCGATCTGCCGGATGCGCTCCCGGGTCACGCCGTACACCTGGCCGATCTCGTCCAGGGTGCGCGGCTGGCCGTCGGTGAGGCCGAAGCGCAGGCGTACCACGCCCGCCTCGCGCTCGGACAGCGTCTGGAGGACCTGCTGGAGCTGGTCCTGCAGCAGCGAGAACGACACCGCGTCGACCGCGACGACCGCCTCGGAGTCCTCGATGAAGTCGCCGAGCTGGCTGTCACCCTCGTCACCGATGGTCTGGTCGAGCGAGATGGGCTCCCGGGCGTACTGCTGGATCTCCAGCACCTTCTCCGGTGTGATGTCCATCTCCTTCGCCAGCTCCTCCGGGGTGGGCTCGCGGCCCAGGTCCTGGAGCAGCTCGCGCTGGATCCGACCCAGCTTGTTGATCACCTCGACCATGTGCACCGGGATGCGGATGGTGCGGGCCTGGTCGGCCATGGCGCGCGTGATGGCCTGGCGGATCCACCAGGTGGCGTAGGTGGAGAACTTGTAGCCCTTGGTGTAGTCGAACTTCTCGACCGCGCGGATCAGGCCGAGGTTGCCCTCCTGGATGAGATCCAGGAACGCCATGCCGCGACCGGTGTAGCGCTTGGCCAGCGAGACGACCAGCCGGAGGTTGGCCTCCAGCAGGTGGTTCTTGGCCCGCTCGCCGTCCCGGGAGATCCACATCAGGTCGCGCTGCATGTCGCGGGTGAGCTTCTCCTCGCCCTCGTCGGCGGCGCGCAGCCGCTCGGCGGCGTAGAGGCCGGCCTCGATCCGCTTGGCGAGCTCGACCTCCTGCTCGGCGTTGAGCAGCGGCACCTTGCCGATCTGCTTCAGGTACGCCCGCACGGAGTCGGCGGAGGCGGTCAGCTCGGCGTCCCGGCGCGCCTGCTTCAGCGCCTCGGACTCCTCGTCGTCCCACTCGAAGTCGTTGTCGGTGGCGGAGCTGGCCGCGTCGGCCTCGGCGGCCTGGGCCAGCTCGGCCGGCTCCTCGACCACCACGTCCTCGATCTCGGCGGCCAGTTCCTCCGGCGAGATCTCGCCCTCGGCGCCCTCGGCCTTCGCGCCGTCCTTGGCCGGCTTCGCCGCCGCGCTCTTGGCGGCCACGGTGGCCTTGGTGGCGCGGGTGCTCTTGGTGGCCTTCGCCGGGGCGGCGGCCTTGGCGGCCACCTCGGCGGTGGTGCCGGTGGCGGTGGCGCCGGCGGCCTTGCGGGCCGTCGCCTTCCGCGGGGCCGGGGCCGGGGACTCCTCGGCGGCCGAGGCCTGCTTCGGGGCGGGCGCGGCGGCCTTCTTGGTGGTCTTGGCGGTGGTGGCCCGGGAGGCCGGGGTGGCGGACCGGGCGGCGGCCACCCGGCGGCGGGTGCTCGCGGAGCCGTCCACGACCACCGTCACGCCCGCCTCGGAGAGCGCACGGAGGATCTTCTTGGCCTGAGCCGGGGTCACCTCAGCGGACTCGACGGTGCGCGCGAGCTGGGCCGACGTGAGCTGGCCGCCGGCGCTCTGCGCGTGGGCGATCAGGGTGTCGGTGAGCGAGCGAACGTCGGCGCCGGGCTGGCGGGGTTCTGTCACGAATGACCTTCCGGAGGCGAAGAGCGAGCACGGCCGGGTCGTCCGGCACGCAAGGAACGCGGTGTCGGGCGATGTCGTTGAGGGACCCCCGTGTCCCGGGCCGGCCGGTCGGTGGCGGTCCGTGGCGCGTGGGCAGGGTGAATTGTAACGCCGTCTGCCGCGATCATCCTGCGCCGCACGGCGGACCGGCCGTACGGACCACCGATCAGGCGCAGTTGTGGACTTTGTAAGGATGATACCCGCGCACGAAGCGGCAGGTCCGCGTCGTGCCGGAAGGGGACGAACATGATCGCCTCGGCACCCACGCCGCAGGAACTGCTCACGATCGCCGTCGAGGTGGCGCGGGACGCCGCGGCCACCGCGCACCGGATGCGGGCCGAGGGGGTCTCCGTCGCCGCGACCAAGAGCACGGTCACCGACGTGGTCACCGCCGCCGACCGGGCGGTGGAGCGGCAGGTGCTGGAGGCGCTGCGGGCGCGGCGCCCCGGCGACGCCGTGCTGGGCGAGGAGTACGGCGCGGGCGAGACCGGCCCGGCCGCCGAGGACGGGGTGCGCTGGATCGTCGACCCGATCGACGGGACCGTCAACTACCTCTACGGGCTGCCGTACTGCGCGGTCTCCCTGGCCGCGGAGGTGGCCGGCGAGGTCGTCGCCGGGGTGGTGCGCAACGTGGCCACCGGCGAGGAGTGGACCGCCACCGCGGGCGGCGGCGCGTGGCGGGACGGGCAGCGGCTGAGCTGCTCCGGCGAGACCGACCTCGGGCAGGCGCTGATCGCGACCGGGTTCGGCTACGACGCCGGCCGCCGGGCGCACCAGGCGCGGGTGGTCGCCGAGCTGATCCCGCAGGTGCGGGACATCCGCCGGATGGGCGCCGCCGCCCTCGACCTGTGCCTGGCCGCCGAGGGCCGGGTGGACGCCTACTACGAGAAGGGGCTGGCCGCCTGGGACCTCGCCGCGGGCGGGCTGGTCGCGCGGGAGGCCGGGCTGCTGGTGACCGGGCTGTCGGGCCGGCCGCCCGGCCCGGACCTGGTGCTCGCCGCGCCGCCGGCGCTCCACGAGCCGCTGCACACCCGGCTCGCCGCCCTGGACGCCTCCGGCGGCCCGTGACCGGTCCCACCCGCACGTACGGAAAGAGTGGCCGCCCCGCCGGGGGGAGGCCACTCTTTCGCGCTGGCGGGCCGACCGAACGGCCGGCTACTTCACCGGGCCCGGGCAGGTGCCGGTGGGCGCCTGCGGCGAGCCGAGGTCGCCCAGGGACTGGTTGACCTCGGTGGTGGTGGCCAACTGCTGGAAACCGTTGCCGAGGATCACGTCGACCGTGTCGTCCTTGCGCTTCAGGTCGGGATCCAGCTTGGCCTCGTTGAGGAAGTAGGCCCGCAGCAGGTGCGCGGAGCCGACACCCTTGGGGCCGTAGCGCAGCACCGCCACGCCGTCCACGGCCTTGGGGGCGTTGGCCTCCTTCTTGACCTGGAACTTGCGGTTGCGGAAGTCGTCCGCGACGCTGCCGGCCAGCCCGGCCTCGTCGGTGCCGTTGTAGACGTTGATTTTGACGTCCTTCTGCTCGCGCAGGCGGACGTCGGCGATCGGCCAGCCCTCGGGGCAGTCCGCGGCGGTGCCGGCCTTGCTCTGGGTGTCGCGGACCAGCGCGACGACGACGAAGACCAGGGCGATGGCCGCCAGCAGTCCGACGACAACGAGTGCCCGCACTCGCGCAAAACTCATTCTGGGCGCTCCCCGGGCGTGATTGGGTGGCGGCGACCGCCGGCGGTCGGTCCGCCCCGCCGGCCGTCGAGTACGCCGCTGAGGTTAACGCTTGTCCGGCCGTCGCGTGGAAACAGTCCGACATGCCGGCGCGCCACCGGGGGAACGGGTACTACTACCCCTATCTTCGTGTCGCCTGAGTCACATTGGGAACAACTTCGGGCGCCGGGGCGTACATCTCTGCCACGAGGGCGGTATACATGCCTCGCCCAAAGGGGGGGTAAGGTTCCGCGCTCGCTGGGGGAGTTCCTTCCTGGCGGTCCCGGCCCAACGACGGTCGGGTCGGGTGCCCGACACTTTTGGTGGCCGGCCAGCGGAACCGAAACAGCGTCGTCCGGCGTTACAACCGGAAGCGACCATATCGATATGGGAGAGTGAAACCGATGGCCACCGACTACGACGCCCCGCGTCGCGACGAGGTCGACCTCGGCGAGGACAGCCTGGAAGAGCTCAAGGCCCGGCGCGTCGACACACAGTCGGGCGCCGTGGACGTCGACGAGGCCGAGGTGGCCGAGAGCTTCGAGCTGCCCGGCGCCGACCTGGCCGACGAGGAGCTCACGGTCAAGGTGCTACCGATGCAGCAGGACGAGTTCCGGTGCGCCCGCTGCTTCCTGGTCCACCACCGCAGCCAGCTGGCGGTCGAGCGCAACGGCGAGCTGATCTGCCGCGAGTGCGTCTGACCCCGACCCGAGACACCGGCGGCGGCCTCCTCGACGGGGCCGCCGCTTATCGAGCCGCCGTGCGGCGGTGGCCGGAAGCTGCTTGACTCGTACCGGCGGGGGTGACGCCGCGCGGAGCAGGAGGGCGGACGGGTGAGCGAGCGCAGCGAGCGGGCCGACGGGCCGGGCGCCGACGACAGCGGCGCCGACCGGCCGACCGACGCGGCCCCCTCGGGCGCCGCCGCCGGGTCCACGCCGCCGGGCGCGGACGCCGACCAGCTCGGCGCGACCGTCGCCGCGCTGACCGCCGACGACCTGCCCGTGGCCCGCCGCCGGCAGCTGCTCACCCGGCTGGTCGGCCAGGCCCGCGCCCGCGGCATCACCGACCTGTACAAGCCGAAGGCCGCGGTCCGCTGGATGGCGGACACCGTCGCCGAGATCGCCCCGCGCGTGCCGATCCGCGACCTGGCCACCCTCCGGAAGCACTTCCCCGGCCTGGACGACGAGGCCCTCGCCGACCGCCTGATCCGCAACGCGTCCCGGGCCACCGCCGGCGTCGGCGCGGCCGGCGGCGGCGTCGCCGCGGTCGAGTGGGCGGTCACGCCGACCCTGCTCTCCGCCCCGGTGCTGCTCGCCGCCGAGACCGTCGCCGTCGTGGCGATCGAGCTGAAGCTGATCGGCGAGCTGCACGAGGTGCACCGGTTGCCGCTGCCGGCCGGCGGCGCCCAGCGGGCCGTGTCGCTGGTGCAGTCCTGGGCCACCCAGCGCGGGGTCAACCCGATGATGCCGGGCGTCGGGGTCAGCGCGGTGCTGGGCACCGCCGCCCGCCGCGAGCTGCGCGACAGCCTGCTGCGCCGCTTCGGCCGCAACCTCACCACGCTGGGCCCGTTCCTGACCGGCGCCGCCGTGGCCGGCTACCTCAACCGGCGGGCCACCCGCACCCTCGGCGACCAGCTCCGCAAGGACCTCCGCCACCAGGCCCGCGCCCTGCCCGGCACGCAGCCCTGACCGGGGAACGGCGCGGGCGGGTCAGGCGGCGTCGCGGGCGGCGATCAGGGCCGCGGCCAGCTCGACGGGGTGCCGGGAGCTGACCACCCAGAACGGGGTGGGGTCGTCGGGGTCGTCGAGCACCACCTGCACGGCGCCGCCCACCCAGGGCCGCTGCACCACGAAGGCGAGCGGGTCGGCGCCGACGCCGAGCACCTCGCGCCGGCCGGCCGCGTCCAGCGGCACCGCGTCCGCGACGTACCGCACCGGCAGGCGCGCGTCGTCGACCCGCAGCTCCCCGGCCCGCACCGTGACCCGGATCCGGCCCAGCCACCAGAGCGTGGCCGCCGCCGCCGGGATCAGCAGCACGAACGGCAACCAGGCCCGGACACCTGTCGCACCCATCCACAGCTCGGCGGCGAGCAGCCCGGCGAGGGCCAGGCCGATCGGCCAGGCCCACCAGGGCAGGCCGAGGCGCTCCGAGTAGTCCGGAGCGGCGGTCACCGGGGCGGCCGGGGATGACGACTGACGCACAGTGCAGAGGGTACGGCGCGCGGACGGCCGCGGAACCGGCAGGATGGCAGGGTCACCCCGCAAGGACCGGACGGAAGAGGATGACCGTGACAGACGTCGTACCCGTGCCCGTGCGGCAACTCGACCCGGAACTGCCGCTTCCGGCGTACGCCCATCCCGGCGACGCGGGCGCGGACCTGGTGGCCGCCGCGGACGTGGAGCTGCCGCCCGGCGGGCGGGCCCTGGTGCCGACCGGCGTGGCCATCGCGCTGCCGGAGGGGTACGTCGGCCTGGTGCATCCCCGATCGGGTCTGGCGGCGAGGCTCGGCGTGACGGTGCTCAACGCGCCCGGTACGGTCGACGCCGGCTACCGGGGTGAGATCCTGGTCAACCTGATCAATCATGATCGGGAGACGCCGGCGAAGATCAGCCGGGGCGACCGGATCGCGCAGCTCGTGGTCCAGCGGGTCGCCCGGGCCGAGTTCCAGCCGGTGGCCGAGCTGCCCGCGTCCCGGCGCGGGACCGGCGGGCACGGCTCCACCGGCGGGCACGCCGGGCTGGTCCCGGCTCCGGCGGGCGGGCGGACGGAAGAGGTGGCAGGGTGAGTGCGAACAGCGGAGGGTGGGCGCAGTGATCTTCTCCCGTAAGCGGGCCGAGGGCGCGCGGCACGCGCGTGACGAGCGGGACACCGGCGTCCTCGACGCCGAGGAGACCCCGCAGGCGCCGGCCCGCGGCCCCTACGACCTGGCCGAGGCGCCCGACGCGCCCCGGCTCGACCTGGGCAGCCTGCAGATCCCGGCGGTGCCCGAGGTCGAGGTGCGGGTGCAGGCCGACCCGCAGGGCGTCATCCAGCAGGTGGTGCTGGTGCACGGCGAGAACGCCCTCCAGCTCGGCGTCTTCGCGGCGCCCCGCTCCGAGGGCATCTGGGACGAGGTGCGCGAGGAGATCCGGCAGTCGCTGTTCAACGACGGCGCCGCCGCCCAGGAGGTCGAGGGGGAGTACGGCACGGAGCTGCGCGCGCGCGTCCGCACCCCGGACGGCATCACCGACCTGCGCTTCGTCGGCATCGACGGGCCGCGCTGGATGGTGCGTGGGGTCTTCCAGGGCGCCGCCGCCACCGACCCCGACGCCGCCGGTCCTCTGGCGGCCTGCTTGGACGGCCTGGTCGTCGACCGCGGCCAGGAGGCCAAGCCGGTCCGTGAGCCGCTGCCGCTGCGGCTGCCCCGCGAGGTGGCCGAGCAGCAGGCCGGGCAGGAGGTCTGAGCACCGCGATCCGGGCCCGGTCGAGTCGGCGTGACGCCGGCCGCCGGGCCCGTCGCGCGTCCGGGCCCGGCAGCGGTACGCCTCGACGCCGGTCCCGCCGGCGGGCCGGATCGGCGTACGCTGGCGGGACGGTTCCGCCACCTGCGGGGCCGCGCCGGCGCGGCCGGCCGATCCAGGGCGCCGGCGCGGGCCGGCCGAGGTGGAGAGGTGACGCGGAGGTCATGACGACCGACGAGAGCCGGGTGTCGCTGCGGCGGCTCCTGCAACGGCTCACCGCGAGCGAGGCCGAGATCGAGGCGCAGGAGCTGCGCCGGGAGAGCGCCGAGTCCGGCGGCATGCCGGCCCACCAGTGCATGCGCGGCCAGGTGGTCTCGGTGGCCGGGCGGCTGCGCACGGTGGTCTACACGCCCCGGACGAACCTGCCCACGCTGGAGGCCGACCTCTACGACGGCAGCGACGTGGTGACCCTGGTCTGGCTGGGCCGGCGGCACATCGCCGGGATCGAGCCGGGCCGGCACCTGACCGCCCGCGGCCGGGTGGCCGTACGGGACGACCGCAAGGTGATCTACAACCCGTACTACGAGCTGGAGTCGCCGAAGTGACGACCGGACAGCACACCGAGCCGGAGCTCGGGCCGGACGACGAGCGGCTGCCCAGCATGGCCGAGCAGATGGCCGACCAGCTCGGCGGCTGGCGGGGTCTGGTCGAGTCGAGCATCCCCGTGGTGGTCTTCGTGCTCGCCAACGTGGTGGGCGACCTGCGCCCCGCGGTGATCGCCTCGGTGGCCGTGGCCCTGCTGATCGCCGGGCTGCGGCTGGCCCAGCGCCGGCCGGTGCGGCACGCGGTCAACGGCCTGTTCGGCATCGCCATCGGCGCGGCCATCGCCTGGCGCACCGGCGACGAGCGCGACTTCTACCTGCCCGGCATCCTCTACGGCATCGGCTACGGCCTGGCCCTGCTGCTCTCGGCGGCCATCCGGCAGCCGCTGGTCGGCTGGATCTGGTCGGTGCTGGTGGCCAAGGGCCGCTCCGAGTGGCGGGACGACCCGCGGCTGGTGCGCACCTTCACCCAGCTCACCGTGCTGTGGGGCGTGGTGTGGCTGGCCAAGGTGGGCGTGCAGGCGGGGCTCTACCTGGCCCACCAGGACACCGCGCTGGGCGTGGCCCGGCTGGCCCTGGGCTACCCGCCGTACGCCCTGCTGCTGCTGATCACCGTGTGGGTGGTGCGCCGGGTGACCCGGGAGCCCGCGCCGCAACCGCTGCCGGGGGCCTGAGCCCCCGGCGCCCGTCGGTCAGGGCCGCTCCCGCTTGCGCTCGACGCTGTCCGGGCCGAGGATCACCGCCCGCACCTCGTTCTCCACGGCGGCCGTGCACACGAAGATCAGCTCGTCGCCGGCCTCGATGGGGTCGTCCGGGCTGGGCACCAGCACCCGCTTGCCGCGCAGGATCGCCACCAGCGCCGCGTCCCGGGGGATCGGCACCGCGTGGATGGGCTGCCCGACGTAGGGCGCCGTGGGCGGCAGGGTGATCTCGACCAGGTTCGCCTCGCCCTGGCGGAAGGTCATGAGCCGGACCAGGTCGCCGACGGTGACCGCCTCCTCGACCAGCGCGGCCATCACCCGCGGCTTGCTCACCGCGACGTCGACGCCCCACTGCTCGGTGAAGAGCCACTCGTTCTCGGCCCGGTTGACCCGGGCCACCACGCGGGGCACCGCGAACTCGGTCTTGGCCAGCAGGGACACCACGAGGTTGACCTTGTCGTCGCCCGTGGCGGCCACGACCACCTCGCAGCCGGCCAGGTTGGCCTCCTCCAGGCTGGCCAGCTCGCAGGCGTCGGCCAGCACCCAGTCGGCGGCCGGCACCCGGTCGGGGCGGAGCATCTTGGGCTGCCGCTCGATCAGCATCACCTGGTGGCCGTTGTCGATCAGCTCCTGGGCGATCGACCGGCCCACGTTGCCGGCGCCGGCGATGGCGATGCGCATGCTCACTGCCCCCCTTCGGGCGGCGCCGCCGCCACCGAGGTGACCGAGGCGGCGATGTCGTCGGTCACCAGCATGAAGACCTGGTCGCCCTCCTGCACCACGGTGGAGGCGGTGGGCAGCGTGCCGATCCCGAACCGGATCAGATAGGCCACCCGGGCTCCGGTGGCCTCCTCCAGCTGCCGCAGCGACCGGCCGATCCAGTCCTTGTGCACCGGCACCTCGATGATCGACACGGTGCTGGTGGGGTCGCGGAACATCTCGACGTTGCCCTCGGGGACGAGGTGGCGCAGCATCCGCTCGGCAGTCCACCGCACGGTGGCCACGGTGGGGATGCCGAGGCGCTCGTAGACCTGGGCGCGGCGCTGGTCGTAGATGCGCGCGGCCACCCGGGACACGCCGAAGGTCTCCCGGGCCAGCCGGGCCGAGATGATGTTGGAGTTGTCGCCGCTGGAGACCGCGGCGAACGCGTCGGCGCGCTCGATGCCGGCCTGCCGCAGCACCTCGCCGTCGAAGCCGGCGCCGGTGACCGTGATGCCGGCGAAGTCCGGCCCGAGACGGCGGAACGCGTCCGCGTCCTGGTCGATCACCGCCACCGAGTGCCCCCGGGACTCCAGGCTTTGCGCCAGGGTCGACCCGACCCGGCCGCAGCCCATGATCACGACATGCACGGTGTCCGCTCCTCCCACGGTGCCGCACGCTGGCCCGTCGACTGCGAGCCTGCCACGTCCCCGCGCCCGGCGGGGGACCGACCGTACCGCGCGGTCCCGCGCGGGACGATCAGGCACCCCCACCGCCCGACCGGGGGTGGTCGTACTCTTGGCGCTTGTGGCCAGACCCACCTCGCTGCTGAAGCGACTCCTCCTCGGTCGACCGTTCCGGTCCGACCGACTCCAGCACACCCTCCTGCCGAAGCGCATCGCGCTGCCGGTCTTCGCCTCCGACGCGCTCTCCAGCGTCGCCTACGCCCCCGACGAGATCCTGCTGACGCTCTCCATCGCGGGCGCGTCGGCCTTCTTCTTCTCGCCGTGGATCGCGCTCGCGGTCGTCGTGGTGATGCTCACCGTGGTGGCCAGCTACCGGCAGAACGTGCACGCCTACCCCTCCGGCGGCGGGGACTACGAGGTGGCGACGGTCAACCTGGGGCCGCGGGCCGGGCTCGCCGTGGCCAGCGCGCTGCTCGTCGACTACGTGCTGACCGTGGCGGTGTCGGTCTCCTCGGGCGTCGCGAACCTCGGCTCGGTGGTGCCGTTCGTGGCCACCCACAAGGTGCTCATCGCGGTCAGCGCCGTGGTGCTGCTGACCGCCATGAACCTGCGCGGCCTGCGCGAGTCGGGCACCGCGTTCGCCATCCCCACCTACGGCTTCGTGATCGTCATCGGCGGCATGCTGCTGACCGGGCTGGTCCGGATCTTCATCCTCGGTCACGACCTGCGGGCGCCGAGCGCCGGGCTGGAGATCCACGCCGAGCACAGCGTGACCGGCTTCGCGTTGATCTTCCTGTTGCTGCGCACCTTCTCCTCCGGCTGCGCGGCGCTCACCGGCGTCGAGGCGATCTCCAACGGCGTGCCCGCGTTCAAGAGCCCCAAGTCGAAGAACGCGGCGACCACCCTGCTGCTGCTCGGCACCATCGCGGTCAGCATGCTGGTCGGCATCATCTGGCTGGCCAAGCTGACCGGCCTCCAGTTCGTCGAGGACCCGGCGCAGATCGTCTCCGGGCCGGACGGCTACGTGCAGAAGACCGTCACCACCCAGCTCGGCCAGACCGTCTTCGGCGACGGCTCGGTGCTGCTCTACGTGGTGGCCGGGATGACCGCGCTGATCCTGTTCCTGGCCGCGAACACCGCCTTCAACGGCTTCCCGGTGCTCGGCTCGATCCTGGCGCAGGACCGCTACCTGCCCCGCCAGTTGCACACCCGGGGCGACCGGCTGGCCTTCTCCAACGGCATCGTCTTCCTGGCCGTCTTCGCGGTGGTGCTGATCATCGGCTTCCAGGCCGAGGTGACCCGGCTCATCCAGCTCTACATCGTCGGGGTGTTCGTCTCGTTCACCCTGTCCCAGGCCGGCATGATCCGGCACTGGAACCGCCACCTGCGCACCGAGCGCGACCCGGAGGCGCGGCGACGGATGGTCCGCTCCCGCGCGATCAACGCGTTCGGCATGGCGATGACCGGCGTGGTGCTGATCATCGTGCTGCTCACCAAGTTCCTGCTCGGCGCCTGGATCGCGATCGCCGCCATGGCGATGATCTACCTGGTCATGCTGGCCATCCGCCGGCACTACGACCGGATCGCCGCCGAGCTGGAGCCGACCGAGCAGCGCGCCGTGCTGCCCGCCCGCAACCACGCCATCGTGCTGGTCAGCAAGCTGCACCAGCCCACCCTGCGGGCCATCGCGTACGCGCGGGCGACCCGGCCGGACACGCTCACCGCCGTGACGGTGAACGTGGACGACAAGGACACCCGGGACCTCCAGGCCGACTGGGAGCGGCGGGAGCTGCCGGTGCCACTGACCGTGATCGACTCCCCGTACCGGGAGATCACCCGGCCGATCCTCAACTTCGTGGCGTCGACCCGCCGGGAGTCGCCCCGCGACGTGGTCACCGTCTTCATCCCGGAGTACGTGGTGGGCCGCTGGTGGGAGAACCTGCTGCACAACCAGAGCGCGCTGCGGCTCAAGGGCCGGCTGCTCTTCGAGCCGGGCGTAATGGTCACCAGCGTGCCCTGGCAGCTCGCCTCGACCGCCAGCAAGAACCTGGACCGGCTGGACGCCACGCTGACCCGTGGCCCGGCCCGCGGCCCCCGGGTCGCCCCGCGCAGCACCCTGCCGCCCAGCGTCCCGCCGGTGGTGTCCGCGCCGCCCGGTGAGAGCGGTGCGGGGGAGCGCCCGTGACCGCGCCGGCCCGCAGCGGGCTGGAGGAGGCGCAGCGGGTCGAGCTGACCGTGGACGCGGTGGCCCCAGGCGGGCACTGCGTGGCCCGCGTCGACGGTCAGGTGGTCTTCGTCCGGCACGCGCTCCCCGGCGAGCGGGTGGTGGCCGAGGTGACCGAGCTGCACCGGGGCTTCGCCCGCGCTGACGCCGTGGAGATCCTCACCCCCTCACCGGACCGGGTCGAGCAACCCTGCCCGTACGCGAAGCCGGGCCGGTGCGGCGGCTGCGACCTCCAGCACGTCACCCCGGCCGCCCAGCTCGACTGGAAGCTCGCCGTGGTGCGCGAGCAGCTCACCCGCCTGGGCGGGCTCACCGACGACCAGGTCGACGCGCTGGGCGTCCGGGTCGAGGCGCTGCCCGGCGGCCCGCTCGGCTGGCGCTCCCGGGTCCGGTACGCGGTCGACGCGGCCGGCCGGGCCGGGCTGCTCAAGCACCGCTCGCACGAGGTGGTGCCGATCGACCGCTGCCTGATCGCCCACCCGGCCCTCCAGGAACTGCCGGTGCTGGCGCCCAGCGGGGCCCGCTGGTCGGACGCCGACGCCGTCGAGACGGTCGCCTCCACGGGCGGCGACGTGAGCGTCGTCGCGTACGCCGAGGGGGTCCCCACCCCGGTGAGCGGCTCGGCCGATGTGCGCGAGGTGGCCGCCGGCCGGGACTGGACGCTGCCCGCGTCCGGCTTCTGGCAGGTGCACCCGGCCGCCGCGGACACCCTGGTCGGCGCGGTGCTCGACCTGCTCGACCCGCGCCCCGGCGAGACCGCCTGGGACCTCTACGGCGGCGCCGGGCTGTTCGCCGCGGCCCTCGCCGGCCGGGTCGGCGACGCCCGGGTCACCCTTGTCGAGTCGAGCGGAAGCGGGGTGGACGCGGCCCGCGCCAACCTGGCCGACCTGCCCCGGGTCGAGGTCGTCGCCGCCCGGGTGGAGGCCGCGCTGGCCCGCCGCCGGGTCACCGGCCCGGTCGACCTCGTGGTGCTCGACCCGCCGCGCTCCGGCGCGGGCGCCCCGGTGGTGCGGGACATCGTCGCGGCCGGACCGCGGGCGGTCGCCTACGTGGCGTGCGACCCGGCGGCCTTCGCCCGGGACGTGCGCACGTTCACCGGGGCCGGCTGGCGGCTCGCCGCCCTGCGCGGCTTCGACCTGTTCCCGATGACCCAGCACGTCGAGCTGGTCGGCCTGTTCCTGCCCCCTGCGACGACTCCAGCTCGGCGCGTCTGACGCCGCGCCGCGACCTGGAGCCGTCGGGAGTGACTAGCCTGGCCCGGTGAAGATCGTCGGGCTGATGTCGGGGACCTCGTACGACGGGGTGGACGTGGTGGCGGCCGAGTTCGCCCGGGACGGGGAGATGCTGACCCTGCGGCCGCTCGGGCACCGGAGCCTGGACTACCCCGCCGACCTGCGGGCCGAGATCGGCGCGCTGCTGCCCCCGGCGGCCACCACGATCGAGGCGGTCTGCCGGCTGGACAACCGGCTCGGCGAGGTCTTCGCCGACGCGGCGGCGGTCGGCGTCGAGCTGGCCGGTGGCGCGGCCGACGCGGTGGTCTCGCCCGGGCAGACCGTCTTCCACTGGGTCGAGGCGGGCCGGGTGCGGGGCACCCTCCAGCTCGGCGCGCCGGCCCGGGTGGCCGCCCGGGTGGGCGTACCCGTGTTGCACGACCTGAGGTCGGCGGACGTGGCGGCCGGCGGACAGGGCGCGCCGCTGGTCCCGGCGTTCGACGCCCTGCTGCTCGACGCGGCCGCCGGGCCGCGGGCGGCGCTCAACCTGGGCGGGATCGCCAACCTCACCGTGGTCGCCCCCGGGGCGCCGGTCCTCGGGTACGACGTGGGCCCGGCGAACGCCCTCCTGGACGCGGCGGCCCGGCGCTTCCTGGACCGCCCCTGCGACACCGACGGCGCCCGGGCGGCGGCCGGGCGGGTGCACGACGGGCTGCTGGCGCTGCTGCTCGCCGAGCCCTACTACGCCGCGTCCCCGCCCAAGTCGACAGGCAAGGAGCTGTTCCACGCCGGCTACCTGGACGACCGGCTGGCCGCCCTGGGCGAGCCGGTGGCCGCCGACGACGTGCTCGCCACGCTCACCGAACTGACCGCCCGGACGGTCGCCGACGCCTGCGACCGGCACGGGGTGACCGAGGTCATCGCCGCCGGCGGGGGAGTGCGCAACCCCACACTCCGGGCCCGGCTCGCCGCCCTCGGGGAGGGGCGCTGGCGGCTGCGCACCACCGACGAGCTGGGAGTGTCGGCCCAGGCCAAGGAGGCGTACGCGTTCGCCCTGCTGGGGTGGCTCTCCTGGCACGGGCTGCCGGGGGCCCTCCCCTCGGTCACCGGGGCGTCCCGGGCCGCCGTGCTGGGCTCCTGGACCCCCGCCGGCCCTCCGTTCGCCGCCACCCCGGCCCCGGCGCCCCGCCGGTTGGTCGTCGTCCCCTGATCGGGGCTCTGACCTGGGAAGATCCACGGCCGCGCTGCGGGCTGTCGGGTGGCCGATAGACTCTCCGGTCATGAGTGTTGAAGAGGGCACGGCCAACCACGGTCGGCTGCTGGGCACGGTCCGCGGCCCGCAGGACGTGAAGCGGATGACGGCCGAGCAGCTGGACATCCTCGCCGCGGAGATCCGGGACTTCCTGATCGCCAAGGTCTCCCGCACCGGCGGGCACATCGGCCCCAACCTGGGCGTGGTCGAGCTGACCCTGGCCATGCACCGGGTCTTCGACTCGCCGCGCGACCGGCTCCTGTTCGACACCGGCCACCAGGCCTACGTGCACAAGATCGTCACCGGCCGGCAGGAGGGCTTCGACAAGCTCCGCCAGCGCGGTGGCCTCTCCGGCTACCCGAACCAGGCGGAGAGCGAGCACGACCTCATTGAGAACTCGCACGCCTCCACCGCCCTGTCCTACGCCGACGGGCTCGCCAAGGCGTACGCGCTGCGCGGTGAGAAGCGCGCCGTGGTGGCCGTGGTCGGCGACGGCGCGCTGACCGGCGGCATGTGCTGGGAGGCGTTGAACAACATCGCCACCGCCGGCAACCCGCTCGTGATCGTGGTCAACGACAACGGCCGGTCCTACTCGCCGACCATCGGCGGCCTCGCCGACCACCTGTCGTCGCTGCGGCTCAACCCCGGCTACGAGAAGGTGCTCGACACCGTCAAGGACGCCCTCGGCTCGACCCCGCTGGTCGGCAAGCCGATGTACGAGGTGCTGCACGCGGTCAAGAAGGGCATCAAGGACGCGGTCGCCCCGCAGGCCATGTTCGAGGATCTCGGCATCAAGTACGTCGGCCCGGTCGACGGCCACGACATCCCCGCCGTCGAGTCGGCGCTGCGCGCAGCGAAGAACTTCGGCGGCCCGGTGATAGTGCACGCGGTCACCCGCAAGGGCTACGGCTACCGCCCGGCCGAGGAGGACGAGGCGGACTGCTTCCACGGCCCGGGCGCGTTCGACGCCGAGACCGGCAGGCTTGTCGCCGCCCCGTCGGTGAAGTGGACGAACGTCTTCGCCGACGAGCTGGTCACCATCGCCGACGAGCGCCCCGACGTGGTCGGCATCACCGCGGCCATGGCCGAGCCCACCGGCATCGCCACCCTGGCCCGCAAGTACCCCAACCGGGTGTACGACGTGGGCATCGCCGAGCAGCACGCCGTCACCTCGGCGGCCGGCCTGGCCATGGGCGGCCTGCACCCGGTGGTCGCCGTCTACGCCACCTTCCTCAACCGCGCCTTCGACCAGGTCCTGCTCGACGTGGCCATGCACAAGCTGCCGGTCACCTTCGTGCTGGACCGGGCCGGCATCACCGGCCCCGACGGGCCCAGCCACTACGGCATCTGGGACATGTCGGCGTTCGGCGTGGTGCCCGGCCTGCGGATCGCCGCGCCCCGCGACTCGGCCACCCTCCGCGAGGAGCTGCGCGAGGCGGTCGCCGTGGACGACGGCCCGACCATCCTGCGGTTCCCGACCGGCACCGTGGCCGCCGACGTGCCGGCCGTCCGCCGGGTCGGCCCGGTCGACGTGCTGGCCGAGTCGGCGCGCACCGACGTGCTGCTGGTCGCGGTCGGCTCCTTCGCCGGCCTCGGCATGGAGGTCGCCACCCGGGTCGCCGAGCAGGGGTACGGCGTGACAGTGGTCGACCCGCGCTGGGTGCGCCCGGTGCCGGCCGAGCTTGTCGAGCTGGCCGCCGGGCACCGGCTCGTCGTCACCGTCGAGGACGGCGTCCGTGTTGGCGGTGTCGGATCGGCCCTCGCCCAGGCCATGCGGGACGCGGACGTCCGGGTGCCGGTGAAGGACCTCGGCGTGCCGGCGGACTGGCACCCGCACGGGACGCGGGCGCAGATCCTCGCCGACCTGGGGCTGACGGCTCAGGACGTGGCGCGGAACGTGACCGGGTGGATCTCCGGGCTGGACGCGCAGTCGGTCGAGACGGCCGCCGACGAGGCCACCGCGAAGAACTGATCTCCGCTACGCCGAACTGGCGGTCCTGCCGTGCGCAGGGCCGCCAGTTCCTGTCAATGCCGGTAGCCGATCCGCCTCCACCGCCTCGTCCAGGACCTGCCCAGAAAGATCTTGGACGGAAACGGTCCCTACCGGGGCCGTTTCGTACCAAGATCGCCAGCGGGAGGGCGAGCCCAACCCCGCGGGCGGACTTCAGCGGCGCGGGCCGCTACGGGGCGTCAGGGTGTGGTCGGCTCGCATTCCGCCGTGAACGTGTCGAAGGCGACCGTCACGGTGCCGTCGGCGTTGAGGGTGGTGTGGTTCCTGATCCGGAGCAGGGCGTCGTTGCCCGGTCCCGGTCCCACGATCTTGAAGACCAGTTCCTGCGTCGAGGTGATGGGCAGCCCGCCGGAGCCCTGGTTGTAGACGAAGAGGTTGACCCGGGTGCTGACGTACCGGTCGCCGGTCGTCGCGCCGGTGCCGTGCACGTTCGACTGGGTCTCGACGATGTGGACGTGGAACCCGCCGGTGCCGTCGACGGTCACGTGGTAGACCTCGCTGATCGTGCCGTCGAAGTCGACGACCTCGCCGAGGCCGCCGTTGGCGCAGGGCAGGACGACGGAGAGGTCCAGCGGGGCCCGGAGGATCCGGGTGGTGGTGTCCGCGGCGTGCGCGGGCGTCGGCCCGGCCACGAGCGCGAGCGACGGCGCGAGCAGCGCCACCGCCGAGGCGAGTCGGGCCCTGGACCTGAGTGTGGGCATGGCGACCGTCCTTCCGGGACGCCCCGGCCGCGACCGACCGGGATCCCCTGGAATCTGCTCTCCGGTGGGTGAGGGCGTCAATACGGTGCGCGTACGGCGGCGGGTCGGCCCTTCGGCCGGCGGGAGGCGCCGGCACGGACGCCGGGTCGACCGCTCAGCGCCCGCCGACGGACCGGTACCAGGTCTTCTCGGTGCCCGCCAGGCTGAACGTCTGCTTCCGCTCCGGCTGCGCCACGACCACGAGACCGGGACGGTCCACCAGCCGCGTGGTCCCCGGTGGCGCCGCGAACGAGGCGTCCCGCGTCCGCCAGGTCAGCACCGCGAGCGGCTGCCCCGGCACCGGCAGGTAGTAGGCCTGCAGGGTCGTGGAGCGGTCGGCGGGGGAGACCACGGGAGCCCCGCCTCCCGCCGGCCGGTAGACCACCGCCGTCATCGTCCCGGTGGCGCTCTCCCAGGTGAGCTGCTCCAGCTCACCCGGCTCGCCGCCACCCAGCGTCACCGAGCCCAGCGACCGCACCGCGATCTTCGCCATCGGCCACGACTCCGGCGCCGAGCGCGGCGCCTGCCGGTCCCCGATCCGCCGCGGCACGCTCCCGAACGGCCCCCGCTCCCCGCCGAGCACGCAGGTGTCCAGCCCGGTCAGCGCCCGCTTGCCCGAACCCGTCTCGTCCCGCACCAGCGGATAGCGGGGCGCCGGGGTCGCCGTACCCAGGTCGAGGACGCGGTCGGCGGCCCGACCGCGCGGCAGCGAGCGGGTGGCCCGCAGCGTCGCGGTCACCGCCACCGCCTGGCAGGCGGGCACGGCGACCGGCTCGGTGATGCCGTCGGCCGCGGGCAGCGCCGTGCCGTCGGGGCCGAGCAGCCGCTCCACCCGGGCGGAGGTCAGGTAGCGGCGGCCGGTGGGCTGCTGGACCGGCAGCACGTCGGAGTAGACCAGGTAGCCGGGGTCGGTGTACTCGGTGGCGTGGGCCACCCGCCAGCGCTGCCCGTCGCGGTCGAGTTGCAGCAGCCAGGAGGCGGCCTCGCCGGGCACGTCGGCGGCGACCAGGGCGAGCGGCGACCCGGCGACCTCCCCGGAGTAGAGGATGCCGGAGGAGGACAGGTGGGCGCGGTCGTCGACGGGGGAGCGCCAGTCGCGGACGGCGGCGGTGATCCCGGCGGTCGCGGCGGCGTCGCGGGCCAGGCTGCCCCGCGCCGGCCAGACCGCCAGCGTGCCGTCCCGGCTGTCGTAGCCGACCGGCAGCGCCGCGGGCTGCCGCCCGGCGACCGGGCCGCAGCCGGTCAGCAGCAGGGCCAGCAGCGCGGTGGCCGTCGTGCCGCGTCGGCGGGCTGAAGCCACCCTGTACGCCCCCTGTTATCCCATCGCGGTCGTGTCCGGAAGCCCACATGGTACGAGACGACCCGTCACCCGGCCGCGCGCGGCTCACCCTTTCGGCCGATGACCATTGAGGACGGTGGGACGTGCGATTCGTACGCCATTCTCCTGCTCCGGTAGACTCCGCCGACTGTGACGCCTGCCGAGCCCCGTGGCGACTCGACGCCGGACGCCGACGCCTCGGGCGGACCGCTCTCCGTCATGGTGGACGAACGCGCGGTCACCGCCCGCGACCCGGAACCGGCCGCGCCGGCCGCCCGGCGGCGGTGGCGGTGGACGCCGCGCCGGCTGGACCTGGCCGTGTACGGGGTGTTCCTGCTCGTGGCGCTCTGGGTGACCAGCGGGATCTGGGCCGACCCGGCCGGCCGGGTGGCCGCGCTCTACAGCAGCGACCCGGCGCAGGTGCAGTTCTTCCTGGCCCACTCGGTGCGGGTCGTGCTGCACGGCGAGTACCCGTTCTACACCGACCAGTTCAACTATCCGGACGGGGTCAACCTGATGGCGAACACCGCCGTCCTGGCCCTCGGCATCCCCATGGTGCCGGTGACCCTCCTGTTCGGACCGGCGGTCTCCTTCGTCACCCTGGTCACGCTGGGCCTCGCCGGCACGGCCGCGGCCTGGTACCGGGTGCTCTCCCGGCACCTGGTGCGCCACCGGCTGGCCGCCGCCGTGGGCGGCTGGTTCTGCGGGTTCTCGCCGGCCATGCTGTCGCACGCCAACTGGCACCCGAACATCATCAGCCAGTTCCTGCTGCCGTTCATCGTGTGGCGGGTGCTGGTGCTGACCCGCTCCACCCGGCCGGTCCGGGACGGCGCGCTGCTCGCCCTGCTGGTCACCGCGCAGGCGTTCGTCAACGAGGAGATCCTGCTCTTCACGGCGCTGGCCTGCGGGGTGTTCCTGTTCGCCGTCGTGGTGCAGCAGCGCGAGCGGTGGGCCGCCGCCCGGCGCCCGCTCGGCGTGGGGCTGGCCGTGTGCGCGGTGCTCGCCGGGGCGCTGCTGGCGTACCCGCTGTGGGTGCAGTTCGCCGGGCCGATGGCATATCACGGGCTCAGCGACACGGTCCGCGACTACGGCAACGACATCGCCGCGTTCTTCACCCCCGGCTCGCCCACCCTCGGCGGCAACGAGCGGGCCAACGTGAACCTGGCCCCGAACTACTCGGAGGAGAACGCCTTCTTCGGCTGGAGCCTGTCGCTGCTCGCCGTCGGCATCGTGGTCTGGCTGCGCCGGGAGGTGGTGGTCCGGGCGCTCGCCGCGACCGGGCTGTTCTTCGCCGTGCTCTCCCTCGGCGAGCGGATCTCCTGGTGGGACCGGGACCTGGTCACCGGCCCGTGGGAGCTGCTGGTCAAGGTGCCGCTGCTGGACGCCGTGGTGCCCACCCGGTTCGGCCTCATCACCACCGTGGTCGTCGGGGTGCTGCTGGCCCTGGCCGTCCAGCGGGCCGCCGCGCTGGGGGTCGTGGAGCCGCGCACCATGCGTACCCTGACCGCCGCCGGCCTGGTGTTCGCGCTGCTGCCCATCGCGCCCATGCCGTTGCGGGTCACCACCCGGCCGGCCGTGCCGACATTCATCACGGCCGACCGGTGGCGGCAGTACGTCGGCCCGGACCAGACGCTGGTCTCCGTGCCGGTGCCGGCCATGGGCAACACCGATCCGATGCGCTGGGCGGCCAGCACCGACCTGGCCTTCAAGATCCCCGGGGGCTACTTCCTGGCCCCCCGCAACGGGGTCACCGGCGACCCGGGCCGCTTCGGCGGCCGGCCCAGCGGCATCGGCGAGCTGCTCGCCGAGGTCGAGGCCACCGGGCGTACGCCGAAGCTCGACGACCGGCAGCGCCGCCGCTTCCTCGACGAGCTGCGGCACTGGCGGGCCGCCATCGTGGTGCTGCCGCTGAACGAGCAGAACGCCGAACCGCTGCGCCGCACCGTGGAGCAGCTGGTCGGGCCCGCCCGGCAGGAGCTGGACGTGTGGTTGTGGGACGTCCGGACACTGACCAGCCAGTCCGCCTGACCGGCCCGGACCGCCCCGACCCCGCGCCCCGGCGCCGGTGGCGGCCGCGCCCGGTCGACGCGCTCGTGGTCGCCGGCTACCTGGGCGTGGCCGTGCTGCTCACCGCCGGCCAGTGGGGCCGGCCCGACCGGCTGTTCCACCAGGCCGGCGACCAGATGCTCTTCGAGTGGATGCTGGCCCGCGCCTCCCGGGCGGTGACCGGCGGGGAGAACCCGCTGCACAGCACCGCGTTGAACGTGCCGGACGGCGTCAACCTGATGGCCAACACCTCGGTGCTCGGGCTGGGCGTGCCGCTCACCCCGGTCACCGCGCTGTTCGGCTCGCAGGCGGCCTTCCTCGTCGCCGTGGTGCTCTGCCTCGCCGGCACCGCCACCGCCTGGTACGCGCTGCTCGCCCGCCGGCTGGTCCGCTCCCGGGCCGCCGCGGCGGTGGGCGGACTGTTCTGCGGTTTCGCCCCGGGCCTGGTGTCACAGGCCGGGGCGCACCTGCACATGGCGGCCCAGTTCCTGGTCCCGGTGATCCTCGGGCTGGTGTTCCGGCCGGCCGCCGACCGGGTCCGCCGGGACGGGATCCTGCTCGGGCTGGCCGTCGCGTACCAGGTCTTCCTCGGCGAGGAGGTGCTGGTCTTCCTCGCCCTCGCGGCCGGGGTGTTCGCCGGGGCGTACGCGCTCGCGGACCGGGCCGGCGCGCGCCGGCTGGCACCCGTGGTGGCGCGCCGGCTCGGCATCGGCGCGCTGGTCGCCGGGGCGCTGCTGGCGTACCCGCTGTGGGTGCAGTTCCACGGCGCCGGGCACTACCGGGGGATGCCCTTCTACACGCGGGGCTACCGGCTGGACCTGGCCTCCTACGCCGGCGCCGCCCGGCAGACCGTCGCCGGGGACGGCTACCACTCCGGGCTGCTCTCGCCGAACCCCACCGAGGAGAACTCGTTCTTCGGGCCGTTCCTGCCGCTGCTGGCCGTGCTGATCGTGGTCCGGCTGTGGCGGCGGCCCCTGGTCCGGGCCCTCGCGGCCTGCGCGCTTCTCTTCGCGCTGCTCTCCCTCGGTACCACGGTCGTGGTGAACCGGCACGACACCGGGCTGCCCGGGCCGTACCGGCTGCTCGCCGGGGTGCCGCTGCTCGACCTCGTGGTGCCGGCCCGGTTCGCGCTGGTGTGCGTACCGGTGCTCGGGGTGCTGCTGGCCCTCGCCCTGAACCGGGTCCGGGGCCGCGCGGCCCGGACCTGGGTGCCGTGGGCGGGCGCGGTCGCGGCCGCGCTGCTGCCGCTCACCCCGACCCCGATCCGCACCGTGCCGGCCATGCCGGTGCCGGCCTTCGTCACCGACGGCGACTGGCGGGCGTACGTGCCGCCGGGGCGGACGCTCGTGCCGGTGCCGCCGGTCACCGGGTCCGGGGTCAGCCCGGCCATGTTCTGGTCGGGGCGCGCCGGCCTGGCCTTCGACGCGCCGGGCGGCTACTTCATCGGCCCCCGCTCCGCCGGCGACCCCACCGCGCACTGGGGTGCGCCGGACCGGCCCACCTCGCTGCTGCTGCGGCGGGCCGCCGAGACCGGCCAGGTGCCCCCGATCGGCGACGCGGAACGCCGCCAGGCCGTCGCGGACCTGCGGCACTGGCGGGCGGCCGTGCTGGTGCAGGCCGACTCGACGCCGGGCGACCCGGTGCGCGCCACGGTCGACGCCCTGGTCGGCCCCGGCCGCGACGTCCCCGGCGCCCACCTGTGGGACGTCCGGTCCCTCCTCGGCTGACCGGCCCCTCCTCGGCTGGCCGGGTCAGACGCGGTCGCGGACGTCCCAGAGCCAGACGTCGTCGACGCGCCGCGGCTCGCCGAGCAGCTGGGTCATCAGCTCGCGGAGGACCGCCTCGCGCGGGTTCGCGCCGAGCACCACCACCGACGCCTTCCAGAAGCGCAGGTCGTCGAGGGCCTGGCGGCGGTTCTCCCCGGTCAGCGGCGGGACCTTGTTCGCGTCCATGGTGGCGTAGATGAGGGTGCTGGTCGGCCGGTTCGGCGCGCCGAAGACCCCCTCGCCCGCCTCGTTCGGCCCGATGAAGTAGCCGCCGGGGATGGGGAACGCCTGCGCGGTGAGCGCGCTCCAGCGCAGCGTGGGCAGGCCGTGCACGTTGCTCGGGATCGGCACCGGCACCAGGGTGCGGCCGTCCGGCACGTAGGGCCGCCAGCCGCCCGCCGTGATGAAGTGCGGCGGCGGGTCGATCCGCTGGGCCGGCAGCGGGCGGGGGAACAGGGGGAGCAGGGCGGCCACTATGGCCGCGTACCCGACGGGACGCAGCCAGCGTGGGCGCGGCCCGGGAGGGGCGGAGCCGGTGCGCTGGGCGGGCACCGGGGGGCGGCCGCGGCCGGACAGGGCGTCCCAGGCCAGCGCGAGCAGCACGCCGACCGCGGCGGCCACCACCAGGCTGAGCCGGGTCGGCATCATCATCTCGACCAGCGGCAGGTTGTCCGGCACGTACGCCCACGGGCCGTCGACGGTGGTCTCCACTCCGCCGAAGCGCACCTTCGGGCCGATCGCGGCGACGGAGAAGACCACCACGAGCACGGCCAGGATCCGGGCCGGCAGCGAGCGGCGCACCAGCAGCACCAGGGCGACAAGCGCGACGAGCACCAGCGGCCAGCCGAACCAGGTGTTCTGCTCGGTCAGCCCGATGGTCTGCTCCACCGCCTCGTTCCCGGCGACGGTGTCCCGGGCGAAGGTGACGAAGGCCATCAGGTCCTCGCCCCAGTTGTGGAAGACCCCGCCCTGCAGGCCCCGGTAGGACTGCGGCCCGTTGAACTGGAACCAGATCGGGTACGCGGTCAGCAGCAGGGCCAGCCCGCCGCCCACCCCGGCGGCGGCGAGGAACGCGCCGGCCCGCTCGCGCGCCGCGCGTGGCCGCTGCACCACCCAGGCCACCACGACCACCAGGCAGGCCAGCGCGGTGAGCAGCAGCATCTCCTCGTTGATGAAGATCTGGTACGCCACCAGCAGGCCCAGCGCGATCCCGTTGCGCCGCCAGCGACCCGGTTCGCCCAGGCGCAGCACCCGGGCCACGATCAGCGGGAGCAGGAAGTTGGAGACGAAGTTCGGCTGCCCGTTGGCGTGGTGCACGATGCCCGGGGCGAAGCCGAGGAAGGCGCCGCCGACGAAGGCGGCCCCGCGCGAGCGCACCAGGTGCCGGGAGAGCATCCAGTAGGAGGTCGCCGCCGTCGCCGAGAGCGCCGCGCCGAGGTAGAGCGCGTACACCACCTGTGGGCCGAGCAGCAGGGTGAGCGGCGCCAGCGGCAGGGTGACCCCGAGCAGCGAGGTGTTCGCCATCATGTTCACCCCGTCCGGCGCGTTCTGCCGGGCGGTGAAGAGCGGGTTCTCCAGGTGACGCAGCGAGTACGCGCCGTGCGCGAAGAGCCACTCGAACCAGCTGTGGTCGGTCGGCAGGTGCGAGGAGACCCGGTGTTGCACGTCGCCCCAATAGTTGAGGCAGACGAGAACGCCGAGCACCGCATAGGCTCCGATGGCCAGCACGTCGGCGCGGGCCGGCCGGCGTCGGGGCCGACGCGGCGGGTCCGCCACGACGGCCTCGGCCTCGACGGGCGAGGAGTTCAGCGAGGGGTCCACCACCGGCACAGCCACGACGGGCCATCGTACAGGCGGCACGTCGTCGCGCCGGTCACGGCCGGGCCGCCGGTGCGGCGGCGTGGAGAGGGGGTGGTCGTGGCCGTCATCGATCTGGGTGAGCTGCGCGACGACACCGCTCCCGGCACGATGGCACGGCGGCCGCGGGCCGCCGGCCGTCCGTTCCGGAGCGTCGTGGTGCTCCTGGTGGCGCTGGTCACGCTCGCCGCCGCCGCCCCGCCGGCGCGGTCCGCCGCGCGCACCCTGCCGGGCTCCGCCGCGTCCGCCGCGTTCGTCGCCGGCGACCGGGTGTACGTGGTGCAGCCGCCCGACCCGCAGCGCGGCGTGGGCCGGCAACTCGTCGCGTACCGGGCCGCCGGCGGTCCACTCCGGACACTCTGGCGGACGCTGGTGCCCGGGGCGGGCGTCGCCACCACGGTGTGGGAACAGGACGGCATGGTGCTGCTCGTCGGGCGGACCGCCGGCGACTCCGCGTGGGAGACGATCGGCTTCGACGCCCGCACCGGCCGGGTGGGCTGGGTCCAGCCCGGGGTGGGCTTCCCGGCCGGCGGGGCGCTGCTCCTGCAGGTGCCCGAGATGGCGGGCCGGGAGGCGGTCCGCCGGGTGGCGCTGAGCGACGGCCGGACCCTCTGGTCGGTCCCGGGCACGCCGGACGACGTCGAGCTCAACTTCGGCCCGTCCGGGGTGGACCGGCTGGTGCACCTGCCGGCCGCCGGTGCGACCGCCGTGTACGACGCGGCCAGCGGCACCCGGCTGGCCGCCCGCGACCTGGCCCCCGGTGACCGGCCCACCCGGCAGCGGACCCTGCTCGCCGCCGGGATGCTGCTGGCGATGGGGGACGACGGCGGCACCGTCACCGCCTACGACCTGGACACCCTCCGGCAGCGCTGGACGGCCCGGCTCCCGCTGGTCGGCTACGCCGAGCGGTGCGGCGACCTGCTCTGTGCCACCCGGCTGACCGGCGGGATGTGGGCGCTCGACCCCGACACCGGCGCGGTGCGGTGGTCCGACGACCGCTGGACGGGGGCGCTGGCTACCGACGGCGGCCGCCTCCTGGTCGCCACGGGCGACCCCACCGCCACCGGAACCGCCCTGGCGGTGGTGGAGGAGGCCACCGGACGGCTGGTGGCCGACCTCGGCCGGTGGGACGTGATCCCGCAGGACGAGTACGACGGCCGGCTGTTCGGCGTCCGGCGGATCCGGAACAGCCGCCTGCTCCTCGTCGAGCTGGACCCGACCGCCGGCCGCCCCGAGGTGCGTGACGTGCTGGTCGGCGCCGTCGGCGACTGCCGGACGGGCGCGGAGCTGCTCGTCTGCCGCCACACCGACGGCGGGTTCGGGCTGTGGCGGCTGCCGTGAGCCCGGTCATCGAGCTGGGGGAGATGCGGCATGGCGAGGAGGCCGACGAGCCTTCCCCGGCGCCGGTCCGGCCGCCGGGCCGGGTGGCCCGGGTCGTGGCGGTCTGCTGCCTCGCCCTGCTGACCCTGGCGGGCGCGACCCCGCCGGCCCGGCCGCCGGCGGGGCTCAAGGTGCCCGCGCCGCAGGGCGCCATCTTCCTGGTCCTGGCCAACCGGCTGGTGGTGGCCGACGGCCCGGGCACCGTCGGCCTGGGCGGCCGGGTGGTCACCGGGCACCGGCTGCCCGGCGGCGAGCCGCTGTGGCGGTTCACCCTGACCGCGGGGGACCACGTCCTCGGCCTCGGCACGGTGGCCGGCGGGCTGCTGGTGACGAGCAGCCCGGCCGGGGCCGGCGACACCCTCTCCACCCTGCTGGACCCGGCGACCGGCGCGGTGCGCTGGCGCCAGTCCGGGTACGCGGTGTCGACCGCGTCCGGCGGGGTGCTGTTCGAGACGCCGCGCGCGGCGGGGACGGGCACGGTTCTGGCCGTCGACCCCGCCTCCGGCGCGGTGCGCTGGTCGCTGCCGCTGCCCAGCAACGGGGTGGCGTACCGGACGGGCGCCCGGGGAGTGACGCAGATCGTGCTGGTCACCCCCGACGGCCGGGTGGAGGTGCACGACGCGGACTCCGGGGCGCTGGTGCACGCCGGCCGGGTGCCGCCCGCCGCGGATGGCGTCTCCTACCGGTTCACCCAGGTGGTGGCCGGCCTGCTGCTGGTCGACGGCACGCCGGGCACCGTCACCGCGTACGGGCTCGACCGGCTGGACCGGCGCTGGGACGTGCCGGTGGAGCCCCGCGCCGGGGTGTGGTTCGTCGAGTGCGCCGGCATGGTGTGCATCCGCGACCAGGTCGGCGGCGTACGCGCCCTCGACCCCGCCACCGGTCGGCCCGGCTGGGTGGACGACCAGTGGATCGGGATGGCCCCCGTCGGCGACCGGCTGCTGGGCGCCGAGCCGGGCGTCGGGCTGGAACTGGAGCTGTCGGTGCTCGACCCGGCCACCGGGCGCGCCCTCGCCCGGCTCGGCCGCTGGCGGACCGCCGGCGTCGAGAGCGGCCAGCTGCTCGGCCTGCGCCGCCTGACCGGCGACCGGACGCTGGTCGGCACGCTGGACGTGGCGGCCGGCGAGGCGCGGATCCGGGCGGTGCTGCCGGGCACCTGGGACGAGTGCGCCGACTCGGGCACGGCTGTGGTCTGCCTGCGCCCGTCGGGCGGGCTGGTGATCTGGCGGACGGGCCGGTGACTCAGCGGGCGGCGGGCGGCCGGGTCACCAGTTGGCCTGGGCGGGTGCCGGCGGCAGCGGCACCGAGTCGGGGCGCACCACGTAGACGACGCCGCCGCTGCCACCCTGCCAGGCGGCCTCGAACGCCGACCGGGGCACGGTCCGGCGCACCCCCTCGTCGTCGGGCGCGTACGGGTCGTTGAGCACCGGGTCGCCGTCGGCCGTGAAGCCGACCAGCACGATGAGGTGCCCCCGGGTGTCGTAGTCCAGCCCGGGCACCTGCCCCCGGGTGAAGGCCGCCGAGACGATCAGCGGGATGCCGGCGGCCACGAACCGTTCCGCCTCGGCCAGGGAGCGCAGCCGGGTGACGAACGCGTCCACCCCGTGCAGCCCCGCGTACGCGGTGTTGAACGCCCAGTTCCCGGCCCCCGCGTACGCGTGGTCGTAGCAGTGCCGGGCGGCGTGCACCACCACCGGCCGGGGGCCGGGCGGGGCGACCCAGGCGTACCGGTCCGGGGTGGGGCCGGCGCCCCAGAAGTCGAGCACCATCGAGACGCAGGTGGGGCTGCACCAGGAGTCCCCGCCGCCGCCCCAGCGGGTCTCCCCGCCGGCGTGCAGCCGCTGCGCGTAGCGGGGCACGTCGAGCACCCGGCCCCGCGCCGCGCCGGCTGCCGTGCCGGCCGGGGCCGGCGTCGGGACCGGCCCGCCGTGCGGCGCGCCGCCCGCGCGGGTCGCCGGCGTGCCGGTGCCGGTCCGGGTTTCGGCCGAGGCGACCACGCCGACCGTGCGCAGCACCGGGCCGGCCGGCGCGTCGGGGCGCCGGAGCAGGGTGACCCGGACCTGCCAGCCGGTGACTGTCGCGCCCGTCACGCGCAGGGTGTCGGCCGCGACCGAGGCCGCGCCGTCCGCCTGGCCGGGCACCGAGGAGCGGTGGATCGCCGTGTCGTCGGCGGCCCACCGGCCCAGCTCGTACCAGCCGGTGGCGGCGGTGTCCCCGGCGAAGCCGCGCAGCTCCACCCGCAGCCAGCAGCCGGGCGGGGTGTCGGCGGTCCAGGAGGGGACCAGCTCGGCGGCGGAGAAGCCGACCGGCACCACGGGGGAGGTCCAGGTCGCGGCGTCGTACCCGGCGGTGTCGCCGGAGTGCGGGTCGGTGTGGTCCAGGCGGTCGGCCGGCGTGGCCAGCACCAGGCCGTCCGGGCCGGCGGCCACCCCGTCGGCGGCGCCGAGGCGCAGGTCCGCCGGGAAGCGGAAGCGGTGGTACGTCACGTCCCGGCCGGGGTCGACAGCGGTCATGCGGGCTCCCGTCGGGCTCGGGCCCGGCCCGGTGGCCGGGGCGCTTGTCGCTCGCTGCCGGGCAGCATCGCGTACCTGAAGATCTTTTGCAATGACGGCGCGCGAGGGACGCTTGGCGGCCCGCACTAGGTTGTGGGAGGTCACGAGGTGGGAGGCCGGGATGCGGGTACTGGTGGTCGAGGACGAGCGGAACCTCGCCGACGCGATCGCGCGCGGACTGCGCAAGCGCGGGATGGCCGTGGACGTCGCCTACGACGGCGACGCCGGGCACGAGGCCGCCTTCGTGACCCGCTACGACGTGGTGATCCTGGACCGGGACCTGCCCGGCGTGCACGGCGACCGGATCTGCGCCGACCTGGCCGCGTCCGGCGCGCTGACCCGGGTGCTGATGCTGACCGCGAGCGTCACGGTCGCCGACCGGGTGGAGGGGCTGCGGCTCGGCGCCGACGACTACCTGCCCAAGCCGTTCGCCTTCGACGAGCTGGTCGCCCGGGTGCAGGCGCTGGGGCGGCGGGCCACCCCGGCCGCCCCGCCGGTGCTCGAGGTGGCCGACCTGGTGCTCGACCCGGCCCGCCGGGTGGTCACCCGGGGCGGCGAGCCGGTCGACCTGACCAACAAGGAGTTCGGCGTGCTGGCCGAGCTGCTCAAGGCGCGGGGCGCGGTGGTCTCCAGCGAGGAACTGCTGGAGCGGGTCTGGGACGCGAACACCGACCCGTTCACCACCATCGTCCGGGTCACCGTGATGACACTGCGCAAGAAGCTCGGCGACCCCCCACTGATCGACACGGTGGTCGGCGCGGGCTACCGGATCGGCGAGGCCACCGCATGACCGGGCGATCCCGGCCGCGGCCCACCCTGCGGCTGCGGCTCACCCTGCTCAACGGGGTGCTGCTGGTCGGGGCCGGGGCGGTCCTGGTGCTGCTGGCCTGGCTGCTGGTCCGGGACGCGCTGCGCCCCACCGACGAGCTGCTGCCCGGCACCACCGTGGTGCTCGCCGACGGCCGCACCCTCGACGCCGGGCACTGGCAGCGGGAACTGGTCGACGCCGCCTCCCGCGAGCTGCTGGTCAAGGCCCTGGTGGCGCTGGTGGCGATCGGCATGGTCGGGATCGCCGGCGCGTACGCGGTGGCCGGCCGGGCGCTGCGCCCGCTGCACCAGGTCACCGCCACCGCGCGCCGGCTCGGCGAGACCACCCTCGACGAGCGGATCGGCTGGTCCGGCGCGAACGACGAGGTGGCCGAGCTGGCCGAGACCTTCGACGCCATGCTGGACCGGATCGGCGCCGCGTTCGAGGCGCAGAAGCGGTTCGTGGCCAACGCCTCGCACGAGCTGCGGACCCCGCTCGCGGTGATGCGCACCGAGATCGACGTGACACTCAGCGACGACGAGGCGGACCTCGCCGAGTACCGCCGGATGGCCAGCGTGGTGCGGGACGCCTCGGAACGCGCCAACGGGCTTGTCGACGCGCTGCTGGTGCTGGCCCGCAGCGAGGCGCAGACGGGCGGCCGGCTGGCCCGGCGCACCGAGTTCGACCTCGCCGTGGGCACCGCCAACGCGCTCTCCGCGATGGCCCGCGAGGTGGAGCGGATCGGCCTCAAGGTGCACACCTCGCTGCGGGCCGCGCCGGTGGTCGGCGACCCGGGCCTGCTCGACCGGCTCGCCGGCAACCTCGTGGAGAACGCGGTCCGCTACAACCACCTGCACGGCCGGCTCTGGGTGCGCACCGGCACCGACGGGCAGCGGTCCTGGCTCGTGGTCGGGAACACGGGTTTCGAGGTGGCCCCGGCCGACGTGCCGGGGCTGTTCGAACCGTTCCGGCGCGGCGGCCAGGAGCGCACCGGCGCCCGCGGCTCGGGCCTCGGACTGTCCATCGTGCGCGCGGTCTGCGACGCGCACGGCGGCACGGTGAAGGCGGTCGCCCAGCCGGGCGGCGGCCTGGAGGTGACCGTCACCCTGCCGTCGGCCGACGCGCCCGCGGCCACGTAGGAGCCGATCGGCGTCCGCGCGGCCGACCGACGGTACGCGCCGGACCGCCGACCTGACGGCCGCCGCCCGCCGAACCACCATCCGCGGCCACCTGTTCGTGCGGGCGGTCCGGCTGTCCCGGCCGGTCGCGCCGGGTGGTCGGGCGGGAGCGGCGCGGTGGTCGGGCAGAAAGCGCGGCCGGTGCTGGACGGCGCGTGGCGGGTGGCCCAGGGTGAGTGCTGCCTCACGCCTGTCCGTACCAGTCTCCGGAGCTGCCAGTGACCCCACCCTCGGCCCTTCCGCGCCGTGTCCTCGTGGCCCTCGCCGCCGTCGCGCTCACCGCCGCCGGACTGGCCCCGGCCGGTCCCGCCGCCGCCGCGCCCGGCCACACCACCGTGGTCAGAGAGACGCCCTCCACCGCCTCGCCAGACATCATGGACGGCACGGTCGACGCGATCCACGACGCCGGCTCCAAGATCATTGTGGCCGGCTCGTTCACCCGGGTGCAGAACCGCGGGTCCGACGTCGACATCACCCGCAACTACCTGCTCGCCTTCGACAAGGCCACCGGCACGGTCGACACGGCCTTCGCGCCGGCCGTCGACAACGAGGTGTTCGCGGTGGTCGCCGGACCCACCGCCGGGACGGTCTTCGTCGCCGGCAAGTTCAACACCGTCAACGGGGTGACCCGGCGCAAGGTGGCCCTGCTCAACGTCGCCACCGGAGCGGTGGTCACCAGCTTCGCCGGGCCGGCGTTCAACGGGCTGGTCAACGACATCGCCCTGGTCGGCGGGCGGCTGCTGGTCGGCGGCATCTTCACCACGGCCGGCAACCCCAACCCGCGCGGCGGCCTCGCCTCGCTCAACGCGAGCACCGGCGCGGTGGACGGCTACCTCACCACGACGCTCACCGAGCACCACAACTACGACGGGGTCAGCGGCTCCAACGCCGGCGTCGGGGCCGAGAAGCTGGCCGTCTCACCGGACGGCACGAAGCTCGTGGTGATCGGCAACTTCAAGAAGGCCGACGGGGTGCTGCACGACCAGATCGTCAAGCTCGACCTGGGCGCCACGGCGGCCACCGTGGCCGACTGGAACACCAGCCGGTACACCCCGCGCTGCGCCTGGTGGGCGTTCGACTCGTACATGCGGGACCTCGCGTTCGCCCCGGACGGCAGCTACTTCGTGGTGGTGACCACCGGCGCGCCCAACGGCGGCACGCTCTGCGACGCCGCCGCCCGCTGGGAGGCCGACGCCACCGGCACCGACCTCCAGCCCACCTGGGTCGACTACACCGGCGGCGACACCTACCTCTCCGTCGGCATCAGCGAGCAGGCGGTCTACGTGGGCGGCCACTTCCGCTGGTTGAACAACAGCTTCGGCGGCGACTCCGCCCAGGCCGGCGCCGTGGGCCGGCCCAGCATCGCGGCCCTCGACCCGCGCACCGGGCTGCCCCTGTCCTGGAACCCCGGCCGGCACCCGCGCGGCATCGGCGCCTCCGAGATGCTGGTCACCCCGGCCGGCCTCTGGGTCGGCTCGGACACCTCGTGGATCGGCAACTTCCAGTACCGGCGCGAGCGGATCGCGTTCTTCCCGCTGGCCGGCGGCGCCGCGCCGCACCCGACCACCACGGCCACCCTCCCCGGGAACGTGTACCAGGCCGGGGTCCCGGCGCCGACGAACGTGCTGTACCGGGTCAACGCGGGTGGTCCCCTCGTCGCCTCGACCGACACCGGACCGGACTGGGCGGCCGACGACGGCGGGAACCCCAGCCCGTACCACAACGCCGGCAGCAGCACCGCCGGCTTCGCGCCGGTCGGCGGCGTCGACGCCACGGTGCCGGCCGGCACCCCCGCCGCGCTCTACAACGACGAACGCTGGGACCCGGCCGGCGACACGGAGATGAGCTGGCAGTTCCCGGTGCCCACGGGCACCGAGGTGCAGGTCCGGCTCTACCTGGCCAACCGGTACGACGGCACGGCCGCCCCCGGCTCCCGGGTCTTCGACGTAGCCGTGGAGGGCACGACGGTCCTGGACGACCTCGACCTGTCCGCCGCCGTGGGCCACAACGTGGGCACCATGCGGGCGTTCACCGTGGTCAGCGACGGCTCGATCGGCGTCGACTTCCAGCACGTGGTGGAGAATCCGCTCGTCGACGGCATCGAGATCGTCAAGACCGGCACCCCGCCCGCCGGCACCGGCAACGAGGTGCAGGTCCGGTCGTACGACGGGGTCGCCACGGTCGGCGCGGCCGCCCCGGTGGCCGTGCCGGACGGCACCGCCTGGTCCACCGCGCGCGGCGCGTTCTGGGTAGGTGGCACGCTCTTTTACGGCATGAACGGGTCGCTGTGGCGGCGCACCTTCGACGGGTCCACCTTCGGCGCCGCGTCGGCCGTCGACCCGTACCACGACGCCTACTGGGACGCCGTGGAGACGGACTCCGGCCCGGCCGGCCAGACGTACGCCGGGGTGACCAGCAACTTCTATCCCGAGATCCCCAACGTCACCGGCATGTTCTACAGCGGCGGCCGGCTCTACTACACCCTCGCCGGGCAGGGCGGCCTGTTCTGGCGCTGGTTCACCCCCGACAGCGGCGTGGTGGGCGCGGAGAAGTTCACCGTCACCGGGGCGAGCGGCTTCGGCGACGCCGGCTCGGTCTTCCTGGCCGGCAGCACCCTCTACAAGGTCAACCGCGGCACCGGCGAGCTGTCGGCCACCGACTGGGCGGGCGGTGCGCCGTCCGCCGCGTTCACCGTCCGCAGCGGCCCGGCCGTGGACGGCGTCGACTGGCGGGCGAAGGCGGTCTTCGTCGGCCCGTGACCCCGGGCCTCTCGTCCGGCCCGGTCCCGCCACGCGGGGCCGGGCCGGCCTTGTCCCCGCCGCCGGCTGATGACATGATCAGCGGCGTCAGCCCGAGGTGTGGAAGGGGGTGCGGTCGATGTCCACGATGAACAGTCCCGCGCCCCGCAGTCCCCGCTGACCCGTCCTCACTCCGCGGGGCGCACTCCGATCCAGGAGGAAGCACCGTGAGTGCACAGATCCACTGCGTCACCGTCGAGAGCGACGACCCGTACGTCCTGGCCAGCTGGTGGGCCCGGGCGCTCGACCGGAAGCTGCACGACGACGACCACCCGGGCGACCCGGAGGCGGTCCTCGCCGCCCCCGACGGCCATGGCCCCGACCTGCTCTTCGTCGCCGTGGGCGAGCGGCACGGCAAGGGCGCGTTCCACCTCGACGTGCACGCGGCCGAGGGGACCCGGGACGAGGAGGTGGCCCGGCTGCGCGACCTCGGGGCCACAGTGGTCGACGACCGGCGCCGGCCGGACGGCACCGGCTGGGTGGTCCTCGCCGACCCCGAGGGCAACGAGTTCTGCGTCTGCCGCAGCCCCGCCGAGCGGGCCGCCTCGGCCTGACCGGTGAAAACGGAAACCGGGCCCCCGCCGGCCGGCGGGGGCCCGGTGCACCGGGTCGGCGGGGACTAGTCCCGCTTCTCGATCTCGCCGCGCATGGTCACGAACTCCTGCTGGATCTCGGTCGCGGACTTGAAGTAGACCACCACCATGCCCAGGCTGCCCTTGTCGACCCAGAGGCACACGGCCACCGGGACGTCCTCGGCCTTGCCGTCGCCACACTTGGCATCGCCGCCCAACGGGCCGGCGTCGACCGTCTTGAACTCCTTGGCGCCCAGCTGGGGGGTGATCGCCGTGATGGCGTCCGCCATCTCCTTCTGCGGGTCGGCGATGACGCCGGACGCGCCGGCGATCATGACGAGGTCCTTCTTCGCCGGCTCGCCGTAGAACGCGCCCACGGTGCTGGTGGCGTTCGGGACGTCCTTGGCGATCTCGGACTTCATCTGGGTGGCGGCCGTCTGGAGCTCCGGCTCGTTCACCTTGGCCCGGCCCGCCAGCGTGGCGGGCTCGACCAGGCGGGTCTTCGTCGCCTGGACGACCTCACCGACCTCGTCCTTGGCGGCGAACCAGATGGCGACACCGCCGCCCACGCAGAGCACCAGCACGACGGCCAGCACGATGAGCAGGATCTTGCCGACGCTCGACTTCTTCTTCGGCGGCAGCGGGGCCGGGGCGCCGTAGCCGGGCTGGCCGGCCTCCGGGTAGCCGCCGTACTGCTGGCCGGGCTGGCCGGCCTGGCCGGGCTGGCCGCTCTCCGGGTAGCCGCCGCCGTACTGCGGCTGCTGCTGGGGAGCCGGCGGGTAGCCGCCGCCGTACTGGGGCTGCTGCTGCTGCGGCGGCTGGTAGCCGCCGGGCTGCTGCGGGGGCGGGGGGTAGGAACCGGGGTAGGGATTGGACGGCGGCTGGGACATGTTTTGGCAGCTCCTGCTGAGAAGTCCGGACGCGTGATCGTAGCCAGCCGCACCGACAGCGCACTGTCCGGCCACCGACGACGTGACGAAACCGGAACCAGGTCGTGACCGCGCCGGCCGCCCGGTGACCGCGGGGTGGCCGGCCGGTGACCGGATTCCGGCCCCGGAACGACCGATCGCGGTGGCCGGACCGTCCCGAGGGGACGGCCGGCCACCGCGATCGTGGGGGAGCGGCGGTGGGGATCAGCCGCGCAGGCTCGCGACCCCGCGCGGCAGGAACCGGCGGCCGGTGACCCGCTCGGCGGTGCCGGTCCGGTCCAGGTACGGCGTGACGCCGCCCAGGTGGAACGGCCAGCCGGCGCCGAGGATCATGCACAGGTCGATGTCCTGCGCCTCGGCGACGACGCCCTCGTCGAGCATCAGCCGGATCTCCTCGGCGAGCGCGTCCAGCGCGTTCTGCCGGACCTGCTCCGCGGTGAGCGGCTGGTCGCCGACCACGAGCAGCTTGGCGACCTCCTCGTTGACCTGGTCGTCGACCACGATCGGCTGGCCCGAGTCGGCGATCCGCTTGAGGTTCTCGCTGACGCCGAAGCGGTCCGGGAACGCGGTGTGCAGGGTGCCGCCCACGTGGTAGGCCACGGCCGGGCCGACCAGCTGGAGCAGGGCGAGCGGGCGCATCGGCAGGCCCAGCGGGTCCAGCGCGCTGTTCGCCACGTCCAGCGGGGTGCCCTGGTCGACGGCGGCGAAGACGGTGCCGAGGAAGCGGGTCAGCAGCCGGTTGACCACGAACGCCGGAGCGTCCTTGACCAGCACGCTGGACTTCTTCAGCTGCCTGCCGACCGCGAACGCGGTCGCGAGGGTGGCGTCGTCGGTCCGCTCGCCGCGGACGATCTCCAGCAGCGGCAGCACGGCGACCGGGTTGAAGAAGTGGAAGCCGACCACCCGCTCGGGGTGCTCCAGGTCGGCGGCCATCTCGGTGATCGACAGGCTGGAGGTGTTGGTGGCGAGCACCGCCTCCGGCTTGACGATCTTCTCCAGCTCGGCCCAGACCTGCTTCTTGACGCCCAGGTCCTCGAACACCGCCTCGATGACGAAGTCGGCGTCGGCGAAGACGGACTTGTCGACCGAGCCGCTGACCAGGCCGTACAGCTTGGCCGCCGTGCCCTTGTCCATCCGGCCCTTGCTGACGGCCTTCTCGATCTGGGTGTGCACGTAGCCGACGCCCTTGTCCACCCGGGACTGGTCCAGGTCGGTCATGACGACCGGCACCTGGAGGCGGCGGGCGAAGAGCAGGGCGAGCTGGCTGGCCATCAGGCCGGCGCCCACGATGCCCACCTTGGTGACCGGCCGGGCCAGGCCCTTGTCCGGCGCGCCGGCGGGCCGCTTGGCCCGCCGCTGCACCAGGTCGAAGGCGTACAGGCCGCTGCGCAGCTCCTCGGAGAAGACCAGGTCGGCCAGCGCCTCGTCCTCGGCCGCGGTGCCGGCCGCGAAGTCGGCGTCCTTCGCGGTCTCCAGCAGGTCCAGCGCCTTGTACGCGGCCGGGACCGCGCCGTGCAGTCGCTGGTCCAGGGTCTGCCGGGCGAAGTAGAGCACGCCCGCCCACATGTCCTTGTCGACCTCGGGACGGGTCACGCTGACCTCGCCCCGGACGACGCCGGCGGCCCACTCCAGCGACCGCTCCAGGAAGTCGGCCGGCTCCAGCAGCACGTCGGCGATGCCCATCTCCGCCGCCTGCTTCGGCTTGAGCATCTTGTTCTGCATCAGCGGGTTCTGCAGGATCACCTGCGTCGCGGCCGGGATGCCGATCAGGTTCGGCAGCAGCTGGGTGCCGCCCCAGCCGGGGACCAGGCCGAGCGAGACCTCGGGCAGCGCCAGGGCCGCCGCGCCCGCCGACAGGGTCCGGTAGTGGCAGTGCAGGGCCAGCTCCAGGCCGCCGCCCATCGCCGCGCCGTTCACGAAGGCGAAGGTGGGGACGGTGCTGTCCTTGAGCCGGGCGAAGACCCGGTGGCCCAGCCGGCCGACCTCCAGCGCCTGCTCGCGGTTCTCCAGCGCCGGCAGGCTGGTGATGTCCGCGCCGACACAGAAGATGTACGGCTTGCCGGTCACCGCGACGAACGCGGGGTCCGCCGCCAGGGCGGCGGTGATCGCCTCGTCCAGGCTGGTCAGGCCGCCCGGGCCGAAGCTGTTCGGCTTGGTGTGGTCGAAGCCGTTGTCCAGGGTGATGAGGGCGGCGGGACGGTCCAGCCCCGGTACGTTCACCCGGCGCAGCAGCGCCTTGGTGACGACCTCGTTCGGTGCGGCGAGGCTCACTTGTCTCCACCCTCCCAGTGCGGGTTCTCCCAGATGACGGTGCCGCCCATGCCGATGCCGATGCACATGGCGGTGAGGCCGTAGCGGACCTCGGGGTGCTCGGCGAACTGCCGGGCGAGCTGGGTCATCAGCCGGACCCCGGAGGAGGCGAGCGGGTGACCGATGGCGATCGCGCCGCCCCACGGGTTGACCCGCGGGTCGTCGTCGGCGATGCCGAAGTGGTCGAGGAAGGCGAGCACCTGCACGGCGAAGGCCTCGTTCAGCTCGAACAGGCCGATGTCGTCGATGCTCAGGCCGGCGATGCGCAGCGCCTTCTCGGTCGACGGGATCGGGCCGACGCCCATCACCTCGGGCTCGACGCCGACGAAGCCGTACGACACCAGCCGCATGCCGATCGGCAGGCCCAGCTCGCGGGCGGTCTCCTCGGCGACGAGCAGGGCCGCGGTGGCGCCGTCGTTCAGGCCGGCCGCGTTGCCCGCGGTGACCTTCCCGTGCGGGCGGAACGGGGTCTTCAGGGTGGCGAGCTTCTCCAGCGAGGTCTCCCGGGGAGCCTCGTCGGTGGTGGCCAGGCCCCAGCCGGCCTCCGGGTCGCGGATCGCCACCGGCACCAGGTCGCCCTGGAGCTTGCCGTTGGCGTACGCCTTGGCGGTCTTCTGCTGGGAGGCGAGCGCGAACGCGTCGGTGCGCTCCTTGGTGATGTGCGGGACCCGGTCGTGCAGGTTCTCCGCGGTGGCGCCCATGACCAGCGCGGACGGGTCGACCAGCTTCTCCGCGATGATCCGCGGGTTGGGGTCGACGCCCTCGCCCATCGGGTGCCGGCCCATGTGCTCGACACCGCCGGCGATGGCCACGTCGTACGCGCCCACGGCGATGCCGCTGGCGACGGTGGTGACGGCGGTCATCGCGCCGGCGCACATCCGGTCGATGGCGAAGCCGGGCACCGTCTTGGGCAGGCCGGCCAGCAGGGCGGCGGTGCGGCCGATGGTCAGGCCCTGGTCGCCGATCTGGGTGGTGGCCGCGATGGCGACCTCCTCCACCTTCTCCGGCGGGAGCTGCGGGTTGCGCCGCATCAGCTCGCGGATGCAGCGGATCACCAGGTCGTCGGCGCGGGTGTTGGCGTACATGCCACCCGCCTTGCCGAACGGGGTGCGGACGCCGTCGACGAAGACGACATCGCGAACTTCACGGGGCACTTGGAGCCTCCTAGCCGGCACTGGCGTTTCCCCGGATGCTACTCGCCAGTAACCACCGCCGACACCACCCCCCGTGTGGTCAACCCCACACAGCCCGCGCTCGCGGTCGCCCGGTCGATCATGAGGTTGGCGGCGATGTCGATCTCCGAAACTGCCGCCAACCTCATGATCGACGCTGGGACCGGGGTCCGGTCCGGGTCCGGTCAGGAGGTGGGGAGGTGCAGGGCCTCCGTCAGGGCCGGGAGGAGGAGGGTGATCTGCCATTCGCGGGCGCCGAAGGTGCGCAGGGTCTCCGCGACCGTGTCGTCGGTGACCTCCTCGGGCGGTTGCCAGGCCAGGCGGCGGATGTAGTCCGGGGCGATCAGGTTCTCCGGCGGCAGGTGGTGCGCGCCGGCCGTGCCGACCACCACCTCCCGGCAGCGGGCCAGGCGGCCGGCCGCCACCGGGTCCCGCTCCGCCCACCGGTGCGGCGGCGGCGGTCCCTCCACCACCGGGTTCACCGGCAGGGCGTCGTCCGGCAGCTGGCGCGCGTCGTCCAGGGCCGCCAGCCAGGTACGCGCCAGCCGGCGCACCGAACGGCCACCGAACCCGGGGAGGGTCAGCAGGGTCTTCTCGTCCTTCGGGTCCAGCTCCGCGGCCGCCACGATGGCCGAGTCCGGCAGCACCCGGCCCGGTGCCGCGTCCCGCCGCGCCGCGATCTGGTCCCGCGCGTACCACAGCGAGCGCACCCGGGCCTGGGCCCGCGCGCCCCGCACCCGGTGGATGCCCGAGGTGCGGCGCCACGGCTCGGCCCGCACCCGGGGCGGGCGGGCGCCGTTGCGCACCAGCGCGGCGAACTCCTCCGCCGCCCACGCCGACTTGCCCTGCTTGGCCAGCTCCTCGTCGAGCGCGTCGCGCAGGTCGACCAGCAGCTCCACGTCCAGTGCCGCGTACGTCAACCAGGACTCCGGCAGCGGCCGGCTCGACCAGTCCGCCGCGGAGTGGTGCTTCTCCAGGCTGTAGCCGAGCACCTGCTCGGTCAGCGCGGCCAGACCCACCCGCTCGAAGCCGGCCAGCCGGGCGGCCAGCTCGGTGTCGAACAGCCGGCGCGGGCGCAGGCCCAGCTCGGCGAGGCAGGCGAGATCCTGACTGGCGGCGTGCAGCACCCACTCCGCCCCGGCGATCACACCGTCGAGGGCGGTCAGGTCGGGCAGCGGCAGCGGGTCGATCAGCGCCGTGCCGGAGCCCGCCCGGCGCAGCTGCACCAGGTAGGCGCGCTGGCTGTAGCGGTAGCCGGAGGCACGCTCGGCGTCCAGGGCCACCGGGCCGGTGCCGGCCGCGAAGCGGGCCACGACCTCGTCGAGCTCGCTCGGAGTGGCCACCGGCGCGGGCGTGCCCTCGCGCGGGGCGGTCAGCGGGACGGGCCCGCCGGCGGTGGGTTCGGTCCCCGCGTCCGCCGGCTCCGGCGTGGCCGAGGACGGATGCGGCGACGCCTCTTCCGTACGGCTTTCGGCGGCCCGACGGCGCAGGGGTGGTTCGTCGGTCACCTGACAACCCTAGTGCGCCGGGCGATCCGGTGTGCGCAGCCGGTCGGGCGCGTGTCGGCCGGATGTCCCGCAGGTGTCGTGACCGGGTCGGGTTGCGCCGGGGTGGCAGGGTCGGACACCGGGGGAGACAAACCCCGTTCACGCAGGTACGGTCCATCGAGCCGCGGGCCGCGAGGGGATGCCGGGTGGCGGTGCGGGCACGGGGGAGGACAGGGCGATCATGACGGGCGTCTACGGAGCCGGGGACGGCGTGCCGGGGCGGGGCGGCGACGAGACCGCCGCACCGGAGCGGGCCGGGGCCGACCGGCCGGGGCCGCTGCCGCCGCGCATCGTCCCACCGACCGGCCACGCCACCGTGCCCACCCAGCCCGCCGGGCCGGCCCCGGGCCTTCCGGGCGCGCCCGCCGACGGCTTCCCGCCGGGCGGCGCCACGGCCGGGCCCGGGGCGGCCTACGGCTCTCCGCCCGCCGCCCCCGCCGCGGGCTTCGGCTCCGCACCCGCCGCCTTTGGCGCGCCGCCCGCTGCCTCCGGCTCCGCGCCCGCCGCATTCGGCGCGGCGCCCGCTGCTTCCGGCTCCGCATCCGCTGCCTTTGGCGAGGCGCCCGCCGCCTCCGGCGCGGCGCCCGGTGCGCCGGGCGCCAGCCAGCCGGGTGCCGGGGCCGCGTGGTCGGCGGCGCCGAACAGCGGTCAGTGGGGCGGGCCGGCCGCACCGACCCCGCGCACTCCCGGCGATTGGCCGCCCGCACAGCCGGGCGCCGTTCCGGGTCAGTTCGCCGGCCAGCCCGGCGTCGCCGCACCACCGGCCCCGGCGTCCGGCCCGGCTTACCCGGGTCAGCCCACGTCCGGCCCGGCCTACCCGGTTCAGCCCACGTCCGGCCCGGCCTACCTGGGTCAGCCCACGTCCGGTCCGGCGTACCCGGGTCAGCCCGCGTCCGGTCCGGCGTACCCGGGTCAGGCTGCCGGCGGGCTGCTGCCGGTGCCGCCCGGCGGGCACCCCGAGCGGTCCGGGCGGGGGCGGCGGCTGCCGGTGGTGGCGCTCGTCCTGGCCGGGATCCTGGCGCTGGTGGCGGGCCTGCAGGCGTACCAGATCCACCGGCTGGACGACCGGCTCGCCGCCACCGACCGGCGGCTGGCCGAGGCCCAGGGCGCGGCCGCCGGCCGGCTCGACGGCCTGGAGGAGCGGGCGGGCGTCCTGGAGAAGCAGGCCGGGGCGGCGTTCAACCCGGAGGCCGTGGCGAGCGCGGTGCTGCCCAGCGTGTTCCGGGTCCGGGCCGGCCAGTTCACCGGCACGGCCTTCGCCATCGGCAAGGCGCCCTCCGGCGGCGGCACCACGCTGCTCACCAACTTCCACGTGGTGGAGGCGGTGTTCACCGCGGGCGACCGCAAGGTCTTCCTGGAGCGCACCGACCAGCGGTTCGAGGCGACCATCGTCGAGGTCGACAAGGACAAGGACCTCGCCCACCTGCGCACCACCGCGAAGTTCACCGGCCTGGTGGCGGCGCGTACCCCGGTCAAGTCCGGGCAGCAGATCGTGGTGGTCGGCGCGCCGCTCGGCCTCCAGGACAGTGTCACCACCGGCGTGGTGAGCGCGTTCCGCAAGGACGAGGGCGGCTCCGGTCCGGTGATCCAGTTCGACGCGCCGATCAACCCCGGCAACTCCGGCGGTCCGGTGATCAACGGCTCGAAGGAGGTCGTGGGGATCGCCACGGCCAAGGCCCGGGACGCCGAGGGCATCGGCCTGGCGGTGCCGATCAAGACCGCGTGCGACCGCTTCAAGCTCTGCTGACCGGCGCGCCGCCGGCGGCTTGACCGCGTACCGCACCGTCGAGGCGGGGGCCCGACCCCGCCGACCGCAGACCCCGGCCCTACGGGCCACCCCGCGGGGGACCAGCAAACCTGGAGGAAGAACCATGTCCCAGCCACCGACCGGAGCGGGCGGCTACCCGCCCCAGCCGCCGGGGGGCACCGTCTACGGCAGCCCGTACGGGGTGCAGCCGGAGCCCCCGCAGCACGGGGCGGCCCAGCCCGACCCCACCCTGCCGCAGCCCACCGCCCCGGTGCCCGGGCAGTACGCGCCAGGCGCCGCCGCACCGGCCCCGCCGCCCGGTGCCCCGTTCTCCGCGCCGGGCTACCCGCAGCCCATGTCGGCCCCGCCGACCTCCGGCGCGGGCGCCGCGCCCGGCTACCCGCAGCCCATGTCCGCCCCGCCGACCTCCGTGCCGCCGGTCTCCGGCGCCGCCCCGGCGCCCGGCTACCCGCAGCCGATGTCGGCCCCGCCGGGCTACCCGCAGCCGATGTCGGCCCCGCCGGGCTACCCGCAGCCGATGTCGGCCCCGCCGGGCTACCCCATGTCGGCCCCGCCCGGCTCGGCGCCGCCCTACGGGGCGCCGGCGGCGGGTGGCGGCAGGGGGCGGGCCGCCCTGATCCTGGGCATCGTCGCCGGGCTGCTCCTGGTCCTCGGCGGCGTGATGACCGGCCTCTACGTGACCACCAACGGCAAGCTGCACAAGGCCGAGCAGCAGGTCAGCCAGCGGGACGGCACGATCACCGCGAACCGGCAGGAGATCGACAAGCTCAAGGGTGACCTCCAGACCGTCCGCGACCGGCTCGCCGACACCGAGCAGGACCTGACCGGCACCAAGAACGACCGGGACGAGCAGGCCCGCCAGAAGAAGGTCATCGGGAGCTGCCTGGACAAGCTGACCGCGGCCATCGCGGCGGCGTCCCGGGGCGACAAGGCGGGCTTCGACGCCGCCAACAAGGGTTTGGACAAGGTCTGCGACGAGGCCGAGAACTACCTCTGACCGGGGTTCACGACGGGCCGCTCCGACCGGTCGGAGCGGCCCTCGTCGTGCCCGGGCACGACGAGGGCGGCGGGCGCGGGGTCAGGCGGCGCCGGCGGGGCGGCGGGTGTGCAGCGCCGTGACGCCGGGTGGGGGGAGGCCGGCCGTCGAGGCGAGCAGGGTGCACCAGCCGAGCAGGTGCGGGGCCAGGTCGGCGCCGAGCGGCGTCCAGGAGGCGCGGATCTCGATGTCGCCCGCGGCGGGCGGCCCGGCCAGCTCGCCGAACCGGGTGGAGAGCGTCTGGGTGACGGTGCCGCCGATGGCCCGGTAACGGGCCTCCTGCGCGTCGAGGGCGTCGGTCAGCCAGGTCCAGCCCACGCCGGGCAGCAGCGGGTCGCTGGCCAGGTCGACCTCCAGCTCGGCGGTCACGTAGGTGACCAGCCGCAGGGTGCCCTGCCACGCCTCGTGCCCGGCCGGGTCGTGCAGCAGGATGAGCCGTCCGGTGGCCACCTCGTCGCCGTCGCGCAGCACGCCGGCGGAGAGCGCGAACGCGTAGGGGGCCAGGCGCTGCGGGGCGCCGACCTCCTCGAGCACGATCTCCGGGCGGCATGTCACCGATCGCAGCCCCGCGACCGCGCGGGCGAACACTTCTGGGAGCGCGATCGGGGGGGCCATGACGGCAGCCTATGCCGCCCCGCGCCGCCCCGTGTGACGGCACGCCGGGCGGTCATCCCGATCTTGCGGACAGGATCGGGTGGGAAGGGGACACGCCGCTGCCGCGGCCGTCGACAAGGGGCCCCTCCTTTCACGTCACAAAAGGCGGCGGTGGTGGCGGGGGGTGTCCGGGCGCGTGGCACGATTGCCGCGATGACCACCGACACCACGGGCACTGCCGCCCGAGACGGAGAACCCCGCCGCGGCGGGCCGGCCGACTCGCCCTTCGTCCGCGCCTGCCGGCGCGAGCCGGGCCCGCACACCCCGGTCTGGTTCATGCGCCAGGCCGGCCGGTCGCTGCCGGAGTACCGCGACATCCGGGCCAACGTGCCGATGCTGGACTCGTGCCGCCGCCCCGAGCTGGTCCGGGAGATCACTCTCCAGCCGGTCCGCCGGCACGGTGTCGACGCGGCCATCCTGTTCAGCGACATCGTGGTGCCGGTGGCCGCCGCCGGTGTCGACCTGGACATCGTGCCCGGCACCGGCCCGGTGGTGGCCGAACCGGTCCGCACCGCCGCCGACGTCGAGCGGATCAACCCGATCGGCCGCGACGAGGTGTCCTACGTGGACGAGGCCGTGCGGCTGCTCGTCGCCGAGCTGGGCGACACCCCGCTGATCGGCTTCGCGGGCGCGCCGTTCACCCTGGCCAGCTATCTGGTCGAGGGCGGCCCGTCGCGGAGCCACGCGAAGACCAAGGCGCTGATGTACGGCGACCCGGAGCTGTGGCACGCGCTCTGCGACCGGCTCGCCGAGGTGACGCTGGCGTTCCTGCGGGTGCAGGTCGACGCCGGGGTCTCCGCGGTGCAGCTCTTCGACTCCTGGGCCGGGGCGCTCTCCGAGGCGGACTACCGCCGCTACGTGCTGCCGCACTCGGCGTACGTGCTGGCCGGCCTGGCCGACGCGGGAGTGCCCCGCATCCACTTCGGGGTGGGCACGGCGGAGCTGCTCGGCGCGATGGGCGAGGCCGGCGCCGACGTGGTCGGCGTGGACTGGCGTACGCCGCTGGACGTGGCGACCCGCCGGATCGGCCCGGACCGGGCCGTGCAGGGCAACCTCGACCCGGCCGTGCTGCTCGCCCCCTGGCCGGTGGTGGAGGCCGAGGTGCGCCGGATCCTCGACGAGGGGCGGGCCGCCCCCGGCCACGTGTTCAACCTCGGGCACGGCGTGCTGCCGGAGACCGACCCGGACGTGCTGACCCGGGTGGTCGCGCTGGTGCACGAGCTGTCCGCGCGGCCGGACGCGTAAGGAGGGACGACCGTGGCGCGACCGTGGCGGGTGGCGATCGTCGGTGGCGGGATCACCGGGCTGGCCGCCGCCGTCCGGTTGCGCGACCGCGCCCCTGCCGGCACCGAGATCACCGTGTACGAGCAGTCCGGCCGCCTCGGCGGCAAGCTGCGCACCGGTGAGCTGGCCGGCGGACCTGTCGAGTTCGGCGCCGAGTCGTTCCTGATGCGCGACCCGGCCGGCGGGGAGTCGGCCGTGGTGACCCTGGTCCGCCGGCTCGGCCTGGCCGACGCGATCGTGCACCCCACCGTCGGGCAGGCGGCTCTGCTGGTCGACGGCGGGCTGCGCCCGGTCCCGGGCGGCACCCTGGTGGGCGTACCCGGGGATCTGGACCGGGTGGCGGCGGTGGCACGGCCGGCCGCGGCGGCCGACCGGGACGGCGGCGCGCCGCTGCTCCCGCCGGACGCCGACGTGTCGGTCGGCGCGCTGGTCCGCGACCGGCTCGGCGACGAGGTGGTGGACCGGCTGGTCGACCCCATGCTCGGCGGCGTCTACGCCGGCCGGGCCGACGACCTGTCGCTGGTCACCACCATGCCGGCGCTGGCCCGCGCGGCCCGGGTCGAGCACACCCTGGTCGGTGCGGTCCGCGCCGCGCAGGCCGCCGCCCCGCGCGCCCCCGGCGCCCCGGTCTTCGGCACGCTGGCCGGCGGGCTGAGCACGCTCGTCGACGCGGCGGCGCGGGAGAGCGGGGCGACGGTCCGCCGGGACGCCGCGGTGCGCGAGCTGCACCGCACCCCGACCGGCTGGCGCCTCACCGTCGGTCCGACCCGGGACCCTCAGTTCGTCGAGGCCGACGCCGTGCTGCTCGCCGTGCCGGCCCGCCCGGCCGCCCGGCTGCTCGCCGGCCCGGCCCCGGAGGTCGCGGCGACCGTCGGCGCGCTGGACTACGCCAGCGTCGCGCTGGTCACCATGGCCCTGCCCGAGCCGGAGCTGCCCGAGCTGTCCGGCTTCCTGGTGCCCGCCACCGAGGGGCTGCTCGTCAAGGCGTCCACCTTCTTCACCACGAAGTGGGGGCACCTGCGCCGGCCGGACGGGCTCGCCCTGGTCCGCGCCTCGGTGGGTCGGTACGGCGAGGAGGCCTCGCTCCAGCTCGCCGACGACGACCTGGTCGCCACCGTGCACCGGGAGCTGTCGAAGGTGCTCGGCACGCCGCTGCCCGCACCGGTGGCCCGGCACGTGCAGCGGTGGGGCGGGGCCCTGCCGCAGTACACCCCCGGCCACCTCGGCCGGGTGGCGGCGGTCCGGGCGGCCCTGCGGGCCGCCCAGCCGACGCTGGCCCTGGCCGGGGCCGGCTACGACGGCGTCGGCATCCCGGTCTGCGTCCGCTCCGGCGAGACGGCGGCCGAAGAGATCATCACTGCACTGGGAGGATCGGCAGCATGACGGAGCAGACCAACGCGGCCCGGCTGCGGGAGCTGAACGACACCATCCGCTACACCATGTGGTCGGTCTACCGGGCCACCAGCCCTCTCCCGTCGCTGCGCGAGAACGTCGTGGCCGAGGTCGAGTCGCTCTTCGAGGAACTGGCCGGCAAGGACGTGACCGTCCGCGGCACGTACGACGTGGCCGGCCTGCGCGCCGACGCGGACCTCATGATCTGGTGGCACTCGTCCTCCAGCGACGCCCTCCAGGACGCCTACCTGCGGTTCCGGCGCACCACGCTGGGCCGGGCGCTGACCCCCGTCTGGTCGCAGATGGCGCTGCACCGGCCGGCCGAGTTCAACAAGAGCCACATCCCGGCGTTCCTGGCCAACGAGGAGCCCCGCGCCTACCTCTGCGTCTACCCGTTCGTCCGCTCGTACGAGTGGTACCTGCTGCCCGACGCCGAGCGGCGTGAGCTGCTGGCCGAGCACGGCAAGATGGCCCGGGGCTACCCGGACGTGCGCGCCAACACGGTCGCCTCGTTCGCCCTGGGCGACTACGAGTGGATGCTCGCCTTCGAGGCCGACGAGCTGCACCGGATCGTCGACCTCATGCGTGACCTGCGCGCCTCCGGCGCCCGCCGGCACGTGCGCGAGGAGATCCCCTTCTACACGGGCCGCCGCCGCTCGATCGCCGACCTCGTGACCTGCCTGGTCTGACCGTGCCCGGCCGGGGCCGCGAGCCGCGACCCCGGCCGGACGGCGGTCAGGCGACCGTGGTGCAGGAGACGTTCCCCGGCACCGGGTTGCTCGCGCCCGACGAGCCGACGAAGCCGAACGACGTGCTCGCCCCCGCGGCGAGGGTGCCGTTGTAGGCGACGTTGCGGGCGGTGACAAGCGTCCCGTTGGTGCTCACCGTGGCGTTCCACACCGAGCCGACCTGCTGGCCGTTGGCGTAGTTCCAGCTCACCGACCAGCCCCGGACCGGTGACCCGCCGTTGGTCACCTGCACCTCGGCCTGGAAGCCGCCGCTCCACTGCCCGGTGATCCGGTAGGTCGCCGTGCAGGCGCCGGCCGGGTTCGGCGTCGTGGGCGGGGTGGTCGTCGGCGGGGTCGTGGTCGGGGGCGGCGTGGTGGGCGGGGTGGTGGTGGGCGGCGGCGTCGTCGGCGGGGTGGTCGAGCCGCCGCCGAAGTCCACGTCGCTGCACAGGTAGTACGACTGGTCCAGGTGGCTGGCCTGCCAGATGGTGTAGACGACGTGCCGGCCGCTCCGGCCCGGCGCGTTCGCCGGCACCTGGATCGACACGCCCTGGCTCTCCGGCGTCCACTGGCTGGCCGGGGTGTTGCCGATCTGGCCGACCAGCTCCAGGTCGCTCCAGCGCAGCGGCGTGGTGAGCGCGTTGTAGCCCTGCTTCGTCACGTACACCCGGATGTAGTCGGCGCCGTGGCTGGCCTGGTCGTACAGCTTGATCCGGAAGTTGGTGGTCACCGGCGAGGTCTTCCAGGCGCCGACGGTGTCGAGGGCGTTGTAGCGCCCACTGGCGGTGCGCCCGCCGCTGCACAGCTGGCCGTCCGGGATGGCCGCCTGGTGGTTGCCGGCGACGCCCTCCCGGAACAGGCCGTTCCAGTTCCACATGGCGTTCGGGTCGGCCTGCCAGGCCTGCCAGCACATCGGGTCCTGGGTGGCCATCGCCGGGTTCTGGAAGTCACTGCCCCAGCGCTGCCAGCAGCCGTAGTTGCGCGACGCCGGGTCGACCACCGACCCGTGCGCCGAGGCCGGGCCGGACAGGGCGGTGGTGAGCAGCGCGGCGACGACCGCGCAGACGCTCAGGATCGCCGCCACGATCGGGGCGCGGCGGCGGTGCGGAGTGGACATGGTGAGCCTCCGGGGTGGGGGTGTCGGTTGCACGACGCCCGGACGGTGCGGGAGTTGCCCCCTCCCGCGGCTCGCGTGGCGGCTCCGCCTGGCACGCTGCCACAGGAAAGCGGTATCCGTCAATGTCTGCTCAGGCGGCGGCGCGGCCCTCCCGCCGCATCGGCGTGTGCGGGATCCCGTCCTCGACGTAGCCGGGGCCGCTCACCGCGAAGCCGTGGCCGGCGTAGAAGCCGACCAGGTGGGTCTGCGCCTCCAGCACGCACGGGCCGTCGCCCACCACCGCCAGGGCCTCGGTCATGAGCGCCCCGGCCAGGCCCGCGCCGCGGGCCGCGGGCGCCACCACCACCCGGCCGATCCGCGCCACCCCGTCCGGGTCGGCCAGGATCCGCAGGTACGCCACCACGTCGCCGTCCCGGGTCAGCCAGAGGTGCCGGGTGCCGGGTTCGACGTCCCGGCCGTCCAGCTCCGGGTACGGGCAGGACTGCTCCACCACGAACACGTCGATGCGCAGCCGCAGCAGGTCGTGGAAGGTGCGGGCGTCCAGGTCGGCGAAGGCGGCCAGGTGGGACTCGGTAGGCATCCCGCGATGGTAGGCCCGCCCCCGGAGCGCTTACGCGGGGCGGGCGCCGACCGCGTCGCGGACCTCGGCGCCCTGGTCGCCCTCGACCGCCCGCGCGCAGTGGGCGCAGCAGAAGAAGCGGCCGGAGACCTCGACGCCGTGCCCGACGATCTTGATCTGGCAGTGCTCGCAGATCGGTGCCATGCGGTGGATGGCGCACTCGAAGGAGTCGAAGGTGTGCGTGGCCCCGTTGACCGTGCGCACCTCGAACGCCATCCAGTAGTCGTTGCCGCAGACCTCACAGGTAGCCATACGAAACCCCCCGAAAACGGACCCGTCATCCCAGGGTCGGCGAGCGGACACGTCCCGGCAACCGAAACCGGCGAACCTGATCCGGCTCGACGGCGAGTCGTCCCCGGCGTGTCGCGCGTTGGACCTGGTGACCGCCTCGAACCTCGGAGGAACCCCCTTGATCAAGCGCAACAGGCTCTTCGGCAACCAGACCCGGGTCACCTTCTGCCTGCCCCGGGACACCCCGCCCGGCACGGTCAGCGTCGTGGGCTGCTTCAACGACTGGCAGCCCGGCCGGCACGAACTGGTCGCCCGCCGGGACGGCACCCGCACGGTGACGGTCCGGCTCGGCCCCGGGGAGTACCGCTTCCGCTACCTCGCCACCGGCGGCGTCTGGCTGGACGACGAGTCCGCCGACCAGGTCGACGACCGGGGCGGCACCCTCCGGCTCTGACCCGCGGTCAGCGGCCGCGGGCCTGCCGGACCGCGAGCACGAGCGGCAGCAGCGGGACGAAGATCCACAGCTGGCGCGGCGTGTAGTGGCGCAGCTCGGCGGGAACGTCGACGCCGGCCAGCTCCCGCTCCAGCGCGCCCCGTCGGCTCAGGGTGACCGCGTGCAGCGCCAGCGGCACGTAGTTGAGGCCGACCAGCGCCAGGTAGACGCCGAGGGCGGTCCGGACCGGACCGCCCCCGCGCGCCGCCCAGAGTCCGAGCGCGACGCAGCCCACCACGCCGACGACGAACTCCACCAGGATCACCCGGCGCCGGACCGGCGAGCCGGCCGAGCCGTACATGTCCACGGCGGCGAGCCGCCGTACGTCGAGACGGGGCATGACCTCATCAGTAGCGTGCCCGGGCAAGCGGCCGCCTCAGGAGTCCTTCGGCTCCAGCCGGACCGAGATCGAGTTCACGCAGTGCCGGGTGTCCTTCGGGGTGAAGCCCTCGCCCTCGAAGACGTGCCCCAGGTGGCTGTCGCAGCGGGCGCAGCGGATCTCGACCCGTCGCATGCCGAGGGTGTTGTCGGGGATCTCCTTGACCGCCCCGGGGATGGCGTCGTCGAAGCTCGGCCAGCCGCAGTGCGAGTCGAACTTGTCCTCACTGCGGAACAGCTCGGCCCCGCAGGCCCGGCAGTGGTAGACGCCGGGGGTCTTCGTGTCGACGTACTCGCCGGTCCAGGGGCGTTCGGTGCCGGCCTCGCGGAGCACCCGGAACTCCTCGGGGCTCAGCCGGACCCGCCACTCGTCCTCGGTGCGGGGCAGTTCATTGTCGGAAAGACTCACCGGTCAACGGTACGTCGGCCGTCGGTGGCATCGCATAGGGTCGCCCAATGGCTGGCAGCAAGGCCGCAGTCGAGGAGATCGAGGTCGCCGGGCATACCGTCCGGCTGAGCAGCCCCGACCGGATGATCTTCCCGCAGCGCGGCTTCACCAAGGCGGACGTCTTCCACTACTACCTGTCGGTCGGCGAGGGGATCATGCGGGCCCTGCGCGACCGGCCCACCACCCTGCAGCGCTTTCCGGAGGGCATCGAGGGGGAGGCGTTCTTCCAGAAGCGGGTGCCGGCCCGGGGCGTGCCCCCGTGGGTGTCCACCGCGGAGATCAGCTTCCCCAGCGGCCGGAAGGCCGCCGAGCTGTGCCCGGCCGATCTGGCGCACGTGGCCTGGGCCGCACAGATGGGCACCGTGGTGTTCCACCCGTGGCCGGTGCGCGCCGCCGACGTCGACCGTCCCGACGAGCTGCGCATCGACCTGGACCCGCAGCCCGGCACCGACTTCACCCACGCGGCCACCGCCGCCGGTGAGCTGCGCGGGCTGCTCGACGAGCTGGGCGTGACCGGCTGGCCGAAGACCTCCGGCGGCCGGGGCGTGCACGTCTACCTGCGCATCCAGCCGCGCTGGACGTTCGTCGAGGTGCGCCGCGCCACCATCGCGCTGGCCCGCGAGCTGGAACGGCGCCGCCCCGAGCTGGTGACCACCGCCTGGTGGAAGGAGGAGCGGGGCACCCGGGTCTTCGTGGACTTCAACCAGATGGCGCGCGACCGCACCATCGCCTGCGCCTACTCGCTGCGGGCCAACGGGCGGGCCACCGTCTCCACCCCCGTCGAGTGGGCCGAGCTGCCCGACGTCGACCCGGACGACCTCCACCTGGGCAGCGTGCCGGCCCGCTTCGCCGAGCGGGGCGACCCGCACGCCGGCATCGACGACGCCCCGTGGGACATCACCCCGCTGCTGGACTGGGCCGAGCGGGACGCCGCGGCCGGGCAGGGCGACATGCCCTACCCGCCGGAATACCCGAAGATGCCCGGCGAGCCGAAACGGGTGCAGCCCTCCAAGGACCGGGACCGCCCGCGCGCCTGAGCGGTCAGCGCCTCCCCGGCCGGCCCGGCGGTGCGCCGGTCCCGTGCCGCGGATAACGATCACGTAACGCGCGCGAACCTTTCCCGCCCCCCGACGGGTCTACCTGGTCGTCGGCCCGCCGGGGCCAGGGGAGGACGTCGGATGAAGCTGGTGTGGAGGCGGGCGGTCGAGGCTCGTGGACTGCTGCTCGCCGCCGCTGTCGCGGCTCTGGTCGCGGTCGCGTTGGTCACCGGGCTCTCCGACTACAACCGCCGGGCGGTCGACGCCGGCGCCCGGGCGGTGCTGGACGCCGCCCCGGCCGACGAGCGCAGCCTGCTGGTCAGCGGCTCCGGCGGCCGGGACGCCGCCGCGTACGCCGACCGGGACCGGGCGGTCCGCGCCCAGTTCGCCGACGGCCTCGGTGGCGTACCGGTCTCGGTGGCCGCGGCGCGCTACGGCACCGGCCGGGAGCTGACCGGCGACCTCGGGCCGGCCCGCACCGACGACGACCCGATGTTCGCCAACCTCGCCACGCTGGCCGACCTGCCGGCGCACGCCGAGCTGACCGGCGGGTCGTGGCCGGCGCCCGGCGCGTCGCCGTTGCAGGTCACCCTCCCCGAGAAGATCGCCGGCCAGCTCGGCCTGCGGGTCGGTGAGCGGGTGCCGCTCTACGACCGCAGCGCCGAGCGGGCCGGGGCCGTGGTGCTGGCCGGCACCTGGCGGCCCCGCGATCCGGGCGACGCGTACTGGCGTCTCGCCCCGGGCGTGGGCGACAGCCAGGGCGACGCGGCGAGCGAATCGTACGGGCCGTTCGCGCTGGACCCGGCCGACTTCGCGCGCACCTTTCCGGGTTCGACCTCGGGCGCCTGGCTGGTCGCACCCGACCTCGCCACGGTCGAGCCGAGCCGGCTGACCGGGGTGACGGCAGCCCTCGCCACCGTCGTCGAGGAGATCCCCGAGGCCACCGGTCTCGGCTCCTCCACACAGACCGTGAGCCACCTGGACCGGCTGGTCGACCGGCTCGGCCGGGCGGACCTGGTGGGCCGGTCCGCCCTGCTCACCCCGCTGCTGCTGATCGTGGTGCTCGGCGGGTACGCGCTGGTGCTCGTCGCCGCGCTGCTCAACGAGGACCGCCGCGGGCAGACCGCGCTGCTGCGCGCCCGGGGCGCCGCCCGCGGCCAGCTCGCCGGACTCGCCGTCCGCGAGGCGACCCTGGTGGTGGCCCCGGCCGTGCTACTCGCCCCGGCGCTGACCGGGCAGGCCGTGCACCGGCTCGGCGGGGACCTGCGGCTGGCCGACGGCGGGGCGGCCCGGATCTGGCTGGTCGCCGTGGCCGCCGCGATCGGCTGCCTGCTCGCCATGGTGCTGCCGGCGCTGCGCCGGGCCGGCACCTACGTCGCGGACATGGCGGCCCGGTCCCGTCCCACCCGGGGCGCGGCCGTGCAGCGGGCCAGCGTCGACGTGGCCCTGGTCGCGTTGGCCGTGCTCGCCTGGACCCAGTTGCGGCAGTACTCCTCGCCGCTGGCCGGGGCCGGCGGGCGGCTCGGCATCGACCCGCTGCTCGCCGCCGCGCCCATCATCGGCGTGCTGGCCGGCGCGGTGATCGCGCTGCGGCTGCTGCCCCCGGCCACCCGGATCGCCGAACGCTTCGTCGACCGGCGGCCGTGGACGGCCACCATGTTCGGCATGTGGCAGGCCGGCCGCCGGCCGCACGCCGGCCCGGTGCTGCTGCTCGCCCTCGCCGTCGGCGGCAGCACGCTGGCCTGGTCGCTGGTCGCCTCCTGGGAACGGTCGCAGAGTGACCAGGCGCGGCACACCGTCGGCGCGGACCTGCGGCTCGTCGAGCGCAACGGCGCCGCGCCCACCGACCGGGCCGGCCGGTTGGCCGCCACGGCCGGGCTGGACCGGGTGCTGCCGGCCTGGCGGGACGATGTCCGGCTCGGCCGCGACGACCGGCCGGCCAGCGTGGTGAGCCTCGACGCCGCCGCCGCGGCCGGGATGCTCACCCTCGACGACGCGGCCGGCGGGGCGTCCACCGCCGCGCTGCTGGACCGGCTGGTCAAGGGGCGGGCCACGCCCGCCGGGGCGGTCCTGCCGGCCGGCGCGCACACCCTCGCCGGCACCGTCCGCGCCCCGGTCGACACCCCGTTCGCGAACCCGCAACTGACCGTGTCCGCGCTGCTCACCACCGATGCCGGCGCCGCCTGGCGGGTGCCGCTCGGCATCGCCGAGGGCGACGGTCGCCCGGTGCGTTTCGCGGTGCCACTGCCGGAAACCGGTGGCGCACCGCTGCGGCTGGCCGGGTTCGAGGCCGACGGCGGGGAGGCGGTCGGCTTCACCTACCGCCTGAAGATCGACGGGCTCCGGCTCACCGACGCCGCCGGTGCGGCGCTGCCGCTGCCGCTCGACGGGGACTGGCGGGTCACCGACACCGCGCAGGGACCGCACGACCCGGCCCGGGTCGCCCCGACCACCGTCGACGCCACCCACAAGATCGACCTGCCGGACGGAGCCCTGGAGTTCGCCCGCCAGCCGTCCTCCCGGTTCGCCGTGGTGCCCGCCGCGACCGACCCGCCGGTGCCCGCCCTGGTCACCCCCGGCGTCGCCGCGGCGCTGAACATCCGCGCCGGCGACACCGTGCCCCTGCAGCTGTCCGGGGTGTCGCTGCCGGTGAAGGTGGTCGGCCAGGTGACCGCCGTGCCCGGCACCACAGGCGACGGCGTGCTGCTCGACCTGCCCGCCGCCACCAACCTGCTGCTCCGCCAGCAGGGCACGGTCCGGCCGGTGGCCGAGTGGTGGCTGCGCACCGACGCCGGCGGGCACGCCGCCGCGGCGGAGCAGCTGGCCGGGTTCCCCGGCACGACGCTGCTCGACCGGCGGCAGGTCGCCGCGGAGGCGGCCCGGGACCCGTACTGGCGGGGCGCCCGCACCGGGCTGCTCGCCGCCGCGCTCGGGTCCGTGCTGCTCGCCCTGGTCGGCCTGGCCGTCGACGTCTGGGCCACCACCCGGCACCGGCTCGCCGAGTTCGCCGTGCTGCACACCCTCGGCGCCAACGCCCGGCTCCTGGCCCGCGCGCTCCTCGCCGAACAGGCCTTCCTGGCCGGCATCGGCGTCGGCGTCGGGCTGCTCGTCGGGGCCGGTGTCGCGGCCACCATGGTGCCGTTGGTGATCCTCACCCCGGCCGCCGGCCGGCCGGTGCCCGAGGCGGTGTTCATCGTGCCGTGGTCGCCCGTCGGGCTGACCGCCGTCGGGCTGCTGCTGGCCGCGCTGGCCTTCGCCGCCCTCATCACCACCGGCATCCGCCGCCGGGTGGCCGCCGCACAGCTCCGGATCGGGGGAGAACGATGAGTCCGTCAGGTGCGCCGCGGCGGGTCCGGGCGTACGGGGGGCACTTCCTGCTGCTCGCCGTCCTGACCCTGGTCACCGCACTGTTGATCACCGCCCTGCCCCGGGTCGTCGAGCGGCTCACCGGGCAGGGGCTGCGGGAGCACGTGGCCGCCCAGCCGGTGGCCCGGCGCGACCTGACGTACAGCACCGAGCAGACGATCCTGCCCCGGACCGCCTCCCGGATCGCCGCCACCCGCGCCGCCGACCTGGACGCCGTCGAGGCGCGGATGCCCACGGCCGTGCGGGAGGTCATCGGCGAGCGGTGGTACGCCGCGGAGACCGGGTTCACCCGGCTGACCGGGCCGACCCTGAGCGCCGACAAGGGCCTGATCGACGTCAGCCTGCGCACCGTGACCGGCCTGCCCGAGGCGGCCACCCTGGTCGACGGGCGCTGGCCGGCCGGTGGCGCCGGCGCCACCGTCGAGATGGCCCTCGCCGACACCGTGGCCCGGCCGCTCGGGATCCGTGCCGGCAGCACGTTCGCCCTGTCCGTCCTCGACGAACGCGGCAAGCCGGTGCGCAGCATCAGGGTGGCCCTGGTCGGCGTGTTCCGGCCCACCGCCCCGCACGGCGGGATCTGGGACGCGCTGCCGTCGATGCTGCGGCTCGCCGCGCCCACCGGCGACGGGAAGCCGTTCCTGTCCGTCGCGTACACCTCCGAGGCCGGCTTCGACGCGGCCGCCACCTCCGGCTGGCCGGTCAGCTTCAGCTGGCGCTACCGGGTGGCCCCCGACCGGTTCGACCCGGGGCAGCTCTCCGCCGCCGTGGCCGGGCTCGCCGCGATGGAGCGGACCCGGCCCGCCGGGCTCACCCTGACCCAGGGCGTCGACATCCCGCTGCGCCGCTTCGCCGAGTCGCTCGCCGCCGCCCGTACGCTGCTCGCCGTCATCGTGGCCGGGTTGCTCGCCACCCTGGCCGGCCTGGTCCTGCTCGCCGCCCGCCTCACGGCCCGCCGCCGCCAGAACGAGTACGTGCTGCTGCGCGCCCGGGGCGGCGCGACGAGCGCGGTGCTGGGTCGCGGCCTCGCCGAGTCGCTGCTGGTGCTGCCCCTCGCCGGCGGCGTGGGCTGGCTGCTCGGCGGGCTGGTCCCCGGTGGCGGCGCCGAGCTGCGCTGGGTGCTGCTCGCCACGCTGCTGGCCACCCTGGTCCCGCCGCTCGCCGCGCTCACCGCCGGCCGCGGCGGTGGCGGCCGGAGCGACCTGGTCGGCGCCCGGTCCCCGGCCGTGCGGCTCACCGTCGAGGCGACCGTGCTGGCGGTCGCCGCGCTCGGCGCGTTCCTGGTGCGCCGGCGGGGCCTCACCCTCGACGGGACGGTGGACCCGCTGCTCGTCTCGGTGCCGGTGCTGCTGGCCGTCGCCGCCGCGCTGGTCGCGCTGCGCGCCTACCCGTGGCCGCTGCGGCTGCTCAGCCGGGCCGCCGCCCGGGCCCGGGGGAGCGTCGCGTTCCTCGGCACGGCCCGCGCCGGCCGGGCCGCCACCACCGGCCCGCTGGTCGTGGTGGTGCTGTCCGTGGCGACCGCCGCGTTCTGCGGGGTGGTCGCCACCGGCATCGAGAACGGCCGGGACCGCGCCGCCGCGGCCGCCGTGCCCGGGGACGTCCGGGTGGACGGCGACCGGTTCGCCCCTGACACCACCGACGCGCTCGCCGCGCTGCCCGGCGTCCGCGCGGTCACCCCGCTGCTGGTGGAGGCCGGCCAGCGCCCGTACGCCGACCAGGCCGGCCGGTTCGCCGGCGTGGGGGACACCCGGGTGCTGCTGGTCGACGGCGCCCGGTTCGCCGAGGTGGCCCGCCGCGCGGGTGTCCCGGTGACCGTCCCCGACCCGCTGCGGGCCACCGGCGACGGCACCACGCCGCTGCCGGCGCTGGTCTCCCCGGCGCTCGCCGACGAGTTCACCGACGCCGGGCTGGCCGACCCGGCCGGCCGGCGCCCCGCCTGGCTGGACGTGCAGGGCAACCGGTTCCCCGTGCGCACCGCCGCGACCGTCGACGAGTTCGCGCTGGTCGACCGGAGCGTGACCCGGTTCGTGGTGCTGCCCTGGCCGACGCTGCCCGCGGACGCCCTGCACCCGCTCGCGCCCACCGGCTTCCTGCTGGCCGGCGACCGTGTCGACCCGGCCGCGGTGGCCCGGGCGGCCGTCGAGGGGCAGGAGCGGTACCAGCGCACCGGCGTGGTGACCGGCGGGGAGCGACCCACCCAGCCCACCGTCACCACCCGGTCGGCGGTCCGCGCCGAGCTGGGCGGCAGCGGGGTGAACGGCCTGCTGGTCTTCGGCTTCACCATCGGCGCGGCCGGCGGCGCCGTGCTGGGCCTGCTCGCGCTGGCCTTCGCCGTGCTGGCCGGGGCGCGCGGCCGCGGGCAGGTGCTGTCCCGGCTGCGCACCATGGGCCTGTCCCGCCGGCAGTGGCGCGGCCTGCTGCTGGTGGAGCTGACCCCGCTCGTGCTGGTCTCCGTGCTCACCGGCGCGGTGGTCGGCGCCCTGCTGCCGGTGCTGCTCACCCCCGTGCTCGGCCTGCCCGCCTTCACCGGCGGGATGGCCGTGCCGGCACGTTTCGAACCCGGCCTGGTGGCCGGGGTGCTGGGCCTCGCCGTGGTGGCCCTCGCCTTCGCCGTCGCCGTCGAGACCCTGAACAACCGTCGGATGCGCCTCGGCGAGGTGCTCCGGCTCGGAGAGGAGAGCTGAGATGACCGCGATCGCCGAGGCGTCGGCCGTACCGGACCTGGCCGCCCTTCAGCAGCGCGCCGCGGAGCGCGCCGCCGAACGGGCCGGCGGCCGGGACCGGCTGCGCGGGCACATCGTCTGCGACGGGCTGGTCCGCATCTTCAAGACCGAGGGGGTGGAGGTCGTCGCCCTCCAGGGCCTCGACCTGGTCATCGACCGGGGTGAGCTGGTGGCGATCGTCGGCGCGTCCGGGTCCGGCAAGTCCACCCTGCTGAACATCCTCTCCGGGCTGGACACGCCGACCGCCGGCATCGCCCGGGTCGCCGAGTACGACCTGCTCGCCCTGTCGAACCGGCGCCGGCTCGCCTACCGCCGCCAGATGGTCGGCTTCGTCTGGCAGCAGACCGGGCGGAACCTGCTGCCGTACCTGACCGCGCTGGAGAACGTCGAGCTGCCGATGAAGCTGGCCGGTGGCCGTTCCCGGCGGGCCCGGCGGGAACGGGCCCGCCAGCTGCTCGACATGGTCGGGGTCGGCTACTGCGCGGACCGCCGGCCGGGCCAGCTGAGCGGCGGCGAGCAGCAGCGCTGCGCGGTGGCCGTGGCGGTCGCCAACGACCCGGAGGTCCTCTTCGCCGACGAGCCGACCGGCGAGCTGGACGAGGCCACCGGCGCCGAGGTCTTCGCCGCGCTGCGCACCATCAACGCCGAACTGGGCGTCACCATCGTGGTGGTCACCCACGACCAGGCCGTGGCCGGTCAGGTCCGCCGCACGGTCGCCATCCGCGACGGCCGCACCTCCTCCGAGGTACGCCGCACCGCCCGGGTCGCCGCCGACGGCAGCACCGAGCTGGTCAGCGAGGAGTACGCGGTGCTCGACCGGACCGGCCGCATGCAGCTGCCGGCGTCCTTCGTGGACAGCCTGTCCCTGCGCGACCGGGTCCGGCTCAACCTGGAACCCGACCACGTCCAGGTGCGGCCGGGCGACCGGGCGCACGACGAGGAGAGTGAGTGATGACCGAGCAGCTGACCGTGGCGCCGGCCCGCGTCGCCGTCGACGAGGTGGTCCGGGTGGAGGGGGTGAGCCGCACCTTCGGCAGGGGCGAGCACGCCGTCCACGCCGTACGGGACGTCTCCTTCGTGGCGGGCCGGGGGGAGCTGGTCGCGGTCCGGGGCCGCTCCGGCGCCGGCAAGACCACCCTGCTGAACCTGGTCGGCGGGCTGGACCGGCCGGACAGCGGGCGGGTGCGGGTGGCCGGGCACGAGGTCACGACCGCGAGCGAGCGGGAGCTGCTGGCGCTGCGCCGGGGCACCGTCGGGTTCATCTTCCAGACCTTCGGCCTGGTGCCGATCCTGTCGGCGGCGGAGAACGTCGGGGTGCCGCTGCGGCTGGCCAAGCTGCCGGCCGCCGAGCGGGAGCAGCGGGTGGCCGTGCTGCTGGAGCTGGTCGGCCTGGGCGGGCACGCCGCGCAGCGCCCGTACGAGATGTCCGGTGGCCAGCAGCAGCGGGTGGCGGTGGCCCGGGCGCTGGCCAACGAGCCGGACCTGCTCATCGCCGACGAGCCGACCGGCCAGCTCGACTCGGAGACCGGCCGGTCCATCATGGACCTGCTCCGGGCCGTGGTCCACGCCCGCGGCATGACCGCCCTGGTCGCCACCCACGACCCGGCCCTGATCGACATGGCCGACCGCACCCTGACCCTCCGCGACGGCCGCCTGGTAACCGACTGACCCACCCCCACCCCCACGCCCCCGACCTGGTGATCATGAAGTTGTTGTCGCGACACGCCGCACCGGCTGGCGACAACTTCATGATCACCGCGGGGGGTGGCGGTGGTGGTAGGACCACGTGAGGGCCAGGAGGAGGGGGCCCCAGAGGAGGAGGGGGGCGTAGCAGGTCACCAGGAGGGTGAAGCCGGGTGGGGTGAAGCCGAGGTCGTTGCCGTGCACGCCCCAGGCGGCGTAGCCCCAGATCAGCGTGAGCGCGGTGGCGCCGGTGGTGGCGGTTGTGACCGCGAACCGCGGTGGCACCCGCCGGCCGCCGACCAGCGGCAGCCACCCCGGGAACACCTCACCCCACGGGCGGACCAGGCCGAGCGCGAGCAGCGCCAGCCCCTCGGAGACCAGGCTCAGCGAGACGATGTAGACGCTCTCGCCGGGGCCGGGATCGACCGGGGCGCCGTGCGCCGACGCGCCGATCGGCAGGCCGGCGACCAGGGCGATCCGCCACAGCCCGGACGGCAGCACGAGCAGCGGGATCAGGTGGGCGACGCGGACCGTCCAGGCCGGCGCGGGCCGGCCGGCGCGGAGGTGGGCGGTGCGGAGGTGGGCGGTGCCGGACGCGGTGTCGTTGATCATGGGGCCTCCCCGGAGCTGGAACTGGATCCAGCCTGCCGACGGGTCCGGCACGCGGCCTCCCCGCGACCGGGGAATCCGCTCCCCCGGCCGGGGGAGCAGCCGGTCAGCCGGCGGCGCCCGGGGGAGGGGCGGTCAGCCGGCGGCGCCTGGGGAGGGGCGGTCAGCCGGCGGCGCCTGGGGAGGGGCGGTCAGCCGGCGGCGCCTGGGGGAGGGCGGTCAACCGGCGGCGGCCGGGATCACAGGGCCAGCTTCATGCCCTCGTGGCTGGCCACGAAGCCAAGGTTGCGGTAGAAGCGGTGCGCGTCGGCGCGGCTCTTGTCGGTGGTGAGCTGCACCAGCGCGCAGCCCCGCTCCCGGGCCCGGTCGATCGCCCACACCATCATCTCCCGGCCCAGCCCCCGGCCGCGCAGGTCGGAGCGGACCCGGACCGACTCGATGAGGGACCGCTCGGCGCCGTGCCGGCCCAGCCCCGGGATGTAGGTGATCTGCATGCAGCCGACCAGTTCGCCGCCGGTCTCCGCGACGACCAGGTGGTTGCGCGGGTCGGCGTCGATGGCGGCGAACGCCCGCTCGTACGCCTCGTCCACCTCGGTGAAGTCACGGGCCTTGCCGAGCACGTCGTCGGCGAGCAGGGCGATGACGGCGGGCAGGTCGGCCCGGACGGCCTCCCGGAAGATCACGTCGGTCATGCGGGGAAGCCTCGCACAGTCACCCCCGACGATGCGGTCGCGCCGGTTGCCGGCACCGGGCAGCATGTGCGCCATGGACGCCCTGCTGTTGCCGTTCCGCTGGATCTACCGGGGTCTGGTCTGGTTCGCCAACTCGCCGCGCACGTTGATCACCTCGTACCTGCTCATGATCGTGGTGGCCGGCGTGCTGTACAGCCAGGCCGAGCACAAGAACGCGGCGGACTCGATCTGGTGGGCCGTGGTGACCGCGTCCACGGTCGGCTACGGCGACATCTCTCCGACCTCGTTCGCCGGGCGGTTCCTCGCCGCGCTGCTCATCTCCACCATGGTGCTGCTGGTCATCCCGCTGATCACCGCACACTTCGCCAGCCGGCTGATCGTGGACGACGACGCCTTCGAGCACGCCGAGCAGGAAGAGCTGAAGGCGGACGTGCGGCGTCTGCGGGCGCTGGTGGAGGAGATGGCCGCCCGGCAGGGCATCGAGGTGCCCGAGCTGGGGCGTCCCGAGCCGGCCAGCCCGACCCCGCCGTGGGAACGGCGGCGCCGGCGCCGCCGGACCCGGTGACCACGGCCGGCCGTCAGGGCCGGTCGAGCCAGGTACGCAGGGCCCACCACCAGCGGACGGTCTCCGGCACCGGGCACCGCGCGCCCTCCTCGACCGGCGGCCCGCCGGTGAGTTCGCGCAGCCGGCGCAGCCGGTAGCGGACGGTGTTCGGGTGGACGTGCAGGGCGGCGGCGGTCTGGTCCAGCCGCTGGCCGTGGTCCAGCCAGGCCAGCGCGGTCGTGGCCAGCTCCCGGTGGAACTCGTCGGCCGGGTCGAGGCCGCCCAGCAGCGCGGTCCGGAGCAGCTCGGCGAGGGCCGGCTGGGCGGCCAGCGCGGTCGGGACGGCGAGGTCCGTCACCAGGTGCAGACCGTGCAGCCGCCGGTGCGCCGCCGCGCGGAGGGCGGCCAGGCAGAGCGCGTACATGGCCGGGGCCCGGTCCAGCGGCCGGACCGGGGCGGCCACCACCAGCAGGTCGACCGGGCCGGCGGCCGGCAGCCGGGGCGTCAGGCCGGCCAGCCGGTCCTCGACCGTGCCGAGCACCCCGCCGTACCCGGCGAACTGCCGGTGCAGCGCATGCGCCCGGACCGGGTCGGGCGGCTCGGCGACGAGGCAGTGGTAGCGCCCGTCCGGGCGTAGCCCGAACCGGGCCAGCTCGGCCGGCGGCACGCCCGCCGGCCCGCCCAGCAGCAGCCGGCGCAGCAGCCGGGCGCGGGCCGGCGCGCCGGTGAGGGCCAGCTCCCGCTCGGCCGCGCGGTGACCGTCGACCACGGCGCGTTCCACGGCCGCGGCGTACCGGCCGATGGTGAGCAGCCCCTCCAGCAGCACCTCGTCGGGGATCCCGGCCGCCCGCCCGTGCCGGACCACCAGCTCCACGGCCCGGTCCCGACCGGCCTGCACGCCGCACAGCAGCCCGGCCACGGAGACGCCCTGCGCGGCCCGGTCGGCGCCCAGCCGGCGCGCCTCGGTGAAGTCGCGTTCACCCGGGTCCTCCCGCCGCTCCAGCGCGCCGAGCCCGCTGGTGAGCAGGAGGACGACCTGGCGGTGGACCTCCGCCGGCGGGAGCCGGGCCACCTCGGGGGAGTGCGCGCGGGCGGCCCCGACGACCTCCCCGACGGCGACCGGGTCGGCGGCCAGGTCGCGCAGCAGCGCCCCGAAGGAGGGTGCGCTCCCGGTCCGGGTCATCGGCTTCCGCCGCCTCCCGTTGTCGTCGCCGCACAACCGGGCCGGCCGGGCGTTGGCGTCCGGTCCCTATCCGGTGCGGCCGGCGGGTTGCTCTCCTGATTGTTACCGCAAGGTAACACCGCCCGGCGCAGAGAGAAACGTTGATGTCGTAACCGGCCACCAGGAGGCGTCCATGACTCCCGCCCCGACCCGCCCGCCCCGCCCCCGCGGCCGCCGCGCCGCCCTCGCCGCGCTGGCCGCCCTCGCCCTGGCCGTGCCAGGTCCGGTGGCGGCGGCCCCCCGCCCCGCAGCGGCCGCCGCAGGCCTGCAGGAGGTGATGTTCGTCGGCAACAACTGGGAGGGCACGGCCGACGTCATCCGGTCCCGCGGCGACTACGCGCGGCTCGGCCGGATCAACGTGGTCCCGGACCGGGCCGAGCGGCTGCGCGAGATCTACCTGAACCCGATCCGGCTGGCGTTCTTCCTCGGCATCCGGCAGGGCCCGGGGGAGGGCCACGACCAGCTCGTCGACGACATGTACACCACGCCGGACGGCACCGCCCTGGTGGTGTCCCGGCCCAGCTTCGCCGACGTGGTCTCCGTCGACCTGGCCACCGGCCAGATCCGCTGGCGCTTCGCGGTCTCCGGCTACCGCGCCGACCACATGGCCGTGTCACCGGACGGCAGCCGGGTGGCCGTCTCGGCCTCCACCGGCAACACCGTGCACGTGCTCGACATCCGCACCGGCCAGCAGCTCGGCTCGTTCCCCACCGGGGACAAGCCGCACGAGAACATCTTCACCGACGGCGGCCGGCTGCTCTGGAACATGTCCATCGGCGAGGTGAACACCGACCTGGACGCCCCCTGGCTGGACTGGACCAAGGGCGACCGGCGGATCACCGTCGCCGACACCACCACCTTCGGGGTGGTGAAGGTGATCGACATGCGGTCGCGGCTGGACGCCGCCGGTCGCCGCGACCTGTCCGACGCGGTCCGCCCGGCGGTCTTCACCCCGGACGGGAGCCGGCTCTACTTCCAGGTCTCGTTCTTCAACGGCCTGGTCGAGTACGACGTCGCCACCGACCGCGTCACCCGGGTCGCCGCCCTGCCGAAGAACCCCGCCACCAGCGAGGACCGCACCACCTGGGTGAACGACTCGCGGCACCACGGCCTGTCGGTCAGCCCGGACGGCGCCCGGCTCTGCGTCGCCGGCACCATGGACGACTACACCACCGTCGTCGACCGGGCCACCCTGCGCGAGGGGACGCTGGTGCCGGCCAGCAAGCCGTACTGGGCCACGGTCAGCGGGGACGGCCGGGACTGCGTCATCTCCGAGTCCGGGGCCGACCGGGTCACCGCGATCAGCTTCGCCACCGGGCAGAAGGTGGCAAGCGTGCCGGTCGGCGACCACCCGCAGCGGGTCCGCATCGGGCACCTGCCCGTCGACTGGACGCCCCCGGCGGCCGGCTGACCGGCCCGCACACCGTCACCGGGCGGGGCAGCGCAGCCCCTCCCGGGGGACGGTGAGCGAGACCAGGTAGGCGTCGACGGCCTTCGTCACGCAGGCGGTCTGCGGGTAGGCCGTGTGCCCCTCGCCCTCCCAGGTGAGCACCCGGCCGACGCCCAGCATCGAGGCCAGCTCGGCGGTCTGCTCGTAGGGCGTGGCCGGGTCGCCGGTGGTGCCGACCACCAGGATCGGCGGGGCGCCGGCCGCCTTCCCGGTCGGGTACGGGTCCCGCCCGCCGGGCCACTCCACGCAGCCGAGCATCCCGACCGCCAGCGCCGGACCGAACAGCGGGTACTTCTCCCGCCACTGCGACTGCACCGACCGGATCCGCTCCCGGGTCGGCTTCTCGGTCTCGTCGGCGCAGTTCACCGCCATGTTCGCGTCGAACATGTTGGAGTAGTGCCCGTCGTCCTCGCGGCCCGCGTACGCGTCGGCCAGCTTGAACACGCCGCTCGGGTCGCCGCCCTGCAACGCGTCGACCGACCGGGCCAGCTCCTGCCAGCCCTGCTCCGTGTAGAGGGAGGAGATGATCGCGTAGAACACCCAGCCGGCGGTGGCCTCCCGCCCGTCCCGGCCGCGCACCGGCGAGACCCTGGCCTTGTCGATGGCCGTGGTCACGGCGGCCCGCGCGTCGGGCGCGATCGGGCAGCGGCCGGCGTTCGCCGCGCACCAGCGGGCGAAGTTGTCGAACGCGCGCTCGAAGCCCTTCGCCTGGCTCTCCGAGCCGGCCATGAGCTGCTGCCGCGGGTCCACCGCCCCGTCGAGCACCAGCGCCCGCACCCGCTGCGGGTAGAGCTGGGCGTAGGTCGCGCCGAGCAGCGTGCCGTAGGAGTAACCGAGGTAGGTCAGCTTGTCGTCGCCGACGGCCGCGCGTACCGCGTCCATGTCCCGCGCGGCCTGCTCGGTGCCGTAGAGCGGGAGCTGGGCGCCGTACTTCGCGCCGCACCGCTGGCCGATCCGGCGGTTGAGGTCGACGAAGCCGTCGAAGGACGCCTGGCTCTCCGGGTCGGGGTCGTAGCCGAAGCTGGCGTCCAGGTCGGCGTCGGAGATGCACTTGACCGGGCTGGAGCGGGCCACCCCGCGCGGGTCGAAGCCGACGATGTCGAACCGGTCGGTCACCTCGGCCGGCAGCCCCCCGAAGCCCGGCCCGTAGGACAGGTAGACCGCCGTGTCCACGCCGGACGCGCCGGGCCCGCCCGGATTCACCACCAGCGACCCGATCCGGTCGCGCTGCTTGTTCGACCGGATGCGGATCAGCGCGATCTCGAAGGTCTCCCCGGCGCCCGGCCCGGCGGTCGCGCCGGTCGTCGCCCCGGTGCCCCAGTCGCGGGGTACGGCGATCCGGGCGCAGTCGTAACGCATGCCCGTCGCGCCCCGCCCGACCAGCTCGTCCGGCACCTCCGGGCACGGTCGCCAGGTCGGCGCGGTGCCCGGCGCGGCCGCCTCGCCCTGGCTCTCGGCCCGCGGGGCGAACGCCGGCAGCGTGCAGCCGGCCGTGAGCACCAGCGCCGCGAGGAGCCCGGCCAGGGTGGGCCGGCGGCGGATCCGGTCGGAGAAGCGGGTCACGTGGGAGCCCTCCATGATCGTGTGGACCGCCAGGCTACGCCCGGCCCGTCGCCTCGTCGGCGGTCGCCGCCGGGTCGCCCCGGAGCACCTGGTCGACGTCGTAGCGGATCGGGCGCTCCAGCTGCTCGTAGGTGCAGGAGCGGGGATCCCGGTCGGGACGCCAGCGGACGAACTGGGCGGTGTGCCGCAGCCGGTCGCCCTCCATGGCGTCGTAGCCCACCTCGACCACCAGCTCCGGGCGCAGCGGCTCCCACTCCAGGTTCTTGCCGCCGGTCCACCGGCTCACCCCGCCCGGGATGCGCTGCCCCCGCTCGTGGTCGCCGTGCACCCACGGATGGTCGCCGCCGACCTCCCGGTAGGGCTCCAGCTCGTCCAGCAGCTCCTTGCGGCGGGCCGCGGTGAACGAGGAGCTGACCCCGATGTGGTGCAGCACCCCGGCGTCGTCGTAGAGGCCGAGCAGCAGCGAGCCGACCACCGGGCCGGACTTGTGCCAGCGGAACCCGGCCACCACGGCGTCGGCGGTGCGCGCGTGCTTGACCTTGAACATCAGCCGCTTGCCCGGCTCGTAGGGCAGGTCGGCCGGCTTGACGATGAGCCCGTCCAGCCCCGCCCCCTCGAACACGTCGAACCAGCGCCGGGCCGTCTCCGGGTCGGTGGTCACCTGGGTGACGTGCACCGGCGGGCGGACCTTGGCCAGCGCCTTCTCCAGGCGGCCGCGGCGCTTCGGGTAGGGCCGGTCGGTCAGCAGCTCGTCGTCGAGGGCGAGCAGGTCGAAGGCGACGAAGTCGGCAGGGGTGGTCTCGGCGAGCAGCTTCACCCGGGAGGCGGCCGGGTGGATCCGCTGGGCGAGCAGCTCGAAGTCGAGCCGCGGCTGGCCGCCGGGGCCGTCCCGGCGGATCACGATCAGCTCGCCGTCGACCGCGCACCGCTCCGGGAGCTGGCGGCGCGCCTGCTCAACCACCTCGGGGAAGTAGCGGGTCATCGTCTTGCCGCCGCGGCTGGCCAGCTCGACCTCGTCGCCGTCGCGGAAGATGATGCAGCGGAAGCCGTCCCACTTGGGTTCGTAGGTCAGGCCGGGATCGGTGGGCAGTTGGGGCACGCTCTTCGCCAGCATCGGCTCGACCGGCGGATTGATCGGCAGGTCCACGGCGACCAGTCAATCAGACCCCACCGACGGGGGTGAGCCGGATCACCGGCGCCGCCGGGCGGCGTGTCCCGTCCCGGGCCTGTTCGTCACCCGCGCCCGGATGGTGAAACCGCAGGTCAGCGCTACGGTCGCGGCGTGCCGGAGTGGAGCTGCGGATGCTGCGGTCGCTGGCGGGTCAGCGTGGAACTGATCCGGGGGCGCTACCGCTACCGGCTCGTGCACCGCTATCCGGCCGAGCACGGCGGCGGCGCGAACGTGGTCGGCGAGGTGGCCTCCGTGGCCGAGCTGGAGCTGCTGCTGCGCCGGTACGCCCCGGTCGGCCTGGCCGACCTCCGTGAGGCGGCCTGACCGGGATCACCCGCGGTCGACCCCCGGCGTAGCCCTCACCCTGACCACGGCAGGGAGGGGAGCGGCATGCGCGTCGTCGAGTCCGTCGAGATCGCCGCCGACGTCGACCGGGTCTGCCGCTGGCCGGGCTCGTCGGGCTGCTCGCCGGCCGGACCATCCGCCGTTACCTGCGGCAGGAGGCCGACGGGCTCAGGCGCCGCTGCGAGCGGGACTGACCCCGCCGGGCGCGCCCGCGACGACCTTCTCCAGCACCGCCAGGCGGTTGCCGTTCTCGTCCGGCCGGTGCGTCACGACCCGGTAGCCGCGCCGCGCGTACAGGCCCAGGTTCTCGGCGCTCTCCGCGCCGGTGAACAGGGCGAACCGGGCCACCCGGCCGGCGCAGGCGGCCTCCACCGCGGTCAGCAGCCGGCCCCCGATCCCTCGCCCCTGCTGGTCCGGGGCCACCGAGAGCCGGCCGACGTGGGCGGTGTCGCCGTCGACGCGGGCGCGTACCGAGCCGACGAGGCGGGGCCCGAGGCGGGCGGCCAGCACCACTGTCGGCCCGGCCAGGGCGGCGCGGACCTCGTCCAGGGTCTCGGTCAGCGGCGGCAGGAACACGTCCCGGTAGCGCTGCGCCTCCACCAGGTACGCGGCGCGCTGCACGGTGAGGATCTCGCCGGCGTCCGCGACACCGGCCGGGGCGACGGTCAGCTGTTCGGTCACCCGACAAGCCCACCACAGCCCGCCGGACCGACGCCGGGCGGGCCACCCCGTCCGGCCGTACGCTGGCGGGGTTTCCGCGAGGAGGAGGCCGACGTGCCCGAGCTGACGTACCCCGAGGTGGGCGCGACCCGCGACGGGCGCCTGCCGGCCGGCTACGACCACCTGCGCCACCGGGTCCGGCTGCCCGACGGCGGCTTCCCGACCGCGGCGGACGCGGTGCTCGGCTGGCGGCTGCACCGGGCCGCCGGCGTCGTCATGCGCACCGACGCGCCGCGCGCCGCCGCCGGTGTGCGGGTCACCCCGGGGCTGGGCGTCGGCCCGCTGCGGGTCTGGGGCCCGACCGAGGTGGTCTGGACGGTCGACGAGCCGGACCGGGCCGGGTTCGGCTACGGCACCCTGCCCGGGCACCCGGAGATCGGTGAGGAGGCGTTCCTGGTCACCCGGAGCGCCGGCGGGGTCTGGTTCGAGGTGACCGCGTTCAGCCGGCCGGCCCGCTGGTACGTGCGCGCCGCCGGGCCGCTCACCCGGGCCGTGCAGCGGGCGTACGCGTGGTGGCTCGGCCGGACCCTGCGCCGGCTCTGCGCCGGCGGTCAGGCGACCGCCCGGGGTCAGTAGCCGGCGAAGGAGCGGATCGGGGCGCGCGGCCCGTACTTCGGCGCCTGGATGCCGGCGGCCTCCAGCAGCACGCAGACCCGGCCGCGGTGGCCCCGGAACGGCTCCAGCAGGGCCAGCATCCGGGCGTCGTCGCCGCGCGGCTCGCTGGCCAGCGCCCAGGCCACCGTGTTCGGGACGTGGTAGTCGCCGACGCTGACCGCGTCCGGGTCCCCGTACGCGATCCGGACCACCTCGGCGGCGGTCCACGGCCCGACGCCGGCGATCGCGGTGAGCCGGCGGGTGGCCTCGGCGGCGTCGGCGCAGCGTTCCAGCCGGTCCGCGACGGCGGCCGCGCGCCGCAGCGTGTCGGCCCGCCGCTGCTCCACCCCGAACGGGTGGAAGACCCAGTACGGTGTCGCCGCCACCGCGGCCGCCTCGGGCGGCAGCAGCAGCGGCTGCAGCGGCCCCGGCGCCGGCTCCCGGAAGTGCCGCACGGTCGCGGAGTACGCCCGGTACGCCTCCTTGCCGGTCACCTTCTGCTCGAAAACGGCGCGCAGCAGCCGGGGGAAGACCTGGCCGGTGGTGGGCATCCGCAGCCCGTGGTGCTCGCGGGCCAGCCGGGCGACCAGCGGGTGCGCGCCGGCCAGCGCGGCGAACCCGGTCAGGTCGTCGCGGAGCCCGGCCACCGCGTCGGCCCGCTCGACCACCCAGTCCGCCCCCGGGCCGTAGCCCTCGGCGACCAGGTCGCCCGCCTCGGGGCGCAGCGCGAGGGTGGCCGGTCCGGCCGGGGTGCGGGTGGCCCACCAGAAGCTGCCGGCGGCGATCCGGGCGCACGGGTCGTAGGGGCTGAACGTGAGCGCGCGGACCGAGGCGGCCAGCCGGTAGCCGGCCGGGGGGCGCAGCGTCCGGCGGGCGGCGGGGGAGGTCACCCCGCCACTCTGCCATGACCGGCGCGGAACACGGCGGCCGCCGGGGCGCTTCTGTGCGGGGTGCGGCGCCGGCCCGCATCGGGCCGGCGCCGCGTCGGGACGCGGGGCTGCCGGATAGCCGTCGTCCCGGAACCACGACGGTGGCCGGCCGCGCCCTCCCCGGCTGCGACCGGCCACCGTGTCCGGGGTCCGTCAGTACGAGTAGCCCGAGTCGCCGCCCGAGTCGCCCGACGCGGGCGGGGCGACCGCCTTCGGGGTGCCGGAGGGCAGGCAGGTGAGGTTCTTCTTGCCGTTCGGGTCGACGACGAACCAGGTGCCGCCGACGCCCTGGCCCTTCCACTGACCGGGCTTCTTGTCCCCGATGTAGCGGTAGACCGGCCAGCCCCCGATGGTGATCTGCCGGGTACCGTCCTGCCGGGTGACCGTGCCGACCTTGTCGTCGGAGACGCCCTGGAGCTGCGGGTTGCCGTCGGTCAGCGCGGGCGGCCAGACCTGGGCGCACTTGTCCACGCAGTTGGACTGCGGCGGATCGGCCGAGTCCTTGTCGAACCGGTACAGCACCCAGCCGTCCTGGTCGGTGACGACCTTGCCCATCCGGGGCAGCTTCTTGCCGACCAGTTCGTCGGTGAGTTGCACGTCGGACGGGGGAGCCTTGTCGGCGGGCGCGTCCGGGGACGCGGACGCTTCCGGTTCGGCCGACGCGGTGGGTTCGGCCGCGGCGACGGCGACCGGCTCGGCCGCGCTCGAGTTCGCCCCGTCGTAGCCCGCGGGGGCGCAGGCCGTTAGTGCGACCATCGCGCTCGCGACGATGACGGTCGTCCGCTTCAGGTGTGCCACGTGCCCTCCTCGTTCTTGGCAGTTCGCCGAGTAGTACGGGCGGTGCGCTGTCAAGGTTGAAGAGAAAAGGGTGGTCCATTTCACAGTGGACCCGTTGAACCGATCCGGCCGGCGGCGCGTGGGGGAGCACGTCGGGTCCGTCGTGCCCGGGCACGACGGAACGGCGCCGGGCGGTGTCGCTGCCCGGCGCCGGCGGTCCGGCGGGTCAGAGGTCGCTCACCGTCACCAGCGGGCTGGCGATGCCGTTGACGTCGACCGACTGCACCTGGATCTTCTCGATGTCCTTGAGCGGGGCCGAGGTGGACGCGCTCAGCTCCAGCGGGAGCTGGTTGGTGTTCGTGCCGTAGCCACCGCCCGGCACCGACCAGGTCGAGACCACCTCGCTGGTGGCGTTCTTCCGGACCACGACCAGCCGGCAGGTGCGCGGCCCGGGCAGGCGGGTGAGCTGGAGGTCGATCTGCGTCCCGTACTCCTTCGACGCCAGCCACATGGTGGTCTTCACGCCGGTGCCCGGGTCGACCGCGTTGTGCTGGTCGCCCTCCTGGGGAGTGCCGTTGCCGACGCCAGGATCGTTGGGGTCGGCAGGCTCGCTGCTCGGTGGCGCGGTGATCGGCGCGGTCAGCGTCGGCTCCGCCTGCGGGATCCGCTTCCCCTCGTCGCCGTCGAACACCCCGGCGGCGGCGACGCCGCTCAGGCCGCCGAACACCACCACGGCCGCCGCGGCGGCCAGCATCTGCCGCATCCGGGTGCGCCGCCGGTCCCGGCGGACCGCCATGAGGGTGCGGTCCAGCAGCGCCGGGTCGGTGTGCGTCTGCTCCAGCGCGGCCATCGCCTCGCCGTCGATGCCGGACAGCATCCCCACCACCGGGACCATCGTCTCCAGCTCCGCCGCGCACGCCCAGCAGGTGGCCAGGTGCTCCTCGAACCGCTCCGCGTCCTGCGGGTCCAGCACGCCGAGCGCGTACGCGGCGACGTCCATGTGGTCCGCGCGGCTCATTCCGTCACCCCCCTCTCCTGCAGGGCCGTGCGCAGCGCGCGCAGCGCGTAGTAGACCCGCGACTTCGCGGTGCCGAGCGGAAGGCCCAGCTCCTCGGCCGCCTCGGGCACGGTACGCCCCCGGAAGTACGTCGCCACCAGGATCTCCCGGTGCGACTGGCTCAGCGTACGCAGCGCGTCCGCCACGGTCATCGTGCGCAGCACCCGGTCGGTGCTGTCCGCCTCGGCGAACGCGGTCAGGTCCCGGTCGTACGTCTCCGCGGGGCGGGCCTGTTCGCTGCGGTGCTCGTCGATGGCGATGCGCCGGGCCACCGTGACGAGCCACGGGCGCAGCGAGCCCTGACCATGGGTGCCCAGCCGGTGCGCGTTGCGCCAGGCCCGCAGCAGCGTCTCCTGCACGATGTCCTCGGCGCGCTGCCGGTCACCGCCGGTCAGCCGCATCACGAACATCAGCAGGGGCCCGGCGTGCTCGGCGTAGAGCAGGCGGATCAGCTGGTCGGAGTGGCTCGCCTCGGTGGACGTGGCCTGGTGGCGTCCGGGCGCCGGTCGCGGCGTCACCGGGTCATTCTGGCGATCCGAGGGGCAGGCGTCGACCCCCCGGCCCGACCTCGACGCGCGCGACCGGGGCTGTGCCCGGGCGAACATCCACTCGGGCCTCGCCACCTCGCCGTGCCAGCCGGCCGCCACCGCGTGCATGCAAGACCTCCGGTGTCCGATGACTCAGCCGGCCCCCCACGGGCATGGCCGCCCGGTGATACGGACCGGCCCGCCGAGCGGATCAACGCCGGACGGAAAAAATTCCGGGCGGGGGCGGTGTGGAGTCGGTGGCGTCGGCGTCGTGGACCACCGGGGCGCCCCCGGCGAAGCGGTCCAGCTCGGCGCCGGACAGCACCCGGCCGGGGAACCAGTCGCCGGCGGCCCGCCGGGTCAGCTCCGGCACCGGCGGCTCCACCCGGGACGCGACGAGCACGAGGTTGCCGTAGCGCCGGCCGCGCAGCACCGCCGCGTCGCCGACCAGGCAGGCGCGGGGCAGCACGGTGCGCACCGTGGCGACCTGCCCGCGGGCGTGCCGCAGCGGCGGGCCGTCGGCGATGTTCGCCAGGTAGGAGCCGTCGGGCCGGAGCACCCGGGCCACCTCCGCGGCGTACTCGGCCGAGGTCAGGTGGGCGGGGGTCCGGGCGCCGGCGAAGACGTCCGCGACCACCACGTCGTAGCTGCCGTCCCGGCTGGACGCGAGGGTGGCCCGGGCGTCGGCGACCCGGACCCGCAGCCGGGGGTCGGCCGGCCAGGGCAGCTCCCGCCGCACCAACTCCACCAGCGCGCCGTCCACCTCGGACACCCGCTGCGTGGAGCCGGGACGGGTGGCCTGGACGTAGCGGGGCAGGGTAAGGGCGCCACCGCCCAGGTGCAGCACCCGCAGCGGCGCGCCGGCCGGCGCGACCAGGTCGATGGCGGCGGCCAGCCGCCGGACGTACTCGAACTCCAGGTGGGTGGGGTCGGCGAGGTCCACATGGGACTGCGGGGCGCCGTCGAGCAGCAGCGTCCAGGAACCCGGCCGGTCCGCGTCCGGCACCAGCTCGGCCTGCCCGGTGTCGACCTGCGTGACCGCCCGGTCCGCGCCGCGTCGCCGGCCCATCAGCGCCGGATCCCCCGGGCCGCCGCGGTGAGCACCCGGTGCAGCAGGCGGGCGTCGCCGAGCATCCCGCGCAGTCGCCGTTCCAGGCCGGCGATGGGGATGAGGTTCTGCGGGGCGCGCGGATCCTTGTACGGGGTGGAGGCGAACCGGGGCAGCGTGACCAGGGACAGGTCGGCCAGCCCGATGGCCTCGGTCTCGGTCAGCTCGGCGGAGCACTCGACCCGCACGATGCCGGCCCACGGGGCGCCGCCGGCCACCGGCAGCCGCAGATACCACGAGTAGCCGCCCCACGCGGTGCCCAGCCGGAACACCGGGCAGCGCTGTCCCGGCGCCAGCCCGGTGACCACGGCGGTGAGCCGCCCGTCCAGGTACTGGCTGTGCTGCGTCTTGATGTAGCCGAGGGTGCGGGGCAGGTTCCGCCGGCTGCGCAGCGGCCCGTCCACCACCAGCAGGTCGCCGTCGGCCCGCACGGCGTCGGAGACCGCCACCTCCAGGGCGGTGAGCGGGCCCTGCACGGCGGCGGGGAGCTTGCTCAGCTCGCCCGTGCCGCTCACCCGGTGCACCGGGTAGCGGATCGCGCCGGCCACCACGTCCTGGGCCGACGGGCTGGCCGTGAACAGGCCCCGGTCCACCCGCGAACCGGCCAGCTCCGCCGCGCCCCGCTCCAGGTCGCAGCGGACCACCCCCGCCGCGTAGGAGGCGGCGATGCCCGGGAACGAGCCGCCGTCGTCCTCCGCCGTCCAGACGCTGGCGTCGATCCGGCGTACCCCGTCGACCAGCAGCACCACGTCCGGGGCGGCGACGTCGCGCCGGACGTCGACGGCCCGCCAGTCGGTGGCGGGCAGCTCGACGTCGGCGTCGACCTGGGCGCTGCTCGGCGCCGCCGGCCCGCCCCCACCCGCCTCGAACGACGTGCCGTAGGCCGGGTCCCACGCGTCGACGAAGAACCTCGTCACCGGGCCGTCCTTCCCGCGCTCACAGGCCGGTGCGTTCGACGCGGGCCGTGCGGGCGTCCTTGCGGACCTCGAAGCGGACCGGGATCCGCTCGGCGAGCGCCGGCACGTGGGTGACCACGCCGACCATCCGGTCGCCCCGGGCGGCCAGGTTCTCCAGGGTGGCCGCCACCGTGTCGAGGGTGGCCGCGTCCAGCGTGCCGAAGCCCTCGTCGAGGACGATCGACTCCAGGCTGGCCGCGCTCGTGGACATGCCGGCGAGCTGCTCGGAGAGCGCCAGCGCCAGCGCCAGCGACGCCTGGAACGTCTCCCCGCCGGAGAGCGTGCGCACCCCGCGCCGCAGCCCGGCGTCGTGGTGGTCGACCACGAAGAACTCGCCCTTGTCGTGCACCAGGTCGTACTGGCCGCCGGAGAGCTCGCGCAGGATCCGCGAGGCGCCGTCGACCAGCAGGTCCAGCGCCTCGGCCAGCAGCCAGCGCTCGAAGTTGTTGGCCCGCAGGTGCCCGGCCAGGGCGCGGGCCACCCGGGCCTCCCGCTCGTGGCCGGCCCGCTGCTCGCGCAGCTCGGCGGCCTGCTCGCGGCGCTCCTCCAGCCGGCGCAGCTCCGCCTCGGCCCGCTCCACCGCCACCGCGGCGTCGCGCTGCGCGTCCCGCGGGGCGGGCAGCCCGGCCGCGTCGAAGAGGCCGCCGATCCGCTCCGCGACCTCGCCCGCCGCCGCCTCGGCGGCGTCGACGGCAGCGGCCAGCCCGTCCCGCGCGGCGCGCCGCCGCCCGGCCTGCTCGCCGGCCCACTCGGCGAGGACCGACCAGGCGGCGGCCACGTCGTCGCGGTCCGCCGCCGGCGGCCCGAACCGGGCCAGCCCGTCGCGGACCGTGTCGAAGTCGCGCCAGGCCCGGCGCAGCCGCTCCTGCGCCCCGTCGAGCGAGCTGCGGGCCCGCCGTGCGGCGTCGCGGCCGGCGCGGACCGCACCCGCCGCCTCCTCCAGCGCCCGGCGCAGCCGGGCGTGCTCGGCCAGGGCGCCGCGCAGCGCCTCCGGGGTGGCGGCCCCGGCGAGCTGGCCGTCCAGCTCGGCCAGCCGGGCACCCAGCTGCTCGTGCTCGGCGCGGGCGCGCAGCAGCACCCGGTCCAGCTCCCGGGCGGCCGCGTCGCGCTCCTGCACCACGCGCTTGGCGGCCTCGCTGGCCGCCCGGGCCGCCTTGCCGGCCGCGAGCGCCCGGGTCACCGCCGACCCCTTCGGCACGGCCGGCACCCGGGGGACCGGCTGCTCGCAGACCGGGCAGGGCGCGCCGTCGACCAGGTGCGCCCGCAACGCCACCGCCTGGTCGACGGCCTTCGCCTCCTCGTGCGCCCGGAACGCCGCCTCCAGCTGCGCCTCGGCCCGCTCGGCCTCGGCCCGGGCCGCGGCGAGCGCCCCGGCCGCCGCGTCGTGCTCGGCCTGCGCCGCGTCCACCGCCGCGCGGACCGTCGCCGTCTCGCCGGTCAGCCGCTCCCGGTCGGCGTGGGCCTTCAACTGGAGACGCAGCGCGCTCTCGTCGCCGGCCGCGGTCAGCTCGCCGCGCAGCTTCTCCTCGCGCTCCTCGGCCAGCCCGACGGCGGCGGCCGCCTCGTCGGCGGCCGTCCGCGCCGCGGACACCGCCCGGGCCAGCTCGGCGATGCCGTCCGGCGGCCGGACCCCGCCCAGCACGGTCAGCTCGGCGTCGAGCGCCGCGAGCGCCGCCGCCTGCTCGCGCGCCGTCGCCCGCACCCGCTCCAGCTCCGGTACGGCCGCCGCGACCGCCCCGGCCAGCTCCCGCATCCGCTCGACCCGCTCCCGGGCGGCGGCGAGGCTGTCGTCGTCGACGTCGGCGAGCCCGCCGAGCACCTTGTCGACCGCCTCCAGCTTCGCCTCGGCCTGCCCGGCGCGCTCGGTGGCCTTCTTCTGCACCTCCTCGTAGATGCCGAGCCCCAGGAGGTTGACGAGGATCTGCTGCCGGGTGGCCGGCTTGGCGTGCAGGAAGTCCGCGAACTGCCCCTGCGGCAGCACCACGCAGCTGGTGAACTGCTCGTACGGCAGCCCGACCGCGTCCAGCACCGCCTGCTCCATCTCGGCCGGGGTGCCGGCCACCACCTCGCCGAGATCCTCCGGGCTGAGCCCGGTGTCGAGCTTGGTGACGTCGAACCCGGGCGGCATGAGCTGGAGCCCGGCGTTGGCCGTCTTCACGGTGCCCCGCCCGTCCCGGCGGACCACCCGGGTGGCCACGTACCGGTCGCCGGCGGACTCGAAGACCAGCCGCACCCGCGCCTCGGTGGCGGAGGGTGCGAGGGCGTTGGCCAGGCCGCGCGTGCCACCCCAGCGGGGGACCGTGCCGTAGAGGGCGAAGCAGATCGCGTCGAGCACCGTCGACTTGCCCGAGCCGGTCGGACCGACCAGCGCGAAGAAGTCCGCGTCGGTGAAGTCGACGGTGGTCTCCTCGCGGAAGACGGTGAAGCCCGCCATGTCCAGCCGCATCGGCCGCATCAGTGGTCCACCTCCTCGAGCAGCTCGTCGAAGAGGTGCCGGACATCCTCGTCGGCGTGGCCCCGGCTGCCCAGGTAGTCGGCGAACAGCTCGCGCGGCGAGCGCCCGGCCCGCTGGGCGGTGCGGGTGCCGCTGCCCGGTGCCGGCACCAGCTCCGGGTCGATCCGGATCTCCAGCGCCCGGGGGAGCAGCTCCTGCACCTCCTCCCGCAGCCCGGCGCGGGGCTGCTCGCGGACGTAGACCCGCAGCCAGCCGTCGGGCGCGTCGATCTCGGCGAGCTGGGCCAGGGTGCCGCGGACCGTGCGCAGCGGGACGGCGCCGGGCACCGGCACCTCCCGGATCTGCGCGGCGGTCGTCGCGGTCACCTCGACGATCGTCACCGACCCGACGTTCTCCTGCTCGCCGAAGTCGACGGCGAGCGGGCTGCCGCTGTAGCGGACCGGGCAGGGGCCGATCACCCGCTGCGAGCGGTGCAGGTGGCCCAGCGCCACGTAGTGCGCGTTGCCCGGGAACACGGTCGCCGGCACCGCGTAGCCGAGCACGGTGTGCGCGTCCCGCTCGCCGCCGCCGGTGCTCGCACCGACCACGGTGAGGTGGGCGGTGACCAGGTGCACCCGGTCCGGCTCGGTGAACCCCTCGGCCAGGCGGGCGAGCACCCGCCCGAGGTGGTCGGCGTAGGTCTGGTTGGCCTCGGCGGGGGTCAGGTCGTACATCTCCACGGCGCGCACCGCGTAGCGCTGGGAGAGGAAGGGCAGCGCGGCGACCTGCCAGCGCTCGCCGTCGCGGGTGGTGCCGTCGATGACGTGCTCGGCCGGGTTTTCCCGGACGCTGCCCCGCAGGGTGATCCCGGCGGCCTCGGCCCAGGGGCGCAGCGCGTCGAGCGCCGCGCCGTTGTCGTGGTTGCCGCCGATCGCCACCACGTCCGCCCCGGTGCGGCGCAGCGCGGTCAGCGCCCGGGTGACCAGCCGGGTCGCCTCCGGGGTGGGCGCCGCCGTGTCGTAGAGGTCGCCGGCCACGATCACCAGGTCGGGCCGCTCGACCCGGGCGATCTCGATCACCTGGGCGAGCACCTGCTTGTGCTCCTCGGCCCGGGACTGCCCCTTGAGGACCTTGCCGACGTGCCAGTCGGAGGTGTGCAGGATCTTCATGCTCAGCCCCCTAGAACGGGATGTCGTCGTCGGAGGTGCCCGAGCCGACCACCGCGAACGGGTCGGCCGCCTGGGTGATCGAGCGCAGCGTCTCCGAGGGCGCCCGGCCGGCCTCGGAAACCCGGGTGGCCCAGGCCGGGAAGGGGAACTCCAGGCAGAGCGGGACCGGGATGTCGGGCTGGTTGACGAACATCGTGCCCGGCTTGGCCAGCAGGGCCCGCTGGCGCTGGGCGGGCGGGAGGAACCCGTATTCCGGGCGGGACGCCTCGGCCGGGTCGAGCCGCCCGACCACCCGGACCGCCGAGTTGGTGACGATCCGCCGCTCCACCTCGCTGGCGGTCTGCTGGGCGCCGACCAGGATCACCCCGAGCGAGCGGCCCCGCTCGGCGATGTCGAGCAGCACCTCCTTGATCGGGGAGGAGCCCTCCCGGGGCGCGTACTTGTTGAGCTCGTCGAGGACCACGAAGAGCAGCGGCTTGGCGGTGCCCGCCTTCTCCTTGCGCTCGAACTCGCTCTTGAGCGTCACGCCGACCACGAAGCGCTGCGCCCGGTCCGGCAGGTTGTGCAGGTCGACCACGGTCACCTGGGCGGACTCGGCCGTGTTGATCGAGTGGGGGCGGCGGGTGGCGAGGTCGCCCCGGATGAGCCGGGCGAGGTCCTTCTTGCTGCCGATCAGCCGGCGCGCGAACGCGTTGACCGTGCCGAGGCCCACCGCGCTGCCCGCCCACTCGCTGCGGGTCTCGTCGTCGTTGAGCTGCCCGACGACGTGGTCGACCAGGTCGGCGTAGGACCCCAGCCGGACCCCGTCGATGCTCACCCCGCCGTCGGCCGGCTGGGCGTGCCGGGCCAGGTGGGCGGCGACCGAGTGCACGACCATCGTGTACTGCTGGCGCTCGTCGTCGGCGTCGGCGAAGACGTAGGGCAGCAGGCGGTCGGCGCAGAACTCGCTCAGCGTCCAGTAGAAGCTGTCCACCCCGGTGAGCCGGCTGCTCACGTCGGGCGTGCCGGAGGAGTCGCCGACCCGGGGCGGCGCGTAGACCCGGACGTCGGGGAAGGCGCCGGCGTCGAGCCCGAGCTTCGCGTAGCCGGCCCGGGTGGCGTCGTCGAGCCGGGTGTTGGGGTGGTCGAGGAAGAGCAGGTCCTCGCCCTTGACGTTGAAGATCAGCGCCTTGGCGTTGACCGCGTCGCCGCCGAGCACCCCGGAGCGGAAGACCGAGTAGAGCAGGAAGGTGGCGAAGCTGGTCTTGGTGGCCACGCCGGAGATGCCGGAGATGGACACGTGCGCGCCCCGGGTGCCGTCGAGGAAGTCGGCGTTGAGGTAGACCGGGACCCCGTCGCGACCCATGCCCATCGGGATGCGCCGCTCCATCCGGTCGAAGTGCAGCGCCCGGGCCCGGGCGTCGCCCTCGGCCCGGTGCACCACGGCGCCCGGGGTGGGCGGCACGTAGAACTCGGGGTCGACGCGGGTGGTGGTTATCTCGGCGGCCTCCTGCACCTGGGCCGGCAGGGTGCCGTCGGCGATGGCGAACACGTCGGAGTCGAACTGCGCGCCCTCGTGGCGGGCGCGGACCTGGGTGACCACCCCGGCGATGGTGACCGGCTCCCGGTCGGGCAGCTCGCGGCGGGTCACCACGACGTCGTCGAGCTGGAGGTAGCTGCCCGGGGCGACCGCCGTCCAGAAGGTGAGCGGGGTGGCGTCGGCGGTGCCGAGCACCCGGCCGACCCCGTCGCCGGGGCCGTCGAGCAGGTCGTCGGTCATCGGCGGTCTCCGGTCGGCTGGTCGTCCCGTTCGCGGCGCACGTCGTGCATCCTGCCCGAGGGATGCGACAGGTTGCCACGCGACGCGGCGGACGCCACCTCGCCCGTCCGCCGACCGTGCGCAGCGGCGCCGCCCGCTGACTCTCCGTACGCCCCGGTCGGCCATTCCGGCACCACCGGGTCGGCTCCCGGGGGATCCTGCAAGGGGCCGGAGGACGGAAACGGCGCGAGGAGCGGCGGTGGAAGCAGTGCGGAGCCGGACCGCGTTGCTGCTGGCGCTCGCCGTGCTGCCACCGGTCCTGCAGGAAGCGGTGGTGGTGGGGATCGGGTTTCACGGCGCCCGCGGGCTGGCGCCCCAGGTGACCGCGGTCTGGCCCTACGACTCGTTCCACGACCTGCGGTGGCTGCTGGTCTACCACGACTCCTGGTGGAACTTCGGCCTCGGCCTGGTGGTGCTCACCGTGTTCCGCGGGCTGCTCTCCGCCGGGCTGACCGCGCTGGCCTGGCCCGAGCGGGCGCCGCGCCCGTCGTTCGGCTGGCTGGTGCGGCGCAACCTGGAGGTGGCCGCCCTCGCGCTGGTCATCATCTCGCCGTGGGCCGCCATCTCGGTCGCCTTCTCGGCGGTCGCGCTCTCGCTCTACCTGTTCGCCTCGCTCGCCCCGATGCTGGTGCTCGCGCCGTTCCTCCAGCGGGCCGGTGTGGTCGGGAACTGGTGGCGCGGCCTGCCCACCATCGAGCTGCTCGGCTGGTCGGTGCTCAACTTCGTGGTGCTCACGATGGCGGGGGCGGTCATCTCCAGCACGTCGGGCTGGTGGGGTGTCCCGGTGGCCGCGCTGGCCGGCCTGGCCAACGGCCTGCTCTGGCAGCGCACCGTGTCGGCGGCCGTGCTGCCGGCCCGGATCCGCCTGGCCCGGGTCCCGGTCGCGCCGGTGGCCATCGTCCTCACCATGGCCGCCGCCGTCGGGTCGCAGTCCCTCGTCGGCCTGGCGACGGGTCCACCGCCGGAGTGGCTGCCCCCGCTGCTCACCGAGCGGCTACCCGACCGGGTGCCGCACGCGGTGATCGCCATCGCCGGACACGACTCGCAGTGGAACGGCCGGCAACCGGCGGATTCCCGGGTGGAACGCTTCTCCTACCGGGGTCTCGACCGGCAGAAGCGTCCGGTGCCGTATCAGCCGCAGGACACCCACCAGTCCCTCGACTCCAGCGCGGTGCTGCTGGCCGCACAGATCGACGAGTTGCACCGCCGGACCGGCCGGCCGATCGCCCTGCTCGGGTTCAGCGAGGGGGCCATGGTGGCGCGGACCTACCTGGACCGGTGGGCGCAGCCCCTGCCGGTGGAGGCGGTGCTGCTGTTCAGCCCGCTCATCCAGCCCGGCCGGGCCTACTACCCACCCCCGGGTTACAGCGGGTGGGGCGTGGCCGCCGGCTGGGAGCTGCGGGGGATCTTCTGGCTGGCCAACCTGGGACGCAAGGTGAAGAGCATGCCGGACGAGCCCTTCGTCCGCTCGGTGCTGGTGAACGCGCCCTTCTACCGCAACCGCACGCTCTGCCCGGTGGCCGGGGTCCGCGTGATCGCCTTCCTGCCCACGGTCAGCGCGGCGGAGGCGCCGCCCGGCGAGTACAGCCGCGTCCCGGTGTTCCAGATGCCCGCCCTGCACGGCGGGCTGATCGGCGAGCGGCTCGCCCAGGAACGGGTGGTCGACTTCCTCGCCGGCGACCGGGTCGACCAGCCGCGCCGGGAGTATCGCCTGCTCCAGCGGCTGGGCGCCGCCTGGCAGGCGCCACCGCTGCCGCTGGTCCTCAACCCGGTGTGGGCGGCCGCCCGGGAGGGCGACCCGGCCTTCACCGGCCGGATCTGTGAGCCCCGCTGACCGGCGGCCTCACTCCACCCGGCCGACGGCCCGGCGGTGCCGGAGCAGCAGCCGGATGGCCGCCGCGTCGACGGCGGCCACGATGAGCAACCGGATCGGCGCGTACGGCAGCATGAACAGGTCCACGGCGATCGCCAGCGCGGCGCAGCCGATCGCGACGGTGGCGGCGTCCCGCCGGCCGGTGACCGCCACCAGCCCGGCCAGCGCGACCGCGGCCCCGATCGTCAGGTGCAGCCACGCCCAGAACGTCAGGTCGACCTGGTGCATGCCGCCCTTGCTCAGCACCACGAAGACCCCGGACCGGAGCATGCCGTACGCGGCCAGCATGTCGACCAGGCCGGTGGCGACCAGCAGCCCACCGGCGAGGACCGGGCGACCGGTCCGCTCCGGCGCCGTCCCGGTCGCCTGCGGTGTGCGCATTCCCCGAGGTTACGGCGCTGATCAACCGCGGGTTCGCGAGACGGCGCAGCCCGACCCGGCGGGCCGTGGTTCCGGCACTGCCCGCACCGCGGTGCGGGCAGGTCAGCGGGCCGCACCGCGGTGCTGGCCCGCCCGCCCCGCCGTGGCCGGGGCGGGCTGTCCGCGTACCTTCCGGTCGTGGGCCGGGGCGCGGCGGTCTCCGGTCAGGCGGCCGGGGCGGCGCCGGCGGGCGGCGCCGCGTCGGCGTCGCGGGCGTAGCGCAGCATCAGCATGCCGTCGGCGGCGGCCAGCACGTGCCGTAGCGGCAGGTGCCGCGGCGCGCTGCCGGCCCCGGCCGTGATCCGGCCCGGGCCGGCCCCGGCGAGCAGCGGCGCGACGGTCAGGCACAACTCGTCCACCAGGTCGGCCGCGGTGAGCGCGCCGAACAGGTGCGGCCCGCCCTCGCAGAGCAGTTGGCCGAGCCCGCGCCGGCGCAGCTCGGCCAGGCCGGTGGCCAGGTCGACGCGTTCCGTGCCGCAGCGGACGAGGTCGGCCACGTCGGTCAGCCCGGGTGGCGGCTCGGCGGCCGCGTGGGTGAGCACGAGCGGCCGGACGGGCGCGTCGGCGAAGCACGCCTGGGCCGGGTCGAGGTCGAGCGAGCCGGAGACCACCACCAGGGTCGGGTACTCGGCCAGCCCCTGCTCGCGTCGCCAGGCGCGGCGCGCCTCGCCGAGCCGGACCGCCCGGTAGCCCTCGTGGCGCAGCGTGCCGGCGGCCACCACGAGCCCGTCGCAGAGCATCCGCAACAGGCCGAAGACGCGCTTGTCCGGCTCGCCGGAGAGCCCGGCGGAGTAGTCGTCCAGGGTGACCGCGCCGTCGGCGCTGGCCACGAAGTTCACCCGCAGGTGGGGACGGGGCGCGCGGCCGTAGAGCGCGGTCAGCTCCGGGTCGGTCAGCGGTCCGGTGGCGGGCGTCGGCCAGACCCGTTGGATCGGGATTCCGACGCTCATTCGCCGGCCGGACCGGTGACCGGCGGGGTCGGTTCGGGGGTACGGTGCTGGCAGTCGCACCACTTCCGGCCTGGACACTCGTCGTGCCGCCGCTCCCGGCAGGCTCGGCAGATCATGTGGGCAGCCTATGCCGAGGAAGGATGGGACAGCATGCCGCGTCAGATCTTCCAGCTGAAGGTCTCGCTCGCCGGGGTCCGCCCGCCGGTGTGGCGGCGGGTGCTGGTGCCCGGCGGCTACACCCTGGACCGGCTGCACCGGGTGGTCCAGCACGCGATGGGCTGGCGGGACTGCCACCTGCACTCGTTCGAGATCGACGGCCGCCAGTACGGCGAGCCCGATCCGGACGGCGAGCTGGCGCTGCGCGACGAGCTGGACGTCCGGCTGGACGCGGTGGTGGGCAAGGGCGACCGGTTCCGCTACACCTACGACTTCGGTGACTGGTGGGAGCACGACCTGGTGGTCGAGGACGTGTGCACGGCCGATCCGGACGAGCGCTACCCGGCCTGCGTCGAGGGGGAGCGCGCCTGCCCGCCCGAGGACGTCGGCGGCCCGGCCGGGTACGCGGTCCTGCTGGCCGCGCTGGCCGACCCGGGGCACGCCGAGCACCGGATGATGCGGGAGTGGGCCGGCCCGGGCTTCGCGCCGGAGTTCTTCGCCGCCGAGCGGGCCACCACCCTGCTGCGCCGCTTCTGCTGACCGCGCCTGCGGGGAGGCCCCCGGCAATCGCGCGGTAACGATCTGGGAACGCTCCCATCCGTCTATTGACACCCCTGACGCCTGCCGGCAATCTCATGGGAGCGCTCCCGAGAGTGGCGCGGGTCTCATCCCTGCCCCGCTCCCGGGGTCGCCTCCGGCGGCCACGACGGCCGGTGGCGGCGAGCCGCGCGACAGCACCCCCCACCACACAGATATCGCCTCACCACCGAAAGAGGGGTCTCGGATGAGCGTCCCAATCCGCCGCCGGCGGCTCGCGGCCATCGCGCTCGCGTCCGTCGCGGTGCTCGCCGCCGCCACCGCCTGCGGCGACGACTCGTCGGGCAGCAGCGGCAGCAGCGACGGCCCGGTGACCCTGGTCGTCGACGTCTTCGGCGACCAGGGCTTCGGCTACGACGAGCTCTACAAGCAGTACGAAGCGGAGCACACGAACGTCAAGATCCAGGAGCGGGGCAAGGGCCTCGGCCTCGGTGACTACAACACCCGGCTGACCCAGCAGATCACCGCCGGATCGGGAGCCGGCGACGTGGTGGCCCTGGAAGAGGGCACCATCGTCCAGTTCTACGCCCAGGCCGACAAGTTCGTGAACCTCGCCGACCACGGCGCGAACGATCTCAAGGGCAACTTCCTGCCGTGGAAGTGGGAGCAGGGCACCACCCCGGACGGCAAGGTGCTCGGCCTCGGCACCGACGTCGGCTCGATGGCGCTGTGCTACCGCAGCGACCTGTTCAAGGCCGCCGGCCTGCCCACCGACCGCGAGCAGGTCGGCGCGCTCTGGCCCACCTGGGACCAGTTCATCGCCACCGGCCAGCGGTTCGCCGCCGCCGACAAGAAGCACAAGTTCGTCGACTCGGCGACCAACTTCTACAACGTGGTGCTGATGCAGACCGCGGGCGCGGGCACCGGCTACACCTACTACGACAAGAGCAACAAGCTGGTCATCGGCGAGAACCCGGACATCAAGTCCGCGTACGACCTCACCACCAAGATGATCTCCGCCGGCCTGTCGAACAACCTGCAGTCCTTCTCCAACGAGTGGAACGCCGGTTTCAAGAACGGCACCTTCGCCACCATCGCCTGCCCCGCCTGGATGACCGGCGTCATCAAGGGCCAGGCCGGCGACGCGGCGGCCGGCAAGTGGGACATCGCCAAGGCGCCCGGCAACGGCGGCAACTGGGGCGGCTCCTTCCTGGCCGTGCCGAAGTCGAGCAAGCACCAGAAGGAGGCCGCCGAGCTGGCCAAGTTCCTGACCAGCGCGAAGGGCCAGACCGAGGCGTTCAAGAAGGTCGGCAACCTGCCCTCCTCGCCGCAGGCGCTGGCCGACCCGGCCGTGGCCGACTCGACCAACGACTACTTCAGCAAGGCTCCGGTCGGCAAGATCTTCGCCGCCGGTGCGAGCGAGCTGAAGCCGGTCTACCTCGGCCCGAAGAACAACGCGGTCCGCACCGCCGTGGAGAACAGCCTCCGCGCCGTGGAGCAGGGCAAGACCGCCGACGAGCAGTGGCAGGCGGCGTTGAAGAACGGTGCGGCCGCCGGTAAGTGATCCGGCCGACCCGCCCGCGGGTGGCGTCGACAGCCCCGCTGTCGGCGCCACCCGCGCTGCCCGGAGAGCCCCGGCGTCGCCCGTCTGGGCGGGTGACGCCGGCCGAGGAGAAGGACTCCCCATGAGCCTCGACCTGCACGCTGCGGCGCCCCCCGACCCCGGACCGTCCCGCGCCGCCCGCCCCGCGCACCGCCGCGCCAGCTCGGCGACCCGGCTGGACCTGAAGTACTCGCCCTACCTGTACGTCCTGCCGTTCTTCGTGATCTTCGCGGTGTTCAGCGCGTATCCCATCGCGTACACGGTGTGGATCGCGTTGACCGACCGGTCGCCGATGAACTCGACGATCTCCTTCGTCGGGCTGGACAACTTCGTCGAACTGATCACCGACGACCCGCAGTTCTGGAACGCGGTGGTGAACACGTTCGGCATGTTCCTGCTCTCCACCGTGCCGCAGCTGCTGCTGGCACTGCTGCTGGCCAACGCGCTGAACCGGAAGCTGCGCGCGCAGACGTTCTTCCGGATGGCCATCGCCATGCCGATCATCACCTCGACGGCCGTGGTCGCGCTGATCTTCTCGATGATCTACGCAAAGGACTTCGGCCTGGTCAACTGGCTGCTCGACAGCGTCGGCGTGGACCCGATCGACTGGCGGGCCAACCGGTACGCCTCCTGGTTCGCCATCTCCACCATGGTCGACTGGCGCTGGGTGGGCTACAACGCGCTGATCTACCTGGCCGCCATGCAGTCCATCAGCAAGGACATGTACGAGGCCGCGGCGATCGACGGTGCCTCCCGGCGCCGGCAGTTCTGGTCGATCACCGTGCCGCAGCTGCGCCCGACGATCATCTTCACGCTGATCATCTCGACCATCGGCGGCCTCCAGCTCTTCACCGAGCCCCTGCTGTTCACCAGCGGCTCGGGCGGTCTCTCCGGCGGCTCGGAGGGGCAGTTCCAGACCATCACCATGTACCTGCTCGACGTCATGAACCAACGCTTCCGGTGGGGCTACGCCGGCGCGGTCGCGCTCGTGCTCTTCCTGCTCATCGCGCTGATGTCGACGGTCAACTACCTGCTGGCCCGCCGCATCAGCTCCGACAAGTGAGGTGACGAGATGACGACCACCACGCTCCGCCCACCGACCCGGCCGAACGCCCCGGTCCGGGCCGCCCACCAGGCCGAGCGGCTCTGGAAGGCCAGCCCGCTCACCTGGGTCGGTCTGGTCTTCGGGGTGCTCCTGTCGCTCTTTCCGTTCTACTGGATGATCGTGATCGCCTCGCGGACCAACGACGCGGCCAACTCCTGGCCGCCGCCGTTCCTGCCCGGCGGCAAGCTCGGCGAGAACATCCAGCGGGTGCTCGACAACGGCGACGCGAACATCGTCAAGGGCCTGCTGAACTCGTTCCTGGTCTCCGGGACCATCACGATCGCGACGGTGTTCTTCGGCTCCCTGGCCGGCTTCGCCTTCGCCAAGCTGCGCTTCCGGGGCAAGAACGCGCTGCTGCTGATCATCCTGGCCTCGATGATGGTGCCGATCCAGCTCGGCGTGCTCCCGCTCTACATCCTCATGGCCAAGCTCGAGTGGTTGAACACCATGCCCTCGGTGACCGTGCCGTTCCTCATCGGCGGCTTCGGGATCTTCATGATGCGGCAGTACGCCGAGCAGGCCGTCCCGAACGAGCTGATCGAGGCGGCCCGGGTGGACGGCTGCTCCACCTGGCGGGTGTACTGGCACGTGGTGGCGCCCGCGCTGCGTCCCGCCGCCGCGGTGCTCGGCCTGCTCACCTTCATGGAGCAGTGGAACCAGTTCTTCTGGCCGTTCGTGGTGCTGGCCGACCCGGCCAACCCGACCGTGCAGATCTCCCTCCGCAGCCTCAACACCGCCTACTTCGCCGACAACTCCCAGATCTTCGCGGGTACGTTGATCGCGACCCTGCCCCTGTTCATCGTGTTCGTTCTGTTCGGCCGCCAGATCATCGGCGGAATCATGGAAGGCGCCGTCAAGTCGTGAGCAACCCAGCCAGCCCGCCCGCCGTCGGCGTCCTCGACGAGGGTGCGGCAGCCACCTTCCCGCCCGGCTTCCTCTGGGGCGCGGCGACCGCCGCGTACCAGATCGAGGGCGCGGCGACCGAGGGCGGCCGCACGCCGTCGATCTGGGACACCTTCAGCCACACCGAGGGGCGGACGGTGGCCGGGCACACCGGCGACGTGGCCTGCGACCACTACCACCGGATGCCCGACGACGTGCGGCTGATGGCCGACCTCGGGCTGAAGTCCTACCGCTTCTCCGTCTCCTGGCCGCGTGTGCAGCCCGGCGGCGCCGGGGCGGTCAACCCCGAGGGGATGGACTTCTACCGCCGCCTGGTGGACGAGCTGCTGGGCCACGGCATCGAGCCCTGGCTGACCCTCTACCACTGGGACCTGCCGCAGCCGCTGGAGGACGCGGGCGGCTGGCCGGCCCGGGACACGGCCGCCCGCTTCGCCGACTACGCCCAGCTGGTCGCCGACGCCCTCGGCGACCGGGTGAAGTACTTCACCACGTTCAACGAGCCGTGGTGCTCGGCCTTCCTCGGCTACGGCTCCGGCGCGCACGCGCCCGGCCGGTCGGACGGGGCGGACGCGGTCCGGGCCGGGCACCACCTCATGCTCGGGCACGGGCTGGCCGTGCAGGCGCTGCGGGCGTCCCGCCCGGACGCGCAGCTCGGCATCACGGTCAACCTCTACCCGGTCACCCCGGCCAGCGGGTCCCCGGAGGACGCCGACGCCGCCCGCCGGATCGACGCGCTGGCCAACCGGTTCTTCCTCGACCCGGTGCTGCGCGGGGCGTACCCGGCCGACCTGGCCGCCGACCTGCGCGAGGTCACCGACTTCGGGCATGTCCGGGACGGCGACCTGGCGGTCATCTCGACCCCGCTGGACATGGTGGGGGTCAACTACTACAGCCGGTACGTGGTGGCCGCGCCGGCGGAAACCCGGCCGGCGGAGGCCTACTGGCGGGCGCCCTCGTGCTGGCCGGGCAGCCAGGACGTCCAGTTCGTCACCCGGGGCGTCCCGGTGACCGACATGGGCTGGGAGATCGACGCCCCCGGCCTGGTGGAGACGCTGGAGCGGGTGCACAAGGAGTACACCGACCTGCCGCTCTACGTGACCGAGAACGGCTCCGCGTTCGTCGACGCGGTGGTCGACGGCCGGGTCGACGACCCGGACCGGCTGGCGTACTTCGACGCGCACCTGCGCGCCGCGCACGCCGCGATCAGCGCCGGGGTGCCCCTGAAGGGATACTTCGCCTGGTCGCTCATGGACAACTTCGAGTGGGCGTGGGGCTACACGAAGCGCTTCGGCATGGTCTACGTCGACTACGACAGCCAGGCCCGGATCCCGAAGTCCAGCGCCAGGTGGTACGCCGATGTGATCCGACGCAACGGCCTGGCCGCACAATAGGCTGAGCCAGCCAGTGACGGGCGGCCCGGCGCCGGCGCCTCGACAGGTGCCGGGCCCGCCCGATGTCGGAGGAGCACAGACGATGACAACGCAGCGCACACGGTCGCTCGGGCGCCCGACCCTCGACGCGGTCGCGGCCCGCGCCGGCGTGGGGCGCGGCACGGTCTCCCGCGTGGTCAACGGTTCGCCGCAGGTCAGCCCCGAGGCCCGCGCCGCCGTCCAGGCGGCCATCGCGGAGCTGGGCTACGTGCCCAACCGGGCGGCCCGGGCGCTGGTCACCCAGCGGACCGACTCGGTGGCGCTGGTGGTCTCCGAGTCGGGGGAGCGGGTGTTCACCGAGCCGTTCTTCGCCGGGATCGTGCGGGGCGTCAGCTCCGCGCTGCTGGAGACCCCCATGCAGCTCTGGCTGGCCATGGCGCAGTCGCAGATCGAGCGGGAACGGGTCGAGCACCACCTGACCAACCAGCACGTGGACGGCGTGCTGCTGCTCTCGCTGCACGACGCGGACCCGCTGCCCACCCTGCTGGAGGAGCGCGGCCTGCCCACCGTGCTCGGCGGCCGGCCGGCCCGGATGCTGCACCCGAACGCCCAGCCGGCCTGGTTCGTCGACGTGGACAACGTCGGTGGCGCCCGGCAGGCGGTGGAGCACCTCTTCGCCCGCGGCCGGCGGCGGGTCGCCACCATCGCCGGCACCCAGGACATGGGCGCCGGCCTGGCCCGGTTGTCCGGCTACAAGGAGGCGGTCCGGGCCGCGGGCGGCGACCTCAACCCGGACCTCATCGCGTACGGGGACTTCAGCGAGGGCAGCGGCACGGCGTGCATGCGCCGGCTGCTGGAGGTCTGCCCGGAGCTGGACGCCGTCTTCGTGGCGTCCGACCTGATGGCCTTCGGCGCCCTGCGCGCGCTGCGCGAGGCCGGCCGCCGGGTGCCCGAGGACGTCGCGGTGATCGGCTTCGACGACGCCCCGATCGCCCGGCAGGCCGAGCCGCCGCTGACCACGGTCTTCCAGCCGGTGGAGGAGATGGGCCGCCAGATGGCCCGGCTGCTGGTCTCCCGGATCCGCGGCGAGGAGCTGCCCAGCCCGCACGTGCTGCTGGACACCAAGCTCATCCACCGCGCCTCCGCCTGAGGCGCTCAGGCCCGGCGGCGCGGCTCGACCGTCCGGGCGTCGTACGCGGCGTCCACTACTTCTCCCGCACCGCGCGCAGACCGTGCGCGACCAGCGGCGCCACCATGTCGCCGATCCGGTCGAAGCCCCCGCCGAGCGTCTGCCCGAGGGTGTGCCGGTAGTGGATGCCCTCGCAGATCACCGCGAGCTTGAAACAGCCGAGCGCCACGTGCCAGTGCAGCGGGCCCACGTCGACGTCGCTGCGGCCGGCGTACCGGTCGATCAGCTCGGCGCCGGTGGGGAACCCGGCCCGCGGGCCGATGCCGTCGGCGACCGGGTTGCCCTCGGCGCTGTCGCTGTCGCCCAGCACGTCCCAGTAGGTCAACAGCAGCCCCAGGTCGGCGAGGGGGTCACCGAGGGTGGCCATCTCCCAGTCGAGCACCGCCCGCACCGCCACCGGCTCCACCGTGGCGAGCAGGTTGTCCAGCCGGTAGTCGCCGTGCACGACCCGCCCGGCGTTCGCGCCCTCCGGCACGCTGCCGGCGAGCGCGTCGCGCAGCTCGTCGATGCCGGGCAGCGGGCGGCTGCGGGAACGGTCGAGCTGGCCGGCCCAGCGGCGCACCTGCCGGGCCAGGTAGCCCTCGGGGCGGCCGAAGTCGGCCAGCCCGACGGCGGCCGGCTCGACCATGTGCAGACCGGCGAGGGTGTCCATCATCGCCATGGCCAGGTCGCGCCGCTGGCCGGCGGTGAGCGCGTCGGTCTGCTCCCGCCGCCGGTAGACCTCGCCGTCGACCCGCTCCATGAGGTAGAACGGCGCCCCGATCACGTCCGGGTCGGGGCAGAGCAGCAGCGCCTCGGGCACCGGCACCGCGGTGGGGGCGAGCGCGGAGATCACCCGGTACTCGCGGGCCATGTCGTGGGCGGTGGCGAGCACGTGCCCGAGCGGCGGCCGGCGCAGCACCACCTCGCGGTCGCCGGCGCGCAGCAGGTAGGTCAGGTTGGACTTGCCCCCGGCGATCAACCGGGCCGACAGCGACCCGGCCAGCTCGGGCCGGTGCGCGGCCAGGTACGCGGCGAGCCGGTCGAGGTCGAGCCCGCGCGGGGCCGAACCGGTCGGGGTCTGCGGTGCGTCGACGGCCGGATCGGTCATCCGGCTAGTTGATGGCAGCTCAGCTTTGTTGTCAAGGTGGGATGTTCCCGGCGGGACATGCCGCTGCAACGGGGGCGAAATGGTCAACCGGCAGGCTGGGGCCCAGCCTGCCGGCCGCCACGGTCGGCCCGCCGAGCGGAGGAACCAGACATGCTGCTGAGAGTTCGGGTGACGCTGCCGGACCGACCGGGCACCCTCGGCCAGGTGGCCCGGACGCTCGGCGTCTCCGGCGCCGACATCGTCCAGGTGGTGGTGCTGGAGCGGCTCGGTGGCCGGGCGGTCGACGACTTCACCGTGGTCTGGCCGGGAGCGGCACGGGTGGAGCGCCTGCTCGCCGGCCTGGCCGCGATCCCCGGCGTACGGGTGGACGGGGTGTGGCGGGCGATCGGCGCGCCGACCACCACGGGCCAGGACGCCGAACTGCTCGCCCAGGTCGCGGCGAACCCGACCGACGGGGTGGCCACCCTGGTCGACGCGGTGCCCGGGCTGCTCGCCGCGGACTGGGCGGTGGCCGCGGTGGTGCCGCTGGACTGGGCCGCGCGCGGCGGCGGCACCGGCGGGGCGACCGTCGGGCACGCGAGCTGGCGGGCCCCGGTCCCGCCCCGGCTGCCCGAGGTGACCCCGCTGCGCGCCCGCGCCCTGACCACGCCGGACGGGCACCACTACGCGGTCGCGCCGTTCGGCCGGGCCGGCCTGGTGCTGGTGGTGGCCCGCGAGCACAGCGAACCGCTCGCCGCGGCCGGGTTCCACTCGACCGAGGTGGACCGGCTCGCCCAGCTGGTGCGGGCCGGCGCGGTGATCCTCGGCGACCGGCTCGACCTGGTCGGCGTCCCGCCCGTGACCACCGTCACCTGACCGGTCCCGCCGTTTCACGGGTGGGCAACGGGGGCGCAACAGGCGGCCGGCAGGGTCGGTGGTGAGGAAGGGAGCGAACCATGGCGCTGTGGCGGATCCGTGCCACCGTGGACGACCGGCCGGGCTACCTGTCGGTGCTCACGGCGAGCCTCGCGTTGCGTGGGGTCAACATCCTCACCGTGCAGGTGCACACCACCGAGCTGGGGGCGGTCGACGACTTTCTGGTCGACGCGCCCGACCGGCTCACCGAGGCCGACCTGCGGGCGGCCGTCGAACGAGGGCGGGGCCGGAACTGCTGGGTCGCGCGCAGCGAGGCGCGCGGGCTGGCCGACCAGCCCACCCGGGTGCTCGGCCTGGCCGGCCGGCTGGTCCGGGACCCGGACGCGGCCGGCGAGACACTGCGCGTCCTGCTCGGCGCGGACGCGGTGACCTGGCGGCCGACGCCGGCGACTGCGCCGGGCGGCGTGGACGGGACCGCCATGCTGCTGGCCGACCCGGCCGGCGGCTCGTACGAGCTGCGGCGGCGGGAGCCGAGCTTCACCCCGGCCGAGTACGCCCGCGCCCAGGCGCTGGTCGAGCTGGCCGCCACGGTGGCCCGCCGGGACGCCGACCGGGTCACCCTCGTGCTGCCCGACGCGGCCGAGGTGCTGGTCCGGCCGGCCACCGCCGAGGACCTGGCGGGCGTGCTGGAGCTGCACGCCGGGTGCTCGCACCGGAGCCGCCAGCGGCGCTACCTGAGCGGGGCGGGGCACCCGGCGCCGGCCCGGCTGCGTCGGCTGCTCGAACCGGCGCGGGGGCTGACCCTGGTCGCCACGGCCGGCTCCGCCGGGACCGCGGCGACCGTGGTGGCCATGGCCAACCTGCTGGGCGAGGGGGACGAGGCGGAGGCGGCGCTGCTGGTGCGGGACGACTGGCAGCGCCGCGGCCTCGGCTCGGCCCTGCTGCGGCGCCTGCTCGGGCACGCCGACCGGGCCGGCTACGCGGCGGTCCTGCTGCACGTGCAGGCCGAGAACACCCCGATGCTGCGCACCGTGCGCGGGGTGGGCCGGCCCACGTCGGTGGAACGGGACGGCGGCGTGCTGACCGTGACGGTGCCGCTGGCACCCCGACCGGCCGCGCCGCTCCGGCCGGCCGACGCGACCGCTCGGGCACACCGGTCGCACTGACGCGGGCAGGGCCCCCGGTGCGGGGGCCCTGCCCGGTCCGGGCCCGCCCCGGTCAGGTCGCCGGGTAGCTGCTGTAGTCCGGGAAGTTGCCGTAGAGCCGACCGTCGCCGCCCACGGTGACCGCCTGGACCAGCAGGTCACCGCCGACGAACGCGCCCTTCCAGGACGCGCCCCGGCCGCCGAACGGCTCGTCCCGGTCGCCACGGGAGCGGGGCTTGTTGATGCCCACCTTGAACGCCTGCAGGTCGACCGCGAGCTTGCCGGCCAGCTCCTCGTCGTCGCAGGCCAGGGAGGCGACCAGCGCGCCGTTCGACGCGTTCATCTGGGCCAGCAGCTCGTCGGTGGTGTCCACCACGACGATGGTGTCCACCGGGCCGAACGGCTCGGCGTGCATGAGCCGTGACCGGCCGGGCGGCGCGAGCAGCACCGCCGGCGCCACGTACGCCGAGGTGTCCTGCCCGTCGAGGAACGGCGCGCCGTCCAGCTTGCCGCGGTGCAGCGGCACCGCGCCGCCGCGGACCGCCTCCTCGACCTTGCGGCGCAGCTCCTCGGCCTTGGCCGCGCTGATCAGCGGACCGAAGTCCAGCTCGGGCAGCGGGTCACCGGCCGACCAGTCGTCACCCACGGCGAGCGGGTGTCCGAACCGGACGGAGCGCACCACCGGCAGGTACATGTCGAGGAACTCGTCGACCAGGTCGCGCTGGACCACGAACCGCGGGTACGCCGTGCAGCGCTGCTTGCCGTACTCGAAGCCCTTCTTGAGGTGCGCGGCGAGCAGGTCCCACCGGGAGAAGTTCCAGATGCCCCAGGCGTTGAGGCCCTCCTGCTCGATGAAGTGCCGCTTGTCGGAGTCGAGCAGCGCCGCGGCCACCTTGCCGCCGTTGGAGCGGCCGCCGACGAACGCCACCGCGCCGATCTCCGGGGCCCGCACCAGCACCTCGGAGAGCTCCTCGCCGCTGCCGGAGAGCAGGGTGGCGGGCAGCCCGGCGCGGCGCATCAGCGCGTGCGCCACGGTGAGGCAGACCGCCCCGCCCTGGGACGGGGTCTTGGCGATCACCGCGTTGCCGGCGAGCAGCTGCACCAGCTCGGCGTGCACGAGCACGCTCATCGGGTAGTTCCAGGAGGCGATGTTGCTGACCGGGCCCGGCAGCGGCTCGCGGCCGTCGGCGAGCATCCGGTCGATCTCCTGCACGTACCAGCGGACGCCGTCGAGCGCGCGGTCGACGTCGGCGCAGGCCAGCCGCCACGGCTTGCCGATCTCCCACACCAGCAGCAGGGCGAGCAGGTCGCGGTGGGCGGTGAGCGCGTCCAGGGCGTCCTCGACCCGGGCCTTGCGCTCGACCAGCGGGGTCTGCGCCCACTCGCGGTGCGCGGCGGCGGCGTGTGCGACCGCGGCGCGCGCCGCCTCGGCGTCGAGGCGGGCCAGGTTGACCAGCACGGTGTTGTCGACGGGGGTGTGCACCGGGGTCGGCGCGCCGACCGCCCGCCACCCGCCCTCGACCAGGTTGTGCAGGGTGGCGGTGCCGTCGGGTGCGGTGCCGAAGGCCTCCGGCGTGGCGGCCACCGCGCGGGCGAGGGTGTCGGACCAGGAGGTGCCGTCGGCGAGTCTGAGAGCCATCGCGTTCTCCTCAGGGTTGTCCGGGGGAGCGGCGGCGTCGATGGCACCGCTGGTGTCGCGTACTGTCCCGCGCGGCCGAGCGGGCGGGCAACCGTACGCTCGTATGCCAGGACGCCCGGCCGGCCACCGCGACGCGTCGCGGCCCGACCTCCAGCGGCGTGACCTGGGGGTACGCGGGAAATAGATAGAAGATCGTCGATTATGTGATCCAGCTCCGGGCGGCGTCGACCGGGTTACCCGTCAGTACGGATCATTGCCCCGACGGGTTCAACCGCCCAGCGCGGCGATCGCCTCCGCGGTCGTGCACACCGTGCCGAGCCGGCGGAAGACGTAGTCGACCGCGAACTCGTGGGCGTACGCGTCCAGCCCGGACATCGCGTCGTGCGGCAGCACCACCCGGTAGCCGATCTCATCGCCGATGCGGGCGGTCTGCTCGACGCCGAAGTTGGTGGCGATCCCGCCGATCACCAGGGTGTCCACCCCGCGTGCCCGCAGCGCGGCGTCCAGGCCGGTGTCGTGGAAGGCGCCCCAGGTGTGCTTGACCACCGCCACGTCGCCCTCGCGGGGCGCCACTTCGGGCAGCAGTTCGCTGCCCGGCGGCTGCGGATCGGTGCCGGGCCGGTCGACGCGGACCACCACCACGGTGGCGCCGGCGGCGCGGGCCGCCTCGGCGAGGGCGAGGCAGCGCGCGACCACCTCGGGGCCGGTGTGCGGGGCGGTCGGCAGGTCCACGATGCGACGCTGGAGGTCGATCAGGACGACGGCGGTACGGGTCGGGTCGAGAGCGTCCACCCCAAGATCATATCGGCACGGGGTCGCCGCGGCGGTCCCGAACGGCGGAACCGGCCGCCGGACCGGGGTCCGACGGCCGGTTCCCGAGCCGGCTCAGCTCGTGAAGGTGATCCGGTCCCGGCGGCGCCGCAGCACCATCAGGAGGACACCGCCGCCGATCAGGGCGAGGCCGGTGAGCGAGATGCTGGTCGCGGCCACGCCGGTGAGCGGCAGGCCGCCCTCGGTGCCGCTGCCGCCGCCCTGGCCGCCGCCGACCGAGGTGCCCGGCGCCGGGGTGCCCGACGGGTTCTCGGACGGGTTCTCGGAGCCGCCCGGCGTCGGGGTCGGCGTCTCCTCGCCTGGGGTGGACGGGGTCGGCGTCGGGCTCTCCGGCGACTCGCACGGCGTCAGCCAGAAGACCTTGTGCTTGTCGTCGAACGCCTTGCCGTCGGTCAGGTCCACGTCGAGCTTGAGGTGGTAGCCCTGCTTCGGGTGCAGCTTCAGGCCGGCCAGGTCGAGGTCGTCGGCGGAGAGCCGGATGACCTCGTCGTGGTCGTTCTCCGCGCCGGAGGCCGGGTCGGTGCTGATCACCACGTCCTTCTTCGACCAGACGACCGTGTCCTTCGGGCTGGCCGACGGCGCCTGCGCCCAGAGGGTGATGTTCGCCTTCTGGTCCTGGTCGAAGTTGAAGAACTCCAGCTCGAAGTCGCAGGTGACGTGCGGCTGGTTGTCGACCTTGTCGGAGAATGGAGCGCCGTCGATCTTGACGGTGCCGTTGTCGCCCTTGGGGTTGTGCGGGTTGCCGGTGGCCCACGCCGGGGCGGCCACCAGTCCGAGCATGGCCGTGGCGGCGGCTGCGGTGAGGGCAGCGCGCGCCACGTGCCGACGCTGTGGCATGAGGAATCCTCCGAGATCGGGAGAGGGGGACGGTACATGATCACATGTCAGCGCGCTCCCGTCCAGATCGGACGACTGTCCTGAGCTGCGAAGATGTCGCCGGGGAAGGCGAAATCGGGGCCACTTTCCAGGCGTGTCGGCGTAACGCGGAACGGTCTTGCGGCGCTTCGCCGTCCCCGGCGGGGGATGCCGTCTTCACAACCGGGGATGCCGACATTACATTGTCGACTATCCATGGGAGCGCTCCCGCGCTTCGTTCGGCTCACCCCACCACCGCCACCCACAGGAGCTCGCCATGCCCCGTCCGACCCCGCCGCCTCGCGGCCCCTCCCGGCTCCGCCGGCTGCTCGCCGCCGGCGCCGCGCTGGCCGCCGGCCTCGCCGCGGCCGTCAGCGTCCCGCCGCCCGCGCCCGCCACCGCCGCGCCCGCCTTCAACTACGCGGAGGCGTTGCAGAAGTCGCTGTTCTTCTACGAGGCCCAGCAGTCCGGGAAGAAGCCGGCCTGGAACCGGGTCTCCTGGCGGGGCGACTCGGCGCTCACCGACGGCGCCGACGTCGGCGTCGACCTCACCGGCGGCTGGTACGACGCCGGCGACCACGTGAAGTTCGGCTTCCCGATGGCGTTCAGCGCCACCATGCTGGCCTGGGGCGCCGTCGAGTACCGCGACGGCTACGCCGCCTCCGGGCAGCTCCCGCACCTGCTGAACAACCTGCGCTGGGTCAACGACTACTTCGTGAAGGCGCACCCCGCGCCGAACGTCCTTTACGGACAGGTCGGCAAGGGCGACGACGACCACAAGTGGTGGGGACCGGCCGAGGTGCTGCCGATGGCGCGGCCCGCGTACAAGATCGATGCGAGCTGCGGCGGGGCGGACCTGGCGGGGGAGACGGCGGCCGCCATGGCCGCCTCGTCGATGGTCTTCCGTCCCACCGACGCCACCTACGCCGACAAGCTGCTCGGCCACGCGAAGCAGCTCTACACCTTCGCCGACACGGTCCGGAAGAGCTACCACGAGTGCATCACCGACGCGACAAGCTTCTACCGGTCGTGGAGCGGATGGCAGGACGAGCTGGTCTGGGGGGCGGTCTGGCTGTACCGGGCCACCGGCGACGCCACCTACCTCGCCAAGGCCGAGAGCGAGTACGACAAGCTCGGCACCGAGCCCCAGTCGACCACCCGCTCCTACAAGTGGACCATCGCCTGGGACAACAAGCAGTTCGGCGCGTACGTGCTGCTGGCCAACCTGACCGGCAAGCAGAAGTACGTCGACGACGCCAACCGGTGGCTCGACTGGTGGACCGTCGGCGTCAACGGCTCCCGGGTCAACTACTCGCCCGGCGGTGAGGCCGTCCTCGACTCCTGGGGCTCCCTGCGCTACGCCGCCAACACCGCCTTCGCGGCGCTGGTCTACAGCGACCGCACCAGCGACACCACCCGCAAGGCGCGGTACCACGACTTCGCCGTCCGGCAGATCAACTACGCGCTCGGCGACAACCCACGCAGCTCCAGCTACCTCATCGGCTTCGGGGCCAACTCCCCGCGCAACCCGCACCACCGCACCGCCCACGGCTCCTGGTGGGACAGCCAGACCGTGCCCACCGAGACCCGGCACGTGCTCTACGGCGCGCTGGTCGGCGGCCCGTCCTCGGCCAACGACGCGTACACCGACAGCCGCTCCGACTACGTCATGAACGAGGTCGCCACCGACTACAACGCCGGCTTCACCTCCGCCCTGGCCCGGCTGACCGGCGAGTACGGCGGCAGCCCCCTCGCCGGCTTCCCGACCGCCGAGCAGCCCGACCTCGACGAGTTGACCGTCGAGACCACGGTGATGCAGGCCGAGCCCCGGGCCACCGGGCTCAAGGCCATCATCTACAACAAGTCCGCCTTCCCGGCCCGGGCACTGACCACCGGGAAGTTCCGCTACTACTTCCGCCCCGACGGCACCGGCCCGGTGCAGGTGACCCCCGGCTACACCCAGGGCTGCCCGTCACCCACCACGGCCAGGCAGTTCTCCGGCGACATCTGGTACGTCGAGGTCGACTGCACCGGATACACCATCGCGCCCGCCGGCCAGTCGCAGCACCGGATGGAGGTGCAGTTCAAGGTCGGCGTACCGGAGGGCGGCACCTGGGACCCGACCAACGACCCCTCGTACCAGGCTGCCGCCGGCCCCAACCGGAAGGTGCCGCTCTACTCCGGCGGGACGCGGGTCTGGGGCGAGGAGCCCGGACCGGCCACCCCGGACACCACGGCGCCGACCGTGCCCGGCACCCCCGTCGCCTCGGCCGTCACCGCCACCGGCCTCACCCTGACCTGGCCCGCCTCCACCGACACCGGCGGCAGCGGCCTGGCCGGCTACGAGGTCACCCGGGCGCAGGCCGGCAGCGACGCGCTCGTCCTGACCGAGGCCACCACCAACACCCTCGCGGTGACCGGGCTGCTGCCCGAGCGGACGTACCAGTTCACGGTGCGCGCCCGCGACGGCGCCGGCAACCGGTCGGCGGCCGCACCGGCCCTGACCGTCACCACCCCGGCCGCCCCCGCGCCGGACACCACCCCGCCCACCGCACCGGGCACGCCCACCGCGTCGGCCGTCGGCCCGACCGGGCTCACCCTCGCCTGGGGTCCGGCCACCGACAACGTGGGCGTCACCGGCTACCGGGTCTACCGGTCGGGGAACACCCTCGTCGGGTCGGCCACCGGGACCACGCTGGCCGTCACCGGGCTGACCGCCGCCACCGCGTACACCTTCACCGTGGTCGCGGTGGACGCGGCCGGCAACGTCTCGGCGGCCTCGCCCCCGCTCACCGTCACCACCGCGGACCCGCCGGCCACCGGTGGCTGCGCGGTGACCTGGACCACCAGCGGCTGGGACACCGGGTTCACCGCGAACATCACGATCACCAACACCGGGACCGGCACCATCAACGGGTGGAGCCTCGGCTTCACGTTCCCGAGCAGCGGGCAGAAGGTGGGCCAGGGCTGGTCGGCCACCTTCACCCAGAGCGGGACGGCGGTGACCGCGACGAACGTGTCCTACAACGGGACGCTGGCGCCGGGCGCGTCGACCAGCTTCGGCTTCAACGGCACCCACACCGGCACCAACCCGAGACCCACCACCTTCACCCTCAACGGCTCCCCCTGCACCGTCTCCTGAGGTTCCTCGTGTGATCTTGGAGAGTTGCCGTATCTGGCGAACGGCAACTCTCCAAGATCCGTCTCTGGCCTGTGGACGGGGCAAAGCGAGGGTGGGATCGGGGGCAGAGTCGGGCGGGTGAGGGCTCTGTCGAGGGACCGCGCGCGGGCGGTGGAGTGGGCGGCGTTCGCGCAGGCGGGGGTGGTGACCACGGCGCAGGCGACCCGGCTGCTGAGCGAGGGCACGGTGCGCGGGCTCGTCCGTTCCGGGCGCTGGCGGTCGCTGTGCCGAGGGATTCTCCTCACCGGCAACGGCCTGCTGACCCGCGACCAGCAGCTGTGGCTCGCCGTGCTGGCTGCCGGACCGGGTGCGGTGCTGGCCGGGGCCACTGCCGCCGCCGAGGCCGGTGTGCGAGGGCTGCGGGCGGAGCCCCTGCACGTCCTCGTGCCGGCGGAGCGGCAGGCCGCGACACTGCTGCGCCGGCTGCCGATCGACATGCCCGCGGTCGTGCTGCGCCGCACGGCGGTGCTGCCCGGAGCGCACCTCCAGCTCGCCCGGCCACCCCGGACGACGACCGCCCGGGCCGTGGTGGACGCCGCCGCTTGGGCACGGGGCATCGAGGAGGCACAGCTCGTACTGGCTTCGGCCTGCCAGCAACGGCGGGTGCTGCCGGCGGAACTGTCCGCCGTGCTCGACGTCCTGCCCCGGATCCCCCGTCGCGGCCTGATCCGGCGCACCGTGGCCGACCTGGCGGGCGGGGCGGAGGCCCTGTCCGAGTTGGACCTGCTGGCGCTGTGCCGGCGGCACCGGCTGCCCCGCCCCGACCTCCAGCACCACCGCCGGGACGCGGCGGGCCGGCGGCGCTGGCTGGACGCCTACTGGCGGGAGTGGCGGCTGCACGTGGAGGTCGACGGGGCGCACCACATGGACGCCCGGCACTGGGCCGACGACATGCGCCGGCAGAACGACGTCTGGACCACCGGCGACCGGATCCTCCGCTTCCCCGCCTGGCTGGTCCGCGCACATCCCGACGAGGTCGCCGCCACCCTCCGCCGCGCCCTCCACTCGGCCGGTTGGCGGTCCGGGGAGTGAATCTTGGCGACTTACCGTTTGGCTCGAACGGTAAGTGTCCAAGATTCGGGGGAACCTGGGGGCGTGTTGGTGACGGTGGGGCACGGGGCCGCCGACCGGGAACGGTTGGGGGAGTTGCTGGCGGGCGCCGGGGTGGCGCTCGTCGTGGACGTGCGGCGCTACCCGGCCAGCCGGACCAACCCGGACGTGCGGCGGGAGGAGCTCGAACGCTGGCTGCCGGAGCGGGGTGTCGACTACCGGTGGGAGCCCCGGCTCGGCGGCCGCCGGCACGTGCCGGCCGGGGAGCCGGAGCCGGACACCTGGTGGACCGTGCCGGCGTTCCGGGCGTACGCCGCCCACACCCGCACGCCGGAGTTCGACGCGGCCCTGGACGAGGTGCTCGCCGACGCGGAACGCCGGACCACCGCCGTGATGTGCAGCGAGAGCGTCTGGTGGCGCTGCCACCGGCGGCTCGTCGCCGACGTGGCGGTGCTCGGTCGCGGGGTGCCCGTCGCGCACCTCATGCCTGACGGCCGGCTCAGCCCGCACCGCCCCGCCGAGGGCGCCCGCCGCCTCCCCGACGGGCACCTGCGCTGGGACCGCTGACGGCCCGGAACTCGGTGGCCGAGCCACGGATCACGCCGCTAGCCTGCCCGGATGCCAGAGCTGATCACACCGACCGCCCGCCTGCACCGGTCCTGGCTGGCCGCCAGGGACGACTGGGGGCGGGGCGTCCACCAGGACGGCAGCGGACTCAAGCCGAGCGACGACGTCGACTCGCCGGAGGGCTTCGCGACCTGGGTACGCCAACTCCAGGACGGAACGGACGAGTCCCGGCTGCCGGCGGGGCTCGTCCCGGCGCTCTACTGGTGGATCGTCGAGGACGACGAGGTGCTCGGCGCCGTCAGCCTGCGGCTGCGCCTCAACGACTTCCTGCTGCAGGCCGGCGGCCACATCGGCTACGGGGTGCGGCCCACGGCCCGCCGACGCGGGCTGGCGACCTTCGCGCTCGGCGAGGCGATCGCCGAGGCGGCCCGGCGGGGCATCGACCCCGTCCTGGTCACCTGCGACGTCGACAACACCGCTTCGGCGCGGACCATCGAGCGGCACGGTGGCGTGCTCGAGGACGTGCGGGACACCGAGCTGGGCCGTTCCCGGCGGTACTGGATCCGGACCCGCTGAGCGGGATGCTCCCGGCTGGCTCAGTCGGCCAGTTCGTCGGCGAGCAGGTCCATGAGCAGGGCGTCGTGCCAGCGGCCGTCCGCGCCCCGCTCATAGCGGCGCATGATGCCGACCGGCCGGAACCCCACCTTCGCGTACGCACGGATCGCCGCGGTGTTGGCCGCCGCCGGGTCGATGGTGAACCGGTGGTGGCCGTACTCGTCGACGAGGTGCCGGACCAGCGTGCGGATGGCGTCCCCGCCGAGGCCGGCGCCGCGGGCCGCCGGGTCGAGGAAGATGTCGAGGCTGGCGTGGCGGTAGTCGGGGTCGGTCTCGGCGTACCACTGGATGGCGCCGATCAGCCGGCCGTCGTGCTCGATCGCGTAGGTGGTGACGTCGCCGTCGGCCAGGTCGGCGCGGACCGACTCGGCGAGGTCGTCCCCGCCCCGCCACCAGTGGCGGACCTCCGGGGCGGCCCGGATCGCCGCGAGGGCCGGCACGTCGGCGTCGGTCGCCGGCCGCAAGGTCACCACCCGCCCCCGCAGCACGGTCAGCCCCGGATCTCGCCGTGCTCGACGCAGACCGCCGACCAGCCGGTCGGCACGACCTGCACCTTCATCCGCCGCCGGCAGTGCGCGCACCAGCGCGGCGGCTCCAGCGCCCGGGCCGCCGCGCACGCCTCGTGCGGGCCCGCCGCCACGGACTCGCCGCAGCGGTCGCACCAGCGTGGCGCCGCGGTGGGCTCCTGCTGCTCGCCCGCATGTCCCGCACCGCGGTGGCGAAGCGGGCCGGCGGCGGGTTCGGCCGGCGGCGCGGGCTCGACAAGCTCGGTCACGTCGTCCTCACAGGGTGGCGGAGAGCGCCTTCACCGGCATCTTCAGGTCGTCCAGCAGCTGCAGGTCGGCGGTCGCCGGCCGGCCCAGCGTGGTCAGGTAGTTGCCGACGATCACCGCGTTGATGCCGCCGAGCAGGCCGTCCCGGGTGCCCAGGTCGCCGAGGGTCAGCTCCCGGCCGCCCGCGTAGCGGAGGATGGTGCGCGGCATGGCCAGCCGGAACGCGGCGATGGCGCGCAGCGCGTCCTTGCCCTCGACCACGGGGCGGTCGGCGAGCGGGGTGCCCGGGCGAGGGTTCAGGAAGTTCAGCGGCACCTCGTGCGGGTCCAGCTCGGCGAGCTGCGCGGCGAACTCGGCGCGCTGCTCCACGGTCTCGCCCAGGCCGAGGATGCCGCCGCAGCAGACCTCCATGCCGGACTCGCGGACCATCTTCAACGTCCCCCAGCGCTCCTCCCAGGAGTGCGTGGTGACCACGTTCGGGAAGTAGGAGCGGCAGGTCTCCAGGTTGTGGTTGTAGCGGTGCACGCCCATCTCGACCAGCTCGTCGACCTGCTCCTGGGTGAGCATGCCGAGCGACGCGGCGACCTGGATGTCGACCTCCGCCTTGATGGCCGCCACACCCTCGCGCATCTGCTTCATGAGCCGCGCGTCCGGGCCGCGCACGGCGGCCACGATGCAGAACTCGGTCGCCCCGGTCGCCGCGGTCTGCTTCGCGGCCTCGACCAGCGCGGGGATGTCCAGCCAGACCGAGCGGACCGGCGAGGTGAACAGGCCGGACTGCGAGCAGAAGTGGCAGTCCTCCGGGCAGCCGCCGGTCTTCAGCGAGACGATGCCCTCGACCTCGACCTCCGGGCCGCACCAGCGCATCCGCACCTCGTGGGCGAGCTGGAGGGCGGCGGGCAGGTGCTCGTCGGGCAGGTTCAGCACGGCGAGGACGCCGGCCTCGTCGAGGCCGACGCCGTTCTCCAGCACCTGGGTCCGGGCCTGGTCGAGGATCTCTGGCATGGCTCGTACCCTACAAGGCCGCCCCGAGCCCGGGAAACGGCCGCGTCGGGCCCCCGCGAGCAGGCCCGGCGAGCCGGACAGCGCCACGCCGGGGCTCTCCGGCCGGGTGGTAACTTCGCCCCGCGGAAGCGCCCGGTGGGCGGCGGGTCTGGGGAAGGAACGTGACAGTGGCGGACTGGCTGGCGGCCCTGGACCGCCGCGCCGAGCTGCGGGCCAAGGCGGGGCTCACCCGCACCCTGCGCCCGCGCGCCGCCGCCGACGCCGTGGTCGACCTGGCCGGCAACGACTACCTCGGCCTGGCCACCCACCCGGAGGTCACGGCCGCCGCCGGGCGGGCGCTGTCGGCGTACGGGCTGGGCGCCACCGGGTCGCGGCTGGTGCGCGGCTCCACGGATCTGCACCACGCCCTCGAGGACGACCTGGCCGGCTGGCTCGGCGTCGACCGGGCACTGGTGTTCTCCTCCGGCTACCTGGCCAACCTCGCCGCCGTCCGGGGCCTGGTGCAGCCGCGTACCCTGCTCGTCTCCGACGCCCACAACCACGCCTCGCTGATCGACGGCTGCCGGATCTCCGGCGCCGAGACGATCGTCACCCCGCACGCCGACGTCGAGGCGGTGGCCGCCGCGCTGGCCGCCGCCCCGGGCCGCCCGGCGGTGGTGGTGACCGAGTCGGTGTTCTCCGTCGACGGCGACCTGGCCCCCCTCGCGGCGCTGCACGCCGTGGCCCGCCGGCACGGCGCGCTGTTGCTTGTCGACGACGCGCACGCGCTCGGCGTCACCGGGCCGGCCGGGGCCGGCGGGGTGGCCGCGGCCGGGCTGGCCGGCGAGCCGGACGTGGTGGTGACGGCGACCCTGTCCAAGGCGCTCGGCGGCGCCGGTGGGGTGGTGGCCGGGCCGGCCGAGTTCGTCCGGCACCTGGTGGAGACCGGCCGCACCTTCATCTTCGACACGGCGCCGCCGCCCGCCGTGGTGGCCGGGGTACGCGCCGCGGTGCGGCTGGCCCGCTCCGGCGACGCCCTGCGCGCCGAGCTGGCCGAGCGGGCCGCCCTCGCGGTGCGCCGGCTGGGCGGGGCGGGCCTGGAGGTCTCCGCGCCCGACGGGGCGGTGGTCTCGGTGACCGCTCCCGGCCCCGAAGCGGCGACCGCCTGGGCGGCCGACTGCCGGGACCGGGGCGTCGCGGTGGGCTGCTTCCGGCCGCCGTCCACCCCGGACAGTCGGTCCCGGCTCCGGCTGACCATCAGCGCGGGCGTCGACCGGACCGACTTCGAACGGGCGCTGGACGTGATCGTGGCGTGTGCACCGTGAGCGCGAGGAGTGAGCCGGGTTTGCGAGCCCCGCAGTCGCGAACGGAGGACGGCTCATGACGAACGGCAACGGCTGGACCGGGCCGGTGCTGGTGACCGGCACGGACACCGAGGTGGGCAAGACCGTGGTGACCGCGGCGATCGCCGCCGCCGCGCAGGCCGCCGGGCTGCGGGTCGCGGTGGTCAAGCCCGGCCAGACGGGTACGGCCACCGGCGAGCCCGGCGACGTCGACTCGGTGACCCGGCTCGCCGCCCCGCTCACCGGCCGCACCCTGGCCAGCTACCCGGACCCGCTCGCCCCGCTCGCCGCGGCCCGGGTCGCCGAGCTGGAGCCGCTGGAGCTCTACGCCGCGGTCGACGCCATCCGCGAGGAGACCGACAAGCACGACCTGGTGCTCGTCGAGGGGGCCGGCGGGCTGCTCGTACCCATGGGGCTGCGCCCGTCGGGCGAGCCCTGGACGGTGGCCGACCTGGCCGTGTCGCTGGGCGCCCCGGCCGTGGTGGTGGCTCGCGCCGGGCTGGGCACCCTCAACCACACGGCGCTCACCCTGGAGGCGCTGGAACGGCGGGCCGTCCCGGCCGGCGTGGTGATCGGCGCCTGGCCGGGCGAACCGGAGCTGGTGCACTGGCTGAACCTGTCCGACCTGGTGCCGAACCTGCTGGGCGCGGTGCCGATGGGCGCCGGCGGGATGGATCCGGGCGTGTTCCGGCGGTCCGCGCCGGGCTGGCTCACCCCGGCCCTCTACGGCGTGCTCGACGACTGGCGCGCCTGGGCCGAGGAGATCAGCTGAGCACCTGACTTTCGTCGGTGTGCGGCCCGGCCGGCCGTGGGTAGCCTGGCCGCCGTGGAAGCGCCGCGAACCCCGCCGTCCGGCCGGCGCCGGGCCGGTGACCTGCTGCTCTGGGCCGTGCTCGCCGCCCCGGTGGCGTACGCCGGGCTGACCCCGCCCTGGCCGCGCCACGCCGCGCCGCTGCTGGCCGCCTCGCTGGCGCTGCTCGGCCTCGCGGTGGCGTTCGGCCGTCGCTGGCCCCTCGCGGCGCTGCTGGCCGTGGTGCTCGGCTCGCTCGTCGACGGCAACTTCGTCTTCGGCATCCCGGTGTTCAGCTACCTGGCCGGCCGGCGCAGTGCCGGCGCCGGCCGGGTGGCCGCCGTCTTCGGCGCCATCGCGGTGGCCGGCACGGCGCTCAACCTCGGGCTGTTCGGCACCAACCCGGGCACCTGGTTCCTGCTGGCCTCGGTGCTGCTGTTCGCCGGGGTCTTCCCCTGGCTGCTGGGGCGGCTGCGCCGGCAGCAGCGGGCGCTCGCCGAGGCCGGGGAGCGGCACGCCGAGGCCGAGGAGCGGGAGCGGCGGGCCGCCGTGGAGCGGGTACGGCTGCGTGAGCGGGCCCGGATCGCGCAGGACATGCACGACTCGCTGGGGCACGACCTGAGCCTCATCGCGCTGCGCGCCGCCGCGCTGGAACTGGCCGCCGACCTGCCGCCCGCCCACCGGAGCGCGGCCGGGGAGCTGCGGGCCAGCGTGTCCGCCGCCACCGAGCGGCTGCACGACATCATCGGCGTGCTGCGGGAGGAGCGGTCCGGGTCGCTGCGGCCGGCCGGCGAGACGGTGGCGGAGCTGGTCGACGGCGCGCGCGACGCCGGGATGGCGGTGGAGCTGCGCGCCGACCCGGACGGCGGCGACCTGCCGCCGCTGGTCGCGCACGCCGTGCACCGGGTGGTCCGCGAGGCGTTGACCAACGCCGCCCGGTACGCCCCGGGCGCCCCGCTGACCGTCACCGTCGACCGGGCCGGCGGGGAGGTGGCGGTGTCGGTCGTCAACGGGCGGCCGCCGGCCGGACCGCTGCCGGGGCCGGCGTCGCACGGCTCGGGGCTGCTGGCTCTGCGCGAGCGGGTCCGCCTGGCCGGGGGCGTGCTCGACGCCGGCCCCCGGGACGCCGGGTTCGCCGTCACGGCACGCCTGCCGATCACCACCGCCGCGGCGCCGGCCGGTCACGACCCCAGCCCGGCGCCGGCCGGTCACGACCCGGGCCCGGCGCCGGCCGGTCACGACCCCAGCCCGGCGCCGGCCGGTCACCGGCCGATCCGGGCAGTGGTCGGGACCGCGCCGGTCCGGGCGGCGATGGATCACGAGCCGGGCCGGGTGGCGGTCGGGGACGAGCCGGCGGACGACCCGGCCCGGAGGGTGCCGTGGTCCGGCGGGCCCGAGGACGGCCCCGGCGGTCCGCGGCCCGGTGGGACCGCGGACGGCCGCCCCGGGGAGGCGGCGCGGCGGCTGCGGGAGGCCCGGCGGCGGGCCCGGCGCAGCCTGCTGGTGGCGTTCGGCGCCCCGGCCGGCCTCGCCCTGGTGCTCGCGCTGGTCTACTACCCGCTCGCCACGGCCGGCGCGGTCCTCGACCGGTCCGGCTACGAGCGACTGCGCCTCGGCGAGGAGCGGGACGCCCTCGGGCTGCCCCGCCGGCAGGCCGACCCGCCGGCCGAGGGCGCGACAGCCGGCTGCGAGTACTACACCGACGGGAACTTCCCGTTCGCGGAGCCGACCTGGCGGCTCTGCTTCACCGACGGCCGGCTGGTCAGCAAGGAGCGGATCGCGCAGTGAGCGACGACCACGGGCGGCCCCTGCGGGTGGTGCTCGCCGACGACGAGGCGATGGTGCGCGCCGGGGTGCGGGCCATCCTGGCCGCCGACCCGGGCATCGAGGTGGTCGGCGAGGCCGGCGACGGCCACGCCGCCGTGGAACTGGTCCGGGCGCACCGGCCCCGGGTGGCGCTGCTGGACGTCCGGATGCCCCGGCAGGACGGGCTGGCCGCGGCGGCGGAGATCCGGCGGCTGGTGCCGGAGACCGCCACGGTCATGCTCACCACGTTCGGCGACGACGACCTGATCGCCCGGGCGCTCGGTCACGGTGCGAGCGGATTCCTGCTCAAGTCCGGCGACCCGCGGGAGCTGCTCGCCGGCCTGCGGGCGGTGGCCGACGGCGGCGCGTACCTGTCGCCGCGGGTGGCGCGCCGGGTCATCGCGCTCAGCGGCGGCCGGCTGGCCCGCGGCCCGTACGCGCGGGACCGGCTGGCGGGGCTCACCGACCGGGAGCGGGAGGTGCTCGCCCTGGTCGGGGCGGGGCTGTCCAACGCCGAGATCGCCCGCCGGCTGCACCTCGTCGAGGGCACCGTGAAGAGCTACCTGACCAGCATCTTCACCCGGCTGGACGTGCGCAACCGGGTGCAGGCGGCGATCCTCGCGTACGAGGCGGGGCTGGTCCCGCCTACCGGCTGACCAGCCCCGCCCCGCTCAGGCGTCCCGGCGGCGCAGCGCCCAGCGGCCCAGCGCCAGCGCGGCGACGGCCCAGCCGGCGAGCACCAGCAGCCCGACCGCCGCCGGGTACGGCTCGGTGTCACCGGCGAGGAAGTGGTTGCCGGCCACCCCGGGGAACGCGTCGGCGATCCGGGTGAGCACGGTGATTCCCGGCTCCTGGAGCGACAGCGGCACGATCATCAGCAGTGCGAACAGCACGGTCAGGGTGAGCACCGCGCCGCGCAGCGCCGCCGCCAGGCCCAGCGCCAGCACGCCCAGCAGCGCGAGGTACGCGGCCGAGGCGACCACGTCGGCCACGGTGCCACCCAGCGGGGCTCGGCCCCACTCGCCGAGCACCGGCCCGGCGACCGCGGCGCCGACCGCGCCGACGGGCAGCCCGGTCAGGAACGTCACGGCGCCGACCACGACCGCCTTGGCCGCCAGCACCCGACCCCGCGACGGGGTGCAGCGCAGCGTCGTCCGGATGGTGCCGGTGGCGTACTCGCTGGTGATCGCGAAGAGGCCGAGGGCCAGCACGACGTACTGGGTGAGTTCCAGCGCGCCGGTGACGATCTCGCCGACCTCGACGATCCCGGGGTTCACGGTCGGGTCGTCGTCGGTGTTCGCGTTCACCGCGTAGATGGCGAGCTGGCCGGCGGTGGCCGTCATGGTGAGCACGGCGGCCAGCAGCGTCCACCAGGTGGAGCGGACCGACCAGAGCTTGGTCCACTCGGCGGCCACCGCACCGGTGAACGGGCCGCTGGTCGGGGCGGGCCGGGCCGGCGGCCGGGTCGGGGTGACGGTGGACAGGGCGGTCATCGGGTCTCGCCTCCGGTCGGGCCGGCCGCGTACTCCACGCTGCCGGCGGTCAGTTCCAGGAACGCCTCCTCCAGGGAGGCGGCCACCGGGGTCAGCTCGTGCAGCCGCACCCCCAGCTCGTACGCGAGGTCACCGACCCGGTCGGCCGTGACGCCGGTGACGGTCAGCCCGCCCTCGTCCGGGTCCACCGTCGCCCCCTCGGCGGCCAGCCGCGCCCCGAGCGTCGCGAGGCCGGCCGGCTCGGGTCCGCGTACCCGGACCGAGCTGGCCGGGCGGGCGGCGATCAGGTCGGCGAGCGGCGCGTCGGCGACGAGCCGGCCCCGGCCGAGCACCACCACCCGGTCGGCGGTCTGCTGCATCTCGCTCATGAGGTGGCTGGAGATGAGCACGGTCCGTCCCTCGTCGGCGAGGCCGCGGGTGAACCGGCGGATCCACCGCACCCCGTCCGGGTCGAGCCCGTTCACCGGCTCGTCGAGCAGCAGCACCGGCGGGTCGCCGAGCAGCGCCCCGGCGATGCCGAGTCGCTGGCCCATGCCCAGCGACAGGGCGCGTCCCGGCTTGTCGGCGGCCCGCTCGTCCAGCCCGACCAGGTCGAGCACCTCGTCGACGCGGCGGGCCGGGATGCCGTTGCTGCGGGCCATCGCCCGCAGGTGCGCCCGCCCGGAGCGGGCCGGGTGCACACCGGTGGCGTCGAGCAGCGCGCCGACCTCGTGGAGCGGGTACCGCAACTCCCGGTAGGGGCGGCCGTTCACCAGGGCCTGCCCGGCGGTCGGCCGGTCCAGCCCGAGCACCATCCGCATGGTGGTGGACTTGCCCGCGCCGTTCGGGCCGAGGAAGCCGGTGACCTGCCCCGGTCCTATCTCGACGGTCAGGTCGTCGACCGCGGTGGCCGCGCCGAACCGTTTCGTCAACGCACGAAGTGTGATCATGCGCCGACGGTAGGCAGCGGAGGGGGTGGCGCACCGCCACCGAAGGGCACCGCCCCACCCTGACTTTCGTCAGGTCCGGCGGACCACGAACGCGTCGGGCATGCGGAAGGTGAGGTTGTCCGGGCACCACGGCGGCCGGACCACGCTCACCCCGTCGAGCAGCGGCGCCGCCTCGGCCACCACCACGGCCGCCTCCATGCGGGCCAGCTGCGCCCCGACGCACCGGTGCGGGCCGGCCCCGAAGGCCAGGTGCCGGCGGGAGCCGCGCTGCCCCGGCCGGAACTCGCCGGGGGCGGCCACCACGGCCGGGTCCCGGCCGGCCCGGGCCAGCCAGGCCACGATGCTGGTGCCGGCCGGGACGGCGACCTCGCCCAGGGTGGTGTCCACCGCGGCCACCCGCCGCCAGGTGACGATCGGCGGTTCCAGCCGCAGCCCCTCCTCGACCACGTCGGCCACCGCGACCTCGCCCGCGCGCAGGCCGGCCCGCACCGCCGGTTCGCCGGCCAGCCGGTGCAGCAGCAGGGTGAGGAACTGGGAGGTGGTCTCCTGGCCGGCGACCAGCAGGAAGAAGAGCGCCCCGACCACCACGTCGGGGGAGTGCCCGGCGTCGCGCAGCCGGGCGGCCAGCCCGCCCCCGGTGGCCGCGAACGCGCGCAGCCCGGTGTGGAACCGGCCCACCTCGGCGGCCAGGGCGAGCTGGCGCGCGGGGTCGAGCGGCGCCCAGAACAGCTCCAGGGCGGCCCGGGCGAAGTCCTTGACCGCGCCGACCGGGGCGTCCGGCAGCTCGACCAGCCGGGCCAGCACCAGCAGCGGCAGGTCGGCGGCGAGTTCCGCGTACAGGTCGACCGGCTCGCCCGCGGCGAGGGCGGCCGCCAGCCGGGTGACCCGCTGCCGCACCAGGCCGGTCAGCCAGGGCCGCTGGGCGGCCACCCGGTCCGGGTGCAGCGCGTCGGCGACGATCGCGCGGATCTCCGGGTGGCTGGCCCCCGCGTTGTTCGCGAGCGTCGGCGGCAGCCGGAACCGGTGCCCGGCGAGCACCCGCAGCGCGGCCACCGGGACCGGGGTCACCGCGTCGAGGGCGTTGTCCGGCCGGAACGTCGCCGGGTCGGTGAGCAGCCGCCGGACCAGGGCGTGCCGGGTCACCACGAGGTGCGGCACGCCGACGTGGTCGACCACGGTGGCCGCGTCGGGCCACGGTCCGTCGACGGCCTCGCCCCAGCCCCGGAACAGCACGGCGTCACGCTAGCGGGCGGCTCCGGGCGGAGCCGGGTCCAGCTCCCACACGGTGGTGTGCTTCACCGGTACGCTCTCCAGCGCCTCCGGCACCGGCACCTCGTAGGCGGCCAGCTCGTGGAAGCGCTCGCGGGGCAGGAACGCCCGGCCGGGGTCGCCGACCAGCACCCGGGCCCCGGACCGGGCCGCCCGGAGCAGGAAGCGCAGCACCCGGCGGGCCATCGCCTCGCTGTAGAACACGTCACCGGCCAGCACCACCTCGGCGTCCCCGGCGTCGCCGTCCAGGATGTCCCCCAGTTCGGCGTCGACGCGTACCCCGTTGGCCTCGGCGTTGAGCGCGACGGCCGCGACGGCGCGCTCGTCCACCTCGACGGCCCGGACGGCGGTCGCGCCGCACCGGGCGGCGGCGATGGCGACCAGGCCGGAGCCGGAGGCGAGGTCGAGCACCCGGCGTCCGGCGACCAGGTCGGGGTGGTCGGTGACGTAGCGGGCGAGGGCCTGGCCGCCGGCCCAGGCGAACGCCCAGAACGGCGGCGGTTGGGCGCTGTGGAACTCGCCCTCGGTCAGCTCCCAGAGACCGATCGGCTCGTCGGCCTGGTGCAGCCGCACCTCCGGGACGAAGGCGACCGGGGTGAGCCGGGCGTGCAGCCGGACGAAGGCCGCGGACAGGTCGGACACCGGGTGATTCTGTCGTACGCCCGGAGGCGGCCGGCGGGCGATCCCGGGCGTGTCGCCGAGGGGGCGTGACCGGTTCACCACGCTCGGTGAGAAGGGGTCCCGGTGTTGCCGGTCCGTGCGAACACGCCCGTCTACCGGGCCGCCCGTGGCGCTCCTAGCGTTTCGGGGTGGACGCGGCCGACGGGAGGAGACGGTGGTGAGCGGGTGGCGGTACGCGCTGCGGATCGGGGTGGTGCTGGGCTGCCTGGCGGGGGCAGGGTTCGGCGCGGCCGTGCCGGCCGGAGCGGCGGCGGCCTTCTCGACCGAGCTGAGCGGGCTGCCGGACGAGTTCACCGCCGGCGACCGGGTCGAGACCCTGTCCGCCGTGGTGTCCCGCACCGACGGGGGCGGCTGCGTCAAGGTGCGCTGGTCGATGGTGCTGCGGGTGCAGGGCCTGCGGCTGGACCAGGTCAAGGTGGACCGGGTCGAGGACGACGGCTCGTTCCCGCTGGAGGTGCGCACCGAGGGGGACACGGCCCGGCTGACCGACCGTGACCTGGACCCGGGGCTGCTGTGCCCGGGTCGCACCGTCACGGCCCGCTATCGGGTGGCCTTCGCCGAGGACGTGGCCCGGGGGCGGGTGAGCTTCGCCGCCGAGGCGTACGACCCGGGGTTGCGCCTGCTGGCCCGGCGGACCGCCGACCGCCGGGTGGTGGGGGAGGAGGCGACGGCCGCGCCGACCGAGGCGACGCCGGAGCCCACGGAGCGCAGCGCCGAGCCGACCGAACCGGCCACCGGGGAGCCGGCGGCGGAGGAGCCGTCGAGCGAGGCGGCGGTGGTCGAACCCCCGCCGCCCGGCGCGGCGGGCCGGCCGGTCGCCACCTCGGGCGGCTTCGGCGTGGTCCAGGTCGCCTTCCTCCTCGGCGGGCTGCTGGTCTTCCTCGGTGCGGGCCTGCTGCTGCGGATGCGGCGCCTGCTGCGCCCCGCCCGCGAGGCACCCGAGGATCCGGGAGCGGCGTTCGCCCGGCCGCCGGTGCGGGCGCGCTGGTGACGGCGCTTTACAAAAATCAGCCTCTTGTAAACCGCCGGGCGGCCTGCCACAGTCTGGGCAGGAGTATCGGATCGGAGGCTGACGATGGGCACCGACACCGTCCCCTGGCGGGACACCCGCAAGCCGCTCTGGCCGCTCGCCCTGCTCGTCCCCGCGCTGCCCTTCCTCGGCTGGTGGCTGTGGCACACCACCGGCGCCGGCTGGGCCTGGTGGCTCACCCCGGCCGTCGTCTTCGGCGTCATCCCCGTGGTCGACCTGCTCATCGGCGACGACCGGGAGAACCCGCCGGAGGAGCTGGTGCCCGCGCTCCAGGCCGACGGCTACTACCGCTGGCTCACCTACCTCTACCTGCCGGCCCAGTACGCGGCCCTCGTGCTCTGCTGTGCCGTGTGGACCCACGGCGGGCTCTCCTGGCCGGCCGCCGCCGGCCTGGTCGCCACCATCGGGGTGGTCGACGGCATCGCCATCAACACGGCCCACGAGCTGGGCCACAAGCGGGAGGCGGCGGAACGCTGGCTGTCCCGGATCGCCCTCGCGCCGACCGGGTACGGGCACTTCCACGTCGAGCACAACCGGGGGCACCACACCCGGGTGGCCACCCCCGAGGACCCGGCAAGCTCCCGGCTGGGCGAGACGTTCTGGGCGTTCTGGCCGCGTACGGTCTGGGGCAGCCTGCGCTCGGCCTGGCGGCTGGAGAGCAGCCGCCTGCGCCTGCGGGGCCGCAGCCCGTGGACCTGGCGCAACGACGTGCTCACCGCCTGGGCCATGACCGTGCTGCTCTACGCCGTGCTCGCGGTCGCCTTCGGCCCCGGGGTGCTGGTCTTCCTCGCGCTCCAGGCGGTGGTCGGCTTCTCGCTGCTGGAGGTGGTCAACTACCTGGAGCACTACGGGCTGGCCCGGCAGCGCACCGCCGCCGGCCGCTACGAGAAGGTCGACCCGCGGCACAGCTGGAACAGCGACCGGACGGTCACCAACGTCTTCCTCTTCCAGCTCCAGCGGCACAGCGACCACCACGCCAACCCGCTGCGCCGCTACCAGACGCTGCGCAGCTTCGACGCCTCCCCGCAGCTGCCGGCCGGCTACGCCACCATGGTGGTCGCCGCGCTGCTGCCGCCGGTCTGGCGGCGGGTCATGGACCACCGGGTGCTCGCCCACTACGGCGGTGACCTGGAGCTGGCCAACGTGCACCCGCCGGCCCGGGACCGGCTGCGGCGGCGGGGTGCCGCCCGCGCCCGGCCCGTTCAGTCGAGTTGAGCCGGCTCCAGGCCCAGCTCCCGTGCCGCGACGAGGCGGACCCACTCGGCGATCTGCCGGCGGGTGATCACCCGCTCGTGCACCGCGAGCTGCACGGCGAGGCCGTCCATCACGGCGCTGATCCGCCACGCCGCGCCGGCCGGGTCGGGGCAGTCGAAGGTGCCGTCGGCCACCCCGTCGGCGATGACCGCGGCCAGGTCCTGCCGCCACCGCAGGTCCAGCCGGCGGGACAGCTTCTCCAGCTCGGGGGTGCGCAGCGACTCGGCCCACCCGTCGATCCACATGGACCAGGAGGTCGACCGGCCGGTCGGGGCGTAGAGGCGGAGCATCCGGCGCAGCTTGGCCAGCGGCGGGGCGTTGGAGCGGAGCACCGTGTCGAGCCGGTGGAGATCCTGCTCGACGGCGTAGGCGAACGCCTGCGCGAGCAGCCGGTCCTTGGTGGCGAAGTGGTAGAAGACCAGGGCCTGGCTGACCCCGGCGGCCTCGGCCACGTCGGCCGTGCGGGTGTTGGCGAGTCCCCGTTCCGCGATCACCTCACAGGCCGTGCGCAGCAGCGCGTCCAGGCGGATCTCGGCGGCACGTCTCGTCACGCCGTTACCGTAGCCCATCCGAGTGACCACGAGGAGTTACCAAGGCCGCTGGTCGGGCGCACGACAGTCGGCTTCCGGACAGTGCGTCCGGGGCGACAATCCGCAGGTCCTCGCCCTGCGTCGCCCTTGATCGCTTTCCACCCAGGCTCCTAGGAAGCTTCGCGGGACGGGAGGTCCGTCACCCGGACGCGCCCGGGAACGGGACCCGATTTGGCAACCGTTCCCGGGCTCGGCTAAAGTTCTCATCCGTCACCGGATAACACCGGGGGCACGCGGACGTAGCGCAGCTGGTAGCGCATCACCTTGCCAAGGTGAGGGTCGCGGGTTCGAATCCCGTCGTCCGCTCGGAGCTGCCGCCACGCATGTCGGGGGCAACCTCGGTGGAGTGGCCGAGAGGCGAGGCAACGGCCTGCAAAGCCGTGTACACGGGTTCAAATCCCGTCTCCACCTCGGCAGTTGACGAGGGCGATTGGCGCAGTGGGAGCGCGCTTCCTTGACACGGAAGAGGTCACTGGTTCAAACCCAGTATCGCCCACCAGCGGAGAAGGTCGTGTCGATCATTCGACACGACCTTTCCTGTTTCTCCGTCACGCCGACGCGCCCAGCAGCGCCTCGGCCACGGCAGTGCGGCTGCTCAGCAGCGACCGCCCCTGCCGGTGCGTCACCACCAGGCCGGCCGCCCGCAACGCGGTGAGATGCTGCGACACCCCGGCCGGGGACAGCCCGGTGCGCCGGGCCAGCTCGGTGGTCGACCGCGGCGCGTCCAGCGCGGCGAGCAGCCGCGCCCGGCCCCGCCCGAGCACCGCGCCCAGCGCGTCCGGCGCCTCCGCCGGGCACTCCCACAGCCCACCGATCCCCCGCGCCGGGTAGGCCAGCTGCGGGACGTCGCCGGCCGCGATGCTGAGCACCGACGGCCAGACGAACACCGAGGGCACCAGCACCAGCCCCCGGCCGTCCGGCACGTCCGGCGCGGCGCAGTGGCGCTGGCTGATCAGCAGGGCGTCGCCCTCCCAGCGGACCCGCTCGTGCAGGTCGTTGAGCAGCCCCGCCGCGCCGTCCTCGGCCAGCCGGCGGGCCCGGTGGAACACCTCGGCGTCGAGGACCGCCCGGATCCGGGGCCAGTCGCGGGCCACGGCCACCCGCCAGTACGCCGCGATCTCGTCGGCGAGCCGGCCCAGCCCGGCCTCCGGGTCGGCGTACAGGGCGGCCACCGCCGCGGGCCGCGGCCCGGGACAGAGGTCCAGCTGGGCGCGGACCGTGTCCGGCGGGGTGGCGCGGAGCACGGCCAGCTCCTGGTCCAGGTCCGGCGTGAGGCCGGCCGGCGGCGGGGTGAGGAAGTCGGGCAGGTAGCCCGGCGCGGGCGGGACCAGGTGCCCGAGCAGGCCGGTGGCCGGGTCGAGCAGCCCCGCCTCGGCCAGCCGCGGCCGGACCCGATTGGCCCAGGGCAGGTGCAGCGCGTGCCGGCCCGGGTCGCGGAGCACCCGGACGCCGGCCATCACCTCCCAGAGACAGGAGAGCGCGAAGCGGACCCGGGCCACGCCACCCGCCGACAACCCGATCGCGACCACGCCGCCCCCCGTCGTTTCAGCCAGGGCTGAAACATTACGGCGGCCGGCGCCGCCGCCCGAGACTGGGCGGGTGAACGAACAGCACACCCGAGCCCTGCACCTCCGATCCCTGCACGTCCCCGGCGAGCCGCTGGTCCTGGTCAACGCCTGGGACGCGGCGAGCGCCCGGATCGTCGCCGCGGCCGGCGCCCGCGCCGTGGCCACCACGAGCGCGGGCGTCGCCTGGAGCCGCGGCGTACCCGACGGCGACGCCCTCGGCCGCGAGACCGCCGTCGACGTCGTCCGCCGCGTCGCCGCCGCGGTGCCGCTGCCGGTCACCGCCGACATCGAGTCCGGGTACGGCGACAGCGCCGACGAGGTCGCCGAGACGGTGGCCGCGGTGCTGGCGGCCGGCGCCGTCGGCGTGAACGTCGAGGACGCCCGCCACGACGGCGGCGCGCCCCTGCGCCCGGTCGAGGAGCAGGCCGCCCGGCTGGCCGCCGTCCGGTCCGCCGCCGACCGGGCCGGCATCCCGCTGTACGTGAACGCCCGCATCGACACCTTCCTCCGCGGGGCCGGCGGGATCGAGGAGACCGTGGCGCGGGCCGGGGCGTACCTGGCCGCCGGCGCGGACGGGATCTTCGTGCCCGGGGTGGTCGACCCGGACACGGTGGCCGCCCTGGTCGCCGCCATCCCGGCGCCGCTGAACGTGCTGGCCGGGCCGGGTGCCCCGCCGGTGGCGGCGCTGGCGAAGCTCGGGGTGGCCCGGGTCAGCCTCGGCTCCGCGGTCGCCGAGGCCGCGTACGCGGTGGCCCGGCGGGCCGCCGAGGAGGCGTTCACCGCCGGGACGTACGGCGCGCTGGCCGACGCGCTCGACTACGGCACGCTGAACGAGCTGATGCGCTGACCGGGTACGCGAAACGGGGGCGCCCGGCGGCGCCCCCGTCACACCCAATGCAGGGACCGATCAGCTCCGGCGGCCCCGGCGGGTCACAGCGGCGGGGCGACGTCCCGGCGCTCCTCGACCCGGCGGTACTCGACCGGCTCGGCCGTGGTGACCACCTCGCGGCGGCGGCGGCCCCACACCAGGGACGTCATGATCAGGCCCAGGACGCCGGCCGCCATGAGGATCCAGCCGACGACGTCCAGGTCGATCCCGCCGACGCTGGCGTTCAGCGCGAACGTGAGGATCGCGCCGACCGCGATCAGGAAGATGCTCGTTCCGATACCCACGACAGCCTCCTTCGGGGGATTGTTGTGCTGTCGCAGCAGTCAGTACCCCCGGGGCGAGCGGCGCAACCACCAGGCCGTGACGGCGGTCACCCGATCGTCGCCCGGGGCGCGCCGGGGCCCTGCCGCGCGGCGATCTTGCCATCGGGTACAGTTGCAGCCGTCGCCGGCGCGAGCCGGTGACAACGCGGACGTAGCGCAGCTGGTAGCGCATCACCTTGCCAAGGTGAGGGTCGCGGGTTCGAATCCCGTCGTCCGCTCGCGATCCGCCCCCTCGCAGGCCGACCGTCGCCGGTGATCCGGCGGGTGCCCGGGCGATTGGCGCAGTGGGAGCGCGCTTCCTTGACACGGAAGAGGTCACTGGTTCAAACCCAGTATCGCCCACCAGCAGTCCGAACAGCACGAAGGCTCGTCACCGCCCGCGGTGGCGGGCCTTCTTTCTTCCGCCCGAACCGACCGGCGACAGGAACGCTTCGTCACGTAGCGGATCACGGCGGCTCCGAGGGGTACGGGCGGTGGTGGCCATCGTGCCGTCGACCGCCGACATCGGGTGGATCGTGCCGCCGGTCGCCGCCGCCCGCGGTCCGCCGGGTCGCCGGCCACTGGCCACATCGGTCGCCCGGCCACACGGAGGAACTGGTACCGATCCGCCCAACGGGTTATGGAACCGCTGGCCCGCAGCGTGACAGGGTGATGGCCCGTGGAGCTGGGAGGCGATCGTATGCGGTCAGTCAGGCAGGGACGGTGGCGGCGCACAGCCGCCCGGCTGGGTGTGGCCGCGCTGTTCGTGGCCACCGGCGTGGGGCTGGGCGCCTCGCCCGCGCAGGCGACCGCCACCCGGACCGTCGCGTTCTGGAGCATGGACGAGCCGGCCGGGTCGACGGTGCTCAGGGACAGCAGCGGCAACGGCCGCAACGGCGCCATCGGCGCGGAGGTCGTCACCGGCGCGCTCTACGCCGGCGCGACCGGGCACCGGTTCGCCACCCACCTGCCCACCGACCAGGAGTACGTCCCGGGCCACGTGAACGTGGTGCCGCACACCACCGACTTCAACCCGGACGCCGGGGACTTCTCCTTCACCATCCGCTACCGGACCACGTACTCCTTCGGGAACATCCTCCAGAAGGGACAGGGCGCGACCGTCGGCGGCTACTGGAAGTTCGAGGCCCCGGGCGGCAAGCCGAAGTGCCTGTTCCGGGGCGGCGACGGCGCCTCCCGCACCGGCTACACCGACGTGCCCATCTCCGACGGGCAGTGGCACACGGTCACCTGCAACCGCACGGCCAGCTACGTGGAGATGTACGTCGACGGGGTGCGGACCAGCCGGCTGAACGGGCCGACCGGCACCATCGCCAACACCAAGCAGCTCTCCATCGGCGGCAAGAGCCAGTGCGACGGCGTGGAGGTCACCTGCGACTACTTCGCCGGTGACATCGACTACGTGAAGATCCTCAAGGGCTCGGGCGGCCCCGCCAACCAGCCGCCGGTGGCGCGGCTCGTCCCGTCCTGCTCCGGGCTGGTCTGCACCTTCTCCGCCGCCGGGTCCACCGACGCCGACGGCGCGATCCAGGACCACCACTGGGCCTTCGGCGACGGGTCCACCACCGACACCGTCTCCGTGCCGACCACCTCGCACACGTACGCGGCGGCCGGCACCTACCCGGTCACCCTCACGGTCACCGACGACCGGGGTGCCACCGGCACGGCGACCGTCGACGTCACCGTCGCGCCGGTGCCCGAGCGGATCGCCTTCGTCGGCCAGGCCACCGCGAACGCCAACTGGACCAGCCACGCGGTGACCGTGCCGCCGACCGTCCAGCCGGGCGACACCCTGCTGCTCCTGCTCAGCCAGAACACCCACACCGGCACCGGTGAGCCCACCGGGGTCACCGGCTGGACCCGCCTCGACCGGCTCGACGGTGGCTTCGCCACCACCACCGCCTGGTGGAAGGTCGCCGCCGCCGGGGACGCCGGAACCGCGGTACGCGTCGCCCTCGACAGCCAGGCCAAGGGCAACCTGGTGGTGGCCGCGTACCGGGGCGCCGCCCCGAGCGCGCCGGTCTTCGCCCGGGCCACCGACCCGGCCAGCACCGCCACCCGCATCACCCCGTACGCCCCGGTCACCGCCGAGCAGAGCTGGGCCGTGTCGTACTGGCTGCACGGCGACGCGGCGTCCACGGCGCTGACCCCGCCGGCCGGCGTCGACGTGCGCAGCAACAGCTCCCAGACCGGCGGCGGACGGGTGACCGCCCTCCTCGCCGACTCGGGCAGCAGCGTGCCGGCCGGCACCTACGGCGGCCTGGCCGCGGTGGGCGCGGCGGCCAGCACGACGACCACGACCTGGACGTTCGTCCTGCGCCCGGCCTGACCCGGATACGCCGCTGGCCGGCACCCCGTGTTCCGGGGTGCCGGCCAGTTTGCGTTGGGTCAGCTGTTCCAGTGCTGGTGGACGATGTCGGTGGCCT